>JAXMAZ010000001.1:0-3086 GCA_046350115.1 Gemmataceae bacterium
GCGTCGAACGCGGCCTGGTAGCCGACCGCCTCCCCCCGCACCTCGAACGTCACCAACTCCCCCACCTTCGCCTTCACCGGCTGGGCGGGGAGCGCCGGCACCTTCGCGGCGGCGGCCTCGGTGACGACGGCGGGCGGGATCGCCGGGGGCTGGGCGAGAGCCCCCGGCGACGGGGTGAGGAGCAGCCCCAGGACGGGCACCAAGCGGATCATTTGCGGCTCCGGGCGGGCGAATGTACCCGGAGTGTGGGGGCTACGCGGGACGCCAGACCGCGATTACCTCGTCGTGCCACACCGGCGGTTGTTCGTGCTTGTCCAGCGTCGATCGGATGAAGTCGAAATCCCCCGTCCGCCGCGGCCCCCACTCGCCCAACCGGGCCTTGTCGTTCGGGCACACGAACATCTGCGTGGACACGTTCCCCACCCGCACATCACGGTCGCCGTGGGGCAGCGTCCACCCCTGCCCGCTGGTCATGCCGAACAGGTGGCACCGCCCCGGGGCGGCCAGCATCGCCGCCCGGACCACGTCCAGCGCGCCGGGCGTGTACACGTCGTCGTCGTCCATGAACAGGAGGTGCGTGCCGGTGGCCTTCCGCACCCCGGCCGTGCGCGGGGTGGCGCCCACGTCCCCGGAATCGTCACACTGGACGATCAACTCGTCCCCCGGCCGCAGCTGCGTGGCGATGCTGGCGAGGGCGCGGGCAAGCGTGTCCCGCCCCTTCGTCGCCACCACGACCGACAGCCGGACTGCGGGCGGCGTCGGCTTCCGCCGGGTGGCCTTGAGCAGCCCCCGCTCCGTCCGCTCCCCGGGCCGGGGCTTGTCGTCCACGGCCACGTCGTAGCCCATCGACTCCAGCAGGGCCGGCAGCACCCGCGGCCCCGGGTCGGTGCCGTACTTCTCGTGGCTGGCCGGGCTCACGTCGTGGGCGAAGATCGTGCGGCACCCGGCGACCGCGAGCCGGTACGCCTCGTCGCGCACGGCCGCCTCGGCGTGGTCGCCGTCGAGGAAGGCGAAGTCGAAGTTTGCGTCGGCCGTCAGCAGGTCGTAGCTCGTCTTCTCGTGGAGCGTGACGCGGTAGCTGAGTTGGTCGCGGGCGTGCCAGTCAATGACCCGCCGCAACTCCGGCCGCGGGTACGGCTCGCACAGATGCACCTCGCCGACTTGGCCGCTGCGGTAGGCGTCGAGGAACGCGCTGGTGCTGTAGCCGTGCCAGCAGCCCACCTCGAGGACGCGCCCGTACCTGCCGGTCATCAACTCGTCGCGGATCATGCGGGCGTGGGTCGGGTCGATGCTGTGCGGCGGGGGGCCGGCGGGGAACAGGGCGGCGGGCGGCACCCACTCGTCCCCGGGCCACGGATTCGCCGCGGCCGCGGCGGTGATGGCCCGCACCCGCCCGGCCCGGTTCCGGCCGGCCCCGGACCAGTGGAGTAAGGCGCTCGCCGGCGCCAGCCGGAGCATGTCCGAGCACGTCCACGACTGCCAGTTGGCCGGCCGCGGCAGGTGCTTGACCCGGGCGCCGCCTGCCATCAGCCGGGCGTTCCAGAGGTGCTGTTCCGCGCAGTGGCGGTTGAGCCCGGCGTCCTCCACCCACAGCTCCGCGGGCGGCGTCAACACCTCGCGGTGCGACTGCCCGAACACCATGACGCCCGCGTTGCCGTACCACTCCAGCGGCCCGGTGCTGAGCCCCATCGCCCGCCGGAACCGGGCGAACCCCGCCTCCAGCCCGTGCTGCGGCTGCCGCCGGTGCCACGTCAATTCGTCGCAGATGCCGAACTCGTCCGGCGGGCACAGGTCGAACAAGTCCACCGCGCCGGGCCGCGCCAGCACGTCGGCGTCGATGTACGCGACCTGCTCGTACCCCAAGTCGAGCACGCGGCCGAGCCGGAGTTTCGCCCCCATCGGCCAGCCGTCGGGGCCGGGCCAGTCGTCGAGCACGATGAAGTCGGCGTCGCATTCCGCGGCGTAGCGCCCGAGGTGCCCGCCGCTCGCCCCGAGCAGCGCCCGCCCCTCGTCGCCCACGGCCACGGTGACGACGGCCCGGGGCTTGGTCGGGGTGAAGGCGACCGGCGGGGGGTCGGGGATGCGGAGCCACCGGCCCGGCGGCGGCGCGGCGGGTTCATCCGCCCCCGGGCCGGGCAGCCCCCACAGGGCGGCGTACTTGGGGTTCTTCGCGGCCAGCCGCCGCCGCGTCTCCTCGCGGCTCACGGCGCGTCCTCCGAAACCGTGAAGTCGATCGTGCCGCCGAACCCGCCGAGGCAGCACGGGTCGGCCCCGGTGGGCTTCGACCACGTCCCCTCGAATACGAACGGGTCGGTGCTCGTTGGCGGGCTCACCCCGTCGTACCCGTTCGCGGCGAACCCGTAGATGTTGCAGCCGGTGAGCTGGAACAGGTAGCCCATGCCGACGCCCAGCGGGGCGCCGCCGTACCCGCCCGACGCCAAACAGGCAATGCCCAGAGCGTCAACGTCGGTCTGGAGCGGGATGTAGCCGCTCGCGGCCGTGTAGTACACCGGGACGGTGACGCCCACCAGGGCGGCGTTACACGTCCCGGTCACGGCGGTGATGGTGACGTAGAGGGTGACCGGGGTGGCCCCGAAGGTAGCACAGGCCGTCACCCTCGCCCGGGTCGCGCCGCCCGGGTCGGCGTCACACGTCGCACACGACACCCGCACGCGGAACGTGTGGTCTTCGCAACCGGCCAGGTCGGCGCAGTCGCCGGCCGGGTCCGAGTCCACCCCGCTCCCGTCCAGCGAGTCGGGCGGGCAGTACGGCACCGCGAATTCCGTCGCCCCACCCGCGCACCGAATTTCCGTCGCGTACCACGTCGTCGTCTGGCCGATCAGACGGAGCCCCATCCCGCCTTCGGTCTTGCGGAACAGGACCGGGAAGGTGATGCCGTCGCCCGTCTCGAAGAAGTCCAGCCCTTTCCAGCCGACGGCGGTGGCGTCCCAGACCCCGCCGAACGACCGGGCGGTGAAGAACCCGTTGTCGGGGGCGGCGAACAGGACACACTCGTTCGCCCGCAAGCCGGCCAACTTGGCGCGGCAGTCGGCGACTGCCCCGTCGGTGGCAATATCCGCGCCGGT
>JAXMAZ010000002.1:0-876936 GCA_046350115.1 Gemmataceae bacterium
GCGTGGCAACGGGCGGATGGACACCCGGCGACAGTCACCGGTCGTGTGTGACGGCGGTTGCCGCAGGCTGGCGGCTCGGCAGGAGCCTCGCCCTCCCCCGGCCCTTGCCACCGGTCGGGCGGGAAACGGTTGCCGGGTGCGGCGGGTCGGCGCCGCGGAGCCGGCTTGACCCGCCCTACTCTTGACGGGTCTCGCGGACGGCGGCCGGGAACCGCTCGTACTCATCGTCATCCGCCCAGAGTTCCTCGCCCGCTCCTCGGCGCTGACCGTCACCGCCCCGTCGGTCGGGCGAGGCGGATCATCGACCGTCACAAGAAGACGGTGGTGGCGGCTCATAGATGAACGGGACGTCCACGTCGGTTTCGGCATCTGGCGGTGAACTCGCCGTCCCGTTCGCAATCACAACGACCCGCACAGCCGTCCCGTCGGGAAACGGGGTCGGGCCGTCGAACACCACCCCCCGTCCCGCATGTGCCCGGTGTACGTCATCGCCGGCCCTCCGCTGTGCCCACCGCATTCTAACCGGTCACCGCGGCTCGGTCACAGCCCCGTCGCACTCGATCCGGCAGCGGGGCAGGGCGGCGGCCAGCTCCCGGGCCTGGTCCGGGGTCAGCCCGCAGCGGGTGAGCGTCAGGCGGCGCAGCTCCGGCAGCCGGCCGAGGGCGACCAGCCCGGCCGCCGTCACCCGTGGGCAGTCGGTCAGCGACAGGGCGGCCAGTCGGCCGCCGATCCGGTCCCGGGTCAGGTGGCCCAGCTCGTCGTCGGACACCGGGCAGGCGGTCAGCTCCACCCGGGCCACGGTGTCGGTCTTGCACAGGGTGTCGAACAGCTCCGCCCAGTCGCCGGCCGGCACCCCGTCCAGGGCCACCGCCGTCGGGTGGTGGGGCAGCGGCGGCAGGGCCGCGCCGCCGGCGTAGGTGCCCCCGTCCGCCAGTTGCACCGTCCCGCCGGCCTGCAGAGCCAGGTCGGTCAGCCGGGTGCCGGGGCCGAACTCGCCGCCCGCGACCCGCGGGAGGACGACCGGCAGGAGGGCGACGGCCGCCCCGGCGGCGGCCAGCGTCAGCGACACCCCGACGGCCGCCAGCCAGACCGCCCGGCGGTCCGGCCGGGCGGGTCGCGGGGCGTGGCGGAGCCGCTTCTTCCGGGACGCCTGCCACCGCCCGGTTCCCTCGATCCGCCGCAGCTCGGCGGCCACGGCGGCGGCGGACGCCGGCCGGCCGGCCGGGTCTTTGGCCAGCAGCCGGACGATCAGCTCGCTCAGCGCGGCCGGCACCGCCGGGTTGACGGCGGCCGGCGGGGGCGGGGTGTCGGTGACGACGGCCGCCATCACCGCCATCCCGTCCGGGCCGGTGAACGGCCGCACCCCGGTGGCCGCCTCGTACAGCACCACCCCCAGGCTGAACAGGTCCGCCCGCGGGTCGGTCGGCCGCCCCTGGGCCTGCTCCGGGGCCATGTAGTGCGGGGTGCCGACGGTGATCCCCTGCTCCGTCAGCGGCTCCCCGAGCCGGGCCGTCGGGGCAGTCCCCCGGGCCAGCCCGAAGTCCAGGATCTTCACCCGCCGCCGGCTCCCCTCCAGCCACAGGTTGGCCGGCTTCACGTCCCGGTGCATCAGCCCGCGGTCGTGGGCGGCGGCCAGCCCGTCGGCCGCCTCCCGGCCGACCCGCACCACCTCGGCGACCGGCAGCGCCCCCTGCTCGGCCAGGGCCGCCGCCAGCGTCTGCCCGGTCAGCAGCGGCATGGCGATGAACGGCACCCCGCGGTCCTCCCCGACCTGGTGGGCGGCGACCACGTGGTCGTGGTCGATGGCCGCCTGCGCCTTCGCCTCCCGCAGGAACCGGGCCTTGGCCTCGGCGTCGGCCAGCTCCGGCGGCAGCACCTTCAGGGCCACCCGCCGCTCCAGGTGCGGGTCTTCGGCCAGGAACACCACCCCCATCCCGCCCCGCCCGAGCACCCCCAGCACCCGGTATCCGCCGAGCCGGCCGAGTTCCCCGGCGGCCAGCGGCGGGGCCAGGTACGGGAACCGAGCCCCGGCACCGACGGTCGGCGGGCCGCCAGGGCCGAGCCGGACGGTCGTGGCGACGGTGGGTTCGGGCATGGGTGAATTCTCCTCCCGCGGCCGAGCCGGACCGGCGGCCGCGTCGGGGAAGTATGGCACACGCGGCCGGCCGGGTCGGATACCATATCCGCGGGTGAACCCGGGGACCGACAGGGGAGGCCGGCGATGCTGCCGCTCGACGACCGCGACGGGGTGATCTGGCTGAACGGCACGCTCGTCCCGTGGCGGGAGGCGAAGGTGCACGTGTGCGCCCACAGCCTGCACTACGGGAACGCCGTGTTCGAGGGGGAGCGGGCGTACGGCGGGAAGGTGTTCCGCGGCACCGACCACAGCCACCGGCTGCACGCCTCGGCCAAGCTCACTTCCCTCACCCTGCCGTACTCCGTGGAGGAGCTGGACGCGGCCAAGGCGGCGGTGCTGGCCGGCAACAAGTTCACCGACGCCTACGTCCGGATGATCGCCTGGCGGGGGCCGGAGGCGCTGGGGGTGTCCGCCGCCGGGACCAAGACGCACGTCGCCGTCATCACCTGGGAGTGGCCGTCGTACTACGGCGGCGGGTCGATCAGGCTGAAGACCAGCAAGTGGAAGCGGCCCAGCCCGGAGAGCGCCCCGACGGCGGCCAAGTGCGCCGGCCTGTACGTCATCTGCACCCTGGCCCGGGACGAGGCGGTGGCCGCCGGGTTCCAGGACGCGTTCATGCTCGACTACCGCGGCCGGGTGGCCGAGGCGACCGGGGCCAACCTGTTCTTCGTCATGGACGGCGAGCTGCACACCCCGGACCCGGACTGCTTCCTGAACGGGATCACCCGGCAGACGGTCATCGACCTGGCCCGGGGGCAGGGCTTCAAGGTGGTGGAGCGGCCGATCTGGCCGGACGAACTGGAGATGGCGACCGAGGTGTTCATCACCGGGACGGCGGTCGAGGTGACGGCGGTCGGCGGGATCGACGGCCGCGAGTACCCGGTCGGCCCGGTGACGAAGCGACTGCAAGCCGAGTACGCCAAGCGGGTGCGGCAGTAGGCGTGGCCGTCACCGGCCGCGGACGCAGGCCAGCGCCCGCCGCACCCGGCCGCCGGCGACCGCGACCGGCCGACCTGCCCGCCACCGGGTCAGGTCATCGGCCAGGGCGGCGGCCGTCGGGTAGCGATCTTCCGGCCGTTTCGCCAGACACTTCCGGCAGATGGCTTCTGGTACGGGGTCGAGCTGACCGTTCCGTATCCGCGAAGACGGCACCCGCCCCTCGATCAAGAACCGCAGTAGATCGATCGGGGCGGTCGACGGCCACGGCACCCGGCCGGTCAGGCACTGGTAGAGCATGACCCCGACCGCCCACACGTCGGTCGCCGGCCAGACCGCCCGGGTGTCGCCGCGGGCCTGCTCCGGGGCCATGTACGCCGGCGTTCCGAAGATCATCCCGGCCGGCTTGGGGGCGTCGTCCGCGAGCACCTGGCCGAGCCAAAAGTCGGCGACCTTCGCCCGGCCATCGGGGGTGAACAGGACGTTCGCCGGGTTGACGTTCCGGTGTACCAGCCCGGCCGTGTGAGCGGCGTGCAGCCCCTGGGCGACGGCGGCGAGCACTTCGGCGGTTTCGGATGCAGGCAGTGGCCCCGCGGCTAGGCGGTCGGCCAGGCTGCCGCCCGCCAGGTACTCGGTCGCGATGAACAGCCGGCCGGCGAGCACGCCGGCCCCATATACCTGCTCGACACCAGGGTGAACGACCCGAGCCAGCACCTCGGCGACTCGCCTCACACGGGCGATCTGGAGCAGCGTTGGGCGGTGGTAGAGCCGGAGGAACACCAATCGACCCGTCAGCACCTGTCGGGCAAGGCAATTGGTGCTCCCCGGCGCACTGCGGCCCACCTCCCGCTCGATCACGTACCCCGGCGGCGGGTCGATGTCGCCGCCATCCGAGAATCCGGTTGTGGCGTCAGTCGGCGGGCCGGGCGGTGGCAGGCGGCCGGATGCGGCCGGTTGGGGGATCGGGTCGGGCGGGGTCATGGTGCCCCCGGGACGGGTGTGCGATGTTCGGCAGGCTGACGGGCGGAAGTCGACGCCCCAGCCTAACCAAAAAGCGAGCCGGGAGGAAGCGTCCGGGCGGACGGCCCGCACTGGCCGTTCACCCAGGCGCTCGCCCTCCCGGCTCGCCGTCGTGTCCCGGGCCGCGCTTCCTCGGCCCGGGACAGTGATCGCTACTTACCCTTAAATACGACGCAGACTCTTTGTTCTTTCACTTTTTCTTCGCCGGTGGGGCGTCCACCCCCGGGCGGACGGCGGCCAACAGCTTGCCGCTCGCCCCGTCGTACAGCCGGGCGAACCCGTCCTCCCCGCCGGCCGCCACCACCGCCCCGTCCGGGCTGGCCGCCACCGCGTACACGAAGTCGGCCGCCCCGGGGTACGTCCGCATCTGCCCGCCGGTGTCCGCGTTGTACAGCCGGACCGTCCCGTCCCCGCCGGCGGTCAGCACCGTCGGCCCCTTGCCGACGGCCGCCAGCCGGGTGATCTGCAGCTTGTGCCCCGGCACGTCCCGCACCTTCTCCCCGGTGCCCACGTCCCACACCTTGAGCACCGCGTCCGCCCCGGCGGACACCAGCCGCTTGCCGTCCGCCGCCCAGGCCACGTCCAACACGTGCTGGGTGTGTCCCTCGAACGTCCGCACCGGCTTGCCGGTGACCGCGTCGAACACCTTGGCGAACTTGTCCGCCGAGCCGGTGGCCAGCAGCTTGCCGTCCGGGCTGAACGCCACCCCGAACACGGTGTCCGAGTGGGCGGCCGGCAGGTCGAGCAGCAGCTTGCCGCTGGCCGGGTCGAACACCTTCACCTCGCCGTCCTCGGTCGGGGCGCCGCCGGCCGCGGCCAGCCGCTTGCCGTCCGCCGAGAAGGTCAGGGCGACCACCCGGTCGGCGAACCCGTCGATCCGCCGTTGCACCTTGCCGGTGGCCACGTCCCACAGGGTCAGCTCCTGGAAGCTGCCCGTGGCGAGCGTCTTGCCGTCCGGGCTGAACGCCATCGCCTCGACCAGCGACCGGTGGGCGGCCCCGGCCGGCTTGCCGTCGGCGGCCGTCACCGTCGGGTCGACCAGCGGGCGGACCACGGTCCCGGTCTTCGGGTCGAGGAGGAACGCCTTGTTCCCCCGGCCGGCGGCGACGGCCGACTTGTCCGGGGCGACGGCGACGGCCCGGACGGGCGTGACTATTGCCGGCGGCAGCCCGACGGCGATCCGCGGCCGGGGCGGTTTCGCCTCGGTGGCCGGGCCGACCGCCCCGCCGTCGATCCACAGTTGCAGCACGGCCGCCTCCCGCGGGGTGAGCGGGTTGTCCTCCGACTTGGGCGGCATCACCGGCTTCTTGCGGTGGGTGCTCATCAGCCAGAGCAGGCTCTGGCCGGCCTTCCCGGGGACGACCGCCGGCCCCCTCTTGCCCCCCTTCATCAGCCCGGCGTAGGTGCCCAGGTCGAGCCGCCCCTCGGTCTGCTTGCCGCTGTGGCAGACGGTGCATTTCGCGGCGAACAGCGGGGCCACGTCCGCCTCGTACCGGACCGGGGTGAGCCGGACCAGCGGCACCGGCGGGATCGGGGCCGGGTCCGCGGCGATCGCCAGGAGCAGCAGCATGCCAGCCATACAATCTCCGATCCCGCCCGACAGCGGGCGCACGATTCGTCACACTCCCGACGCCCAGTCCCCTCACACTCCTCGTTCCCACGCGCGGCGTCGGAACGCACGGCCGGGACGCTCTGCGTCCCGAGTGTCCGGGCGGCGCCTGCCCCACCAGCCCGCGACGCGGAGCGTCGCTCCGCCCGTTCCCACGCCGAGCGTGGGAACGAGACGGGTGTTACTTCTTCGGCAGCACGGTCACTTCGATCGACTCGGCGAACCCGACGGCGGTGACGGCCGCCGTCGTGCTGCGGGGTCCGGCACCGCTGTCTCGCCCCGCAGCACGACGGCGTACCGGCCGGGCGGGGTGTTCGCCCGCACGTCCAGGGTGACGGTCGCCGTCCGCTGGCCGGGCGGCACCGGCGGGGCGGTCACGGTGATCGGCTGGTTCTGCCCCGGCTGGGTCGGCTCGCCCTGCACGGTCAGCGGCCCCTTCCGCGGGGCGAACCGCTGCCACTCGACCCGCACCGGGACCGTCACCTTGGTCCCCGGCTTGACCGTCAGGGCCGCCGGGCTAACGTCCGCGACCAGCCGGAACGGGGCCGGGGCCGGGCGGACGGCCAGCACCAGTTGCCGGTCCAGCCGGCCGACCGTCGGGGCGTTCTGCCCGTTCTGCGGCAGTCCCCACGTCACCGACGCCGGCCGGGCGTCGCGGATCAGCGTGCCGGCGTCTGCCTGAGCCTCGCACACCACCCGGACCGGCCCGGTGAACTCCTTCGCGCTCGCCGCGGCCGACAGCACCAGCGTCCCGTACCGCTGGCCGGTGCCGACCAGCCCCGGCTTGGCGGTCACGCCCGGTGGCAGGTCGGCGGCGGTCAGCGTGACCGGGCCGGTGAACCCGTCGATGCGGTGGACCAGCACATCCACCGTCGTCGTGCCGCCGGCCCGCAGGACCGGGGCGTCCGGCTGGGTCTTGCTGCGGGCCATCACCACCGCCCGGAAGTCCGGGGCCGGCCGGCGGACCCGCAGCCGGTACGCCGCCCGCGGGCCGAACACCGTGGACGAGTCGTGCGCCCCAACGACGGCGATGTAGGGGCCGTCCGCCGGCGGGGTGAACCGGGTGGCCGGCGGGTCGCTCGACCGGCTGACGAACCCGGTCGGGTGGAGCGAATCCGGGTCGTCGTCCAGGTCGCCGAGCAGGTCTTTGCCGGCCGAGTCGCGGACCCGCAGGAACACATCGTTCGGCCCGCCGACCCGATCGGCCAGCAGTTCCAGCACCAGCGGCTCGCCCTTCTTGGCGGCGAACTTGAACACGTCCCGATCGCCGGGGCGGTCGAACCGGCCGACGACCTCGCACGGCACCGGGATCGCCTCGGCCGCCGCGGCGGTGTCGTTCGGGCCGTCCCTCTCGGCGTGGGCCGGGAGGGTCGAAACCACGCCGTCGTGGAAGGCCATCGGCGGCGGGATGCGGCCCGTCCTCCCCGGGTCGCCGCCGACGGTCAGCCGGTAGAAGTGGTCCGCACCGCCGGTCTGGTAGGCGAACTCGCACACCCGAATGTAATAGTCGCCGTCCGCTGGCAGCGTGGCCTCGACCGTCACGTCCCCGTCGATGGACGCCCGTCCGCCGGCCACCCGCCGGCCGTCGGCGGTGAACAGCTCGACCAGCGGCCTGGCCCGGCCGTCGATCGCCCCGCTCTGGCAGGCGAGCGTCACCCGCTCCCCAGCCTTGCCGGCGAACACCGAGTAGTCCACGTCCGTCGGCGACGCGATGACGCCGTTCACCACGGTGCCGAGGGCGACCCGCTGGGCCTCCGGCACGTCGTTGTTCGGCTCGGCCTCGTTCACCTCGGGGCGGGTGCCGACGGCGAACGCCCGCGGGTTGCTGACGCCCCACCGGTTCGACACCCGCACGTCGTACCACCCGGCCGGCACCCCCGCGGCGACGCTCACCTTGAACGTGACGGTCGCCGCAGTTGGGGCGGCCTTCTTTGCGGCGGGCTTCTTCTTCGGGTCGGGCTTCGGCTCCGGAACGCGAACCGACTCGGCGGTGATCCCGGGGTGAGAAAAGACCAGCCCGACCGGCGCGTCCAGGTCGGTGCCGGTGACGGCCACCTCGACCGTCGTCCCGGCCTTGGCCCCGGCCGGCAACGCGGTGGTGATCCGCGGCTGTGGGAGGCCGGGGGGCGGGGGCGGCTGGGCGACGGCGGCGGTGCCGAGCAACAGCCCGGCCAGAGCGGCCGTGTGGCGAGGCGTCAGTCCCATGGGCGGGAACCCCGGGGAGGCGGGGCAGTCTCGGAGCGGGGGGCGGCCCCCCGCGGGTCGGCGGGATAGCCGACGATCCTAAACCGCCGGGCCGGGCCGGTCAAGCCCCGGAGATCGTTTGCCTGGCTCCCCTCTCCGCTTCGGGAGGGGGCCGGGGGAGGGGTCACGACCCCAACCCGGCTCAGGGGCCTGGGAGCCGCAGCGATGGGCTGAAGGCATCACCCCTCCCCCCGCCCCTCCCCCGAAGGGGAGAGGGGGGAGCAGTGCCGGCGCCCTCGGGCGGGTTGAGACAGTTCCGCGTGTTCGCAGTAAAACAATCACCCTACGAAGGCTCGCACCGGGAGGGGTCGGGAATGGAGATGTTCGCGCTGGGGGTGGTGGTCGGGGTTGTGTTCACGGCGGCGCTGGCGGCCGGGGCGATGATCGCCCGGGCCGGGAGCGTCGGCCGGGCGTTCTGGGGCCTGACCGTGGCCGGCCGGGCGAACCAGGATCCGACTATTGCCGCCCGGGTCGACGAGCTGCTCGGCACCGCGACCCCGGTCGCCCCGCCTCCGCCACCGGCCCCCAAGAAGCTGTCCGGCGAGCCGCTGCGGGTGCTCGCCCTGTTGCAGGCCGAGGCCCGGCTGGTGGACTTCCTGATGGAGGACATCTCCGGGGCGCCGGCCGCGCAGATCGGCGACGCGGTCAAGGACATCCACCGCAAGGCCCAGCAGGCACTCAAGCAACACCTGGTCATCGACACCGTGCTGGCCGGCAAGGAGGGCGAGTCGGTGACGCTGCAGCCGGGGTTCGACCCGTCCGCCGTGCGGGTGGTCGGGAACGTGACCGGCCGGCCGCCGTTCACCGGCGAGATCCAGCACCCGGGGTGGACCGTCCGCGAGGTCAAGCTGCCGGCCGTCGCCGACGGGCAAGACCCGATGGTGCTGCAGCCCGCCGAAGTCCAGTTGCCCTAAAGCGGAACTCCGAAAGCCCACGGACCGCGGTCCGTGGGCGAACCCGCAAGCACTTCGTCCCCGCCCCAGCGACGCTGTTTTCCGGTGCAGGCCGTCGCGCCCACCCATTGTCATGGGTGGGCTTTCGGGCCGCTGTTTGTGGTTGAAGTGAAGCTGGGCAAGCTTTGCCCGATTCTCTTTCAAGTGGGGTTCTGCCGGCCGCCGATACTCCCCGAGCGGGGAATCCACGGCCCGGGCCTCAAGCCCGGCCGCCCCGCGGGGGAGGCGGCGCGATGGCCGGTCCGGTCGGCTTCGGCGGGAAGGGGTGGCGGGCGGCGCTGGCCGTGGCCGCGACGGCCGGGCTGGCCGTCGCCCAGGAGCCGCCAACCGCCCCGGTGAACGCCGTCCAGCCCGGGTCGCTCGGCACGCCCCAGCTCGCCCCGCCGTCCGTCCCGCCGGACCAGCCGAGCGGCGTCCCGACCCAGGAGAGCCGGCAGTTGGGCGCCCCGGTGCCGGCCTACCCGCCGCCGGTGACCGCCGACCCGTACCTGGCCCCGCCGGCCGTCACCCCGCCCCCGGCCGCCCCGCTCCCCGGCAGCCTGGACTACCAGCTCATGCAGGAGGAGGCGGTCCGCCGCGGGCTGCGGGTGTGCACCTGGCAGGGGACGGTGATCAACGCGCTGCCCGGCGGGTTCCTGTGGGCTCCGCCGCTGGCCAGCAAGCGGGAGCCGCGGATGCAGGTGCTCGGCAGCTCGCTCAAGAACTACGCCGGCGACTACACCCTGGACACGTCCATCGGCGGCACCGTCGGCCTGTTCCGGGCGGACGTGGCCGGCCGGGACGCCAGCTACCAGCTCGACCTGTTCGGGGTGGTGCACACCCGGCTCACCCCGGAGGACCTGATCGCCGCCGACTACCGGTTCGGGGTGCCGCTCACCGCCCGGTGGGGGGACTGGCACGCCAAGCTGGCGTACGAGCACACCAGCGCCCACGTCGGGGACGAGTACCTGCGGAACTTCCCGGCCACCCCGATCCCCGGGTGGGCCAAGGACGAGGTGGTGGTCGGGGTCGGCCGGTACTTCGCCGACCAGCTCCGGCTTTACGGCCAGGTGTCGTACGCCTTCTTCTACGACCTGCCGCAGCCGCACGGGGAAAGCCGGTGGCGGTTCGACTACGGGGCCGAGTGGGCGGACCTGCGGCCGTGCGGGTGGGTCGGCACCCCGTTCGCCGCCGTCCACGTGTTCCACCGCGGGGACCAGGACTACGTGGCCAATTTCACCGCCCAGGTCGGGTGGCTGTGGCGGAACCCGTACCAGCGGCTGGCGTCCGTCCGGCTGTTCGCCGAGTACTACTCCGGGCGGTCGTCGTTCGGCCAGTTCGACCAGACCCGGGAGCAGTTCTACGCGGTCGGGGTGGCGTGCGACTACTGACCCGCCGGGAGGCCGCCCGATGCCGGCGCCCGACTCTCGCCAGCCCCTGCGGCTGACGGTCGCTGTCACCGGCAGCCGGGGGCTGGTCGGCACCGACCTGTGCCAGTCCCTGACCGCCGGCGGGCACCGGGTCGTTCGGTTGGTCCGCGGCGAAGCGACGCCGCTCGGCGACGGCACCACGTCCCGTAGCTGGAACCCGGACGCCGAGGTCGATCCGCGGACGCTGGCCGGCGTCGACGCGGTCGTGCACCTGGCCGGCGAGAGCATCGCCGGCGGGCGGTGGACCGCGTCCCGCAAGCGGGCCATCCGGGACAGCCGGGTCGGCCCGACCCGACGAATGGCCGAGGCGATCGCCAAGCTCGACCGCAAGCCGGCGGTGTTCGTGTCGGCGTCGGCGGTCGGCGTCTACGGCGACCGCGGGGACGAGATTCTGGACGAGTCTTCGGCCCGGGGCACCGGCTTCCTGGCAGACGTGTGCAAGGAGTGGGAGGCGGCCGCGGAGCCGGCGGCGGTCGCCGGGGTGCGGGTGGTTCACCCGCGGCTCGGGGTGGTGCTGTCGCCGAAGGGCGGGGCGCTGGCGAAGCAGCTTCCCGCGTTCCGGCTCGGGGCCGGGGCGGTGCTCGGCAGCGGCCGGCAGTGGGTGAGCTGGATCACCCTCGGCGACGTGGCCCGGGCGCTGCGCCACGTGCTGAGAACCGATTCGCTGACCGGGCCGGTGAACTGCGTGGCCCCGGAGCCGGTGACGAACCGGGTGTTCGGCCGGGTGCTGGCGAAGGTGCTGGGCCGCCCGTACCTGCTGACGCTGCCGGCCCCGGCCCTGCGGCTCCTGTTCGGCGAGCTGGCCGACGCGGCGCTGTTGAGCAGCACCCGGGCGGTGCCGGCGAAGCTGACCGCGACCGGCTTCGCCTTCGACCACCCGGGGCTGGAAGCAGGTTTGCGGTTCATGCTCAGGTCCGGTCACATGGTGAATCTCGCCTCCGCGTAGATCGTCCACAGGCCGGCGGACTCCGGCACCCGGTGGACCAGTTCCTTCAGACCGTCAGTCGCTTGGTCTGAGGTGGCAAACCGCAATTCCGGTTTCGCCGGGTTACGTAGCAGAGAAGCGCCAAGTTCCGTCATCGCCGACCGGCATCGGTCCGTCACCTCTGTAGGTGGCGGCTCGTCGGCGATGGCCAGATCGACCCGGTACGGCAGCAGCCCGGCGCCCTCCCCTTCGGGGATTGTGTATCCGTTCGCGAACGCGATCCGCTTGGCCTTATTCGGGTGGACGACCTCATATGCCTTGCGGATCACGGACGGGCGGTCGAGGTCGGACACTCGGTCGAACCGGTCCCAAACGACCGTTACCCCGAGCCGGCCAGTGCGTGGGAACTCTTCTTCCATAACCAACGGCTGGCCGAACGCCGTTGGAGTGGTCAACTCGCCCGCCAGCGCAGCTACTAGATCGGCGTGACGGCTGATGTCCGCTCCGCCCACGGTCTTCTGGATGACAGGCACAGCTCACCTCACAGATCGTCCGCCCACCGGAGAAACCACTCACAGTCCTGCCGCACGGCCTGGACCTCGTGGTCGTATGCTGTGTCCGGGTGGTAGCGGAGGGTTTCCCGCCACAACCGCATCACCCGCACACTCCGGGCCAGGAGGACGTCCGCATCGGCCAAACTGGCATCGGATGCGGCCGGGTCATCGACTCGCATCCGGACCAAAACCTGGCCCCACAAATCGACCCGGTGCAGGTTCGCGTTCTTCGGCCAGTTCAACCCGAGGTCAGCGGCCAACCCCTTGATCGCGTGCAGGTCGGCAGCCGAAATCTGATCACACACATCATACCCGAATGCCTCGAACACCGCTGCCTTCAGCACCATCTCGACCACATACCCCCACAGATAAATCGCCCCGGTCCGCCGCTCCCGGACTTTGGTTTCAGCTAGTGCCAGTCCGTCGCCGTACCGCCGGAGGGCGGCTTCGCGGAATTCGGCGATGCTGTCCGGGCGGCACCGGTCGGGCAGGCGGTCCGGCATGTCAGAAATTCACCCCGGCCCCGGCCCAGGCGGCGCGGGCGGCCTCGCCGACCGCCTCGCTCAGCGTCGGGTGGGCGTGGGTGCACCGGGCGATGTCCTCGGCACTTCCCTTGTACTCCAGCACCGTGACACACTCGGCGATCAGCTCGCTCGCCCGCGGCCCCAGGATGTGGACGGCCAACAGCCGGTCCGTCGCCGCGTCCGTCAGCACCTTGACGAACCCGTCGGTGTCGTCCAGCGACCGCGCCCGGCCGCTGGCCAGGAACGGGAACTTGCCCACCTTGTACTTCGTCCCCTTCTCCTTCAACTGCTCCTCGGTCGGGCCGACGCTGGCCACCTCCGGCCAGGTGTAGATGACGCTCGGGATGGCGTCGTAGTTGACGTGCGGCTTCATGCCCGCCAGTTGCTCGGCGAAGACGACGCCCTCCTCGCTCGCCTTGTGGGCCAGCATCGGGCCGTCGATCAGGTCGCCGATCGCGCTGATGTGCGGGACGTTGGTGCGGTACTGCCTGTCCACCGTGACCCGGCCGGACTTCTTGTCGTACTGCACGCCGACCTCGTCCAGCCCCAGCCCGGCGGTGTGCGGCCGGCGGCCGACCGCCACCAGCACCCGGTCGCCGGCGAACTCGACCTTCGGCCCGTCCTTCGTCTCGGCGGCGAGGGTCACGGCCCCGCCCTTGACCGTCGCCCCCGTCACCCTCGTCTCCAGGTGGAACTCCAGCCCCTGCCTAGTCAGCAGCTTTTGCATCTGGGCGGCGACCTCCCCGTCCGTGGCCGGCAGGATGCGGGCCAGGTTCTCGATCACCGTCACCTTCGCCCCGAGCCGCGCCCACACGCTGCCCAACTCCAGCCCGATGAACCCGGCCCCGACGACGATCAGGTGCTTCGGCACCGCGTCGAACGTCAGCGCCTCGGTGCTGCCGACGACGAACTTGCCGTCGTGCTTGAGGAACGGCAGCTCGATGCCGTCGCTGCCGGTGGCCAGCAGGATGTGGCCGGCCTCCAGCTCCGTCACCGCCCCGTCGTCGCCGGTGACGACCACCTTGGTGCCGCCGGCCAGCTTCGCCGCCCCGTAGACCGGCGTCACCTTGTACTTCTTGAACAGCCCGGCGATGCCGCCGGTCAGCCCCTTCACCACCTCGTCCTTGCGGCGCATCATGGCGGCCAGGTCGAGCTGCACGTCGCCGACCTTGATGCCGTGCTTGGCGAACTTATGCCGGGCGAGGTCGAACAGCTCGCTCGAATCCAGGAGCGCCTTGCTCGGAATGCAGCCGACGTTCAGGCAGACCCCGCCGAGCGCCCGCCCGGCCCGCTTCTCGACGCACGCCACGCTCTTGCCGAGCTGGGCCGCCCGGATGGCCGCGGTGTACCCGCCAGGGCCGGCGCCGATCACTACCAGGTCAAATCGCTGACTCATGACAAGCCCTTGGGTGGGCCTGACAAGGTGACAAGGTGACAAGGTGACAAGGTGAGCTGAGAGGACTCACCTTGTCACCTTGTCACCTTGTCACCTTGTCAGGTTCAAACTTCGAGCAGCATCCGCTCCGGGTTCTCCACGCACTCCTTGATCCGCACCAGGAACTGGACCGCCTCCCGGCCGTCGATCTGCCGGTGGTCGTAGGAGAGCGCCAGGTACATCATCGGCCGGATCGCGATCTGGTCGTTCACCACCATTGGCCGCTTCTGGATGCTGTGCATCCCGAGGATGGCGGCCTGCGGCGGGTTCAGGATCGGGGTGCTCATCATCGACCCGAAGGTGCCGCCGTTGGTGATGGTGAAGGTGCCGCCCATCATGTCGGCCGGGGTCAGCTTGCCGTCCTTCGCCTTCTTGGCCAGCTCGGCGATCCGCTTCTCGATGTCCGCGAAGGACAGGGCGTCGGCGTCGCGGATGACGGGCACAGTCAGCCCCTTCTCGGTGCTGACGGCCACGCTGATGTCGTAGAAGTGCTGCATCACCAGGTCGGTGCCGTCGAGCCGGGCGTTCACCACCGGGAAGGCCTTGAGGGCTTCGACCGCTGCCTTCACGAATACCGACATGAACCCGAGCTTCACCCCGTGCTTCTTCTCGAACCGCTCGTTGTACTTGGCCCGCAGGTCCATGACCGCGGACAGGTCGCACTCGTTGAAGGTGGTGAGCGTGGCGGTGGTGGTCTGGGATTCGAGCAGCCGCTCGGCGATCCGCCGGCGGATCATGCTCATCGGCTGGCGCGTCTCACGCTTCTTGTCGGGAGTCGGGAGTCGGGAGTCGGGAGTCGGGGCGGCCCCGTTCGACTTGGCTTGCGGCTGGTAGCCGACCGCATCCTCTTTGGTGACCAGCCCGCGGGGGCCGGTGCCGGGGACTTGCGATGGGTCGAGGCCGCGCTCGGCCAGCACGCGGTTGGCCGCTGGCGACGTGCGGACTTCCGGGGCGAGCGGGGGGCGTAAGCCCCCTGTTGGCGCGTCCGGGCTGGAAGGGGCGTCCTTGGCCGGGGCGGGAACAGGGGGCTTACGCCCCCCGCTCGCCTCGGTCGCGGTCGGGGCGCCGGCCGGGTCGATCTCGGCCACCACCGCCCCGATCGGGACGATCTCGCCCTCCGGCACCTTGATCGCCAACACCCCGGCCGTCTGGGCGGTGACGGTCTGGGCCGCCTTGTCCGACTCCAGCTCGAACAGCGGCTCGTCGATTTTCACCGCCGAGCCGGCCGGCTTGTACCACTTGGCGATCCGCCCCTCCGTGACCGACTCCCCGGGGGACGGCACCTTCACCTGAACGACGGCCATCGGCTCGACTCCGGCGCGGGACACGGGTCCGACCCCGGAATTGTACGGACGGCCATCACTTCGGCGGGTCGGTCGCATCCCAGACGATCAGGGTTGCGGCCCGGTAGTCGCCGGCCACCAGGAACCGGCCGTCGGCCGAGAACGACAACTGCCACAGCCAGTACCCGTTCGGGTCGAGGGCCAGCAGCGGCTTGCGGGTCGCGACGTCCCAGAGGCGGACCAGCCCGTCCGAGTGGGGGACGGCCAGCCGGGTGCCGTCGGGCGAGAAGACGAACCCGGACCCGGTCGCCCGCGGGTACACCCGGACGGCGCCCAGCTCCCGACCGGTGGCCAGCTCCCAGAATCGGATCGGGCTTTCCCACTTGGCGTAGTCGTAGGCCCCGTAGCTGATGCCGCTCGCGCTGGCGCAGGTGACGAGGACGCGGCCGTCCGGGGAGACGGCGTACCCCCCGGTCCGCCCGGCCTCGTAGTGCCGGACCCGTTTGCCGTCCCTGCCGGTGTGCTCGAACCCGGCCTCCCGCTCGTCGAACGGCCGGAGCACCCGCACCCGGCCGCCGTCGGGCAAGTCGAACCCGGGGTGGGTCTGGGGGGGCGGGGCGGTCGGCGGCATCGGGGCGACGGTGGCGAAGCCCGGCTCCGGCGGGGTCGCCCGGAACGGCGGGTCCGGCCACGGGAGCGGGTCGAGCGACGGGAAGGCGACCTGTTTCGGCCGCCCGCCGTCCGCCACGCACGCCCGATCGGAGGCGGCGAACGCCAGGTACGGGACGACCCGTTTGTGGGTGTCCCGGAGCAACTCCGCCCGGACCTCCCCGGTTGCCGCGTCCCACACCTTGCCGCCGCCCCCAATGCCGACGTATAGGAACCGGTTGTCCGGCGAGAACCGGAGGTCGGTCGGGTCGTAGTACGGGCCGTGGGGTCTGCGGTGGGCCCGCTTGCCGTCCGGCCACCGCCACCATGCCACCTCCCGCGGGGTGTTGCTGTCGTGCGGCCGGGCGTTGGCGGCGGCCAGCGTCTTGCCGTCCGGGCTGAACGTGATCAGGTGGACGACCGGCTTGTGCGTCGGGTACGGCGTCTCGCACAGGTCGCGGAGGGTGAGTACCTCCTTGTTGGCCCCCCGATCCCACACCCGGACGGCGCCGTCGTGGCACCCGAGGACGATCCGCGACCCGTCCGGGCTGAGGGCGACGGCCGTCGGCGAAGGAGCGTTCACCCGGTAAGCGGCGACCCCGACCCAGGTCTTCGTGTCGTAGATGCGGACGGCGGGATAAAAATGGGCAAGGGCGGGACGAGGCCCGGGTTTGCCCTCATAGGGGTCATAGGGGACGCTCTCCAGGGTCGCCAAAAGGCGACCGTCGCCGCTCAGCCCCCAGTCCGCCGCCGAGAGCGTTAACACCTGCTCTTTGCTGGCCGCGTCGCGGACGGCGAGCATGCCGCCGTGGGTCGGGACGTTGCTGCCCGGCCCTTCGCTGGCGTACAGCAGCGCCCCGTCCGGGGAGAAGGCCAGCTTGTGGACCGAGCTGCCGCCCACGTCGTAGGCCGCGTCGAGGGCGCCGGTGGCCGCGTCGAACACGCAACTGCCGAGGGCCAGCCGCCGGCCGTCCGGGGACAGGGCGACGCACCCTCGGTCGGACCCAGGGGCCAAGAACCGGAGGTCGCCGAGCACCTGGGTCGGCGTGCGGGTGGGCAGGACCGGGATCGGTTCGGGGGCCGGGGTCGGCCCGTGGTGCAGCGGGCGGTAGCTTTCCGGGTACGAGTACCGCGACACCCGCGTCCCGGCCGGGACGCGATGGAGCTTGACCGCCGGGATTGCGTCGGCGGTGAGCAGCGGCCCCGGGTGCCCGGGCGGCTGATCCACGGCCGGACCGGGATCGCGGGCGGTCGGCAGGGTGGCTGCCCCGCCCCGGGCGGTCGGCCGGGTCGGCACCGTGGCAGTCGGCGGTCGGCCGGGGCAGCCGACCGCCAGGGCCGCGAGCACGACCAGGGTGACGCGGGTCATCGGTTCATCCCCGGGCGGTTAGTCACTGCGAGGCGGCGGCCTCGGTCGCCGCGCTGGTCCGCTGGGTGGCCGCCGTCGGCACCGCCCCGCTGGCGTGCTTCCGCCACGCCCCGGCGACCCGGTGCGGGGCCGGCCTGGTCAGCGCCGCCTCGATCAGCTCCGCCTGCTCGTGCTTGTGGACGTGGTGCGAGCCGGTCGCCGGGCTGGCGCTCGGATCCCGGCCCACGAACTCGACCGGCACCCCCATCCCCCGCAGCCGCGGCTCGACGAAGAACCACCCGCCCATGTTCTCCGACTCCTCCTGACACCACACCCACTCGGTCGCCCGGCGGTAGCGACCCAGGACGCCCGACAGTTGGTCGGTCGGCCACGGGTAGAGCTGCTCCACTCGCACTAAAGCCACGTCGTCCCGCTTCAGCTCGGCCCGCTTGGCCGCCAGGTCGTAGTACACCTTGCCGCTACACAGCACCACCCGCCGCACCCCGTCCGGCTTCACGGTGTCGTCAATCACCTCGTGGAACTGGCCCTGGGTGAACTCGGCGAGCGGGGACACCGCGGCCGGCAGCCGCAGCAGCGACTTCGGGGTGACGACCACCAGCGGCTTGCGGAAAGTCCGCTTCAACTGCCGCCGCAGGGCGTGGAAGTAGTTGGCCGGGGTGGTGAAGTTGCACACCTGGACGTTGTCCTCGGCGCACCCCTGGAGGAACCGCTCCAGCCGGGCGGACGAGTGCTCCGGCCCCTGCCCCTCGTACCCGTGCGGCAGCAGCATCACCAGCCCGCTCGACCGGTTCCACTTGCTCTCGCCGCTGTACACGAACTGGTCGATGATCGTCTGCGCCCCGTTGGCGAAGTCGCCGAACTGGGCCTCCCACAAGATCAGGGCGGCCGGGTCGTCCAGGCTGTACCCGTACTCGAACCCGAGCACCGCTGTCTCGCTCAGGCAACTGTCGAACACGTCGAACGGCGCCTGCCCCTGGCCGAACCGGTCGAGCGGGCAGTACCCCTGCCCCGTCTCCTGGTCGTAGTAGTACGAGTGCCGGTGGGCGAACGTGCCCCGCCGGCTGTCCTGGCCGCTCAGCCGGACGAGGTGCCCTTCCAGCACCAGCGAGCCGAACGCCAGCGCCTCCCCGGTCCCCCAGTCGAGCGGCTTCCTGCCGAGGATGTCGTCCCGCCGCTTGTCGGCCAGCTTCTTGACCGTCGGGTGCCAGTGGAACCCGTCCGGCACCTGCACCAACTGGTGGGCGATCTTGTCCGCGACCTCCTCGGGGATCTTGGTGTCCGCCGGGGCGTGGCTGTACTCCTTGGTCAGCCCGCCCCAGCGGTCGGCGTACCCGCCCATCTTCTTCGGCTTCGGCCCTTCTTCCTTCGTCTCCGCCAGAGCTTCGTCCAGGTGCCGGCGGAACTCGGCGTTGATCGCCTCGGCCTCGTCCGGCTTGATCGCCCCCTCGGCCACCAGCCGCTCGGTGTACACCTGCGGGACCGGCTTCTTGGCCTTGATCGTGCGGTACTCGACCGGCTGGGTGAAGCTCGGCTCGTCCCCCTCGTTGTGCCCGTACTTGCGGTAGCACACCAGGTCGATGACCACGTCGCTCTTGAACCGCTGGCGGTACTCCAGGGCCAGCTCGGACACGTACACGGCGGCCTCCGGGTCTTCCCCGTGGACGTGGAAGATCGGCGCCTGGATGAACTTGGCGATGTCCGTGCAGTATTTCGTGGACCGAGCGTCCTGCGGGGCGGTGGTGAACCCGATCTGGTTGTTGACGACGATGTGCAGCGTCCCGCCGGTCCGGTAGCCGTGCAGGTTGGACAGGTTGAGCGTCTCGGCCACCACCCCCTGGCCGGCGAACGCCGCGTCCCCGTGGATGAGCAGCGGCAGCCCGGTCGTCCGCTCCTGGTCCTTGTGCAGCCGCTGCTTGGCCCGCACCCGCCCCTCGACCACCGGGTTGACCGCCTCCAGGTGGCTCGGGTTCGGGGACAGGGACAGGTGGACGGTCCCGCCGCCGGCCGTGGCCACGTCGGCCGAGAAGCCCATGTGGTACTTCACGTCCCCGTCGCCGTCTTTCGTCGACTCCGGCAGGTACAGGTCCTCGAACTCGTTGAAGATCTGCTCGAACGGCTTGCGGAGGGTGTTCGCCAGGACGTTCAGCCGGCCGCGGTGGGCCATGCCGATGACCACCTCCTTGACCCCCAGCCCCGGCGCCTTCTCGACGATCGCGTCGAGCATCGGCAGGAGCGTCTCGCCCCCCTCCAGGGAGAACCGCTTCTGGCCGACGTACTTGGTGTGCAGGTAGCTCTCGAAGTGGGCCGCCCAGTGCAGGGTCATGAGCGTCCGGTACTTCTGCCGCAGGTCGAGCCGGGGCCGGTTGTGGGTCGGCTCCATCCGCTCGGCCAGCCAGGTCCGCTTCTCCAGGTCGTCGATGTGCATGTACTCGACGCCGATGTGCCCGCAGTAGGTGGCCCGGACGGCGGCCAGCAGGTCGGCCAGTTTGACCGGCCCGTTGATGCCGAAGTACATCGACCCGTCGACCGTCTTTTCCAGGTCGGCGTCGGTCAGGCCGAAGGTGTCCAGTTGGAGCTGCTTGGGGACCGCGGGGGGCTGGTCCTGGAGGGGGTCGGTGTGGGCCAGGAAGTGGCCGGCCTGGCGGTGCCAGAAGACCATCCGGACGACCCCGGTCTGCAGCCGCAGGTCGCCGGGGATGGGGGCCGCCCCGGGCTTGGCGGCGACGCCGTTGCCGGCGAACTCGACCCCGGCGAAGAACGCCTGCCAGGTCGGGTCGAGGGCGGCCGGGTCGGCCTGCCACCGGCGGTAAGCGTCGTCGATCAGGTCACGGTTGTAGCTATCGGCGATGGTGGCGGGCATGATGAGGCCGGGACCGGGTGGGGAACGTGATGGAGTATCTTTAGGCGCCGACCGCCGGGGTGCAACCGGGCCAGGGCAAAGGGGGCGAAAGCCCACGGATGACCATCCGTGGGCGAACCCACAGTAGACATCCCTTGCTCTGTCGAAATCCTGGCGAGCGGGGGGCGTCAGCTCCCTGTTGGCGCGTCTGGCGGGGCGCTCCAACAGGGGCTGACGCCCCCCGCTCGCCAGGATTTCGACAGAGCAGACATCCCTCACTCCGGAGCGATCGGCACCCCGGCGGCTTTCAACGGCTCATCAAACGCCGGGCGGACGGCTTCGCCGAACTGCCCGCCGACCCGGCGCTCGCCGTTCACATACCGTTGGTAATTACCGCACTGGAAGCAGATCACGTACTCGGTGACCGACCATCCCCGCTCGACCCGCAAAACATGCCTGGGCCAGTAACAAGCCGCCCACGACCCACCCCGCCCCCGCAGCCCCTCGCGGAGAGCGTCCCCGAGGCGGCGCCGCTCGTCCGGGGCATAGATTTCCACCCGGCCCAGGAGCGGGTAGCCGTGGACCGTTTCCCCCGCCAGCGGCGGGGCATCGACCTTCCGGTCGCGCCCGTCAATCGACAGGAGCGTCACCCGGTCGGCCGTCTCCAGATTCGGGACGCTGTCCTGCAAGACGAGCCACAGTCCGGCCCCCGCCGCGATGAGAGCTGGGACCGCCAGCGCCCGGATCAGCCGCTTCCGCCGCATCGTTCACTCCGGGATTGGGATGGCGTCGTTGCCGGCTCATCCACGGATGGTCATCCGTGGGCTTTCGGGGTGCGGATTGTCATTGGGAGCCGGCAACAGTCAAGCCGCGGCCGGCCGAATGTCGATCATTCCCGGTCGATGCGTCGGACTCCGCGGCTTGACCGGGGCGGCCGCAATCCGAGAATGCGCTCCGACCGTCGGAACACTAACCGCCCGTCACCACCGGCAGGATACCGCACTCATGGCCGACATGCTCTCCGCCGTCCCGACCGCCAACCCGGCCGCCCCGTCGAACACCAGCTACGACGAAGTCCCCTACGACAGCCACCCGTTCGCCCAGACCCACCCGAGCCGGCTGTTCACCATCGGCACCCTGTTCGGCCTCCGCCCCACCCCGGTCCAGCGGTGCCGGGTGCTGGAACTCGGGTGCGCCGCCGGCGGCAACCTGATCCCGATGGCCGACTACCTGCCGGACAGCCAGTTCGTCGGGGTCGACCTGTCCGCCCGGCAGATCGCCGACGGGCAGGCGATCGTCAAGGACTTGGGGCTGAAGAACATCACCCTCAAGCACCAGAGCATCACCGACGTTTCGGACAAGGACGGCACCTTCGACTACGTCATCTGCCACGGCGTCTTCAGCTGGATCCCGGACCACGTCCAGGAGAAGGTGCTGGACATCTGCGCCAAGCAGCTCACCCCGAACGGGATCGCGTACATCTCGTACAACACGTTCCCCGGGTGGCACCTGCGGGGCATGATCCGGGACATGATGCGGTACCACTCCGGCCGGTTCAACACCCCCCAACTGCGGACCCAGCAGGCCCGGGCGCTGCTCGACTTCCTGGCCCAGAGCGTCCGCCAGGACGGCAGCGCGTACAGCGTGCTGCTCAAGACGGAACTCGAAACCCTCCGCCACCAGGCCGACCACTACCTGTACCACGAGCACCTGGAGGAGAACAACAACCCGCTGTACTTCCACCAGTTCGCCGAGCGGGCCAAGGCGAAGGGGCTGAAGTACCTGGGCGAGAGCCGGGTCGGGACGATGGTGACGGGCAACTTCGGGCCGGAGATCGAGAAGACCCTCCGCATGCTGGCCACCGACCAGATCCAGGCCGAGCAGTACATGGACTTCCTGCGGAACCGGATGTTCCGGGAGTCCCTGCTGGTGCTGGACAAGGTGCAGCCGAACTGGGCGGTTAACCCGGAGGTGCTGCGGGTGCTGCACGTGGCCAGCGCGGCCAAGCCGGTGGACGCCCAGGGCCAGCCGCTGCCCAGCGTGCCGCTCAACGACGAGCAGTCGAACGTCAACTACCGGTCGCCGAGCGGGATGAGCATGGCCACCACCCGGCCGCTGCTGAAGGCGGTCATGCAGGTGCTGGCCAACTACTTCCCCGGCACCGTCCCGTTCGACGTGCTGCGGAAGGAGGCCCGGGCGCTGATCGGCGGGGAGACGGCCGACCCGAAGCAGGCGGTGGACGACACCAGCGTGATCGCCGTCGGCCTGTTGAACTGCTACATGGGGTCGGACCTGATCGAGCTGCACGGCATGCCGATCACCTTCAACCGCACCCCGGGGGCCAAGCCGACCGCCCTGCACCTAGCCCGGCTGCAGGCCCAGAAGGGGGCGACGGCCACCAACCGCCGTCACGAGGTGGTCCGGCTGAACGACCTGGACCGGCACCTGGTGCCGCTGCTAGACGGCACCAAGGACAAGGCGGCACTGGTGGCCGAGCTGACCAAGGTGGCCCAGACCGGGGCACTGACCGTCCAGAAGGACGGGCTGACCATCTACGACCCGAAGGAGATCGTGTCCGCCCTGGAGTCGGTCATGGACCAGGCGATGGCCAACATCGCCCGGCTGGCCCTGCTGGTGTGAGAGCCAAGTAAAAAGTGAAAAGTAAAAAGGCAAAAGTGAAGACCGATCGGTCTTCACTTTTGCCTTTTTACTTTTCACTTTTTACTTGGCTTTCGACGGTTCCCGCCGTCCCGTCCACCCGCAGCCACTGCCCGTCGCGCAGGCCGGATATCCCGCCGACCGCCGGCAGCCCCAGCTCCCGGGCGACGATCGCCCCGTGGCTGAGCGCCCCGCCGGTCGCCGTCACCAGCCCCCGGGCGCGCACCATCACCGGTACCCACCCGGGGTCGGTGGACGGGCACACCAGCACGAACCCGTCCCCCGGCGGGGCGGCGGCCGGGTCGGTCAGCACGACCGCCGGCCCCTCCGCCACCCCCGGCGACAACGGCAGTCCGTGTAGAACGCGGGTGCCGTCGGCCGGCGGGACCGGTCGGCCGACCGCCGCCAGGTCGTCGCCGAACAGCACCGGCGGGACTTCCAGCCCGAGTTCGAGCCGCCGCCGTTTCCGGCGGGCCGCGATCAGTGACAGCGGGTCGTCACCGCGGAGCAGGGCGGGGAGGTCGGCCGGGGTGAGGAAGAAGACGCCGCCCTGCAGGCCGAACCGGGCGTCCAGTTCGAGCAGGGCACGGCGGACGACGGCCAGGCCCAGCAGCAGGTGGTGCTTGGCGAGTTCCCGCAGCGCGATGAATGTCTGCAACCGGTTCACCGCGGGCGTGCGTGGGGCAAAGCCCACGGACCGCGGTCCGTGGGCTGTCCGGGCGCTGACCGCTTCCCCAAGCAACTCCGGCACCTCTCCCCACCGCGGCGTGCTCAGTTCCATCTCGTTCGGCCCGCGGTGCCCGAACCGCTCCAAAAACGCCGCCCGGTCCAGCTCGCCGGCCGCAAGCCGCCGCACCGCCCCGGCCACGTCGCACTCGTCGGGAATGACCACCCCGGCCGCGATCTCGGCCACGCCTGCCGCCCCGACCTGTGCCTCCAACTCTTGCCACGTCAGGTCAGCGAACACCGTCGGCTTGAGCGCCTCCCGGCCGAACCCGACCATCGTCCGCTCGACCGCCTCGCGGAACAGTTCGATCAGCGCCGCGGGGTCGAGCCGCGACCAGTCCTCGGCGAGCAACCGCTTCGCCCAGCCGGCGAACTCGGCCGCGCCCCCGGGGAAGCGGGCCGGGAACGCCACCATCTCGCGGCCGGTCGCCCGCTGCACCCGGTACGCCCGCCACAGCACCCCGGGCAGCCGCAGGAGGCCGTGTCGCAGCGGGTCGGGCGCCGGCCGCGGGTTGAGCGCGGCCCGCGGGTTCGCTTTGAGGGCGTCGAACGGGTAACTCACCGGCGGGCGGCGGAACTGCATCCGTGGCAGCCGGTCGAGGTTGCACATCGGCCGGCCGGCGACCAGGTCATACGCCGACTGCTGTCCCAGCCCCGGGTCGCCGCCGAGGTCGCGGTGCACGGCCCCGGTGCCGCCGTCGGCCGCCAGCAGCCGCTGCACGACCGCCCAGGTCATCGGCGTCGGCTCGGGGAGCGACTCGGCCACGCTGTCCCGCACCCACACCGTCCGGACCGAGTTCGCCATCGTCAGTTCGGCAATGACCGCCTGCCGCACCCGCTCCTGACCGGCCGCGTCCCCGGCGGTGATCGGCCGCGACTGGAGCAGGAACAGCTCGCCCCCGACGGCCGCCCACTCGACGTCCTGCGACGCCCCGAATAGCTGTTCGCACCGCAGGCCGAGTTCGGTGAGCCGTGACACCTGGGTGTCACTGAGGGTGCCGGGTTTAGGCGAGCCGGGGGCGTCGGCCCCCGGGTGAAGTCCCCACCCGGGGGCCGACGCCCCCGGCTCGCCAAGGATTGTGGCCGGCCGATGATCTCGCCCGTTTCGCGGTCCACGGCGAACCGGTCCGGGGTGACGGCCCCGGACACCACTGCATCGCCCAGCCCACGGGCCGCCTCCATGACCAGATGCCGGCCGGCCGGGTCGAGCGGGTCGCGGGTAAACAGCACCCCGGCTGCGTCCGGTGCCAGCATCGTCTGAATCACCACAGCCATCGCCGACGCCGGCTCCCCTTGCTGCCGGCGGTAAGCGACGGCGGCCGGTGCTTCGAGCGACCGCCAGCACCGCTCGACGGCCGCCCACACTGCGTCGTCGCCGACGACGTTCAGGGACGTGGCGTGCTGGCCGGCGAAGCTGGCCGCGGCCGAGTCCTCGGACGTCGCCGACGACCGCACCGCCACCGGCCCGCCGAGCGCTGGGCCGCGGCGAGGACGGTTTGTCGCAACGCCGGGTCGGACCGGTCGGCGGCGGCCGGGATCACGAACCCGGGCGGCACTGGCAACCCGGCGGCCAGCAGCTTCGCCAGCCCGTACCCTTTGCCGCCGAGCACGGCCGGGTCCGGGTCGGGCGCGTCCAGGGGGATCAGGTCGGGCATGGTGGACCGCTGGGTCGGGTGGAGTCATTATGCGAGCCGGCGAACGGGGCGTGGTTTGCTCCCCCTCCTGCTTCGGGGAGGGGGTCGGGGGGTGGGGTTGAAACCAGCATCCCGCCACCGCGGGTCTGAATCCACGGGACCGGTTGGTGGCGTCAACCTCGCCTCTTGCTCCCCCTCCCCGAAGCGGAGAGGGGGAGCAAGAGGCGAGCGGCCGAGGCTCCCGCACTCGGGGTTGCGACCCGGTTCCGCCGCGTGCTACGATTCCGGACCGTCCCGAAAGGTCGCGTTCATGACGACGTGTCTGGTCACCGGCTGTGCCGGGTTCATCGGCTCCCACCTGAGCGAGCGGCTGCTGGCCGCCGGCCACCGGGTCGTCGGCGTCGACTGCTTCACCAGCTACTACCCGCGGGCGGTCAAGGAGCGGAACCTGGCCGGGTTCCGCGACAACCCGAACTTCACCTTCCACGAACTCGACCTGAGCGCCGACCCGCTGACCGACGCCGTCGGCCCGGCCGAGTACGTGTTCCACCTGGCCGCAATGCCGGGGCTGATCCGCTCCTGGACCGACTTCGACAGCTACAACCGCCACAACCTCGTCGCCACCCACCGGCTTCTCGAAGCGGTGAAGGGCCGGCCGCTGAAGAAGTTCGTGTACGCCTCCACGTCGTCGGTGTACGGCAAGTACGCCAGCGGGGACGAGTCGCTGCCGACCCGGCCGAGCAGCCCCTACGGCATCACCAAGCTGGCCGGCGAGCAACTCGCCCGCGTCTACCTGGACGAGTTCCAGGTGCCGGCGGCGGTCGTGCGGTTCTTCAGCGTGTACGGCCCCCGGCAACGCCCCGAGATGGGCTACCACCTGTTCATCAACGCGGTGCTGGCCGGCAAGCCGATCACCCTGACCGGCGACGGGCTGCACGTCCGCGGCAACACGTACATCGACGACTGCACCGCGGCGACCGTGAAGGTCGGGTTCGACGCCCTGCCGGGCGAAGTCTTCAACCTCGGCGGCGGCGAGCTGGTCACGGTCCTCGAAGTCATCAGGCGGATTGAGAAGATCACCGGCAAGACGGCGATCATCGAGCGGCACCCGCCCCGCAAAGGCGACCAGCTCGCCACCGGGGCGGACGTGACCAAGCTGTACCGCCACCTGGGCTGGAAGCCGACCACCTCACTGGATGAGGGGCTGGCGAAGCAGATCGAGTGGCAGAAGGGATTGGTGTAGGGCGGGTCAAGCCGGCTCGGCGGCGCCGACCCGCCGCGGCCGGCAACCGGTCCGATCCATCCCCGCGGTCCGAACAGGGGAGGGCGAGGCTCCTGCCGAGCCGGGGAGCCGCGTGGGCAAGCGGCGGATGCCACACCGGCGACGGCATCCGGAGACCGGTGGCGGCCAGCCGGGCAGGCAGCCCGGCTCGGCAGGAGCCTCGCCCTCCCCCGGCCCGACCCGCGGGCAGAAGTGACTGTCGTTGCCCGACCGGCGGGTCGGCGCCGCCGAGCCGGCTTGACCCGGCCTACAGAAATGTCGGAGAGCACGGATGCTCGACCTGTTGAGCCGGCATGTCGTCCAACCGCTGGTCGCGGCCAAGCGCCGTAGCCGGCACCTGGACTACCTCCGCCTGCTGGAACGCACGCAGTTCGACCCGCCGGAAGCGATCCGGGCGCGCCAACTGGCGATGCTCAAGGGGGTTCTGCGGCACGCCTTCGCCACCGTCCCGTTCTACCAGCGGGCCTGGGCCGCCGCCGGCGTCCACCCGGAGGACGTGCGGTCACTGGATGATTTGCGGCACTTCCCCGTCGTCACCAAGACCGACCTGCGTAAACACGAGGCCGAGTTCCACTCGACGGCGGTGGACATCTCCCAGGCGCGGGTGAAGCGGACGTCCGGCTCGACCGGCGTGCCGCTGACCATCCGCCTGGACGAACGGGGCGCCCAGTGGAAGACCGCTTGCACCTTGCGGGGCGACCAGTGGTCCGGCTGGCGGCTCGGCCAGCGGGTGGCCAAGGTGTGGGGCAACCCGGAGTACCGGCACCACGGCCTCCGCGGCCGGCTGACCAACGCATTGGTTGATCGCGCCGTCTACCTGGACACGCTGCCGCTCACCGACGACCGCATCACCGAGTTCGTGCGGACCGTCCGCCGGCACCGCCCGGGGCTGATCTTCGGCCACGCCCACTCGCTGTACCTGGTCGCCTGCAAGCTGCGGGCGATGGGGGTGGCCGACGTGCGGCCGAACGGGGTGATCGCCACCGCCATGCCGCTGCACGGCTTCCAGCGGGCGGTGATCGAGCAGGTGTTCGGCGTGCCGGCGACCGACCGGTACGGGTGCGAGGAGGTGAGCCTGATCGCCTGCCAGTGCGAGCGGCACGGCGGGCTGCACGTCACCGCCGAGTCCATCTACACCGAGATCGAGCCGACCGGGCACCTGCTCGTCACCGACCTGTCGAACGCGGCCATGCCCTTGATCCGCTATCGCATCGGCGACGTCGTCACCCCGTCGGCCGGGCCGTGCCCGTGTGGCCGGGGCTTGCCGACGTTCGCCAAGGTGGAGGGGCGGGACGCCGACTACGTCCTCACCCCGGCCGGCGGGCTGATCTCCGGCATCTCGCTCACCGAGAACTTCGCCCTGCTGGTGCCCGGGGCCGCCCAGGTGCAACTCGTGCAGGAGTCGCTCACCTTCCTGCGGGTGCGACTGGTGCCGGACGACCGGTTCACCGACGCCGGCCGCAAGAGCGTCGCCGACCTGGTGCGGGACACGTTCGGCCCGGCCATGCGGCACGAGGTCGAGCTGGTGGCCGGCATCCCGCAGGAGCCGTCCGGCAAGTACCGGTTCTGCGTGTCCAAGCCGGCCCAGGAGTACCTGCGGTCGCTGTCCGCGTGACGGTTCGGAAACCTAACCCCCCGGCCCCCTTCCCTAAGAGGGAAGGGGGAGCAAGCGGGTGGCTGGTCCGGGCGGCAAACGTCGTCCCTCGACCGGCGGGAGTGTGTATTCTCCCCCTTCCCTCTTAGGGAAGGGGGCCGAGAGGTTAGGTTTCCGAACCTCCGCCCCGACCGCACCTTGACCCACCGCCCGGACCTCGATCCCCCTTGCTCCCCCTTCCCTCTCAGGGAAGGGGGCCGGGGGGGTTAGGTTGAGCCTTCGCCCTTGGAGGCGGACCCATGCGATCCCGCGTCCCGGCCGTCAGCGTGGTGATGGCGGCCAAGAACTACGCCCGGTTCCTGCCGATGGCCGTCGGGTCGGTGATCCGGCAAACGGTCCCCGACTGGGAGCTGATCGTCATCGACGACGGCTCGACCGACGCCACCCCGGCGGCCGTCGCCCCGTTCCTGGCCGACCCCCGGGTGCGGTACGTCAAGAGCGACCGGCTCGGCCAGCCGCGGGCCAAGAACCTGGGCGTCGGCCTGAGCCGCGGGGAGGTCGTCACCTTCCTCGATGCCGACGACGCCTGGCTGCCGGCCAAGCTGGAGAAGCAGCTCGCCGCGATGACCGATCCGGACGTGGGAGTGTGCTTCTGCCGCCGCGGGCTGATCGACGAGCACGGCGAGCGGCTCGACCGCCGCGACCCGCCGGCCCCGAGCGGAGCGGTACTCACCGAGGTGTTCCTGCGGAACTTCGTCTGCTTCTCGTCGGTGGCGGTGCGGCGGGCGGTGTTCGACCACGTCGGCGGGTTCGACCCGGCCCTCGACCTGGCCATCGACTACGACCTCTGGCTGCGGGCCGCCCGGCACTACCGGTTCCACTACCTGGACGACGAGCTGGTGCTGTACCGGACCGGGCACGGCAACCTGTCCAAGCGGCTGTCCGACCGGGTGGCGACGGCCGACCACATCATGACCCGGGCGCTGGACCGCCGCGAGCTGCGGGCCGAGCTGCCTGCGGGGGTGATCGGCGAGGGGTTCGCCTCGACGTACCGGGCGCTCGGCTACACCCTGCGGCACAGCGAGCCGCTGGCCGCGGCGAAATGGTACGCGAAGGCGCTGGCCTGGCCGGGCCGGCGGTGGGAGGCGGCGAAGGGGCTGGCCGCGTCGCTGCTGGCCTGGGCAGCCCGCCGGCGGGTGCCCCCGGCCGCCGAGAACGCGGCCGCCAACCGGTGACGGCCGTCACGGGCCGGTGGCGTAGAACATCGCGTCCAGCAGCTCGGTCTGCCGGGTGGCGGCGGTGTGGCCGTCGCAGTACAGCACGTTGAACACCCCCTCGTGCCGCCGCACCGGGTAGTGGGTCACGTCCGCGTCCAGCACGTACCCGCCGCCCGGCTGCACCCACGGCCCCCGCGGGGCGGCCCGCTTCGAGTTGGCGCACCCCGGCGTCCGCCCGTGGTCCCAGACGATGATGACGTTCGACGTGCCGTTCCCGTTCGTCAGGTGCTCGAGCCGCCGGCCGTTCGGCCCGCCGGTGACGTAGTTCATCCCGTAGCTGCACTGAAACTCTTGCCCAAACGTGGTGCTGGCCGGGTCGATGTCGATCCCCCGCGGGCACTTGAACGTCTTCGGGTTCTGCTCGACGAACGGCCACAGCAGGCCGCGGGGGTAGGCGTCGTCCAGCGGCTTGCACACGTTCGACCCCGGGCGGTTGTCGTAGGGCGCCCACCACACCTCGTTCGGCCCGGTGTAGGTGGTCGGGCTGGTGAGCGAGTTGCAGTCCGCGTCCGGGGTCTTGCCGGTCAGCGGGTCGGGCTTCGCCAGGTCCGGGCAGCGGCGGTACTTGGGCAGCCCGCCGAGGGCGTCGTGGTAGTTGTGGCAGCCGATGCCGATCTGGCGGAGGTTGTTCGCACACTGGGTCCGGGCCGCCGCCGCCCGCACCTTCTGCACCGCCGGCAGCAGGAGCGCGATCAGGATGGCGACGATGGCGATGACGACGAGCAGCTCGATCAGGGTGAACCCGGCCCGCTTGTTTGCCACGCGCCACCTCCTGTCGGCCACGGCCTACTTGTCGATCACGTTGCCCGACCCGCCGACCACCCGCACCGGCTCCGACTTCGCCCCGGGCCGGTCGTCCCGGATGAGGCACCCGCCGATGCGGGACCGGGTCACGTCTTTCAATAGCAGCCCGACCCCGTCGCAGTCCAGCACGGTCAGCCCGGTGACGTGGAACCGGTCGCACCGCTCCAGGGCGACGCCGGCCGGGGCCGCCCGCACCCCGGCCACGTGCAGCCCGGTCAGGGTGCAGTCGGCGCAGTCCCGGAACAAGAGGGCGTTGGCCGTCCGCGGCGTCTCCTCGCCCCGGTAGCGGGGGTTCCGCTCGAAACTGTTCGGCCCGACGATCACGTGCGCGCAGTGCTCGGCCAGCAGGTTGTACTCGTACCCGGTCCAGAAGGTGTTCCCGGTGACGACGACGCCGCGGGCGTGGTCCAGGTGGACGTTCACCGCCACGTCGCTGATGACGTTCCCGGTGATGGTCACGTTCCCGTCCCGCATCTCGTCGGTGCCGGCCCGCGCGACGCCGCACAGCCCCTTCACCCGGACGTTCGCCGACCCGGCGGCGGTGTGGTTGTGCTGAAGGGTGCAGCCGGTGATCGCCACCTCGGCGTTCGTCCCGCCGGTGCTGTCGATCAGCACGTTGGCGGTCGGCGGGTGGTCCTTGCCCTGGTTGCTCTCGATGTCGCACCCGCTCACCTGGAGATTCCGCACCTCCCCGCCGCGCACCACCACCCCGCCGGCGTCGTTGTAGCTGACGTGGCAACCGGTCACGTTCGCCTGGTGCAGGTTGACCGCGTCGAAGAAGAGGCCGGCCCCGCGGTTCTCGTAGACGTGACAGTTGGCGACGGTGACGTTGCGGTTGCGGCCGGTGAACCGGACGCCGTGGCGGCACTTGCGGACTAGCACCCGGGTGATGGTGAGCATCAGGGTGCCGGTCGCCTCGACGCCGTCCGCGTCGGGGTGGTCGCCGACGATCTCGACGCCGTCGAGTCCGGGCATCCGTTCCCTGGCCCAGACGCCGGGCTTGACGGAGCGGGGGTCGGCGGTGCCGGCGTGCGTGCCAACGAACCGGAACGCCGGCCCCGGCCCGGCCATCACCACCCGGGCGACAGTCCTGCCCTCGACGCAGGTGAACCCGACCCGGGCCAGGTCGATGACGACGGGCTTGGTGAGGCGGTACTCGGGCTTGGTGAGCCGCACCAGCCCGCCGCGATCGACGATCGCCTGGAGGGCGGCGGTGTCGTCGGCCACCGACTCGACCGTCGGCCGGCACCCGGCGGCGAGGAGGATGGCCGCGAGCAACAGGGCGCGGGGCATGGTGGCGAAACGAGGGAGACGGCGGGTTGCCAGGCGACCGATCTCAGCGGCCGGCGGCGCTACCCGTCACGAGAGTCGCTCAGACCCCGCCGGTCAGGTGCAGAGCCGGGTTCGGCGGTTGACGGCGGGCGATCAGGGCACGGACCTCGTCCGCCAGCTCGACCGGGACGGCGACCATCGTCACCTTCTCGGCCGCCAGGGCGGCTTCGATCTCGGCCGCCTGCTCCTCCTCGGACTGCGCGTCGTAGTGGGCGATCAAGTCCCGGACCCGGGCCTCATCCCACCCGGCCGGAAACCTCTGTGGTTCACTCATCATCCCCTCCTCCGGCGGCGACGCCGGAACGCCTGCTTGGCCTTACCTTGGAGTTCGTAGGCGGTGACTACGAACACGCTCCGCGGGTCGTCGTCGGGCACGTACACCACCGGAAGGTAACGGCCCGCTGCCGTCTGACCGAGCTTGAGCCGGGAGTTGCGGGAGCCGGGCAGATCCTCCCCAGATCCCCGCAGCACCTGCTCCACCTCAGCTTCCGTCACCCCGTGGCCGTAGATGTGGGGTTGCCCGGTGTCGGCGTCCAAGTAGTAACGGATGTCCATGCCCGGCCTCGAAGCCCACATTCAATTTACCACTCCCCACCGTCCGGACCAACGCCGTCGCACCGGCTCAAGGCTTTCATGACCGAGGAGCCCGCTTAGCGGAACAGTGATTCGTCGCCGGCGTAGGGCGGGTTGAGCCGGCTCTGCGGCGCCGACCCGATGGCCCGGGCAAGACGCGGTTGCCGTTCGCGACGGGTCGGGGCCGCAGAGCCAGCCCGCCCTACGAAGCCCCGGCGCCCCGGCGGACCCGTAGCGGGCACAAACTAACCGACCGGCCATCCCCGGCCAAACGTCCTCCCGCCGGGTCGGGTCTCGCTCCCTCTCCGCTCCGGGAGGGGCCGGGGAGGGTTATCGCCCCCGACCCGTCCCCGCGACTTCCAAGCCGCCGGATCGGGTGACCGGTTCGACCCCCTCCCCCACGGCCCCCTCTCCCCGGAGCGGAGAGGGGAGCAAGCCGAAGGTACACGCAGGCACGACCGCCACCGATGGCTCGACCCGGGTTCGGAGCCGCGGAGCGGCGGCAGATGCGTAGCCAGGGGTGAAGGCTCTGCGCAACCCCTGGACCGACCGCAATGTTCGCCCCGCAACTGCCGGACGAGCAGGCCGTGGAAATGCGAGCGGCCGCGGACTTCGCCGCGGCCGCCCCGAGTCGCCGTCTCGACTCAGTACTGAACTTCCAGCCCGATCCGCACCCCGTGGGCGTAGAAGTCCCCCTGGGTGCCGGTGGCCCGCGGGGACGCCACCCCGGACACCCCCTGGTACGTGTTGCTGATCGGCAGCAGCCGGCCGTTTACCACCTGGTCCACCTGCAGCCCCGGCCGGACGACGTTGTTCAGGTACAGGAAGTCGTACCCGACCAGCAGCCGGCCCCACCGGGCGAACTGCACCCCGCCGGTCGCCCCCACCTCGGACAGCACCGCGAACTGGTTGGCGTCCGACTGGCCGCTGAACTGCGGGATGTTCCCGGGCTGGCCGGCCTGCGGGGAGTAGGCGGTCAGCACCCCGCCGGGCAGCGGCGCGACCCCGGGCACGTTCACCGCCGACGACCCGTCCACGTTGACCGTCTGGCTGTTGTTCCCGATCCCCACCCGGGCGGACAGGCCGAGGAACGCCGGCCCGAACCGGTACTCCGACCGGAACCCCATGAACCCGCCGAAGAACTGGTTGCGGGTGCGGAACCGGTCGTTCACCGTGACCGTCGCGTTGGTGTAGGTCCGGCCGCCGAACGGCACCTGGGTGCCGTTGAACCCGGTGCTCACCTGGGTGATGCTCAGGTACTCGTCCAGGTCCAGGTAGCGGCCGCCGAACTGCAGGTCGAAGGTGAAGGTCGGGGTGTACGCCACGTTGGCGATGGCGTAGGCGTCGAACCCGGACAGCCGGCTGCCGACGTCCACGCCCAGCGCCCCGGTCAGCCCGCCGGTGATCACCCCCGGGATGGGCGGGGTGGCGACCACCACCGCGCTCGGCTTGCCGGTCAGGGCGTCGATCGTCGGCCGGACCAGGGTGGCCAGCGGCCCGGCGCCGGACGCGACGACCGCCGACCGGGACTGCTGTTCGAGCAGGAACCCGCTGCCGGCCAGGCCGAACGTGTGCCGGTCGTTCAGCCAGACGCCGAGGGTGGCCTGGATGCCGTTGGCCGAGCCGAAGTCGACGTCGCCCCCGCCGACCAGGGTGGCCCCGGCCCCGTTCGCCAGGAGCGGGGTGGGGAGCGGGGTCGGCTTCAGCCAGTACCGCATGTAATCGACCCCGGCCCAGATCGTCTGGGGCGGGCCGAGGTGGGTGTCCACGACCGACCGGCGGCCGGACTCGGTGTACTCGCCGGCCAGCGGCCGCGGGTCGGTCGGGTAGACCGACGGGGGCGCGACGGCCGGGGGCAGGTTGGCCGGGTCGCCGGCCCGGGGGACCGGGGCGGCCTCGACCTGCGGGGCGATGCTCGGCGGGAGCACCGCGGGGGCGGCCGGCAGCTGCGCCCCGGCGACCGGGGCGAGGAGGGTGGCGGTGGCCAGCAAGCCGGTAAGCATCGGGCGCCTCCGAGGGCGGGGGCCGCGGGTGACGGCGGATCGATGCCCTTACTATCGGCCGGCGGAAAAATCGACTTCACTTTGCCGACCGGCAAGACCGGCGAAATCGGCCCGGCCGGCGGAAGCGGGGTAAGCGGGGCAGGCGCGGGAAAAGCGAACGGGGCCGGCAACCCGGCCCCGGCAGGGGGAGATCAGCGGGAATCAGCTCACACGGTCGGGTCGAGCCGACCGCCGACGGTGGCCCCGTAGTTCAACCGGGCGGGGTCGACATTCACCCCATTCATGGTGAACGGCGGGATGCCGGCCGCCAACCCGTTCGGGCCGACGAGGTCGGTTCCGGCCTTGCTCGGGTCGAACGCGAAGTCGTTGAGCACCTCCGGGTCGCCGGGCAATTGGCGGACCACCACCTTCGGGCCGCGGGCGGTACTGACCAGGATGTCCCGGAACTTTGTGGTCGCGTTCTGCGGGCCGAACGTCACCCCGCCCACCCCGGTCCGGTTCCCGCCCGGCAGGAACGGGTCGGTCAGCTCCGCGTTGGTGAAGGCGAAGAAATCGGCCAGTACGGTCGGGGGGGTGAGCAAGCCGTTCCCGACCGTACTTCCGTCGAACACCATCACCCGCGGCCCGCCGCCGCCGGCCGCCCCGACCACGATGTCGGCGAAGGCGTCGGTGTTGTACTTGCCGGCATCGACGTACAGCCCGCCGCGGAAGGTCGGCTCGACGGTGAAGAAGTCGGCGTAGGCCGGGTACTGGTTCGACACCAGGGTGATCGGCCGGTCGGCCGCGGCCTCCGCCGCCGCCTGGGCCTGGGCGGCCGCCCCGTCGAACACCCGGACCCGCGGGCCGCCGCCCGGCCCGGCGGTCACCACCAGGTCGTCCCGCCCGTCCCCGGTGACGTCCGCCACGGCCACCCGCACCCCGCCGGAAAACGATACTCGTAGGCGAAGAAGTCGCCCTGAACGGGCTGTTCGCGATCACCTGCGGGGTGGCCCGGGGCGTCGGGCCCTTCAACTGCCCGACCCCGTCCCGGAACGTCCACCGCGGCCCGCCGCCGGTGTCCGCGGCGACCCGATGTTGATCGCCCCGGCCGTCCCCTCCAAGTTGCCGACCGCCACGTTCACCCCGCCCTGGAAGGTCGGCTCGAACGCGTAGAACTGGGCCAGGATGGCAGGGGCGCCGGTCTGGTCGTCCGTCAGTCTCGACAGGTCGCTGAACTGGAACTGCTTCAGGATCGGCAGGCCGTTCCCGTCGAACAGCGGCTGGCCATTCCCGTCCCTGGCCTGCCGTGCGGTCAGGAACCGGCCGTTGATCACCGTCACCAGGGACGGGGTGCCGGGGCCGTTGGCCAGCACCAGGTCCGGCAGGGTGCCCCCGCTGAACGTACCGAACGCCACCCGCGGCGGCTGGGTCGGGGCCGCCGGGTTCACCAGGGCCGGAGACACCACGAACGGGTTGTCGGGTTGCCGTTGCCCATCCAGCCCGCCGGTCAGCAACTGGCCGCTCTGGCCGGGCAGTACCCGGATCGCGAACTGCTGGCTGGTCACACCGAGCGCGTCCCCCGGCTCGGCCGTTTGGACGGCAAACGCGTTCACCGACGCCCCGCCCAGCTTCTCGAAGTTGAAGAACTGCACCAGCTGTCGGCCGGCCACCACGTACGTCCCGTCCTCCCCGTCGTAGGTGAACTGGACGACCGAGGCATCCAGTTTCGGGGTCAGAGTGTCTCCCAGACCGGTCACCCGGAAATCGGCCCCCGTCGGCAGGTTGCCGAACAGGAACAGCGGGGTGGCGGCGGACGGCCGGAACTCGACCAGGTCCGGCCCGACGTTGGCTCCCGGCGTGAACCCCGCGGCCAACGGCTGACCGTCCGGGCCGAGTGGACCTGCCTGCAGGGCGGCCAGTTCGGCGACGAACGGCTGCTCGGTCGGCCTACCGTTCTGGGGCGTCCCGATACTCAGCTTGGCGGCCGTGACCTCGGCCGTGAACGTGGCCGTTGCACCCTGGCCGGCCAGCCCGAAGAAGACGGCGAACTGGCCGGTCGCGCCCAGGTTGACCAGCCGCGCCGGCGGATTCGCCCCGCCGCCGTCGGCCGTGAACCCACCGCCGGTGCGAATGCGGACGTCCCCACCGGCGGTCGTAACGCCCGTCCCGACCAGGGCCAGGTTTCCGGCCGTGCTCAGGTAGATGGCCCCCTGACCGATGGTCGCCTGGAAGGTGGCGATGGCGTTTTGAGGGCTGTCAAGCAGGGACTGGCCGGCCCCGTTCAGGGTGAGCCGCGGGACGGTCAGCGTGCTGGTTTTCTCCTGCGTCACCCCGGCCTGCGGGTTCAGAACGATTTCAGAGTCGCTGGTGAACCCCTTCTGGATAGTGATGGTGTCAAACGACTGGAACGTGGTCCCTTTGGTCGCGATCACATCGGTGGCGTACACCTGCGGGCCGGTCGTCTGGACCAACCCGCCGCTAATGGTGGCCGAGCCGGGGCCGTTCAGGGTAAGCGACTTCAGCCGGGCCGTCCCGCCGACGGCACCGGTGAAGATCACTCCATTAATCGTCGTCACGGTCACGTCGGTGGCCCCGTCCAGGGTGGACGCGAAGTCCACGCTCGGGCCGGTCACCGTCAGGGTTTTGAGACCGGTGATACTACCGACCGGGCCGAAGAACTGCACCGGCCCGTTGGCCGTCACCACCACCGGGAACCCGCCGTCCAGGGTGGCTGCGAAGACGAGCGGCGCGCCGGTGGTGCTGAAGGTGACGCCGGTCTGCACCACCACCGGGTCGTTGAACCGGATGCCGCCGGTGCCGGCGAAGGTGGGCGTGTTCACCAGGGTGCGGCCGGCCGCGTCGGTGGACAGGCTGGCTGCGTTCACCGGCCCGGTGTTGAACACCGTGTCCCCGGCGGTGATCAGGTTCAGGTCGGCCCCGGCCGCCCCGGTCACCGTGCCGTTGAAGGTGATCGCCCCGCCGCCGGTGGAGGCCAGGGTGACGGTTCCGGAGTACGCGAAGGCGTCGTTGTACGTCTGCTCGTTGACCGTCGTCACGGTGGTGTTGTTCACCGCCGTGGTGCCGCCCAGGTTGGTGGTCAGGGAGCCGACCAGCACGGCCGCGTTGAACGCCGTCAGCCCGGCCGCGTTGACCGTGACCGCCGTAACGGGGCCGGTCAGCGGGCCGTTGAAGGTGACGTTCTGACCGGTGAAGGTGACGACCGCCGGCGAGACGGTGACGGCCGTGTTGAACAACAGGTCGCCGGTCGCCGTGACGGTCGGGGTGTTCACCACGGCCGTCGCCGACGCCCCGCCCAGGGTGGTCAGGGCGGCCACCGTCACCGTGTCGTTGAAGACGATCGTCTGGCCGGCCGACACCGAGGCCGTGACCTTCGCCCCGTCCAGGGTGCTGTTGAAGATGATGCTGCCGGCGGCCGACTGGAACAGGGTGTCCGTGACCGCCGTCACCGCATCGAGGAAGGTCAGCCCGTTCGTCCCGGACACGGTCCCACCGGACACCTTCGTACTGCCGCCCGCGTTGGTGGTCAGGGAGCCGACCGAGACGGCCTTGTTGAACGCCGTGACGTTGGACGCGTTGACGGAGACCGCCGTCGTGGGGCCGGTCAGCAGGCCGTTGAAGGTGACGTTCTTGCCCGTGAAGGTGACGACCGCCGGGCCGGTGGTCACGTCCGTGTTGAACGTCAGGTCGCCGGTGGTCGCGGTGACGGTGTCGGTGTTCACCACCGCCGTCCCGCCGGCCGCGTTCGTGGTCAGGTCGGCGACGGTGACCACCCCGTTGAAGGTAATCGTCTTGCCGGCCGCGACCGTGGCCGTGACCGACGCCCCGTCCAGCGTCTTGCCGAACAGGATGTTGCCGGCGGCCGACTGGAAGGTGGTGGCCGCGTCGACCGTCACCGGGTCGAGGAACGTCAGCCCGTCGGTGCCGGACACCGTCCCACCGGTGACGCGGGTTTTCCCGTCGGGGTCGGTCGTCAGGGTCCGGACCGCCACGCCGCCGGTGAACAGCGTCTCGCCGGCGGTGTTGACAAACACGGCCGAGGTCGCCCCGGTCAGCCCGGCGTTGAACCGGATGTCCCCGCCACCGGTCGAGGCGAACGTGACCGTCGGGCCGGTCGCCTGGACGGCGTCGTCGTAGGTCTGGCCCCCGGCCGTGGTGACGCCGACGGCCACCTTGGTGACGCCCCCGCCGTCGGTGGTCAGCGAGGCGAGCGGGGCGGTGCCGCCGACCGCCCCGGTGAAGGTGGTGTCGCCCGGGGCGGTGACGGTGACGGCGAACCCGCCGTCCAGGGTGCTGGCGAACGTCACCTTGCCGCCGGCCACGAAGGTGGCGTCCGCCCCGACCTCGACCGCGTCGTCGTATTGCTGGTCGCCGGCCGTCTTGACCAGCTTGCCGTTGACCGCCGTGGTGCCGCCGCCGTTGACGGTGAGCGAGGCGAGCGGGGTGCCGTTCCCGACCTTGCCGCCGAACGTGGTCAGCCCGGCGGCCGTCACGGTGACGGCGAACCCGCCGTCCAGGGTGTCCGCGAACGTCACCTTGCCGCCGGCGGTGCAGGTGGTGTCCTTGCCGACCACGACCGCGTCCTGGTACGACTGGTCGCCGGTCGTCGCCACCCCGCCGCCGTTGACGACCGTCTTGCCGCCGCCGTCCGTGGTCAGCGACGCCAGGGCTTTGTCCGCCCCGACCGCGCCGCCGAAGGTGGTGTCCCCCGGGGCGGTCACGGTGACGTTCGAGGTGCCGGCCGTGGCTCCGTCGAGGGTGCCGTTGAACGCGATCTTCCCGGCCGTCGAGCCGAACGTGACGGTCGCGGCCGACACCACCGTCGCCCCGTTGTACGTCTGGTCGGCCCCGGTCAGGTACTGGCCGGCGGTCAGCGCGATCCGCTTGCCGGCCGTCACGGTCAGGCTGTCCGGCCGGCTGACGGTCCCGACCGGGCCGTTCAGCGCGACCACCCCGGCGGTCGCGCTGGGGGCGGTGATCGTCAGCGAGGCGGGCAGCACGCCGGCGTCGATCGTCGAGTTCACCGACACCGGGCCGGCGGCCGACTGGATTGCCGCGGCCCCGGTCACCCGGACCGGCCCGCCGCCGATCTGGGCGACGCCCGTGTTCCCGGAGACCGTCGCCCCGTTCAGCAGCAGGACGCCGGCGTTGACCAGGGTGACGCCGCCGCCGGCCGTCACCGCGGCCGAGACGGTGATGTCCTTCGACGCGATCAGGATGTCGCCGGCGACCGCGGTCGCGCCGGTGACGGTCACGGCGTCGGTACCGGCCCCGGTGGTGACGACCAGGTTGGTGTTCAGGTGGGCGTTGTCGGCGGACGCGACCGTCACCGTGTCGTCCCCGGCCGAGCCGGTCTCGGTGTCCAGGGTCAGCGTCTTGTTGCCGCGGAAGGCGGCCGGGGTGATCGGGGTCAGCCCGCTCTTGCCGGACACCACCAGGGCCGGGTCGTTCGGCGGGCAGAAGGTGGCGCCGTTGGCGACCGTCAGTTGGTCGTTCGCGTTCGGGGTGAGCAGGGTGGCGGTGTCGAACCCGACGACGTCGATGCCGACCGTGTTCCCGGCGTCGCCGACGTTCTGGAAGCTGATCACCTTGCCGTTCACGGTGACGGTGCCCTTACCGGTCGTGGCCGCGTCCGGCAGGTAGGTGGCCGAGAACCCAGCCGCCCCCATCGCGCACAGCACGTCGCCCGCCTTGTCCGTCCCGTCGAACAGCGCCCCGTCGACCGGCACCGGGTCACCGCCCGCGTAGTCAACGATCATGGTGTCGTTGGCGGCCAGCCCGTTGAACGTGAACTGGCTGACCGCGATGGCGACCGGGTTGGCCCCGTTCAACTGGAAGAAGGTGGTGCCGCCGGCCTGGAACAGGACCAGGGTGTCCGGCCCGTTCGTCCCGTTCACCGTCAGGCTGCCGACCCCGGACAGGTTGAGCGATTCGATCTCCTCGAACGTGACCGGCAGCAGGGCGCCGTCCTGGAAGGTGCCCTTGTCCGGGGTGGCCCCGGGGGTGAAGGTGACGGCCCCGCCGGACCCGACGAAGTTGAGCGTGTCCCCGGGCAGGGTCGGCAGGCTGGGGGTCAGCCCGTTCACGTGGACGGCCGCGTTCGCCGCGGCGGCGACGGTGAACGTGTCTGCGTCCGGCCCGCCGGTCAGCGTCACCCCGAGCGGGGCGGACAGCACCGCCTTGGAGATGTCCGCCGCCGCCCCGACCCCCGGGTCGGCGTCGCCGAAGTCGATGAGCAGGTTGACCGCCCCGGCGTCCGCCTTCAGCACCGCCCCGGCCCCGACGGCCAGATTGTCCCCGGCCTGCAGGGTGACGGTGCCGGTCTGGGAGCGGACGGTCACGCCCGGGTTCACCGTCAGGTCGTCGCCGGCGGCGGCCGAGTCGGTCGCCGTCAGGGTGACGTCCCCGACCCCGTTCACGTCGCTGGCCACGGTCAGCGGGCTGCGGGCGGTGACGGTCAAGGTACGGCCGGTCAGCCCGACCACCGTGCCGACGCTGCCGACGGTCAGCGGGCCGGTGCTGGCGAAGGTGATGTCGTCCGTGTTCCCGCCCTCGCCGGCGAACACCCGGATGTCGTTCCCGGCCGCGGTCAGGTCGGCCACCGCGGCCCCGCCGTCGGCCATGAACACGCCGAACGAGTCGACCACGAACCCGGCGGACGGGTCCTGGGTGATGTCCCCGGCCGACCCGATCAGGAACCGGCTGAACCCGGCCGGGGCGGTGAACCCCTGGGTGATGGCCACGGCCCCGGAGTAGATGTTGTCCCCGAGCTGGACCAGCCGGCCGGCGGTCAGCCGGGCCAGCTCGTCGGCGGAGACCGAGAACTTGCCGGCCACCGGGGCGGCGGCGAGGGCCATCGGCTGGCCGCCGGTCTGGACCAGCAGGTAGACGTTCCCGTGGTCGGTGTCCGTGCCGAGGGCCGGGGCGGCGAACGTGTCGTTGATGGCCGCGTCGTCGGCGATGATCTCGGCGTTCCCGCCGGTCGACAGGACCGGGGCGTTGACCGTCACCGTCTTGCCGCCGCCGGCCGACAGGGTGATGGTCTGGGCGGCGGTGATGCCCGGGGCGACCACCTCCAGGTCGGTGGCGGTGGTGATCAGGAACTTGCCGGCCGTGGCCGTCCCGGACACCTGCGGGATGGCGTTCCCGCCGAGGGTCACGTCCACCGACCCGGCGGCGGCCGTCAGTCGCCCGGCGGCCACCGTCCCGGCCGTCTGGGTGACGGCCCCGCCGGCCGTCAGGGCGAGGACGTTCGCCACGCTGACGGTGTTGGCCAGGGCCAGGTTGCCGGAGGTGGTCAGGGTCAGGTTTTTGGCCACCGCCCCGGGGATGGTGCCGACCGCGTCCACGGTCAGGTCGCCGGTGTTGACGACGGTGATCTCGGCGGTGTCCTTGGACTCGGCGGCGAAGACCTGGAAGCTGTTCCCCGGGGCGGTCAGGCTGACGGTCTGGGGGGCGGCCGCGTTCACGTCCAGGAACAGGCCGAGCGAGCCGACCGTGATCGGGGCGTTCGCGTTCTGGATGAGGTTGCCGCCGGTCCCGAGGATCAGCTTGGAGAACCCGGCCTGGGCGGAGACCGCCTGGGTGATGGTCAGGTCGCCGGCCAGCGGGTCGCCGATCTGGACCAGCCGGCCGGCGGTCAGCAGGCCCAGCTCGAAGTTCGAGATGGACAGCTTGGTGGGCGAGGTGGCGAAGGCCAGGGTGACCGGCCGGCCCAGGGTGGCGGTCAGCAGGTAGACGTTCCCGTGGTCGATGTCGGTGCCGGCGGCCGGCGCCTGGACGGCCGCCTGGATGGTCATCCCGTCGGCCACCAGCTCGACGTTCCCGGTGTCCGAGACGAGCGGGGCGAGCACGGCCAGGGTGCCGCCGCCGTTCAGGGTGAGGGCGATGGTGCCGGTGGCCGCCAGCCCGGGGCCGGGGACGAAGAACCCGGCGGCCGTGGTCAGGTCGAACCGGCCGGCCGTCGCCCCGCCCCGGACCGAGAAGAATGTGTTCGCCCCGACGGTCAGGTCCACCAGCGACCCGGTGACGGTCAGGTTGCCGGCGGTCAGGTCGCCCCCGGTCTGGGTGACCTTCCCGGCGGCGGACACGGTCAGGTCGTTCGCGTCGAAGTTGGTCGTCCCGGCGAACTCGACCGTCGAGCCGGGGTCGTCCAGGGCTACGGTGAACGGCTGGTCGAAGGTGTTCCCGCCGCCGTCGTCGAACCGGAGGGCGCCGCCCGGCTGGCTGTCGGTGAACTGGACCTCGGCGTAGGCGAACGAGTCGTCCAGGGTGAGCGAGTTGGTGCCCAGGCCGGTGAAGTTGCCGGCGTTCACCCCGCCGTCGGTGAACGTGCCGGTGGTGGTGAACTGGTACACCCCGCCCAGGCTGGCGACCGTCACCAGCTCCCCGGCCGTGTCCAGGTCGATGGTCAGGATCTGGCCGAGCGGGCCGGCCGATTCGGTCAGGGTGGCCGGGGCGGTCCGGTCCTCCAGGTGGGTGACGGCGGGTTTGGCCCCGGGGCGGGTCCGGCGGGTCGGGCGGGCGGTGCGGGCGAAGAGGCGGTGGACCCACCAGGTGCGGCTCATGGTGGCGGCTCCGGGGCGTGCGGCTCAGGAAAGGCGTGACGACAGGCCCACCCGTCTACGACGCCGGTAGACCTTCGCTAGTTTCCTAAGTTTCGCTTTCTTCCCCAGGTACACAAGCCGATTTGACCGCCTGAACACGCCCGCCGTCCGGCCCCCGCCGGTATAACCCAAACGAACGGACCGGAGGTCGCCCCCCGGTCCGTCGGACGCCGGTCAGTAGACCGCCGCCGGGTCAGTAGGTGAGCTGGGTGTTGAAGAAGAAGTTGGTCCCCGGGCGGAGCAGCGGGCCGACCCCGAGCAGGTTGCCGGAGATCGGGTCCAGGTGCTCCCGGTAGGTGCGGTCGCCCAGGTTGTCCACCCCGGCGGACACCAGCAGGGAGTCGGTCAGCCGCCAGTACCCGCGGATGTTGAACACGGTGAACCCGCCGGTCGGGAGCTCCCCGAGGGTGGTGGCCACCCGGTTCTGGCCGGCCACCATCCGGGCGGAGAACTCGACCTGCCAGTTCGGCCGGGCGCTGGCCTGGTGGAACCGCAGCCCGACCCGGCTGTCCAGCGGCGGGATCTGGGGGAGCGGCTCGGAGTCGCCCACCCGCCGGCCGCGGGCCGGGTCGTCCCGCCGGCTGCTGTCCACCCCGGCCGGGCGGCGGGCGTCGGCCGCCGACACGTCCGTCCCCTGGACGTAGCTGAGGGTGCCGAACGGGGTCAGCCAGGGGGTGACGTCCACCTGGGCGAACAGCTCGGCCCCGGCCAGGACGGCCTGGTTGGTGTTGGTGTACACCACCTGGGTCAGGCCCGGGGACAGGCGGTTGGCGTCGTAGGTGATGTAGTTCTGCACCCACGCGTAGAACAGGTTGCCGCCGGCCTGGAAGAAGTCGTAGTCGGCCCGCAGCCCGAGGTCGATCTGGGTCAGCCGCTCCTGCTTCAGGTTCGGGTCGCCGATCAGCCGGCTGGTCCCCTGCTGGAGCACCCCGATGAACGGGCCGGCGGCGTACAGCTCGGTCAGGGTCGGCGCCCGCTCGCTGTGCCCGAACGCGGCCAGGGCGGTCCAGTTGTCGTCCAGCTTGTACTCGTTCTGCATGAACCCGGCCAGCAGGGTGTACGTCCGAGTGAGGGCGGTGTTGCCCGGGTCGGACGAGTACACGATCGGGTCGAACGCCTGGCGGGTGCCCGGCGGGTTGCCGAACACGGCCGGGTTGTTGTACCCCGGGCTGCCGGGCGACCCGAACAGGTCGAACGTGCCGGAGATCTGCCGCGGGTTGCTGCTGCTGTGGACGAAGTCCACCCGCCCGCCGGACCGCACCTTCCACCGGTCGGTGATCGGGATGGCGGACTGCAGGAACAGCCCGGGGTTGACCTGGTTGGACTCCGGGATGCCCTGGTTCTGGCTGAGCGTCACAGGGGCGCCGGGCCGGATCGGTAGCCCGCTGTTCAGCCCGATGCCGGCGATCTGGTTGATCCGGATGTCCTCGTTCAACCCCTGGCCGAAGGCGTTCAGGTCGGTTCCGACGGTCAGCCACGGGTCGGCCTTGTCCGGCCCCCAACTGGCGGCCAGCCGGTAGCCGATCGACCGGCCGGCGAACCGGGTGTTGGACTGGTCGGTGAACAGGTTGAGCGACCCGCCGTTGGCCGCCTGGGCGTTGGCCAGTGAGGCCTGCTGAACCGGGTTCGGGCCGGTGAACCCGGCCAGCCCGCCGTAGGCGACGGTCGGGTTGACCTGCCCCGGGCCGTACCCGAACACCGGGTTGAACGACACCCCGAGCAGCTTCTGGACGAACGCCTGCTTGGCCCCCTGCTGGGTGTTCCCGGAGGCGGCGGTGCTGTTGTACCACACGTCCAGGGTGAGCTTGTCGAACAGACCCTGGTCGGTCAGGGTGTACCGCAGGCTGTACGCCTCGGTGTCCGCCCGGCCGATGTCGAAGTACAGGCCGGGGAACTCCAGGTCGTTCTGGACGACCCGCAGCCCTTTGAACTCCAGGCTGCTGTTCGGGGTCAGGTTGACGCCGAGGGCGAAGTTGATGTTGTTCGACAGGTAGCTGGCCGGCACCTGGGTGCCGTTGCCGGCCCGGTAGTCGTTCCCCTGGAGCAGGTTGTAGGTGCCGCGGAACCCCCACTCCCGGTCGCTCACCTCGACCGTCTGCAGCCCGTTCCACTGGCGGCCGTTGGTCTGGTACCCGGCGGACGACCGGCCGTGGACCTGGAAGCCGTCGGTCCGCGGGCTGCCCAGGGTGACGATGTCCAGGAAGGACAGGCCCGGGCCGTACAGGGCGGAGTACGGCCCCTTGACGGCGGTGATGCTCTGGACGCTGCCCGGGTCGAACCGGGAGACGGCCGAGTCCAGGTCGAGCCGGGCCGGCTGGAACAGGCCGCCGTCGGCGGTGGTGGTGTACTGGCCGGGGCGGAGGCCGCGGATGCGGACGTCGGCGCTGACGCTGTTCCGCCGCTGGATGTCCACCCCGGTGGAGGCGGTGGACCGGCTAATCAGGTCGGACGCGGTGTTGGCGTTGGTGGCCGCCCCGGCCGCCCCGCCGCCGCCGGACACGGTGCTAGCCGTCGCCCCGGCCGGTGCCGCCTGCTGCTGGGCGGCCGTCGGGGTGACCGCGGAGTTGGTCGCGGCGGACGGGGTGCCACCGGCCTTGTCCGCCGCTTGCCCGGCCGCGGCGAACCGGCTCCCGGTGTCCCCGCCGGGCGTGGGAGTCGGGGTCGGGGTCGGCGTGGGGGCCGGCGTCGGGGCCGGTTGCGGGGTGGGTGCCGGCTGGGGCGTGGGGGCCGGCTGGGGCGTGGGCGCCGGCTGCTGGACGCGAACGGTCGGCGGCGCCTTCAGCGGCTCCGCCGGGGCGGCCGGCTTCGGCTCCCCGACGACCACCGGGCCGGCCGGCGGGGTCGGCCCGAACGGGACCACCTGGGCTTGCCCGTGTGCCCCCCGGGCGGTCGCGGTCAGAAGGACGGCCGTCACCACACCCCGGCGGAGAATATATCGGCGTACCATGGTCGGACGACCCTCCTTGGCCCGATACGCACCGACTGCCAGTTTTACCGATGACACCGGACGTGCCGGTTTGCGGCTTAGTATCAGTTGTCGGCTGTTGGCGGTGGAAGACTTGGGGGCTGGCCGAAAAAAGATGATGATCGGCCGGCCGTGGCAGAATGGGCGGGCTGGGTCTACGGCCGGCCGGCCCGGCTAGCGGCTGAGGGCGGGAAGAACCTGCTCAGCTAGCAGCGCGAGGTCGGGTGAGGGTGGGTTCGCTTGGATCCGCTTGGCCACCTGGGTGGCCGCCGCCCGTTCCTCGGCGGTGAGGGGGCTTCCCAGCAGCAGGTCGACCCCGGTCTGGGCCAGCCGCCAGCCGTCGGCCGCCGGGACGTTCGGGCTGGCATCGATCGCCGTGACCAGGAATGAGCGGATCGCGGACTTGCCGTCCTCGCCGGTGAAGAGTTTCTGCCGGTCCCGGCGGAAGTCGCTCCGGTCGTTCCGGTCGGCCGTCTCGCCGAGCGCGGCCTCTGGGGAGCCGGACCCGGCCTCCGCCGCCATCAGGGCGGCCACCGCCTGCGCGTACTCGGTCGCCCGGTCGGCCACCTTGTCCTTGTCGATTAGATTCGCGGCCAGCACCCGGACCAGTCCGAGTTGGAGGTACGCCGGCCAACTGGCCTTCGGGTCCGGGACCAACTGGACCACCTGCCGGTACTCGTCCCCGGCCTCGGTCCACAGCCGCCGCTTGTCTTTCGGATCCTCGGCCCGGACGGCGGTCTCGTCCAGCGCCCGGCCGAGGGCCGTCCGGGCTTGCACCCGCCAGACGTCGGAGACCAACGGGTTGGCGCCGGCCACAGCCACCGCTTGCCGGGCGTCCGCCTCGGCCAGTTTGATGTCCCGGCCCTTGTCCAGCCGGCCGGCGTTCGCCCGCCGGACCAGCAGGTCCACCTTGGCCCACTCGTCCTGGGGCCGGCCCGGGGCGGCCACCGCCGCCCGGGTCACGTCGTCCAGCCCCCGGAACCAGGCGGCGAAGTCCCGGGCCGGGTCGGCGAAGTACCGCAGGGTCAGGGCGTTCGCCCGGTGGTAGCCGACGACGGCCGGACCAAGCACCTCTTCCGCCCGGGGCCGGGTCAGCAGTTCGTCGATCACCTTGGCCATGGCCGCACACCGGGCCTTGTCCCCGGCGGCGGCCATCCCCTCGTCGTAACTCAGCTTGGCCCAGTCGAACAGGGTGCTCCGGCGGTACCGGGTCCGGTCCCCGTCCGGCAGACCAGCGGCGGTGAGAGCCTTCTCGAACTGGGCGGCGGCGACGGTGTAGTGCGCCGGCCGGTCGGCCGGCCGGGCGGCTGCCGCCTCGAGGGCCGCCGCCTTGCCGAGCCAGTAGTGACATTCGGCCTGGAGGTCCGACTGCGGGCGGTCCGCCAACTGTCTTAACGCCTGCTCTAGATCCCGTCGCGCGGCGTCCAGCTTGGCCGTGTCCACCACCTCCCGCCCGCCGGCCGCCTGGTACTGATCCTCGGCCCACTTGACCTGGTTGCGGCCGCGGTGAGTGAGGGCGGTCGTCCGCCCGCCCTTGAGGGCCAGGGCGGTGGTGAACGCCTTGTCGGCCGCCGCGTACCCGCCCGCGGCGGCGAACCGGGTCGGGTCGTCCTTGAACAGCCACACCTGGTCCTCCAGAGCGCACCCCTTGGTGTCCCAGGCGGCCGGCCAGTCCCGGTCCAGGGCGAGCAGGGCGTCCGCCCACTCGATCGCCTCGGCCAGCGCCTTCTGCCGCTCGGCCTTGTCCCGGGGGGAGGCGAAGTTGGCCAACAGGATGGCGGTGTCGGCGGCGGACTTGTACGCCAGGGCCAGTTCGTCCCGCCGTCCGGCGTCCGGCTTGGCCTGCTCGATCGCCGCCCGGAACGCCTTCCGGGCGTTCTGTAGCCCGTCCAACTGGTCCGGCAGGTCCGGCTTCTTCTCCGCGACCCGCTTGGCGACCAGCCCGGCGAGCAGCCGGCCGGCCGGCCCCGCCGCATCGGGGGCGTCCGACACCGGCCCGGCCGGGCCGTCCGGGCCGAGGGCCGCGCTGATGCCGTGCCAGGCGGCGTATTCCGGGTTCGGGTCAAGCCGGGCGGCGGTGGCGAACAGCTTGGCCGCCGTCCGCTCGACCTGCCCCTTGGTGTCCGGCAGCTCGTCCCACCCGCCGCCCCGGCGGCGGACCTCCCGGCCGGCCAGGTAGCAGACCGCGGCCAGGCCGGTCTTCGCCTCGGGCGTCGGGCTGTGGTCGGCCACCCACTTCGGGTCGAGCAGGTTACGGACGGCCGGGGCGTACAGGGCGGCGGCGGGCAGGGGCGGCTTCGCCTGCCGGGCCAGGTCGAACAGCTTGCCGAAACTGTCCACCGCGGCGGCCGGCCGCAGGTTCGCCCGGGCCAGCCAGAACCGGGCCTGGTCCGCGGCCGGCTTCCGCAGCCGGTCCAGCTCCCCGGGCTTGGCCAGGGCGTCGGCCGCGGCGAGCACCGCGGCGGCCGGCGGCCGGGGGGCCGACCGACCGGCCAGCACCAGCTCGTACCGGGCTACCGCCCGCCGGTCGTCGGGCACCCGGTCCCCGGCCCGGTCGGCGGCCCGCAGGGCGGCGGTGAGCCAGGTGACGGCCGTGGCCGCGGTGGCCGCCGGGTACGGGTCGGCCGCCGGGCCGTCGACCGGCCCCCGGACCGGCTCTGCCGTGGCCGCGGCGACCAACAGGTCGTGGGTTTTGCCGGCCCGGTACTCGTTCAGCCACGCGGGCCGGTTGTCGCCTGTCGGAACCAGCCCGGCCAGACGGTCGAGCGTCTCCCGCTGCGGGCCGCCCTTGGCCGACCGGGCGGCGACGTAGCCCGCGTACCTGTCCCCCTCGGCCGGGGGCGCGACCGGCGGGCCGCCCTGGCTGCCGGCCTCGGCCCAGCACTCCAGCCGTAGGGCTTGCACCGTCGGCGTCGGCTCGGCCGCCTCACACACCTTCGCCAACGCCGCCCACTCCGCCCCCTTGGTGTCCGCCCCGCCAAGCGTCGGGACGACGGCTTCCACCTGGGCGGTCAGCGCGGCCTTGAGTTCCGTCCGCAGCGGCTCGGCGTCGGCCGCCGTCAGCCCCTTCGTCACCGCGGACGGGTCGAATTGGGCCGCCTCGATCAGCTTCGGGGCGGTGGTCGCGGCTTTCAGTTGGGCGATCTGCCGGTCGGCCGCGGACCGGGCGTCGGTCATCGCCTTCGCCCAGCGTGCGACCTCGGCATCCGGCCCGGTCGCAAGCTCGGTCAGCTTCGCCGCCCGGGCCGCCGCGGGGAGGTCGCCGACCCCCTTCCGGGCGGTGGCGATTCGCTCGGCCGCGGGGGTGGGAATCGGGGTCGGGAACAGCTCGTTCCCCAGCCTCCCGGCCCGCTCGGCGTCCAGCACGGCCAGCCGGGCGATGGCGGCCTTCGCGTCGTCCGGTCGGCCGGCTTTGTGGTGCTCCTTGGCCTCTGTCTCCAGCCACACCACGTGTCCGGTGTTGATGGCGCCCAGGAGGCGGGCTTTCTCAGGGTGCTTCGCCGGCAGGCGGTCGGCCGCCTGGCGGGCGTCGTCGAACTTCCTCTGCTCCAACCCGGTTTGCGCGGCGGACGCCAGAGCCTGGATCCCGTCCAGAATCTTGCCGACCTCCTGCCGGACCGCGTCGGCCCGGTCCGGGGCGAGGGCCGCCACCTCCTGGACTTTGGCCTCGGCCTCCGGCTTCTCGAAGTTGGCGGCGTGGGCGCGGGCGGCGTCCGCCAGCCGGTCGATCTGCTCCCGTATGACCAGCCCGTCGTCCCGGTCGTCCCGCTTCGTCGTCGGCGTGCCCGACCCGCCGCCGCCGAACAGGAGCACCGCCCCGACGGTCACGGCGGCGACGGAGGCCAGCACCCCGACGACCGCCGCCACCTTCTTCCCCCGGCCCCGCTTCGGCGGCGGGGCGGGCCGCACGTACCGCGGCCCCGGGGTGCGGGTCACGGCCGCCGGGCGGTCCTCCCGCGGAGTGTCGCGGACGCTCAGCCGGTCCGTCTTCCGCCCCGGGGCGACGGCCAGCTCGCCCGGGCCGATAGTCGCCATCGCGTCGGTCGGTCGCTCCGGCACCGGCTCCGGCTCCGGCTCCGACGGGGGCGGGGTCTCCGACCGGGCGGGGGCCGGGGTCGGGGCCGGGACCAGCTCGGCCACCGGCTCCAGCGCCCGGGTCAGGGCGTCGGCCAGCGCCCGGCAGGTCGGGTACCGGTCGGCCGGGTTGGCGCTCAGGGCCGGCCGCAGGGCCGCCTGCTCGTCCGGGGTCAGGGCGGTCAGGTCCAGCCGGCTGCTGGCCCGCGCCCGGATCAGGTCGAGCATGCTCAGCCCGGCCGGGAACGGTAGCCGGCCGGTGCGGAGGACGTGGTACGTGACGGCCAGGCTGTACTGGTCGCTGCGGGTGGTCACCTTCTTGTCGGTCAGGATCTCCGGGGCGGCGTAGTCCTGGGTCATCCCGCTGCTGGTCGACTGGGCCGCCGTCCCGTCCCGGTCGACCAGCTTGGCCAGCCCGAAGTCGCTGACCAGCACCTCCCCGTCCTTGAGCAGCAGGTTCTCCGGCTTGATGTCCCGGTGGACCAGGTCGCACGCCCGGTTCAGGTGGTCGATGGCGTCGGCGGCGGCGACGGTGTAGCGGACCAGCTCGTCCGGCGGGACGCCCGGCTGGCCGGCCTGCCGGCACTCGTCCAGCCGCTTGCGGAGGTTGGTGTCGGCCAGCGGGGTGCGGATGACCACCGCCTGGGCGACCACCCCGCCGGACCCGGACGTGCTCCCGGCCCCCTTGACCGGCAGCAGGTCCGGGCCGAGCACCCACCAGTCGGTGATCTTGAGCAGGTGCGGGTGGTCCAGCTTCCGCATCTGTCGGAGCACGTCCAGTTCGTGCCGGCCCTTCCCCTGCAGGTCGCGGACCAGCTTCAGCGCGCACGGCTCGTCGTACTTGTCCCGGGCCTCCCACACCTGCCCGTACCCGCCCTGGCCGATCTGCCGGACGAGCGTGTGGTCCGGCACCAGCTCGCCGTTCTGGACCAGCACATCGGACAGCTTCCGCGGCGGGGCCGGCGGGGCCGGGGGCGGCAGGTCGGAGGTGCGGGGGCCGGGCGGGGGGAGGGTCTCCGTCCCGCTCAGCCCGGTCGACCGGTCGGCCGGGAACTTGTGCGCCACCGACCCGCCGTGCATGGTGGTGCCGGTCTGGGTGTACAGCGCCTCGATGAACTCGGCGCAGGTCGGGAACCGGCGGTCCGGCTGCATGGCGGTGGCCTGCTTGAGCACCTCCTGCTCGGCCGCCGGCAGCCGGGCGAAGTCGAGCGACCCGAGCAGGTGGGCCTGGAGCGCCCGGTGTTCGGGGAACGGCAGGGTGCCGGTCCGCAGCTCGTAGTAGGTGATGGCCAGGCAGTACTGGTCGGTCCACTCCCCCGGCTCGTTGTTGATCAGCTCCGGGGCGGCGTAGGCGGCGGTGCCGGCGGCCATGGTCGTCCGGGCGTCCTGGCCGGGGCTCCGCTCCAGCGCCTTGGCCACCCCGTAGTCGCACACCTGCACCCCGCCGCCGACCAGGAGCAGGTTGCCCGGCTTGATGTCGCAGTGGATGATCTCGACCGCCCCGTTCCCGCCCCGGTCGGCGTCCCGGATGTTCAGGTAGTCGATGCCGGCGGCCGCGTCCTGCATGTACTTGAGCAGCCGCCGCAGCCCCAGCCCGCCGGGCAGGGCGTCGGCCGGCTGGCGGACCCGGGCCTCGGCCAGCAGGTCGAGCAGGCTCTTCTCCCCGAGGCCCATCGCCAGCACGAGCTGCTTGTCCGCCCCGAGGGACAGGCTGAGGGACTCGCCGGCGTCGTTGTCCCCGAGGGTGTTGCCGTGGGCGTCCCGCAGCCAGATGGCGAAGATTGGCACCAGGTTCGGGTGCTTCAGCCGCTTCACCCGGCCGATCGCCCGGAACTCCTTCAGCCCGGCCTTGCTGTCCAGGTTGATGAACTTGAGGGCGCACTCCACCCCGCCCGGGCCGTTCGCCCGCCACACCTCGCCGTAGCTCCCTTTGCCCAGGAAGGCGGTCAGCTTGTACCCCGGGACCGGCACGTCACCGGGCTGGAACACCTGCATCCGACGGCTCCGGGCCGGCCGCGCGACGGCGGCCGGCGGTGCGTGCGAGTCCGCGAGCGGGACACTCCACGGTAGCGTGTCCGGGCGGCCGACGCAACCGGCCGGAACCGCGTCCGGAATTGGAAGATAGAACAGACCGCCGGGGCGTGCGGCCGGGGTAGTCTGGCCCGTGGTATCCCCGGTTGGCGGAGGGGTGTCTCCGCTCCCCCTCTCCGCTTCGGGGAGGGGGCCGGGGGGAGGGGCTGGGGCGTCACGCCGGGGCAACACCGTCGAAGTCGCGGAGGCGGGTGGCAGGCGTTGCCAACCCTTTACCCCGGCCCCTCCCCGAAGCGGGGAGGGGGAGCAAAGCCAAAGCAAACGGAGACACTCCCCGGCCGGCCGGGACGTTGCGTCCCCCGCCGGGGGAGTATAAGACGTAGACCGGCCCACCCCCCGTTACCCCCGGCCCGCGATGAACTTCCCACCGGTCTACTGGCACGAGGGAATGTTCCTGCGGCCGCACCACTTCCAGGCGGCCGAGCGGTTCGCCGCCGACCAGGCCCGGCAGGCCGGCAAGCTGGACTGCCACTACAACTGGGGGGTGCGGGCGATCGACATCGACCCGGAGGCGCTGCGGAACTACCGGTTCGAGGTCACCCGGCTGGACGCCCGGCTGGAGGACGGCACCCTGGTCCGGGTGCTCAAGGGGTCCGACCAGGAGCTGCCCCCGCTGTACCTGAAGGAGCTGATGGACCGCCGCGGGCCGGGGGCGGCGGTCGAGGTCCGGCTGGCCGTCCCCGCCCTCCAGATGGGCAAGGCGAACGCCCCGGACGGGGCCGAACCGGACCCCGGCGCCCGGTACCGGGTGGTCCGGGCGAAGGAGAAGACGGTCGACGAGAACACCGGCCAGAACGACCAGTTCCTGGAGTTCCGCCGGCTCAACCTGCGGCTGATGACCGACGACCAGGACCCGGCCGGGTACGAGGTGCTGCCGCTCGCCCGGGTGGTCCGGTCGGCCCAGTCCAGCGCCCCGCTGGCCCTGGACCCGGAGTACATCCCGCCGGTGCTGGCGTGCGACGGCTGGCCGGTCCTCCGCCAGGACATCGTCGGGGCGGTGTACAACCAGATGGGGGCGCTGCTCACCGACCTCGGCCGCAAGGTCCGCGACCAGGGCATCCGGTTCGACACCAGCAACCCGGAGCAGCGGAAGATGTTCGAGCGGCTGCGGACCCTGAACGAGGGGTACGCGGCGTTCGGAATTGTTGCCCGGTCGGCGGGGATCCATCCGCTTATGGGGTACTTGGAGCTGTGCCGGCTGGCCGGCCAGTTGGCCGCCTTCGGCAAGACCCCGACCCTGCCGGGGGAGTGCCCGGCGTACGACCACAACAACCTCGGGCCGTGCTTCTGGACGGTCAAGAAGTGGATTCTGGGCCTGCTGGTGGAGGACTTCCAGCAGGGGTGGGAGATGCGGCCGTTCGTCGGCGACCACCTGCGGCTGACGGTGGCCATCGACCGCAACTGGCTCGACCCCGGGTGCCAGATGCTGGTCGGGGTGGAGGCGCCGAACCTGAGCGGGGTGGACTGCGCCCGGCTGCTGACCGGCCGGCTGAACATGAAGATCGGGCCGACCGACCGGGTGGAGGAGATCTTCCGGGCCGGGATGCTCGGGCTGGCGTTCGTCCACGAGCACAAGCCGCACCCGGTCCTGCCGGCCAGCCCCACCCTGACCTACTTCCGGGTGAACCGGGAGCAGTCCCAGAGCGAGTGGTACTACGTGGCCGAGAAGGGCAAGCTGTCCGTCCGGCTGAACGAGCGGCTGGTGGTCGGGTCGCTGGACGGCAAGCCGGAGGTGACGATCAACGTGGACGGCAAGACGTCAACCCTGCGGTTCGCCCTGTACGTGGTGCTGCCGAACGCCCAGGCGTAAGTTGTTTTCGTAGGGTGCGTGGAGCGAGGCTTGGGGAGCGCAACGCACCGCCCCGGCAGCGACGGCACCTCAGGGCTGTAGTCCCACCGGTGCGTTGCGCAAAGCCTCCACGCACCCTACGCCGGAACCCCCACCCCATGAACGATAAGATCGTCCGCCGGATGCACGACGTGTTCGGGGCCGGGCTGGAGCTGGTCGAGCGGCTGGAGCGGCAGTCCCCGGACGACCGCCCGCAGTTCGACTCCGAACACCCGAAGCTGCTCGGCCTGCTGATCGCCGGCGGGGAGCTGGACTACGACGCCGTGTACAACGGGGAGCTGGCCGCGGCCGGCCGGCAGGACAGCCTGATGGGCGGGTTCGCGGACAAGTTCTTCGGCGTCCGGTACGCCCTGGCCTGCTGGCTGGACGAGCTGCTCACCCGGGAGGACGGGAGCATCCCGCTCGACTGGGCTACCCGGTGGAAGGACAACACCCTGGAGGTGCGGCTGTACGCCGGGGCCAACCAGCGGGCGTGGCGGTTCTGGGAGCAGGCCCGGCGGGCGGAGGGGCCGCGGGGCAGCCCGGAGGCGCTGGAGGCGTACCTGTGGGCGGTCATGCTCGGGTTCCGCGGCACCCCGCCGGAGAACCTGGACCCGGCCGTCTGGGTGGACAACGTCCGCCGGCGGGTGCTCAAGGCCCGCAGCGCCCCGTTCCCGCTGCCGGGCGACCGGGACGTGCCGTTCGCCGCCCACCCGCTGTACGCCAAGGCCCGGCGAACCACCTTCCTCCGGGTGGCCGCCGTCCTGGCGGCGGTCGGGGTGTTCGTCCTGACCGTGGCCGGCACCAGCTACTTTAACCGCTGACCCCGGCCCCGCCCGCACCCCCGGCGACCGACCATGACCACCCTGACCGCGTTCATCGCCTCCCTGCTGAGCAACGCCCGGGCGCTGGTCGGGCTGGTCATCCCGCTGTTCCGAGAGGCGACCGACTTCCCCCGCTGGCCGAAGTGGCTGAAGGTAGCCATCGCCCTGCTCTGCCTGTGGGGGACGTGCTACGGGCTGTACGCGGTGCAGCACTCGCCGTTCGGCGTGCGGAACCTGGATTACCTGCTCAAGGACGTGCGGTCCGAGTTCGTCCAGAAGTTCTACCTGCCGCTCCTGTTCCTGCTGCTGGTGGCGTTCAGTTGGCTGGCCTACTGGCTGTGGATCCTGCTGACCGCGGACGACGACGAGGCCGAGTTCCCGGACATCAAGGCGGCCTGGGACGAGGCGGCGGACACCCTGGCCCGGCAGCGGCTGCCGGTCGGCGAGCTGCCCCTGTTCCTGGTGCTCGGGCGGACGGCGGACAAGCTGGACGAGCTGTTCCGGGCGGCCACCGGGGCGAAGATGGCGGTCGCCCCCGGGCCGCCGGCGGACGCCGGGGCGGACCCGGCCCCGCTGCGGGTGTACGGCTGGCCGGACGGGGTGTTCGTCGCCTGCCCGGGGGCCAGCGCCTGGGCCGCCTTCTGCACCAAGGCCTTCTACGGGGAGGCCGAGGTGGTGCTCACCCCGGCCGACGGCGGCGGGGCCGGCGGGGGCGGGGTGGACCCGAACAAGACGATCGGCCCGGGCGGGTTCATGGGGTTCGGCGACCCGGCCCTGAAGCGGGAGATGCAGGATCTGATCCGGCTGTCCCAGAAGGGGGAGCTGAGCCCGGCCCAGCAGGCCCGGCTGCGGGAGCTGGCGGACGTGGTGGACAACCCGGCCAACGCCGGGCCGGACCGGCCCAAGCCGCCGGTCGTCGTCACCGACGACGAGCGGACCCTGCAGGGCCGCCGGCTGCGGTACTTGTGCCGGCTGATCGCCAAGAGCCGGCAGCCGCTCTGCCCGGCCAACGGGGCGCTGGTGCTGGTTCCGTGGGCGGCGACCGAGACGGCCGACACCGCCCGCACCGGGGCCGGGGTGCTGGCCGCCGAACTGGCCGCCGTCCGGGACGAGTGGCAGCTCCGGTTCCCCACCTTCGCCCTAGTGTCCGACATGGAGACGGCCACCGGGTTCACCGAGTTCCGCCGCAGCTTCCCGGAGGAGATGCTCAAGCAGCGGATCGGCCAGAAGGTGCCCCTGGCCCCGGTGGTCAAGGCCCGCAACGCGACCGACGACCCGGTCGGCGAGCTGGTCGGCGGGGCCGCCCGGTGGATCGGCCTGTCCGTCCTGCCGGCCATGATCCTCCAGTTCCTGCAACTGGACGGCCGGGGGCGGCCCGGGGTGCGGGCCACCCCGGGCGGTGGGGATCGGCACAACCGCAACCTGTACCAGCTCATGCGGGCGGTGTTCGACCGCGGACCACGTCTCGGGGAGTTGCTGGCCACCGGCATCCCGCCGGTCGGGGGCGACGACGACCTGGCCGACGCCCCGCTGTACGGCGGCTGCTACATCGCCGCCACCGGCACCGCCGGGGACGGCCAGGCGTTCGTCCAGGGGGTGTTCCAGAAGGTGATCGAGGCCCAGGACAAGGTGCAGTGGATGCCGGAGGCCCGGGCCGCCGACGCCCGCCTCGGCCGGCTGCTCAACCTCGGCTACACCGGGATGGCGGTGGTGGTGCTGGCCGGCCTGGCGGCGGCCGGCTGGTGGGCCGTTAAGGGCGCGAAGGGATCGTAGCAAGTCGTGCCGCTATCGTCCGGTCTCATCTTTTTTCACCGGGGACACACCCGGTGCTGTCTGACTGCTACCGCACAACAAAACGGTCGAGATGCAGAATCAGACATGTTTCCCTTTAATACATTAATACCGAGTGAGACTTCGACCGCATATGCTGCAAGTGATCGGCTGGGACACATTGCTGGTCAAAAGGTTATGGCGAGAGGTTCGATTCGATCACATGGACCGGTGAGACTGGTACGCAGTTCGCCTTTGCTTCTGTTCTTGCCAAGTTCGCCCTTTGGTTCAGACAACTTGAGTGTTGAATGCCCCGATATACCCAGTGGCTCATCCCGCCCGTGACTGCAGTGGTCTTGGCCGCCGTCCTGTCGGGCGGCCAGCCGACCCCTTCACCCTCTGACCAGACGGACGTGGCACCCACGGTTACGGTCGACCCGACGATGGACCTGTTACGGTGTCGGTCGTTGGTCCGGGATCGGTTGGCCCGGGAGGTCGCGGAGGGAAATCGGTCAGTGTTCGAGGCCGCCGCCCTGTTCGAGGCGCTGGACCAGTTGCACCCGCCGCTCGACGTGCCCCGGGCGGATCTGGGGGTGAATTTGCCGGTCCCGTTCCCGGCGAACACTGCGGCCGAACTGCGGTGCCGACACGTCGCACTCTGGGTGTACCTGGCCACCAAAGAGGCCTCGCCTGATCATGCGGTTCAATCGGTCGCCCGGCTGGCGGACGAGGTTCGGGAGGAAGTTCGAGTCAACGGGGCGGTCCGTCTCCCTGGCCTTGCTGAACTGGAGTCGCCGGAACAGTTGGTCGCCGCCGCCAGGGCAGAGTACCTCGACCCGCCCAAAAGCGAGTGACGGTCGGGGTTGGCGGTCGGCTGCGAACTCGCCGGCGTCTGCTGTGGCCTGCAGTAGATGCGGGCCGAGCGTTGTCCCCCTGGCCATCGAACCGGCGCCTCGTGCGATCGAAGCCGGACCGGCTCGCATCAGCGGCGGAGGGCGTTCTAGGCGGCGATCGAAGGGGTCGCGGCCTCATCACCACTTCTCACGTGGCACGACGACCGGGCACGTGCATACGTGCGGGTGTCGTGCCGGAGTCCCATTTCCCGGGCTGCTACCCGGTTTCTGCCGAATTTCTGACCCACTTCGGCCGCTCGCCGCACTACTGTCGGTGCCATGACGCTCGCCCGGCTGCGGACCGTGCTGCGACACCTGCGGGACCGCCCGGCGGACGGCCCCGGGTCGGACGCCGACCTGGCCCGCCGGTACGCCGCCACCCGTGACCCGGACGCCTTCGCCGAGCTGGTCCACCGCCACGGCCGGCTGGTGTGGGGCGTCTGCCGGCGGGCCACCCGCTCGAACACGGACGCCGACGACGCCTACCAGGCGACGTGGCTGGTGTTCGCCAAAACACCAGCGGCGGTGCGGACGCCGGCGGCGATCGGCGGTTGGCTGCACGGGGTCGCGGTGCGGGTGGCCCGGCGAGTGACGGCGAAGCGTCCGGCCGCCGACCCGACGCACCTGCCGGACCGGGCCGCCGGCGTCGGCGAGGCGGCCGGGGTGCGGGAGTACCTGGCCGCGCTGGACGACGAGCTGGCCCGGCTGCCGGACCGGCTGCGGCTGCCGCTGGTGCTGTGCTTCCTGGAGCAGCAGACGCAGGACGAGGCGGCGAAGCGGCTCGGGCTGTCGCTCAGCACGCTAAAGCGGCGGCTGGACGCGGGCAAGGAGCTGTTGCGGTCGCGGCTGGCGGGGCGGGGGGTGGACCTGTCGGCGGCGCTGGCGGGGGCGGGGTTGACGGCGGCCGGCCCGCCGACGCTGGCCGGGGTGGCGGGCGGGGTGGCGGCTCAGGTGTCTCGGGAGGTGCTGTTCGCCATGTGGACGACGAAGCTGCAAACGTGGGCAGCGGGGGTGCTGGTGGCCGGCGGGCTGGCGGCCGGCGGCGGGGCGTATGTGGCGACGAGCTACGCTCAGGGGCCGGGGAAGGGCGACGGCCCGCCGGTCGCCAAGTCCGACGACAAGCCGGGTGGGCAGCCGGTGACTCCGTCGGAACCCCGGTTCTCCCAGCAGTTCGACAAGGCGAGCTGGGACGCCGCCCTCAACTGGTTTGCGAGGGCGAGCGGCCTGGCCCGGGTTGGTACGGTCAAGCCGACCTCAACCGTCACCCTGGCGATCAAGGACAACTCGCTGCCGGAGGTTATCGACCTGCTGAACGAGGCTCTGGCGGTCGAGAAGTTCGTGCTCCTCCGCAACGAACGGGTGTTCCGGCTCCACCCGGCGGACGAGAAGCTGCCGGCCGACCTGATCCCGCTGGTGACGGCCGACGTGTTCGGCGACCGCGGGCAGACGGAGATCGTGTCGGTCGTCATGCCCGTGTATCCGAGGCCTGGCTCCGAAACGATGAAGGCGATCCTGGCCTTGCTCAGCCCGTTCGGCTACCTGTCCGAGACTTCCGAAGCAAGGCTGATCGTCACCGACCGGGTGTCGGTGATCCGCAAGGTGCTCGCGTTCCTCCAGCCGGCCCGCGCCCCGTCCCCGCCGCCCGCCGACCCGGCGGACGTTCGCGACCTGCGGCTCAAGCAGTTGGAGACGGCCCGGCAAGCGATTGCCCTGCTCGACGAGCAGCTCAAAGCGGGGGCCGTCGGTCGGGAGGAGAGTATGACCGTCCTTCGCACCGTCCTCGGCTGGGCGAAGCGGGTGTACGAGCTGGAACGCGACCTGGCCCGGACCCCGGCCGAACGACTGGCCGCAGCGAACAGCTATCTCCAGCGGGCGCGGGCGGGTGAGCAGGTCGCCGCCGCCAGGGTGCAACGGGGGACGCTCAACACGACGGCCGGGCTGGAGTTCACGTTCCTCCGTCAAGAGGCCGAGGTGTTCGTCAAGCAGGCGGAGCAGGCCTCCAATCGTCTGGAGAAGAAGTCCGCGTCCGCCCCAGAGAGGTTCCGTGGGACCGTCCGGTCGATCCAACAGGACGGCCGGCAGTTTACCGTCCGGCTCGTCCCCGGGTCGGACGCTGGCCTTCAGATGGGGGCCGTGTTAGCGGTCCACAGGGTGAGCGGGTCTGCGACCCGGTACGTCGGTAGGGTGCGGATCGAGACGGTCGGCCCGAAGGAGGCGGTTGGGGTGTTCATCCCACCCACCGGGATACGGCTCGGGCCGGACGACTACCCGAAGCCCGGCGACCACCTCACCCATACTGAGTGACCCGGTTCCCGCCGCCCGGCCGGGCTGGTATGCTCGATCCCGGGAGGGCTGCCGTGTCACACCACCCGCACATCGTCTGTGACCTCTGGTCCCCTCCCCCACACGGGGGGAGGGAACAAAGCCGGCCGTCGGGCGTTCACGCTGCTGGAACTGCTGGTCGTCATTGCCATCATCGCGGTGCTGATCGGCCTGTTGCTGCCGGCGGTGCAGAAGGTCCGCCGGGCCGCCGCCCAAGCGGCCGACCAGAACAACCTCAAGCAACTCGGCGTCGCCGTCCACAGCTACGCCTCGGCCAAGGCCGAGAAACTGCCCCCGGCCCGGACCGACGCGAACGGCAAGTGGCGGTGGTGGTTCGGCGAGACGGACATCGTCCTCGACGTTTTCGCCGCCCACCACGCAGACGAGACCCGCGGCCACCTGATGCCGTACCTGGAGAACAACAAGCGGGCGCTCCAGGCGCCGGCCCAGGCGCCGGGCAAGGTGTTCCTGACGTTCGAGGGAGCGACCGGCGGGTACGGGTACAACTACACGTACCTGGCCCCGATCAACAAGCCGGCCGTCCGCCTGTCGGAGGTGGCCAGCACCACGCAAACCGTCTGCTTCGTGAACGCCGCCACGTTCGGCGAGCACCCGGGGTACAAGCTGTCGTTCCTGCACGAGACCGGGCTGGCCACCCCGCCGTCGGTCAAGTCCCCGTCGGTCCACTTCCGGTCGCTCGGCAAGCGGGTGAACGTGCTGTTCCTGGACGGGCACGTGGAGAACCTGGGCGACCCGACCCGCAACCCGCCGGGCGGCTGGTACACCCCCCAGGCGGCCGCGCTGCTGGACGCCGAGAACCTGTTCGATCTCGGGTCCACGGACGATCTGTGGGACCGGCAATGACGACGGCCCTCCGGCCGGAAGGCGAGCGGGGGGCGTCAGCCCCCTGTTACCGCCCCTGTCCCAAACGTGCCTTCCAGCCCGGACGTGCCAATGGGGGCTGGCGCCCCCGCTCGCTAGGACTTCGCCACCCCTCGCCCAACTGTCCGGGGCCGATTCGGTGGGGCGTTCGGGTTGTGACCCTGGCCCACTGCCCGACTCCGCCCTGTCCTCGCGCAACGACTGCGGTCGCGACCGTTCTCCTGTGCGGGAGCCGACCCGGCGGGGTGAGGGCCGCGCCCGAAATGCCGGCCCTGCGCCCGCCTGCGGCATTCCCTTCGCCACATTTCCCAGCCCCCCACCCGCCGGCCGGCCGATTCGTGGCGTAGAATCCTGCATCTTCTGCGTCCGGACCGCCGCACAACGGAGGGTGGCAGCCATGTTGGTCCTCAGTCGGAAGCTGGGAGAAAAGATTTTCATCGGGGATAACATCTGTATCACCGTGGTTGACATCGACCGGGGCAAGATTCGCCTCGGGATTGAAGCCCCGCGGGACGTGCCGATTTATCGCCAGGAACTGCTCCCGGTCGGCTCCCAGCCGCAGGTCGGCCAGGCGAAACTGCCGACCGCGTCCTGACCCGTCCGGCCGCCCACTCCGTCCGACGCACCCACGCCGACGACTCCCACCCCGGGGGTTGCCGGCGTGATTCATTTCCGCGTCACATCGGGTACAATCGTCCCGCTCCGCACACCCAGCGCCTCACGGTGAACCCATGCCCGACCCCGTCGTCATCGCCACCTGGCCGTTCGGCAAGACGGCCGCCGACATCGCCCTGCCGCAACTGGCCGCCGGCAAGCCGGCCCTGGACGCGGTCATCGCCGGGGCGCAGGCGGTCGAGCTGGACCCGACCGTCCGGTCGGTCGGGGTCGGGGCGGTCGGCAACCGGGTCTGTACGATCAGCCGGGACGCCTGCGTGATGGACGGCAAAACGCTGTCCTGTGGGGCGGTCGCCGCCGTGGAGAACGTCCGCAAGGTGGCCGCGCTGGCCCGGCTGGTGATGGAAAAGACGCCGCACGTGCTGCTGGCCGGCGAGGGGGCGCTCTGGTTCGCCCTACAGAACGGCTTCCCGCTGGAGACGCTGCACACCCCGGAGAGCGTCAAGGCGTGGTACGACGGCCACCCGGCCAACCGCAAGAAGGGCCAGCCGGGCGACCCGCCGCCGGCAGTCATCAACGCCCCGGAGGAGATCAACGTACCGATCGACGAGAACAACCACGACACGGTGACGGTGCTGGGGCTGGACGCGACCGGCACCCTGGGCGGGGTGTGTACCACCAGCGGGCTGGCGTACAAGCTGCCCGGCCGGGTGGGTGATTCGCCGATCATCGGGGCCGGGCTGTACGTGGACGACCAGGCGGGGGCGGCCGGGGCGACCGGCACCGGGGAGGAGATCATCCGCGTCGGCGGCAGCTTCTTCGTGGTCGAGCAGATGCGGGCCGGCAAGTCCCCGCAGGAGGCGTGCGAGGCGGCAGTTCGGCGGGTGAACGCGGTGGCCGTCCGCCGGGGCAAGCACCCGGCCAACGTCGCCTTCCTGGCCGTCGACCCGAAGGGCACGGTCGGGGCGGCGGCCACCCTGCGGACCAACTTCCAGTACGCGGTCGGCCGGGCCGGCAAGGTGGAGCTGGTGAAGGCGAAGGAGATCGGCCCCGAGGCGTAACCCGCTGTGTCGAAGGGCTTCCCCTTCACTCTCGTTCCCACGCTCTGCGTGGGAACGCACGGGGGCGACGCTCCGCGTCGCGTCTCCGCCCATCGGTGGGCGTCACCCCGGGATGTTGTCCAACTGCACGCGGAGCGTGCAAACGAACGCTCCCACGCAGAGCGTGGGAGCGAGGAGGGGTGTCGGCTATTTCAGGTCGCCGCCGGCTACTGGCCCGGGTACAGCCGGCCGTGGTACGGGATCACCCCCTGGTACTGCGGGGCGGTGCGGTCGAACCCGGCTTGCGCCCCGGGGTTGGCCGGGCTGAACAGCCCGCTCACCGGCTCCCCGGCCCGGTGCGGGAAAACGGGATTCCCGGAGTTCGCCGGCAAGCCGGACATCGGCTGGAGGGTAACGGTCGCCAGCCCGGTCGCCGGGTCGAACGCCGGCAGGTTGGTCGGGCCATTTCCGCCCTCGTCGTACACCCCGGTGGCCCCCAGGTTGGCGACGGTTACCACTTCGGCGTTGCCGACCGCCGTCAGCGGCGGGGCGCTGAGGGTTCCGAGGCTGCCGCCGGCCCCGAGCCGCAGTTGGGTTCCCGGGACGACGGTGTACGATCGCCCCTCGTACTGCAGTTGGATCTGGGTGTTATCCCCGCCGGTGGCGTAGAACTGGAGGTAGCGGACCAAGTCCGTGGTGTTCGTCCGGCGGTCCCGCCGGGTCGGCGGCATCGCCAACTCGGTGAACCACTCGTCGGTCGTCTGGCCGCCGCGGGCGGACACCCCGCCTTGGCCGGCGGTTGTCCCCAACATGCTGCGGTCGATCACCCCGGTGTACTGGGCGCGGAGGTCGCCGGGCACCTGGTTGTACGCCTCCGCCCCGAGCACCCGCCGGGTCAGCCCGGTGGCGTCGGTCGTCTCCTCCCGCACCTCGAAGTACCCGACGGTGTAGATCACCAGGTACGTGTCGGTGACGGTGGTCAGGTTGTTCAGCACCTTCCGCAGCGGCTCCCACTGCTGGTACGGGTGGGCGGCGGCAGTGTTCTGGAAGACTGGCGGGCCGGGCGGGGAGCCGGGCGTGAGCGGGTCAGTCTGCCGGAGTAAGGTATCCTGGACGCCTGTTATCGGTGTACCGTTGACCCCGCCGAGGTGTGCCCCCGGGGGAGCGACCGGACCGCCGTCGAACAGGCTGCCCCCGAACGCTCGGAACGGGCGGTCCAGGCCGGAATAACCCGCCGGCGGGGTGGCACCGACCACCTCCTCCCGGGTCGGACCAACCCACTTCTCGACCGGCCGGGCGGTGTCATACGACGGGCTGCGAGCCTTCTTGATCGCCGCCCAGATGGCCTGCACGTCTGTCTGGGTGAACCCGTTCCCGGCCTGCGGGTCGAGCAACGCCTCCAATACCCGGGAAGACGGCTGAGAGCCGGGCGCGGTCGGGGTGTACTCGTCCCAGATCATGTTGACGTTCACCTTGCCCGGGGTGCGACCGCCGGCCGGGACGGCGTGCGTCCACGGCTTGACGGCCAGCAGCTCCAGCCCCCGGTACAGCGGTGAGTTGCCCGCGTACAGCGGCCCGGCCGGGTCGAGCAGCATCGGCATCATCCCGCCGGAGGTGACGGCCGGCCGCTGCAGGTCGTGCCGGTGGAGCTGGGCCACCTGCCCGTTGGCCGCCCCCTGGACCGGCTTGGCGAACTGCCGGGTCAGCTCGTGCGGCATGACCGCGGCCAGGTGCAACAGCTCGGCCGGGCTGACCAGTGGCCGGTCCAGGTGGACCAGCCACTGGAACGGGGCCAACAGGGTCTCCCCGTTCATCCCGTTGGCCGTGTCCGGGGCGGCCGGCGAGGCCGGCGTCGTCGCCCGGGCGTTGTGCCGGAACAGGCTGGTGTTCTGGGTCGCCCCGGTGCCGGTGTCGCTCACCTGCTTGAGCACCAGGGACAGTTGGTCGGTCGCCGACGTGGTGTCGTACTTGTACGTCGGGGCGGTGAGCGGGGCGGCGATCAGGTTCTGGAAGCCGGCATACGGCTGGACCCGGCCGACCGCGTAGTTGTCCTGCGTCTGCGGCGGGCTGTTCCGGTTGCCGTTCGGCCCGGCCGACTGGAACACCTTGACCGCGTCGTTCACTTCCACCTGGGAGACGTAGTCGACCGTCAGGTACGGGTTGGCCGGCTGGTTGGCGTCGTACCCGGGGTCGTTCGGGTCGTTGGCCGGCAGGTACGGGTTGGCCAGCCGCCGCAGCACCACCAGGTGCCGGTTCAGGTCGTGGTTCAGGCTGTTCGGCTTGGTCGAATCGACCAGATCCTTGATCGCCGACTCGCTGCTGGCGGCCGGCACGTCGTACTCCAGGGCGTCCGTCCCGGACCCGGTCTTGACCAGCATCATGCCGAACACGTCGGCGGCGGCGTGCGGCGGGTCGAACGCCAGGTTGCCGCCGCCGTTCGTACCGAGCGGCGGGCCGACGACGCCGAACCCGGCCCGGGTGCCGGCGGCGGCGGCCGGGGTGCCGCCGTTCGCCTCGATGTACTCGGCCGACGCCGTCGCCCCGGGGTCGGCCAGGGCCAGCCCGGCGCCCAGGTTGCATTCCAGCTTCGGGGCGGCCGAGGCCACCCGCCCGAGCACGTTCGTCACGTCCTTTTGCAGTTCGTCCAGCGGGGACGTAGCCGGCATCCCGGACTGGGACGACGGCTTGTCGAACACCTGGACCCGGTAGGCGCTGGCGGTCCCGGCTTTCAGGGCGACGGCCCCCTTGTTGTCCGGGCCGGCCAGCACCGCCTGCGGGTTCGGGTTGGCCTCCGGGGTGGCCGGGTTGAGCAGCTCGACGAAGAACCGCACCTTGAACGGCTTGGACGCCCGGTTGGCCGCCCGGTCGGCGACGTCGTTGGCCAGCTCGGCATACACCTCGTTCAGCACCAGCCGCGGCTTCTCGACCCCGTACACCACCCGGTTCTTCAGCTCGGCGGGGGTCAGGTTGGCCGGGTCGAACTCGAAGTTGGCCGGCACCGCCCCCATCGGCGGCCGGACCGGGTTCCACACGAACGGCGTGCTCACGTCGTCGCTGTCCACGTAATCGACGGCGTTCGCGGCCAACTGGGCCAGCCAGCGGACGGCGTTGTGCTCCGGGGTGCCGACCGCCGGGACGGCCAGCGGGTACCCGTACCCCGGCCCCGGGGTGTCGTCGAACGTGACGTTCGCCCCGCACGCGACCACCAGCCGGCGGAACACGTCCCGGGCCAACTGCTGCCGGTCGATCTCCGGCTGGGTCGGGACGGCCGGGCTGGTCCGGGCGACGACGTTCGTGGCGGACAGCGGCTGGGTGCGGTTCGTCCGGTAGTCGGCCAGCGGCCGGTTCAGGTCGACCGCCGACAGGCCGGCCCGCACGTTCCGGACCGGGGTCCGGTTCGGCGGGCTGATGTTCAGGTCGGTCCCCGGCGTGGTCGTCTGCGGGACCGCGGCCAGGTTGAACTGCGGGGCCGCGGTCAGCACCGGGTACGGCTGCCCGGGGGTCGGGTTGTACTGGAACGTCCCGGTCGTCAGGTAGTTCGGGGCCAGCCCGGGCCGGTTCAGGTGGCTGCTGTACGGGGTTGTCAGCGCCCGGGTGACGTTGCTCGGCATGCCCGGGCCGGTCGCGCTCGCGCCGGACGCGGCCAGGCTGGGCGGGGTCTGGCTGCCGAACGGGACCGGATACCGGCTGGCGTTCACCAGGTAGGTCAGGGACAGGGCGGCCGACCGGTCGGAGTACCGGCCGTCCATCCGGCGGATGTCGGCCGACGGGTACACCCCGGGGCCGTTGCCCCCGGCCAGCCCGAACGCCGACCGGGTGTACGGGTTGAACAGCAGCGGCTGGTTGGCCGACTGGGCCGGGTTGTTCGCCGCGTCGTTGTAGTACCCGTAATACGTCGGCTGACTCTGCAGCCCGGAGTTCGGGTTGGTCGGATCCTGGCCGGGCAGGTTGAACGCCTTGGCGACGCCCATCGGCAGGGTGGTCCCGGCCGTCCCCGCCCAGTCCACCTGGGCATAGGCCGGCGGCTTGACCTCGTTCGCCGGGTTGGCCGGCGCGGCCGGGTCCGGCTGGAACAGCTTGGACGTCAGGGTCGGGGCGCCCGGCCAGGCCGGCACCTGGGCGTTGTTGTTCTTGGTGCCGTCGTACCGGTTGTTGGCCAACTGCTGGCCGACCAGCACCGGGTCGATGTCGGAGTTCGGCAGGGCGGTCCCGTTGTACAGGTTGGCCAGCACCTTGGCCGGGTTGATCTCGTGCGGGCCGAACCCCTGGTTCGAGACGTGGGTCCGAGTCGGGCTCATCCCGCCGGTGGTGCCCCGCAGGTTGCCGGCGACGCTCAGGTTGACCCGGCCGTCCAGCGGAATCACGATCGCCGCCACCAGCGGGGCGATCCCCTTCGGGTACTGCTTCCAACTGCCGCTCGACCCGCGGAAGGTGGGCAGGTTCAGGTCCATCCAGAAGCTGTCGTTCCGCTGCCGGCCGTCCGCGAACCGCAGGTTCTGCACGTCCCCGGTGATCGTCCCGTCCGGGTTCATCGGCGGGTACGGGAAGGCGCCCACCCGGCTCGTTTGCACCCCGTTCACGGTGACGGTCGTGCCCGGGTTCGGGCTGTCGCTCAGCAGTGACATGAGCTGAGAAATCTGCCCGCCGGACGGGTTGGCCGGGATCGGCCACAGGCCGGCCCCACGGAGCCCGGTCGGCGGAGATGTGGTGCCGATTTCCGCCGCTGTCAGTTGATCGATCCGCCGCGGTCGTACAGTCTTGAACCGCCCCGCCGGGAGGAACCAGTTCGGGTTGGCGGTGGCCGAGGTCGGGGACGGGGCGTCCAGCCCGCCGAACAGGGTCGGCCGGTGGAAGGACGGCACAATCACCTGGCCGGTCGTCGGGTTGACCAGGGCGACCGCCAGGTTGTTCCGGTCCGGGTAGGTGTACGGGGCGTTCTTGCCCACGTAGGTGAACGGATTCGGGTTTCCCGCCCCAGCAGGTGCGGTAAGCAGCCCGCCGTTCAGCACCTCGGCCGACCCCAGCCGGACCGTTTTATTGGACGACGAGTTGGTGCTGTTGAACGGCAGCCCGCGGGTGTACTCTGGGTCGACCACCAGCCAGGTGTTCGGGTCGAGCGGGTCGTACCGGTACAGGGTGTGGTTGACCACCTCGGCGCGGTCGATGGTGAGGGCGGCCGGGCCGTTGATCAGCGGCACCCCGAGCTGCTCGTGGAACAGGCCGAGGCCGTTGTACGGGATGTCGTTCGCTTCCGCGAGGTTGTGCCCGTACATCAGCCGGGCCAGCTCGTGCCCGGTCAGCCCGCTGAGCAGGTAGTCGCTCGGGTTGACCGTCGGGTCGTTCGGGTAGATCAACTGCCGCAGGAACCCGTTGGCCGCGTCGTCCGGGTTGGGCATCGGGAAGGCGACGTTGGCCGCCTCCCGGTGGATGCGGGCGCCGGTGGCGGCGCTCTCGGCGTACAGGACGAAGCTCAGCCCGATCACCGCGAACAGGGCGAGCAGGGTGATCACCACCAGCAGGATGGCCCCGCGGCGGGGCCGGCGGTGCGAGGAGCGGAGCGGGGTCATCGGTCAACCTCCGGGGCCGCGGCGCGGGTCGCCGCGGCGGGGGTGTTCGTGCGGGCGGTGGTGAGGGCGGGCGGCGGGGGCGGTCCCCGCCGCCGGGTCACAGGTCCTGGACGATGGTCATCTGCCGGGTGATCTTGTTCTTGGCGTCGTACACCCGCAGCTTGATCTGGATCGCTTTGACGGGGTACTGGAAGTACTGCGGGTTGCCGGAGTTGTCCGGCACCTGTCCCTCCCGGATCACGGCCGTGTCGAACCCGCCGCCCAGGACGATCGGCCGGACCGGGTTGCCCTGCTGCCGGGGCGGGATCATGCCGGCGTCCGGGTGGGAGCCGGTCGGCACGCTGTTGATCGGCGGCGTGACGGCCGGGGCCGGCGGGGGCGGGGTGGTCGGCAGCGAGTTCAGCGGCGGATCGGCGTAGTGGTTCGGGTTCGGGGGCAGGCTGGTAAGCACCCGCACCTGCATCGACAGCACGTTGTTCAGCAGCACGTCCGATCCGTACTCCGGCGAGGTGGCCGGGATGCTGTACGGCCGGTCCAGCCGCGGGTCGGTGGCCGGCACCGACCCGGCCCCCAGGGCGTCGAGCCGGCCGCCGATCCGGTGCTGCGCCCGCAGGGCGATGCCATTCCCCGGGTCGGCGGCGAACACGTTGATCCGCCCGGCGTCCGGGGTGTTCAGGACGTAGTTCGGCTCCGACGGCGGGCTGGGGGCCGAGAAGGCCAGGTCCGGTGCGGACTGCAGATCGACGACGGTGAACGGCTGGTTGGCAGACGGGTACGGGCCAGCCGGGATGGTCGGCGGAACCTGCACGCTGCTGCCGGGCGGGGCCAATACTCGCTGCCGACGAACCAGGGCGTACACCGGCATCTGACCGGCTGTGGCCGACGACCCGGCCGCCGGGTCGGACGCATCGACGGTGAACTGGCCCCGCGGCTCCAGGTGGTACGACACCTCCGCCCACTTGCTGACGAACTTGGTTCCGGTGGGGTCGTACCCGGGCAGGCTGGCGGCCAGCACCGGGTTGCCTCGGTTGGCCGGCCAGTTCTTGTCCCACAGCTTGGGCGGCAGGTTAGCGGTGAACACGTCGTCGTGCTGCGCGGGCGGCACGGACGGTAGCCGGACGGTAAACTGCAACACGTGGTCGGTCGCCCGGAACGACGACAGGGCGGACAGGTTGTCGTCGTTCCCCTCGTACCAGTACCCCCGAAACTGCCGCGGCGCCGGGGCCGGGGTGAGCGGGTCAAACCACGGGTTGTTGTCGTACTCCATCCCGTAAGCGGGCGTAGCTCCCGCCCACGGGTTGGGCAACTCCCCCTGGAACGGGCGGGAGTACTGCGCCAGCCGGAAGTAGCCGCGGGCCGGGCGGTCGGTCGGGGCCAGCCCACTCAGCCGCAGCCGGTCGCCGCGGTCGGTCTCTAGGTGGTACACGTGCGGGGCAATGACCGGGTCGCCTAGATCCCGCTTGATGATCTCCTCGGCCGACCGCAACTGGTCGGCCAGCCCGACCACCGACCGCAACTGGCTGAGGGTGCCCAGCCCGGTCTGGAAGGCGAACGCCAGGATGGTCATCACCACCAGGGCCAGGGCGGCGGCCACCAGCAACTCGACCAGGGTGAACCCACCGCGGGCCGCGGCCGGTCGGATCGGGCGTCGCATCGCGGTCCTCCTTCTGGGGGCGGGTATCCACGTAGGGCGGGTCCAGCCGGCTCTGCGGCGCCGCCCCGCCGGCCCGGGCGGGGAGCGGTTGCCACTCCGGCGGGTCGGCGCGTCCAAAGCGACGCTTGACCCGCCCTACGCCGCGGCCGTCAGTTCCCCGGGTCCGGGGTCAGGTCCGGCCGGGCGAACACCTCGCTCAGCCCGCCGAACAGGTACACCTGGGTGTTCGCCCCGGCCGTCTCTTGCGGCACCGGCGGGTCCAGGTCCAGTTGGTACGGGACGACGTCCACCTGCGGGCCGGTCGCCCCGAAGTACACCGGCATCTGGGTGGCGTCCCCTTCGGCCAGCCCGACCACCCGGTGGAAGCTGACCGCCCGCTCCTTGCTGGCCGGGTTCGGGTTGATGTTGGCCAGCATCACCCACCCGCCGCGACGGACCAGCGGCGACTGATCCGGCCCGCGGGACGGCACCGCCAGGGTGAGCGAGGCGGTCCCCTGGCCCACCCCGCTGCCGCTGTTCACGAACGTGTTGGCCAGCACCACCTCTTCCCGGGTCGGGATGGCGGACGACGGCCGGCCGTCGAACACCAGCACCCAGAACTTGGCGGTGGTCGCCTTGTTGTTGTTCGGCCGCTGCAGCATGGCCGCCCAGGTGTACCGCCCCTGCCGGCCGAGCAGGCTGGGGTTGGGCGCGCCGTTCGGCTGGAACGACAGGTCGTCGGTCAGGCCGAACACCGCCAAAGCGCTGTTCAGGGCGGTCGACCCGGCCAGATTGGCGTTGAACGCGTCCAGCTTCCGCCGCGGGATCAGGGTGCCGATCAGGTCGGTCCCGGCCTGGAACCCGCCCGGCGGCGGGTTGGTGGCGAACTGGCGGACGCCGAAGATGGTCTCCCGCTGCGGCGACCCGGGCACCATCCCCTCCAGGTCTTTGTTGTTCCCGGCCCCGCCGGCCACCCACAGCCGCTCGGCCACCGCCGTCCGGCCGAGATACCCGACCGCATCGAGCAGGATCGGGTAGCTCGGCACGTCCTGCCGGGTGGTGTCCCCGCGGACGTACCCGCTGGTGGCGTAGGCGGTCGTCGCCGTCGCGACGAGCGGCTGAGGCGCGGGGGGCCAGCAGTCCGGCCGCACCGCCGTGTCTACCTCGGCGGTGCCCAGCCCGGACGTCGGGTCCGGGAACAGGTCGCCGATCAACGAAACGCTCGAAGCCCGCAAGGGGGTCGGGCTGGACCGGTTCAGGATCACCGCCCCGACCGGCAGTTGCCGCCGGACGGACGCGGCCGGAATGTTGTAAGCCCCGGCGAAGTACGCCTCGAACATGCCGGGGACCGGGGAGCGGGGAGTAGCCGGCTGGTCCGGCTTGCGGGCCAGCAGGTTGGGGTCGTCCAGCGCCCAGATGAAGCTGTCCCGGTTGGCCTCCGGCACGGCCACCACCTGGGTCCGCCAGTACTGCCGGATGTAGGCGTCCGCCTGGCTGGCCAGTTGGGCGGTGCGGTCGTCCTTGAGCGCCTGGGCGACCTGCATCGCCCCGAGCGGGAACAGGGTGAGCAGGGCGATCAGCCCCAGGGCCATGACGAACAGGGCGACCAGCACCTCGGTCAGCGACAGCCCGGGCCGGCGGCGGGGGGAGCGTGTCATATCAACCTCTCCGCGGGGTCGGGCCTCGGTCTGGTGGGGCAGGCATTTCTGCCTGCCCGGGTTGCAGACGGGCAGGCAGAAATGCCTGCCCCACCAACCCTAAATCGCCGCCCCGTTAGGGGCCGGCCCCGGGTCAGAACCCGGAGTTGATCCCGTCCTTGGCGGCGGTGTACGGGTCGGGGCCGGTCCCCGGCCGGGTGACCGGGTGGACGGCGATGTACCCGGACCGGGTGTAAACCGTGACCAACACCTGCTCCCCGGCCTGGTCGAACGCGGCCGGGCTGTCGGTCGGGGTGGGCGGCTGGAACCGCGGGTGCGGCTGCAGGTTGTTCGCCGGCCCGAGCTTGTCCGGGTCGCGGATCCACAGGCAGATCAGCCCGCCCTGCGGGTTCTGCACCTGCCCGGTCGGGGTGAACAGGATGTCGAAATACTCCCACGACCCGGGCGGGGCCGGCGAGCTGGTCGGGGTGTTCACGTCCACCCCGAACGTCGTCGTGGTGGAGATTTGCGGGTTGCTGGTCAGCCGGGGGTCGGTGTTCGGAGGGTTGTTCAGGTTGGTGGGCAGGTAGTACGGGTTCGTCACCGGTTGTCCACCCAACACCACCCGCTCGGTCTGGTCCCGGAAGTCGATGCAGGTGTTGCCGGTGAGCTGCAGGATCGGCTCGCCCATCAGCGGTCGCGGCTGGGCCTGGAAGGCGAACTTGTACGTGGTCATCGTCGCCCGCTGCGGGTTGCCGCTGGTGAACGGGCTGTTCGCCGCCGACAGGTCGAGCGTCTGCTGCAACTGCTGCAGGTCCACGATCAGCCGGCGGAAGTTCGTCGGCGGCACCTGCACATCTACCGGCGGCTGGCCGACCGTCGGGTTCGGGACGTTCAGAAAGAGCTGGGCCGTCGGTCCGGGCTGTGGTCCGGGCGGTGATCCCGTGTCGATGACGCGGATGTTCGCCCCGAGGTCCGGCAGCCGCAGGTAGTCGCCGGCCGACACCCGGGAGTCGAACTCAGCCAGGTCGGCCGCCCGGGCCGTGTTGACCGCCGGGTTCTGCGGGTCGAACGACACCAGGTACACCTCCTTGACCACGAACTGCGGCGGGGTGGTGCTGGTGGTCCACTGGTAGCTGAACACGATCCGCGGGCCGGTCGGGTTGGCCTCCTGGGCCGGGTTCGGCGCCCACGGGTTCGGCTGCTCGATGTACTGGGCCTCGGTGAACCGGTAGGCGTAGGTGTTCGGGTCGGCGGCCGCCTGCGGGTGGCGGAAGAACCGCACCCCGTTGGCCGTCTGATCGCGGACCGCCCGCTGCTTGGCGATGAGCAGCCAGCCGGACGCCCGGTCGGCGGCCGAGATCACCTTCTGCGACCCGAACGCCCCGGACTCGGCCACCGCCACGGCGACGCCGGCCAGGGCGATGATGATCCCCATCACCACCAGCATCTCGACCAGGGTGAACGCCGGCCGACGGGTCCGCAGGGTTCGGAGCATGTCAGTTCCCCTTGTTCCCTTCCCGGGCCATCCGGACGCTGATCAGGTCGTCGTCCCCGCCGAAGTTGGCCCCGGCGGCGGTCGCCAGCTTCTTGTTCGCCCCGGCCGAGATGATCGCCGGCTGCCAGTTGCTCACCGCGAACGGGCCGTTCGGGTTGTTGTTCGTAGGCTGAGGAGTCACCTGATAGGTCGCCGGGAACCCGCCGTAATCCCAGTGCTTGCTGTCGCCCGGGAACAGACCGGCCCAGAATTGAGCCAGCTTGACCGGAGTCCAGGTCGGCGACGGGTTAGCCAGGTCGAAGGTCAACAGCTTACCTTGCAGGTCAAGCGGGTCTCGCAGTGTGCTGCCGGCGAGCGGCCGGCCGGCCGGGACCGGCTTGACCTTCGAATACTCCCCACCGTCCAGTTCGGGCAGATACGTTTGCCGGCTGAAGCTGATCGGCGATCCCCATGCGTCGATGTACGCCGATAGGCTCAGGGGCTGGGTCGGCTCCTGACCGTTGATCTTGATGCTCACCTTCACTTCCCCGACCTGGCCTTGCAGCCCATCTCCGGTCATCGTCTCGCCGCGGGTGCCGCTGGCCGTCAGGGCCAGGTAGAACAAGGCGGCCGAGTCCTCCGGGGTGTTCCCGAAACTGATCGTGACCGTCTGCCCGTTGTAATACTTTTTCAGGTATTCAATCACCGGGGCCGCGTAGCTGACCTTGGTCGGCACGCCGGCCACCGCACTTCCGACCGGAACCTCCAACGTGGTGAACGGCCGGGCCGTCAGAGCCGGGCTGACGGCCACACTGCCGGTTGGCACCCCGGCCTCGGGGAACGTGGTCGGGAACTCGTTCTTCAGCATCAAGTACGTCAGCATCACCTTGGCGCGATCCCGGTCCCCGCCGGCGAACGTGATCAGGCCATCCGACAGGGCGGCCTTATTGGCGTTCTCCAGCACCGCCGTCCACTTCCGACCCAGGCCGCTTTTCAGCTTGCTGATCGTCGCCTCGGAGGCGCTGATCGACTGGCTGGCCCGGACCCGGTAGAAGGCGGCGGTGGCCAGGGCGGCCAGGATGGCCAGGATGCTGACCACCACCAGCACTTCGACCAGGGTGAACGCCCCCCGGCGGGGGCGGCGGATCGTCCGTGTCATCGGCGCGGCCTCCGGTTCGGGGTGCGGGTCAGGGGGCGGAGCTGGTGCCCAGGTTCGAGCCGGCGTTGAAGTTGCAGATGTCGTCCTCGCCCCGGGTCTTCTCGCTGTAGTACGGGTGCTGGGCGATCTGCCCCGGCTCCCACAGCAGCAGGAAGTACTGGGCGGTCGTCGCGATCGGCGGGGTGTACGGGTACAGCAGCTTGCCAGCGGGCGGCAGTTGCAATCCGGCCCCATTCGGCGGCGGATTCGTCGCCACTGTGGACGACAAGATCGGGCTGCCTGGGCCGAACCGCTTGTTCGGCCCGGCGCTGACGAGCTGGAACTTGCCGGCGTTGTGCCACTTGCTGGCCGACCGGGCCGCGTAGACGGTGTTCGGCCCCTTCGGGTTGGCGGTAGCCGGGGCGTTGGTGTCCGCCTCCGGGTTGTAAGTCAGGGTGTCGTTGACCGTCTGCGGGTCGGCCGTCCACGGGAACGGTACCCGCGGGTCGTAGGCCTCCCCGGAGGACGCCGAGAAGAACGCATACGGCGTGCCCCACGGGTCGACGAACTGGCTCAGCTTGTTCGTCAGGATCGCCGGGGTGGCCGACTGGGCGTCCTCCGTGGCCACCAGCCGGTCGCTCGGGAAGTCGAAGAACGGCCCCTTCTTGGTCTGGGCGGACGCGGCCGGGGCGTACGGGGCGTCCGGCGCCCACCCCGTCCCGAGCGGGGTGGCCGGGGCCGGCGGGTTCGACCCGAGCAGGGCGTTGAAGTTCGGCGAGCTGGGGTTCGTGTAGATGGTGTTCTGGAACAGGGCCATCGGGCCGCCGAGCAGCAACACCATCAGTTGGTTCGAGTCCAGCCCGACGGTCCCCCCGCCGAGCGAGTTGGCGGCCGGGTTGGTCAGCCGCACCAGTTGGACGTAGTCCGGGTGGTAGTTATTGAGCTGAGACAGGTCAAAGTCGTTGCCGTTAGCCTGGGTCCGGAACTGGGCCGTATTCCAGTTCGGGTCGGACGGCAGAACCGGCGCCCAGCGCGGGAACATCCGCTTCAGGAACTGGTATTCCGGCTCCGGATTCCCGTTCTGGTCGATCAGCCGGCTTGGCATTCGGAACCGGCGGGGCAGGGCCACCCCGTTCGACCCGGCGGTGACGGCCAGCACGTGCGACGGCGGCGAGACGTTGAAGTCCTGCTTGAACTTCGTCAGCACCGTGTCGAGCTGGGCGATATCGGTGTTCGCGGTGGCGCTCTTGGCCACCCCCCGCACCCGGCTGACGGCCGTGATCAGCAGGGCGGCCAGGATGCTGATGATGGCGATCACCATCAGCAGCTCCACGAGCGTGTACCCGGGTCGGCGGGTCGGACCGGCGGTCGTCGGCATCATGGCTCACCCTCCTGAGCGGATCGTACTCGGGGCACCCAGCCGGCCCAAAAAAATGTGCGTGCGGTTTTCCGGTGGCCGGTCGGTCAACTGTAGGGCGGGTCAAGCCGGCTCTGCGGCGCCGACCCGCCACGAACGGCAAGCACTCGTTGCCGATCCGGCGGGTCGTCGTCGCAAAGCCTCCTCGACCCGCCCTACACCTGTTTGGCCCGGCCGGAACTATTTGCTCAGCCCTTCCAGCAGCTTGATCAGCGGCAGGAACAGCGAGATCACGATGCCCCCGATCGTGCCCCCCAGGAACACGATCATGATCGGCTCCAGCAGGCTGATCAGCGACTTGACCGTGTTGTCCACTTCCTCGTCGTAGAAGTCGGCCACCTTGTACAGCATGGTGTCCAGGTCGCCGGTCTCCTCGCCGACCTCGATCATGTTCGTCACCATGTCGTCCACCAGCCGGGACTCCCGCAGCGGGTCGGCGATCGTGTCCCCCTCCCGGATGGACTCCAGCACCCGCTGGAACATCCGCTCGAAGACGGCGTTGTTGGCCGTCTCCTTCACGATCGACAGCGCCTCCAGGATCGGCACCCCGGAGGCGATCAGCGTCCCCAGGGTCCGCATCGTCCGGGCGACGATCGTCTTCTCCACCAGCGAGCCGACGATCGGGATCCACAGGGTGATCCGGTCCAGGGCGTAGTTGCCGGCCCGGGTCAGCCGGATCAGCTTGAGCAGCAGGTACACCCCGAGCGGGAACAGCGGGATGAAGTACCAGTACTGGCTCATCCAGTTGGAGATGCCGATCAGCGTCTTGGTGGCCTGCGGCAGTTGCAGCCCGAACTCGTCGAAGATCTTCTTAAACTTCGGGATAATCATCACCATAATGAAGGTGAGGATCGCCACGGCCACGAAGATGACCACGCACGGGTAGACCATCGCCCCGATGATCTTCTTCTTCAGGCTCTGGGCCTTCTCCTTGAACTCGGCCAGCCGCTGGAGAATGATCTCCAGCGCGCCGCCGGCCTCCCCGGCCTTGACCATGTTCACGTAGAGGCGGTCGAACACCTTCGGGTGCTTGCTGAACGCCTCCGACAGCGTCATCCCGGACTCGACGTCCTCGACCACGTCGATGAGCGAGTTCTTGAGCACGCTCGGCTTCATCTGCCGCTCCAGGATGCGCAAGGAGCGCAGCACCGGCAGGCCGGCGTCCTGGAGGGTGGAGAACTGGCGGGTGAAGATGGTGAGCTGCTTCTGGGAGACGCCGCCGATGGTGAACGTCTTGCGGGACTTGCCGGTCTTCTTCCCCTTCTTCCCCTTCTTCCCGGCCTTGGCCTGGACGGCGGTCAGCTTGGTGACGAAGTAGCCCATCGCCCGGATCTTCTGCGAGGCCTCCTCCTCGTTGCCGGCCTCGACCTGCTCCTTCACTTCCTTGCCGGCGGTGTCCAGGGCTTCGAACTTGTAAGTCGGCATGGGTCGGCCCCAGGTCTTGTAGGTCAGGCTGTGCCTGACAGGTGAGAGTCTCGAACGTCAGGCACAGCCTGACCTACAAAGATCGCATCGCGTCCGAACCGGGCGAGGCCGTCTCGGGAGTAGGGTCCGCTGTGCGGACCGGTTGGACCCCCGCGGTCCGCACAGCGGACCCTACACGGACGCCCCCGCTTAATCCTCCAGCACCGTCTCCCGCACCACCTCGTCCAGGGTGGTGACGCCGTTCAGCAGGGCGTCCAGCCCGGCCTCCCGCAGGCTCTCCACCCCGTTCTTGCGGGCGTACTCCCGGACCTGGTCGGTGCTCCCGCCGCGGCTCACCAGGTCCCGGATGTCGTCGTTCATGATGAGCAGCTCGTACAACCCGGTCCGCCCCTTGAACCCCAGGTTGTTGCACTTGTCGCACCCCTCGCCGTAGAAGAACTTCTTCCCCTTCATGGTCTCGTAGGGGACGTTCAGCTCCATCACCTGCTCGCGGGTCGGCTCGTAGGCGGTCTTGCAGTTCTGGCAGATCCGCCGGACCAGCCGCTGGGCCTGGATGGCCTCGATGCAGGCGGTGATGAGGAACGGCTCCACCCCCATGTCCCGCAGCCGGGTGATCGAACTCGGGGCGTCGTTGGTGTGCAGGGTGCTGAACACCAGGTGGCCGGTGAGGGACGCCTGGATGGCGATCTGGGCCGTCTCCAGGTCGCGGATCTCGCCGACCAGGATGGTGTCCGGGTCCTGCCGCAGGATGGCCCGCAGGGCGGCCGCGAACGTCAGGTCGATCTCGGCGTTGATCGGGCACTGGACGATGCCGTCGATCTCGTACTCGACCGGGTCCTCGGTGGTGATCAGCTTCGACTCGATGTCGTTCAGCTCGGTCAGGGCCGAGTACAGGGTGGTCGTCTTGCCGGACCCGGTCGGCCCGGTCACCAGGACGATCCCGTTCGGCTTGCGGATCACCTGGCGGAAGTCGGCCAGGAGCTTCGGCGGCATGCCGATCTTGGTCAGGTCGAGGCCGACCGCCGACTTGTCCAGCACCCGGATGACGGTACTCTCCCCGAACAGGGTGGGCAGCACGCTCACCCGCATGTCGATCCGGTTGCCGCCGACGTTCAGCTCGATCCGCCCGTCCTGGGGAAGCCGCCGCTCGGCGATGTCCAGGTTGGCCATCACCTTGATCCGGCTGGCGATGGCGGTGGCCAGGTGGCGGGGCGGCGGCACCATCTCGTACAAGACGCCGTCGCACTTGTACCGCATCTTGTACTCGTCTTCGAACGGCTCGAAGTGGATGTCCGAGGCGTGGTCCCGGATGGCCATCAGCAGGACCATGTTGATCAGCTTCCGCACCGGGGCGGAGTTGGCCATCTCGGTGATGTCGTCCAGGTCGATGGACGTCTCGCGGCGGCCGGCGTGGGCGTTCAGGTCGGGGTCGCTCTCCAGTTGGGAGATGATGGACGCGATCGACTCCTCCGGGGCGCCGGTCCCGCCGGCCCCGCCGTAGGCCTTCTGCATGAACGCTTCGATCTGCGACTGCGGGGACAGGACGGCGGTGACGGTGCGGATGCCCAGGAAGTTGCGGATGTCGTCCAGCGCCTGCAGGTTGTTCGGGTCGGACATGGCGACGGTCAGGCTGTCCCCGTCGTAGGACACCGGGACCATCTTGTACAGCTCGGCCATGTTCTTCGGCACGACCTTCAGGGCGGCCGGCTCGGGCTTCAGCTCCTCCAGCCCCTGCACCCGCATGCCGTGGACTTCGGCCGTCGCCTGGAGCAGTTGGTCCTCGTTGGCCAGCGCCCGCTGGAGGACCAGCTCGTTCAGCTTCTGTTCCCCGGCCGCCATCTCCTCGTAGATGCTCTCGAGCTGCACGTCGTCCATGTAGCCGAGGTCGACCAGCTTCTGGCCGAGCTGGCGGGTGCTGGTGTCGACGTGGGCGAACCGGTTCTTGGGCGGGGCCGGCTTCTTCGGGGCCGGGGCCGGCGGCTTGGCCCCGGCGGCGGGGGCGGCCGGCTTGCCCGGGGCGGCCGGCGGCCTGGCCCCCGGCTGGCCGGGGGCGGCCGGCTTGGCGCCGGCCGGCACCCCCGGTTTGGCCGGCTGGCCGGCGGCCGGCGGCCTGGCCCCCGGCGGGGCCGGGACGCCGGGCTTGGCCGGCACGCCCGGTTTGGCCGGCTGGCCGGGGGCGGCCGGCTTGGCCGGGCCGCCGTTCACCGGGATGCCGGGCTTGCCGGCGGCCGGCGGGGCCGGCTTCTTCGGGTCGTTCGGGGCCGGGGTGTTGGCGGTGGACATATCGGTCAGTGCCTGTGGGAGTTCGGGGGTCAGGGGCGTCCGACGTTACCGCCCGCGGCGGGGCCGCTTGCGGTCGTCCTCGTCCTCGTCGTCGTCCTCGAAGTCGTCATCCTCGTCCTCGATCTCCTCCTCGTCCTCCTCGAACCCCCGCTCGGCCTGGGCGATCTTGGCCGCCAGCTCGGCCGGCTTGCTCGACTTCAGCAGCACCTCTTCCTTGTCACACAGCCCCTCCTTCCACAGCCGGAACAGCGACTCGTCCAGCAGGAACATGCCGTCCTTCCGCCCGGTCTGGATGCTCGAGTCGATCCGGTACACCTTGTTCTCCCGGACCAGGTTGGCGACGGCCGGCGTCACCACCATCATCTCGTAGGCGGCGATCACCCCCTCCGGCTTCTTCGGCAGGAGGGCCTGGGACAGCACCCCCATGAGGGCGGTGCTGAGCTGGGTGCGGATCTGGTCCTGCTGGTCCTTGGGGAACACGTCGATGATCCGGTTGATGGTGGACGCCGCCCCGCTGGTGTGCAGGGTGGCGAACACGACGTGGCCGGTCTCGGCCGCCTCGATGGCCGCGTGGATGGTTTCCAGGTCCCGCATTTCGCCGACCAGGATGACGTCCGGGTCCATCCGCAACGCCCGCCGGATGCCCTCTTTAAAGTCGGGCACGTCGACGCCGATCTCCCGCTGGTTGACCGTGCACTTCTTGTGCTTGTGGAAGTACTCGATCGGGTCTTCCAGGGTGATGATGTGCCGGTCGTAGTTGTCGTTGATGAAGTTGATCATCGACGCCAGCGAGGTCGTCTTGCCGGACCCGGTCGGGCCGGTGACGAGCAGCAGCCCCCGCGGCCGGACGATCAGGCTGCGGATCGCCTCGGGCATCCGCAACTGCTCGAACGTCAGGAACTGGAACGGGATGCGGCGGAGCACCATGCCGATGGTGCCCCGCTGCTTGAAGACGGCCACCCGGAACCGGTAGCCGTCCACGTACTCGATGGCGAAGTCCGCCCCGCCCTTCTGTTGCAGCTCCTGCTGGCAGCGGTCCGGGGTGATCGACTTCATCAGGGCGGTGGTGTCGTCCTGGTCGAGCACCTTAGCGTCCAGCTTCCGCATCCGCCCGTGGTGGCGGACGACCGGCGGCTGGCCGACGCTGATGTGCAGGTCGCTCGCCTTGAGCTGGATGACCGTGGAGAGCAGTTTCTCCATCGCGACGGTGGCCACAGTCGGGAACCCTCGGCTGGGGCACGCGGGCAGCGGTCGGGACGGGCGGCGGGCCGACGGCGGAATCGCCGAAAGGCCGGGCGGGCCGAGACGTATAGCCTCTCGCACCCGGCACCGCATTATCCCGGCGGAGCACCCCCGCGCCAAAATTAAGGGACCGGGCAAGCTCCTGACAGGACCGGCCGCCCGTCGGCCGGTCCCCGTGTTCGCACCGACGTCCGAGTCGGCCGGCCGGGCGGGAGTCATTCCCGCCGACCGCCGGGGGCCACGCCCGGGCCGCGGTTACTGCCGGAACCCCTCTGAGCCGCTGGCACTTCCGGCGGCGAGCCGGGGTCGTTCAGCCGCCGGTCAACTGACCCGAGCGGCGGCCGCCTCGGCCGCCCCGATCTGCATCTCAGCATGGCAGGTGCTCAGCACCTCGTCCAGCGTCGTCGTCCCTTTGCAGATCTTCAGGGCGCCGTCCTCCAGCAGGGTTTTCATGTCCCCCTGACGGGCCTTGCGGCGGATCTCCTGGGTCGGCGCCTGGGCGAAGGTCATCTCCCGGATAGCCGCGCTCATCCGCATCATCTCAAAAATTCCCATCCGGCCGCGATACCCCGAGTTCCGGCAGTTGGAGCAGCCCCGCCCTTTCATGTAGTTAGCCTTGGCATGCATCTCCTCGGTGATGCCGGCGCCGCGGACATCGTTGAAGGAGAGTTTGACCGGCTCCTTACACTTCACGCAGTTCACCCGCACCAGCCGCTGGGCCATGATGGCGATGACCGAGCTGGCGATCAGGAATGGCGGCACTCCGATGTCCACCAGCCGAGTGACAGCGCTGGGCGCATCGTTCGTGTGCAGTGTCGAAAAGACCAAGTGTCCGGTCAGAGAAGCCTGCACTGCGATCTCGGCCGTCTCCTTGTCGCGAATCTCGCCTACGAGGATGATGTTCGGGGCTTGCCGCAACATTGAGCGAATGATGCGAGCGAAATCGAGGCCGATCTGGTGTTTCACCTCGACCTGATTGATGCCTGGCAGGTAATACTCGACCGGATCCTCAGCGGTGATAATCTTCCGGTCCGGCCGGTTCAGTTCGTTCAACGCCGAGTAGAGCGTCGTCGTTTTCCCTGAACCCGTCGGGCCAGTTACGAGGAAAATCCCGTTCGGCCGTTTGATGATGTTCTGGAAGCGGAGGTAGTCCGCCTCACTGAACCCCAGGTCGCGAATGTTAACGCTGATGTTCCCCCGGTCGAGGATCCGCATGACGGCCGACTGACCGTGACAGCTCGGCAGCATGCTCACCCGCAGGTCGAAGTGCTTCCCCTGGACGGTCATCTTGACCCGCCCGTCCTGCGGCCGACGCTTCTCGCTGATGTCGATGCTGCCCATGATCTTAATACGCGAGAGCAGCGCTGACAGTAGACGCCGGGGGACGTTGTCCCGCTCGACCAGGATGCCGTCGATCCGGTAGCGGACCCGGACTCGGTCCATGAATGGTTCGATGTGGATGTCCGACGCCCGCTGGTTGATCGCCTCGGCGATGATCAGGTTGACCAACTTGACCACCGGGGCGTCGCTATCGTCAGCGGTCGCAAGGCTAGTTGCACTTTCGACTTGGGTGAATTCGATCGCTGTATCGGTGAACTCCACCAGCATCGAGTCCACGGACTCGGTTTCGGTCTGACCGTAGTTCCGGTTGATGGCGTCCTGGATCTGCTCCTGAACCGCCAGCACCGGCTGGACGTCTTTATTGAGGATGAACTGGAGCTTCTGGAGCGCCTCGTAGTTGCTCGGGTCGGCGGTGATGAGCTTGAGAGTATTCCCTTCCAGGGCCAAGGGCAGGACGAGGTTCTCCCGGGCGACTGATTCAGGCACCAGTTCGATCACCGCCTTGGGGATTTCGACACTACTCAGGTCAACGAACTGCAGGCCGGAGTGCTCGGCCATGGCCGCGATGCTTTCGGCCGGCTGGACGTAGTTCAGCTTGGCGAGCGCGTCTTGGAGCTTGACCCCGGTCGAGTTGGCGAGGCCGGCCGCCTCCTCCAGTTGCTCCGGGCTGATGAGCTTCTTGCGGACCAGAACGTCGGTGAAGTCGCCACGCAGTTTGGCCATCGCACGCAGTCCTCGCTCGCGGGTCGGTTAACGAGTCGGGTCACAAGTCACGGGCGGCGTCGGCGACCGGTCGAATTGGGGTCGGACGGCCGACGGTGGGTGGGCGGAGATTAGGTCGGTCACGGAGAACCGGGCCGGACAAATAGAAGATGAGAGCCGGGTGAATTCATTCTCCATCACGAACCGACCGCGCCAAGGGAAAAGTTGGCGAGCGTTCCGCGATTTAACCAGTCGGGTGGGTCCGATGACGGCTGTGACGGACCTCATTTTCGTTCTCTCCCTCCCCGAAGCGGAGAGGGGGAGCAGAACCAAGGCAGGCGACGGCAGATCGATCAGCTTGCCGGCCGGGCCGTCGGGTCGTTGAACAACCCCGTCCCTCCCGCCCGTTCCCCGACCCCCGGTCCGCCATGACCCGATCCCGCCCGTGGGCGGTCGCCGCGCTCGGCATCGCCTCGCGGCTAACCGTCCTCCTGTTGCTGGCCGCCCCGGCGACCGCCGCGGACCCGGCCAGGCCGCTGGCCAAGATCGCGTTCGGGTCGTGCGCCGACCAGAACAAGCCGTGCCCGGTCTGGGACAAGATCGCCGACCAGAAGCCGGAGGCGCTGATCCTGCTCGGCGACAACATGTACGCCGACCTGCTGGACGACGGCAAGCTGAAGCCGGCCGGCCCGGCCCAGATCGCCCGGTGCTACGAGGCGCTGGCCGCCACCCCGGGGTGGCAGCGGGTGCGGGCGGCGGTGCCGACCATCCTGCCGATCTGGGACGACCACGACTACGGGCACAACGACGCCGGGGTCGAGTGGCAGCACAAGGACGCCGCCCAGAAGCTGCTGCTCGACTTCTTCAACGTCCCGGCCGACTCCCCCCGGCGGACCCGCAAGGGGGTCTACTTCGCCGAGACGTTCGGCCCGCCCGGCAAGCGGACCCAGGTGATCCTGTTGGACACCCGCTACCACCGGTCGCCGCTCGCCACCGGCGGGCCGGCGACCATCTTCCCCTACGGGCTGATCCGCAAGCCGTACCTGCGGACCACCGACCCGGCCGCCACCCTGCTCGGCGAGGAGCAGTGGAAGTGGCTGGAGGAGCAGCTCAAGCAGCCGGCCGACCTGCGGCTGATCGGCACCGGCATCCAGGTGGTGTCGGACGAGCACCCGTTCGAGAAGTGGGGAACATCCCGGCCGAGCAGGACCGGCTGTTCCGGCTGATCCGCTCGACCGGGGCGGCCGGGGTGGTCATCCTGAGCGGCGACCGGCACCTGGGCGACCTGTCGGTCGAGCCGGGGGCGGCCGGCTACCCGGTGTACGACCTGACGGCCAGCGGGTTCAACCAGGCGAGCAAGGTGTGGCGGCTGCCGGAGCCGAACAAGTACCGGGTGGCCGGGCTGCCGTTCGGCGACCACTACGGCTGGGTGGCGGTGGACTGGGCCGCGGCCGACCCGGTGGTCAGCCTGCAACTGCGGGACGCGGCCGGCGAGGTGGTGTTGAGCACGACGTGCCGCTGAGCGTGCTGCGGCCCAAAACCGTGGCGGCCCCGGCGGCAGCCCTGCCGGCCGGCGTGCTGACCGCCGCCGAGGCGCTCGGCAAGGTCGGCCAGACGGTGACGGTGCAGTTCCCGGTCCGGGCCGGGCGGACGTTCCCGGGCAAGCGGATCCTGCTCAACAGCGAGCGGGACTTCCGCAGCAAGGACAACTTCACCGTCGTGCTGCAAGGCGGGGCGCTGGCCGGGCCGTTCGCCAACGCCAGCTTCGAGGAGACGTTCCAGAACAAGACGATCCGGGCGACCGGCAAGGTGGTGCTGTACAAGGACGCCCCGCAGATCCAGTTGGAGGATCCGAAGGGGATCGAGATCGTCAGCGGGAAGTGACCGCGGTAGTGCCTCGGTTTCATGGGCTTTTCTCCCCTCTCTCCGCTTCGGGGAGGGGCCGGGGAGGGTGAAACGCCCGACCCGTCCCCGCGACTTCGAGGGCACCGGGCCGGGTCGGGGGCGTGACCCCTCCCCCGGCCCCCTCCCCGAAGCGGAGAGGGGGAGAAAAGCCATCCCGCCCGCCAAACTGAGACACTACCCGTCCGTGGGCGCTCTTCGAGCTTCACTGGTCCCGGTCGTAAGCCGCCTTCAGCCACCCCCGCACCTCGGCGTCCACATCGGCGACGCTCGCCAGCGCGACCACGTGGACCAGCCGGTCGTCCGCCTTCACCCGCTGCGGGCTGAGCTGGAGCCGGTCCGTCTCGGGGAACTCGCCCAGCGCGAAGAACAGGTCCACCCGGGTGCGGGTGCTGGCCCGCACCTCGGCGAACGACCGCTTCCGGTAGAACGGCACCATCGTCTTGCACGGGCACACCTTCACGCCCTTGCCCAGCGCCCGGGCCGCTTTCACCACGGCGTCGAATATGGGCCGCAGGGCCGCCTTCGCCCCGGCGTACTGGCCGGCCACGTACTGCGGGGCCATCGCCAGATACCGCTCCGGGTCGCCGTCCCAGGTGGCGTTGTCGAAGGTGAAGTCGCGGATGAACGCGGCGGTGTTCGACCCCAGCCCGTGAACCGACTTGAGCCAGGCGACCTGGTCTTTGCGGGCCTCGTGCGGGCACTCGGCCCGGAGGAACGCGGCCCATTCATCGAGCGAGCGGCCGGTCTTGGCCGGCAGCTCCCGCGCCCACTTGGCGACCATCGCCGTCGCCGGGTGAACGTCGTACCGGTCGGGCTTCTTGGTCATGACGTCGCCCCGTGCCTGCCGGGCACATCGGCCCGGCCGGCGGGCGGCTTCAGTCTTTCTTCGGGGCGGCCGCGTCCGGGGCGTCGTCCCGCGGCATGCCGTTCCCTTCGGGGAGCTTGTCCGGCAATGTGAGCGTGACCGCGGTGCCGCCGGCCGGCACGGTGATCTCGCCCAACTGGACTTCCAGCCCGGTCTTTTGCCCGTCGCTCGGCGGGTGGTAGACAGCGGTGTAGCGGCCGGCGGGGACGCCGGGAAACACGTCCACCCCGCCGGCCGGCCGGGTGCGGCTGGTCTCGGCGGTGAACGTGCCGTCGGGCCGGACCGGCGCGTTCACGACCAACCCGGACGACCGGCCGATCGGGAGGAAGATGAGGCCGCCGGCCGTCACCGGCCGGCCGGCCCGCACCACCGTGCCGGTCAGCGGGTGGCGGTCGGGGATCGCCTCCTGCCGGTCGCACCCGGCCAGGATCAGGGCGGTCGTCAGGCACAGCCCGCGGGTAGCAGCCGACGCCATTCGGGATCACCTCGGTCGAGATGGGGGAAACGTCACCGCCCCGGCGGCCGGCCGGGGCGGACGGGTCGGGCTACCGCTTCTTGCCCGGCTTCGGGTTGGCCTGCGCCTGCATCGCCCGCTCGGCGTCGTCCACCGCGGCCTGCTCCTTCTGCTGGATCTGGTTCAACGCCCCTTGGTCCGCCGCGGGCTTGTCGCCGCCGCCGCAGCCGATCAGCCCGGCCAGGGCACAACCGAGTACCAGTCGCATGGCTCCTCCGGGTAGGGGTTAGTCGAGCTGGCTGACTTCGCCGCCGGCCCGGGTGCAGGCGGCCGCCCAGACCACCGGGTCGATCCCGTACCGCACGGTGCGGACCGACCCGTCGCCCATGACGAACGCCGCCCCGCCCGGGTGGGACGAGCCGAACTGCTGGTTCCAGATGGTGACGACCGCCCCGCTGTCGTTCACCACGCACGGGGCGTCCTGGTCCGGCTGGGGGGTGCGGGGGATGGTGCGGCTGGTGTACGGGCCGCCGCACTTGCCGCCGTTGTACTGGTAGGTGTAGGTGCCGCCGCCGATGCGGACGACGCACTCGTCCCAGCCGGCGTTCACCGCCTGCTCGTTGTCCCCGCCGTCCACCCCGGTGCCGAACCCGGCCTCGAACCGCCGCTGCGGGTGCAGCCACTTCTCGCCCACCAGCACCGTGTTCGAGGTGCCGTCCATGACGTTCGCCAAGGTCGGCGGCTTGAGGGTGGACCGGATGACCAGCCCCTCGAACCCCTGGTCGGTGTTCACGTTGTTGAGCGGGGTGCCGTTGGCGAACGTGACGCCGGCGTTGCCGACGTAGTCGCACCGGGTGCCGCCGTTGACGGCGATCGCCGACCGCCGGGTCGGGCAGTAGTAGGTCTTCACCGGGGTGGCGTACAGCTCGGCCCGGCTCGGGGTGCGGTGCAGGTTCTCCTGCTCGATGAACGGCAGGATGTGATACCGCCAGTTGTACCCGCTGCGGTCCTCCATCACCGTCTGCGGGTTGGTCACCCCACTCGGGGCGCCGTTCCAGTTGCAGCAGGTCTGGCCGCCGTTGGCCTGGCCGGCGATGCCGTCCCGGCCGCCCGGCACCAGGGTGCCGTTGGCGCTCTCGTAGTTGTGGAACGCCAGCCCGATCTGCTTCAGGTTGTTCTGGCAGGTGCTGCGGGCGGCCGCCTCCCGCACCTTCTGGACGGCCGGCAGCAGCAGCCCGATCAGGATGGCGATGATGGCGATCACCACCAACAACTCGATCAGCGTGAACCCCGGCTTCACCCGGTTGCGACGCATGAACACTCTCCCCACGGGAACGGGACCAGTAAGGCCGGGTCACGTTACCGGGGGCCGGTGTGGATTCGCCGCAACGATGCGTGAAGAGATGATGCGGGGTCAGTGACGGGGGGCCGGCAGCAGGTCCAGCAGCTCGGCGAACGACGCCAGCACCCGGTCCGGCCCGGCGGCGGCCGCGTCCTCGACCCCGGCCGCCCCGCCGAGTACCAGCCACACCGGGACGCCGGCCGCCTTCGCCGTGTGGACGTCCACCGCCATGTCCCCGACGTACACCGCCTCGGCGGCCGTCGCCCCGAGCCGCCGCAGCGCCTCGACCAGCATCGCCGGGTCCGGCTTCGGGGCGCCCACGTCCTCCGGCCCGAGCACCGCGTCGAACACCGGGGCCAGCCCGAACGCCTCGACCAAGGCCCGGGTGAACCGCACCGCCTTGTTGCTGCACACCGCCAGCCGCAGCCCCCGCCGGTGCAGCCCGGCCAGCGTGTCCGCCACCCCGGGCAGCAGCCGGGTGCCGTCCACCATGACCGACGGGTGATGCGCCCGGTAGGCGGCCACCGCGTCGGCCGGCGGGGCGGTCGGCACCAGCGTCCGCATCAGGTGGTCCAGCCCCAGCCCGACGTACACCCGCACCTCCGCCTCGGCCAGCGGCGGCAGCCCGTACAGTTCGCGGACGTGGTTGGTGCTGGCGGTGATCGCCTCGAAGCTGTCGGCCAGGGTGCCGTCGAAGTCGAACAGGGCGGCGCGGACGGTCACGGAGCGCTCCAGAGGGGCGAGGGTAAGAGGGTATGTTAGCGACCAGGGTGGGGGGCAACCTAACCCCCCGGCCCCCTTCCCTGAGAGGGAAGGGGGAGCAAGCGAGGCTGAGCGTCCCGCCCGAGACCGAGGCCAACGGTCCAGAACCCGCCACCCGCTTGCTCCCCTTCCCTCTTAGGGAAGGGGGCCGGAGGGTTAGGTTGAATCCTTCGTCGCCCCTCCCCCCTCCAACCGGCAGCGGGACGAATGCCAAATCGGCACCCAGCCCACGGGAGGCGCCTCACTGGTCCTCAACCCGAACCCGTTGACCATACGCCGGTTGCCCCCAGCGGTCCGCCGGCGGGCGTGGATCGGCACCGGAGATGCGTGGCATCCGTCCGGCGAGCCACACGCTGTCGCTCGCCGGAACTGTGACCCCCGCACCGGAGGCCGCGATATGGCCGACCCGACCCTCCCCCCGCCGACCGGGTCCGCCCCGTCCGGGGTCGGGCCGTCGGCCGACGGCCCGCCGCCCTCCCCGGAGTTCGTCTTCCGCGAGTACGCCCCCCGCATCTACGCCATCGCCCGGCGGGTGCTCGGCAACGACGCGGACGCCGAGGACGTCACCCAGGACGTGCTGGTGCAGGTGATCCGCAAGCTGCACACCTTCCGCGGGGACGCCCAACTGCCGACCTGGCTGCACCGGGTGACGGTGAACGCCGCCCTGGCCCACCGGGAGAAGCGGGCCAACCGGGCCAAACGGGAGACGGCCGGGGCCGGCGAGGAGTTCCTGGAGGCGGCCGCGGCCGACGCCCCGCTGGCCGCCGGGTCGGTCAAGCTGCCCCGCCCGCCGGCCGACCTGCCGCCGGACGAGCTGGCCCTGGCGGCCGAACAGCGGGACGTGATCGAGAAGGCCATCGGCCGGCTGCCCGATGGGTTCCGCGAGGTGTACGTGCTGGCGGACGTTGAGGGCTTGCCGAACGCCGAGATCGGGGACATGCTGGACCTGAGCGTGCCGGCCGTCAAGAGCCGGCTGCACCGGGCGCGGCTGCGGATGCGGGAGCTGCTGGCCCCGCACTTCGAGGAGGTGGCGGTATGACCTGCCAAGAGCTGGCCGACCACCTGGCCGACTACGTGTCCGGGGAGCTGACGGTCGAGGTGCGAGAGCTGTTCCGGGTGCACCTGTGCGGGTGCCGGCCGTGCGTGGTGGTGGTCGAGCAGTACGAGTTCACCATCCGCATCTCGAAGGCGCTGCCGAAGGCCGACCCGCTGCCGCCGGCCCTGGAAGCTCGGCTGCGGGCGGCAGTCGGAGCGGCCGAGCGCGACGAATCAAACGACGCGAGCCGCGACCGCGGGTCGCGGGTGACGACGGCGTCCCGCCAGTGGGACGCCGTCGTCACCCGCGACCCGCGGTCGCGGCTCGCCTGCCACTTCGGATCAATAGAAGCCGATGTCCAGGGCCTCGGCCAGCTTGCGGCCGAGCCACCAGGCGGCCGTCCGCCACTGGCAGTGGACCTTCACGCTGACCAGCGACCCGGGCGTGACCGAGGCGTCCGGGTCGAGCAGCTCGACGTCCACCAGGTACGTCTTGGACACCGGCACCGTCTCCTGGCCGCCGTCCCCGGCCTGCTTGACGGCCAGCGGCCCGCCGCCCCGCTGGGTCAGGGCGACCGGCACCTGCTTGACGTCCGACTCGGGCAGGGCCCGGATCAGCCCGCTGTAGGTGCGGTCCGTCCGCCCGTGGATGCACACCGACACCGGCAGCGTCTGGCCGGGCTTCAGGTCTTCCTTCAGGGTGGTGAAGTCGAGCGAGCTGACCGGCACCCGGACGATCAGCTTGGCCGGGTCGCCGACCAGGCAGACCGGCTTCTCCTGCTGGTAGTTGGTGTCGAACAGCTTGCCCACCTCGCTCCGGCGGGGCAGCCCCATGACCACCCCGTCCCGGGGGGCGGTGATGTCCGACACCTGGGCCAGCAGGGACTCCAGGTTGGCCTTGGCGGCGGCGGCCGTCCGGGCCTGGGCGTCGGCGTCCCGGGCCTCCTGCTGGATCCGCTCCTTGTACGCCTCGGACACCACCCGGGCGGCGGCGTCGGCCGCGTCTCGGGTGGCCTGGGCCTCCCGGATCTCGGCGTCGGCGGCGGCGATCTTCTCCCGCACCTCCCGGCTGTCGAACCGGGCGATCCGCTGGCCGCGGCGGACGGTGTCCCCCTCCCGCACGTCCAGCCCGACCAGGTACCCCGGGGCGACCAGCCCGACCGGGGCCGAGTGCCCGGGGTCGGCGGCCACCAGCCCGGTCTGCCGCACCCGGCTGACCGGCAGCGGGGCCAGGAAGAACCCGGCGACCAGGGCGGCGGCCACCGCCCCCGTCACCCACACCCGCTTGGCTTTCATGTCCGGCAGCCGCCCCCGTCGGTTGATGTTGGTGGCCATCCGGTAGATGGGCCAGATGAACATGGACCCGAGCGACACCACGGCCAGCATCCGGCTGAGTACCTTCAGCTGCGGGCCGAGGAAGTCGGCCAGGAACCACAGGATGCTGAACGTCACCACCCACCGGTACACGTAGCTGGCGATCGCGTAGCTGACGAACAGCACCTTCCGCCCCGGGGCCATGTACGGCTCCGGCGGGGTCTCGACGCCCAGGCAGGTCTCCAGGAAGGAGTTCGTCAGGTAGCGGTTCGACCGGTCCCGCAGGTTCGGGATCTCCAGCCAGTCGGCCATCATGTAGTAGCCGTCGAACCGCATCAGCGGGTTGGCGTTGAACATGACCGTGGACACGCTGCACAGGACCATCAGGCACATGGCCGTGTAGTTCACCACCGGCAGGTGCGGGGTGTACCACCAGACGAACGTGGCGATGGCCGCGATCACCAGCTCGACGAAGATGCCGGCGAAGCTGATGATGATCCGCTTCCACTTGTCCGCCACCGTCCAGGCGTCGGTCACGTTGGCGTACAGGGCGGGCGACAGGCACATGAGCAAGACGCCCATCTCGTGGCACTCGCCGCCGAACGCCTTACACGACAGCCCGTGGCCGAACTCGTGGATCACCTTCACGATCCCGAGCGACAGCCACATGTAGAACACGGTGCGGAAGGCGAAGAACTCCTCGTACTCCGGCATCTTCGAGTAGAAGGTGTCGAAGTGCAGCAGGACGTGGAAGACGGCCGACAGCATGAGGGCGACGCTGGCCAGGAAGAACGGCCAGGTGAAGATCCACCACAGGTACTTGTACATCCAGGTCAGGAGGCGGTCCGGGTCGAAGACCGGGATCTTCCAGTACAGGATGTTGGAGACGGCGGCGAACCGGCGGAGCCGCCGCTGCTTGGCCCGGCGGGCGAACAGGTGCTTGCCGGCCCCGCCGGTCTCGTGCTGGACCAGCCCGGCCGTCACCAGTTGACGGGCGAACGCTTCGAGGTCGGCGAACTCCAGCCGGTGCGGCTTGTACTCGTCCTCGAACCGCTTCCGCACGTCCTCCATCGTGTGCTTGCCGTCGAACAGGCTGAAGACGAAGTGTTCCTGGCGGTTGAACCGGTAGTACCGCAGGCACACCGGGTCTTTGACCACGTGGAACACTTTGCCTTCGTACCGCTGCTCGGTGATCTGCAGGTCCGGGCGGACCTTCAGCCGCACCTGCTTCCGCCGCTCGGCCGGGTTGTCTAGCAGTTCGGTGTTCATGCGGGGGCCGGCTCGGGGTAGGGCGGGTCGAGGAGGCTTGGCGACGACGACCCGCCGTGCCCGGCAGGCGGTCCTTGCCGTTTGCGGCGGGTCGGCGCGTCCAAAGCGACGCTTGACCCGCCCTACGAAGCCGTGGTGTTACTGCTTGCCCGGCAGCCCGGCCGGGGGGATGGTCAGCCCGCCGGTCGGGCTGGCCGGCGGCAGGGTGACGGCCGGGGTGGCGGCGGGCGGCGGCGGGATCACCGGCCCGCCGGCCGGAATCACTCCCCCGGCCTCGGCCCCGGTGGCGGCCACCGGCCGGACCCCCGGGGCGGGGGCCGGCGGGGCGGCCCCGTCCGGGCTGATGATGATGGTCGCCTGGCTGCGGTCCGGCAGGTCGTCCCCGGCGGCCGACGGGTTGGCCATCTCCACCCGCACCAGCAGTTGCCGGGCGTCGTGCGGCAGCACCCCGACCACCTCGCCGGTCATCGCCTTGCCCCGCTGGTCCGCCAGGGACGGGGTCCAGTAGTGGACGCCGCCGTCCGCCGTGCCGACCACCACGAACCGCTTCTCCGGGTCCGGGGAGAAGGCGGCACAGGTGACGGCCGCCGCCTTCGGGGTGGACAGCCGCAGCCGCTCCGCCCCCCGGCCGCCCGGCTGCGGGGCTTCCCAGATGGTCAGCTCGCCCTTCTGGTCGGCGTCCCCGCCGGCGGTCAGGACGAACGTGTCGTCCGGGCTGAACAGGGCCAGGGTGGCGAACCGGGCGGTGCCGCCGGGGCTGGCCAGCGACCCGACCGACCGCTCGTCCGCCAGGCTGACCAGGTCGATCCGGCCCGGGTCCTTGTCGAACAGCACCTTGGCCCCGTCGGCGGACACGCCGAGCACGTCCACGCTCCCGCCCCGGTGGTCGATGACCGAAGCCGCGGCCGCCCCCTGCTCGCCCAGCTTCCACACCCGGACCGAGTGGTCCCGGGCGGCGGTGACGAGGGTGCACTGCGGGGTGAACCGGACGGCGGTGACGGCGTCCTTGTGGTCGGCCGGCAGGGCGTACTTCCGCTTCCGCTCGGCCACGTCCCAGACGTACACGTCCCGGCCGGCGGCGGTAGCCAGGAACCGGCCGTCCGGGCTGAACGCGGCGGCGGTGATCGCCGCCCCGTGGGTCTCTTCAAAAGTGGCCAGCGGCTGGGCCGGCAGCTTGTCCGGGTTGGTCACGTCCCACAGCCGGACCTTGCCGTCGTCCCCGCCGGTGGCGACCAGGTGAGTCTTGGACCCCTTGCCGGTGGTGGCGACCGCCCGGACGGCGGTGCCGGCCGGGTGCGGCAGCCGGTGGTACTGCTTGGTCCCGGTCACGTCCCACACCAGGGCGGAGGCGTCCAGCCCGCCGGACACGACCAGCGGCCGGCCGGGGTGGGCGGTGACGGCGAGGCCGGTGACTTCCTGCCGGTGGGAGACGGACAGCGGGTTCGGGCTGATCGGCCGGGCCGGCTCGACGATCACCTTCATCCCCGGCCGGACGAGCGTCCGGTAGGCGGCGTCCAGCTTCCCTTCCACCCGCACCCGGTCGGTCGCCTGGATCTCCATGATCGCGTCGCCGGCCTTGGCGAACTCGTCCCGGGACTTGAGGATGTTGACGATCCGCCCGTTGATCGGGCTGACCACGAAGTACCGGGCCTGCTGGGCCATGGCCGACCGCAGCTCGCTCTCGTTCTTGGTCAGCTCCTGCTCGGTCTGCATCCGGGACTCGACGTACCGGTACAGGGTGGACCGCTTCTCCATCTTCTCGGCCAGCGACAGGGCGGCGGCGTTCGTCTTCTCCAGCAGGTCGTAGGACTGCTTGTAGTCGTCCTCGGACGCCCGGGTCGCCTTCACCCGCTCCCGGAGGATGGGGATGGCCCGCTCGGCCGCCTCCCGCTGGAGGGTGACGAGCTGCTCGTCCAGCCGGGCGATCAGTTGCCCCTCTTTCACCAGGTCGCCGGCCCGCAGCCGGCGGTACGGCTTCTTCTCCGGGTCGCGGGGGTGGTGGACGATCAGCTCCGGCGGGCACTGCTCGCCCGGCTGGAGCGGGGTGGCGATCAGCTCCACCTTGCCGTCCACCTGGGCGGCGATCTGGACCCGCACGTCGTTCTGGACGACCGAGTTGGGCAGGACGATCGGCTCCGGGGCGGGCGTCAGCGGCGGCGCCTTGGGCATCGGCTCGGCCTTGTACAGCGGCCCCCCGATCTCGACCTGCGGCCTCTCCCCCGGAGCGGCGGCGGTGCCGCCCTTGCCGGCCCCGTAGTTGTTGCACGCGGACAGTGGCAGCACGGCCCCGCCGAGCACGGCGGCGGCCACCCAACGGCGGACGCGGGTCATCGGACGCTCTCCGGGAAGATGAACGGGGGTTACTCTTGGTGGCCGTCGGACACCGCGGCGGGCCGCGGGCCGGGTCGGCGGATTTGTCATTGGTCATCCGTCATTGGTCATTTGTCAGAGGCGATTGCCCGTGGCGGGTTTCACCAATGACGGATGACCAAAGACAAATGACGGATCAGAAGTAGAACAACACGTGCTCGTAGAACCACTCCCACACGCCGTGGAACAGGGCGTACCCGGCCGGGTGGGTGCCGCACCGCACCTTGATGTGCGTCTCCTGGCCGGCGACGAACAGCTCCCGGGGGATGTGCGGCTCGTCCAGGTTGACCCGCACGTAGGACTGGACGATCGGCTCGTTCTGGTTGTGGTCGCCCCGGTCCGGGACGGCCTCCAGGGCCATGTCCTCCTTGTACAGCCGGCCGGGGAAGCTGCTGTCCGGGGCGCTGGTGAGCAGCACGTCCACGTCCAGGTACGGCTTGCCGGCCGGGTCGGTCTTGTGCATGTCCTTGGTGGCCAGGGCGTAGGCGATGTGGCCGATGTTCCGCTGCGGGATCTTCAGCTCGACCCGCCACGGCCCGTCCACCACCCCCAGCCGGACGAGCGGCTCGTGCATCCGGACGGTCCGCCGGGTCAGCTCGTTCCGCACGTCCCCGCTGAGCACCCGCCAGGTGTCGCTGGTCCGGGGGATGGCCGGGTCGAAGGCGGGGGCGCGGGCGGCGAACACCCCGGGCCGGTTGCCGTCCAGCCCGTACCGCTGCTGCATGTCGGCCAGCCGGCGGGCGGTCGAGTCGGCCTTCGCCCGGGAGGTGTTGATCTCCTTGATGTAGTACATCTCGTCGTCCGCCGACCGGGCCTTGGTCCGCAGCTGCGTCTCGAAGTCCCGGACCCGCCCCTGGGCGGTGGTCAGCTCGTTCGCCAGGGTGGTCCACTGCTCCAGCAGTTGCGGGCTGTACAGGCCGACCACCGGGGCGTTCGTCCGCAGCGTCTCGCCCGGCTTGACCAGCACCTCCCGCACCTCGCCCTCGTGCGGCGGGTAGATGAACTGCACCTGGGTGGGCATGAACTCGCCCTTGGCGTCCAGCTTCAAGGGGTACGGGACGAGGCACAGGGCGGTGATCAGGGCGATGGCGGCGACGATGCCCATGATCCAGTAGAACCGGTGCTTGCCGCCCAGCGCCTCCTGGAGCAGGCCGACCGGCTTCCACAGGAACCGGAACGGCACCCGCTGCAGCTCGCTGGCGTTGTACAGGGCGCTGGCCGAGTGCTTGCCGACGACCTCCAGCTTGGAGATGAGCGGCTCCACCTGCTCGGGCGGGTTGAAGCTCTCCATCAGCAGGACCGACCGGGCCGGCTTGCTGCTGTCCTTCTCCCGGTCGTCCCGGACCGGGGCGACGACCAGCAGCTTCGGCTGGCTCTCGGCCAGGTACTCGTCCAGGGCGTGGGACAGGTCGGGCGGCAGCCCCTCGTCCTTGGTGCCCTTGTACACCAGCTTGTCGTTGAACTTGACGACCGCGTCGAACAGGTTCCGCATCCGCCGGACGTGGGTGCTGGCCTTCTCCACCACGTCCGCCCCGGACACCGCCTCGACCGTCACCTTCTGGCCGTGCCGGACGCCGACGCACAGCCGGTCGCACTCGACCAGTCGGCGGCCCTCGTTGGCCACGTGGTACGCGACCTCGGTCGGGTTCAGGGTGCCGTGGATCTGCTTGGCGAACGCCTCGATCTGGGTGAACACCCGCTCCAGACCGGCGGACTGCCGGCCGGTGCTGAACTGGTGGTACTGGCTGGCGTACCCGGCCATCTGGACGGCGTACTGCAGGAACGTCTGGTACAGCCGCGGGTCGAGGGCCGGGTCGTGGAAGACTTCGAGCAGGCCGAGCGGGGACTTGTCCGGGTTGACGATCGGGGCGAACAGGGCGTAGTAGTCGGTCAGGTTGGCGGCCGGGACGGTGCCCGGCTCGGCCGACACCCCGGTCAGCCGGCCCTGCGGCTCGACCATTTGGGGCCGCATCGGCTGGCTCTGGAACACCTGCCGCAGAATCTCATTGTGGCACTGCCGGCCGCCCCGCTTGGCGTCCAGCCCGATCTTATCCAAATTGATCTGCTGGGCGATCTGCAGGAACCCCTGTGGGGTCCGCAGCCAGACGACGCCGGCCGGGGCGTCGATGGCAGACAAAGTGCTGTTGAGGAACTTCTCGTAAAATTCAGTCGGGGGCAGACTGGAGCCGGCCAGCTTGGACGCCTCCTCGAACGCCTTGTCGATCTGCCGGCTGAACCGGTTCTTGTCGGACACGGTAGCCTCGCTGGTCGGCTTGGTGCTCACGTCGCGTCCTCGGTAAAGTCGCGCAAACCGGTTTATCCGGACAGGGTGGCCCCCATCATACCGGCGGTTCCGCCCCGGGTGCAAGCGGACCATTGCCCATTAGAATGACGAATCAGCCCGGCCGACTGCAGCCGAAATCGCCGGAATCCGACTACGGCCCGGGTTGGAGGGTGCTGCTGTGGGCACAGATTCGCTAACTTTCGGAAACACCCGGTGCCCCACGGCCGATCAACCGTGGGGCCGGGCCGGACTCACCGGGCCGGGTGGCGGTTCTCCCAGCTTAAGATGTGATGCATCAGGTCCGGCGGGTCCATCCGCGGGGCGGTCGGCAGCGGCCAGGCGAACCGCTCGACGGCGGCCAGTTGGGCGGCCGACCCGCGGCTGCGGGGGTCGGTCCACAGGCTGACGAACCGGCCGATGGCCTGGCCGCGGCGGCGGAGCCGGTGGACCAGGGCGGTGGCGTCCGCCTCGGACCGGGCCGCCTCGGTCAGCAGCTCGGCCCAGTCCACCACCCATTCGACCAACATGCGGGCTTCCACATCGCCCAGCCCGCGGGTGAGCGATTCGTCCCGGGCGATCCCCCGGATGAGCGGATCGGCGACGGCCGTCATGCCCCCTCCCCCGTGGCCCCGGCGGCCGGCCTGACCCGCCGCGGGCCGACCCGCGGGGCGGGCGGCCGGGTGGCCGGGCGTCCCCACGCCCGGTCCCGGCCGCCCCCGCCCCGCGGTGTTCCTGGTCCGTGTTGCGGCCGGCCGTATAGCCGGCGCCCCCCGGGCCGTGCAAGCGGGAACCGCGGAGATGCCCGGCAGGTGCGTTGGCTTTTCTCCCCCTCTCCGCTTCGGGGAGGGGGCCGGGGAGGCAGGTGCGTTGGCTTTTCCCCCCCTCCCCGAAGCGGAGAGGGGGAGCAAGTGGCAGGCAGACGCCGGCCGGTTCCACCGCCGGCGGACCGGACTCGCCACACTCGCGGCCGGAAGATACCCTGTACCTCCATCCCTCCCGCCCGCCTCGCCGTAGGCTCCGCGATTATGCCGTCACCCCTCCTCTGGCTGCTCACCGCGGTCGCCGGGTACGTGGCCCTGGCCTGGTTCGTGCCGGCCATCATCTGGCCGCTGTTCTGGCTGATCGCCCACGCGACGTACCGGTTCCACGTCTACCACCGGGACCGCATCCCGGCGGACGGCCCGGCCCTGATCGTGTCCAACCACGTCACCTACTTCGACTGGCTGCTGTTCTGGGCGGCCAGCCCGCGGCCGGTGACGTTCGTCATCTGGAGCGGGTTCGGCAAGCACCCGGTCCTCCGAATCGGCCTGTCCTACGCCCGGCACCGGCTGATCGAGATCGACAGCACCCGCCACCGGCCGCGGGAACTGCTCGCCGCGCTGGCCAAAACGACCGCCGCCCTGGACGACGGCCGAGTGGTGGTGGTGTTCCCCGAACAGACCATCACCCGCAACGGCCAGATGCTGCCGTTCAACCGCGGCATCGAACGCATCTTGAAAGGGACGAAGCGGCCGGTGCCGGTGGTCCCGGCGTACCTGGACGGGCTGTGGGGCGGGCTGTTCAGCTGGGAACGGGGCCGCATCCTGTGGAAGTGGCCCCGCGGCCCGTTCCGCCGGCGGGTCGGGCTTTATTTCGGGGAGCCGCTGCCGGCCACCAGCACGGCGGCCGAGGTCCGGCTGGCGGTCCAGGAGTGCAACGCCCGGTGCGGGATCGCCCTGAGCGACTACATGCACCCCGGCCCGCAGGCGTTCGTCCGGACGGCGGCCCGGTTCCGCAGCCTGTTCCGCACCGCCTACATCGACGTGTCCACCGGGGCCGAGCGGCGGCTCACCTTCGGCCGGGCGCTGGTGGTCGTCTGGGCTTTGGCGGACTGGCTGAAACCGCGGGTCGGGGCCGAGCCGGTGGTCGGGGTGTGGATGCCGACCAGCCTCGGGGCCACCCTGATCAACCTGGCGGCCGGGTTTTTGAACCGGACGGTGGTGAACCTGAACTACACCGCCGGCCCCGACCCGATCCGGTCGGCCGTCGAGCAGGCCGGGCTGAAGACCGTCGTCACCTCCCGGCGGTTCCTCGACCGCATGCCGCTGGACCTGCCGGCCGGGGTGACGGTGCTCCACTTGGAGGACGCCGTCGCGGACTTCGCCAAGCAGCGGGCCGGCAAGGTGCTCCGGTTCCTGGCCGTGCTGGCGCTCCCCGGGTGGGTGCTGGACCGGCTGGTGCTGCGGCTGACGACCAGGCTGGACGACGTCGTCACCATCCTGTTCAGCAGCGGCAGCACCGGCGAGCCGAAGGGGGTGATGCTGTCCCACCGGAACGTGCTGACCAACGCGGACGGGATCGTCCGGGCGATCAACCTGCGGCCGGAAGACAAGATGCTGGCCACCCTGCCGGTGTTCCACTCGTTCGGGTACACGGTCTGCATGTGGGCGCCGACGCTCGTCGGCATGGAGTCGGTGTACTTCCCCGACCCGCGGCAGGGCAAAGAGGTCGGGGAGCTGTGCCGGAAGTACAAGAGCACCATCCTGCTGGGCACCGCCACGTTCGCCCGGTTCTACCTCCGCCGGGCCGAGCCGGGGGACTTCGACAGCCTGCGGTACTTCGTCTGCGGGGCGGAGAAGCTGCCGGTCAAGCTGGCCGAGGAGTTCCGCGACAAGTTCGGCCTGCTCCCGCTGGAAGGGTACGGCTGCACGGAGCTGTCCCCGGTGGTGAGCGTCAACCTGCCGGACGCGGAGGTCGGCGGGCTGCGGCAGGTGGCGAACACGATGGGCACGGTCGGCCAGCCGATCCCCGGGGTGTGTGCCCGGGCGTTCGACCCGGACACGTTCGAGCCGCTCCCGCCGGGCGCGGAGGGGATGATCGGGGCGACCGGGCCGAACGTCATGCTCGGCTACCTGCACCAGCCGGAGAAGACGGCCGAGGTGGTCCGGGACGGGTGGTACATGACCGGGGACATCGGGCTGATCGAGGACGACGGGTTCGTCCGCATCACCGGCCGGCTGAGCCGGTTCGCCAAGATCGCCGGGGAGATGGTCCCGCTGGAGCGGCTGGACGAGGAGCTGCACGACATCCTGGGGCTGAGCGGGGAGCGGGTGCTGGCGGTGTCGGCGGTGGCGGACGAGAAGCGGGGGGAGCGGGTGGTGGTGCTGCACACGGCCGCCATCAAGGACAGGCTGACGGCAGCGTTCGAGGCGCTGCGGGCGCGGGGGTTGCCGAACCTGTGGGTGCCGGACGTGCGGGACTGCCACCCGGTGGACGCATTCCCGGTGCTCGGCAGCGGCAAGCTGGACCTGCGCGGGCTGGCCGCCCTGGCGAAGACGGTGGCCGGCCGCCGCGTCCCCGTTTAGCCGCGCGGCGGAGTCCGCGGAGCCGAGCGCGGAGACTAGGTGCCGGGGCGGCGCGCTCGCCGAGTCGGGGCGCTCGTTCCGCGCTCGGCTCCGCGGACTCCGCCTCGCGGCTAAACGGGCTACCATACCCGGATGTCCCTCACCCGATGCCGCGTCGTCCTGGTCCGCCCGCACTACCCCGGCAACCTCGGGTCGGTCGCCCGGGTGATGACCAACTTCGGCCTGTCCGACCTGGTCCTCGTCGAGCCGTATGCCAACCCGCAACACCTCGACGCGGTGATGATGGCCGTCCGCGGGTTGCCGGTGCTGACCGCCGCCCGCACCGCCCCGACGTTGGCCGACGCGGTCGCCGACTGCGTGCGGGTGGTCGCCACCAGCGGGGAGACCGGCGGGCTGGTCCGCAAAGGCTTCTGGGGCACGCCCGAGGAGCAGGTGCCGGCGGTGCTCGACGCCCTCGACCACGGGCCGACGGCCCTCGTGTTCGGACCGGAGCCGAGCGGGCTGACGGTAGACGAGATCGCCGCCTGTCACGGCATCATGTTCATCCCCGCGGACGCCGCGTACCCGTCGCTCAACCTGGCCCAGTCGGCGGCGGTGGTGCTGTACGAACTCCGCAAGCAGTGGCTGAAGCGGCAGCCGGGCCGGCCGCAACCGGAGCCGCCGGCCGGGTACGCCGAGCAGGAGCGGGCGTTCGCCCAGTTGAAGGAGGGGCTGACGGCCGTCCGGTTCCTGTGGGACGACCGGTCCGACGGCCAGTTCCACGTGCTCCGGCAACTGCTCACCCGCGGGCTGCCGACGCGGAAGGAACTGGACATGCTGCACGGTCTGGCGAAGCAGTTGCAGTACGTCGCCGACCGATGGGGCGTCACCCACCCCCGCGACGGCCGGCCGCCGAAGCCCGGTTAGAAAAGACAGACTTTCGCCGCACGACGACGCCGAACCAGCACGATCAAATCCAATCCGATTTGAAATGCATTAATCGTGCTGGTTCGGCGGTCATCGTGCGGCGAAAAAGGTTTGTTGAAACTCGCCGGTCGGCCGGCGAGTAACCTCTGACGAACCCCGCCGGAGGCCGCCATGCCCCGCCTGTCCGCCGTTGTCCTTCTCGCGGCCCTCGCCGCACCGGCGTCCGCCAGGCCGGCGGACCTGCTCGCCAAGGTGCCGGCCGAAGCCACCCTCGCCGTCGTCGTCGAACACCCCCGCAAGCTGGTCGAAGCCCTCCGCACCCTCGACGCCTACCGGTCCGCCCAGGCGCTGCCGGCCGTCCGGGAGGCACTCGACTCGACGCAGTTGCGGCGGTTCTTCCAGTTCATCGCCTACTACGAGCAGGAACTCGGGGCCAAGTGGCCAGACCTGCTCGACAAATTGGCCGGCCGCGGGCTGGTGCTCGGGGCGGCGGTCGGGGCCGGCAGCGGCGAGCAGGACCCCGTCCTGCTGGTCGCCGACGGCACCGACGAGGCGACGGCCGCCGAGTTCTACGCGCTCGCATTGAAGCTGTTCGAGCAGGAACTCGCCCGGTCCGCCGAGGCGGACGCCCCGAAGCTCCGCCGGGCCACCCATAACGGCATCGAGACCGTCCACGCCGGCAAGGAGTTCCACGCCGCCCGGGTCGGGGCCACGCTGCTCGTCTCCAACCGGGAAGTCGCTCTCCACCGTGGGCTGGACCAGCTCGCGGCGAAATCACGGGACAAGTCGCTTGCGGCCAAGCCGGGGCCGCTGGCCGCCCGCAAGCTGCTCGGCGGCGACCCGCTCGCTTGGGTGTGGTTCGACTTCGCCAAGGTGAAGGAGCAGAAGGCGGTCAAGGACTTCTTCGAGGCCACCCGCAAGGACGCCTTCCAGACGATCGTCCTGGGTGGCAACATCGACGCCTTCCGCCGGGCCGACTTCATCGCCGCCGGGCTGCACGCCACCCCGGCCGGCCTCGCCGCCACCCTCCGCTTGCCGTCCAAGCGGGCCGACCTGCCGGCCGCCCTCGCCCTGCACGCCCCGCCGGCCGGCACCCCGGGCAGCCTGCCGCTGCTGGAGCCGCCGGGGGTGCTGTACAGCCAGAGCTTCTACCTCGACCTCGGCCACCTGTGGACCGCCCGCAAGACGATCTTCAACGACCAGCAGTTGAAGGACATCGAGAAGGCCGAGAAGGACATCTCGAAGGTGCTCCCCGGCACCACCTTCGGCAAGCTGCTGGAGGCGTCCGGGCCGTACCACCGGGTGGTCGCTGTCGGCCGGGCGGACAAGCCGTACAAGACCGAGCCGGGGCAGCCGGTCCCGCCGTTCGCGGTGGTGTCGTCGATGCGGGATCCGCAGTTCGGCAAGACCGCGACGGCGGCCCTCCGCGGGGCCGGGTTCCTGGCCAGCGTCCAGGCCGGGCTGAAGCTGTCCGAAGAAACCCACGACGGCGTCGCGATCGTCAGCTACCGGTTCCCGGAGGACAAGCCGTTCCCCGGGGACGCCGACCCGGACCGCGTCCGGTTCAACTTCGTGCCCAGCTTCGCGGTGGTCGGGGACTCGCTCGTCACCGCCAGCAGCCCGGCCGTCATCAAGGCGCTGATCCCCGAGCTTCGCAAGCCCCCGGCCGCCGGGTCGCCGGCCGTCTGGCGGGCGAAGGGGTACGCGGCCGGCGGGGCGGACTTCTTGCGGTCGTTCCCCGACCCGACGGTGACGCGGAGCATCCTGAGTGAGAACGTCGGGCTGGACGAGGCGAAGAAGCGGACCGCCCAGCTCGCCGACTGGGTCGCCACCCTCGGGGCCGTCGAGCTGAGCCTCGACCACCAGGCCGAGGCGTACCAGATTCGGCTGGAGTGGAAGCAGAAGAATTAACCACACTCCTCGTTCCCACGCTCTGCGCGGGAACGTACGGGGGCCACGCTCTGCGTGGCGTCCTGTGCGGTGGCTAACCGTGTGCCGAGGCGTGCTGTTCGTGACGCGGAGCGTCACCCCCGTGCGTTCCCGCGCAGAGCGTGGGAACGAGGTTCTGGGAGGTGACGTGATTCATGCGGAGTGATCGATGAACCCCTGGGCGCCTTACACCCCGTCGGCCGCCAACCCGTGGACGCTGCGGCAGGTCGGCCACCTGTACCGCCGGGCCGGGTTCGGGGCCACGCTCGCCGAACTGGAGCAGGGCGTCGCCTACGGCCCGCAGAAGGCCATCGACCGCCTCCTCGCCGGCGGCCCGGCCGACCCGGACTTCGACCGCACCTCCGAATACATGGCGTCCGAGCGGAGCCTGCCGGCCGGGGCGAACGGGACGCAGCTCGCCGCTTGGTGGCTGAGCCGCATCCTGCGGTCCCCGCACCCGCTGCGGGAGAAGATCACCCTGTTCTGGCACAACCACTTCGCCACCAGCCTGGCGAAGGTGCAGAACGCCCGGTACATGCTCGGCCAGTACCGGCTGCTGCACAAGCACGCCCTCGGCGACTTCCGGGCGATGGTTGCGGAGATGTCCACCGACCCGGCGATGATGGTCTGGCTGGACACGGTCGAGAGCAAGAAGGGGAAGCCGAACGAGAACTACGCTCGCGAATTGATGGAGCTGTTCACCCTCGGCATCGGCCACTACACCGAGGCCGACATCCGGGAGGCGGCCAAGGCGTTCACCGGGTACGAGATCAAGGCGGGGCAGGGCACCTTCAACCCGAAGCAGCACGACGCCGGCCCGAAGAAGGTGCTCGGCAAGGCCGGCGACTGGAAGGCGGACGACATCGTCCGCATCTGCCTGGACCAGCCGGCCTGCCCGCGGTTCATCGCCCGCAAGCTGTACCGGTTCCTGGTGAGCGAGTCCGCCGACCCCGGCCCGGAACTCATCGAGCCGCTGGCCGAGCAGTATCGCAACTCCGGGTTTGACACCGGCAAGCTGGTCGAGACCATCCTGCGGTCCGAGCACTTCTTCAGCCCGGCCGCGTACCGGCAGCGGGTGAAGGGGCCGGTCGAGTTCGCCGTCGGCATCGTCCGCGGGCTGGAGGGGTCGGTCGGCCCGCTGCCGCTGGCCCAGAGCCTGGAGGCGCTCGGACAAGCGCTGTTCGCCCCGCCGTCGGTCAAGGGGTGGGACGGCGGCCCGACCTGGCTGAACGCCCAGACGCTGCTGTTCCGCCAGAACCTCGCGCTCGCCCTGACCAGTGGCAGCGACGGCCGGTTCGGCCGGAAGTGCGACCCGGTCGCCGTCCTCCGCAAGCACGGCCGTGACACCGACGAGTCGGCCGTCGACTTCTTCCTGACCGTGTTCCTGCAGAACGACGTGCCGCCCGAGAGTCGCCAGAAGCTGCTCGCCTACCTGGCCGACTCGAAGGCCGCGAAGTACCCGGCGTACTGGACGAGCGACGACGTGGCCCACCACCGGCTGCGGACCGCCGCCCACCTGACCCTGACCCTGCCCGAGTTCCAGCTGAGTTAACACATGGCACGCGGATGACGCGGATCGGAGCGCGGATTCACACGGATCAGAACTCAATCAGGATTTGGTTCTGATCCTCTTCATCCGCGGTGAAATCCGCGTCCTCCGCGTGCCATGTGAGGAGGCACCCATGACCGACCGCCGCCGGTTCCTGCAAGCGTCGTCCCTGGTCGGGTTCGGGGCGACGGTGCCGACGTTCCTCGGCAAGACCGCCCTCGCCGCCCCGGAACTCGGGAAGAAGGGGGCCAAGGACACGGTGCTGGTGGTCGTCCAACTGACCGGCGGGAACGACGGGCTGAACACCGTCGTCCCGTTCAAGGATCCCGAGTACGCCAAGCTCCGGCCGACCATCGGCATCAAAGCCGACGAGGTGAAGAAGCTCAACGATTCCCTGGGGTTGCACCCGGCGATGGGCGACCTGGCCGGGCTGCTCGACAAGCGGACGCTGTGCGTGGTGCAGGGGGTCGGCTACCCGAACCCGGACCAGTCGCACTTCCGGTCGATGGACATCTGGCACGCGGCCAGCACCGCCGCCACCCTGACGGAAGGTTGGCTCGGCAAGGCGATGAAGCAGACCGCGCTACCCGGGTTCCATCTGGCCGGCGGGAACGAGACGGCGCCGCTCGCCCTGACCGGCGCCCCGGCCCGGGTGCCGTCGGTGGCGTCGCTGGAAGACTTCCAGCTCAAGACCGCCGCGGCGGACAAGGCGGACAAGGCCCGCCAGCAGCAGCTCATCACCGACGCCAGCAAGCCGGCCGGCGACGGCAACCTGCTCGACTTCGTCCGCCGCACCGCCGTCAACACCTACGCCAGCAGCGACCGGCTGCGGCAGGTGGGCAAGAACTACGAGCCGAAGGCGACCTACCCGGCGACCCCCCTCGCCACCCGGCTGAAGCTGGCCGCCCAGTTGATCGACGCCGGGGTCGGGGCGCGGGTGTTCTACGTGAGCATCGACGGGTTCGACACGCACGCCGGGCAGGGCGGCTCGACCGGGGCGCACGCGAACCTGCTCGGCCAGGTGTCCGGGGCGATCGCGGCATTCTACCAGGACGTGGCCGCCCGCGGGCACGGGGACCGGGTGTGCGTGCTGACGTTCAGCGAGTTCGGCCGGCGGGCCAGGGAGAACGGCAGCAAGGGGACCGACCACGGGTCCGGGGCGCCGATGTTCCTCGTGGGCGGGCGGGTGAAGGCCGGCGTCGTCGGCGACCACCCGAGCCTGACGAAGATCCCGGACGGGAACCTGCAACACGCGATCGACTTCCGCCGGGTGTACGCGGCGGTGCTGAAGGAGTGGCTCGGCGTGGACCCGGTGCCGGTCGTCGGCAAGGGGTTCGAACCGCTCGGGGTGTTCCGGGCGTAAACGAGGAAAGCCCACCCGTAGCTAGTTTTCCCTCCTCGTTCCCGCGCTCTGCGTGGGAACGCACGGGAGCGACGCTCCGCGTCGCGGATCACCCGCCAGTACCTGCAATCACCGTCCGGACGAATACGTGACGCGGAGCGTCACCCCCGCCCGTTCCCACGCAGAGCGCGGGAACGAGGAAGGAGACAGCCTCACGGTGCGTACGCCCCGTAGTTGGTCGCCGGGCTGCCGGCCCGCAGGTGCAGGTCGTTGGCGTCCGGGTTGACGAACTGCGGGTCCACCCCGTACACCCCGTCCACCTCCGCCGCCGGCAGGGACGGCCGGCTGGCCGCCGGGTTGTCGCTGCACCACCACCAGTTCCGTGCGAACGTGAACGACCCCGGGTCGGTCCCCGCCCCGACGTTCACCGCCGCCGCCAGTTCGCCCGACCGGAACGACACGATGTTGTCGGTGAAGACGCCGTTGCGGGCCGGCAGGAACCCGGCGCTCCAGTTCTCCTGAAGGATGCGGATCACGTACCGGGTCTGGCGGTGGAAGGTGTTGAACCGGACCACCGACGTGTCGCTGTTGACGAACGCCACCCCGGCCTCCCCGCCGACGATGACGTTGTGCTCGACGGTGATGCCCTTGGCCTCGTAGGTGGGCAACGGCTGGGGGCGGAAGAACGGGTCGCCGGTCAGCCCGCCGATCTGCACCGCCCGCGCGCCGGCGTTCTCGAACCGGTTGCCGGTGACGAGGATGTTGGTGCTCCCGCCCTTCGCCTGCACCCCGTTCCCGTTGGTCATCCCGGCGGTGTGGACGAACGACGACCCGGTGATCACCCCGTCGTGGCAGCCGACCATGTCGACGGCCGACCCGCCGCCCGCCCCCCACCGCTGGACGGACGTGTTCTCGATGCGGAAGGCGTTCACCCCGGACAGCTTGATCCCGTCGTTGTTCCCGCCGGTGCCGATGTCCCGGACGGTCAGCCCGGACAGGGTGATGTCGTGGGCCGGGGTGGCGTAGGTGTCCCCGTCGTCGATGTTGATGCCGTTGTCCGTGGCCTGCTCGACGATCAGGTTTTGCAGGGTCAGGTAGGCCGCGTCGACGAAGTGGAACCCGTCGGTGCCGCCGCGGAAGACCGGCGGGTTGGCCGGGTCGGCGGCGGCGATGACGACCGGCCGGCCGGCCGCCCCCTGGACGTTGGCGAAGTAGTTGCCGCCGCTGTACACCCCCGGCTGGACCGCGATCCGGGTGCCCGGGGTGGCGCTGGTGACGGCCGCCCGGAACTCGGCCGTGGTGGCGACCGTCACCACCCGGGCCGGGGTGCTGGCCGTGGCGGTGTTGGACGGGCCGCTGCTGCCGGCCGCGTTCGTCGCCCGCACCCGGTAAGTGTAGCTGGTCAGCGGGGCCAGCCCGGCGTCGGTGAACGTCGTGGCGTTCGCCCCGGCGGTGCCGACCGCGGTGAACGTGACGCCGTCCGGGGACCGCTCGACCGTGAACCCGGTTTCGTTGTTCGCGTTGTCCGCCCAGGTGAGCCGGACGCTCGACCCGGAGACGGCCGCGGCGGTCAGCCCGGACGGGGCGGCCGGCGGGGTCGGGGCCGGCGGCGGGGAGACGGCCGGGGACAGCGTGACGGCGTCGACGAAAGCGGTGGAGTCGCCGGCCGTGTTGGCCCCCCGCAGCTCGACGGTGTGGGTTCCGGCGGCCAGGGTGAACGCCGGGGTGGTGTAGCCCGTGTAGCCGGTGCCGGCCGGCCGGACCGTCCCGACCACGCCCCCGTCCACCACCACCTGGACCGTCTGCGGGCCGCTCGGCTGGTAGTTGCCACGTTGGGCCGCCTGCAGGCCGATCACGAAGCTGCCGGCCGCCACCGTCACCGCCTGGGTGACGGCCCCGGCGTTCTGCAGGAACCCGACCTGAGTGCCCTCCGGGGCGGCCGGGTTGCCGGCCGTGAACCCGCTGCCGTTCCCGCTCACCCCGGCCTGACCGGCGAACGCCCACGCGGTGCCGGTCGGGGCGTACCGGAACGCCCCGTAGGTGTTCCCGCCGACCGCCGGCGCCTCGAACCCGCCGCCCAGAACCCCGGCCGCCGGGGGCGGGGCCGGCGGGACGGTCGGGCTGAGCTGGACGGCGTCGACGAAGGCGGTGGAGTCCCCACCCCGCGTCCCCCGCAGTTGGACCGTGTGGGGGCCGGCGGCCAAGGCGAACGCCGGGGTGCTGAAGCTGGCGTACCCGGTCCCGCCGGGGGCGACGGTGCCGACCACCGCCCCGTCCACCACCACCTCGACCCACTGCGGCCCCCCGGGCTGGTAGTTCCCCCGCTGGGCCGCCTGGAGGGACAGGGTGTACGACCCGGCGGCGTCGATCGTCACCGCCTGGCTGACGGCCCCGGCGCTCTGCAGGAAAGCGACCTGGCCGCCCTGCGGGGCGGCCGGGTTGCCGGCGGTAAACCCGCTGCCGTTGCCGCTCAGTCCGGCGGACGGCGAGAACGCCCAGGCCGACCCGGTCGGGGCGTACCGGAACGCCCCGTAGGTGCCAGCCCCCACCGCCGGCGACTCGAACCCGCCGTCCGTCAGCCCCCCGGCCGGCACGTCCCGGGCTTCCAGCCGTTCGAGCGGGCGGCCGAGCAGAGTCCGCGGCCGCGTGTCACGTCGTCCCACTGTGGCATCCCCCGCGTGTGCGGTGTTCGGACGACCGCCCGGCGACCGGCCAGGGGGCCGGGCGGGCGGCGAAACGGTGGGCGATAGGTGGGCGGTGGCGAGAACCGTGCGGGCCGGGAACGGGCGCGAGCGATCCGACCGGTGGTCTGCCGATGACAAGCAGTTAATACGGCCCGGGACGGCGCACAAGGGCGGGCGGGGGAAAATGGGCGGGCAATCCGTTGCCGTTCGGCGGTCGGCGGAACATTGCGAAGGGGGGCGAGGGACCGCTCACCAGTCGGGCGAAACTTGCGGCCGGGACGGATTCCCGGCCGACGTCACGGGCGGGCGATCTGGTCTGTGCGTGCCCCGGCCGCCGACGGCTCGGCGTCCGGCGGGTCGGTGGTCACCACCGCGAAGTCGCCCGGCTCGACCGACGCCATTCCGGCCGGGTCGGACGGCCAGCGGCGGAACGTCACCCGCCGGACGGCTAACTCCGCCCGCTCCCGGGTGAACCCGAACCACGGGTCGGCGTCCCACGTCCGCCGCGGGCCGTCGGCCGGGGCGGCAGTCAGGTACGGGGCGGCGGCCGGCCGGTTGGCGTACCAGTTGGTCGGGTGCGGGGCGGCCCACACCACCGCCCGGTCCGGGTCCGCCCCGGCGACCGCCACCAGCGGGCCGGCCGGCCCGACCGGGGCGAAGACACACCGGTCGGCGTCCACGCTCACCCACGGGCCGCCGGCCCCGGCCCGCACGTCCAGCACCGGCCCGGCCAGCGCGAGCGTCGCCCGGGAGAGGGTGGCCCGGACCGGCGGGTCGGACGGACGGACGGAGGTGGCGGCCGGGCCGACCGCCAGCACCGGCCCGGCCACGGCCACCACCGTGTCGGTCAGGGCCAGCTCGCACGCCCGGGCGGCCGGCACCCACACCCCCCGGCCGACCCCGCGGACCAGGGTGTTCTCCAGCCGCACCCCGACGGCCACCGCCCGGCCGCCGTCCGACTCCGGGTCCACCCGGACGGCGGACAGCCGTAGCGAGCCGGGCGGGGCGTCCAGGGTGATCGTGCAGTTGGTCAGCGTCACCCGCCCGCCGGACACCGCCGGGGCCGCGGCCGCCGTCCGCCCGTCCAGGGAGCGGCCCGGGGCGGCCACCCGGACGCCGAACCCGTCCAGGGTCAGGTCGCCGTCCGCCACCCGCACCAGGGCAGCGTCGGCCGGCGGGGTCAGGATGCGCGGCCCGACCGGTCCCGGGCCAGGGCCAGCGTCACCCGGCCCGCCGGGGTTGGCCGGCACCGGGCGGACGGTCAGCTTCAGCCCGGGGCGGTCGAACGCCAGCGGCGGGACGGCCAGCTCCCCCGGCCCGTCGTGCCGGACGTGCAGCTCGTCCCCCGGCTCGACCGCGTCCAGGGCGTCGGCCAGGGTGGTGTAGGTGTTGGCCGGCAGCGGGCCGCGGCGGTCGTCCGGCGGGTCGGCCCACCACACCTTCACCCGCGGGTCGGCCGGCTCGGCCGCCGGCCGGCTGACCTCACCCCCGGCGGCCAGTTCGGCCCAGGTGGCCGTCGGCCACGGCACGGCATGCGGGTCCCCAACAGGAAGTCCGCCGCACGGCCCGCACCGTCGGCCGGTCGGCGGCCAGCCGGAACGCCTCCCACGGCCGGTCCTTGTCCAGCCGGGCGAGCGGGTCGGCGGTCGCCCACGGGGCGGCCTTCAGCTCGACCGCGGTCGGGTCGGCGAACCCGGACCCGCCGGCGGACCGGCGGGCCAGGTCGGCGAACGTCCGCCCCTGGCCGGCGGCGGACAGCGGGTCGGCCCCGGCGATCGGCGTTCGTCGGCTTGCCGGCGTACCGGGCGAACCCGGCGGGTCGGCGGCGGTGCGGAGGACGGCCGGCCGGGCGGGCGGGGCGTCGGCCATCACCATGGCCATCGCCGCCGGGTCCGGCGGGGGGGCGGCGAACACGCACCGCTCGGCCGTGACCGCCCAGCCGGCGTCCGCCGGTCGGCCTCGACCGCCGCCCCCTTGTCCAGCAGAAACGGATCGCAGTGCGACAGGTCCAGCTCGGCGACGGTCGGGTCCGGGCGGTCGGCCGGGACCGGGTCGGCCCGCAGGGCGACGGCCGCCGGGTGCGGGGCGAACCCGCACTCCCGCACCCGGGCGGCCACCGCCCCGGCCGTTGACCCCGGCCCCCTTCCGCACCCCGAAGTAGCCGTGCTCCGCCCGCAGGGCGGTCCGGGCCGCCGGGGGCGGTCGGCTGCCGGGCGACCGCCAGCCCGGCCAGGTCTTGAAGCAGCAACGTCCCCGGCTCGAACCGGCACTCGGCCACCGTCGCCCGGTCGGCGTCCAGCACCAGCACCGGCGACCGGCCGGTCGGCCGGGCTGTCGGTCAGCGGGTCGTCGATGACGCGGGCCGTCGGCCAGGCCGAACCGCACCCCGCGGACGGGTCAGGGCGGCGGCGTGGACGGTGAGCGCCGCAGGTGGCGGGGGCGTCCCACTTGTCCGCGGCCACCGGGGTGGCGGCCACCACCACGGTCGGCGGCCGGTCCGGGTCGCCGGTGACGGCCGCTCGGGCCGCATCTTGGCCACCACCCGTCCCGGTCCGCGGTCAGGTCGTCCGGCCGGCGGCCGGGCCGCCTCGGACACGACCGGGTTCTCGAGGGCGGCGGCCAGCCCTCGGGGTGGCCGGGGTCGCCGACGGTGGACACCGCCGGCGGACGTCGGGCGGCCGGGCCGCGGGCCGGGTTGGGGTCGGCCGGCGGACCAGCCGAGTGGGCGGGGCGGCGGGTCGGCCCACGGGGGCCGGGGCCGGCCCGCGGCCGGGGCCGGCGACCGCCACGAACACCGCCACCGGCGACCGCCACCGCCCCCAGCCCGACCACCAGCCCGGCGGACGGCCGGGGGGCCGGGCCGGCCGGCAGCGGGACGTGGGCCGACGACCCGCGGGCGTCGGCCGGCAGGGTCCGGGTGCAGCCCCAGCCCGGCGGCCAGCCCGGCCGCCGCGGCCAGCAGCTCCCGCGGCGACGATACCGCCGGGCCGACGTCGAGGCCTCACTTGGCCAGCACCACCGCCAGGGCGTCCGAACCTGCGGGTTGAGCAGCCGGGGATCGACCGGCGGGTCGTTCTGGTGGGCCTGCAGCTTCCTGGCCGCGGTCCCCGCCGGGACTGGCGGCCGGCCGGTCAGGGCGTGGTAGATGGTGCAGCCGAGGCTGTAGACGTCGCTGCGGGCATCCGCCCGGCGGGGGTCGAGGGCTTGCTCCGGGGAGATGTAGTCGAACGTGCCGAGGGTGACGCCGCTCTGGGTGACGCCGCCATTCACGCTCCCGCCGGCCAGCGACCGGGCCAGCCCCATGTCCACCAGCTTGGCCCGGCCGTCCGGGGTGACGATGATGTTGCTCGGCTTCACGTCCCGGTGGACCACCCCCCGGTCGGCGGCGTGGGCCAGCCCGGCCGCCACCTGGGCCAGATACCGGACGCACTCGGCCGGCGGCAGCTGGCCCCGGCGGTCGATCAAGTCCCGGAGCGTCTCGCCTTCGACGAACTCGAAGGCGATGAAGTTGAGCCGCTGGTCCTCGCCGCAGGCGAACACCCGGGCGACGTTGTCGTGGTCGAGCTGGGCGGCGGCCCGGGCCTCCAGCTTGAACCGGGCGACGTTCTCCGGGTCACGGGCCATGTGCGGCGGCAGGATCTTGAGCGCCACCACCCGGCCGAGGTCCACGTCCTTCGCCTTGAGGACGGCGGCCATCCCGCCGGCCCCGATCGCCTCGACGATCTGGAACCCGCCGAGCCGGCTGCCGACGGCCAGCCCGAGGGTCGGGTCGTTGGCCGCGTCGGGCGGGCGGGCGGGGGTGATGACGGTGGGGGCGTCGTCCGGGGCGGATGTCGGCGGCGGGTCGGCCGGGCGGAGCGCCACCAGGGACGACCCGGGACCGGGGCGGGGGGGATCGGGTTCGGACGGGTTCGGCATTCCGAGCGCACCCCGGGCGGCGGATCCTCCGCAGCAGACGACACCGTTGGGCCGCAACGACAATGACGCGGCAAACCACCCCGACCCGCAGACGGCGGGCGACAGACGAGACGTATTTAGTGTACCCCGGCCGGCGGGGCGGTGTCAAATCGCCGGCGGCCGGTCGTGCGTCCGTTCGGCGGGCGGGGTGAGCTTTTCTCGCTCCTTCGGGGAGGGGGCCGGGGGGCCGGGGGTCACGCCGGACACCCGTCGCGGAGGCTCCGAAAGTCGCCGGACCGGGTTGGGCGACCCCCCCGGCCCCTCCCCGAAGCTGAGAGGGGGAGAAAAGCCAAGCAGCTTGACGCACTACCCAGCGGACCGGCGTGTTGAGTCGGGCTTCCGGGACGGGTACGATACACCGCCTGACCCGGAGGTCGCCCGCCCATGAGCCGCCCGCGGCTGCTCGCCCACGTGGTCGTGGTCTCGGCCGACGTGTCCCGGTGGGGCGGGACGACAACCCTGATCGGGGTGGATTACGCCCACCAGCTACCGGCCGACACCGAGTTCCCGCGGACGGTCCGCAAGCTGGACGTGTTCACCCGGTTCTTCGTGTACGGCGGGGGACCGGAGACGGTCCGGGTCGAGGTGTGGTGGCTGAGCCCGGACGGGACCGACCGGCAGTTGGTTCACGGGTATAATCATGAAGTCCCGTTCGACCCGACCGAGTCGGTCCGGGACTGGGTGTTCCGGCTGACGAACGTGCGGTTGCCCGGCGAGGGCCGGTACGCGGTCCGCGTCTGCCGACTGGTCCGGACCCGGGCGCGGGGGCTTCACTGGCGACCGCTCCGGGCGGACTACTTCCAGGTGGCGAGGGCGTCATGAGCCGTCAGGGCCGGTCGAACCCGCCTCCCCTCCCGGGGAGGTACACTCCGGCTGAGATCGTGTCGGTCGTCAGCGACGAGGAGAAGGCGGGCCAGCCGGTCGCGCCGGTCGTCGACCTGGCCCCGGCCGGCCCGGCGTTCGGGGTCAGCGAGGGGGCGGGCGAGCCGGCCGGGCGGCGGGTGACGGTCGAGTTGACCGTTCCGGCCGGCATGTCGGACGCGGCCGTCTCCCGGTTCCTGGCGTCCGTCCGTGACCTGCTCACCGGCCCGCCGCCGTCGCTCCCCCGGGGCTGATCGCTCCCGACCACCTCGCACCCGTTCCCCGAACTGCTGCCTATGGCCATCGTCGGCATCGACCTCGGCACCACCTTCTGCGCCGTCGCCCACCTGGACGACCGCGGCAAGCCGACCACCGTCCCCAACCGGGACGGGGACATCCTCACCCCGTCCGCCGTCTACCTGTCCGCCGACGGGCACGCGGTCGTCGGCCAGCCGGCCCTCGACCTGTCGCTCGAACAGCCGGACCAGGTGGCCACCCTGGTCAAGCGGCGGATGGGTTACCCGGACTTCGGCCGGGCGGTCGCCGGCCGGCACTTCCGCCCGGAGACGCTGTCCGCCGTCATCCTCCGCAAGCTGGTCCAGGACGCCGAGCTGCACCTCGGGCCGATCACCCAGGCGGTCATCACCGTCCCGGCGTACTTCGACGATACCCGTCGCAAGGCGACGATGGACGCCGGCCGGATCGCCGGGCTGGACGTGCTCGACATCCTGGACGAGCCGTCCGCGGCGGCTTTGGCTTACACCATCCAAACCGCGTCCGGAGCGGACCTGCCGGCCGGCGGCCCGAAGACCGTCCTCGTCTACGACCTCGGCGGCGGCACCTTCGACGTGACCCTGGTCAAGCTCGGCAAGAAGCGGTTCCAGGTGCTGGCCATCGAGGGGGACGTCCGGCTCGGCGGCAAGGACTGGGACGACCGGCTGGCCGGGTACGTGGCCGAGCAGTTCCGCCAGCAGTTCGGCACCGACCCGCGGACCGACCCGCAGTCGGCGAACATGCTCCAGGCGTCCTGCGAGCGGGCCAAGCGGACGCTGTCCAAGCTGGACCAGGCGACCGTCACCGCCGTCAACGCCGGGCAGAAGATGACCGTGCCGGTGACGCGGGAGCTGTTCGAGAACCTGACCCGGGATTTGTTGCTGCGGACCCGGCTGACCGCCCAGCACGTCGTCGAGGAGGCGAACCACACCTGGCCGCAGGTGGACAAGGTGCTGATGGTCGGCGGCTCGACCCACATGCCGATGTGCGGGCGGATGCTGCGAGACCTGACCGGGCGGGAGCCGGACCGGTCGCTGGCGGTGAGCGAGGTGGTCGCCCGGGGGGCCGCGGTCCATGCCGGGATCGTCGCCGCCCGCAAGGCGAAGGAAGCCGGGCTGGCCGACGCCGGGGCGCTGGCCGACGTGGTCGAAGTAAGCGTCAACGCCCACGCCCTGGGGGTGGAGGTGCGGCAGGGGGAGGAGCGGCTGAACAACAAGCTGATCCCGAAGAACACCCAACTGCCGGCCGCCGCCAACCGGGTGTATTACACGGCCAAGCCGGAGCAGACGAAGGTGCGGGTGCGGGTGCTCCAGGGGGAGGCCCAGCAGGCGGCGGCGTGCATCCCGGTCGGCGAGTGCTGGATCGACGGCCTGCCGCCGGACCTGCCGAAGGGGTCGCCGGTGCAGGTGCGGTGCGGGGTGGCGGCCAACGGCCGGATCGAGGTGCTGGCCCTGGACATGACCAGCGGGCGGATGGCCCGGGCGGAGATCCACCGGGCCGGTGGACTGGAGGAGGACGAGATCCGCCGGGAGGCGGAGTGGGTGCGGGGGCTGAAGATTCAGTAAGATGGGGCAGGAGGGCGGACCGTGGACAAGATCGAGATCGATGTCCGGGAACTCCCGGCCCGGTTCGCTGAACTGGTGGCCAAGGCGGCCGCCGGCGACGAGGTGGTCGTAACCTCAAGCGGTCAGCGGTTGGCCCTGTTGACCCCGTTGGTGCGGCCCGACCGGGAGCGGCTGTTCGGATTCGCCCGCGGGTCCGTCGAGTGGATCGCCCCGGACTTCGACGCCCCGCTGCCGGACGAGTTCTGGCACGGCGGAACCCCATGATCGGGATCGTCGATACGCACACGTTCCTCTGGCTGGCCGACACCCCCGAGAAGGTGTCGGCGGATGCGGCGGCGTTCCTCCGCGACCCGGCCAACGAGCCGACTCTGAGCCTGGCGAGCGTCTGGGAACTGGTCATCAAGACCGGTACCGGTAAGCTCAAGCTGAAGGCCCCGGTCGAGGCGATGGCGGCCCGCTGGGTGCGGAGCGGCGGGCGACTCCTGCCGATCACCCTCGAACACGTCCTTGCCGTCCAGCACCTGCCGAGCATCCATCGCGACCCCTTCGACCGACTACTGATCGCCCAGGCCCGGGAGGAGCGGGCGGCCCTCGTGTCCGACGATGCCACCGTCAAACAGTACCCCGTCCCCGTCATCTGGTAGCCTGCCGTCATGCCGACCACCGTCCCGTTCCTGGCACCGGCCGACCTGCACGACATCGTCCGCGGGATGGCCGTCGTCTGCCGGCTGTTCGACAAGGTGGACCCGGACGTCCACTTCCGGCTGGACCGCGGGCTGCACGCGGCCGTCGGGTCGTGGAAGGACTTCGCCGGCAACTCCTGCCACTTCCTGTTCACCCCGGACGGGGCGGCGATCCTCGGGTTCGACCACGAGTCCCCGATGAGCCCGCACGCCACCGCCGCCGACACCGGCGACTTCCAGACCTGGCCGGGCCTCTACGACGCCTTCCCCAAGCCGCTCGCCGACCGGCTGGCGGCCGACCCGTTCGCCGACGGGTTCGACCCGCGGGAGGTCACCTTCGTGCTGTGGAACACCGCCCAGACGAAGGAGTGGCAGAAGGGGGACGTGACCCCGCCGGCCCGGCCGGGCGGCGACCCGGACGGTCAGAAACTCATCCTCGGCAAGCTGAAGGCGTACTACGACGACTTCCCGGCCGCGTTCGAGGAGGTGTACCACTGGGACGTGGACCCGGACGCGGTCGCCGATTTGCTCAGCGGGGACCGGCTCGGCCTGGAGGTGGTCCGCCGGCTGAAGGCGGACGCCAACCCACTGGAGGCCAAGCGGTGGCTGCCGGACATGGGGTTCGTTCTGGACGGCGGGTGAAAATCTTCGGGCCGGCCGGGCGAACACCCTTCCAACCCGCACCCCACCGGTCCCGAGGCGACCATGTCCGAACTCCTGCACACGATGAACGGCGGCGAAGTAATCGGGTTCACGGCCGTGGTACTCGGCGCCGGCCTGGGCATCCCGCTGGCCATCCTCGGCGTCTGGACGTGCCACCGCAAGTCGGAGTCCGAACTCCAGCTCAAGCGGGACATGGTGGCCGCCGGGTTCAGCCCGGACGAGATCGAGCGGGTGGTGGCCACGACGGTCGGCCAGAAGGTGCCGTGCCGGCCGGCCGCCCCGGCGGTCCGCGAGCGGGTGTGACCGTCCGTTCCAACCCTTGTCGCAGGTGAACCGATGGACGAAATCATCCGCACCATGAGGCCCGACCAGTTCATCGGGTTCACGGCCGTGGTGATCGGGGCCGGCGGGGGCATCCTGCTGGGCATCGTCAGCGTGATCGGCGGCCTGTGGCACTCCCACCGCCGGGCCGAGGCCGAAACCCAGCTCAAGCGCGACCTGCTGGCCGCCGGGTTCGGCCCGGACGAGATCGAGCGGGTGGTCCAGGCGACCTCCGGCGGTAAGCCGGCCGCCCGGGAACGCGTCGCCGTCCGCGGCTGACCCCGCTATCCCAACCCTCGCACTCACGCGGGGGTTCGCCCATGTTCGTCATCGGGATCGCCGGCGGGTCGGGGTCCGGCAAGTCCACGCTCGTCGACCAGCTCCTCCGCGGGGCCGGGTCGGGTCACATCGCCGTCCTGCGTCACGACGCCTACTACCGCAACCGGACGGACATGCCGGCGGCGGTCCGGGCGGCGGACAACTGGGACCACCCGGCCGCCCTGGACACCGACCTGTTCGTCGCCCACGTGGACGCCCTGCGGGTCGGCCGGCCGGTCGCCTGCCCGGTGTACGACTTCACCACCCACACCCGCAGCCCGATCACCACCCGGATCGACCCCCGGCCGGTGTTACTGGTCGAGGGGCTGCTGCTGTTCGCGGTGCCGGCGGTGCGGGAGCGGATCGACCTGCGGGTGTTCGTGGACACCCCGGCCGACCTGCGGCTGGCCCGGCGGGTGGCCCGGGACGTGGCCGAGCGGGGGCGGTCGCCGCAGTCGGTGGTCGAGCAGTACCTGCGGACGGTCCGGCCGATGCACCGCCGGTACGTCCAGCCGAGCCGCCAGCACGCCCACGTGCGGGTGCCGTGGGTGGACCACAACCCGAGGGCGGTGTCGCTCTTGGCCGCCCAGATCGCCGCCCACGCCCCGGCCGACCCGGACTTGGCCGGGAAGGCGGTGTGACGGCGGGCCACCCCACCCCCCGGCCCCCTCCCCGAAGCGGAGAGGGGGAGCAAGCGGGGCGACAGTTCTGTCAACGACTTCGGGTGCGGGCGGTGAGAGTGTCCGACTTTCTCCCCCTCCCTGCTTCGGGGAGGGGGCCGGGGGGTGGGGTTAACGACTTCACCCCACTCCCGTGTAGTCGAAGCCACGGGGGGGAAAGCCCGTCCCCATCGACCGACGGATCGGGTACAATCGCCACTGTCCGCTAGCCCGCCCGCGATCCCGTTCGCCTGACCCGGGACTCTCCCCATGTCCGTCCGCCCGCTCGCCCCGGCCGCCGCCGGGTTGCTCCTGTTCGCCGCGACCGCCCCGGCCGCCGACAAGGTGCTGTTCAACCGGGACGTGCGGCCGATCCTGTCCGAGCACTGCTTCGCCTGCCACGGGCCGGACGCCAAGGCCCGCAAGGCGAAGCTGCGGCTCGACGTGCGGGACGCCGCCATCGAGAAGGGGGCCATCACCCCTGGGCAGGTAATGCCGATGGAAGAACTCGTCACCCGCGTCCTGCTGGCCGCCGACGACGAGCAACCGATGCCGGCCGCCGAGTTCCACAAGCGTCACCGCGCCCAGAAGGCGATGCCAAGAAGCGGGTCGAGCAGGGGCCGAGTACCAGCCGCACTGGGCGTATCGCCGACCTCGGCTGGCCGTCCTGGCGGTGCAGGCCACGGCTGCGGAACCCCATCGACGCCTTCATCCTGGGCCGCCGAGCTGGCGAAGCGAACGTCCCGCCGTCCCCGGAGGCGGACCGGCGGACCCTGATCCGCCGGGTGACGCTCGACCTGCTCGGCCTGCCGCCGACGCCGGCGGAGGTGGAGGCGTTCGTCGCCGACAAGTCGCCGGACGCCTACGAGAAGCTGGTAGACCGGCTGCTCGCCTCCCCGCACTTCGGCGAGCGGATGGCCGTCGGCTGGCTCGACCTGGTGCGGTTCGCCGACACCGTCGGCTACCACGGCGACCAGACCCAGCGCATTTTCCCGTACCGCGACTACGTCATCGACTCGTTCAACAAGAACAAGCCGTTCGACGCCTTCACCCGGGAACAGTTGGCCGGCGACCTGCTGCCGAACCCGACGACCGAGCAGTTGGTGGCGACCGGGTTCAACCGGCTGAACATGATGACCCGCGAGGGCGGCGCCCAGCCGGCCGAGTACCTGGCCAAGTACCAGGCGGACCGGGTGCGGACGGTCGGCATCACCTGGCTGGGCAGCACGACCGGGTGTGCCGAGTGCCACGACCACAAGTACGACCCGTTCACCACCCGGGACTTCTACTCGCTGGAGGCGTTCTTCGCCGACATCAAGCAGTGGGGCGTGTACAGCGACTACAGCTACACCCCGAACCCGGACCTGCGGGGGTGGAGCAACGACCACCCGTTCCCGCCGGAGATCGAGGTCGAGAGTCCGTACCTGCGGGAGCGGATCCGGCGGCTCCAGGCCGAGATTGCCAAGGTATCCGCGTCAGCGAAGCGAGATCCGGCGGCGATGAAAGCATGGGCGGCCGAGACGGCGGCGTATCTCAAAGAACACCCGCGGGGATGGGCGACTCCGACCCCGGAAGTGACGGGAGCCGAGGCCACGGTCGGGGCGGATGGGCGGGTGGTGTTCGCCGGCGCCGTGTCGAAGCCACCGGCGAAGAAGAAGGACGCGAAAGCCGCCAAGCCGCCCGCGGCGTCGAACCCGACCCTGGTGCTTGCGCCCGGTGCCGGCCGGGTCATGTCGATCAAGCTGGAGTTGCTCCCCGACCCGGCGCACAAGGACAAGCTGAGCCGGGACGGGCAGCCGGTGACGGTGACGCCGACGGTGGCCGTCCGCCGCAAGGACGGGACCGAGGCGAAGGTCGCCCTGTTCTACGGCGACGCCGACCGGTGGGAGCCGACCCGCTGGTACGACACCGAGCCGACCCGCGGGCTGCTCAACGGCTGGCGGACGGTCCGCGGCCAGGAGGACAAGCCGCACACCGCCGTCTGGATGCTCGACCAGCCCCTGACGCTGGCCGACGGGGACAGGCTGGTGGTCACGCTGGCGAGCGGCAACCTCGGGGCGGCCCGGGTGTCGGTGTCGCCGTTCGGCTTCGAGCAACTGCGAAACGCCCGGGTCGATCCGAGTGTTTGGGGCGTGGTCAGCCGGGTTGCGAAGCACTCGATCTTTGACGGGCCGAAACCCAATGGCACCCACTGGGACTTGCGCGATGACCAGGCGGTCCCGACGCCGTACCTCCTCAGCACCGCCCACGACCCGGCCGCGTTCGCCAAGGCGAAGGCGCTTATCAAGGAGATCGCCGCTTGCAACGGCGGCAAGGCATGGACCCAGGTGACGGTGCCGCAAAAACCGATCACCACCCGCGTCTTGCCCCGGGGCAACTTCCTGGACGAGTCCGGGCCGGTGGTGCAGCCGGCCATCCCCGGGTTCCTGGCCAACTCCAACGCCAAGCTCGACCGCCGGCTCACCCGGCTCGACCTGGCGAACTGGATCGCGTCCAGGGACAACCCGCTCACCGCCCGGGTGTTCGTCAACCGGCTGTGGAAGCAGTTCTTCGGCACCGGGTTGTCGGCGGTGATGGAGGACGTCGGCGCCCAGGGCGAGCCGCCCAGCCACCCGGAGCTGCTCGACTGGCTGGCGTGCGAGTTCGCGTCACCGGCCGTAGGGTCCGCTGTGCGGACCGGTGGGGCGTCGAACGGTCCGCACAGCGGACCCTACCCCGGTGCCGCCCACCCCTGGGACGTGAAGCACATCGTCCGGCTGATCGTCACCAGCGGCACCTACCGGCAGGTGTCGAAGGCCCGGCCGGAGCTGAAAGACCTGGACCCGAACAACCGGCTGCTCGCCTTCCAGAACCCACGGCGGCTCGAAGCCGAGTTCGTCCGGGACAACGCCCTGGCCGTCGCCGGGCTGCTCAACCGGGACATCGGCGGGCCGAGCGTGAAGCCGTACCAGCCGGGCGGGTACTACGCCAACCTGCAGTTCCCGGACCGGGATTACAAGCCGGACACGGACGCCCGGCAGTACCGCCGCGGGGTGTACGCCCACTGGCAGCGGACGTTCCTCCAGCCGATGCTGGCCAACTTCGACGCCCCGAGCCGGGAGGAGTGTACGGCCAGCCGGATCGTCGCCAACACCCCGCAGCAGGCGCTCACCCTGCTCAACGACCCGACGTTCGTGGAGGCCGCCCGGGTGCTGGCCGCGGCCGCGATGAAAGACGGCGGCACGTCCGACGCGGACAAACTAGCCTGGGTGTACCGGCGGGTGCTGGCCCGGTCGCCGAAGCCGGCCGAGGCCGAGTCGCTGCTCAAGTTCCTCACGGCCCAGCGGGACCACTTCCGGTCCACCCCGGCGGACGCCGAGAAGCTGGCGAAGGTCGGCCTGACCCCGGCGTCCGACCTGCCCGCCCCGGAGCTGGCCGCCTGGGCGAGCGTCTGCCGGGTGCTGCTGAACCTGCACGAGACGATCACCCGCTACTGAGCCGCCCATGCCCCGACCGCTCGCACTCGTCGTCCTGCTACTCGCCGCCGGCCCGGTGGCCGCGGGGGACCGCGTCCGCGCCGAGAACGCCAAGCCCGGCACCGCCGACTGGCAGCTCACCTACGCCAAGCTGGACGGGGCCGGCAAGTTCCGGTCGTCGGCCATCGAGGGGTACTGCTCGCGGACCAGCGTGCGGGCCGGGGAACCGCTCACCGTGTTCGCCAGCTGCGCCCCGGCCGGGCGGGTGACGCTGGACGTGTTCCGCATGGGCTACTACGGCGGCACCGGCGGCCGGAAGGTCGGCACGTTCGGGCCGGCCGCCGTCACCCCGCAGCCGACCCCGCCGGCCGGGCCGATGCGGCTGCGGCAGTGCCGGTGGCAGCCGACGTTCGAGCTGACGATCCCGGCCGACTGGCCGAGCGGCGTGTACCTGGGCAAGCTTTCCACCGACGCCCACCGGTTCCAGAGCTACGTCGTGTTCATCGTGGTCGAGGACCGGCCGGCGGACGTGCTGTTTCAGTGCAGCACCCACACCTGGCAGGCGTACAACAAGTGGCCGGCCAACGACAGCCTGTACGACAACGACCGGCCGGACCGCAGGCCGCTGGTGTCCGGGGTGCGGGTCAGCTTCGACCGCCCCTACGCCAAGTACCCGCAGGTGGTGGACAACGTCCTGTCGCTCGGTAGCGGCGAGTTCCTGCTCTGGGAGTTCCCGGTCGCCTACTGGCTGGAGCGGCACGGGTACGACGTGGTGTACTGCGGGAACGAGGACGTGGCCGTCGGCGGGGCGGACTTCGTCGCCCGGCACAAGGCGTTCCTGTCCGTCGGCCACGACGAGTACTGGACCCGGTCCCAGTACGACGCCTGCCTGGAGGCGGTCAAGCGGGGGGTCAACTTCGGGTTCTTCTCCGGCAACTCGGTCTGCTTCGTCATCGACAAGCCGCAGCCGCGGGTGATCGAGCGGGTCGGCCGGTACGGCGGCGTCCGCCCCGGGGAGGAGAAGTACATGGCCGACCTGCCGGTGCAGGCCCCGTCCGAGGCGGCCCTGATCGGGGCGCAGACCGTCTCCCCGTTCAACGGGTCGGGCGACTGGATCGTCACGAAGCCGGACCACTGGGTGTTCGCCGGCACCGGCCTGAAGAAGGGGGACCGCATCCCCGGGCTGGTCGGGTGGGAGTTCCACGGCGACCCGGCCCCGATCCCCGGGCTGGAGGTGCTGGCCGCCGGCACCACCGCCACCGGCGGCGGCGCCCCGTCCCACTGGGAGGCGACCCTCTACCCCGGCCCGAAGGGGAACACGGTGTTCAACGCCAGCACCATCTTCTGGGGCTTCGGGCTGAGCGCCCCGCCCGGAACGATCCTGCCGTTCGTCCACGACGGCCGGCCCCGCGGCCCGGACGAGCGGGTGCAGCGGATCACCAAGAATTTGCTCGACCGCTGGGTCGGCGGCCGCTGACCCCCTCCGAAACACACGCCTTCGCGGAGCCGCTGCGATGTTCGACCTGCCCGCCCGGATCACCCGCCGGTCGTTCCTGACGGACTCCGCCTACGGGCTGGGCGGGCTGGCCCTGGCCACCCTGGCCGCCCGCGGGTCCGCCGCCGCCGGCCCTCACTTCAAGCCGAAGGCCAAGCGGGTCATCCACCTGTGCATGGCCGGCGGGCCGAGCCAGTTCGAGACGCTCGACTTCAAGCCGGAGCTGGTCAAGAACCACGACAAGCCGTTCCCCGAGTCGTTCACCAAGGGGCAGCAACTGGCCCAGCTCCAGAACACGGTGCTGAAGGCCCGCGGGCCGTTCTGCAAGTTCAAGAAGTGGGGCAAGAGCGGGCAGGAGATCAGCGAGCTGTTCCCCGCCATCGGCGGCATCGCGGACGACCTCGCCATCATCCGCAGCATGCAGACGGAGCAGATCAACCACGACCCGGCCCACGCCTTCATGAACTCGGGGTCGATCATCAAGGGCCGGCCGAGCATGGGGTCGTGGCTGCTGTACGGCCTCGGCAGCGAGGCGGACGACCTGCCCGGGTTCATCGTCCTGACCAGCGCCGGCCGGACCGGCCAGCAGCCGGTGTCCGCCCGCCAGTGGAGCGCGGGCGTCTTGCCGAGCCGGTTCCAGGGCATCCAGTTCCAGTCGAAGGGGGACGCGGTCCACTACATCGGCAGCCCGGACGGGGTGTGCCAGAGCGCCCAGCGGCAGGTGATCGACGAGGTGAACCGGCTGAACGGGGCGCTGGCCGCCGACACCCTCGACCCGGAGGTGCAGACCCGGATCGCCCAGTACGAGCTGGCGTTCAAGATGCAGTCGAGCGTCCCCGCCCTGACCGACTTCAGCAAGGAGAGCAAAGAGACGCTCGACCAGTACGGGATCAAGAAGCCGGGGGACGGCAGCTTCGCCAGCAACTGCCTGATGGCCCGCCGGCTGGCCGAGCGGGGGGTGCGGTTCATCCAGCTCTACCACCGGGCCTGGGACCACCACGGGGACATCGAGCGGAGCATGAAGTGGGCGGCCGAGGACACCGACAAGCCGTGCGCCGCCCTGGTGCTGGACCTGAAGCGGCGGGGGCTGCTGGACGACACCCTGGTCATCTGGGGCGGGGAGTTCGGCCGGACGCCGATGGGCCAGGGGAGCGGGCGGGACCACCACATCCTGAGCTTCAGCCTGTGGATGGCCGGCGGCGGGGTGAAGGGGGGCGTCACCTACGGGGCGACGGACGACTTCGGCTATCGGAGCGTGGTCAACCCGGTCCAGGTCCGCGACCTGCACGCGACCATGCTGCACCTGTGCGGGATCGACCACCGCCGGCTGAGCGTCAAGTTCCAGGGGCTGGACGTGCGGCTGACCGGGGTCGAGCCGGCCCGGGTGGTGCAGGAAGTGTTGGCGTGACGGTTCGGGGTAGGGTCCGCTGTGCGGACCGTTGCGCCCAACGGTCCGCACAGCGGACCCTACCCCGAGGCCGTCGCCCGGTGGTGTTATGGGCGGACCGTTGACGCCCCAACGGTCCGCACAGCGGACCCTACCCCGGCGGCTCGCACCCGGGGTCGATCAGCCCTTCGAGACGGTCCGCGAACGCAGGACCCTCACCCCAGTCCGCAGGATACCACCCGGCCGCCACATACTTCCCGAACGTGGTCCAGGGCCAATCCCCCGGTCGGCGGACCAGCCCGTGCTTGACCGGGTTGTAATGCAGGTAGTCGAAGTGGTTCTCGTAATCCCGCTCGTCCCGGATGACGTGTTCCCAGAACCGCCGCTGCCACACGCCACGCCGACGGTTCGCCACCCGCGACCGGCTTCGCGGCTGCTCCGAGCCGCCCGCGGACAGCCACGCCTTGGTGAACTCCTTCTTGATCCAGCCAACACGTCCCGAATAGTGGTCGTCGCCGGCTGGTAGCCGCCAGATGGCGTGCAGGTGGTCGGGCAACAAAGCAATCGCGTCAACGACGAACGGCCAGCGGGCCTGGCAGTGGCGGATGGTGTCGCCGAGTAGTCGGCGGGCGTCTGGCCCCGCAAACAGGCGGGCACGGCCTTCCGTCACCAGGGTGAAGAAGTATGTCCCGCCCGGGACGAACCAGCGGCGAAAGTCCGGCATAGCCCGTCCCGATCGGGGGAGCCGTAGGCTGATGTCCCCGGGTAGGGTCCGCTGTGCGGACCGTTGACGCCCCACCAGTCCGCACAGCGGACCCTACCCCGAACCTACCGCCGCAGCAGGAACTCCTTCGCGTTCACCAGCCCCCAAGCCACGTCCTCCCACCCCGCCCGCCGGTCCTTCGCATCCCGCACGTACCGCAACAGCCGCTCCCGCTCGGCCGAGGTCGGGAACCGGGCCACCGCTGACAGGTACAACTCATCCAGCAGCTCGGCGTCCGACTTCCCCTCGCCCAACATCGCCCCGAGCCGGTTGTCCGGGTTTCGTAGCAGTGAATGGACCAGCTCGCCGGTGATGAGCTGGAACGCCTGCAACACCCCCGGGTCGTCGCTCCGCTCGCACTCGCACGTCAGCAGCCGGTCCGGCTTGCCGAACACCTTGAGGAACCGCGGCCCCATCCCGTCCGCTTGTCGGCGGCCGGCCTGCGGGGTGGCCGGCACCTCCCCGGCCCGCGTCCCGGTCGGGTAGCCGGGGAACTTAACCGGCACCCCGAACACCCGGGTCAGGGCGTCGCACAACTGCTCGGCTTCCAGCGGCTGCACCAGCGCCCGGCTGAAGTGCGTCTCGTCGTCCGCGTTGGTGGCCGTCGGGGCCGCGGACGACTGGTACGTCCGGCTGGTCATGACGTGCCGGACCAGCGGCTTGAGCCGGTAGCCGCCGCGGGCGAACTCGGCGGTCAGGTGGTCGAGCAGGGCCGGGTTGACCGGCGGGTTGGTCGCCCGGAAGTCGTCGTTCGGGTCCACGAGACCGCGGCCGAACAGGTGCAGCCACACCCGGTTTGCCTGGGTCCGGGCGAAGAACGGGTTGTCCGGCGACGCCACCCACCCGGCCAGCGCCCCGAGCCGGTCCGCCCGGCCGCCCAGGCCCGCGGTGTCCGCCCCGAGGAACTTCGGCGCCGCCACCCCGCCCCGCGGGTGGGACAGCTCGCCGTCCGCCTTCTGGAACACCACCTGCTCGCCGACGAACTCATGCTTGTCCAGGTTGTCCTTGCGGTCGTTCGCCAGCACCCGGTAGTCCACCCGGGCGAACACGGCGGCGAACCGGTGGTAGTCGTCCTGGGTCCACACGTCGAACGGGTGGTTGTGGCACTTGGCGCAGCTCACCCGCAGCCCGAGGAACACCTGGGCGGCGGCCTCCGCCCGGGAGTACGGGTCGCGGACGGCCCGGTAGAAGTTGGCCGCCGGGCTGGCGTAGGTGCTCCCCCGGCCGGCCAGCACCTCCGCCGCGAACTCGGTCAGCGGCCGGTCGGCGGCGAGCCAGTCCTTGATCCACCGGTGGAAGACGTTCACCCCCTTGCGGTCGAGCGTCTTCTCCTCGTTCCGCAACAGGTCGGACCACTTCTGTGCCCAGTACCCGGCGAACTCCGGCCGGGCGAGCAGGGCGTCCACCAGCTTCGCCCGCTTGGCCGGGTCGGGGTCGGCCAGGAACGCCCGCACCTCGGCCGAGGTCGGGGTGACTCCGCAGGCGTCCAGGTACGCCCGGCGGACGAACACCTCGTCCGTGCAGACGGCCGACGGCTCGATCCGTAGCTTCGTGAGTTGGTCGAAGACGTGCCGGTCGATCGGGTGCGGGGTCGGGACGGCCGACAGGTCCACCGGCGGGCGGGCCGGCAGGAACGCCAGCCGGACCGCCGCCTGCACCCCGAGATACCGCACCAGCACCACCGTCTCGCCGGTCCCCTCCTTCCTCACCTCGCCCGTCGGCAGCACGCTGGCGATCCCGACGGTGGTCGTCTCGAACGCGGCCAGCGGGGTCACGTCCCGGGTGGTGCCGTCGGCGAAGTGGGCGACGGCGGTCAGCCGCACCCGGTCGGCCGGGGCGAACAGGATGAGGTCGGGAGTCGGGAGTCGGGAGCCGGGAGTCGGGCCGGTGGCGGTGAGCGTGAGCCGGGCCGGGGCCGGGGCGTCGGTGAACGGGGCGCCGGCGGCGACCCAGTCGCGGAGGACGCGGTACTCCGGGCTGTCCGCGGCGAACCGCGCCCCGCCCTCGTGCGGCACCCGGCCGACCGCTTTCTGCAGGATCAGGCTGTCGTCCGGGCGGAGCAGGTCGACCCGCCGGCCGAGCGCGTCCCGGGTCAAGGAGGCGTGGTCGAACTCGGGGTCGAACCCGCGGAGGGACAGCCGGAACCCGCCCTTGCCGTTCAGGTTGCCGTGGCACGCCCCCATGTTGCACCCGGCCCGGCTGAGCACGGCCGACACCTCGGCCGTGAACGCGGGGGCCGGCGGGGCGAAGCCGAGGGCGACGACCGCAGCGGGCAGGCAGAACATGGCGAAGTCCGGGGGACGGCCGCCGGGCGGCCACGGGCAGGCGGGATGTCTATAGAGTATGTCGGCCGGCGGCGGGGAGTGCAACATCTGCCCACAACCTCTCGTTCCCACGCTCCGCGTGGGAACGCACTGGGGTGACGCTCTGCGTCACGGCTTGGGATCGGTGGCAGCGTCCCCGGGCGGGCAGCCCGCGACGCGGAGCGTCGCTCCCCTGCGTTCCCACGCGGAGCGTGGGAACGAGGATGGGGAGGAATCGACCGATGGCCCGAGTCACCGGCCGGCGGGTGCCGCTGTCCCTGCCCCGGACGTGGATCGCCGACCTGATGCACGCCAGCCGGCACGTCCCGCAGGCGGCGGTCGAGCGGCGGCTGCACCTGGCCCCGCTGGCCGAAGCCCGCCGCCGGTGCCCGGACCCGCCGCCGTGGGCCGCCATCGTCGTGAAAGGGTACGCCTTGGTCGCCGCCCGGATGCCGGCCCTGCGGCGGTCGTACCAGGGCTACCCGTGGCCGCACCTGTTCGAAGCGGACGACAGCATCGCGTCGGTGGCCGTGGCCCGGGAGTTCGCGGGCGAGCCGGCCGTCTTCTTCGGGCTGATCCACGGGCCGGACCGCCAGCCGCTGCGGCAGCTCGCCGCCCACCTGCACGAGTGGAAGACGAACCCGGTCGAGAGCGTCCGCCCGTTCGCCCGGTTGGTGCGGCACACCCGCTACCCGCGGCCGGTCCGCCGGCTGGTGTGGTGGCTCGGGCTGAACCTGACCGGCCGGCACCGGGCGAAGACGTTCGGCACGTTCGGGCTGACCACCCTGGCCGGGCTGGGGGCGGACATCCCGCGGGTGATTGCCCCGACCGCCACCTCGCTGAGCTACAGCCCGTTCGACCCGGACGGCGGGCTGACGATGCGGGTCACGTTCGACCACCGGGTGATGGACGGCGGCACCGTGGCGGCGGCCCTGGCCGAGCTGGAGCGGGTGTTGAACGGCCCACTGGCGGATGAGCTGTCCGGCCCGGACACTCAGGGTTGTTAATTTGGCTGTTGACTGACCCGGGTCTGGGACAGAATAATCGGGAGGTCCGTCGGGCTGGACTCGCAACCAGGCCCGGGGGACTCGCTCCGTCGGCTCGCCCAAATTCTTGGCCGTCATCCGTGCCCGCTCGCATTCGGCACGGCTGGTCGTAGTCGGCATCCTCAATTCTCGGAGGCCGTATGGCTCGCAAGTCTCTCCCTCGTAGGCCGGCGTTCACCCTGATCGAGCTGCTGGTGGTGATCGCCATCATCGCCGTCCTGATCGGCCTGTTATTGCCCGCGGTCCAGAAGGTGCGGGAGGCCGCCGCCCGGACCCAGAGCCAGAACAACCTGAAGCAGATCGGCATCGCCCTGCACGGGGCGCACGACGCCCTCGGGGCGTACCCGCCGATCATGGTCAACCAGTGGCGGTCGTTCAACGGCACCCCGCCGGTCGTGTACGACGGCCCGTACCTGCCGCTCAGCGCGGCCACCGCCGGGGGGGACAAGACCACCTTCTTCTACTGCCTGCTGCCGTACATCGAGCAGGACAACCTGCCGAAGAACATGAACGGGTGGACGGCCTACTACATCATGGCCCAGCGGCGGGACAACCCGAACAAGATGGTCGGGTCCGAGCACATCAAGGTGTACCAGGCGCCGGCCGACCCGAGCCTGTACCGGGAGATCGACTGGTCGTGGCCGTACACCGGCACCGGGTCGAGCCAGATCTTCAAGCAGTCGCTGGTCAGCTACGTGCCGAACGCCCAGGTGTTCGGCAAGCGGGTGAGCGGCAACCTGAGCGTGTGGAACGTCACCTGGGACAACGGCGGCGGCGGGGTGGCCCGGGTGAGCACCGTGTCGGACGGGCTGTCGAACACCCTGTTCGTGGTCGAGAAGCCGATGGTCACCGGGGATGCCACCGTGCGGTACCGGGACTGGGGCATCCTGGGCCAGACGGGCGGGAACGACGGGGTGAACGGCTGGGGGTACACGGACACCCCGCCGGAGGCGGCCGCCTTCTTCGGGTGTAACTGCAACGACCCGCGGCAGACCTGGGACGACAACGAGGGGCAGTGGTGGCTGGGCAGCTGCAAGTTCTCCGGGCTGCAGTTCGAGATGTACCAGCCGCCCCGGCCGCGGCTGGTCCCCACCCAGCAGCACTGGGCCAACATCTACCCGTTCGGCTCGTCCGGCACCCAGGCGCTGCTGGGGGACGGGAGCGTCCGGAACATTTCCCTGTCGGTCAAGGTCGAGGCCTGGAGCGCGGCCGTCACCCCGTCCGGGGGTGAGGTCATCGGGCTGGACAACTGACCGCCGGCCCCGGACCGGCACGCGGGTGGGCGGGACCGGTCCCGCCCACCCCGGTTCGTTCACCCACACCATCCTTTCCCAGGTTGCCCACATGATTCGGCTGTCTCGGCGGGTGGCACTGCTCGGGCTGGTGGCCGGCAGCACCCTGTTGGTTGCCGCGTGCGGCGGGCCGTCGGAGACGCGGCTGCCGGAGTCCGGTGCCACGCTCGAGGGCACGGTCGCGTACAAGGGGGAGCCGCTCCAGTTCGCCCTGGTGATCGTCGTCGGCCAGGGCGGCGGGTCGGCCACCGGCAAGATCGGCGAGGACGGCAAGTATCAGGTTCTCAACGCCCCCATCGGGGAGGTCAAAGTCGGGGTCAACACGGAGGCCGGCAAAGGGGACTACATGACCAAAATGATGAGCCAGTCGTACCAGGGGCCGGAGGCCAAGAAGGCGAAGAAGGCGACCCTCAAGCACATCGACATCCCCGCCAAGTACCACGACCCGGAGAAGTCGGGCCTGACCACCACCGTCAACAAGGGGCCGAACACGTACAACATCGAGATCGGCAAGTGACCGGCCCTCGTCCGTCCGCCCCGCCCGCTTCCCCTCGTTCCCACGCTCCGCGTGGGAACGTTCTTTTGCACGCTCCGCGTGCAGTGGACTACCTGCCCCGGGGCGCTGTCACCGGCCGCCGAAAACTCGACGCGGAGCGTCGACCCGCTCGTTCCCACGCGGAGCGTGGGAACGAGGAGGGAGGGGAGTTCGACAAAGCAACCTGACCCCACCCGGCCCCCAGGCGGGCGGTCGCTTTTTTCCTGTAACAGTTCTCGTCCGCCGATCGACTCCTCTCGCATGACCGACTGGCCCGAGCTGGTCCGCACCCACGGCCCGCTGGTCTGGCGGACCGCGTACCGGCTGCTCGCCCACCACGCGGACGCCGCGGACTGCTTCCAGCGGACGTTCCTGTCGGCGGTCGAGCTGGCCGCCCGGCAGACGGTCCGCCACTGGCCGGCGGTGCTGGTCCGGCTGGCGTCCGCCCGGGCGCTCGAACAGCTCCGGACCCGTTACCGAAACGTCGGCCGGTGCGGCCCGCTGCCGGACGACCCGCCGGGGCCGGCCGCCGACCCGCTCGACGCGGCGGCGGCCGGGGAGCTGGCGGGCGCCCTGCGGCGGGCGCTGGCGGTCATCGACCCGGCCCAGGCGGAGGTGTTCTGCCTGGTGTGCGTCGAGGGGCTGTCGAACGCCGACGCGGCCGCCCACCTGCGGCTGACCGCCAACCACGTCGGCGTGCTGCTGTACCGGGCGCGGCAGGCGTTGCGCGAGAAGCTGAAGGCGTTCGACCCGGCGGCGGGGGTGCCCCATGAGTGACATCGTGGACCGGGCGGCCGGGGCGGTGCGGGCCACCCCGACGCCCGAGGTTCCGCCAGACCTGCTGGCCGCGACCGTCGCGGCCGTTCATTCCCGACAGCCGCTCGCCGACCGGCGGGCGCGGAGGAGGCGGATCATGCGATACGCGGGCGCGACCGGGCTGGTGGCGGCGGCAGCCGTCGTCCTCGGGGTTCTGTCGACTGGTGGGCGGACGATCGCGGCCGAGGAGGCGATCGGCCGGGCCGCCGACGCCGCCCGGAAGGTGAAGTCGTACCGGATGGTCATGCAGCGAGACGACGGCCGCAAGCCGGTCACTCTCCAGATCGTCTACAGCCAGGGGCAGCGGGTCCGGTCGGAGATTCCGGACCAGCACGAGGTCCGGGTGGGCGACCTCGCCCGGCGGACCATGCTGCATCTGGATGCCCGGGAGAAGACCGCCTGGACAGAGACGCTGACCGAGGAGGAAGCACGGCAGCAGGCCGAGGAGAGGGACGCCGGCTCGCCCGCCGCCCTGCTGGACCAGGTCCGGAGGACCAAGGGGGTGACGGTCAAGGAGCTGCCGGCCGAGCGGCTCGCCGGCCGGGAAGCCAGGGTGTACGTGGCCACGTTCGCCGGCCGGCCGGGGGAGAACCGCATCTGGGTGGACTCGGCCACCAACCTGCCGGTCCGGCTGCGGTGGCCCTCGGACGAGGGGCAGCACATCGTCGTCGAACTCGACCAGTGGGACGTCGCCTTCGACCCGGCCCTGTTCGCCCTCGACCCGCCGGCCGGGTACAAGCTGACCGACGAGCCGGCCCCCGACCGGGTGAGCGTTGTCAGCCTCAAGCTGGCCGTCGAGAACCAGGAGAAGGCGAAGACGTTCCGGGCGGTGACCAGGACCACGTTCGTCAACCCGCCGCCCGGCACCCCGCCGATGCCGGAGTCGCGGATGTACGGCCAGGGGGCCAAGCTGCGGATCGAGATCGGCACCGACGCCGTCACCGTCGGGGACGGGGAGGCCAAGAAGCTGGTCGTCCTCGACCACAAGAACAAGATCGCCCGGACGATGTCCACCGAGGTGCCGGGCGAGATGGCCACGGCCATCACCAAGTGGGTCAAGCGGATGCTCGCCAAGGACGGGGCGGAAGACCTCGGCGAGTCGTTCCTGGACGGCCGCAAGGTCCACGGCTACCGGTTCACCAAGATGAAGATCGACGACACCGCCACGGCCGACGTGACCTACTACGTGGACCCGAAGCGGAACCTGCCGGTGCGGGTGGACATGGCGATGACCGGCGGCCCGCTGCCGGCCGGCATGACCAGCCGGATCGACTACCTCGGGTTCGACGAGGAGCTGGACCCGAAGCTGTTCGACCTGACCCCGCCGGCCGGGTACAAGGTGGAGGTGATCGACCCGTCGAAGCTGCCGGGCGGCGCGAAGAAGTGACGCCGACCTCCCTCGCCTGATTCCTGGCGAGCCGGGGGCGTCAGCCCCCGGGTGAAGTCGCTGGGACACCACCCGGGGCTGACGCCCCCGGCTCGCCAAATGTGTTGTAGACCACCCCAAACATTTCATGCCAAAGCCGATCACGACACGATGTCCTGCAGTTGATCGCGAGATGATAATAGCCGCGGTTAGAAACTTTTCATTTAGGCTGTGTTGGATAGCTCGGCCGATCCGTGTACTACTAATTGGGTGGGCATCACGCCGGGCGGCTTCACACTTCTGCCCCCGGCCGGTGATGTGGGCGGTACTCTCGCACGCCTCCTGACTTTCATCCGCACTCGCCTGTGATGTGTCCCCCGGTGTCGGGGGAGCCGGGCTCGCGCGTCCATTATTCCGTTCGGAGCGCTCATGATCGTGTCGTCTCTCCGGAACCCGGCGGCCCGCCGCGGGTTCACCCTGATCGAGCTGCTGGTGGTGATCGCCATCATCGCCGTGCTGATCGGCCTGCTGCTGCCCGCGGTGCAGAAGGTCCGCGAAGCGGCCGCCCGCGCCCAATCGACGAACAACCTGAAACAGCTCGCCCTGGGCATGCACAACTACCACGACGCCAACACCCGGCTGCCGGACGACGGCCACTGGGACAACATGTGGTGGGACCCGTGGGTCGGGGACAACGCGGAGGCCCGCCGCCCCGGCCGCAACCAGTACAGCTCGTGGCCGGTCAAGATCCTGCCGTTCATCGAGCAGAACAACCTGTTCCAGAACTTCAGCTACACCACCCCGGTCAAGACCTTCCTGGAGCCGAGCCGGGGCGGCCAGGGGGTGATCACCACCCCGCCGACGGACGTGACCGGGAACAACGCCCTGCTGCGGACCGGGGCGGTGACCGACTACGCGGCCAACGGCGTGGTGCTCGGGTTCAACAACAACACCGCCAGCCCGGCGGCCGGCAGCTTCACCTACGGGGACACCGCCCCGTACAGCCCGTACCGGCGGACCCTGCTGGGCATCTCCGACGGCACCTCGAACACGATCCTGCTGGGGATCAAGTCGCTCCCGTCGAGCATGTACAACCGGCGGGGGGCGCGGAGCAACAACACGTCCTGGACCTGGGACACGCCGATCGCCCAGGGCCGCAGCCAGGGGACGATGCGGTCCCTGTCGGCCGGGGAGGAGCCGTGGATGGCGGTGGCCGGCGGGGTCCAGTACCCGGGCATCCGGTTCCCGTCCCAGGACTGGTGGCGGTGGCACCTGGAGATCATCCAGGACACCAGCATGCCGCAGGACGACTCCGGGGCCGGCCTCGGCCGGTTCGAGAACCGGTGGGGCACCCCGTACTCGTCCATCGGCCTGTTCGCCCTGGCCGACGGCAGCGTCCGGTCGATCCCCGTGACCGTGCGGTACGAGCAACTGATGCCGTGGCTCACCCCGAACGGCGGGGACATCACCCCGGCCGAGTAACTCGCCCGGCCATCAACTCCTGATCGCCCCGGCCGGTCGCACGGCCGGCCGGGCGGTCGTTCACCGAGGACTCTCCACATGCGGAAGCTGGTGCTCGCTAGTCTGTTCGCCGGCTGTCTGGGGGCGCTCGTCGGGTGCGGCGGTCGCAGCCAGCCGGAGCCGGGGTACACGATCTCGAAGGACAAGTCGCCGATCGTGGTGACGCTGCTCAAGGGCGGCAAGCCGCTCGCCCTGAACAAGGGGGAGACCGGGGCGCTGGCCCTGTTCGGGGCGGCCGGCGGCATCCGGTACGACCTGGTGGCCAAGGGGGACGGGGTGTACGAGTCGCCGGCGGACGGGTTGCCGCACGGGGACTACACGGCCACCCTGTTCATCACCGGCGGGAAGCTGCCGCGGACGTTCAACGTGGCCAAGAAGCTGACCGTGGACGCGGGTCAGAAGGACCACAAGGTCGAGGTGAAGGTGCCGGGGCTGTAACTCGATCCGAGGCGCGCCGGGGGCGTCAGCCCCCGGGTGAAGTGGCCCAGTGACTCCACCCGGGGGCTGACGCCCCCGGCTCGCCTCACATCCCGCCCGGGCCGTAGATCGGGTCGACCCCGGGGCTGTAGTTCTCGTACCGCATGTACTGCCGGATGTAGCTGAGGGTGATCGCCCCGGTCGGGCCGTTCCGCTGCTTCTCCAGGATCACTTCCAGGGTGTTGTCCTCGACGCTCTTGTCCACCCGCCCGGGCCGGTGCAGCATCATCACCGTGTCCGCGTCCTGTTCGATGCTGCCGGACTCCCGCAGGTCGGACAGCCGCGGCCGGTGGTCCTGCCGGTCCTCGCTCGCCCGGTTCACCTGGGCCAGCGCGATCACCGGAATCTGAAGTTCTCGGGCCAGGAACTTGAGCCGCCGGCTGATCTGGGCCACCTGCTCCTGGCGGGGGTCGCGGCGGTTCTCCGGCTCGATCAGTTGCAGGTAGTCAATGACCACCAGCCGCAGCCCGTGCCGGAGCTTGAGCCGGCGGGCGTTGGCCGCGATCCGCAGCAGCCCCTGGGCCGGTGTGTCGTCGATGAACACCTTCACCTGGCCGTCCCGCGGGTTGCCCCGGAGCTGGTCGCTGGCCCGCATCAGCCGCTGCAGGTCGTCGGCGTTCAGCGCCCCCTTGCGGATCTTGAAGCTGTCCACCTGGGCCTGGCAGGCGAGCAGCCGCTCGGCGATCTCCACCCGGGCCATTTCCAGGCTGACGAAGAACACCGGCACCCGCTCCTCGACGGCCGCGTGCCGGACGATGTTCAGGGCGAAGGCGGTCTTCCCGACGCTCGGCCGGGCGGCGATGATGACCAGCTCGTTGTTCTGGAGGCCGGCGGTCATGTTGTCCAGGTCGACGAACCCGGTGGCGATGCCGCTCACCGCCAGGTCCGGCTTGCCCATCCGCATGTCGATCCGGTCGAACGCCTCCTTCAGCGTCTTCTCCAGGTCGTGCGTCTCCCCGACCGTCCCCCGCTCGGCGATCTCCAGGATCTTCCGCTCGGCCTGGCCGAGCAGTTCGTCCGGCCCGACGACCCCGTCGTAGGCGTCGCGGAGCAGTTCGGTGCTGGTGTGGATCAGGTTGCGGACGACCGCCTTGTCCCGGACGATGCGGGCGTAGTACTCGGCGTTGGCGGCGGTCGGGGCGGCCTCCCACAGCTCGGTCAGGTACGGGATGCCGCCGACGTCTTCGAGCTGCTTGCGGGTCTTGAGCACCTCGTGCAGGATGACCAGGTCGACCGGCTTGCCGTCGTTGTACGTGTCGAGGATCGCCTGATAGACCTTCTGGTGGGCGTCGAAGTAGAAGTTGTCGACCCGGACGAACTTCTGAATGTCGTTCAGGACCATGTTGTCCCGCAGGACGCTGCCGATCACCCCTTCTCGGCGTCGCGGCTCTGGGGCGGCAGGCGGTCGGCGGGGATGTCCATGACGGGCGGCCGGGGTCGGGTGGTCGGGCGGTCCCAACCCACGGCTTACCCGACGGGCGGACGGCGGTCAATGTCAGGCGCTCGCCCTCCCCGGAGGGGGAGGGCGAGCGCCTGACATTGACCGCCGAGACTGTCGCGCCGCTGAGTCGGGTCGAGGGTTTAACCCCAATGCCCCTCAGTTAGACGTAAAGCCGGTTCCTCCTTGGTACTGTGGGGTTGCGACCGCTCCCACGACGCAAGGAGGCACCGGTGGACCCGAAGCCCGACCCGACCCCGTTCCTGCGGGGGTTGTACGACCTCCTCCCGCCCGAACGCATCGCCCACATCCTCACCGCCACCGGCCGGCAGTCCCGCCGCACCCGCCGCATCCCGGCCGAGGCCGCGACCCGGTTGGTGGTCGCCCTCGGGCTGTTCGCCGACCTCCCCGTCCCCCAGGTGTGGCGGCGACTGCACCCCGGGGCCGACACCCCGGACCCGGTCGAGTCGGCCTTCTGCCAGGCCCGCGACCGACTCGGCGTCCCGCCCCTGCGGCGGCTGTTCGAGGAGGTCGCCCGGCCGGTGGCCACGCACCAGACGGCCGGGGCGACCTACCGGGGGTGGCGGCTGATGGGGCTCGACGGGACGACCCTCGACCTGCCCGACACCCCGGACAACGCCCGGGTGTTCGGCCGCCCGGGCGGTCGGGCGGACGGGGCATTCCCCCAGGCCCGGCTGTTGGCCCTGTGCGAGCTCGGGACCCGGGCGATCTGCGGGCTGGCGGTCAAGCCCGGGCGGCGGGGCGAACCGGTGATGGCCGGCCCGCTCGTCGATCGGCTCGGCCCGGGGATGCTGCTCCTGTGGGACCGCGGGTTCTTCGGGCTCCCCCTCATCGACCGGGTACTCCGGACCGGGGCTCATCTGCTCGCCCGGGTCCCGGCCTACGCCATCCTCGCCCCGACCCGGCGGCTGGGCGACGGGTCGTACCTGGCCGCCCTGTACCCGTCGGCGGGCGACCGGGCGGCCGGCCGCCGGGGGCTGGAGGTGCGGGTCATCGAGTACACCCACGACGACCCGCACCGGCCCGGGTGCGGGCAGCGGAACCGGCTGCTGACGGACCTGACCGACCCCGAGGATCTGCCGGCCGCGGAGGCCCCGGTCGTGTACCACCAGCGGTGGGAGCAGGAGTTGGCGTTCGACGAACTGAAAACCCACCTGAGTGGCCGGGACGTGCCGATCCGGAGCAAGACCCCGACCCGGGTGGTGCAGGAGATCTACGGGCTGATGCTGGCGTACTACCTGATCCGGCGGGTGATCCACGACGCCGCGGTGGCCGGCGGGGTGGACCCGGACCGGGTGCCGTTCGCCGACACCCTCCGGGTCGTGTGGTGCCGGCTGCCGGAATCACCCGGGGTGCCGGCGGCGGCGTGGTATCGGGATCTGGTCCGGGAGGTCCGGCGGCTGCGGTTGCGGCCACGGCGGGAGCGGTGGTACCCGCGGGTGGTCAAGCGGAAGATGTCCAACTGGGGGAAGAAGCGGGCGGACACCTGCATACACCTCAGCCGACCAAACCCTACCGACAGGCAGTCGTTGTGCTTATCTGAGGGGCATTGGGTTTAACCCCTCCCCCCGGCCCCCTCCCCGAAGCGGAGAGGGGGAGGAAAACGGGTCAGCGCATGAAGCGGCCCGGGAGGGCATCCCGGGCCGGCGATTTCACCACCTAACCACCCAGCAACCCAACCACCTACTTCTTGGCCACCGCCTGTTGCAGCCCGACGACGAGCACCTGGATCTTGCTCTCGATCCCGTAGCCCAGGTTGAGCGGCACCTCGGTGAGCGTGTTCGCTTCCTTGATGACGTGGTCCAGCTTGACCATGTCCGGCTCGACCATCAGGTTCTTGCCCTTGAGGGTCTTGCTGATCTCGGCCGGCCCGATCGACCCGTACAGGTGCCCTTCCTCGTTGGCGTTCGCTTCCAGGGTCAGCGAGGTCAGCCGGCTGAGCTGCTCGCTGAGCACCTTCAGGTCGGCGATCCTCGCCTCCCGGGCCTTCTGCACCTTGATCTTGTACTTCTCAAGGAGCTTCAGGTTGTGGGCGGTCGGGATGACGGCCAGGCTGTTCGGCAGCAGGTAGTTGCGGGCGTACCCCGGCTTGACCTCGACGAGGTCGCCCTGCTTGCCCAGGTGGGCGACGTCCTCGATCAGCACGATCAGGGTGCCGCCGTGGGCGCCCTTCTTGACCTGCTGCCGCTGCCGCACCTTCTTCGGCGGCGCCTTCAGCTTGGTGCCGCCGCCGGCGGCCTTGGCGTCCGCCTTCTTGGTTTTGGTCGCTTTGGCCATCGGAGGAAGCTCGCTGCTAACGGGCGGGCCGCCGGTCGCGGCCCGCACAGGAGGTCATGATAGTTCAAAACGGGATGTTGTCGCCGTCCTGGCCGCCGTCCTCGTCTGCCGGCGGCGGGGCCGACTTGGCCGGCGGGCGGCCGGCCGGCGGCCGGCTCATCGCCCGGGCCGGCGGCGGGGCGTCCATCCCGTCGTCCGCCCCGCCGAACTCCCCGCCCCCCGTCCCGCCGCCGGGGCCGCCCGGCCGGGGGTCGAGGAGCTGGATGTTCTCCACCACGATCTTGTGCTTGGACCGCTTCTGCCCGGGGTTGTTCTTGTCGTCCCAGGTGTCCAGGTGCAGCCGGCCCTCGAGCATGATCTGGCTGCCCTTGTGGCAGCGGTCGCGGACGATGTCGGCCAGCTTGCCGAACTCGCCCCGGTTGAACGCCTCGCAGTCGATGAACATCGGCTCGTCTTCCCACTGGCCGGTCTGCGAGTTCTTCCGCCGGTTGGTGACGGCGAACCCGAACTTGGCCACCATCCCGCCGTTGCTGAACGCCCGGGTCTCCGGGTCGCGGGTCAGCCGGCCGATCAGCATCACCTTGTTGAAGTTGGCCATCGTCTGGCCCTCTGCGACGGCCCGACCCTTGGGGAAGGTACGGGGTTGTGGGAGTCACGGGTGCGGGGCGGTGCCGTCCGTTCGAGGGTACGACAACCGCCCGGTCCGCCGCAAGGTCCGTTACTCCGGCTTCTCCGGCCCGGCGTCCCGGCGGTGCGGGCGGCGACCGCCGGTGGCGGCGGCGACGGCCTCGCCCATCGGCAGCCCGTCGGCCAGGTTCGGGGAGACGCCTTCGCCCGGGGCTACCTCGTCGTGCATCCCCCGCAGGGCGAACGCGGCCGCTGTGTCGTTCTTGGCCACGTCCATGATCGCCTCCGCCCACTTGGCGTCGACGTGGACGGTCATGTACCGCAGGATGTTCTCGTTCAGCTTCAGGTCGCGGTCGATCTCCGCCTGCTTGCGGCTGTCGATCTTGTAGTAGACGGCGTGGTACGACCCCTTCTTCTGCTTCTTGATCGGGTACGCCAGCTTGCGGTCGTCCCACGGGCGGGTGACTTCGATCGTCGCCCCGTGCTTCTCCAGGGTGGCCTGGAGGCCGCCGCGGACCGCGTCCGGCTCGGCGGACAGCTTGGTCGAGTCGAGCAGGAACAGGGTTTCGTACAGTTCGACCGGCATCGCGTCCTCGGTGGTGAGGGTCACTGTGGCTCCCGGCCTCTCGGCCCGGACCCCGCCCCACGCGGGCGGGGAGCAACCCGGCGTCTTCGATTGGTGGAGCAGTTCTGCCTGCCGGTTTGGCGGCGGGCAGGCAGAAATGCCTGCCCCACCAACCTCAGAACACCAGCTATCCGTCCGTCGTCTATGGCTCGTCCTTCTTCGCGTCGTCAACCTTCTCGGGCTTCGGCTTCTTGGGCTTGGGCGGCTCGGCCGGGCCGTTCGCCCGGTTCATGGCCGCCTCGATCCCCTGCCGCACCCACACCAGCACGGCGTCGGCCGCCTTGGCCACCGCCTCCTCGGCCGCCTTCCGCTCCCCCGGCTTGAACCGGGACAGCACGAAGTCGACCGCCTCGCCCGGCCCCGGCTGTCCGACCCCGACCCGCAGCCGGGGGTACTCGTCGGTGCCGAGCTGCTGCTGGATGTCCCGCAGCCCGTTCTGCCCGCCGTGGCTCCCCTTGGCCCGCGCCCGCAGCTTGCCGAGCGGCAGGTTGAAGTCGTCGCTGACCACCAGCACGTCGGCCGGGGTCAGCTTGTAGAAGTCGGCCACCGCCCGGACCGCCCGCCCGCTCAGGTTCATGAACGTCTCGGGCTTGACCAGCAGCACCGGCTCGCCGGCCACCTTCCAGTCCGCCACCAGGCTCTGGAACTTCGCCCGGAACGGCCCGCAGTCGGGGGCGGCGGCCAGGTAGTCGAGCACGTCGAACCCGACGTTGTGGCGGGTGCCGGCGTACTTCGGGCCGGGGTTGCCGAGGCCGACGACGACTTTCATCGGACTCGCCCCGCCCCCGCCGCACGGTCCGCCCAGGGTTTACACCCTGGGCTAAAATCTGACCGCCCCGTTGGAGCGGAAAACCTGGCTCTCGGCCCCAACGGGGCCACTGAATATAGCCCAGGGCGTAAGCCCTGGGCGTAGACGGCCGGGCAGGCTTACTCTTCTTCGCCTTCCTTCGGCTTCTTGGCGGTGAGCACTTCCGGCTCGGCCCCGGTCGCCTCGGTCGGGGTGGTCGGCTCCAGCCCGGCCAGCTTGATCTGGACGACGACCGCCTCCGGGGCCTCCAGCACCTTCACCCCGGCGGGCAGGTTCAGTTCCCGGACGTGGACCGGGTTGCCCAGGGTCAGGTTGGTGATGTCGATGCGGATCGAGTCCGGGATGGCGATGGCCAGGCACTCGACGTGCAGGGTGTGCAGCGGCTGGTCGAGCACCCCGCCGCCCATCGACTTCGGGGCGCCGCGGAGTTCGACCGGGACGACCACCTTCACCGTCTCGTCCTTGTCCACCCGCCACAGGTCGACGTGGACCATGTGCTGGCCCAGGTGGTCCCACTGCAGCTCTTTGATCAGGACCGTCTCGCTCTTGCCGTTGAGCGAGATGGTGAGGGCCCGGGCGTGCTGCTTGCGGACGGCCCGGTCGAACTCCTCGTAGTTGAGGCTGACCTGGGCGACGTCCTGCTTGTGCCCGTACACGACGCCGGGCAGCAGCCCTTGCTTGCGGAGCTTGGCGGCCTTGCGGGATCCTTTGCCGCCGCGGGACTGGACGGTGAGCGTGACCGTTTCGGACATGGCTACGGCCTCTCGGGGCGGGCGGCTCTCGCGCCGGGCGGACCCGGGCTACCCTCGCCGGCCCCGTGGGGGGGTAAACGAAGCGGCGCGGCCGGGTGGGGCCGCGCAGCCGCTCGCTCGGAGCGAAGTGTGATTAAAGCGGACGCGCGGACGGCTGACAAGGGCGCCGCCGGAAAAACCGGACCAGGCTACGGCTTCTTGGGCTTATCCACAGTGATCATGATTTCCGTCACTGTTCCCTCTACGTCGGCCATCGCCACCCGGGCGACGCCTCCAGCCCGCTTCCCGAGGATTCGCAGCTTCGCGGGGTCGTCAGGAGAAATGGCCATATCAACCACCGGATCACTACTGGTGTTTCGCTCGTGCCATTTGATCGGCTTGCCGGACGCCGTCCGGACGAGTGCGGGTTGGTCTACCGCAACAATGATGTTGTAGGCTGTCACTGGCGCAATCGCGACGACGAACAGATGATGCGGGTTGAACCCGGCGTTGAGCCAGGCATTGCGTGCCGCCGCCCAATCCGGCGGGCTGATCCCCTCTGGATCCGGCCTGAGTTCGAGGTGTTCGGGCCATTCGCCACCCTTGCGCACCCGGGACAGGAACTCGGACAGTGATTTCGCCGTCCGGAAGTAGGTGGTCGATTTGGCTTCCCCGTCACGAATTTCACTCAGCTGAAACGGCCCCTGCGTGTTTCGGTTGCTAACCAGAAGTTGCCATCGCGGGCCGAACCGGACATCGAAGTTTTGCTTCAGTGCAGCTTCCGCATTGGCCAAGTGGGAAAGCTCCGCCTTCAATCCTGCACGTCGCTGTTGGAGCAATAGACGTGCCCGCTCATACCATTCGCGGTCGGGGTCTTGCTGGGGCTTCGACTGCTTGGCGGCTTGTACCGAGTTGGTTGGCGGCGGATCGGCAGCGATAGCAGTGTTACCACGTTGAATGGATGTGCCGATCCCCATTCCGGCGATCATGAGTAGACACGCGGCCAGCCCGACGGCGGTCGCCTTCTTGAGCCAGAACATTCGCAGTACCCCATCGACGAGGGACGCCACGGCGGGGGTCGCCGTGGCCGCGAGCTGGTACGCCACCGCCGCCCGGACCGCCGCTTCGGCCGTCGCCGCCGGGACCAGCGACCCCACAACCACAGTCGTTGGCTCCGCCCCGAGTTTGTCGCGGAGCTTCGCCAGCCCGCGGCTCACCCGGGCGGACACGGTGCCTTCCGGCAGCCCGAGCCGGTCCGCCGCTTCCCGCTGGGTCAGGCCGTCGAGCAGGCACAGCACGATCGCCGCCCGCTCCCGCTCGGACAGCCCGGCCAAAGCGGCGTCCACGTCGGGCGACGACGGCTCCGGGCGAGCAGCAGCGTTCAGCCCCGCCGACAGCGGCTCCGTCCGGGCGAGCCGGCGGGCGTTCTTGCGTCGCAGGTTGCGGGCGGTCAGGGACGCCACCCGGTACAGCCACGGGCCGACCGTCCCCGACCGGGTGAGCCGGCCGGCCCGGCGGACCAGCACCAGGAACGTCGCCTGAAAGGCGTCCTCGGCGTCGGCCGGGTCGGGCAGCAGCCGGCGACAAGTGCCCCACACCAGCCGGCCGTGGCGGCGGACCAGCTCGGCGAACGCCGGCTCGTCCCGGTCGGCGAGGAAGGCGGCCAGCAAGGCGCCGTCCGACCGCGGGTCGGCGGGCGAACGGGCGAGCAGGGCGGCGAGGCGGGTCATACCCGTATCATGTCGCCGCTGCCTGAAAAGCCTGCATTAAATTCAGCCCGCCCGCCGCCGGTTCCCCGACCCGCCGGCCGCCGCTAGAATGCCTGCCATTCCACACGAACGGGCAGGAGCGGTCATGGCCGAGCCGTACAAGATCGTCGTCGGGCTGGAGGTCCACGTCCAACTGCTCACCCGGACCAAGCTGTTCTGCGGGTGCAAGAACCAGTTCGGCCTGCCGCCCAACTCCGCGACGTGCCCGGTCTGCCTCGGCCTGCCCGGCACCCTGCCGGTCATGAACCAGACCGCCTTCCGCCTCGCCCTCCGGGCCGCCCTGGCGCTCAACTGCCAGATCGCCGGGTTCACCAAGTGGGACCGCAAGAACTACTACTACCCGGACCTGCCGAAGAACTACCAGATCAGCCAGTACGACCTGCCGTTCAGCCACGACGGGTTCCTGGAGATCAACGTCCACGCCGACCCGAAGAAGGGCCACACCCCCAAACGCATCGGCATCATCCGGGCGCACCTCGAAGAGGACGCCGGCAAGAACCTGCACGACGAGTCCGGCCGCGGCGGCAACACCCTCGTCGACCTGAACCGCACCGGCACCCCGCTCCTGGAGATCGTCTCCCACCCGGACCTGAACACCCCGGAGGAGGCGATCAGCTACCTGGAAGAAGTCCGGCTGATGCTCCGCGAGTTGGGCGTGTCCGACTGCGAGATGCAGGAGGGCAGCCTGCGGTGCGACGCCAACGTCAACGTCCACGTCCCGATGGCCGGCGAGCCGACCGGGTACGCGGCCACCCCGCTGGTCGAGGTGAAGAACCTGAACAGTTTCCGGGCGGTCGGCCGGGCCATCCGGTACGAGGCCCAGCGGCAGTACGAGCAGTTCCAGAAGGACCCGCAGAACTACCGCATCGGCAAGCTGCTCAAGACGACCGCCGGGTGGGACGACGCCAAGGGCCGCACCGAGGTCCAGCGGCACAAGGAGGAGGCCGCCGACTACCGCTACTTCCCGGAGCCGGACCTGGTGCCGGTGGTGGTGAGCAAGGAGCAGGTGGAGGCGGTGAAGGCCGAGATGGGCGAGCTGCCGTCCCAGCAGCGGACCCGGCTCCAGTCGCAGTACGGCCTCACCCCGTATGACGCCGACGTGCTGACCGCCAAGGGGCGGAAGCTGGTCGCCTACTTCGAGGCCGTGGCGGTGGCCCTCGGCGGGGACGGCAAGCAGGCGGTCAACCGGCTGAGCGACCTGGTGTTCCCGGCCCTGACGGAGCGCAAAGAGGAGATTGAGGCGTTCCCGGTGTCCGCCGCCGACTTCGCCGGGTTCGTCACGGGGACCGGCCCGCTCAGCAAGCAGGACCGGGTGGACCTGTTCAAGCACATGCTGGCGAACGGGGTCGGGCTGGCGGCGGCCATGGACGCCACCGGCATCAAGCCGCAGACGTTCGACGAGGGGGCGCTGCGGGCGGCGGTGGTGGCGGCCATCGGGGCGAACGCCAAGGCGGTGGCCGACTTCAAGGCCGGCAAGACGGCCGCCGCGAACAAGATCAAGGGCGAGGTGATGAAGGCCAACAAGGGCGCCCCGAACGACCTCGTGCAACGGCTGCTGGACGAGGAACTGGCCAGGCTGTAGATCAGCCGGCCAGGGCGTCCCAGTCGATCCGGTCCTTGTCCAGCGCCGGCAGGGCGGGCGGCAGCGCCTCCAGGTACTTCTGCGCCGCCCCGGTGTTGAACACCACCACCGTCTCGTCCGGCCGGACCTGGCCGGCCGCCACCAGCTTCTCCAGGACGGCGAAGCAGACGGCCGTCTCCGGGCAGACGCCGATCCCCTCGGCCGCGCTCGCCCGCCGCATCCACGGGCCGATGCTCGCTTCCGGCCCGGCGATGGCCGCCCCGCCGCTCGCCCGGATCGCGTCCAGCATCATGAAGTCGCCGACCGCCGCCGGCACCCGCAGCCCGCTGGCCACCGTGTGCGCGTTCGGGAACGGCTCGGCGAACCGCTCGCCCTTCTCGAAGGCGCGGACGATCGGGGCGCAGCCCTCGGCTTGGACGGAATACAGGCGGGGGAAGCGAATCGGCGTAGGGTCCGCTGTGCGGACCGGTGGCGCTCCCACGGTCCGCACAGCGGACCCTACGCCAAAAGCCAACCACCCGAGTTCGGCCAACTCCTGGAACGCCTTCCACATGCCGATCAGTCCGGTGCCGCCGCCGGTCGGGTACAGGATCACGTCCGGCAGCGTCCACCCGAGCTGCTCGGCCAGTTCCAGCCCCATCGTCTTCTTGCCTTCCAGCCGGTACGGCTCCTTCAGCGTGGACAGGTCGAACCAGCCCATCCGCTCGGCCCCGTCCCGGACGATCTTGCCGCAGTCGGTGATGAGGCCGTTCACCCGGAACGCCTTTGCCCCGAACAGGCTCGGCTCGAACTGGTTGACCGCCGGCGTGTCGGCCGGCATGAACACGTAGCACTCCAGCCCGGCCCGGGCGGCGTAGGCGGCGGCGGCCCCGCCGGCGTTCCCGGCCGTCGGCAGGGCCACCCGCTTGACGCCCAGCCACTTCGCCATGCTGATGGCCGTCGTCTGCCCGCGGCTCTTGAAGCTGCCGGTCGGCAGTTGCGACTCGTCCTTCACAAACAGGTTCTTCAAGCCGAGTTGCCGGCCGAGCGTCGGGCACGGCAGCAGCGGCGTCATCCCTTCGCCGAGCGTGACCGGCTCGACGTCGAGCGGCAGCGGCAGCAGCTCCCGATACCGCCACAGGGTCGGCGGCCGGCCGGCGATGTCCGCGGGGGTGACGGCCGCCCGCACCCGGTCCAGGTCGTACCGCACCCAGATCGGCCGGCCGTTGTGCAGCGAATGAAGCTGGCCGAACGGCAGCCGGGTGCCGTCCAGGGCCGCTTCCAGGTGGGAGACGAAGTGGGTCATGGGGAGAGTGTATCTCCCCATGCAGTGGCGGGTCAGCCGACGTACACCCCGCCGGCCAGTTCCGCCCCGCCGAACGGGGCCAGCTCCTGGGTGACGGCCGGGGCGTCGGTGCCGAGGACGGAAGTCCCGCGGTACACCCACACCCGGGCCGGCCGCCCTTCCCCGCTGGCCGCCAGGATGTCCGCCTGGCCGTCCCCGTCCGCGTCCCGGGCGGCCACCCGCACCCCGCCCCGGGGGGCCGGGTCGCCGCCGGCGAAGAAGTTGGCCACCGGGTTGGCGACCGCCACGTCCGGGCTACCGACGGTCAGCAGCGGGCCGTCCAGGGCGATCACCCGCGGCCCGCCGCCCGGCCCGCCGCCGACGATCACTTCCGCGTACCCGTCCCCGGTCAGGTCGCCGGCCGCCACGAACACCCCGTCCCGCAGCTGCCCGGCGTCCGCCCCCGGGAAGGCCAGGAAGTCGCCGGCCAGCCGGGCCGGGGCGCCGTCGTCCCGCAGTCCGGCGAACAGCAGCCGGCCGTTGAACAGGGCGACCCGCGGCCCGCCGCCGTACCCGGCCCCGACGACCAGGTCCGGGAACCCGTCCCCGTTCACGTCCCCGAACGCCGCCCGGGCGCCGCCCCGGAAGTTGGTGTCGTCGATGCCGAAGAAGTCGGCCCGGGTGACCGGCAGCCCGCCGGTCAGTTGGAGCACCCGGACCCGCGGCCCGCCCCCCTGGTCGGGGGTGACGGTCAGCTCCGCCCGGCCGTCCCCGTCCACGTCCGCGGCGGCGGCCAGCAGCCCGCCGGTGAACGAGTCCTCGAACGCCCGGAACGGGGCGACGATGTCCTGCCCGGTCCGCCCGCTCACCACCCGGACGGTCGGCGGCCCGCCGGGGCCGGCCACGTAGGCGGTGTCCTCGACCCCGTCCCCGTCGAAGTCGGCCGTGGCCGTCCGCACCGGCCCGGGGGTGTCGGCCACCGGGACGGTCGGTGCCTCCAGCCGGTAGGTGCCGTCCCCGACCGCGGTCAGCCGGACCGCCTCCCCCGTCGCCGGCCCGCCGACCGCCGCCCCGGCCGGCTGGCCGAGCCGCCCGGTCAGCCCGATGAGGATCCCGTTGGCGTACGCCGACCCGTACCGGCTGGGGTAGTAGTAGTAGTCGGACACCGACCCGCCGGCGGACGCCCCGCCGACCACCACCCGGCCGTCCGGCTGGACGAGCACGGCGGCCGCCCGGCCGGCGGTGAAGCTGTAGTACCGGGCGTACCCGTAGTCGTTGAGCGAGGCAGACCCGGCCAGCTCGACCCGGGAGCCGCCGAGGGCGAACGCCGGGTCGGCGGTGCCGTCCGCCCGCAGCCGGACCACCCCGATCCCGGTCGGCCGGAAGTCGGTCGCCGCCGGCACCCCGGTGAGCGCCGCCCCGGTGTCCACCGTCCCGGCCACGACCACCCGCCCGTCCGGCTGGACGGCGACCGCGGCCGCCCGGTCGCTGTTCGCCCCCCCGAGGTCGAACCCGTACCGCACCCGCCCGTCCCCGGCCGGGCCGAACGTCGGGTCCAGCCGGCCGTCGGCGGTCAGACGGGCCACCCCGAAGTCGGTGTTCCCGCCGACCGGCCCGACGGCCACCGTCCCGGCGACCACCACCCGCCCGTCCGCCATCACCGCCACCCCGGCGGCCGTGTCCGCCGCGGACGAGCCGGGCACGTCGAACCAGACGGTGGCCACCCCGCCGGCCCCGAACCCGGGGTCGGTCGCGCCCGTCGGGGTGAGCCGGACCACCTCGAAGTCGGTGTTCCCGTTGTCCCGGTCGACGGTCGCCGCCACCACCACGCCACCGTCTTCGGTGACAACCACCCCGGCGGGGACGGCCGGCCCGTCCAACCCGAGTACCCGCCAGCCGCCGGACCCGAACCCGGGGTCGACGGCCCCGCCGGCCCCGACCCGCAGCACCCCGACGACGGTCGGCCCGCCGGCCGCCGGCCGGAGCGGCACCACGACCACCGTCCGCCCGTCCGGCCCGGCGGCGGACGCGGCCCCGGCGAACGTGCTGGTGTACCCGGTGGGCAGGTCGAAGAACTGCCGGCCGTTCGCCCCGAACAGTGGGTCGTAGGCGCCGGTCGCGGTCAGCCGCAGCATCCCGACCCGGCTCGGCCCGCCCCCCTCCGGGTCGACCGCGGCGACCACCAGGATGTGCCCGTCGGCCAGCCCGGCCACCCCGATCCCGCGGGCGGGCCGGGCGCTCGGGGAGTCGAACCCGACCGACCGCTGGGCGGCCCCGCCGAACGTGTAGTCCGGCTGGCCGGCCGCGGTCAGCCGGGTGAGCGGCAGGTTGAACGGGTCATACGGGGACGGGTCGCCGAGCACCAGCAGCCGGCCGTCCGGCTGCGGCGTCACGGCCCGGACCGCCTCGCCCAGCGGCTGGTCGATGTTGGCGTAATACCCCGGGCCGACGTAGGCCCGGCCGTCCCCGTAGAGGCCGAATGACTGGTCCGGGTAGCCGATCACGGCCGGGGCCAGGCGGTCGTCCAGCGGGGTGAGGCGGGGCGGGAGTTTGGGAGACATGGGCGGCCCTCGGAAGCCGGGAGGTTTAGTGCTAGTGTACCCCTCCGACCGCCGTCCGGCCAAAATACTCGAACGGCCGCCCGCCCGACCCGACGCCCGGAGGCCGGGTGCCTGGTGCGACCGCTCGGGTTGGCCGCCACCGAGTACCCCGACATTCGGCCGGAACTCGCACCGGGGATGCGTGGGTTGCGGGTCGTAAACACGGGTGCAAACCGCCGGCATCACCCCGGCCGAAACCGGGGAACAGGTTCGGCAAATTCCTCAAACTTCCGCCCGGTTGGGATTGCCCGAGCCGGGAGTCATCCGGCATGGTGGGCGTCGGATCGTTGGGCACCCCGGCTCACTCCTTTTGGGACTCGTCATGCTCGCTCGTCTGCTCCTCACCTGCGGCCTACTGGCCGCCCTACCGACCGCCAGCCCGGCGGCGATCATCGTCGGGTACACCCCCGGAGGATCGGCCATCGGCCCCGGGAATAACTTCAGTGGGCAGTCGCTCCTGACCCCGGCCGGCGGACCGTGGAACAATCTGGCGTTCAGTTTCTTCAGTGACCAGGCGGCAACCGTCCCGTCGGCGGCCGGCACCCTATACCTGCTCACCCAAGAGTACCTGGGGACGCCGGCCGGGCTGAGTGCGGCCACGCCGGGGTTCGTGGCCGCCAGCACGTCGGTGTCGGCCGGGGCGTACCTGTTCGCCGCCGGGGTGACGGTCCAGCCGAACACCCCGTACTTCGTCTACTCGGACTCGCAGGTGCCGACGAACGGTCGGACGACCCCGGGCACCTACCCGGACGGCATTTATTACATCGCGGGCGGCTCTGGCACGAACTACGGGCAGTTTCCGGCCGCCGACGCCTTCTTCCGGCTGACCGGGGACGTGGCGGCGGTGAACGCGGTCCCGGCCCCGGCCGGGCTGATCCTGGCCGGGCTGGGGCTGCCGGCGCTGGGGCTGGTCCGCCGGGTCCGCCGGGCGTGACCGGTTTGGTTTCCACCCCGGTCGCCCCCGGGGGGGGTGGAAACCCAGGAAATGAAAGCCGGCCGCTGCCGTCAGGCGTCCAGCACTTCCCGCCAGACGGCCGGCACGTCGGCGTAAGCGGCCTGATAGGGAGGCTCCAGCGGGACGGTCACGTACAACTCCGGCTCCAGGAACAGCGGCATCGCCGGGACCGGCTCGCCGACGGCGAACGGCTGCACCGCCGCCACCACCTCTGGGCCGGCCGAGTAGGAGGCCGCGGTCAGTGGCCGGTCGGGCGGCAGGGCGGGCGGGGGCGCCCCCCGCCGCGGCCGGGTCACACGTGCCCAGATGGCGGCATGCAGCCCGTGCGGGTCGCGGGCGGTCGGCGGGAACGGGTCGATCACCAACAGGTGGACCCCGCACGCCAGGATGTTCGCGGCCTTCTCCACGAACGCCCGGAAGTCCCGCCGCCCGGACTTGTTCCCGGGCGACACCAGCTCGATCACCGCCACCACCGCGTGGTTGCTGACGTGACGGACGGCCACCCGCCGCCGGGACCGCTTCCGGGCCGACCCCGCCGCCCGGTCGAGCAGGCCGACCGCGGGCGCCTCCTGCGGCACCGCCCGGACCCCGCCGCCCGGGGCCAGCGGCGGGCGGGCCGTTCCCCCCCCGTGCAGGGCCAGTAGGTCCGCCTCGACCGACGCCGTCACCTGCTCCACCATGGCGTAGTACCCGGGCGGGAGTACCCCGCGGTTCAACTCGCGCCGGACCTCGGTCAGCCACAAGGTGTGGAAGTCGTGATAGATGCCCGGCTCCACCCGGGTCCAGTCGTGCATCGGCATCGGTCGCCCCCCGTTAGGCCGATTGTACCCCGGCTGCTGAGATTCCGCACGCCCGGCCGGCGGCCTACAATCGCGGGGTTAGACCCTCCGGAGCCGACGCATGGGCAGCCACTTCCAGCTCGAGAGCGAGTACGCCCCGGCCGGCGACCAGCCGAAGGCCATCGACCAGTTGGTCGCCGGGTTCCGCGGCGGCAAGCCGGTCCAGGTGCTGCTCGGGGCGACCGGCACCGGCAAGACGTTCACCGCCGCCCACGTCCTGACCGCCCTCGGCAAGCCGACCCTGGTCCTCGCCCACAACAAGACGCTGGCCGCCCAACTGTACAAGGAGTTCAAGGGGTTCTTCCCGCACAACGCCGTCCACTACTTCGTCAGCTACTACGACTACTACCAGCCGGAGGCGTACATCCCCCAGCGGGACATCTACATCGAGAAGGACAGCAGCATCAACGAGAACATCGACCGGTTGCGGCTGGCGGCGACGGCCGCCCTAGTCAGCCGGGAGGATGTCATCATCGTGGCGTCGGTGTCGTGCATCTACGGGCTGGGGTCGCCGAGCGACTACAAGCGGATGGTGGTCCGGCTGGTGAAGGGCGAGCCGGTCGACCGGGACGCCCTGCTCCTGCGGCTGATCGACATCCAGTACCAGCGGAACGACATCGCGTTCGAGCGGGGCAAGGTGCGGGTCCGCGGCGACACCCTCGAGATCTGGCCGAGCAGCGAGGAGTATGCGTATCGCGTCGAACTGTTCGGCGACGACGTGGATGCCATCAGTATCATCCACCCGGTTTCGGGTGAGACGTTGAAGGTGTTGGACGAGGTGTACATCTACCCGGCCAAACACTTCGTCACCCCCGAGGACCGCATGAAGGGGGCCATCGAAGGCATCGAACAGGAACTCGCCGCCCGGCTCGAACAGTTCAAGACGGAGGGGAAACTGCTGGAGGCCGAGCGGCTGAAGGCCCGCTGCCGATACGACCTGGACATGATGCGGGAGACGGGGTACTGCGCCGGGATCGAGAACTACGCCCGGTGGTTCAGCGGCCGCAAGCCGGGGGAGCCGCCGTACTGCCTGCTCGACTTCTTCCCGGACGACTTCACCCTGATCGTGGACGAGAGCCACGTGACGCTGCCGCAGGTGCGGGGCATGTTCCACGGCGACCGCGCCCGGAAGGAGACGCTGGTCGAGCACGGGTTCCGGCTGCCGAGCGCCCTGGACAACCGGCCGCTGCGGTTCGAGGAGTTCGAGAAGCGGCTGACGACGTGCCTGTGCCTGTCGGCGACGCCCGGCCCGTATGAGTTGGAGAAGGTCGGCGGGGAGGTGGTCGAGCAGGTGATCCGGCCAACCGGGCTGGTGGACCCGGTCATCCACATCAAGCCGGCCCGCGGCCAGGTGCAGGATCTGGTGAAGGAGATCGAGGCCCGCACCGCCCGGCAAGAGCGGACCCTCGTCACCGTGCTGACCAAGCGGATGGCCGAAGACCTGACCAACTACTTCCGGGACGGCGGGGTGCGGTGCAAGTGGCTGCACAGCGAGCTGGACGCCATCGAGCGGGTGACGGTGCTGCGGGAGCTGCGGGAGGGCGCCTTCGACGTGCTGGTCGGGGTGAACCTGCTGCGGGAAGGCCTCGACCTGCCGGAAGTGGCCCTGGTGGCGATCCTGGACGCGGACAAGGAGGGGTTCCTGCGGTCGGAAACGTCGCTCATCCAGACGATCGGCCGGGCGGCCCGGAACGTGAACGCCGAGGTCATCCTGTACGCGGACAGCGTGACGGACAGCATGCAGCGGGCGATCGCCGAGACGAACCGCAGGCGGGCGGTGCAACTGGCGTACAACGCCGAGCACGGGATCACCCCGCGGAGCGTGGTGTCGGCGATCAAGAACGCGATCGAGGAGGAGATCGAGTCCCACCAGATCGCGCAAGAGGCGGCCGGGGTGAAGGCCGAGGATGTGGTGACGGCCGAGTATCTGGAAGCGCTGCAGCAGGAGATGCTGGCGGCGGCCCAGAACCTGGAGTTCGAGCGGGCGGCGAGCCTGCGGGACAAGATCTCACAGCTCAAGGGCGAGAAGGTGGCGACGGCCCAGGTGAAGGCGAAGCGGGGCGGCCGGGGGAAGGGCCGGGGGCTGCCCAAGGGGGAGGCGCGGTCCGAGCCGACCGCCCGGCCGTCGAACCTGCCCGGCCGCCCGCCGCGACCGCGGGCCGACGGGTGAGGGCGACCGGCCGGCCGGCCCGTACAATCCCGAGATGAGCACCCCGAGCACCGACCGGTGGCTGGCCCTCCAAGTGGTGATGATGCCCCGGGACGCCAACCCGAACGCCGAGGCCCTGCCCGGGGTCGGCGCGTTCGGGGTGTACCGGACCATCTTCGGCGGGGTGATCCTGAGCTACATCGACCAGGCCGGGGCGCTGGCCGCCCGCCGGGAGCTGCAACTCCGGGGCGGCAACCGCGGCGCCCTGTTCGTCACCGTCGCCATCAACCGGGTGGAGTTCAAGCGGCCGGTCATGGTCGGGGACGTGGTCAGCTTCCAGACCCGGGTGGTCCGGCTCGGCCGCACCTCGATCACCGTGCACATCGACGTCCACGCCGAGCGGGGGGCGGAGGTGATCCACGTGACCGAGGCGGAGGGGGTGTTCGTGGCCGTCGACGCCACCACCGCCGACCGCCGGCCGGTGCCGCTGTTCCCGGACCAGAACCCGTAGAAACCCGTAGGGTGCGTTGAGGAGGCTCTGCGACGAAACGCACCGCCCCCGCAACGACATCACCCCGGAATGCAGTTTCAACGGTGCGTTTCGCAGAGCCTCAACGCACCCTACGCCGAGGCGATTGATGGCTTTCTCCGAGTTCCACCTGTACTTCGACGACCTCGCCATCGGCCAGGAGTGGGAGTCCGCCGGGCGGACCGTGACCGAGACGGACATCGTCACCTTCGCCGGGTTCAGCGGGGACTTCAACCCGATGCACGTGGACCACGAGTTCGCCAAGAACTCGCCGTTCCGCCGGCCGATCGCCCACGGGTTCGGGGTGTTCGCCATCGCCAGCGGCCTGGGCACCCACACCCCGCCGGTGCGGACCATCGCCCTGCTGTCCGTCAAGGAGTGGCGGTTCCACCTGCCGGTGTACGCCGGGGACACCATCCGCGTCCGCACCCGGGTGGCCGAGAAGACGGTCCGCGGCCGGGGCAAGCGGGGCGAAGTCGTCTGGCACCGGGCCATCCTCAACCAGCACGGCAAGGTGGTCCAGGAGGGGGACATGGTGACGCTGGTCGAGTGCCGCCCCAGTGCGGAACGCGGGATGCGGAATGCGGAATCCGAAACCCCGGTCACTCGAACCTGATCCGCCGGTCGCCTATCCTGTCTTACATTCCGCAATCCGAATTCCGAATTCCGCATTGGCCATGATCCGCACCCGCTTCGCCCCCAGCCCGACCGGCTACCTGCACATCGGCGGGGTCCGCACGGCCCTGTTCAACTGGCTGCTGGCCCGGCGGCACTGCGGCCAGTTCGTCCTCCGGATCGACGACACCGACGCCGAGCGGAACCGGGCGGAGGCGGTCAAGCCGATCCTCGACGGGTTCGCCTGGCTCGGCGTCGACTGGGACGAGGGGCCGACGCCGGACGCCAGCGGGGACAGCTTCGGCCCGCACAAGCCGTACTTCCAGGGGCAGCGGAACGACAAGTACGTGGCCGCCGCCATGAAGCTGATGGCCGAGGGGAAGGCGTACCCGGACTACACCACGCAGGCCGAGCAGGACGAGCGGCGCAAGACCGCGGAGCGGATCAAGAAGCCGTATGTGCATCGCGGCAGCAACCGGGACGTGGCCCCCGAGGAGAACCTGCGGCAGTACCGGGAGAAGCCCGCGCCGATCCTGCTGAAAGTGGAGCCGGGCAAGAAGGTGGTGTTCGACGATCACGTTCGCGGCCGGGTGGAGGTGGCGACCGACACCATCCGCGACCCGGCCCTGCTGCGGGCGCCGGACGCCGCCGGGGCGTGCCGGGCGCTGTACAGCTTCGCCACCGTGGTCGACGAGGCCGACTTCGGCATCACCCACGTGATCCGGGCCGAGGAGCACCTGTCGAACACGCCGACGCAGATCCTGCTCTTCGAGGCGCTCGGGGCGAAGCCGCCGGAGTTCGCCCACGTCCCGCTCATCTACCGGAACAACAAGAAGATCAGCAAGCGCGACCTGCCGCCGCTGTCGGATCACGAGATCGCCCGGCTGAAGGCGTGCGGCTGGACGGACGACGAGCTGAAAGGCCGCGACGACCTGAACCTGGCGACTGTCGCCTACTACCGAGAGCTAGGCTACCTGCCAGAAGCCCTCATCAACTACCTGATCCGGCTCGGCTGGTCGCTGGACGACACCAGCGAGTTCATCCCGCTGGACGTGGCCAAGGCGAACTTCAGCCTGGATCGGGTGACCAAGGCGCCGGGCAACTTCGACGCCCAGAAGCTGTTCTGGCTCCAGGGCGAGTACATGAAGCGGGTGCCGACGGCCGAGAAGATCGACCGCAGCCTGCCGTACCTGAAGCGGGCCGGGCTGGTCGGCGAAACCGTCGATGAGGGGACGCGGGCCAGGCTAACCGCCATCGTCGAGGCCAGCGGGGACCGGATCAAGCTGTTCAGCGACCTGGTGCAGTTCGCCGGCCCGCTGCTGCGGCGCGATGCGGTGTACGACCCGGCGGCGGTGGCGAAGTCGCTCAAGCCGGGGGCGGAGCTGCTGCGGGGTTTCCGGGAGAAGCTGGCCGCCGCCGAGCCGTTCGACCCGCCGACCCTGGACAAGCTGCTGCACGACCACGCGACCGCCGCCGGGCAGAAGCCGAACGCCCTGATCGCAGCCACCCGGGTGGCGGTTAGCGGCAGCACGGTCGGGTTCGGGCTGTACGAGACGCTGGCCATCCTGGGCAAGCCCGAAGTGCTGCGACGGATCGACCACGCGTTGACACTGCAATAATTTGAACCCCCCGAAAACCCACCCGTTGCAACGGGTGGGCTTTGAACCTTCCACCCTCCTGACGCCCCACCCATGCCCAAAGAGTTCCACCTCTGCGGCCTCGGCAACGCCCTGGTCGACATCTTCCTCGACCTGTCCGACGAGGAGTTCGCCCCCCTCGCCTTCGAGCGGGGGAGCATGCGGCTGGTGGACAAGGCCGAGCAGAAGGCGCTGCTCACCCGGTTCCACACCAGCGAGCCGCGGCTGGCCAGCGGCGGGTCGGTGGCCAACTCGGTCATCGGGTTCAGCCAGCTCGGCGGCAAGGGCGCCTTCATCGGCTGCGTCGGGGACGACAAGTACGGCCTCTTTTACGAGCGGGAGTTCGAGCAGCTGGGCATCGACTTCGGCAACCCGGCGATCGTGGACGAGACGACCGGCACTTGTGTGTCCATCGTCACCCCGGACGCCGAGCGGACCATGCGGACCTGCCTGGCGGTGTCCAGCCACCTGGCCGACCGGCACGTGGACGAGGAGCGGGTGGCGGCGTCCGAGTGGCTGTTCGTCGAGGGGTACGTGTTCGCCAACCCGGACACCGGCCAGGGGGCGATCAAGAAGGCGATCAAGATTGCCAAGGCGAACGGGGTGAAGGTGGCCGTCACCTGCTCGGAGGCGTTCGTCCCGCAGGTGTTCGGGGACGCCTTCAATGCCGCTCTGGCCGACGCCGACCTGCTGTTCTGCAACGCCTCCGAGGCCCAGGCGGTGACGGGGGCCGTGTCCGCCGCCGAGGCGTTCGCCAAGCTGAAAGGCCGGGTGCCGAACGCGGTGGTGACGGACGGCCCCTACGGGGCGCACGTCCGGTTCGGCGGGCAGGAGGTCCACGTCCCGGCGTTCGCCTGCGACCCCCGCGACCTGACCGGGGCCGGGGACATGTTCGCCGGGGCGTTCCTGTACGGGGTGACGCACGGGTTTCCGCCGGCGGTGGCCGCCCGGGGCGCGAACTTCCTGGCGATGAAAGTGATCTCCCAGGTGGGCGCCCGGCTGCACCACGGGACGAAGCCGTTCTGGGACGAGGCCGTCAAGGCGTAGCGGCCCGTAGGGCGGGTCAAGCGAGGCCTTGGGAGCGCCGACCCGCCGAACCGGCAGCGCCGCCCCGACGGCGGGCCTCCCAGAGCGTCGGCACCGCCCTACGGAGCCAGGCGTAGGGCGGTGCCGACGCTCTGGGAGGCCCGCCGGCCCCGCAACCGCTCCCCGCCCGGGCCGGCGGGTCGGCGCCGCAGAGCCGGCTTGACCGCCCTACGAAATCGGCCGCCGCGAGAACCTCCCCCATGCCCCGCATCCGCACCTTCCTGGCGGTCGAGATCGACGACGGCATCCGCCGGTCGGCCGCCGCCCTGCAAGCCGCCCTCGCCCAGTCCGGCGCGGCGGTCAAGTGGGTGGACCCGGCGTCCATGCACGTCACCCTGCAGTTCCTCGGCGAGGTGGACGATCGAGACCTGCCGGCCCTCTGCCGGGCGGTGGCCAAGGTGACGAAAGGGCTACCGCCGTTCGCCCTGCGGGCGGCCGGAGTTGGCGCCTTCCCGACGCCCCGCCGGCCGAAGGTAGTGTGGGCCGGCATCACCGACGGGGCGACGGAGTTGCAGCACCTGTTCGCCGCCCTGGAGCCGCCGCTCATCGACCTCGGCCTCTACCGCCGGGAGGAGCGCGGCTACACCCCGCACCTAACGCTCGGCCGGACGAAGTCCGAAGCCGACGGGGCCGCCCTGGCGGCGGTGCTGCCCAAACACCTGGCCTGGCAGGGCGGGCACACGGCGGTCGAGGAGGTGGTGATATTCAGCAGCGAGCTGCGGCGGGACGGGCCGGAGTACACGCCCCTCGGCCGGGCGGCGTTACAAGGCTTGCGGCCGGCCGGGGACGTGACAGAATGAGTCCGACGAGCCCGTAGCTTAACTGGATAGAGCCTCCGCCTTCTAAGCGGATTTGTGAGGGTTCGACTCCCTCCGGGCTTACTCGCCGATCACCCGACCTGCCCGGCCTTCCCCCGCAGGGTGGCCGCGATCTCCCGCACCGGTTCGTCCACTGCCGCCCGCACGGCCGTCGGGTCCGCCCCGGCGTCCAGCGCCTGCTGGTGGGCGTCCAGCCGCTTGGCCCACGCCCGACAGTGGTTCAGCAGCCAGGTCTTGTCCGCCGGGGTGAGCGGGCCGTAGCTGGAGTGCATCAGCCGGGTGCAGCCGATCCGGAACTCGGCGATCCGGGTGCCCACCCCGGCCGGGTCGCTCGGCCGGTGCTGGGACCACTCCTCGGCGTTGGCCGCCAGCTTGGTCAGGTACGCCCTCGGGCTGGACTCGTCGACCGCCAGCCCGCCCGGCTTGGCCCACCCCCAGGCGAGCTGGGCCTTTGGCACGGCCGGCTCGCCCGGCCCGCCCGGACCGCGGACCGCTAGCACCCCGACCGCCACCGCCAGGCAGGCGGCGACGCCGGTGCTGGCGAACGCCCACAGCTTGTACCCCCGCCCGACGGTCGATTTCGCCCGCTCGGAGGGGACCGTCGGCGGGACGCTCGTCCGGGCCGGCGGGGTGTCCGCCGCCAGCAGCCGGTCTAGCCCCTGCCGGCCCCGCTCGACCGCGTCCGTCAGCTCGTCCGAGCCGTCCAGCACGGCGTCCCAGTACGCCCCGCCGTCGGTGACGATCCGCTCCTGAAGCTCGGCCAGCGCGGCCGGGTTCCGCAGCAGCCGGCCGAGCGCTTCCGGTGGGACTGCTCCGAGGCCGTTGGCCAGTACGTCGGGCAGCAACCGGTCGAGCAGCGGGGCGGCCCCCGGGACCGGCGGGAAGTGGGCGGACAGTTCGGCGAGGAACCGGCCGAAGTCCGGGGCGGTCAGCCGTCGTTCGAGCCACCGGGGCAGCTCGGCCGGGTCGTCCGGGGCGGTGAGGGTGTGGAGGGTCACGGGGCGGCCTGCTCCACGCACGCTTGCAACTGGGCCTTGGCCTGGTGGAACGCCCGGTACGCCTTGTCCGCCGGCATCCCGGTCCGACCGCAGTAGGCGTCGTAGCTCTCCCCGGCCACCCGGCAGCGGACCAGGTCGGCGACCTGGGCGTTCGCCCGCTCCAGCTTTTGCAGGCACCGGGCCAGGGCGTCCCGCCGGTCGGCGTCCGGCGACCGGTCGGCGTCCCACTGGCGGCGGTCGATCACGGCGGCGGCGTCGGCCAGCGGCTCGGCCGTCCGCTTCCGCCGGTGGTCGATGACCACGTTCCGGGCGATCTGGTGGACCCAGGCCCGGAAGTTGCCGCCGCGGAACCCGGTCGGCACCGCCTGCCACACCTTCGCCCACACCTCCTGGTGGACGTCGTCGACCGCCGCCGTGTTCACCTGCCCGCCGAGGAAGGCGAGCAGCCGGCGGGCGTGCCGGTCGTACAGGGCGCGGAAGGCGTCCTCCGCCTGCCGCCGGGCGAGGGCGGACGCGTCCCGCCGGCCGCACACGGCGGCCAGCTCGTCGTCCGGGATGGCGATCGTGTCCGTGGACATCGCTCGGCACCGAAACGGGGAAACCCGGGGACCATCATATGCCCCCGGGTGCGCGGACAGTCCCGGCCGGCGCCGCGAGGCGGCCGTGTGTCGCGTCGTTCGGTCCAGGTGTTGGCGAGCCGGGGTCGTCAGCCCCCGGGGTGGAGCGCCCCGCGGCACACCCCACCCGGGGCTGACGCCCCCGGCTCGCCAACACCCTGGCCGTGCCAGGTCGGGTCACTGGAGGAGGACGTTGTCCCCCGTCCCGCCGTCGAGTACGTCCTGCCCGGGGCCGCCGATCAGCACGTCGTCCCCGGCCCCGCCGGACAGGTTGTCGTTCCCGTCCCCGCCGATGAGGATGTCGTTCCCGTCGTCGCCGATGGCGGTCAGTTGGATCGCCCCGGCCGCCAGCCCGCTCGCCTCGACCACGTCGTCCCCGGCCCGGGCGTTGACCGTCAGCCGGTCGTTGGCCGCTTCGGCCCCGGTGACGTTGATCTGGGCGGCCAGCCCGAACACGCTCACCCCGGCCGCGTCCCCGGCCGCCTGGATCACGTCGTCCCCGGCGGTGCCGTTGACGACCACCGTGTCCGCCGCCCCGTCCGCCCCGCCCAGGTTCAGGTTGACCGCCGTCACGTCCGTCCCGGACAGGTCGTTGACGACGACCGTGTCCGCCCCGCCCAGGGCGTTGAAGGTGATCGCCTCGGTGTCGTTCAGGTCCATCACCACGTTGGCGATGTTGCGGAAGAAAATCACCCGGCCGCCGTTCGCGCTGATGTCGATCTGCTCGGCGACGTTGGCCCCGTTGAACAGCATGGTGTCGAACCCGGCCTGGCCCTCCAGGGTGTCGTTGTCGTCGCCCGGGTTCCAGACGAACGTGTCGTCCCCGGCCCCCATGAACGCCGCGTCGTTCCCGTCCCCGCCGGTGATCAGGTCGTCCCCCTCGCTGCCGAAGAACACGTCGTTCCCGAGGCCGCCGTTCAGGGTCAGCTTCAGCCCGTCGGCCTCCAGGGAGGTGGCGTCGAGCACGTCGTCCCCGCCCTGGCCGTTCAGGGTCAGCCGGTCGCTGGCCGGGTCGAGCTGGAACACGTTCACCCGGGCGGCCAGGCCGAACACGCTCACCCCGCCGGCGTCCCCGACCGCCCCGAACACGTCCGCCCCCTGGGTGCCGTTCACCGTGACCGAGTCGACCGCCCCGTCCCCGCCGCCGGTCGGCCCGCGGAGGTCGAGGTCGACCCGGGTGACGTCCGTCCCGGTCAGGTCGCCGACGGTGATGGCGTCCGCCCCGCCGAGCGCCCGGAACTCGACCGCCTCGGTGTCGTTCAGGTCCATCGTGACGTTGCCCACGTCCCGGGTGAACAGCACCCGCCCGCCGTTGGCGGCGACGTTGATCGTCTCGGCCGCATTGCTGCCGAAGAACAGCAGGAGGTCGGCGCCGTCCTGCCCCTCGATGGCGTCGCTGCCGTCGCCCGGCTCCCACTGGAACACGTCGTTCCCGGCCCCCAGGAACGCCGTGTCGTTCCCGTTGTCACCGAGCACGAAGTCGTTGCCGTCCCCGCCGAGGAACACGTCCGCCCCCTGCGACCCGAGCAGGCGGTCGTCCCCGGCCCCGCCGTCGACGGTCAGCTTGATGACCCCAGCCGGCAGCGTGGTCGCCGTCACCCCGTCGGCCCCGCCCAGGGCGTTGATGACGAGGGCGTCGTTGGCCCCTTCCGAGTTGGTCACGTTCACCTGCACCGGAAGGCCGACCACCGCGACGCTGGTGCCCGCCCCGAACACGTCGATGACGTCGTTCCCGCTGGTGCCGTTGACGACCACCGTGTCGGCCGCCGCGTCCCCGGTGGTGCCGCCGACCGCCCCGGCCTGGTTGATGTCGATGCGGGTCAGGTCGGTGCCGGCCAGGCCGTTGACGGTGGTCGTGTCGGCCCCGCCGAGGGTGTTCAGGGTGATCGCCTCGACGTCGTTCAGGTCCATGACGATGTTGCCGACGTTCCGGGTGAACCGCACCCGCCCGCCGTTGGCCGACACGTCGAACAGCTCGTTCGCCGCGCTGCCGTTGAACAGCATGGCGTCGGTGCCGGCCTGGCCCTCGACGATGTCGCTCCCGTCCCCCGGGTTCCAGACGAACGTGTCGTCCCCGGCTCCGAGGAAGGCCACGTCGTTCCCCCGGCCGCCGTTGACCAGGTCGTTGCCGTCCCCGCCGAGCAGCCGGTCGTTGCCGTCCCCGCCGGTGATGGTGTCGTTCCCGGTGCCGCCGTCCACGGTCAGGGAGATGAGGGCGGCCAGCCCGTTGCCGGCGGTGAACGTGTCGTCCCCGCCGTTCATGTTGACGACCAAGTTCTCGCTGGTGCCGATGTCGATGCTGAACGGGGCCGGGTTCACCCGGTCGAACCGGACCCGGGTGCCGTTGGCGGTGGCGGTGAACTGCTCGGCCCCGTTGCCGCCGTTCACCTCGACGGTGTCGGTCCCGGCCCCGCCCTCGTTCAGGTCGGTGTCGTCCCCCGGGTTCCAGACCATGCGGTCGTCGCCGGCCTCGCCGAACACCTGGTCGTCGGCGTCGCCGCCGGTCAGCACGTCGTTCTCGCTGCCGCCGAACAGCAGGTCGTTGCCGCCCTTGCCGAGCAGGGTGTCGTTGCCGGCCTGGCCGAACAGCAGGTCGGCCCCGGACCCGCCGGTCAGCACGTCGTTGCCGGCCCCGCCGAACAGGTTGGCCCGGGGCAGGGCGCCGTTCGCCTCGTTCAGCGTGACCGTGTCGTTACCGCCCTGGCCGAACGCCTGCACCAGCAGGGTGTTGGCCACCGTCGGGGCGCCGCCGAGGACGGACACCGCCCCGCCGTTCACCAGGAGCTTGCCGGCCGCGTCCCGGTTGACGGTGATGGAGTTGTCCAGGTTGTCCCCGAACACGGTCAGGATGCCGGCCGAGAAGGTGGCGACGACGGCCGGCACCTCCCGCTGCTCCAGGGGCAGGGCGGTGGGCAGGAACCGGGGCGGCCGGCCGGCCGTCGTCTTCGCCGCCCGTTGGCGGGCGCCACGGCGGATGGCCTGGAACATCGCGTGCAACATCACACTGCCTCGGAGCGTGGGCGGGCGAAACGCAGGTCTCGACGCCGGTCAGGCCCGTTGCCCGGCCGGGTGTGCCATCGAGTTATCCGGGGAAACGGACGGCCCGGCCAAATCTCCGCCGGTTGCGGAAAAAAAATGTCTGCGATGGGGGCGAGGGCGGGAGGTGAGAGCCGTTGGCTCGATTGAAGTCGGATTTAACGGCGAGCGGGGGCGTCAGCCCCCTTGGAGCGCCCCGCTCCAACAGGGCTGACGCCCCCCGCTCGCCTTCCGCGAAGCGGTCGCGTCAGCCGACGTACACGCCGTTCGCCAGCACCTGGTTGGAGAACACGTCCAGCGCCTGGTCGGCGGCGGTCGGGGACTGGTTGGCCCGCAGGGTGGCCCCGCGGTAGACGAACGCCCGGGCCGGCTGGGCCTGGCCGCTGGCCGCCACGACGTCCGCGTACTGGTCCCCGTCCACGTCCCGGACCGTCACCGGCACCCCGCCGCGGGCGGTGGCGTCGCCGGCGAAGAAGTTGGCCAGTTGGAACCCGCTGGCCGGCGCCTGGTCGAGCGTCTGCAGGTTGGTGGCGGCCAGCAGCGCCTTGCCGCTCACCGCCCGCACCCGCGGGCCGCCGCCCGGCCCGCCGCCGAACACCGGGTCGGCGATCCCGTCCCCGTCCAGGTCGCCGGCGGCCACGAACGCCCCGTTCCGGAGGCTGTCCTCGAAGGCGAAGAAGTCGGCCCGCAGCCGGCCGCCGCCGACCACCGCCGGCTTCACCTCGGCGGCCACGTAGCTGCCGTCGAAGATGGCCACCCGCGGGCCGCCGCCGAACCCGGCGGCGACGATCAGGTCCGGGGTGCCGTCCCCGTTCACGTCCCCGGCGGCCGTCCGGGCGCCGCCCCGGAAGTTGCTGTCGTCGATGCCGAAGAACCGGGGGGTGAGCAGGGCCGCGTCCCCGGTCAGCCCGGCGCCCAGCTTGGCCCCGCTGTACACCGCCACCACCGGCCCGCCGCCCTCGTCCGGGGTGACGATCACCTCCGCCTTGCCGTCCCCGTCCAGGTCGGCGACGGACACGTACATGCCGCCGGTGAACGCCAGCTCGAAGGCGGCGAAGGTGATCGGGGCGGGGACCAGGGCGACCGGGGAGCTGTACCCGTTGACGATGCTGATGAGCGGCGGGGCGCCCGGCCCGGCCACCCCGACGTAGTCGTTCACCCCGTCCCCGGTCACGTCCCCGACGGCCACCCGCACGTTCTTCTCGAACCCGGTGAAGAACTGCACCCGCTGGGTCGGGGTGGCGGCGTACCGGGTGTCCCCGGCCGGCACCTGGAACAGCGCCCCGGCCCCGTCCGGGCTGCCGCCGGCCAGCAGGTCGCCGGGCACCCCGACGGTGGCCGCCAGCCGGGCCGCGGCCAGGTTGCCGTTCGACTTGCCGGCCAGCACCAGCCGGCCGGCCGCGTCCCGGGCGGCGGCGTAGGCGGCGTCGTTCCCGGCGATGGACACCGTCGCCTTCCCGTCCCCATCGAAGCTCGGGTCCAGGGCCAGCCCGGGCGTCAGCCGGGCGGCCGCGAACTGGGACTGGCCGCCGGCGTTGGTGAACCCGGCCAGCACCAGCCGGCCGTCCGGCTGGACCAGGACGGCGGTCGCCTGGTCGTCCGTCCCGCCGAAGTCGACCGTCACCCCGCCGGCCCCGCCGGCCAGCGCCTTGTCCAGCGCCCCGGCCGGGGTGACGGCGGCGACCACGAAGTCCCGGTTGGTCCCGGCCGGGGTGGCGAACCCGGCCACCCGGGCGGACCCGTCGGCGAAGGCGGTCAGGGCCAGCCCCTTGTCCTCCCCGCCCAGGTCGAACTTGGCGTACTTGTTCCCGTCCCCGGTGGCGGCCCCGTACCCGTCGTCGGTGAACGTCCCGTCCGGGGCCACCCGGACGACAATCGTGTCCGCCTTGGACCCGGTCCCCTGGTAGCCGGCCAGCAGGACGGAGGCGTCCGACAGGACGGCCGCCGCCCGGGCCTGCTCCTGGCCGCCCAGCGAGAACGACTTGCCGACCCCGCCGTTGAACGTCGGGTCCATCCGGCCGTCGGCCGTCAGCCGGACCACCCCGAGGTCGTCGTCCCCGCCGGCCGTCGCCACACCGGCCAGCACCAGCGCCCCGCCCGGCCCGGCGGCCAGGGCGTAGGCCTTGTCCGTGTTCTCGATCGGGATGACCGCGAACCCGCCGGTCCCGAAGCTCGGGTCCAGCCCGCCGTTGGCCAGCAGCCGGACGGCCGCGAAGTCGTAGGTGCCGTCCTTGGTCGTCCACCCGCCGACCACGATCCGCCCGTCCGCCTGGACCACCACCCCGGTCGCCTGGTCGTCGGTGCCGACCCCGAAGCTGACCGTCACCCGGCCGTTGGTGCCGAACGCCGGGTCCGGGGTGCCGTCGATCAGGTAGCGGGTGACGAGGAAGTCGGCGTTGGCCGGGTTGCCGGCGTCGGTGGTGCCGGCGAACAGCAGCCGGCCGTCCGTCTGGACGGCGACGGCGTTCACCGCGTTCGCCCCGGCGGCCACGTTCACCGCCAGCTTGCCGGCGGTGGCGAACGTCGGGTCCAGGCCGCCGACGGTGGTCGGCACGGCCCGGTCTTCCAGGGCGACCAGACGGGGGCGGACGGAACGGGCGGGCATGAGGTCTTCTCCGGAGAGGCGTCACAGGCCGTATATCACGAACGATACGACCGGGTGGCCGGGCCGACGCCCGGAAAACACGCCCGACCGGCCGGCTTGCGCGCCGGCCGGCCGGGTCGGGCAAAATGGGCAAACCGGATGCCACGGACGGCGTAGGGTCACGGGGCGGAGACGAGCTTCAGCCCGACGATCCCGGCGACGATCAGGCCGACACAGCCGAGTCGGGCGGCGGTGGCCGGCTCCCCGAACAGGACGATGCCCAGGGCCACCGTCCCGGCCGCCCCGACCCCGGTCCAGACGGCGTAGGCCGTCCCCAGCGGCAGCGTCCGCAGGGCGAGGCCGAGCAGCCCGAGGCTGACCGCCATCGACACGCCGGTGGCCACCGTCGGCCAGAACCGCGTGAACCCGTTCGTGTACTTCAGGCCGATGGCCCAGCCGACCTCGAACAGGCCGGCCAGCAGCAGGTACACCCACGCCATAACGCACCTCGGCGTCGAGCGGGGTCGTCCCCACGAAAAGCGGCAGACGTGAGGTCGTCCTCACGCGATGGGAGTGCGGGAATCCTACGCCCCGCCGGCCGGCCGGACAAGCGACGGCGGGGCGCCCGGTCGCGTGCTCCGTTCGGCGGGCGGGGTCTCTCTCTGCTTCGGGGGAGGGGGCCGGGGGAGGGGCCGGCCACCCGTCGCGGAGGCTCCGAAGTCCCAGAATCGGGTCGCGGGTTTGACCCCCCCCCCGGCCCCCTCCCCCGAAGCGGAGAGGGGGAGAGAAGCCCGAGCAACCGGAGACGCGACCGGGCGTTCGGATGTGATCGGGGCGTCCCACCCGGGAGGCGTCAGCCCCGGCTCGCCAGGAAGTGGGAGGCCCGGCGGGTCGCACCCCGCCGAAAGATCAGAGTCGGATGATCTTTCCTGATTGACCCCTTGCCGGACGCGAGCTACCGTTCTCGTCAGACTCGCCCGACTGGCCCCACCCGGTCCGGCTGACCCTGCGTCTTGCCATTCCGCCCGGCCGGCCCGTGCCCGCCCGACTCGCACCCGGGCGCCTCCCCGCGGCCGCCGGTGACGGTCCGTCGTCCCATCCAAAGGGGGCTGTGTCATGGCCCGTCGCGCCCGCGGTCCGTCCGGGTTCACCCTGATCGAGTTGTTGGTGGTGATCGCCATCGTCGCCATCCTGATCGGCCTCCTGCTGCCGGCCGTGCAGAAGGTGCGGGAGGCGGCCGCCCGGATGACCTGCTCGAACAACCTGAAGCAGCAGATCCTGGGGATGCACAACTACGCGGCCGCCTTCGACCACTACCCGCCGGCCATCAAGAACGACGCCAAGCAGCCGTACGACTACTTCCCCGGGTGGGGGTGGGGGACGCTGGTCCTGCCGTTCGTCGAGCAGGAGCCGCTGTACAAGGCGCTCGACCCGGACGGCCGGCCGTTCGGCCCGCAGGTCAGCTACGTGACCGCCCGGCCGACCCACACCGACGGGCTGGGCCAAACCCGGCTGCGGGTGTTCCGCTGCCCGTCCGACCCGGCCCCGGACCTGAACGGGTTCCGGCTCGGGGTGTCCACCGCCGGCGGCGGGTACCAGCCGGACCCGAACGGCCCGTTCGCCCTGTCCAACTACCGGGCCATCTGCGGGACGGACGCCGCCCCCGGCGGGGTGTTCGTGGCCAACCAGGACCGGAACGGGGTGATGTGGCAGAACAGCAAGGTGCGGTTCACCGACATCTCCGACGGCACCTCGAACACGGTGGTGGTCGGCGAGTGCGTGTTCGAGCCGGACCCGAAGAAGGCCGGCGACCAGCCGAAGTGGGCGGCCGTCTGGGCCGGGCACACCGGGTACTTCAACGGCGGCGTCCGGATCAGCGACACCATGTGGCACCTGGACGAGGCCAGCGCCAAGATCAACGGGGAGGCGTCCCAGGCGTTCGGCAGCCGGCACCCGGGCGGGGCGTTCTTCGGGTTCGGGGACGGGTCGGTGCGGCTGTTCCGGGACGGGGTCGACCCCGGGCTGGTGAAGTGGCTCGGCTGCCGGAACGACGGCAAGGTGATCGCCACCACCTTCTGAGGCTGCGCACTGTTGAAATCCTGGCGAGCGGGGGGCGTAAGCCCCCTGTTGCCGCCCCTGCCTGGGCGCAGCAACAGGGGGCTTACGCCCCCCGCTCGCCTTGCGTCCGAGGATTCCAACAGAGCAAGGCGACTGGTGAGGAGGGGCCATGAAGCGGCTGGTCGCGGCGGCGGTGTGGCGCGGGTCCGTTCGCCGCCCCCGGTCAAGCACGACCCCAAGTACGACATGCCCCAACAGCCCCCGCCGAAGGGGCAGAAGCCGGCGGTCGGTTGACGCGAAAATGCCCGCGGGCCGCGACCAGAGGTCGCGGCCCGCGGCGGTTCTGCCCGGCGGCCCGGTTCTCAGGCCGTCGTCGCCTCGGTCGGCCGGCCGGCCGGCAGCCGGTCCGGGGTCCGCGGCCTCCCTTCCCCGAAGATCAGGAGCAGCGGGCTGGCGATGTAGATGGACGAGTAGGTGCCGACGATCACCCCGAACACCATGACGAACGCGAACAGGTGCACCCCCTCCCCGCCGAACCAGTACAGCACCCCGACCACCAGGAACACGGTCAGGCTGGCCAGCACCGTCCGGCTCAGGGTCTGGTTGACGCTGTCGTTGATCATCTGCGGGGTGAGCACCGGGTTCTTGCCCCGCACCTCCCGGATCCGGTCGAACACCACGATGGTGTCGTTCACCGAGTACCCGACCAGGGTGAGCAGGGCGGCCACCGCCGCCAGGTCGATCTTGAAGTCGTGCAGCCCGAGCAGGTGGCCGAAGGTGGTGTCGTACAGGTAGTGGCAGACGGCGATCGCCCCCAGGGTGAAGCACAGGTCGTGGATCAGGCAGAGGACGGCGGCCAGGCCGAACGTCCAGTTGCCGAACCGGAACCACAGGTACGCCAGGATGGCCATCCAGCTCGCCAGGACGGCGTACAGCGCCTTGTTCCGGGTGTCCGCCGCCAGGGCCGGGTCGAACGTCTCCAGCCGCTCCGGCACCGGCCGGGCCTCGAACGCCTTGACGGCGCTGTCCAGCACCCGCTTCAGGTCGGCCTGCTCGGCCGCCACCTTCGGGTCGGCCGGCGCCTTGTCCTTGGCCGCCGCCGCGTCGGCCAGCAGCTTGAACTCCGGGTTCTTGCCGACGTCCACCCGGACCGTCTTGAACCGCCCGGTCCGGCCCTCCTCGGCGGACACCGCCACGTCCCCCTCGGTCGGCACCCCGGCCACGTCCACCGCCGGCGCCCCGCCGACGGCCGGCACCCGGCCGGCCAGTCGCAGCTCCCGCAGGATGTACCCCTTCAGGTAGCCCGGGGCGGCCGGCCGGTCGAGGGTGAGGGTGGCCATCGGGCCGTTCACCTCCGTTTTGACCACCTTGGCCCCGGCCAGCAGCGGGTCGTTCGTCTTCTCTTCCCGCAACAGCCGGTCCTGGCTGACCTGGACCAGGTCCGGCTCCCGCTCGGGGGTGCGGACGGTGAACGACCGGCTCTTGGCGTCCGGGAAGCTCTCCCCGCCGATGAACACCTGCTCGACGGACAGCCCCGGTAGGGCGGCGGCCCGGGCCTTGACGTCGGCCAGTTGGTCCGCCTCGGTCGCCCCGTCCGGCTTGTTGGCCAGGGTGACGGTGGCCTCCGACCCGTCGGCGAACAGCACCTTGTACACGTAGTCGGACCCGGCCGCCGACCGCCGGGTGCCGGCGTCGTCGTCGGCCGCCGGCTTGGTCAGCCAGACCACGTCCTTGACCGCCAGCCGCTCCTTCTGCCGGGCCTCCCCGAGCAGGTCGAGCAGCCCGAGCTTGCCGTCGGACGACCGGTTGAGCGCCCGCTCCTGGCCCTCCACCAGCCGGCCGCCGTAGGCCGTCCCCTTGGTGAAGTCGACGTTCAGCCCGGCCTCCCCGCGGTACAGGAACAGGCCCAGCCCGGCGACCGTCAGGAACCCGGTGACGGCGAACATCAGGTGCCGGATCTTCATGAAGTCGAAGTTCGGCCGGGGGAACAGTTGCCGCATCCGCAGCTCGGTCAGCCACCGCCGGTGCAGCCAGTAGTCGAACATCAGCCGGGTCATGTACAGGCTGGTGAACAGGCTGATGACCAGGCCGACGGTCAGCGAGACGGCGAACCCCTTCAGGTTGTCGTTGCCGAACGTGTACAGGACGATGGCGGTGAAGATGCTGGTCAGGTGGGTGTCCAGGATCGTGCCGAACGCCCGGTCGTACCCGAGCCGGATGGCGGTCGCCAGGTTGGCCCCCTTGGCCCGCTCCTCCCGCAGCCGCTCGTAGATGAGCACGTTGGCGTCCACCGCCATCCCGAGCATGAGTACGATGCCGGCCAGACCGGGCAGGGTGAAGGCGGCGTTCACCGCCACCATGAACCCGACGGTCAGCAGCAGGTTGACGAACAGGGCCAGGCAGGCGACCAGGCCGGCGAACCGGTAGTACACGACCATGAACGCCAGGACGGCGGCGAACGACAGCCCGACGGCGACCAGCCCGCGGCGGATGGTGTCCTGGCCGAGGGTCGGGCCGACCGTGTTCTCGCTCACCGGGTCCGGCTTCAGCTCGGCGTTGAGCGCCCCGGACTTGAGGATGTACACCAGCCGGGTGACGGCCCCCATGTCGAACGACCCGCCGCTGATCTGCCCGCCCTCCCGCAGGACCGCGGCCAGGAACGGGGCGGACACGATCTTGTCGTCCATGATGATGGCCAGGTGCCGCTTGAACCCGTTGCTGTCCGGCCGGTTCCGCTCGGTCATCCGGCCGAACCGGTTGGCCCCGGTGGCGTTGAACGTGAACCGGACGGCCGGGTCGAGGGTGCGGCTGTCGGTGTCCGGGAAGGCGTTCAGGCCGACGTCCCGGTCGACCTTCATGGCGTCACTCGGGGACACCCGGGTGAGCATGAAGTACTCGACCTGCTTGCCCTCCTCGTCCTTGGAGGGGGCCAGCTTGACGAACTTGCGGCTGTAGATCAGCCCGGGCAGGTTGGGCAGCACCTCGGCCTTGTCCCGGTTCTGGGCGGCCACCTGGTACATGCCCACGTCCCGCGGCTTGCCGGACTTGTCCAGCGGCGGGGTGTCGGTGCCGAACGCGTTGCTCAGGTTGAGCGAGTCCCGCTCCTCCTTGCCCAGCTCCACCCACTCATAGGTGACGCCCTCCTGGGTGTTGCCGTTGACGGTGACGGTGTACTCGGCCCGCGGGGCCGTGGGCGGCAGCCCGGCCTTGGCCCGGGACTCCAGGTCGGCCTTGTTGGCCGGGTCGTTGACGATCCGCCGGGCCTCCTCCAGCCCCTCCCGGTCGTCGGTCGAGTTGGCCAGGATGCGGAACTCCAGCACCCCGACCTGGCGGACCAGCGCCTTGACGTTCTGGACGAAGTCCTCGTTCGCCCCCTTCTTGCCGCCGCCGGTGCTGCCGGCGAACGGCAGGATGATCTCCACCCGGGTGGTGCCGACCGGGCGGACGACCACGTTCTGCAGGTCGTTCGGGTCGATCCGCCGCTTCAGGCTCTCGGCCAGCCGGCGGATCTGGTCGCTGTCCAGCCCGGCCGGCTGGTTCGGGTCGCCCCCGCGGGACCGGGCCAGGGTCCGCTCCAGGTTGACCTCGTACACCAGGATGGTGCCGCCGGCCAGGTCGATCCCCCGGCGGAACCCGGCGTCCCCGTTCGACTCCCGGACGAACCCCCGGCCGACGGCGACCGCGGCCAGCAGGGTCGGGACCAGGCAGATGAGCAGGGGGGTGAGGAAGTTGCGTCGCAACATGGTTCGGTCCGTGGTTTCAATCCGCCCCCGGGCGCTCCGGGGGAATCCGCTGCGTCGATGTCGTTACGACTTGGTTTCCGCCGCCTCGTCGCCCAGCACCCGCAGGATGCTGCTCTTGAGCACCCGCACCTTGGTGTCCTCGGAGCGGATCACCAGCTCGTCGTCGGCGTCGGCCACCTTGGCGATGGTGCCGACGATCCCGGCCGACGTGACCACCTTCCGGCCCGGCTTCAGGCTGGCCAGCATCTGGGCCTGCTCCTTCCGCTGGCGGCGGGCCGGCATCCAGATCATGAACACCATGAACAGGCCGAACACGACGAACATGAACCCCGGCCCGCCGAACCCCCACAGGTTGGGCTGCGGCTGGTCCCCTTTGGCCGGGGTCGGGTCTTGGGCCAGAACGAGAACGGTCGCGGGCATCGGGGGGTCCATCGGCGCGGGCCGCGGGGAGGTGCCCCGCGGCCCGTCAGGTCCGGCAAATTCGGAAACTTCATCCTAGGGTTGCCGCCAACCCGGGGCAAGGCGACCCGTTTAGCCGCGAGGCGGAGTCCGCCAGGCCGAGCGCCGCGACCGGAACCCGCCGGAGACTGTCGCGGGCATGGATTCCGGTCACCGCGCTCGCCCGCGGACTCCGCCTCGCGGCTAAACGGCCCACCGCCCCAGACACCCGGTCCGGAACTCCGCGAACCGCCCCTCGCCGATCGCCGCCCGGCTGTCGGCCATCAGCCGCAGGTAGAAGGCGACGTTGTGCAGGCTCAGCAGCGTCGGGCCGAGCATCTCGTCGGCGGCGAACAGGTGGTGCAGGTACGCCCGGCTGAAGGTCGTACAGCAGTAGCACGGGCAACCGGACTCCAGCGGAGCCGGATCTCGCCGGTGCCTGGCGTTCCGCAGCCGGACCGGCCCGTCCGAGGTGAACGCCAGGGCGTTCCGGCCGTTGCGGGTCGGCATCACGCAGTCGAACAGGTCGATGCCGGCGGCCACCCCGGCGAGCAGGTCTTCCGGCCGGCCGACCCCCATCAGATACCGCGGCTTGTGTTCCGGCAGCAGGGCCGCACACTCCGGCAGGGCGGCGTGCATCGCTTCGGGCGACTCGCCGACGCTGAACCCGCCGAGCGCGTACCCGGGGAAGTCCATCGCCACCAGTTCCCTGGCGCACTCGGCCCGCAAGGCGAGGTCGGTGGCCCCCTGGACGATGGCGAACTGGGCCTGGTCGGCCCGGGTGTGGTGCGCCTTGCACCGCTCGGCCCACAGCAGCGACCGGCGGACGGCCCCGCGGAGCACCTCCGGCGGGGCGTTGCCCGGCGGGCACTCGTCCAGCACCATCGCGATGTCGCTGCCCAGGTTCTGCTGAATCTCGACCGCCTTCTCCGGGGTCAGATCGAGCAGCCGGCCGTCGATGTGGCTGCGGAAGGTGGCCCCGCGGTCGGTGACCTTCCGCTGCTCGGCCAGGCTGAACACCTGATACCCGCCGCTGTCGGTCAGGATCGGGCCGGGCCAAGCCATGAACTTGTGCAGCCCGCCGAGGTCGCGGACCAGCTCGTCGCCGGGGCGGAGGGTGAGGTGGTAGGTGTTGCCGAGCAGGATGCGGGTGCCGGCGGCGGCGAGTTGGTCCGGGGTCAGCCCCTTGACCGTGGCGGCGGTGCCGACCGGCATGAACATCGGGGTGGGGACGACCCCGTGCGGGGTGGTCAGGGTGCCGTCCCGGGCGGCCCCGTCCCGGGCGGCGACGGCGAAAGTGAGCGGTGGGCTACTCACCGACGGGTACGGTAAAGTCGAAGAGCAAGCTGGCTGCCAGCCGGTCACGTTCCGCCGGTGCCACCCCGAGTAACGAGGTAATCTGGGCCATCGCCTCCCATGAGAGGCGGGCGTCCAGATACTCCCACAAGTAGTCGTGGCGGTAGGTGATGGACTTACCTGCGAACCGGCTGTCAGTCACCCGAACGCGGATCGATCCCGGGCCGTCCCGGAACAGTTCGGCAACGGACCCCGGATGTTCGGCCTCGTACCCATCCAGGCACGCCTTAACTTCGTTCACCCAGCGATCCGCCCGGCCCTTCGTTACCTTGGCGGCCATCGTCACAGCCTCGCATCGATCCATGCCCAGATGCGGTCGACGGCGGCCAGCAGAGCCTCCGCGTCGGCCATCCGGATGTTACCCCCATCGTACCGCATCTCGGAGGACCAAGTTCTCAGAATGGTCAAGTCGCGGGCCAGCTGCCGGGTCAACATCCCCCCGCACCGGGTTTGGTAGAGGTGCCTCAGCGTGGCGTAGCTGTGGGTATTCAACTCGTCCCGGACGCCAGCCCGCTTCCGGGCCGGCGTCTCAACTACGATCAGCGCTTTGAGGGCACACTCGACACAATAGCCGGCCAGATAAACGGCCCCCGTCGTCCGCCGGGCCAACAGCAACTGCCGTGCATCTTCGCGCCGCTGGACGGCGGCGAAATAGTACGCCTTCGCTGTCTGATCACGCGGGATGGCCACCGGCTCAGTCCCCGCGGAGCTTCAGCCCGTATTGGACCAGCTTCTCCTTCACCTCGTTCAGCGACGTGATGCCGAAGTTCTTGGCCTCCAGCAGCTCGTCGCTGGTCCGCTGGCACAGGTCGCCGAGGGTGGCGATGTTCAGCCGGTTCATGCACTTGCGGGCACGCACCGACAGGTTCAGCTCGCTCACCGGCTTGCTCAGCGTCGCCTGCTCCTCCGGGGACAGGTTCGGGGCCGGCCGGTAGCGGAACTCGTACTGCTGCCCCTGCTCCAAGCTCTGGCCGATCCGCAGCCCCTTCTGGGTCATGATCACCTTGATCTCGTCCAGCGACGTCTCGCCGAAGTTCTTGCTCGCCAGCAGTTGCGGCTCGGTCACCCGGGTCAGGTCGCCGAGCGTCCGGATGTTCATCCGCTTCAGGCAGTTGCGGCTGCGGACGGACAGCTCGAAGTCGGTGATCGGCACCTCCATCACCTGCCGGAACTGGACGCTGATCTGCTCGTCCTCCGGGCTGTAGTACATGGTCTGGGACGCTTCCGCGTCCTTGGTGAACAGCCGGGCGCGGTCGTCGTTCGGGTCGGCCCGGAGCAGCCGGCGGTAGCAGTCGGCCGCCTTGTCGTACTGGTTGTGGTCCTCGTACAGGACGCCCAGGTTGTACAGCACCCCCTTGCCGACCGGCGGGTGCCGCAGGCACTTCTCGTAGTACCCGATGGCGTCGAAGTCGTTCCCGGCCAGGTCGTTCAGGAACCCGAGCCGGAACAGGGCGGCGGTGTGGGACGGGTCCAGCTCGACCGCCCGCTCGTAAGATCGGGTGGCCCGGACGATGTCCCCCTCGGCCTCGGCGATCCCGCCTTCTTGCGCGTGGAACTCGGCGTTGTGGGCGGCCATGTCCTTGAGCTTGGTCAGCACCGCCTTGGCCTCGGCGAGCTGCCCCTGGTGCCGCAGCGCCCCGGCCCGCTGGAGCTGCACCTGCTGGGCCGCGTACCCGCTCTTCTCCGCCCGGTCGAACGCCTTCAGTGCCTCCTCGTACTCCCCCCGCTGGGCGTGCGCCCGGCCGAGGAAGAAGGCGGCCAGCGGCCCCTCGGACTGCTTCAGGTGGTCGACCGCCTGGGTCATGTGGCCGAGGAAGAAGTGGATCACCCCGAGCTTCAGGTGCAGCTTCTTCTGGGACGGCCCGGCGGCCGCGGCCAGTCGTTTGGCCAGGGTGTCGCTGATGTCCCGCAGGGCTTTGATCTGGGGGCCGCCCTGGGCCAGCCCCTCGCGGAGCTTGGACACCATACTGCCCTCGAACTCGTCCCGCTCGACGAGGAGGGCGCGGAGGTCGATCGTGGCTTCGGTCATGGGAGGCTACCTCTCCCGGGCCTTGCCGCACGTCGGCCGCGTGCGAGATCCGGGGGAATCCGGTGCGAGGGCCGAAGTGTGTACTGATAGCGGGGCGGCCGTCCGAAGACAAGGGCGGGTCGTGGCCCCAACTCGGGGCCGCCGCGGACGAAATCCGAGCCGGCCATCCGGGCGTACTACCGCTCCGGCCGTCGATCGGTCAGAATACGGGCGTCCCTCTCCCCGGGTCGTCCCATGCTGCTGCTCGGCCGCCAGACCGCCCGCACCTGCCAGACGCTCGACCGCCGGGCGTTCCTCCAGGTCGGCGGGTCGTCCGTCCTCGGGCTGTCGCTGGCCGACGCCCTGCGGGCCGCCGACACCCCGGCCGGCCGCAACCCGGGGGCGGCGAAGGCGGTCATCCTGCTGTGGCTGTGGGGCGGGCCGAGCCAGCTCGACACGTTCGACCCGAAGCCGAACGCCCCGCTCGCCTTCCGCGGGCCGTTCGGCACCATCCCCACCCGCACGTCCGGGGTGCGGTTCACCGAGCTGTTCCCGAAGCTGGCCGCCCGCACCGACAAGCTGGCCGTCGTCCGCACCCTGACGTGCGCGTCCAACGACCACGGCATCGCCGGCACCATCGGGCTGACCGGGTCGGCGGCCGGCGGGGTCGGGCTGGACGGCAAGCCGTTCGCCGGCTCCCCGCGGCCGGCCGTCGGGAGCGTGGTGGCCAAGGCGGCCGGCGGGGCGACGCGGGCGTCCACCGGCGGGCTGCCCCCGTTCCTGGTCGTCGGCGGCAAGTTGCACCAGGGGCACAAGCCGATCGTCGGCGAGGGGGGTGGACCGCTTGGGGCGATGTACGACCCGTTCCGCCTGCAGTACGACCCGGCCCACGGCACCAAGGTGCCGGCTCTGGAGTTGCCCGCCGGACTCACCCCGGACCGGCTGACCGACCGCCGCTCGCTCGCGGACGCCCTGGCCGGGGCCGAGTCGCAGGCGGCGTCCCTGGACGCGAGCGGCAAGCTGGACGCATACCGCAGCCGGGCGTTCGCCCTGCTCACCGCCCCCGCCGCCCGCACCGCCTTCGACCTGGGCCGGGAGCCGACCCGGCTGGCCGACAGGTACGGCCGCACCCGGTTCGGTCAGAGCTGTTTGCTCGCCCGTCGACTCGTGGAACACGGCGTCCCGTTCGTGCAGGTGAACTGGAGCGACCACGTCGAGGCCGAGGAGGACGCCGGGGACGGCGGCTGGGACCACCACTACCGCAACTTCCAGATCATGCAGGACCGGCACGCCGTGTGGCTCGACCAGGGGATGTCCGCCCTGCTCGACGACCTGGCCGACCGCGGGTTGCTGGCCAACACGCTGGTGGTGGCGGTCGGCGAGTTCGGCCGCGACCCGAAGGTGAACGACAAGTGTGGCCGCGACCACTGGCCCGGGTGCTACTCGGCGCTGGTCGGCGGCGGCGGGGTGGTCGGCGGGCGGTACGTCGGAACCAGCGATACCAGGGCGGCGAAGCCGGCCGACACCCCACTCACCCCCGGCGACCTGGCGGCGACGGTGCATCACGCCGTCGGGCTGACCAGCGAGCAGATCACCGGCCTCGGGCTGGCACCGGCCGGGCGGGTGATCGAGGAGCTGTTCTGAACCCGCGGTCCGCCGGCCGTGTCCGTCCGCCGAGCCGCCCGCCTCCGAGGACCGCTCGATGGACGACGCCCCCGACCCGGCCCCGGCCGGGGAGCCGCCGCTGCTCGCCCGGCTCCGCGACCACTTCGGCACCGACCCGGCTGCCCTCCCGGTGGTCGAACAGACCGTCCAGGCCTACGACCAGGCCAACCTGCACCTCGGCCTCGAAGACCTGCTCGCCGACGCCGAGCCGGGGACCGCCCTGGTCGGGCTGATCGCCCACGAGGAGTACCGCCCGCCGTCCCTGGCCCGGCTCGCCCGGGCGACCACCGCCGCCGGGTACGACGAGGGGCCGGTCCAGTACGCCGACGTGGAGCTGGGGGCCGACCGCCGGCTGGCGTGCGTCAAGCGGGGGCTGTACCTGCTCCGCACCGCCGGCCGGCCGATCGCCCTGCTGGTCGCCGAGCCAACCCCATTCCAGCCGGGCAGCGGGTTCCAGGTGGAGACGATGGCCGCCGACCGGGAGACGGCCGAGCGGTTCAGCCGGTCCCTCACCCGGTCGGTCCGTCACGGCCGGGCGTTCCGCGGCAAGGTGCTGTCCATCGAGGCCGGCTGTTACGGCGGGGCGTCGGTCCGGTTCCACGAACTGCCGGAGGTCCGCCGGGAGCAGGTGATCTTGCCGGAAGTCTTACTCCAGCGGATCGAGCGGCAGGCGATGGGCATGACCCGGCACGCCGACCGGTTGAAGGCGGCCGGCCGACACCTGAAGCGGGGCATCCTGCTCCACGGCAAGCCGGGCACCGGCAAGACGCTCTCGGCGATGTACCTGGCCGCCCAGATGCCGGACCGGACGGTGCTGGTGCTGACCGGCGGCGGGATGGGGAGCATCGAGACGGCGTGCGGGCTGGCCCGGCTGCTCCAGCCGAGCACCGTCATCCTCGAAGACGTGGACCTGATCGGCATCGAGCGGCAGGGGCAGCAGGTCGGGGCCAACGCCCTCCTGTTCGAGCTGCTCAACCAGATGGACGGGCTGGGCGAGGACGCGGACATCCTGTTCCTGCTGACCACCAACCGGCCGGACCACCTGGAGCCGGCCCTGGCCGCCCGGCCGGGGCGGGTGGACCTGGCGATCGAGGTGCCGCTGCCGGACGCCGACTGCCGCCGCCGACTGTTCGACCTGTACGCCCGCGGGCTGAAGCTGGCCTGGACCGACCCGGACCGGTGGGTGGCTCGTACCCAGGGGGTGAGCGCGGCGTTCATCCGGGAGCTGCTCCGCAAGGCGGCGGTGCTGGCGGCCGAAGACGCCCCGGACGGCGAGCTGGCGGTGGCCGATCGGCACATCGAGGAGGGGCTGGCCGAGCTGCTGGTCGCCGGCGGCCCGCTCACCCGCACCCTGCTCGGGGTAGACCCGGCAGCCGGGTAGGGCGGAGGCGTTTGTAGGGTGCGTTGAGGCCTTGCGAAACGCACCGCCGGACCTTCGCCCCACGGGTGATGTCGTTGCCGGGCCGGTGCGTTTCGTCGCCGAGCCTCCTCCACGCACCCTACACCGGCGGCCGGCGAAATCCGCCCGCCCGGCCGGCGAACTGACCAGCTAACGGGCGGTGTCACAGCGCTTGGCAGGCCGGAGGGCGTATCATGCGGAAACAGGTGGTTGGTGTCGGACTGGTCGCCGCGGTGCTGGCGGCGGCCGGGTGTGCGGCGGTCGGCATCCCGACCGTGGTCGGGTCCGGGGTGACGGCGACCGAGGACCGGGAGGTGCCCGGGTTCACCAAGGTGTCCGCGTCCACCGGCGTCGACGTGACCGTCACGGTCGGGACCGAGGACGCGGTCGAGGTGACAGCGGACGAGAACATCCTGCCGCTCGTCGCCACCACCGTCGAAGCGGACACGCTCCGCATCCGGCTGACCAATAGCGTCCAGAGCCGCACCCCGATCAAGGTGGCGGTCACGGCCAAGCGGCTGACCGGGGTGGTCGCGTCGGCCGGGGCGGCCGTCACCGTCGACAAGCTGGCGGCCGACGCCTGGACGGCGGACGTGAGCAGCGGCGGCAGCGTCACCGCCCGCGGGACGGCTGGCACGCTGACGGCGTCCGTGTCCAGTGGGGGCGACTTCAAAGGCGGCGACCTGGTCTGCAAGTCGGTGACGGCGGACGCCAGCAGCGGCGGGTCGGCGACGGTGACCGCGACCGACGCCCTCAAAGCCAGTGCCAGCAGCGGCGGCAGCGTCCGCTACCGGGGCAGCCCGAAGGACGTCACCCCCTCCGTCTCTAGCGGCGGGTCGGTGAGCAAGGAGTGACCCGGCCGGGTGGCCGCCGGGCGGTGGGGGCGTCCCCGGCCGGGCAGCAGACTGCACTCAGAGCGTGCAAGAAGACGTTCCCACGCAGAGCGTGGGAACGAGGTGGGACAGCGTGGGAACGAGGTGGGGAGGTGGGGAGGTGGTGGGGATCGCGGAGAAGGACAAATGGGCGGGTTGAATCCGGTTAGGCGGCTTCTTTTGACGGTCGGTGTCTTTTCACTCTGCGCGCCCCCTGCCCCCAGCGGCGAACCGGTCCGGCTCACGACCGACGGCGGGTTCAAACAGCACGTCCAGTGGTCCCCGGACGGCACCCAGCTCCTGCTCACCCGCATCCACCAGGGGAAGATGGCCGTCTGGCTGATGCGGGCGGACGGGTCCGACCTCCGCCGCCTCTTGCCCGGCCGCGACCAACCTCATTTCGACGCCAGTTGGTCCCCGGACGGCAAACGCATCATCTACGTCGCCGACCGGCTGGAGGGGACCGACGGCAAGCTGCACGTCAACGTGTGCAACGCCGACGGCACCGACGACACCACCCTGATCCCGCACAAGGCGTTCGAGGAAAGCCCGCGGTTCCGGCCGGACGGCAAGCGGGTGCTGTGGGTGTCCACCCGGGACGGCAACCCGGAGCTGTACACGGTGGACGCGGCCGGCAAGGACCAGCAGCGGCTGACCCGGGAGCCGGCCGCCGACCTGCACCCGGCCTGGAGTCCGGACGGCCAGCGGATCGCGTTCACCAGCGGGCGGACCGGCCGGCAGAAGGTGTTCGTGATGAGTGCCGACGGATCCGGGGCGAAGCGGCTGACCGACGGCGACCACCTGGACGCCTGGCCGGTCTGGCATCCGGACGGCAAGCGGATCGCGTTCGTGTCGAACCGGACCGGGGACTACGACGTCTGGCTGGTGAACGCGGACGGGACCGGGCTGCGGAACCTGACAGACCACCCGGGGCAGGACACGTCCCCGGCGTGGCACCCGGACGGCAAGCGACTGGCGTTCGTGTCCACCCGCGGCGGCGGGGCGGACGTGTGGGTGATGGCAATCGACTGACGGCCGGGCTAGAGGGCCGGTGCGACGGTTCTGTAGGGTGCGTTGAGGCTCTGCGAAACGCACCGTTGAGACTTCACCCTTCGCATGTTCTCGTTGCCGGGCCGGTGCGTTCCGCTCGCCAATGCCCTCGCTCCACGCACCCTACGCCGAGCGGGCCGTTGTCGGGTGCGTGGAGGCTCTGCGAAACGCGCCGCCGGGACTCCACGTGGCCGGGACGCGATCCTTGCCGGGCCGGTGCGTTTCGTCGCAAAGCCTCCTCAACGACACCCTACAGCACCGCCGCACCGGCCCTCTAGTCCTCGTCGGCGTCAGGCAGGGGGCTGTCGAACCCGGCCGACTGGTAGCGGGCCAGTTGCCGCCGGTAGTGGTGGCTGTGCCGGTCGAGGGTCGCCAGCCGGGCCATGATCTCGACGGCGGCGGCCCGGTCCCCGCGGCGGTACCGGACCTCGGCCAGCGTCTCCTGATACCCCTTCACCTCCGGCTCGGCCTCGGCCGCGAACCGGGCGTACTCCAGGGCGGCGTCCAGCTTCCGCCGGCAACCGGCCGCGATCCAGGCGGCGGCCGACCGGCCCCAGGTGGTCTTCGGGTGCGCCCGGATCAGCTTGTCGAACGCCCCCCAGGCCGCGTCGAACACCGCGTCCGCCCCGGCCCGGTCCCCGATCCGGTCCAGCTCCGGAACCAGCCCGATGACCAGCCCGGGGTTGTCCGGCATGGCGTCCAGGCAGGCTTTCGCCCGGGCGACGGCGTCGGCCGGGCTGCCGGCCGCCAGGGCGGCCCGGGCCTCCAGCGCCCGCACCCCGACCGGGACGGTCAGGTAGGCGGGGGCGTCGCTGTACGTCAGGTTCGGGGACTTGAGCAGGTGGTGGATGGCCCGCCGGCTGTCGCCCGCCGCCCCGGCGAAGTCCCGGTTCAGGACCGCCGCCCGGGCCGCCTGGTTCCACACGTTGCCGACGTAGCTGTCCCCGGCCCAGGCGGCGGCCCGGGCCAGCTCCCGCTCGGCGGCGGCGTCGGCGGCGAACCCGCGGACCACCAGCTCCTCCAGGAACCGGCCGCGGATGCGGGCGTTGCCGAGGGCGACCCGGTGGGCCAGGGCCATCCGCTTGCGGCCGGCGGCCTCGTCCCCGGCGGCCACCAGCGCCCGCCCGGACAGGTACAGCGGGATCGGGTTGTCCGGGTGCTGCCGCCACCCCTGGTCGAGCCGGTCGGCCGCCTCCTTGTGCCGGCCGAGTTCGGTCAGCAGGTCGCCGAGTTCGACCCAGAACTTGAACCGCTCGTCCGTCCCATACACCCAGGCCCGGGCGCCGCGGGGGTCGGGCCGGCCGCCGGGCAGGTTGGCGAACGGGTCGTCGGCTTCCACCCGAACAGCCGGCGGCGGCCGGTCGGCGGCGGCGGCCAGCACCTTGACCGCCTCCTCGGCCCGGCCGGCCGCCCGGTAGACGGCGGCCACGGCCAGCTCCCGGTCGTACTCGTCGGCGTCCCGGACCGACCCGCGGTTGAGCGCCCGGACGGCCCGGTCCACGTCGGCCTCGGCCGCCCGGCCGGCGAGCAGCGCCCGGACCAGCCGCATCTGCGCGGCCGGCAGGTCGTCCTTCCGGCGGTCCGCCCGGAGGGCCGCCCACACCGCCCGGGCCGGGTCGGCGTCCGCCTCGAACAGCGCCTCGAACGGGTCGTAGTTGCGGAACCGGGGGCGGTTGCCCAGCCGCTCGAACCAGACGACGGCCGCCCCCAGGTGGTCGCACGCCAGGTCGTGCCGGCCGGCCCGAACCTCCGCCCGGACGAGCTGGGTGAGCAGGTACTCGCCAGGGTCCGAGTCGTCCCCGCGGGGGAGTCGGGAGGCCGCCCGGGCGAACGCCGCCGCCGCCTCGTCCCGCTTGCCGACGCGGGCCAGCACCAGCCCCCGGCGGGTGTCCCGCAGGCCGGCCTGGAACCGCGGGTCGAACCCCTTCTCGGCCGGCGGGCTGGCGTCCAGCAGGGCCAGGGCGGCGTCGAACTCCAGCCGGGCGATCAGCAGGTCGGTCAGGATGTGCGGCGAGCTGCCGAGCTTGCGGAGCCGCTCGATCCCGTCCCGCGGCCGGTCGTTCAGCAGCAGGGCCATGGTCGCCTCGTCCAGCGACCCGGCCGAGAACCGGGGCGGGCCAAGCGGGGCGTCCAGTTGGGCGTCGAGCAGCTTGTCCGCGTCGGCCGTGCGGCCGGCCAGCTTCAGCCGGAAAGCCCGCAGCCCGTCGTCGCTGTTCGCCACCCGGATCGGCAGCCGGGCCAGCGCCTTCCAGTCGTTCACGTCGGCGAGCAGCGCCTCGTAGGTCGGCTGGAAGGTGGGGTCGGCCTTGGCCAACTCGGCGGCGGTGGCGACGGCTTTCTCGGTGTCCCCGGCGGCCCGGGCCAGGAACACCGTCGCCCGCGGCGAGGCGTCGGCCGGGGCCGGCCGCCCCTGACCCCGCAGGAACAGGGCGTAGTCGAGCAGCCCGTCCGGGTCCGGGCCGCGGAGGTGGAGGGCGAGCAGGGTTTCCGCCCGGTCCGCCTGGCCGGCGGCCAGCCGCCGCGGCACCTCTGTCCGGAGCAGGGCGGTGTACGTCTCGAACAGCCAGTCGCGGACGCCGGCCGGGTAGGTGCGGGAGAGAAGCGCGGTGACAGCCCGGTCGGCGGCCGGGCCTTGGCGGACGAGGTCGGTCAGGGCCGCCCGCTGCGGGCCGGGCTTCCCGGACCGGAACCGGCCGATCAGCCCGGCCACGGCCGGCGGGGTGTCCGGGTACAGCCCCCAGTCGAACCGGTCGAGGACGGCCTTCGCCCGGCGGGCGGCCTCCGGGTCGTCCCCGGCGGCGGCCTTGAGCAGGGCGGGGCGGGCCGGCTCGCCGAGTTCCCACAGCCGTTTGGGCGCGGCCTCCCGGCGGGCGAACAGCGGATGGCCGAGATCGGCCGCCAGGTCGGCGGCGGTCGGCGGGTCGGCCGCCGCGGCGGCCGCCCCGAGCACGCACCCGATCAGCCCGGCGACTCGCCCCGGTCCGGTCACGGCCGGCCCCCCGTCATGCGACCCACGGCGACCGGTGCATCGTACCGCCCGGCGGCCGGGAGCGGGAGGGCGAGTCTGGGGCCGGGGGCGAGCGGCTGGCCCGGGCCAACGCCGTCGCACCAGCGCGGGATCCGCTCTGACCGGGTCAGCCGACGAACTGGTCCAGGAACCGCTTGCTCTGCCGCAGCGCCCGCTTGCGGTCGTCCAGCGACCGCTCGTAGGCCCGGTCCTCCACCTCGATGCACACCGGCCCGTCGTACCCGGCGTCCGTCAGGGCGGCGAAGAACTCCGGCCACTTCACGTCCCCGAGGCCGGGCAGCTTCGGCACGTGCCAGCCGAGGCCGTTGATCCCCACCTGGTACAGCCGCTCGTGGTCCACCCGCTCGTCCTTGGCGTGGACGTGGACGATGTGGCCGCCGAACTCCCGGACCGCCCGCCCGCAGTCGATCCCCTGCCAGACCAGGTGGGACGGGTCGAAGTTCAGCCCGAGCCGGCCGCCGGGGTACTTGGCGAACAGCGCCCGCCACACCTCCGGGCTGACCGCCAGGTTCTTCCCGCCCGGCCACTCGTCGTCCGAGAACAGCATCGGGCAGTGCTCGATGCCGAGCTTCACCCCGGCCTTCTCCGCCTCGGCCAACAGCGGCGGCCACACCTCGTCCACGAGCTTCAGGTTCTCGGCCACCGTCTTGCGGGGGTCGCGGCCGATGAACGTGTTGACCACGTCCAGCCCGATCAGCGGGGCGGCCCGGATGACCTTCCGCAAGTGGTCGCCGACCATCTGCCGGTGGGCCGGGTCCGGGTCGAGCGGGTTCGGGTAGTAGCCGAGGGCGGAAATCTTAACCCGGTGGATGTGCAGCAAGTCCTTGACGTGGGCGGCCTCGGCCGGGCCGAACTTGGTCACGTCCAGGTGGGTGACGCCGGCGTACCGGCGGTCCGCCTTGCCCGGCGGCCAGCACATCAGCTCGACGAACGGGAACCCCTCGTCGGCGGCGAACGCCAGCACCTCTTCCAGCGGCAGGTCGCCGAGGATGGCGGACACGAACCCGAGCTGCATCGGTGTACCTGCGGCGGGGGTTGGGGGACAACGAGTGTTGTAGGGGCCGCCCTCCGTGGCGGCCCGGGGAGCGCGTGGCAACGGCGTCTAGTCGTTGCCGGTTGACGGGCCGCCACGGAGGGCGGCCCTACCCGACCGCCTCGACGATTTCCACTTCCGGCACCCGGGCTTTCAGCTCGGCCTCCAGCTCGGCGACGAGCAGCGGCAGGGACGCCGGGCAGGACGCGCACGCCTCGGTCAGCCGGACGGTGGCGATGCCGTTCTCGACGGCGACGGCTTCAACAGCCGCGGGGTCCAGCCCGAGGGCGGGTGCGACGTGCTCCCGCAGCTCGGCAGCGATCCGGGCCAGGATCGCGGAGTCGGACATGGCTGTGCCCCGTGAGGAACCCGCGAGCCGCGACCGCAGGTCGCGGGTGACGACCCCGACCGGTCGCAGGGGGCGAAGTCGCGGGTGACGGCACGCGGTCGTCACCCGCGACCTGCGGTCGCGGCTCGCTCGGCCGCCTCCACATCCCGCCGCAACTGATCGCTCAATTCGCCCACCCCGGCGAACGGCCGCGTGTCCCGCAGCCGGGCGACGAACTCCACGCTCATCGGCTGCCCGTAGATGTCGCCGCCGAACCCGATCAGGTGCGACTCGATCTTGCGGGCGTCCTCGCCGAACGTCGGGTTCGGACCGACGTTCGCCGCCGCCGGGTACGTGGCCCCGCCGACCGTCGCCCGGACCGCGTACACCCCTTCTTTCGGCAGCAGCGTCTCGACGCCACCGAGGTTGGCCGTCGGGAACCCGAGGGTCCGCCCCCGCTTCGCCCCGGTGACGACGGTGCCGTCGATCCGGTACGGCCGGCCGAGCAATTCGGCGGCCGTCGCCACGTCCCCGACGACGAGGGCGGCCCGCACCCGGCTGCTGGACACCGGCTCCCCGCCGACGGTCAACGGCGATACCTCTTCAAAAGCGATGGTCGCCGCCTCGCAGAACTGCCGGAGGGCGGCGGTGTCCCCGGCCCGGCCGCGGCCGAACCGGAAGTTGTACCCCTCGGCCACCGCCCGCGCCCCGAAGAACCCGGCCACCACGTCCTCGAAGAACGCCTCCGGGCTGAGGCTGAGCAGCCCCGCGTCGGTCGCCAGGACGACGACGTGATCCGCCCCGGCGGCTCGCAGCAACTCGGCCCGGTGTTCGAGCGTGGTCAGGGGCAGCAGCCCGGCGACCGGCCGCAGCACGGCACCGGGCGGCGGGTCGAAGGTGACGGCCACGCACGGCCCGCCGACCCGGTCGGCCCACCGGCGGGCGGCGGCCACCAGCTCCCGGTGCCCGCAGTGAACGCCGTCGAAGTTGCCGACCGTCACCGCCCCGCCGGTGATCCCGACGGGCGGCCGGTCGGTCCAGGCCAGCCGGTGGAGTGCCATACCCGGTTTGTTAGATGGCCGGGTGCCGGGGTGACAAGGTGAACCTACCCGGCCGTCGGGCCGTCCGGTAGGATGGGCATCCGGTCTGTCGGTCGGCCGGACGGTCGCCGCGGGGGCAACCCCGGGGAGGAAAGTCCGGGCTCCAAAGGGCGCGGTGGTGGGTAACCCCCACCCCCGGTAACGGGTTCGGCTCCCGGGCCGGCCCGCCAACGGGCGGGACAGTGCAACAGAAAGTAAACCGCCTTGGAGAGGGATGAGGGATGAGGGATGAGGGATGAATTAGGACCCGAGGTCGTCAGACGCCTTCGGTTTTGATTCATCCCTCATCCCTCATCCCTCATCCCTCTCCCGGGTAAGGGTGAAACGGTGCGGGGCGAAAGCCCTTAATGTAAGAGCGCACCAGCGGCGGGGTGACCCGCCGGCTCGGCAAACCCCACCGGGAGCAAGGCCAAGCAGGGGGAGAGGGTCGGCCCGGCCCGCTATCCAACCCCCGGGTAGGCTGCTCGACCCCACGGGCAACTGTGGGGCTAGATAAATGACCGTCGCCGCGGGGCAACCCGCGGGACAAAACCCGGCTTACAGGCCGGCCGACAGACCGGTCCGGGACTTTTGGACTACAACCCACCGCGACAGCGGGTCGCGGCGCGCGTTCGGAGGTCGCCGTGGCTGGTCCCGCCCGCCACTGGCTGCTAATCGCACCCGCCCAGTTGGTGCTGGCCGGCGGGTTCGTCGTGCTCGGGCTCCAAACCGATCAGTATGGGGACTCGGCCAGAGGGCTAGTTTGGTCTATGCCAAGACCGAACTCGATGCTCTTCACCGGCCGGGAAGAGTATGGCTGGCCGGTCGGCTGGTACAGCTACTATTACCAGGTCCGGTTGACGCCGGCGTTGCACGAGCGGTCGCAGGTGGAGTGGAATCCGGCCGTGGTGGTCGCCGCGGCCTTGACCGCCATCACACTCCCGCTGGTCGTCGCCGGATGGCGGACCCGGCCCCGGTTATGGCGGTGGGCGGCGGTCGGTCTGCTGGCCAGCATCGGCGGCTGGGTCGGGGCGTCCATCGGCGGGGCGGTCACCGGCCGGAGTGCGTTCGAGTGTGGGCCGGATGGGCAACAGTTCCCGCCGGACCATCCGAACCTGGTTGTCGGCCGGGTGGCTCAACGGTGGTGGGCGGATGCCGGGTTCGACCGCACCTGGCAGACATACACCGTGGTCTCGACCCTCTGCCTAGGGTCTGGGGCGGCGGCCGGACTGCTGGTGGTCAACCCGTTTCGCCGGCCGCGGCCGACACCGCCGTTACAACCGCACCTCTGACGTGAAGGGGCGTTCACACCGGAGGCCGACGCGCTTTGACCGCCGCCGCCTCCGGGGATTAGAGTGTGACTGACCCGGCCTCTCCCCCGTGGCCCCGGGTCGTGACAACTCGCTCGGCAACCCCGCCCCGAGGGTAGCCATGTCGTCGCGCCCCCCGTTCCGCCGCGACCCCGACCGGTCCGCCTCGGACCCCGTCTCGGACCGCCCCCCGCCCGCCCGGTACTGCGTCGTCCTGCACCGGGCCGCGGACAAGGGGCTGCTGTTCGTCGTCGCCGTCCTCCGCGAGCTGACCCGGTTCGGGGAGGCCGAGGCGATGACCCGGATGTGGGAGGCGTACCACTCCGGCCGGGCGGTCGTCCTGGCCACCCACTTCGAGCGGGCCGAGCTGTACGTCGAGCAGTTCGCCGCCCGCGGGCTGACGGCCAGCATCGAGCCGGCATAAAACATGGCACGCGGATCACGCTGATCTGCGAGCGCGGATGAACGCGGATTCCAATTCGGATCGAGTTCTGATCCGCGTTCATCCGCGCTGAAATCCGCGCCCTCCGCGTGCCATCGCTTGAGGACTTCATGCCACGGTTGGTACTCGGTAGCCGAAACAAGAAGAAGCTCGGTGAGCTGGTCGAACTGCTCGGCGACCTGCCGCTGGAGCTGACCGACCTGTCCCCGTACCCGGCCGCCCCCGAGGTGGACGAGACGGGCGACACGTTCGAGGCGAACGCCCGGCTGAAGGCGTGTCAGCTCGCCCCGGTGCTCGGGACGTGGGTGCTCGGCGAGGACAGCGGGCTGGTGGTGCCGGCGCTCGGCGGTCAACCGGGGGTGTACTCGGCGCGGTGGGCCGGCAAGCACGGGGATGACGCCGCGAACAATGCCAAGCTGCTCGCCGAGCTGAGCGGCAAGACCGGCGACCAGCGGGCGGCGTACTACGTCAGTTGTGCTGTGCTGGCCGACCCGACCGGTCAGGTGAAAGCGGTGGCCGAGGGGCGGTGCTGGGGGCGGATCGTGGCCGCCCCCCGGGGGAGCGGCGGGTTCGGATACGACCCGCTGTTCGAGATCGCCGAATACCACAAGACGTTCGGCGAGCTGTCCAGCGTGGTCAAGCACGCGCTCAGCCACCGCGGCCGGGCCGTGGCGAAATTGCGGCCACTGTTGCGGCGGGAGATGCAGGTGTAGGGCGGGTCGAGGAGGCTCGGCGACGAGGCCTGCCGGCGCCTGGACCGGCAGGCCTCGTCGCCGAGCCTCCTCGACCCGCCCTACGAGAACCACGGGGAACCGGATGTCCCTGACCGAACTGCAGTCCGACGTCCTGGCCTTCCGGCACTACCTGAAGGCCGAGGCGGGGGCTGGCCCACAACACCCTCCTCGCCTACACCCGCGACCTGGACCGGTTCGCCGAGTGGGTGGCGACCGTCCGCCTGGCCAACTACCTCACCCCGACGCTCAAAGACCTGGCCCGGTACGTCGGGTTCCTGACCGACGTGCCGCTCGCCCCGCCGTCGGTCGCCCGGCACCTGGCGGCGCTGCGGATGTTCTACCGGTTCCTCCGGCTGGAGGAGCGGGCCAGCCCGACGGCCGTCGACCTGCTCGCCTCCCCCAAGCTGTGGCAGCGCATCCCCCAGGTGCTCAGCCCGACGGCGGTCGACGAGCTGCTGGCCGGCCCGCAGCCCGGGGACCGGTTCTTCCTCCGGGACCGGGCCATCCTGGAGACGATGTACGCGACCGGCTGCCGGGCCAGCGAGGTGGTCGGGCTGCGGGTGGCCGACCTGTACCTGGACGGCGGGTTCTGCAAGTGCGTCGGCAAGGGGTCGAAGCAGCGGGTGGTGCCGCTCGGCCGGCCGGCCGTCGCGGCGCTGAAGGCGTATCTGGGGGAGGGACGACCGCAGTTCGCTCGCGGCCCGGCCGACGGCGGGCCGGACCACGTGTTCGTCAGCCGCAGCGGCAAGCCGCTCAGCCGGGTGACGCTGTGGGGGATCGTCAAGAAGTACTGCCTGCGGGCCGGCCTGCCGCACACCGTCAGCCCACACACCCTGCGGCACAGCTTCGCCACCCACGTGTTAGCGGGCGGGGCCGACCTGCGGACGGTTCAGGAGCTGCTCGGCCACGCCTCGATCCAGACCACCCAGCACTACACCCAGGTGGACCGCGGCCGGCTGAAGGCGCCGCACGCCAAGTTCCACCCGCGGGCGGCCGGAGAACCCGGTTAGCCGCGAGGCGGAGGCTCTGCGGAGCCGAGCCGCGGAACCTGCTTCCCCGGGCGTCGCGCTCGTCGACTCGGGTGCCAGGTTCCGCGGCTCGGCTCCGCAGAGCCTCCGCCTCGCGGCCAACTCGACCGTCCCTACCGCATCAGCCCGAACGACTGGACGTCGATGAACAGCGGCTTGGTCCACTCCCGGGTCTTCCGCGGCTTCATCTTCCGCTCCTTCTCGACCGCCTCCACGAAGTCCCGGACCAGCGCCTCGGTGCCCAGGTTGTTGCCGAGCAGCTTGGTGCCGGTGTTGGCCGACCCCTTCACCTCCCGGACGGTGGTGAACAGCGGCTTGGGCAGGGTCTGGCCGCCCGGCCCGACCCGGGAGTCGGCCTTGAACACGTTCTTGTAGAAGCTGTTGGCCGCCCGCTTCCCGTTCGCGTCCTTCTCCCCGTAGATGAACAGCATCGGCACGTCCGACCGCAGCTTCAGCCCCCACGGGGTGTACACCCAGCTCTGCAGGGTCTGCTCCGGGAAGAACCGGCTGGTGGCCGGGCTGAGCCACACCGCCCCGGCCAGGTCGGTGACGGCCGGCTCGGCCGCCGGGAAGATCGGCCGGAGGGTGCTGACGATGGTCGGCGGGACGGGGATGTTCGGCTTCTTGTCCTCCCGCCAGCACTCGCTGGCGGCGAACAGCAGGCCGTAGTTGACCGCGTCCCCCGCCCCGACCAGGTACACGTTGCCGGTGTTCACCTCCCCGGTGTCGTTCATCTGGTCGAGCATGTTGCGGGCGGCGGCGATGTCCTGGACGACCATCGGCGAGTACCCGGGGCGGAAGTCCCGGGTGCTGATCATCGTCTTGTTGGCCGCCTTCTCCGCCCCCTTGACCAGGGCGGCGTTGATCGGGTTGGTCCAGAACGTCCCGGCGTCGATGTCCAGCGCGTGCAGCGCCTTCAGGTCGCCGTGCCCGCGGTAGGCGAACCGGAAGGCGTGGAACCCCTTGCTGGCCAACACCCGGGCGATGTCGTCCCAGGCGGTGGCGTTCGGGTCGGCCCCGTACTCGGGCAGCAGCAGCACCACCGGCGAGGCCGCCCCCTTGGCCGACTTGTACCACCGCCCCTGCGCCTTCACCCCGTCGGCCGAGGTGAACGACTTCTCTTCGGTCTCCACCTTGGCCAGGGCCGGGTCGTCCGCCCGCGGCGGCGCCTTGGGGGCGGCCTTCGGGTCGGCCTTCTCCTTCTCCTTCTTGGGCGGCTGGGCGGCGGCGGTCAGCCCGGCCAGGAGGGCGGCCAGGACGGCGACGACGAGGGGCCGGCGGGTGGACATGACGTGCGGCACTCCAAAAGCGGGCGAACCAATCAACGCGCTTCGATCATACGCCGTTGGCCGGCGGCGGGCAAAGGGTTGCGGCCCGTTCCCGGTTAGTGGTGCCCTTCCTTCACCTGGTTCCGGTTCCACTTCGGAATGATGACGAGCAGATCCCGGGTGCCGTCCGGCACGCACTGGCAGCTCAGCCGGCTGTCGGCGGTGACGGCCGGCGCCTCGTCCAGCATGTCCTCCTCGTCGTCGGTGGCCGGCGGGCAGGTCTCGCCCCCCTCGGCCACGTACACGTGGCAGGTGCTGCACGCGCACACCCCGCCGCACGAGTGGTTGATGTCCACCCCGGCCCCCATGGCAATGTCCAGCAGGCTCCCCTCCAGCCCGTGGTCGCCGAACGGGATGTCGGCCGGGTTCACCGCCACCTCTTTCGCCTCGCCCGTCTCCTCGGACCGGAACGTCACCTTGAACGGCTTGGTCGGCTTCGTCGGCTGGACCGATCGGATGTACGGGTTCACGCCCATCGCTGGCTCCTTCGGGTGTCTACTACCGTTGTAAGCGCCGGCGGGCGGGAAGCTCCACGACCGAGCAGCAAATCCCGAACGAGGGCCGGGCGCCCCCCCCCCAACCCCGCCCGCGGGGGGCTGGGGGGGTGGGGCCGGCCCTCGTGTGGGGTTCGGCGGCGGGGTGTCGGCGGTTACTGCTTGGGGTAGGTCAGCTCGTTGCGGACGTCGCGGACACCTGGGTTGAGGCGGACGATGCCCTCGGCCAGCCGGGCTTCGTCCTCGTCCTTGACCGCCCCGCGGAGGACGATCACCGGCCCGTCGGTGAGCACCTGCACCCCGGCCGGGGCGGACAGCATGGTGGACCGCTGCAGGATGGCCTGCACGTCGGTCTGCACCTGGGCCGGGGTGGCGGGCGGCGGGGTGGGGAACCGCAGGACGGCGGTGTACGAGATGTTCCGCGGGAGCGGGACGGTCACCCCGCCGATGCCCTGGAAGGGTGCCGCCAAGGCCGCCGCCCAGGCCACCAGCCCGGCCGCCGCCGAGACCGCCCCCCAGTCCGCCACCGAGACCCCCGCCGCCCCCGCCGACGCTGGTCCCGAACCCAGTGGCGGTCCGCCCGGCGGTGCCGCCGAACCCGGTAGTCGTGGCCCCGCGACCGCCCGCCGCCGTGCCGGTCGTCCGTCCGCCGGTGCCGGTGCTACCCGGCATCCCGCCGGTCCCGCCGGTCGTGCCGTACAGCGGGGTGCCGAACCCGCCGATGGTGCCGGCCGTGTTGCTGTACAGCCCCTGGTAGTACGGGTTGGAGTAGGTCGCGCCGAGGAAGTTGGAGGTATCCAGCCCGCTGCTCCGGCTGGCCCGGTACCGCTGCTGGTGCTGGTGCCAGTGATCTGCGCCCCGGAGATGGTCGGGGCGGCCGGCATTCCAGTCCGCCGCTGCTGGTCCCGCCCAGTCCGCCGGCGGACCCGCCGCCGGCGGCCCCCGCCGGTGCCGCCCCCGCCGCCGGCCGTCTGGGCGAACGCCCCGGACCCGCCAGCCCGACCGTCGCCGCCAGAACCGCCCGTCGTGTGAACCGCATGGCGCTGCCCCGGCCGGCCGTAGGATGTCAGCAACCCAACCGATGGTACCGGCGATCCGGTCGGAAAGTTACGAAAGCTTGATGAGAACCGGGAATCGCTCAAGCGGCCAGGATGACAGGAGCCGCGACCGCAAGGGGCGGCTGAAGTGGCAACCGCTTCCGGCCTGGGACGAGCCGCTCCTTGCGGTCGCGGCTCCTGTGAAGGCGCGATGATTCTCGGGTACAACACCAGCAGGTTCGCCCACCACCGGCTCGAAGACGCCGTCGAGATCATCGCCGAGCTGGGGTACGGCGGGCTGGCGCTGACGCCGGACGTAAACCATATCGACCCGTTCGTTGCCGAATTCCCTTGGGCAGTTGCGAACTTCCGGGAGAAGTCTGCCCCGTTACAGGCGCTGACAGGCTTTGAAGTGGTCCTCGAAACCGGTGCTCGGTTCCTGTTGGACCGGCGACGAAAACACCAACCGACTCTCCTCGCGCCGGAACCGGAGGAGCGAGAGAAAAGAGCCAACTTCATCCGGACCGCGATTGGGTTCGCGAACGAACTGTATTCACACTGCGTAAGCTTCTGGTCCGGCACTCCGGCCGAGGACGAGTCTGCATCCACTTTGATGCCCCGGCTGGTGGATGAGTGTAAACGACTCGCCGACTATGCCGCCTCACAGAACGTCCGCCTGGCGTTCGAGCCGGAGCCGGGCATGTTCATCGACACGATGGACAAGTTCGCCGACCTGCCACGCCCGGGTCAACCACCCGGCGTTCGGCCTCACCGTCGATGTCGGCCACTTGGTCTGCAACGGCGAGCTGCCGGTCAGCGAGCATCTGGTCCGGTGGAAGGACTGGCTGTGGAACGTCCACATCGAGGACATGCGGCGCGGCGTCCACGACCACCTGATGTTCGGCGAGGGCGAGGTGGATTTCGCCGACGTGTTCGCCGGGCTGCGGGCGGCGAATTATCAGGGGATGGTGTCGGTCGAGCTGAGCCGACACAGCCACGACGCGGTGAACGTGGCCCGCAAGAGCTTCGAGTTCCTGCGGCGGTTCGTGTAGGGTCCGCTGTGCGGACCGGTGGAACGCCCACCGGTCCGCACAGCGGGCCCTCCCGACCGCCGCCTTCTCCGCCTCCAGCGCGGGGCGGATCACCTCGCTCGCCAGCACCCCCAGCCCGGCCGCCGCGGCGACGAACAGCACCGCCAGCACCAGCCGGCCCCGCCAGCCGTACAGGTCGACCAGGCTCAGGATGATCTGCAACAGCAGCCCCAGCCCGACCACCATCCCGGTGCCCATGACGGCCAGGGCGAACGTCGGCCCGACCCCCGGCAGCCGGGCCAGCCACCAGCACGCCACGTCCGCCACCTGGGCGGCCAGCACCAGCGGCCCCAGGAACCCGCGGACCAGCCCCGGGTAGCTGGTGAACGCGAACACCAGCCCGGTCAGCGAGAACAGCACGGCGAAGCTGAGCAGGTGGGCGTGGGTGGACTGGGTCAGCCCCTCGACGCTCAGTTGTCGGCTGCTACGGACCCACTTGCCGTCGACCAGCTCGACCGGCGGGACGGTGGCCAGCGGCTCCAGCTTGCTGTACTCGTCCAGGTCCGGCTTCTTCTCCCCGGCGTGGCACTTCAGGCATCGCACCTCGATCAGCGTCTTGATCGGCACCGTCTTGGCGTCCTTGTCGACGAAGTCCTCGGTGATCGGCTGGGACCAGACGGCCGGCAGCTTGAACTTGTCGTCCTCGTAGGCCTTCTTCCGCACGTCGGCGGCAGCGTTCACCCACAGCAGCATGGCCGCCCGCTCCCCGGTCCGCTCGGCGTCGACGGTCGGCTTGCCCCGCTCCTTGCATTCCTTGTCGTACCCGGACCCGGACTTGGCGAAGAACGCCGGCACCATGTTCGTCTTGTCGAACGCCCCGTCCGGCGGCCCGGTCAGGATGGCCTCCAGCCTGGCCGGCTGGGCGGTCCCGTCCGGCTTCTTCAGCCCGCTGAACTTCTCGATCACGTCGTCCGGAGTGGGCATCGCGTGCCCCTTGGTGGCGTGCTGGAAGTGGATCTGCACCAGGGCCGAGAAGTACCCGGCGCCGACGGTGATGAGGAACCCGGTGACGACCAGCTTGGCCGGCAGCGGCAGGTCGCGCAGGGTGAGCCGGTCGGAAGCGGCACGCATGGCAAGGCCCGCAGAGGGTCGCTAACGGTTCGACGCGGGGCCGGCGGTCCGGTTCCCGCGAGCAGGAGGGCAGACCAACATTAACCTACAAACCGAGCGGCAGCACAACCCCTGAAAGCCCACGGACCGCGGGCCGTGGGCGAAGTCGCAACCGCAGTCACCCGTGTCGGGTGACTGCGGCTGCCGTTCGGCCCACCCGTCGCAACGGGTGGGCTTTCGGGGGTTTCTGTCTTAACTGGGGTCGCGGGCGAGCGCATCCTCGACCGCCCGCAGCACCTGCTCCCGGACGGCCGGCATCGGCCCGTCCGCCCGCGCCCCGGCGGCCAGCTTGTGCCCGCCGCCGCCGAACCGCTCGGCCAGCTTGCTCACGTCCACCCGCCGGCTGCGGAAGCTCACCTTCGTCCCGCCCTCGGGCTGCTCGATGAAGATGAGCGCCACCTCCACCCCGTCCACGCTCCGCGGGTAGTTGATCAGGTCTTCGGTGTCCCCGGGGACGGCCCCGATGGCGGCGTAATCACTGAGGTACACCTCGACGAACGCCACCTTGCCGCCGGCCCGGGTCTGGAGCCGGTCGAGCGCCCGGCCGATCAGCTTCAGCCGGCCGACCGGGGCGGCCTCGAACAGTTGCTCGTACAGCGGCGGCGGGTCCGCCCCCAGGGCGACCAGCTCGGCCGCCAGGGCGAAGCTGGCCGCGGTCGTGTTCTTGTGCCGGAACCAGCCGGTGTCCAGGGCCAGGGCCATGAACATGTGGTGGGCCGCCCGCGGGCTGACCGGCACCCCGAGGGCGCGGATCAGCTCGTATGTGAGCCGGCCGGTCGCCTCCGCCGACACGTCCACGAACCGCTCCGCCCCGAGGTCGTCCTGGGTGCGGTGGTGGTCGACCACCGCCTTGGGCACGGACAGCGTTTTCAGGAAGTCCCCGAACTCGCCGAGCTGGTTCCATGTCCCGGTGTCGAGGACCAGCACCGCGTCCACGTCCCGGAACCGGTCGGCGACCGCCGGGCGGAACTCCTCGATCGGGGCGGCCGGCGTGTTCAGGAAGGCGTACCGCGGCGGCAGGTTGCTCGGGATCACCACCCGCGGTTGTTTCCCCAGGGCGGTCAGGGCGTCGGCCAGGGCGAGCTGGGAGCCGAGGCCGTCCGCGTCCGGGCGGAGGTGGGTCATCAGCAGGAACCGCGAATGGCGGCGGATCAGTTCGACGAGCGGCGACCAGTCCAGCGGCATCGGAAAAACCCCGTGGGCCAGGTCGGGGCATTGTATTCCTGCCGGCCCGGGCAACTGTCCGGCGAGCCACCCAAGAAGGGAATCCGTTCCCACGACTGAGATATCTTCCGATTCGAATTTGATCACAACAAATTCAGCAACAAAGGCTTATGGCAAGTGGACAGTTTTGGCCTGTGCTATGCCAACACGGCCGCGGGCTGAGAATCCGCGGAACTGACCTCGACGTGTTCGACCGATTCACCTATACACGATTAGCGGACGGACAAATCCGTTAAATAAATGGGACAGTTTTTCCGATGTGCCCTCCGGCGAACCTGAGTGACTCCCCGCGGAAGCCGGGCCGGCCCCGCGACCCGGACCGGGCCGACCGCCGCCGCACGGAAATTCTGGACGCCGCCGCCGCCCTGTTCGCCGAGCACGGGTTCGCCAACGTCCAGGTGCAGACCATCGCCGACCGGCTCGGGGTCGGGAACGGGACCGTGTACCGGTACTTCCCGACCAAGGAGGCGCTCTTCCTGGCGGCGGTCGAGCGGGGGCTGGCCGAGCTGGACGAGGAGATGACGGCGACCGTCGCCGACCCGGCCGCCGACCCGCTGGACCAGGTGCGGACGGCCATCCGCACGTACCTGCGGTTCTTCCACCGCCGGCCGGAGATGGCCGAGCTGTTCGTCCAGGAGCGGGCGGCGTTCCCGAAGCACCACCGGCCGCTCTACTTCAGCGTCAAGGACGCGGACGAGAAGGGGTGCCAGCACCAGGCGCTGTTCGGCCGGCTGGTGGCCGCCGGGCTGGTCCGGCCGATGCCGCTGGACCGGTTCTTCGACGTGGTCGGCGACCTGCTGTACGGGACCATTCTCACCAACCTTTTGACCGGCCGGCCGGCCGACCCGGACGCCCAGGCGGCGGCCGTGCTGGACGTGATCTTCCACGGCGTACTGACCGAGAGCGGTCGAGCGAGGGCGCGATGACACCCGATCTTCGTAGGGCGGGTCGAGGAGGCTTGGCGACGAAGGCCTGCCGGTCCGGGCGAGGAGCCGTTGCCATTCTCGGCAGGCCTCGTCGCCAAGCCTCCTCGACCCGCCCTACGCCGAGCCGCCTGCGGTTCGTTGGCCTCCTTTGCTCGCCGCCGGCTGCTACCCGGCCGCCCCGACGGCCGCCACCACCGCCCCGAAGGAGCTGCCGACGGCGACCGTCACCGTCGCCCCGGTGACGGCCCGCTCGGTCCAGCGGACGGTCGCCGCGGTCGGCACCCTGAACGGGTACGAGGAAGTGACCGTCGCCCCGAAGGTGGACGGCCGGGTGGTCAGCCTGCACGCCGACGTCGGCGACTTCGTCATCCCCGGCCAGGTGCTGCTCGACCTGGACCCCACCGACTACAAGCACGAGGTCGCCCGGGCCAGGCGGGGGCTGGAACTGGAGCTGGCCAAGGCGGCTCTCACCCGGATGCCGGCCGACGGGCAGTTCGACATCGAGGCGGTGCCGATGGTCCGCCGGGCCGCCCTGTCGCTGGACCAGGCCAAGCGGGAGTGGGACCGGGTGGAGAAGCTGCCCGGCCTCTCCGACAAGGAGCGGACCACCGCCCTGACCGAGTTCCAGGTGGCCGACGCCACCAAGAAGCACACGCTGAGTGAAGTCCGCACGGTGATGGCCACCGCCCGGCTGCGGCAGGCCGAGTTGGACACGGCCGAGCAGAAGCTGGCGGACACCAAGCTCACCTGCCCGGAGCCGGCCGGGTGGGCGGCCTGGGCGGCGGCCGTCGGCCCGGGGTTCGCCCCGCTGCGGTACGCGGTCGCCCAGCGGCTCGTCTCCGAGGGGGAGATGGTCCGCAGCCAGCCGGTGACGAACGCGTACAAGCTGGTCATCGCCCACGCCCTCAAGCTGCGGGCGGCGGTGCCGGAGCGGTTCGCCGGCGAGGTGAAGGTCGGCCAGACGGTGGAGGTGCGGGTGGACGCCTACCCGGGCGCCGTGTTCGCCGGCCGGGTGGCCCGGGTGAACCCGACGGTGGACCCGGTCAACCGCACCTTCCAGGTGGAGGTGGCGGTGCCCAACCTGGACGGCAAGCTGAAGGCCGGCGGGTTCGCCCGGGCGGCCGTCCGCACCCACGCCGAGACGATCAAGACCGTCCCGCCGGACGCCTTGGTGACGTTCGCCGGGGTGACGAAGGTGTTCGTCGTCGCGGACGGCCACGCCAAGGCGGTCGAGGTGCGGACCGGCGGCCGGGAGAAGGACTACGTCGAGGTGCTCGGCGACCTGCCGGCGGGGGCCAGCGTCGCCACCAGCGGGTTCTCGCTATTGGTCGATGGCTCTCCGGTGAAGCTGCGGGATTAACACATGGAACGCGGATGACGCCGATCTGCGACCGCGGATAGACGCGGATCAGAACCATAACAGGATTGGGTTCCGATCCGGTTTTCATCCGCGGTGAAATCCGCGTCATCCGCGTGCCATTGCTTGAGGGGGCGGCATGTCGATCTGGGACATCTGTATCCGCCGGCCGGTGTTCACGACCATGCTCGTGCTCGGGCCGATCGTCCTCGGGCTGGCGTCGTACACCCGGCTCGGGGTCGAGCTGTTCCCGAACGTGGACGTGCCGGTCGTCGTCGTGACGACCACCCTCCGCGGGGCCAGCGTGGAAGAGATGGAGTCGGCCGTCACCAAGCCGATGGAGGAGGCGGTCAACACCGTCGCCGGCATCGACGAGCTGCGGTCCACGACGCGGGAGGGGATGTCCCAGCTCGTCATCGGGTTCAAGCTCGAAAAGAACGGGGACATCGCCGCGCAAGAAGTCCGCGACAAGGTCAGCCTGATCCAGTCCCAACTGCCGGTCGGCACCGACCTGCCGAAGGTCGAGAAGTTCAGCGTGGACGCCGCCCCGGTGGTCACGCTCGCCGTGTCCGGCCGGCGGTCGCTGCGGGAAGTCACCGAGATCGCCAAGAAGCTCATCAAAGAAGACATCGAGGGGACCGTCGTCGGCGTCGGGTCGGTCGCGCTCGTGGGCGGCCAGTTACGGGCGATCAACGTGACGGTGGACCCGACCGCCCTCCGCGGTCGCGACCTGTCGGTTGAGGACGTGCGGCAGGCGCTCATCCGCCAGAACTTGGAGTTGCCCGGCGGGCGGGTGGACAGCGGCGCCCGCGAGGAGGTGCTGCGAACGCTCGGCCGGGTGAAGCGGCCGGAGGACATCGCTGAGATCATCATCGCCACCCGGGACGGCTACCCGGTCCGCGTCAAGGACGTGGGCAAGGTGGAGGACGGGATCGAGGAGCCGCGGACCCTGAGCCGGCTGGACGGGGACGTGGCGGTGTCGCTGATCGTCCAGAAGCAGTCCGGCGGGAACACCGTCGCCGTGGCCGACGCGGTCAAGGCCCGGCTGGAGCAGATCCGCCCGACCCTGCCGGCCGACATCCGGGTCGAGGTGATCCGCGACCAGGCCAAGTTCATCCGCGGGTCGATCGAGGAGGTGAAGTTCCACCTGCTGTTGGCCGCGGTCCTGGTCAGCGGGGTGCTGCTGCTGTTCATCCGCGACTGGCGAACCACCGTCATCGCCGCCCTGGCCATCCCGACCAGCGTGATCGGGGTGTTCGCCCTGATGGACCTGATGGGGTTCAGCCTGAACAGCATGACCCTGCTCGGCCTGGTGCTGGCCGTCGGCATCGTCATCGACGACGCGGTGGTGGTGCTGGAGAACGTGTTCCGGCACATGGAGGAGTACGGCCAGACGCCGATGGAGGCGGCGTCGGCGGCGACGAGTGAGATCGCCCTCGCCGTGCTGGCGACCACCCTGTCGCTGGCGGTCATCTTCGCCCCGATCGCGTTCATGAGCGGGCAGGTCGGACGGTTCTTCAACAGCTTCGGGTGGGTGGTCGGGTTCGCCATCATGCTGTCCCTGGTGGTCAGCTTCACCCTCACCCCGATGCTGTGCGCCCGGTTCCTGAGGCCGGTCAAGAACGCCCACCACGGGGACGGGGCCGGGAGCGGGTTCTGGGGCTGGGTGACGCGGCTGTACGTCCGCCTGCTGGCCTGGTGCCTGGGCGGCCGGTGGGGCTGGCGGCGGGGGATCGTGGTGCTGGCCACCCTGCTCACCTTCGCCTCCACCCCGGTCCTGTTCGTCCTGGTCGGCACCGACTTCGTGCCGAAGGACGACCAGAGCGAGTTCGAGGTGTCCCTCACCCTGCCCGAGGGGTACACCCTGGACCGGGCGGACAAGGCCTGCCGGGAGCTGGAGGCCAAGCTGAAGACGGTCCGCGGGGTGACGAACGTGCTCACCACCGTCGGCCCGACCGACGGCCGCAACCCGAAGGGCCAGGGGGACGTGACCAAGGCGTCCATTTACTGCCGGATGACCGACCTGGCCGACCGCACCTGGTCCCCGTGGGCCGGGTTCCGCCAACTCGTCGGGCTGGACCCGAAACGGCCGGCCGAATCGTACTTCGGCCAGCGGGACTCGATGGCCGAGGCCCGCAAGCTGCTGGCCGACTACCCGGACTACCGGCCGGCGGTGCAGGAGGTCAAGCTGTTCGGCGGCAGCGCGTTCAAGAACGTGCAGTTCGAGGTCGCCCTCCGCGGGCCGGACACGGCGGTGCTGGAGACGGCCGCCCAGACGCTGAAGGCCAAGTACGCCGCCGACCCGGCGTTCGCCGACGTGGACACCACCATCGCCAACCGTAGCCCCGAACTGCAAGTCGTCATCGACCGAGAGAAGGCGGCCGACCAGGGGGTGAGCGTGCAGGCGATCTCGTCCGCCCTCGGCCTGCTGGTCGGCGGGGAGCCGGTGAGCAAGTACAAGGAGGGGGCGGAGCAGTACGACGTGTGGCTGCGGGCCGACCTGGCCGGCCGGGACCGCCCGGCGGCCGTGGCCGCCCTGACCGTGCCGAACACCGCCGGTCGGCTGGTCGAGCTGCGGAACCTGGCCGCCCTGGCCCCGGCCACCAGCCCGTCCGCTATCGAGCGGTTCAACCGGCTGCGGTACGTGTCCGTGCAGGCCAACCTGGCCGAAGGGGAGGTGCTGGGCAAGATCCTGCCGCGGGTCGAGCAGGACATCAAGGCGCTCGACCTGCCGCCGGGCTACCAGTACGAGTTCCTCGGCGAGGCCAAGCTGATGAAGGACTCGAACAGCAACTTCGCGTTCGCCTTCCTGCTGGCGTTCGTGTTCATGTACATGATCCTGGCGGCCCAGTTCGAGAGCCTGGTCCACCCGATCACCATCCTGCTGGCGGTGCCGCTCACCCTGCCGTTCGCCCTGCTGTCGCTGCTGTTCCTGCGAACCCCGCTGGACGTGTACGCGATGATCGGGCTGTTCATGCTGTTCGGCATCGTGAAGAAGAACGGCATCCTGCAGGTGGACTTCACGAACGTGCTGCGGGGCCGGGGGCTGCCAAGGGACGAGGCGATCCTGAAGGCGAACGAGGCCCGGCTGCGGCCGATCCTGATGACCACCATCATGCTGGTGGCGGCCATGATCCCGATCGCCACCGGCCAGGGACCGGGGGCCGGCGCCCGGGCGAGCATGGCCAAGGTGATCCTGGGCGGGCAGATGCTCAGCCTGCTGCTGTCGCTGCTGGTGACGCCGGTGGCGTACTCGCTGTGGGACGACTTCACCCGGATCGTGAATCGGGTCGGCGGCTGGTTCACGCGGAAGCGGACGCCGCAGCCGGCCGCCGCCAAGCCCCCGGCCGAGCCGCCGGTCGAGCTGGCCCCGGCGATGGCCGCCGAGTCGATCGTGCCGGCCGCGTAGCCCGCCCTCCCCGGCGGCGCGGCCCGCGGTACACTTCAAGCACCGCGCCCGCCCCGCCCCGGAAGGACGACCCGTCATGGCCCTGAGCGTGTTCGACCTGTTCAAGGTCGGCATCGGCCCGTCCAGTTCGCACACCGTCGGCCCGATGCGGGCCGCTCTGCGATTCGTCGAAGACCTGGCGGCGAAAGGGCTGCTCGACCGCGTCGGCCGGGTGCGGGCCGACCTGTTCGGGTCGCTCGCGCTGACCGGCCGCGGGCACGCCACCGATACCGCCGTCCTGCTCGGGCTGTCCGGCGAACGGCCCGACACCGTCGACCCGGACGCCGTCGGCCCGCTGGTCGCCCGGGTGCGGAGTGAAGGCACCTTGCAACTCGCCGGCCGACGGCCGATCCCGTTCCACGAACCGACGGACCTCCTGTTCCACACCACCGAGTTCCTCCCCCGGCACCCCAACGGGCTGCGGCTGACCGCGTTCACCGACGCCGGCGAGCAGCTTGCGTGCGAGACGTACTACTCGGTCGGCGGCGGGTTCGTGGTGGCCGAGTCGGACGGCGAGGCCGGCGCGGGCGAGCCGGCGGTCCGGCTGCCCTACGAGTTCGCGTCGGCGGCCGAGCTGCTGGCCAAGGGGCGGGCGGCCGGGCTGTCCATCGCGGACATGGTCCGGGCGAACGAGACCGCCTGGCGGCCGGCGGCCGAGACGGACGCCGGGCTGGACCGCATCTGGGCGGTGATGGAGCAGTGCATCGAGCGGGGCTGCCGTACCGAGGGCGTGCTGCCCGGCGGGCTGAACGTCCTCCGCCGGGCGCCCCGGCTGTTCCGCGGGCTGCAGTCCCGGTCGACGGCGGCCGACCCGCTGGTCCAGCTCGACTGGGTCAGCCTGTTCGCCCTGGCGGTGAACGAGGAGAACGCGGCCGGCGGGCGGGTGGTGACAGCCCCGACCAACGGGGCGGCCGGCGTCATCCCGGCGGTGCTGGCGTACTACCGCCGGTTCCTCCCCGGGGCGGACGCCGCCGGGGTGCGGACGTTCCTGCTGACCGCCGGGGCGGTCGGCATGCTGTACAAGAAAAACGCCTCCCTCTCCGCCGCCGAGATGGGCTGCCAGGGGGAGGTCGGGGTGGCCTGCTCGATGGCCGCGGCCGGGCTGGCGGCGGTCATGGGCGGGACGAACGAGCAGATCGAGAACGCGGCCGAGGTCGGCATGGAGCACAACCTGGGGCTGACCTGCGACCCGGTCGGCGGGCTGGTCCAGGTGCCGTGCATCGAGCGGAACACGATGGGGGCGGCCAAGGCGATCAACGCCGCCCGGCTGGCCGTCCTGCACGGGGACGGCTCCCACTTCGTCCCGCTCGACCGGGTGATCGAAACCATGCGGCAGACCGGGGTGGACATGCAGGCCAAGTACAAGGAGACTTCCCTCGGCGGGCTGGCCCTGAACATGGTCAACTGCTGACAGCCGGCGGTGGGTCGGTGCGACCGGTGTCCCGCCGGACACTACCTGATCGTATGACGGCGGGTGAGTCGTCCGCGAGCGGACTCCGCGACTCCATCCCAGGGCGCCTGGCATCCCAGGGTTGAAGCGCCCGGTCCGCTCGCGGAGCGAGCGGACGACTCACCCGGCCCGGGAATCGCAATAAGGGGTACAAGCGTGGACCTCACCACGCCCGACGGCCGGGCCGCCCTCGCCGCCGTCTACCGCGACGCCCTGCTCGGGGACGTACTCCCGTTCTGGCTGCGGCACGGGCTGGACCACGAGCACGGCGGGTTCCTCACCGCCCTCGACCGCGACGGCACGGTGATCGACACCGACAAGTCGGTCTGGTTCCAGGGCCGCGGGGCGTGGACGTTCGCCACCCTGTTCAACACCGTCGGGCCGAACCCGGACTGGCTGGCCGCCGCCAAGAGCGGGGTCGAGTTCCTTCGCAAGCACGCGGCCGGGCCGGGCGGCAAGCTGTACTTCACCGTCACCCGGGACGGCCGCCCATTGCGGATGCGGCGGTATGTGTACAGCGAGGCGTTCGCGGCCATCGCCAACGCCGCCTACGCCCGGGCCGCCGGCGACGAGCGAGCCCGGGCCGACGCGGTCCGGTACTTCGAGACGTACCTCGACCACTCGTTCACCCCGGGCCGGATGCCGCCGAAGGTGGACCCGGCCACCCGCCCGACCCGGGGCATCGGCCCGCTGATGATCGGCGTCGCCACCGCCCAGGAGCTGCGGGCCAACCTGGGCGACGTGGCCGTGGCGGGCCGCACCTGCACCGAGTGGATCGACCACTTCATCGCGGACATCGAGCGATACTTCCTGAAGCCAGACCACGAAGCGCTGATGGAGGTGGTCGGCGAAACCGGGGAGGTGCTCGACCACTTCGACGGGCGGACGTTGAACCCCGGCCACGCCCTCGAGTGCGCCTGGTTCGTGATGCACGAGGGCAAGCTGCGGGGCGACCGCCGGCTGGTCCAACTCGGGCTGACCGTCCTCGACTGGATGTGGCGGCGGGGCTGGGACGACGAGCACGGCGGCGTCTTCTACTTCCGCGACCTGCGGGGGCTGCCGGTGCAGGAGTACTGGCACGACATGAAGTTCTGGTGGCCGCACTGCGAGGCGGTCATTGCCACCCTGCTGGCGTTCGAGCTGACCGGCGACCCGAAGTACGCCGGCTGGCACCGGCAGGTCCACGACTGGAGCTTCCGCCACTTCCCGGACCCGGAGTTCGGCGAGTGGTACGGCTACCTGCACCGGGACGGCCGAGTGTCGGTGCGGCTGAAGGGGAACATGTGGAAGGGGCCGTTCCACCTGCCGCGGATGCTGTGGTACTGTTGGCGGCTGCTCGACGGCCGGTGACGGCGACCGGCGCCTTCACCGGTGCGAAGAGACTCCCCGAGGGGAGGGCGAGGCTCCTGCCGAGCCGTCAGCCTGCCGCGACGGCCGCGAGTCTCACCCGCGGCCGTCGCCGAAATGGGGTGCGACGGTTGCCACGGGCAGCCCGGCTCGGCAGGAGCCTCGCCCTCCCCCGGCCCGACCCGCCGGCCAACGGGGAAGTGGCCGGGACGAAGCAGGCCGCCGAACTGACTCGACCGGGGAGGGGGCTGAGATGGCGGTTCGCATCGTGACCATCGACGACGTGCGGGCCGCGGAGGCGGCGGTCCGGCCGCACGTCTCGCCGGCCCCGCTGGTCCGCTCCTACGCCCTGGAGCGGGAACTCGGGCTGCCGCCCGGCCGGCGGGTCTGGCTGAAGGACTACGGGTGGACGCCGTCCGGGTCGTTCAAGCTGCTCGGCGGGCTGAACTGGGTAGCGGCCAACCGGGAGCGACTCGCCGGCCGGCCGGTCGCCGCCCACTCGTCCGGCAACTTCGCCTCCGGCATCGCCTTCGCCGGGATGCGGTTCGGGGTGCGGGTGATCGTGGTCATGCCGCAGACCGCCCCGCGGGTGAAGTTCGAGCGGACGAAGTCGTTCGGGGCCGAGGTCCGCACCTACGACATCGCCACCGACCACCTGACCGGCGAGCGGGATCGGCTCACCCGCGAGATCGCGGAAGCGGAAAACGCCGTGCAGGCGTCCCCCTACGACGACCCGGCCGTGATCGCCGGCAACGGGGTCGGCGGGCTGGAGATTGTCCGCGAGTTGCAGCGGGACGGACGCGGGGTGTCCCACTTCGTCTGCCCGGTGAGCGGCGGCGGGCTGATGGCCGGGCACGCCCTGGCGATCGCCGACGGGTTCCCGGCCGCCCGGATCGTCGGCGTCGAGCCGGCCGGCGCGGACGACTTCCGGCAGTCCTTGACCGCCGGCCGGCGGGTGCGGGTGGACCGGCCGACGAGCATCTGCGACGGCCTGTTGTCCTACGACGTGGGCGAGCACAACTGGCCGATCCTGAGCCGGCTGGTGTGCGAGACGGCGGCCGTCCCGGACGCGGCCACCCGGGCGGCCATGCGGTGGCTGTACGCCGCCCACGGGCTGCGGACCGAGCCGTCCGGGGCGATCGCCGTCGCCGCCCTGCTCGGTCGGCAGACCGACCTGGCTGGGGACGGGGACGTGGTAGCGGTGGTCAGCGGGCGGAACGTGGACGACGACGCCTTTGCCGCCTGGATCAAGCCGGACTGACGCCGCGGCTACTGTGTGCAAGTCCTCGGACGCAAGGCGAGCGGGGGGCGTCAGCCCCCCTGTTGCTGCCTCCAACGGGGCGCTCCAACAGGGGCTGACGCCCCCCGCTCGCCAAGATCTCAACTGTCGCGGGTCACGCGGCAGGAGGGGGCGATGAGCGGCTGGTGGGCCGGACTGGCGGCGGTCGTGCTCGGCACCGGAGCGCCCGGCGGGACGTGGCAGCGGTTGCCGTCGCTGCCGGACCCGGAGGGGTTCGCCGGGTCGTTCGCGGGCGTCAGCAGCGGGGCGCTGCTGGTCGCCGGCGGGGCCAACTTCCCGGGCAAGAAGCCGTGGGAGGGCGGGGCGAAGGCGTGGACCGACGCCGTGTTCGTGCTCGACGCCCCGGGCGGCAAATGGGCGGTCGCCGGCAAGCTGCCCCGGCCGCTCGGATACGGGGTGTCCGTCACCCACCGCGGCGGGGTGGTTTGCGTCGGCGGAAGTGACGCGGCCCGGCATTACCCCGACGCTTTCCGACTCGACTGGACCGCGGGCCAGCTCGCCACCACTCCGCTGCCACCGCTGCCGCGGCCGGTCGCCAACGGCTGCGGGGCGCTGGTCGGGGACACGCTGTACGTCGCCGGCGGGCAGGAGTCGCCGACGGCCAGGAGCACCCTGGACGCGGTGTACGCGCTCGACCTGGCGGCGGACAAGCCGGCGTGGCGGGCGGTGCCCCCCTGCCCCGGCGGCGGGCGGATGCTGGCGGTCGCGGCCGGCTTCGGCGGGGCGTTCTGGCTGGTCGGCGGGGTGGACCTGGTCGGCGAGAAGCCCGACCGCCGTTACCTCCGCGACGCGTACCGGTACAACCCGGCCGGCGGCTGGAAGCGTATCGCCGACCTGCCGCACCCGGTCGCCGCCGCCCCGTCGCCGGCCCCCACGGACGTCACCGGCTTCTTCCTCCTCGGCGGGGACGACGGCTCGCAGGTCGGGATTCCGCCGGCTGCGCACCGCGGGTTCGGTAAGACAGTCCTCCGCTTCGACGCCAGGACCGGCAACTGGGTGAAGGCCGGCGGGCTGCCCGCCCCGCGGGTGACGGCACCGTGCGTCCGCTGGGGCGTCCAGTGGGTGGTGCCGAGCGGCGAGGCCCGGCCGGGCGTCCGCTCGCCGGAGGTGTGGGGGTGGGTGGGGCGACCGGGGTAAGGACGAGCCAGCAGTGACCTGAGCCACGGCCGGCTCGCGGCACCGGGGGAGGGCGAGGCTTCTGCCGAGCCGTCAGCCCGCGGCAACGGGTCCGAGCCACATCCGCGGCAGCCACCGGGTCGGGAGACGACCAGCGACCCGGGCTGGCGGCTCGGCAGGAGCCTCGCCCTCCCCGGCCCGATGGCCCCGGGCCGTCGTGAACCCGGTGCCGAACCGCACCGCCCGCCCCGATGCCGCCCTTCAGGAGTGACCCGCCCGTGACTTCGCCCCCGTCGGTCGCCCGCCTGGCCTGGCTGGTCGTCGTCCTGCTCATGCCGGTCGCCCTGCTCAACTACCTCGACCGGCAGATGCTGGCGTCGATGAAGTTCTCCGTCATGGCGGACATCCCGACCATCGGCAGCGAGAAGAGCTGGGGGTTCATGCTCGGCCAGTTCAAGTGGGTGTACGCCTTCCTCAGCCCGGTCGGCGGGTACGTGGCCGACCGGTTCAGCCGGCGGTTCGTCATCTGCGGCAGCCTGTTCGTCTGGTCCGCGGTGACGTGGTGGACCGGCCAGGTCACCACCTACGACGAGCTGCTCTGGGCGCGGTCGCTGATGGGCGTCAGCGAGGCGTTCTACATCCCGGCGGCGCTGGCCCTGATCGCCGACTTCCACACCGGCCACACCCGCTCCCGGGCGGTCGGCCTGCACCAGCTCGCCATCTACCTGGGGGTGATCGCCGGCGGGTTCGGCGGGTACGTGGCGGACGAGCCGGCCCTCGGCTGGCGGTCGGCGTTCGTCGCCTGCGGCGTCATCGGGATGCTGTACGCCGTCCCGCTGGTGGCCCTGCTCCGGGACGCCCCGCGGGCGGACGCGGCCGACGCCCCGCCGAAGCCGTCCCCGGCCCGGGCGGCGGCCGAGCTGGCGACCAACGCCTCGTTCATCCTGCTGGTGCTGTACTTCACCCTGCCGGCCCTGGCCGGGTGGGTGGTGCGGGACTGGATGCCGGCCATCCTGAAACAGCAGTTCGACATCGGCCAGGGGAAGGCGGGCGTGGCGGCCACCCTGTACTGGCAGGCGGCGGCCATCGTCGGGGCGGTGCTCGGCGGGTGGCTGGCCGACCGGTGGATGGTGCACTCCGTCCGCGGCCGCATCTACACCAGCGCGATCGGCATGGGCTTCATCATCCCGGCCATCTTCGGCGTCGGGAACGCCGGCACGCTCACCGTGGCCGTCCTGTTCCTGATGCTGTTCGGCCTCGGCTGGGGGTTCTTCGACTGCAACAACATGCCGATCCTGGCCCAGATTGTCCGGCCGGAGCTGCGGGCCACCGGGTACGGGGTGATGAACCTGGTGAGCATCAGTTGCGGCGGGTTGGCCGACTGGGGGTTCGGCCACCTGCGGGACGCCCGGGTGCCACTGAACGTGATCTTCGGGGCGTTCGCCGTGGTGGCCGGCGTATCGGTCGTGCTGGTGCTGCTGATCCGCCCGAACCCGGCGCTGAGCGAACGACCGGAGTGACCCGACACGGGCGTGGCTCCTGAGCCGGTGTCGCGTCGGGCGTAGGGTCCGCTGTGCGGACCGGGGCGCGCCGGTCCGCACAGCGGACCCTACACCGACCGTCAGCCAAACAGAAGCGGCCGGCGTTCGCCGGCCGCCCACGGTCAGCCTCGACCCTGCCTCAGCAGGTGCAGCAGCAGACCGGGGTGCCGCCCATCATCAGGCAGCAGGTACAGCCGGCCTTCATGCACGCCATCAGGCAGTCGCAGCACCCCTGGATCATCGCCTCGCACGCCTTGTCCCCGCTGGTGCAGGTGACGCAGCAGCCGTCCTTCGTCATCTCACACTTGCAGACGCCGCAGGTCAGGTTGCAGACGCACACCGTCATCCCGTTCATGGTGCAGCAGACGCTGCACATCCCGCCGGCCATCATCTGACACAGGTTCTGCATCATGGCGCAGGCGGTCGGGTCGTCGCAGGTGCAGGTCATCCGCATCCCGCCGGCGATCTTCTCCACCTTCATGGTGCACCGGGGCACCATGACCATGTTCGGCATCGTCGGGACGGTGCCGCCCATCGGCACCCCGCCCGTCATCCCCGGCATTCCCATCGCCGTCCGGTCCATCATCATCGTGCTGGTCACGGTCCCGCCTCCTTGGGTTACGGTCGCCTACCCCACACGCCCGATGCCAACGGTACGGCCACCCGGGCACAGAGAGACACTGGAAAGCACGACTGGAATTTGCCTTCCAGCCGACACAAGGTACAATTACTTCACCTAACCGATCAACATGATGTTGCTTTAGACCCGTTCAGGACGGTTCACACTCGACGACGAAGGCTAAAGTCATGGCTCACCACAGGTTCCGGGAGCTAGTCGAAGTCACCCCGTCTCTGTCCCCCGTCGCTTGTGGCGGGTCGGAAGCCTTCGTCGCGTGTCCGATGTTCGTCGCCCTGCCGATGGCCCAGCAAGCCTGGGTTCAGGAGGTCTACCGGCTGGCGGCCGAGCAGACCCGCCAGCAGATGGCCCCGCCCAAGCGGTCCTTTCGCATGCCAGCGTTCTCGCCCAACTGAGCCGCCGGGCGGGGGACAGAATAACCGCTACAACCGGCCCTGCCTACAGGGAATCCGCCCGCTTTAGTACGTTGGCCGGAGGATTTGGCCCTCGTCGCTCAAGAGGGCGGACCACTCCGCCCGGTACAGAACGTGACGAATGTCCCGCGGGGTGCCGTCGACCGTCACCGCCCGCCGCACCAGCCGGACGCCGTGGCTGTAGTCCACGTAAGTGTTCACGTGGACGATGGTCAGCGGCTGGATCGGCTTGCCGTCCGGCTTGTGCCAGCCGTAGATGGCTACCCGGTTCGACCGCTCGGCCAGCCGGTTCGTCACCACCACGTCTTTCTTGATCCCCGCGATCAGTTCGCCGAGCGGCCGGCCGGCCCGCTGCTCCTCGATCAGCCGGTGGTGCCGCAGGAACGTGGCCGGGGACTCGCGGGCTTCGGTCAGCGGTCGCGGCTCCAACTTCACCGTCGCCGCCTGGTAGACCGCGTCCGCCATCCTGCGGGTGGGGAGCGAACAGCCGAAGGCGTCGGCGATGCGGGCGGCCGTCTGCGGGGTCATCGGCACCCGGACGAAGTCGGCGTCGCTGCCGACCGCCAGGTAGTCCGGCATCGCCTCGAACGTGGCCGTGTGCTCCTTCCCCGCGGCGTCCTTGGCTGACACCGTCACCGGGCGGAAGGTGCGGAGGAAGGTCGGGATGTTCCCCTTCAGCACCTCGGCGGCGATCGCCTCCTCCCGGGCGGCTGGGGTGAGTCCCTGAAGCGACTCCATGAAGGCAGTGCCGCCGACCGCCCCCGCCGGCCGGGCCGGGATGCCCGGGGCCGGCTGCACCCACTTCGTGTACGCCCGCGGCCCACCGAACGTGCCCCACGCCGGGTCGTCGCCTGCCAGCCCGCGGAGCAGCCCGTTCATCTCGCCGACCAAAGCCGTGTGCAGGATGACGGTCTTCGGGTTGCGGTGGACCAGCAGCGCGAGCCGGCCGTCCAGCCCGGTGTGGGTGTCGAAGTCGCCGACGGTGCCGGCGGACAGCGGCACGTCCCTGGTGAACCGGGTCCGCATCCGCTCGGTCGCCCGGTACGTGCCGCCGGTCGGGCCGACCACCGGCTTGCCGTTGAGCGTCACGGAGCGGTCGTCGTAGGCGATGACCGTCAGCCGGCGGTCGCCCCCGCCGGCCAGCCAGGCGAGCAGCTTGTCCCCGTGCCGGTCGGCGTCGGCGTAGCTGTAGTTGGCGTCCAGAAACACCACCCGGTCCACGTCGGCCGGGATGCTGTCACCTCCGTCGAGGTAGCCGAACAGGAAGCTCCCCCCGCCGCTGTGCCCGGCCAGCGAGATTCGCACCCGCTCTCCCGGCACCCAGCCGCGGACCGCCTGCACCACCGCCCGCACCCGGGCCGGGCCGTCGGCGTACCGCCGCTTCCACGCCGGCCAACTCAGCCCGTCCGCCTCGACGCAGACCAGGACGACGTTCTCCCCGGGGGACACCTCCCGCAGCCGACGGACCTGGGCGGCGGCGTGCTGGATGTCGAAGTGCCAGTCCAGCCCGGCGGCCGGCCCGCACCCGAGCGTCTGCTCGATGCTGTTCCCGTTCGGGGTGGCGAAAAGGACGAGCCGCGTCGGCTTCGCCGGCTCGTAGGCCGGCGGGGCAACAGCGAGAGCGCGGACGCCCTCGCCGACCCACTCCTCGCGGACCTGCTCGCCGAAGTACGGGCTGGCGCGGAATCCGGGGAGTGGCGGGGCGGGGGTGAGGGCCAGTAGCAGGGCGAGGGCGAGCATGGGCCGATTCTACCAGCCCAGCGCGGGCGAGAGGACGCACCCAGTTGCGGGTTTGCTCCCCCTCCCTGCTTCGGGGAGGGGGTTGGGGGTGGGGTTGCAACCTCCGACCCGTCTCCGCGGCATCAAAACCACGGGGTCGGCTGGCCGGCTCGACCCCATCCCCCGGCCCCCTCCCCGAAGCAGGGAGGGGGAGAGGAATCGCTCACCCCACCGCCACCAGCTCCCGCCTCTTCCGCCCGGCCTCGGTCGCCGGCCGCAGCCGCGGCTCGCACCCCGGCGGCAGCGTCGCGGCCCACAGCGGGTCGCCCGGCTGCACACGGTACACCCGCTCCAACAGCCCGCCGACCACCCCCGGACCCGCTCCGCGTCGAACGCCGCCGCCGGCACGTCCGCCGGCTTGACGAACACCTGCAGCCGGACCGGCGGGCGCCGGGGGTGGTGTAGTTCGGGGTGTGCAGCTCGACCCTCGGCCCACAGACCGCCGGCCCGGGCGAACAGCTTCACCCGGGCGTCCCACAGCTTCCCGTCGGCGTCGGTCGCGTCCGGCCCGGGCTTGCGGCTCTCCCACACCACGAACGGCAGCGGCTCGTCGGCCGCCCCGGCGTCCGCGGCCAGCACCTTGAACGCCTGGTCGAACAGCCGGGTGCCGACGCCCCGCCGGCGGAACCGCTCGTCCACCCCGAGGTAACAGACGTACCCGCCGTACCCCGGCAGGTGGGTGCCGTACAGGAACCCGGCCAGCGCGTCCGGGTCGGCCGTCCGCTCCTCCGGGGTGGCGATCAGCAAGTGCTTGCCCCAGCCGGCCCCGGGCCGCCACCCGACCCGCCCCTTGATGCTGCGGGCGATCCACCCCCACGGGATGCGGCTCGTCCGGGTGCTGGGTGGCCAGGTACAGCCGCTCGGCCGCCCGGACCAGGGGGTCGGTCACATCGAACGCCTCGAAACAGAAGATCCGGTCATTGCGGGACATCCGGCACCTTGCGCCTTGTGGGCAACGGGTCTGCACGCCATTCTAGACCGGGGCCGGCCGGGGCCGGGTTCGGCACCCCGGCGGCCGGCGGCAACCGTCAGTCTGAACATCTTCACACCACGCCGGAAGCCCGCGGGGCGACAGGGGGTTGCGATGGCCGGGGCGAAGCCGGGCAAGTTCACTTACGACTACCCCCGTCCGGCCTTGACCGCGGACGTGGTCCTGGTCACTCGGGAGGCGGACCCGCGGGTTCTGTTGATCAAGCGGAAAAGCGACCCTTTTGCCGGGCTGTGGGCCTTACCCGGCGGGTTCGTGGACGAGGGGGAGCGGCCGGCCGACGCCGCCCGCCGGGAGCTTCAGGAGGAGGCGGGGCTGACGGTCGAGGATCTGGAGCCGCTGTACACGGCCGGCGACCCGGGCCGCGACCCCCGGGGGGTGGACGGTCAGCGTCGTGTTCCTGGCCCGCATCGACCCGAAGAAGGCCAAGGGGCAAGGCCGGGGACGACGCCGCCGAGGTCGGCTGGTTCCCGCTGAGCCGCCCGCCGGCGACGGCGTTCGACCACGGGATGCTGCTCGGCCGGGCGCGGGCCAGGCTGGCGGACCGGTCGGCGTAGCCCGGGGCCGGCTCAGAGGGGGTCTTGAAACCGTTCGTGACCGGTCTGTCGTAGGGTGCGTTGAGGAGGCTCGGCGACGAAACGCACCGGCCCGGCAACGATGCCCACCCTGGGGTGAAGTGCCGCGGTGCGTTCCGCAAAGCTCCGCTCCACGCACCCGACACGGTCCGGTGTCGGGTGCGTGGAGCGTGGGCTTTGGCGCGCGTACCGCACCGGCCCCGCAACGACCTCACCCGCGGGGCGGAGTCCCGGCGGTGCGTTTCGCCGAGCCTCCACGCACCCGACACCGATCCGCCCACGCGGTTTCACAACGCTCTCTCACATCGGCACGAGCAGGCTGTGCACAGACCGGTGCTTGACCTGCGTCTGTGCCCACGCCTGGATCCGCCGCACCTGCTCGTCGGCTTCAAGGGCGGCGGCGAGTAGTTCCCGGTCCCGCAAGCCCTGGGCGACCTGAACGAGCACGGTGTTCGCCCCGTGGACGGCAGCGGCCAACAGCTCCAGCGACTGCAAGTCCCGCAGCTCCCCGAACTCGCCGGGCCGGGCGGCCGGGAACAGGGTCCGCCGCAACTGCTCCGGCTCTTTCGACGGGGTTTCCCCGTACCGGGCGGCGAACGGCTCGAACCGGGCGTGCAGGGCGTCGCACCACTGGGCGAACGTCTCCCAGCAGCCGACCAGCTCCAGCTCCGTGAAGTGGACCTCCTTGAGCGCCCGGCACGCCTCGGCGAACTGGCCGAGGGCGGCCCGCAACAGGCCGATCCCGTCCGGGACGTGGGACCGCGGGGTCGGGTGGGTGCCGGCGAGCAGCCCGTCGGCCGCCGCCTTGGCCCGGTGGGCCACCTTGGCCGCCGCGTCCGCCACCACTTCGCCGGCGGCGGCCAGGGCCGTCCGCGCCTTCCGCACCTGGACCGCCGCGTACTTGAAGTACGGCTGCTTGCTAACCGGGTCCCAGCCGCTGATGGTCAGCTCGTTCGCCGCCCGGTGGTGGCCGCCCCCGGCGGCGTCCCAGTACCCGTAGTGGAACGGGATGAACACGTGCCCGGGCAGGATGTCCCCGATCCGGGCCGGGCCGCGGACGGTCCCCCGCCGGCTGGCCACCTCCACCTCGTCCCCGTCGGCCACCCCGAGCCGGTCGGCGTCGTCCGCACACAGCTCGACGAACACGTCCGGGGCGGCGGCCTGCAGCTCGGGCGTCCGGCCGGTCTTGGTCCGGGTGTGGAAGTGGTACACCACCCGGCCGGTGGTCAGGAAGAACGGGTAGTCGGCGTCCGGCGCCTCCTGCGGCGGCCGGTAGTGGGCCGCCTTCAGCAGCGCCCGCCCGGCCGGGTCGTCCGCCCGGTACTCGTCCGGGGTGCGGGCGGCCCCCGTCTCCAGGTCGTGGCCGAACGTCTGGGCTTTGTCGAACGCGGTGTGGAACTTCTTGCCGGTGTACAGCCGCTCGCACCCGTCCGGGTGTTTGCGGGTGCACGGCCACTGCACCCCGGACCCGGCGGACAGCTTGTCGTAGGTCAGCCCGCTGTAGTCGCAGAACCAGCCCTTCGAGCTTTTGGCCCAGTGGGCGAACGCCCCGGCCGCGTCCTTCCACTTGACGAGCGGCTTGCCGGCCTTGTCCGTGAACCCCATCCGCCGGGCGAAGTCGAGGAAGATGTCCAGGTCGGCCCGGGCCTCGCCCGGCGGGTCGATCGCCCGGTGGGAGACGTGGACGGTGCGGTCCACGTTGGTGAACGTGCCGGTCTTCTCCCCCCAGATGGCGGCCGGCAGGACCACGTCGGCCAGCGCCGCCGTCTCGGTCAGGAAGGCGTCCTGCACCACCAGGAACAGCCGGTCCTGGGCCAGGGTGCCGCGGACCCGGTGCAGCTCCGGCAGGGACACCGCCGGGTTGGTGCCGATCACCCACAGGAACTTGACGCTGCCGACCTCGGCGTGCCGGAAGATCTCCATCGCGTGGGCGTGCTGGTGCCAGTGCGGCAGGGTGAGCGGGTCCACGTTCCACAGCCTGGCCCACCGGGCGACGTGGTCCGGGTTCTGCCAGTTGAGGAAGAACGGGAACTCGCCGTCGCACCCGCACTCCCGGCAGTTCTGGGCGGTCGGCTGGCCGTTCATCTGCAGCACCCCGCACCCCGGCCGGCCGATCCGCCCGAGGACCAGGTTGACGTTGTTCACCTGGCACGCCGCCGCCGTCGCCTGGTTCGACTGGTACACCCCCTGGAGGACGCACGACACCAGCATGGCCGACGTGCCGATCACGTCGGCCGCCCGCACCAGCTCGGCCGCCGGCACCCCGGTGAGCTGCTCCACCCGCTCCGGCGGGTACTCGCCGACGACCGCCGCCAGCCGGTCGAACCCCTGGGTGTGCTTGGCCAGGAACTTGTGGTCGGCGTGGCCGCCGGCGATCAGCAGGTGGAGCAGCCCGTTCAGCAGGGCCACGTTGGTGCCCAGCCGGGGCCGCAGGTGGACGGTCGCCCGGGCGGCGGTCGGGGTGCGGCGGGGGTCGACGACGACCAGCCTCGGCGGGGCCGGGCCGGCCAGCCGGTCGAGCACCCGCGCCCACAGCACCGTCTGCGTCTCGGCCATGTTGGAGCCGACCAGGAGCAGGCAGTCGGTCTCGTCCACGTCGGTGTAGCTGCCCGGCTGGCCGTCGCACCCGAACGTCTCGCGGAGCGCCTGGGAGGCGGTGGCGGTGCACAGCCGGGTGTTCCCGTCCACCTGGTTGGTGCCGATGCCGGCGTAGGCGATCATCGCCAGGGTGTAGTACTCCTCGTGGAACAACTGCCCGGTGTTGTAGATGCCGACGGCGCCCGGGGTGTGGTCGGCCATCGTCTCCCGGCAGCGGGTGACGACCAGGCTCATGGCCTCGTCCCAGCTCGCCTCCCGGAACGCCCCGCCGTCCTTGACGAGCGGGCGGGTGAGCCGGTCCGGGCTGGCGTTCGCCTGCCAGGCGGTCAGCCCCTTCGGCCCGAGCCGGCCGCGGTTCACCCGGTCGGTGCCGACCCCGCGGACGCCGACGATCCGCCCGTCCTTCACCCCGATGTCCAGCCCGCACCCGTTGGAGCAGAGGACGCAGCACGACCGGACCCACCGGTCCGGCTCGGCCGTCACGTGCTCGTCCACCCGGGCCGGCCATCGGCCCTCGCCGTGGAACGGGGTGCGACCGCCCCAGCGGTCGCGGATGCAGTCCCGGGTGTGGGTCATCGGGCGGCTCCCGAGGCGGGGCGGTGAGTCTGGGGTTTGGGGGCGTCAGCCCGGAAGCCGCAGATACTTCACCCGGGGGCTGACGCCCCCGGCCCGCCCACAGCCGGTCACTTCGGCAGGCGACCGCCGGTCCCGTGGGTCTGGCCGGCCACCCGGGTCGCCTCGCTCGGCTGGCGGAGGTGCCCTCCGGGTGCCGGGGCGGCTCGTCGTACTGCATCTTCGTCACCTGCTTGGCGGCCATCCGGTCGGCCAGCCCCGGGGGCCAGGGTGGCGGCCGTGGTGTTCACCTTGGCCATCAGCCCGACCCGCCTGTCCCGGGTCGGCCGCTCGGCCGCTTCCAGGATGGCCTCGGCCACCCGGGCCGGCTCGATCGGCGACCCCGGCAGCTTCGGCTCCTGGGGCATGTAGTTCCGGGCGTGCTGGGGGAACGGGGTGTCCACCGCCGTCGGCTGGATGAGCGTGACCGACACCGGCGCCTGGTCCACGTCCTCGACCTCCACCCGCAAGGCGTCGGTGAACCCCTTGACCGCGTGCTTGGTGGCCGTGTACATGCCGAGCAGCGGCACATACGCCTCGGACACCTCGCTGCCGAGGTTGATCAGCGCCCCGCCCTGCTCCTTCAGGTGCGGCAGGGCGGCCAGCGACCCGTTCACCACCCCCCAGAAGTTGATGTCGAACAGCCGCCGGCTGTCCGCCTCGGACACCTCGTCCAGCCGGCCGTACAGCCCCTGGCCGGCGTTGTTCACCCAGGTGTCGATGCGGCCGAACCGGGCGACCGCCTCGGCCGCCAGCCGGTCCACCTGGCCGCGGTCGGACACGTCACAGGTGACGGCGACGGCCTGCCCGCCGGCGGCGGTGATCCGGCCGACGACGTCGGCCAGCGTCTGCCCGCTGCGGGCGGCCAGGACCAGCTTGGCCCCCTTCGCGGCCGCCGCCTCGGCGGTCGCCAGGCCGATCCCCGAGGACGCCCCGGTGATGACGATCACCTGGTCGGCCACCTTCTTCAGCTTCGTCGCCATCAGTGGAACTCCGGGCGGGCGAGGACGGGCGGTGCGGTGCAAACCTGGGGCCGACGGCGTTGGGCGAGCCGGGGGCGTCAGCCCCGGGAGTCCACACCCGGGGGCTGACGCCCCCCGGCTCGCCGATCACCAGAGCAGCGACAGGTCACATTGCCCGGGCGGTCGTGGACCAGTCCCGCATCGCCTCCTGACTGGACTTGGTCAGCCGGACGCACCGGTCGTCGGCCGACGCCACCCAGGAGACCGGGATGTAGTGGTGCTGGCCGTTCGCCGCCGGGTCACTCTTGGTCAGCTTGATGGACGTGCCGTCGCTGTGGTCCACCGTCCCGACGTGCCCGCCGTCCGCCCCGACCACCTCGCAGTGCGATCGGATGTTCATGGTGCTGCTCACGATTGGTCCCTCGAAACTCCGGGCGATCCCGATTCGAAGTGTGCAGCTTCCGTACCGCGTCCTCCGGCCCACCCGGCTCGTCCGGTCGTTCCGGTATAAGCGAATTCAACCTCCGTTTCGGCCCGGGCCGAAAGTCCGGCTGATTCCGGAATCGTGAGCTATGCTGAAACCAAAGCTATGCATGCACGGGGATTCTCGTGCCGACCGGACTGTCGGATCGGGTGACGCGTGACCGGGCCGGACGTGCTGATCAACGAACCCCGCTACCGGCGGGCGGCCGATGAGGAGCCGCTCCCCGGCTACCGGCTGCTCGCCCCGCTCGGCCGGGGCGGGTTCGGCGAGGTGTGGAAGTGCGAGGCGCCGGGCGGGCTACCCAAGGCGGTCAAGTTCGTCTTCCCGGACGGGGCCGGCGCCCCGCCCGGCGAGTCCCTGCGGCAGGAGTTCGACGCCTTCCAACAGATCAAGACCATCCGCCACCCGTTCCTGCTGACGCTGGAGCGGGTGGAGCTGGTGGACGGCACCCTGGTGATGGTGATGGAGCTGGCCGACCAGCACCTGCACGACCGGTTCCGGGAGTGCGCGGCGGCCGGCCACCGGGGCATCCCCCGCGGGGAGCTGATCGGCTACCTGGCGGACGCGGCCGAGGCGCTCGACCTGATCGCGTCCCGGCACGGGCTGCAGCACCTGGACGTGAAGCCGGCCAACCTGTTCCTGGTCAGCGGGCGGGGGAAGGTCGGGGACTACGGGCTGGTGTCCCGGTCCCAGCCGGCGGCCGGGGGCGGCCGGCGGACCGGCGGGTTCACCCCCCGGTACGCCCCGCCGGAGCTGATCGACGGCCGCGTCCACCCGCGGTCCGACCAGTACAGCCTGGCCCTGGTGTACTACGAGCTGCTGACCGGGTCGTTCCCGTGGGCCACCCGGTCGGCCAACGAACTGATGATGATGCACGCGGTCGCCCCGCCGAGCCTGCTCGCGCTGCCGGCCGCCGACCGGCCGGCGATCGGCCGCGCGCTGGCCAAGAACCCGGCCGACCGGTTCCCGGACTGTCTGGCACTGATCCAGGCGCTGCTGGCGGCCGGGTCGGACACCCCCGGGTCGCTCGCCGTCCGACGGGTCCGGCCGTCCGGGGCCACCCCGCCGGACTGGGCCTGGCGGCCGGCCGAGGCGACGGCCGTCGTCGCCCCGACGGAGGACGAAGGGCTGGTCCAGCTCACCCCGGTCAACCTGCCCCCGCCGGCCGCCCGGCTGGCCGGCCGGTTCCGGCCGGTGGTCCCGGTGCCGGTGCTGACCGGCCGCCCCCACCCGGGCGGGGCCGAGCCGTCGGCCGCCGCGTTCACGTTCGAGCTGTTCGAGCGGGCCTGCCAGCCCGGCCCGCTGCCGCAGACCGCGACCGACCCGGTCCGGCTGGCCGACGGCACCTGGACGTGCCGGTTCCCGGCCCGGGTGACGGCGGCCACCGCCCCGTTCAAGCTGACCGCCGTGGCCGAGGAGCACCGGGCCGAACTGGCTCGGCTGCCGGACGGGCGGTTCCGGCTGCGGGCGGCGTACCTGTCGGACGGCACCCGCCCCAGGCGGGGGGCACCGCTCCCGCCGTCCGGGCTGGAGGTGGTCGTCCGGCTGCCGGCCGGCCAGCCGGACGGGGACGTCCACCTGACGGCGGGGGCGTTCGGCCCGGCGGACCGCGGGCTGGCCGCCCTGGCCGCCGCCACCCTGCCCCGGCTGCTGGTGGACATCCGCGGCCAGTTGCAGAACCTGCCGGACCGCCGGCAGGCGCCGCGGGTGCCGTACGCCGGGCCGCTGTTCCTGTACCCGGTGGACCCGGACGGGACGGTGTACCCGCCGGTCCCGGCCAAGGGGGTGGACCTCTCCCCGACCGGGGTGTGCTGCGTGCCGGACGCCCGCCTCCGGTCCCGGTTCGTGTACGCCGAGTTCCCGCGGCTGCCGAAGCTGGCCGGGCGGGCGGTCCTGGTCGAGCTGGTCCGGCACGGGGCGGCCAACGCCGCCGAGGTGGCCGGGCTGTTCCGGGTCGACCTGGAAGACGCCGCCCCGGCCCCCGGCCAGCCGGCCGCCGCCGACGTGCGGTGGGAGTGACCGGCCGCCCCGACTCATCTCGTCACCGGCCGACCGGCCCGCTACCCTGACTCCCATCGGGTCCGTTCGCCCCACCGACCGAGGCTGTCATGTCCCGCACCCGCGGCGAGCTGTTCGCCGGCGTCACCGTCGCCATCGTCACCCCGTTCCGCAGCGGGGCCGTCGACTGGGACGCGCTCGGCAAGCTGGTCGACTGGCACGCCGAGCAGGGGACCGACGGGCTGGCCCCGTGCGGCACCACCGGCGAGTCCCCCACCCTGACCCACGACGAGAACGAGCGGGTGGTGGCGTTCGTCTGCGAGCGGGCGGCCGGCCGGGTGAAGGTGATGGCCGGCACCGGGTCGAACAGCACCGCCGAAGCGGTCCGCATGACCAAGGCGGCCAAGAAGGCCGGGGCGACCGGCACCCTCCAGGTCGGGCCGTACTACAACAAGCCGACCCAGGACGGGTACTACCGGCACTTCGCGGCCGTCGCCGAGGCCACCGACCTGCCGATCTGCCTGTACAACATCCCCGGCCGGACCGGCTCGAACATCCTGCCGGAGACGATGGCCCGGCTGGCCGAGAAGTATCCCACCGTGGCCGCGGTAAAGGAGGCGACCGGGTCGCTCGACCAGGCCAGCCAAATCGCCGCCCTGACCGACCTGACCCTCCTGAGCGGGGACGACTCGCTGACCCTGCCGCTGATGAGCATCGGCGGCAAGGGCGTCGTCAGCGTGGTCGGCAACATCGTCCCGAAGGACATGATGAGCCTGGTCCGGGCGTTCGCCGCCGGCAAGTTCGACGACGCCCTGGCCTGGCACCGCAAGCTGTTCCCGCTCTGCCGCGACCTGCTCGGGGTGGCGACCAACCCGATCCCGGTGAAGACGGCCCTCAAGCTGCTCGGCCGGGACACCGGCGAGCTGCGGCTACCACTGTGTCCGATGGACGCCGCCGGCGAGGCGAAGATCCGCCAGACGCTCGCCGCCTACGGGCTGCTGTAGAATCTGCTCCCGACCGGGCGGCGAGGTCGCATGATACTGTCACCCCTGGAGGGTTGCCCGTGTCCGCTTCCCCAGTTGCCGAGCCGGCCCGACACGACGCCCTCACCGCGTCCGCCGCCGCCCTCCGTCGGTTCGCAGACTACACCCTGCCGCCGGAACTGGACCGCCGGGTGCTCGACCTCGGCGAGCGGAAAGACTCGCTCACCGCGGACGAGCGGGCCGAACTGATGGCGTGGGTCGCGTTCACCCAACAGCGGTCGGCCGAGAAACTGCGGGCGGAGGTCGCCCTCCGGCGGCTGGCCGCCGCTTTCCCCGAGCTAGCCGACCGGCCGTGAGCGCATTCTCCCCGGCCCGACGGGCGGAGGTGACGGCCCGGGCCGGCGGCCGGTGCGAGTACTGCCACCTGCCCACCCGCGGCCAGGTCGCCACCTTTCCCATCGACCATATCATTCCCCGCTCGGCGGGCGGGGCGAACGAGTTGGGCAACCTGGCCCTGACCTGCCCACGGTGCAACGCCTACAAGTGGGAGGCGGTCAATGCAGCCGACCCGCTGACAGGTGAACAAGCCCGTCTGTTCAACCCGCGACAGGACGCCTGGGACGACCACTTCGCCTGGACGGCGGGCCAGCTGGCCGGTCGGACGGCCGTCGGCCGGGCGACGGTGGCGTGCCTGCGGATCAACGACCCGGACTTCGTCGAGGTGCGGATGCTGCTCGCAGAGCTCGGCCTGTTCCCCGAGGCCGGCGGGTGAACCGGGTTACGGTATCATGTCCTCCGAGGGTGTCCGCCACCTCCGACCCGGGTCCGCCATGCCCGCCCCCGCCGCGTATGACCTGATCGTCCTCGGGGCCGGCCCGGCCGGGGAGACGGCCGCCGCCACCGCCGCCCTGCTCGGCAGGCGGGTGGCCGTCGTCGAGCGGGGGCCGCACGTCGGCGGGGCGGCGGTCAACACCGGCACCCTGCCCAGCAAGACCCTGCGGGAGACCGCCCTGGCCCTGTCCGGCCTCCGCACCCGCGACCTGTATGGGGTAGACCTGTCCCTGCGCCGCGGGGCCACCATCGAGGACTTCCTCCGGCACGAGCGGGCGGTCACGGCCGGCGAGCGGGGCCAGATCAGCGACCGCCTCGCCCGGCTCGGGGTGACGGTCCTGCACGGGACCGGCCGGTTCGCCGACCCGCACACCGTCCGGGTGACGCCGACCGACACGGCCGGCGAGGGCACCCGGCTACAGGCGGACAAGGTCATCATCGCCGTCGGGTCGGCCCCAGTCCGCCCGCCCGGGTTCCCGTTCGAGCACCCGTGCGTCCACGACTCGGACGAGCTGGTGGACCTGTACGCCCTGCCGAAGTCCCTGGCCGTGGTCGGGGCCGGGGTGATCGGGGCCGAGTACGCCTGCACGTTCGCCGCCCTGGGGGTGGAGACGCACCTGCTCGACGGCCGGGACAAACTGCTGCCGTTCCTGGACGCCGACCTCTCCGCCGCGCTGGACGCCGGGATGCGACGGCTCGGCGTGCGGATCACCTGGAACGAGGCCGTGACCGGGTGCGTGCCGCCGGCGGACGGGCAGCCCGGGGACGTGACCCTCACCCTCCGGTCCGGGGGCGTGTTGAGCGTCAGCCAGGTGCTGGTGTGCGCCGGCCGGACCAGCCGGACGGCCGACCTGAACCCGGAAGCCGCCGGGCTGACGGTCGCCGAGAAGGGCCGGCTGCCGGTCGACGCCCACTACCGGACCAACGTCCCGCACATTTACGCGGTCGGCGACTGCATCGGGTTCCCGGCCCTGGCCGCCACCAGCGCCGAGCAGGGGCGGGTGGCGGCGTGCCACGCGTTCGGCGCCCGCGGGCTGGACGCCGTCGCCCCGGTCCTGCCGACCGGCATCTACACCATCCCGGAGGTGAGCGCGGCCGGGAAGTCCGAAGCCCAGTTGCGGGAGGCGGGCGTCCCCTACGTGGCCGGCCGGGCCAGCTACGCGGACGTGCCCCGGGGCAAGATCATCGGCGACCGGCACGGGTTTTTGAAGCTGCTGTTCCGGGCCGACGACCTGACCTTGCTCGGGGTCCACGTGTTCGGCGAGCTGGCCACCGAGGTGGTGCACGTCGGGGTGCTGGCCCTCATGGCCGGGGGGACCGCCGACCTGTTCGTCCGCACCTGCTTCAACTACCCGACCCTAGGGGAGCTGTACAAGCTGGCCACCTACGACGCCCTGCTCCGCCGGCGGGCCGAGGCCGGCCCGGGTTAGCCGGACCGCTCGGCCCCGCCGCCTCCGAGCGGTCGAAATGAGCGTCCCGTGATCGAGCGGCTCGAGGCCGACCTGCTTAGACAGCACGTCCGGCGGGCCAGGTTGGCACCCGGTTTGCCGAACGTACCGGGCTTCCCGGCTTCTAGCCGGGCCGTTTTCGCCCGTCACGTTCGGAGTCGCACCATGACAACCGTCTTCCGCTGGCGGAACGTAGCCGTGGCCACCGCCGCCGCCCTCGGCTGGCTGGGGATCGTGGCCGCCCAGACCCAGCCGCCGCCGACCGGCACCCAGCCGCCGGTGACGACCCGGCCCGCCGCCCAGCCGGCGACCGACACCCAGCCGATGCAGGCCATCCGTGCCAAAGACGTGCTGGGCAGCAAGGTGACGCTCAGCGGCAACGCCCAAGCCGGGACGGTGGACGACATCGTCTTCACCGACGACGGCCGGGTCGAGTACCTGATCGTGGCCAACGCCCAGGGCCAGCTGGTGACGGTGCCGTGGGACGCGGCCAAGTTCAACTTCCGCCAGCGGACCGCGACCATCGAGATCACCCCGGCCCAGTTCCAGACCATCCCGACGTACACCGCCACCAGCTACCCGCAGTTCTTCACCCCGGCGTACCGGACCGAGACGTACCGGTACTACGGGCTGACCCCGGGTCAGATGCGGCGGCTGGACCGGCAGATCGACCGCATCCGGCGGTGAGCGGCTGACCCGTGCAGTCCCTGAACGCCCACGGACGATCGCCCGTGGGCGTTCGACGGTTCGGATTGACCACCCCCGCCCCCCGGCGGTATCCCGCCCGGCGATGCCGCACGTAGGGGGTCCGTTATGCGCGTCCGAATCCGCCCCGCCTTGGGGCTGCTCGCCCTGGTCGCCACCGCCGGGCACGCTGCTGCTCAGGGGGTGAACCTGACCGACCCGGTGAAGCCCGGGGACTGCTTCAAGTACGAGATCAGCCTGGCCGTCGAGGGCAAGCTGAAGGTGGACCGGGACGGCAAGCCGGACGCCATCCCGCTGGCCGCCCGGGCCGCCCACACGTTCGTCGAGCGGGTGGAGGCGGTGGAGGCCCGCGGCGGGGTCGGCAAGGCGCTGCGTCACTACGCCACCGCCGGCAGCGAGTCGGCGGTCGGAGCGGAGCGGGGCAAGCGGGATCTCGGGGCCGACCGCAAGCTGATCGTCGCCCAACGCACCGCCGACGGGTCGCTCCACTTCAGCCCGGACGGGCCGCTCGGCCGGGACGAACTCGAACTCGTCGCCGAGCACTTCGACACGCTCGTCCTGCCGGCCCTGCTGCCGGGCAAGGAGGTCAAGCCCGGGGACGCCTGGCCGGTCGGCCCGGAGGCGACCCAGCACGCCTGCCACTTCGAGGGACTCATCAAGGGCGACCTGGCCGGCAAGCTGACCGAGGTGAAGGACGGGGCGGCCGCGTTCACGATCACCGGCATCGCCGAGGGCGTGGAGACCGGGGCCGTCGTGAAAGTGAGCGTGACCGCGGCTGGCAAGTTCGACGTGGCCAGCGGGCGGATCACTGAACTGAAGTGGGAGCAGACGGACGACCGCGGGCAGGGGCCGGCCAGCCCGGCGTCCGAGGTGAAGGCGGTCATCTCCCTGAAGCGGACCCCGCTGGCCGAGGAGCCGAAGGAACTCGGGCCGGACGCCCGGGCCAAGCTGCCGGCCGACGGCAAGCCGACGGACGTGCTCACCCAGTTGCGGTACGCCGACCCGGCCGGCCGGTACCAGTTCGTCTACGCCCGGGACTGGCACGTCGTCGGCCGGACCGGGGACCACCTGGTGCTGCGGCTGCTGGACAAGGGGGAGTTCACCGCCCAGGCGACGGTGACGGTGTGGAAGAAGGCGGCCGCCGGCCAGCACGCCACCCCGGCCGAGTTCCAGGAGGCGGTGGCCAAGCTGCCCGGCTGGCAGGCGGAAGAGGTGCTGGCGGACGGGCCGGTGTCCACCGACCCGGGCCGGTGGCTGTACCGGCTGACCGCCCGCGGCCGGCAGGACGGGTTGCCGGTGGTGCAGACGTTCTTCCTGTTGGCCGGTTCGTCCGGCGACCAGCTCGCCGTCACCATCCTGGCCCGAGCGGAGAAGGCGGCCCAGGTGGGCACCCGCGACCTGGCCCTGACGAACGCCATCGAGTTCCGCAAATAACCCGTAGGGCGGGTCAAGCCGGCACTGCGGCGCCGACCCGCCGGGCCCGGCGGGGACTGCAGACCAGACCGGCGGTCCTCTCCGTAGGGTGCGTGGAGGCTTTTGCGGAACGCACCGGTGGGACTTCCGCCCGCGGGTGACGTCGTTGCCGGGCCGGTGCGTTCCGCTCCCAAGGCCTCGCTCCACGCACCCTACGGATGTCGGCTCGGGCGGTAGCCGGTTGCCGCTCCGGCGGGTCGGCGTCGCCGAGCCGGCTTGACCCGCCCGACGGCAACCGGCTACCGGTCGGGCGGTCACTCTGGTATCGTAATCTGCGATCGGGCGGACGGGCGTGCCGCCCGGGCCTCGGGGCGTGGTGAGGTCGCATGCGGATCGGCGTCGTCAGCGACACCCACGACCGGGCCGAGGCCGTGGCCGAGGCGGTCCGCCTGCTGCTCGACCAGCGGGTGGAGCTGATTTTGCACTGCGGGGACATCGAGACGCCGGACACGGTGGCCGCGTTCGCCGCCGTCCCCACGCACTTCGTGTACGGCAACTGGGACAAGGACCGGGCCAAGCTGGGGGCCGCCATCCGGGCGATCGGCGGCACCGCCCACGACTCGTTCGGCGCCCTGGAGCTGGCCGGCAAGCGGGTCGCCTGGGTGCATTCCCACGAGCGGCACCAGCTCTACCAGCTCGAACACTGTGACTACTTCGACTACGTCTTCTACGGCCACACCCACGTCCGGGAGCAGCACCGGACGGGCAAGACGCTGGTGGCCAACCCGGGCGCCCTGTTCCGGGCGAACCCGAAGACGTGCATCGTGCTGGACGTCAAGACCGGCGAGCTGAAGCCGGTCATCCTGCCGACCAAGCCGGGCGACTCGACCCACGCCCGGCCCGGCCTGGCGGCCGGCAGCGTGTACGGACTGCCGGGCCTCCCGGACCCTCCGCCGTCGAAGCCGTGACACGGTGACACGGTGGAGAGGTGACACGGTGAGCCGACCCGGTGATCGCCCATGAAGGTGTTGTCGCACCGCGGTCTGGAGGTGTACCAGCGGGCGTTCGACGCTTCGATGCGGATTTTCGAGCTGTCCAAAGCGTTCCCGAAGGACGAGACGTACTCACTCACCGACCAAATCCGCCGGTCGTCCCGATCAGTCTGTGCTAACCTGGCCGAAGGGTGGCGGAAGCGGGTGTACGCGGCGGCGTTCGCGGCCGAACTCGTAGAGGCCGAGGGCGAGGCGGCCGAAACCCAAACCTGGTTGGAGTACGCCGTCCGGTGCGGCTACATGGCCCGGGAGCCGGCGGCCGAACTGTACGCCACCTATGACGCCATTCTCGCCACCCTTGTCGGGATGCGAACGCACCCGGAGTCGTGGGTGATCGGCGGTGCGGGCAAGGCTCGCAAAGCCCGGTAGCCCACCACCTTGTCACCGTGTCACCTCGTCACCGTGTCACCGCCCCGCGGTTGCGGTTGACCTGCCCGCGAATTCGGCCTATCGTGCCCGCCCTGTTGACCCGTGAATCGTCCACGACGGAGTGGGATTCACGTAGGCGGTCCGCGGGTCACGGACGCGGCCGGCCCCTACACCGGCCGACCTCGCCCAGGCACAGTCGCCTCGCACGGAGGGTTTACCGAGATGACGCAACGGACCTGGTTTGGGCGGCTGACGGCCGCCGCCGTGGTCGCCTTGGCGGCCGGCTCGACGGCCACCGCCGGGCTGCTTCCGGTCAACGTGACCATCACCCCGGAAGACGGCAAGTACCGCTGGACGTACGCCATCGTCCTGCCGACCGACATGAAGTTGCAGAGCGGCAACTACTTCACCATCTACGACTTCAACGGGTACATCCCGGGCGGGGAGACGGCCCCGGACGGGTGGACGGTGTCGTCCAGCAACGTCGGCCCGACCCCGGACCGGCTGCGGCCGAACGACGACGCGGCCATCCCCAACCTGACGTTCAAGTACAACGGCCCGACCATCCCGAGCGGGCAGATCGGGCTGGGCAACTTCTGGGCGTACTCCCAGTACGGGAACCAGAAGGAGGAGTTCTTCACCGCCCGCACCAACCGGACGTCGGACGGGCTGGTGGACAGCAACATCACCGACACCATCGTCCCGACCGGGTCGGGCGGCGGCGGCACCCTGGTGCCGGAGCCGGCCACCCTGGTGCTGACCGGCCTTGGGCTGCCGCTGGCCGGGCTGGCCCGGTTCGCCCGGTCCCGCAAGGTGTTGGGCTAAGGCTCGCACGCCCACGGACCCGCAATCCGTGGGCGAACACGCAAAGTACCCGCCGCCCGCCCGGTGCCCCCGGGCGGGCGGCGTTTTTTTCGGAGTCGGCCCCTTCCGCGAGCAGGACGGTAGCGGGGTCGGGGGTGGCGGTTGTCATCCCGTCAGTGTGCGATCCGGTTCCGGATGGACCGGATGGCCGCCCCGCCGCCGCGGTCGGGGCGGTAGAATACCGGCCTCAGTCCCTGGCAGGCGTCCGGCGACGGCCCCGCCCGCCCCCCACCGGGGCACCCATGTCCGCCGACGGAACACCGCTCCGGGCATTAGCCGTCCGGCTGAATCCGGGCGACGACCTGCGGCAAGGGCTGTTCGCCTTCGCCCGTGCGGCCGGGGTGCGGGCCGGGGCGGTCGTCACCTGCGTCGGTAGCCTGACCGCCGCCCGGCTGCGGCTCGCCGGCCGGAGTGAGCCGACGGAACTCGCCGGGCCGTTCGAGATCGTCAGCCTGGTCGGCACCCTCGACCCGGCCGGCGGCCACCTGCACGTTTGCCTGGCGGACCGCGATGGGAAGACCGTCGGCGGGCACCTGCTCGACGGCTGCCCGGTGTTCACCACGGCCGAGGTCGTCATCGCCGAGTTGACCGGGTTGGCATTCGGCCGGGAGCCGGACCCGGTCACCGGGTATCGGGAATTGGTCGTTCGGCCGAGGTGTGCGGCCGGCGGACCCGACAGGACCGCCGCTAAACCGTCGTCGGGGGTGGGCTAACTTCGCCACGCCGCCCAATCTTGTTCAACTGCGTCACACATCGCCTTGGCCGCCGTCTTCAGCCAGCCGGCCGGCCGCTGGGCCAGGTCGGTGCGGACCGCGGCCGCCGCCCCGGGGGTGCCGAGGTGGACGTTGGCCGCCTCCGCCCCCATCGCGTGCAGCAGCCGGTCCAGGTCGGCGGTCGCGGTCGCCGGCCCCAGCTCGATCCGGTAACACCGCGGGGCCAGCCGCCGGCACACCCAGGCCGGATCGGGCCGGTAGAACGGGTCGTGGCTGCGGACCGCCCGGCCGACCGCCGTCGCCATCCGGGACGGGGTGTCCGCCCCGGTCGCCCAGGCGGTGGCCGGCGGGGCGACCGCCTTCGCCTCCCGGGCCACCCACCCGCCGGCCCACTCGGCCAGGGCGACGAACCGCGGCCGGCCGAGGCTGCCCATCCCGGCCCGCCGCCACCGCAGGTGGTACGCCAGCCCGGGGGCCGGCAGCGCCCGCCCCAGCACCGCCCGCGCCCCGGCCGGCACGGCCGGCTCCGGGTCGGCCAGCAGCCGGGTGAACTTGGCCCAGAACTTGGCCGGGTCGCCCTCGGCGACCAGGGCCAGGGTCCGCAGTTCCGGGTGCCGCTCCTCCAGCACGAACGGCCGCCCGTCGGCCGCCAGCGCCTCGGCGTACCCGGCCAGGATGGCGTCGCACGCGGCCCCGAACTTGACCGCCAGGTGGCCGCCCCGGCGGGCCACCCGGACGCTGGCCGCCAGCCGCACCAGGTCGTGGGTGTACGGCAACTCGTCCGCCTCGTCGAAGTCGTTCACCCCCCAGCACAGCCGGCCGTCGGCGTCCCGCCAGGCGCCGTAGTTCTCCACGTGCAGGTCGCCGACCGCCAGCACCGCGGGGGCGGCCAGCAGGTCCGGGCAGGCGGCCGGCCAGCGTTGTGCCCACCGATAGTAGGTGCCGCGGAAGAACGGGAACGGGTCGGCCGGGTCGGCCATCCGGGCGTGCTTGTGGGCCAGGTCGGCGGGGTCGAGCGGGGCGACCCCGCCGAGCCAGGCTTCGTAAGCGGACGTGGCGGCGTGGACATCCATCCCGGCGGGCCTCGGCGGGGTCGGGCCGGCCGATCATACCCGACCGGCGGCGAACCGGCCCGCGGTTTCCGGTGTCCGTGCCGGCGGGGCGGAAACCGGGTCGAAACCGGCCGCGGTTCGGCTAAGATGCACCCCAGACGGGCACCCGTAGCTCAACTGGATAGAGCATCGGTCTTCGGAACCGAGGGTTGGGGGTTCAAATCCCTCCGGGTGTACTGGACTTACGGCGAATCCCCCGTTGCCTGGTACGGAATCACGGTACAGAATTCACTCCCGGGGCCGCGACAACCCCCTGGAGATGGCCTCATGGCCCGTTTGCCTTCCCCCTGGTACTGGGACGACCGCGACGGCTGGTATGTGACGATTGACGGCCGCCGGCACTTCTTGGGCGACCAGCCGCACGACGCCCCGCCGCCCAAAAAGGTCCGCGGGAAGTGGAACGCACCGGACGCCGTCCGACAGCGGTTCCACGCCCTATTGGCCGCCCCCGCGGCCGGGCCGGGTGCCCCGGCCCACGCCCCCGCCGACCTCACCGTCAGCGAGGTATTCGACGCGTACCTGGACTGGTGCCAGCGGCACCGGGAGCCGCGGACCTACGCCGGGTACGTTTGGCACCTCCAGCGGTTCGTCACCCACCTGCAGGACCGGGCGACCATGCCCGCCTTGGCCCTTCGCCCGTTCCACGTCGTCGGTTGGCTGGACGCCCACCCGGGGTGGGGGCCGACCTACCGCCGGAACTCCACCGCCGCCGTCCAGCGGGCGTACAACTGGGCGGAGGAGCTCGGCCACCTCGCGTCCAATCCGGTCCGCAAGATCGCCAAGCCGGCTCCGGCCCGCCGGGAGCACCTGATCACCCCGGCCGACTGGGCGGCCATCCGGGACAGCTACCGGCCGGGCGACCCGTTCCGGGAGTTCTTGGAGTTCTGCTGGCTGACCGGCTGCCGGCCGTTCGAGGCTCGGACCCTCGTGCCGCGGCACGTCCGCCTCGACAAGGCCTTGATCGCCATCCCGCCGGCCGAGGCCAAGGGGCGGAAGAAGTGGCGGCTGATCCGACTGGAGGGGCAGGCCCTTGAGATTGTCCGGGCCCGGCTGCCGGGGGCGACGACGACGCTGTTCGTCAACCGGGACGGGGCGGCCTGGACGAGCAGCGCGATCAACTGCCGGTTCGGGCGGCTGAAGGGGAAGCTCGGGGTGCGTCACTTCGCGTACGCCCTCCGGCACGCGTTCGCCACCCGGCTCCTGGTCGACGGGGTGGACCACCTGACGGTGGCCGAGCTGCTCGGGCATGCCGACGGGACGACCCTGGCGAAGACCTACCAGCACCTGGACCAGGCGGACGACCACCTGCGGCGGGTGCTCAGGGCAGCCGGAGGTGCTTGAGGACTGGCCGGCGGGTCGGGGCCGGGGCGGGCGGGGCCGGCGGTCGCGGCCCGACCTTGGCCGCCGCCAGGACGGCGGCCAGGTCGGCCGGGTCGATCAGGATCTTGCCCCTTCGTCCCTTCGCCCCGAGCCGGTAGTGGGGGAGGACCCCGTCCCGGAGCCAGCCGCGGACAGTCCCCTCGCACACGGTCGCCCGGGCGGCGGCCTGGCGGACGGTCAGCATGGCGACGGCCCCCCGCCCGGGTCGGCCGCCGAGAAGAGGTCGGCCACCACCGGGCCGCCGGACGGGGAAAGGGGGTCGTCTCCGGCCAGCCGACGGACGGCCGCCTCGCAGTGGGCCCGATCGACCTCGACCCCGACGGCCGGGAGGCCGAGCGCCCGGGCGGCCAGGAGGGTGCTGCCACTGCCCATGAACGGGTCGAGGACCAGCCCGCCCGGCGGGGCGAGGGAGGCCAGGAGGGGCGTCAGGCTGGCGACCGGCTTCTGGTTCGGGTGGACGGTCGCCCGCTCCCGCCGCCAGTCGATCACGTCGGCGATGGCCCGGGCCGGCTTCGGCGGCCGGCCCTTGGCCAGCACGAACGCCGTCTCGTGTCGGCCCCGGGTGAACCGGCCGAACCCCCACTGCCGCTTGACGAACGCCAGGTGGCTGACCGGCCGGAACCCGGCCGCCCGCCACGCCCCCAGGAAGGCGTCGGCGTGCGGCCACCCGTAGAACGAGACGCAGAAGCCGTCCGGCCGCAGCACCCGCCGCAGCTCGGCGTAGGCGGGGAGCAGCCAGTCGCCCGGGCCGTCGTCCCCGGCGATCGGCCGCCCGCCCCGGCCCCACCGGCCCCGGTAGCTCACCAGGTACGGCGGGTCGGTGAGGACGAAGTCGACCGACCCGCCGGGGAAGGAGGGCAGGACGGCCCGGCAGTCCGCGTGGTAGACGGTGACCCCGCCCCGGGCGTAGTCGGGGGTCGGCGGCCGGCGGGGCGGGGTCACGGCGCCCCCCCGGCTCGGCCGGCGGGCCGGTCGGCGTCGCCGGCCGCCGTTCGATGGCGGCAGGCGCGGACCAGCTCCCGCTCGACGATGAGGAGGAGCCCGCGGAGGAGCTCCGCGTCCTCGGTGGCGCACGGGCAGCAGAGCCGCACCCACTCGGCCAGCTGGTGGCGGCACTCGTAGCTCGGCTTCGGTCGGTCGGACACGGCGGTCTCTCCTTCGGGTGCCGGCGGCAGGGGCGGGTGCCCCGGGTACTCGCGCTACGGGCAGCGGCGGGTGGCCGGGGCCGGCTGGTAGCGGTAGGCGACCGGCCACGGCGCAGAGGGGTACGTCGGTGCAGCCGGGGCGGAGACGGGGGTGGCGGCCGGGTCGGCCGGCAGCCCCGGCTCGCGGACGACGGTCGGGGGGGCGGCGGGTGTGGGGCGGTCCTGGTCGCGCGTCTGCTCGGCGTTGGCGAGCGCCGCCAGACGGGCCAGCTCCGCCCGCTTCGACGCCTCGGCCGTGGCCCGCTCGGCCCGGTCGAGGCGCGCCCGCTCGGCCACCTCCGCCCGGACCGACGCCTGGATCGCTTTCGAGACGGCCCCCGCCCGGAGGGCCGCCCGGAGCTCGTCCAGGGTGCGGAGCCACTCCGACACGGTGACGGCGAACGACCGGAACTCGCCCGCGTACCGCGCCCCCGGCCCGCCCCCGACGGCCGGGTGCGAGGCCAGGAACGCCGCGGCGTCGTCCAGGAAGGCGGTCACCTCGGCCACCTTCCGCTTCAGGGCCGGGAGCTTCTTCCGCACCGCGTCCACCGCCCGGCACCGCGCTGGGAGGGCCGCCGCCACGGCGTCGTAGTCTTCGGCGAAGCCGAGGAGTTGGTCTCTGAGCTTTGGCTCCCCGTAGTCCCGGGCCTTCCGCCGGTAGAGGCCGGCCAGCGCCCGGTACGAGGCGGAAAGATGCCGGGACGAGCGGGAGAGCTCCCCCGCCTTCTCCTCGACGGCCTGGAGCGCGTCCTTTGCCTGGGCCGTCTTCCGCCTTACGTCCGCCGTCAGCTCGAGGAACTGCTCGGCCGACTCCCGCAGCCGGTCCGGGTCGGACCGGGCCGACGTGAGGACGGTCCGGAGGTCGTCCAGCCGGGCGAGGAGTTCCTCCTCCAGCCGGGCGATCTGGTCTCGGGCCTGGACCGCCTCGGTCAGGAGCGGGTCGGTGGCCGGCAGGGCGGGGAGCCCGACCGCCGGGCCCTCGGCCGGCGGCGGGTCGGCCTTCGACCCGGCCGCGGGCTTCTTGCCCGGATCCTCGGCCCTCACGTCCTCCACGCAGCCGGTGGCGACGGGTAGGACGCCCAGGCCAACGCCCAGGACCACGAGTCGCTTCATGAGTCGCGTCACGGCAACCTCCGGGGTTCAGGTCCGACCTCGCACGGGGAGTCCGAGCGCCGCCCAGTCGGACCGGGTGAGGGGGCGCAGGGCGGTGCCGCCCGACGGTCGGGGGCAGACGTTCGGGTAGGCGGGGTCTGCCACGAAGGTGGTTTCCCGGACGAACGGGGTCGTGACCTTCGCGTTCCCGAAGGTCGGGCAGACGGCCCAGAACGTCATCCGGTCGTCGACGGCGTCGGCGAGCGGGGCGTGGAGCAGCTCGTCCGCCAGGACCGTCGCCCGCACCTGGAGGTGCTCGGCCGTGGTGGAGCTGTTCGCCTTGTAACCGCTCGTCCAGGAGGTGAGCAGGACGATCCCCTCCTGGACGCCCATGCGGCCCACGACGTACTCGGCCGTCTTCTTCGACGCGCACCGGAACGCCACCGTGGTGGCGCAGCTGGCCAGGAAGGCGTGGGCCTGGTCGGCCCCGAACTTGGCCTCGAGGAGCTCCACGCTCTGCGTGGCCGCCAGGACATGGACGCCGTGGGACCGCCCCAGGCAGGTCGCGGTCACCACCGCCTCGACCACCGCACGGTCGAGCATGGCGATCTCGTCCAGGACGACGATCAGCCGGTCGTCCGGGTGACTGCCGACCTGGGCCTCCTCAAGCAGCCGGCGGAGGGTCAGGTTGAAGAGGGGGAGGACCGCCTGCGAGCCGGTCGGCGGCACCCCCAGGACGACCACCCCGTCCGACCGGAGGAACGCCTTGATGTCCAGGCGGGGCGGCGAGTCGCGCTCGACGAGGGCGGCCGGGACGAGCGGCTGGACGACCGACCGCAGGGTGCTGAACACGTCCCCGCTCGACTTGATGTTCGGGCCGAGGGTGCTCCGGTAGAACGACCGGGCCTCGTAGTCGCAGAACATGACCCGGCGGAGGAGCCGCTTGTCGGAGCAGATGGCGCAGAGGTCGAGGAGACCCCACGGGCGGGCGGCCCGCGGGCGGTACCGCTGGAGCACCCAGGCGACGAGGGCCAGGGTCTGCCGGGCGGCGTTCCGGAAGAACGGCGTCTGGTCGCCCGGGACCGGCGGGCAGACGCCGTGGGCCAGTTGATCGAGATCGCTCCGGGTGGCGAACACGGCCGGGAAGTCCAGGACCGACGCCCGGGCGTCGAGCGGGTTCAGGAGGTGCACCGGCACGTCGGGCGGGAGGAGGGCGTGGAGCCGCCGGGGGAGCTCGTTCTTCACGTCCAGGAACACGAACCGGGTCCGCCCGGCGCGGAGCCGAAACAGCGGGACGAGGCTGTTCAAAATGATGTTGATGAGCGAGGTCTTTCCCCCGCCCTGGACGCCGAACACGATCACCGGCTTCGCCAGCTCTTCGAGGGGCACCCGGAGCAAGCCGAACGAGACCGGCAGGGCGTTCGTGTCCTGCCCCGCGGAGCGGAGCCGGCCCATCCGCCAGTCGCTCCAGGCGTTCGCCTCGTCCGCCGACTTCACGTCCGGCGCCCCCCGGAACGGGGTCCAGAACCGGCCCCGGTAGGCGTTCAGGGCGGCCAGGAGGACCAACACTGCGAAGAAGCCGAGGCCTTCCACGGTCACCTCCCTTTCCACAGCCCCACGCCAAAGGCGACGAACCACCACGCCGGCGGCAGGGCGGTGAACAATTTGAACGCGAAGTCGAGGGCGAGCGGTTGCAGCCGTGCAAGGAGGTCCCGCGTCTCGGCCCAGGTGAGCGCCCGGCGGGCCGGGGCGGCGGCCGCCCGCCCGCCCGCGTCCGGCGCGTGGGCCGCGCGCAGCCGGGCCTCGACGAGCTGCCGGACCCCGGGGTCGTGTCGGAGGGAGAGGGCGAAGAGGGTGCCGAGCGGGAGGGCCACGGCGAGACCGACCCACCGGCGGACCCAGCCGGCCGGGTGGCCCTCCCGGAGGTGGTTCTTCAGGTGGTAGGCGACGAACAGCCAGACGCCGGCGGTGACGACGACGGCGTTCATCTGGTTCGGGTCGGCCGCGGTGTCCGCGGCGAGCGTGTAGGCGACGCCGACCAAGACCGGTACGGTGAGAAAGCACATCCAGACGAACCAGGGCATGAGCTGCCTCCGCTAGCGACGGATCTCGGGGGTGGGGAACGGGCGGTGGTCGCCGGGCTTCATCGACCGGGCGGCCCGGAGGAGCGCGAGCCGGGAGTGCTCGCGGTCGACGAACAGGACCTTGGCCTTCGCCCGTTCGGCCTTCTTGAGCAAGAAGGCCACGTCCCTGGGGTTCGCCGCCCCGACGGCGGTGACGACGACGAGGCACTTCCTGGGCACCCGGAACTTGGCCCGGCGGGACTGGCGGTAGACGTGCTCGCCGTAGCGGAGCTTCTGGTCGAAGCTGCCGTTCAGCTTGAGCATGGCCGCGATCGCGGCCTTCTGGGCGTCGAGCCAGGGGAGGGGCTTGAGGTCCCGGACCATCTTGGCGACGCTCCCGGGGGTGTTCTTGTGCCCTGCCCCGTGCACCCGCCAGACCGGCTTCGCGTACGTCTGGTAGAGGTCAGCCGCCACCGTCACCGCGACGACGCCGGCGTGGCCGACCGCCCCGATCACCCGGTACGCCCGCAGCGCCGTCCCCACCGCCCGTCGCACGTCGGAGCTCCGCTCGGCGGTGCGGCCCGCCGTCCCCCGTTGGGGGTCGGGCCGGGGCGGCGGTTGGGGCGGCGGGCCGGCGGGCTTCGCTTCGCGGGGCACACCCGGCTCCGGGCGGTCCGGGCCGGTTCTGGCTTCCGGGGGCCGGTGGTCCGTCTTGAGGACGACGTCGACCTTGCGGGCGAGCCTCTTCCACTGCCGGGCCGTCTCGCGGGAGACGTATCGGGGCCTGCCGTAGGCGGTCTCCCGGCGCCGCCACCCGACGTCGGCGGGCGAGTCCAGGACGGCGGCGGTCGCCGCCCGCACGTGCTCGACCGGCTGGCGGGGCCGGGCGGTGTCCAGTGCCGCCGTCAGCAGGTCGGTCGGCGTGATCGTCCGCCTCGACTTGGCGAGCCGCCGCGCCTCGCGCGCGACCCGGCGGGTCTCCTTGTAGACCGACGGGAGGGTCATGGCCGCGGACCGGACCGGAGTCACCGGCCGGCAGATCTGCTCCGACCGGAACCCGGTCCGGGCGAGTTCCTCCCGGAGCGCCCGCCGCCCGACCTCCGGGCCCGGGTTCTGCCGCCGGGTGACGAGGGCGGCGCACGTGCGGGCGAGGGGCGTGCTCTTGATCGCGTGCGCCCGCAGGTAGTCGTCGATCTGTTTCGACCGGGCCGACGCCCGCCGGCAGATGGCCGTCGGCACGTCGGGCAGCGTGACCCCGGACCTCGACTTCTCGACCCGCACGCCGAACGTGGCCCGCAGCCGGTGGGCGAGGTGGTGCGCCACCGCCGCCGCGAACAGCGGGCGGAGCGGGTAGAGCTCCCGCTTGTGCGTGGCGTAGGTCCGCTCGCCCCCCCGGACCTGCACCTGGTCGCAGACGGCGACGTGGGCGTGGAGGTGCGGGCTCCCGTCCTTGGCCGCCGCGTGAACGACGACTACGAACGAGGCGACCGCCGGGAGCCGGACCCGGCCCTGGGCGCCGGTCCGGGCGGTGAACTCCCGGGCGACCGTGTCGAGGCCGGCCAGGACCGCCTCCCGGTACAGCTCGGTCATGCGCCGCGTCCGGTCCGGGTCGTGGGCGTCCCGGAACACGGACACCGACTTTCGCGCGGCGTGGCCCCAGCCCGACACCCGCCCGGCGAACCGGGCGGCGAACTCGGCGCGGGTGATCGGCCGCGTCGTGAGGACGCCGCTCCTGACCTCGACGAGTAGCGGCTCACACCCGGCCGCCACGGCGTCCTGCCAGAACTCGTCCCGCAGCCAGTAGCCGCCGCCCTGGTGGACGACCTTGGTCACGGCGTCACCGGGGGGTCCGGGGTGAGGTGTTGGGCGACGAGGTCCGTCGCCTGGTCGAAGTCGAGGGTGGGGGAGAGGGCGGCGATGACGAGGGCGGCCAGCGTCCGCCCCTCGGCCCGCGCCCCGGCCAGGCCGTCGAGGATGAACATCCGCCCGAGGTCGCTCTCGGTCAGCCCCTTTGCCCGGGCGACCGCCCGGAGCCGGGCCCGCGCGTCGTCGGGCAGGCGGGTCGAGAACGGCTTGTTTTCGGCCTTCGCAGGCACGGGTCACTCCGTCGGCGGGGGTAAGGGGTTCCAGACCGGTTCCGGGAACAGGTCGAGGTCGACCGGTCGGGGGCGGTTCGGGAACGGTCGTGGGGGGGAAAGAAGCCTGCGGTAAGCGGCCGGCGTCGCTTGTAACGCCGCCGGGAGCCCGGCCGGCGGGGACTCACGCCGTGCCGTCCACGCCGTCAGCGCGGCGAGTGTGACGAGGACCGCTACCCGTCCCAGGTAGGGCTTGGCGGCCGAAAGCCCGACCGCCAGTCGGTCGGCGACCGACCCGTTCCAGGCCCCGAGGACGCGAAGCGGCAGGCTCGGGGTCAGCGCCACCTCCCACGAGCGGAAGACGGCCGCCCACTCCCCCGCCGGCGGCCGGTCCCGCGGGTCCGCCGCCGAGAAGGTGCGGAAGAACAGCTCGCGGACCTCGGCGGATAGCACGGTGAGGGGCGGCCGAAGGTCGGGCGCCGCCCACCCCGGCGGGAGGGGCGTGCCGGGGCGAAACGGGAAGAGCCGCCTCGCAACCCGCTCCCCGAGCGGCGGCACGTCCACCGACCGCGGGGTGACGACGGCGAACGGGTGCGACCCGCCGAACAGGAGCTTCCAGGCGAGGACGGCGAGCCCGAAAGCGTCCGAGTGGACCGACCGAAGGCTCGTCGCCCAGTCGGTCGGCTGCACCTCCGGGGCGGCGTACGCCTCGGTCGCGACCCCCGAGACGAACACCTCGTTCCCCCGGGGCGTGCGGACGGTCACCTGGAACGAGTTGCAGTCGATGACGTAAACGACCCAGGCCCGCCCGAGCCGGTCACGGCCGAGGAGGAAGTTCCCGTCCGACACGTCGCCCACCACCAGGTGGGCCTGGTGGACGCGGGTGAACGCGTCCGCCAGCAGCCGGCACAGTTTCACCCGGAACGCCAGGTCGTCCGGGAGCTTCAGCGCCGCCCGCCCGTGGGTGTCCAGGACGCGGGTGAGCGGGACGGCCCGGCCGAAGTACGGCTGGACGAACCCGACGGCCTGAGCCGTCGACGGGTCCACCACCACCTCGACCGGCAGCGCCGTGTAGCCCGGCCGGGGCTGGATCGCGGCAAGGGTTTGCAGCTTCTCAACGGCCCGCGCCGTTAACGGCCGGGTCAGGACTTTCAGCAGTAGCGCCTCGTGCCCCTCGACCCGGAAAACGGACCCTTCCCCGGCCCGGGCCACAAGCCGCCCCGGCGCGTACGTCCGCCCGGTCGTGGTCCCGATGAGCGCCATCTGGGTCGCAATTCCCGTGCGGGGTGACGGGCCACCTGTAAACTGAGTCCGATCCCGACGGTGAATTCTGCCGACCGACGCCGGCCTTGGGATTGCACCGACGCAATGAATTGGCGGCCGTCACAGTAGGGCGGAGGGTCCGGCGATGGGGCTGCCGTTCGAGGCGACCTGGGTGCGGGCCGCGAACCAGCGGCTCCTCGACTACTACGGCCTGCCCGGACCGTCCGGACCCGAGCAGCAGGACGGCATCGACCGGTTCGTCCGGGTGGAGGCGCGGAGCCGGGTGTTCGACGCCATCGGCCACAAATACGTCTGCGAGCTCCAGCAGCGGCTCACCGACAACCCGGAGACGCGGCGGATGTCGCGGGCCGAGTGGCGGGCGTTTCTGGAGGTGCCGGAGAGCACGCTCAGCCGGTGGCGACACGACCAGAACCTGGCCGGCGCGCAGTACTTCTTCGCCGTCCACCAGCTGCGGCTCAACCTGCCCCTCGGGGCGGTCCCGCTCCCCCCGCCGGATGTCATGCTCAAGGCCGCGGTCGTCTCGCTGCTCCGTCACCTCCGCATCAAGTACCTGGGGATCGACGAGCGGCCGTTCCTGGCCGCCGCCACCGTCGACCACCTCGTCAACCTGATGCTGCTCATGGGGCGCGACCCCCGGCTCGTCTACAACCCGCACGGGGAGGCGGCCGAGAGGGCCAACCTCACGGGTCTCGCCCGGTACGCCACGGCGCTCTTCAACCGCCGTCACGCCGGGCGGCTAGCCGGCCTGTCCGAGGCGGAGATCGCCGACGGGGTCGGCCGGTTGACGGCCGAGGCCCGGCTGTGGCTGGATCAGTGGGGGCTGGCTTACACCCTGTTGGCTGTCGGCTACCGAGACGCATGGCAGGGGGTGGGGGGGACGGGATGAGCACACCGCACGTATCAAGGGACGAGCTCCCCGAACGACGCCGTATCGACGCCGAGTTCGCGGCCGACGTCCGGGCCGGCCGGGTTCCCGAGTTGCAACCTGACCCGCTCGACCCGGGGTCGGACCCGTTCGGAACCGGGTACGCGTGGCTGGCCGCACCCGAACGGCCCTTCGACGCCGCGGCCGGCAGCCTGATCCACTTGCCGGCCGCCGACTGGTACCGGGTCGGCGGGTCGGACCTGCGGGCAGCCGCCCTGGGAGACACGCTCGCGTCAGGTCCGGACGAGCAGATATTCCGCCAGTGGGCTGAAACCCACTTCGTTGCGATGTGCGTGGCCGATGGCGAGGACGGTCTGGTGTTGGTCCAGACGCTGCGGACGGACCCGGAACCCGCGCTCGACACCCTGTACCGGGTGGCCGTCGTCCTTGAACGGCACCCCCGGTTCGCCGCGCTCGGCCTCGAGCAACGGGTCGCCGGCGCCTTGATCGTGACCGCTGCCCTGAAGCCGGACCGGGGGTAAACCGGCCCGCCCGGTCAGGCGTGGCGGCCCGTAGCGAACCGGTCGGGGAGTTCGAGGACGAGGTGACGCAGGCGCCCGTGGAGTTCACCGGCCCCCACCCCCCCGGCCCCGACCTGGGCCAGATGGATGCTGTAGACTTCCGCCGCGACCTCGCGGAACTTGCGGTCATAGAGGTGGGTCATCGACGGGCGGTAGCGGCTGACGAGAAACTGGGTCATCTCGGTCACCACGAACGGGAAGAGCAGCGACGGGTCGCCCGCGCGCATCGGCAGCGGCCGCTTGCTCCCGTCCGGCTCGGTAAACACCCAGACCGGCGGTCGGTCGATCCGGTGACGGTCGAAGTCGACGTTGTTCAGCACCAGGTCGCACGGCCGCTCGAGACGCAGCGCCAGCAGCCGGACGGCGTTCGCCGTCCGGTAAAGACACGGGCCGTCGAGTTCGCCCCAGTACGACCGCCCGGCTTCGAGGCTGGTGGTGAGTGCCCGGGACCAGGCGGCGGCCAGTGCCGCCGGGGTCGGCCAGCCGTAGTGGCGACACACCGCCGCCTGAAGTTCCAGGAACAGCTCGTTGCGCCGGGCGGCCGGGATGGGGGCGGGCCGCACTCCGACCCGCTCGTAGTAGGCGAGAGTCTTCACGAACCGGTAGGCCGGGGAGACGTCGGCCCAGGGGCCGCCCGGCTCGCCGAGGCCGCCCCGATCCGGCAGGTACGGCGGCCAGAGCGCCAGGTCCGCCGCAACGTACAACTCGAACGGGAACAGTCGGTACCAGTCGAACAACAAGTCGTCGGCCGCACGGGACGGCTGCGTGATCGGCTCCATCCCGGCGACGCCGAATGCCGCCATCCAGACATCGGTCAGATAGCTGTACTCGCCGCTCATCGTGTCGAGCAGGCGCGTCACCGGGTCGACCGCACACCCCTTCCGGAACAGCCCGTTTCCTTGTTCCAGCACCGCGAACATTTCGAGCACGTGACGGGCCGTGAGACCGCCACCGGGCGGCGACGCGCCCCACCGGACGGCACCGTCGGTGACGCTCGCGAGGAAGTGTTGGAGGCGGTGAACGCCGGCCAGACGGCCACCGCCCGCGCCGCCCGGCCGGGCGGCCGGGCCCGGCTCGGCACGCTCTCGGCCAGACGAGGACGGGTCGAAGAACGGCCCCACCCCGACGGCGGCCACCGCGTCGGCAACAGCCCGGACGAGCCGACACCGCGCCGTGTCGCACAAGAAGCCGTACGTCGTCGACAGGAAGCGGCGCACGTGGTCGCGTTCGTGGGCTAAGGCCCCGATGATGTCGACCACCCCGGCCGGCGCCCGCGTCATCTCGTCCCGGAACGCGGCCCGGGACACACGCTTGCTGAGGTCGCCCAACTGGTGCAGCGTGTCGCGGAGTCGGACGATCGCGTCGTACGACACCGCGTACTCGACGGCCAGCGAGCCGGGCCTCACGCTGGCGATGGGGCCGGCGGAGAACGGGCGGTCGTAGGCGATGACCGGCACGATGCTCTCCGTTGCCGGGGGTGGTCGGCGCCAAGGGAGCCGCCGGACCGCCCCCGCCTGTCAGCAGGTTTCTATTCCAGCGGCTCGATCCCGTCCGGCAACTCCAGTTCGATCGCCTGCCCCCGCCGGGACTCACTCACCTGACGGGCCACCCGCTGGATGAACGGCATGAGGGCGGCGGCGTTCAGCTCCTCGATGTGGAGCGGCGGGACCGCGTTCGCGAGCCGCTTCAGCAGGTCCACGTTGAGCTGATTCCCCACTCCGACCACCAGGTTCGTCACCGACCACTTCCGGCCGGTGGCGAGGAACGCCTCGACGCTCTTCGCCAGCACCTCCGGCGTCGCGTCGTTGGCGAACCCGTCGGTGGTCATGATAACGACGCTGTCCGTCCGCTCGATGCCGCTGGCTCGGAGGTCGGAGCACAGCCCCCCGAGGTCGTTCGTCATCTGATCAAGTGCGGTGTGGAGCGGGGTGGACTTGGCGACCAGGAGCTGGGGCACCCGGAACCGGGCGATCTCCTGGAACCCGGTGGCCGCGGGCGGGGTGCCGATCTGGACGACGTTCATCAGCACCGACCGGGCGGTGGACGGGAGGGCCCGGAGCTCGTCCACCATCGCGACCGCGCTGTCCAGTTGCAGCCGGGTGAACCCGGTCATGGACGGCGACCCGTCCGTCACCCAGCCGACCGGGGTGCGGGTCGCCCGGTTCGACGGGTCGAGGCCCGAGGCGAGCGGGGACGCCTCCGCCCTCGGGTCCGGCCCTGGAGGCGGTTTCGGGGCCTTCGGCTTCTTCACGAGCGTGACCGGCATGGCGGACTCCTCCGGGCGGGATTGCCCGAAGGGGAGGGTATCGCGGCCGGAGGTCGAACGGATTGCACGCCTGCAACTGGTCCGGTCACCGACGGGGCAGCCACTTTGGTCCGCGAAACGCGTGGTGGGGACCCGGACGTGTCGCCGCATACCCGGGGCACTTAGCCGGTGGCAACGGGTGGGGCCGTGGGCGACGGAGGTGGCGGCAGAACCGTGGCCGGGTCGATGACGACGACCCCCGGGTAGCGGGCGAAGTCGCCGCCGTTCAGGGTCAGGATGTGGGTGAGGCCGTGGGTCTGCATGAGCGCGGCGAGGCGGGCGTCGTGAACCTGCTTGCCGCGGACGGCGTGGGCGACGACCATCCCCCGCCAGACGGCGTAGGTGGCGGGCGGTTCCGCGAGCAGGGCGAACCGCTGCTCGACGTCACGGAGCCGGACCTCGGCGTCGGCGACGCTCAGCCCGAGGCCGCCCCGGGGCGAGGCCGGGCGGGTGCAGACGTTCCAAAACTCGGCCACGTTCTGCGGGGCGGTGACGAGCTTCTCGCCCGGGGTGCCCAGGGCGTCGACGGCCCGCTTGACGACCGGGTGGAGCGGGTCACTGGCCTCGAAGAGCCGCAGCAAGATGCCGGAGTCGGAGAGGATCAGCATCAGTCGTGGTCGTCGTCGAGGTCCGCCCGGGACCAGTCGGCCGGGAGCGCCTGGCCGGTCGACCGGCTGGCCATCTGGTCGAGCAGCCGGCGGGTCTCGTCGGGGGACGGGTCAGGGTCCGAGATGAACCGCGGGAACGGGGCGTCGGCGAGCGGGGACACGAGCCGCGGCTCGAACGCCACCTCGGCGGCCTCGGGGAGGGCGACCGGCCCCTTCGGGCGGAAAACCCCGTTCTCGTAAACGGCATGGATCGTCGTGGCCATCAGCGAACTCCTCCTCCAACCATCGTACCACGTCCGTGGTACGTCCCGCCACTCCCTTGCGCGTTCGGTTCGCCGACCCCGCGGACCGAGCGACCCCAGAACCCGTCCCGGCCGCCGATGGCCGGGGGCGGCCGCTCGTCATGGGCGTTAGCCACGCATCGGCCAAGGCCACCGACCTCGACGACCGCCGCGGCGACGCGCGCTGGCGGCGTGGGAGCGAGTCACTCGATTTGATCGGGGCGCTCGTCGGGATCCGACCGGTGGTCGCTTGTGGTCCGATCGCCTCACGGGCGCCGGTGACGGCCGAGCCACCTTCGCGGGAACCGCCGGTTCCCGCACCCTCCCGCGACCCCGGCACGTGGACCTCGGGCGAACAGCGAGCGGTTGCCGTGGGGAGGTCGAACACCACTCCGGACTCCCCCTTCTGGCTCAAAGCATGACTCTCCCGAACGGGCCGGCCTGAGAGAGGAGATGCGATCGGGGTGTCGTCCGCTGATCTCCCGCCGGACTGGTCTTGGGTGGGCACCACTCCGACGACCACGCCCGAGGCTCGTCCTCTGCGGCTCTGGGGTTCTACCCCGGCTCTTTGCTAGCGGCCGGAGCCCGACTTGTGGTATTCTGGCCGCATGGCAACCGACCTGAGCCCCGGCACCCCCCTCCAGACCTTGGACCTGACCGGCCTACCGGAGAGCATCATCCGCCAGGTGACGCGGCTCGTTCAGGAGGCCCGTGGGCGGCCGGGGGCTGACGCCGCTGCCACGCCGCCCGGCCCCCCCGAATCGGACGACGCGTGGGTGGCCCGGTGGCGGGGTTGGACCTCCAGCCGGCCGCGCCTCGACGGCGTCACGGTCGATGACCGCCGTGAAGCGATCTACGACGACGCGGACCGATGAACGTCCTCCTCGACACGAACATCTTGGTCCGGAGCTTCGTCCCGAGCGACCGGGACCGGCCGTGCCTGGTCCCCCAACACGTCTACGAGTTCTGGGTGGTCTCGACCCGGCCGGCCGCGAACAACGGCCGCGGGCTCTCCGCCGCCGAGGCGGCGGCCGAGGTCGCCTTCCTCGAATCGAACCTCACCCTCCTGCCGGACCCGGCCACGCTGTACGCGGAGTGGAAGCGACTCGTCACGACCCACGGGGTGGTCGGAAAGCCCGCCCACGACGCCCGGCTGGTGGCCGCCATGCTCGCTCAGGGGGTGACGCACCTTCTGACCTTCAACGGCGCGCACTTCACCCGGTTTCCGGGGGTCGTCGTCGACCCGCGGACGCTCGCAACGCCACCCGTTGGCGACCCGACTCCTCCGAAGGCCCCGTAGCGTTCGGCGGCCAACGCGCGGTCCGGATTGACCGCTTCCTACGCCATCGGGTGTGGCCGCTGGCGGGACGAACGGCGGTCGTGGAGGGCCGTGGCCTTCCGGCAGTCGCCCGCGTCCACCGCGATGCCGACGGCCCGGAGGTCGAACACCGCTCCGGACTCTCCCCTCCGGCTCAAAGGATGACGCCCGAACCCGTGGGCCAGCCCGTCGCCGTCGGGGGTCGCCGTCGCGGTGTCAGCCGGGGGTGAACACCGCGACGGCGACCCCCGACGGCGACGGAAGACACCCGCGGGCCGGGGAGAGCCAGCGGGTTTACGGCCGGTTGGCTCGCCGCCTCGCAGTCCTCGTCCGGGCGGCCGGTCCGCTCCTGTGCCTGTGGGTTGCCCCGGGTTCGGTGGCGTCGGCCTTGCTTCGGTCCCTCCCTCCCCGTGCCCCTTGTTGTCGTTCCGTCCCGTCGGCTGTCCCGCGGTCGTTGCCCGACCGGTCGTCGGGCCGCCGTTTTCGCCCGCGTCGGTCCCGTCGGTTTCCGCGGCTGCTGCTGCTACACTGATGCACCCGGCGGACTCGGGCGTTTACCCCGCGCCCGCGCGTCCGCGTTTACCGGCCGCTCCGGGGTCCGTCCCGGTCGCGGCTCCCGTCGGCCCGAGGAGCGGGTCGGTGGCAGCCGGTGACGGTCGGCCGCGGAGTCGAGGGCCGTTTACCGTTGCCCCCCGCTCACCAGTAGACCGGGAAGATCCCCGGCACCGGTGCGGACCCCGGACGCCTCCGCCCACACCCGCCAGCCGACGGCCGTCGAACGCGCGGGCGATCGCGACGGTCAAGGGGAGGACGTTCGCCGACTCCGCCGGGTCGCCGGCCAGGGCGAGCAACCGGGCCTGGGCGTCGGGGTGGGGAACGAGCTCTGCCCCGAGAGGTCATTCCCCTCGACGAGCGTGACGGCGGAGTTGAACAACCGCCCCGACCCGTCGGCGGCGGTCCGGGCGGCGTCGTTTACCAAGACGGGATCGATCGGTTTCGTCGTATCAAACCGGCCATCACCTCTCGTGTGCCCCGGCCCGGCCGGGCCGGGGGTCAGTACTCGTCGGGGGTGAGCAGGCAGGTGGAGGAGCGGTCGGCCTCGGTGAGGACCCACAGCCGGTCGCCGGCCGGGGTGGCGTACGCCGACAGGATACGGCCGCCGGCCCGCACGGCCGCGGCGTTCGCCCGGGCGTCGGCCCGGTCCACCTCCCCCCAGTCGCCCCGGGCGTGCCGCCCGAGCAGGCCGGACACGAGCCCGGGGTGGGCGGCGAGGGCGGCCAGCGCCCCCGGCGTGGCGACGACCCGGCCGAGGGGGAACAGGGGGCCGCCCGGCTCCGGTCCAGGGTCGGCCGCGGGGTGGCCGGCGGTCGGGTCGGCCCGGGCGGACTGGTGGGCCCACTCGAGGAGCGCGTCCTCCGGCGGCAGGCCCCGCCGGCCGGCCCGCTCGACCAGCACCTGCTCGGCCCAGTCGAGGATGTCCTGGCGGCTGATGTGCCACTCGGCCACGGCGTCGGGCACCCGGGCGACGACCTCGGCCTTGAACGCCTGGTACAGGTCCCGGGCCAGGTCGTCGTTCCCGAGGGCGTCGGCCAGGAGGGCGAGGGCCGTCTGGGCCGGGCCACTGCCCGCGTGGGAGAGACCGAACCCGGCGGGCGAGTGGTTGCGGAGGTCGGTGCGGGGCGGCAGGGCCAACTCGTCGCCGGCTTGGGTGAGCTTGACCACGGACACGCGGCCGTCGGCGGGGTCCCGCCGGGCGACGTAAGCGACGCCGGGGGTCATCGCCGCCTCGGGCTGGCGATCGGGTGTTCGGTTCGGGCGGTGCGGGGTGGCATGGGCAGTCCTCCTCTGAGCGGGCGGGTGACATGGTGCCACGGGTCGGGCGTCCGCGGCAAAGGGGTCGGTCCGGTGGACCGGGCTGTCGGCGACCCGACCCCGCGACCCCCGCCGCTCCGGCCCGGCCCCCTGGTGACGCGCACCTGGCAGTGTGTTTACATCGTTTCGGCCCCGTCCGGTTCCGGCAGGCAGTGATCCCGGGCGTGGCCGGCCGGACGGCTGTCGCGCCGACGCGGCAACGGCGACCGGCGGCGACGGGGAAGGCCGCCCCGACCGAGGCGGTGCCGTCCGCTTGGCACGGCTGGCGGTTCGGTCCCCGTCAGCCGGGTTGACGGCCCGCATTCAATCAGACGGCCGGCGGCGCGCCGGTCGGGGCTTGTAATTGATTCTGTGTCAGGGGCGTTGGGCGTGGGCGTTGCGGTCAGTTCATCGCGTTCTGAGGGATCCGCCCCTCGAACGCGATGGCCAAGTGGTTCAACGCGGCCTTCCAGCCGGTGATCGGCATCGTCCACTTCCGCGACGCCTCGTGGATGGCCAGGTAGACCAACTTCACCGCGCTCTCCGCGTTCGGGTATTGCTTGCGGTTCCGCGTGAACTTCCGGATCACGCTGTTCACCGACTCGATGGCGTTGGTCGTGTACATCGCCTTGCGGATCGGAGCGGGGAACTCGAACATCGCTACCAGGTCGGGCCACTTGGCCCGCCACGACTTGACTACCGTCGGGTACGCCTCGCCCCACACTTCAGCGAACTTGGCCAACGCCTGCTCGGCCTCCAACGCGGTCGCGGCGGTGTAGATCACTTTCAGGTCAGCGGCCACCGCTCGGCTGTCCTTGTCCGCCACATACCGCAACGCCGCTCTGACCAAGTGGACGATGCACAGTTGCACCCTCGCTTGGGGGAACGCGGTCCGGATGGCCTCCGGGAACCCGGTCAGCCCGTCCACGCACACGATCAACAGGTCCGCCACCCCGCGGTTCTTCAGGTCCGTCAGGCACGACAGCCAGAACTTCGCCCCCTCCGTCTCGCTCAGCCACAGGCCGAGGTAGCTCCTTCGTCCTTGGAGGTTGACCCCCATCGCCACATACATCGTGTGCTGCGACACCCGACCGCTCTCGCCGCGGACGTGGACCACAATCCCATCGAGGTACACGATCGGCCACACCGGGTCGAGCCGCCGCGTCCGCCACGCCGTCACCTCGGCGTCGAGGTCGGCGGTGATCTGCAGCGAGACGAGGGTGGGGGACACCTCACCCCGTAGAGTTCCTTCACCAACTCCTGGATGTCGCGGGTGGTCATCCCCTTCGCGTACAGGGCCAGGATCTTGTCATCGAACCCCGTCAACCGCCGCTGGTGCTTGGCGACGAGTTGCAGCAGAACGTGCCGTCCCGGTCGCAGAGGCGTGTCCAGCGGGATCGGACCGAGGTCGCCCTGCTGGTCTTGGGCGAGTGTCCGTTCCAGCAGTTGGGCTTGGCGGTGGGGACGGGTTCGGCCGCGGACCGGGTAGCGTCGAGGTGGTGATCCATCTCGGCGTCGAGCATCCGCTCCAGGGCGGTCTTCATCATCGCCCGCATCAGGGCGTTGAGGTCGTCGATGGTGCCGACCGAGGGTGGCCATCTCGCGGGCCAGGTGTTCGGCCTTCGTGGTCAGGGTCGCGCCCATGCGGGGAATCTCCGTAAGGGGCACAGGTTGGGGAATACCCACCCCGCACCCCTGACACAAGATTCAGGACAAGCCCCGCCGGTCCGGCTCGGTCCGCAAGCCGGACCCGCCTTGATGCCCAGCCGGTGCAGCCCCACCTGGCCGCCGCGTTCTCCCGAGGGCAGCGACCCGTCCCGGATGTACCGGCGGAGCACCAGCAGGCTCTTGTGCCCGGACTGGTCGGCGATCACCCGCTCCGGCACCCGTTCATGGCCGCCTGGGTGATGAGCCCGGCCCGCAAGCTGTGCCCGGAGAACAGCCGGGCCGACTTCCCGGCCGCCACCAGGGACCGCTTGACCACCTCGGCCACCGCCCGGTCGCACAGCCGGGTGGCGGCCACGAACCCGTGCCGGTCGACCCGCCGGAACAGCGGCCCGTCGTCACCCGGACTGCTCCAGCCACGCCTGGACGGACTTCACCGGGCGGGTGTCCGGGTTCGCCCCGAGCGGGATGCCGACCTTCCGCCCCACCCCCGCCTGGCGTCCCGGTCTTCGATTTGCGGATGACCACCACCAGCCCCTCGTCGGCCACCGCCACGTCGGCCACGTCCGGCCCGAAACCAGTTCACTCCGCCGCATCGATCCGGCGTACCCGAGGAGCAGGAGCGCTCGGTCCCGGACCCCGACAGGCGAGTCGGGCAGGTGGGCGAGCATGGCTTTAAGGTGGCGGGTGAGGACGCAGGCTTTCTGTGGGCCTGGGCCACCCCCTTCTCCCGGCGGATGCCGGCCACACCAGCCGCACCTGGGCGTTCCGGGTGGGGACTCCAGGCCGGCCGTCTTGTGGGCCTCGGCGATGGTCGCCAGCCGCCGCTGGAGGGTGCTGGCTTTGAGCCGCTCCGAGCAATCGGCCAGGTACAGGGCGACAGTCTCGGGGGATGCGGGCAGCAGGGTTCTGCCGAACCGCTTGCACCAGTGGCCGAAGTCGTCCCAGTCGGCCGAGTAGGCCTTGCGGGTGTTGGCCGCCTTGGCCTTCTTGGCGAACCCGGCGGCCGCCCGGCCCAGGGTTTCCAGGGCGGTCATCACCCGGCTCGGCGGCCGGCACTTCCGGAAGCGTGGGGGAGGTCGTAAGGGGCTTGGGGTGATGGGCCATCGTTGGTTCGTCCGAGACCGGTTCGCCCCCGAGCGTAACACGCCCCGTCCGGTGAGCGCGAGAGACGGTAGCGGGGATGGGTCGACTCGATTACCGCGTCGGACTCCGCGACCCATCCGAAGACATAGGTAGTCATGCGGGTGGGCTGGACTGGCTGCGGGACTGGCGGGTTCGAGCCTGGGCTCCCTACAAGTCACCCGGATGTCCAGTCATGTACCCGCCCGGCAGGTGCGGCGCTCCGCACTACCGTCACGCTCACCCGGGCGAGCGATGCCGTCCTTTCCCGGGACTCGACTTCAAGCCAGGCGGTTCTCGAACAGGTCAGACGGCCGGGCAGGACGGGCTGGTGTGAACTTCGCGTTCTTCATCGTCTGCCCACCAACCGAGTTCAGTTCGCTCGCAGCTTCGGGGTATAATCAATCTACCTCGACGGAAGTACACGGCTCGCATCGTGTACCAGACCACCCGGCCGATGGGGCCGCCACCCGAACAGGTGATCGGAAGGCTGACTCCATGTTGAGCGTCTTCTTCTCCTTCTCCCACCACGATCAGGCGGCCCGGGACAGGCGGAGACCCACCTCGCGGCCTTGCACAAGCGGCAACAGCTCATCGGGGCGTGGCGACGGCGACGCATCCCGCCCGAGGACGAGCTCGACCCGGCCATCAACGGGAAGCTGGAGGCCGCGGACGTGATCCTCCTGCTCGTCGAAGCAGCACTTCATCGCCTCCGCGTACTGCCACGACCGGGAGATGGCCCGCGCGATGGAGCGACACGACCGAGAGGGGGCTCGCGTCATCCCAATCATCCTGAAGCCGTGTGACTGGCACAGCCGCCCGTTCGGCAAGCTCAAAGCAGCTCCCCGGGACGGCAAGCCGGTCGTCAAGTACCCGAACCCGGATGAGGCCTACCTGGAAGTCGTCCAGGCGATCGGGCCGAGGGCTGAGGCGCGGGCGGCGAGTGGCAGCCGGCCGGCCCGCCGCCGGCTGGGCCTTCCCCGGCACCGCCCACACGCGCACCGCGACGGCGGCTCAAGTCGTGCGGTCGAGCAGCCTGCGGCGTCAAGAAGCTGTTCACGGACCAGGACCGTGACACCTTCCTGGACGAGGCGTTCGCGTACGTCGCGCGTCGGTACTTCGAGGGGTCGGTGGCCGAGCTCCGGGCTCGCACCCCGACGTGACGAGGAGCAGATTCCGCCAGCTCACTAACACACACCTTCTCGGCCGTCCTCTACCGGCACGGGAAGACCGTCAGCAGGTGCGGCATCCGGCTCGGGGACCGCTCCTTCCACAGACAGATCGTCTACTCGACAGCCCCGAATCGACGAACAGCATGAACCAGGCCGTGCAGGTCGCCGACGACAGTTACACGCTGTTCCTCAAGGCGAACGGTTACTCGCCGGTCGCGGCTGAGCAAGCCAGGACCGGCTGTCCGCCGAGGGGCGGCCGAGCTGTTCTGGGAGGCGGCATCATCTCGCCGCTCCAGTGAGGCGAGCGGCAGCGGCGGCCGGTTCTTTACCGACAGGGGCCTGACCATGGTCGTGTGCCAGTTCAAGTGCAGGATGTGTAACCACCGGTTCGAGGCCGAGGGTGTTCGACAAGGACTTTGACCGAAGGAGCGGCACCGGCCGGGGTCACGGCTCCTCTGCCCCAGCTGCCGGAGCGGGGTGGTGGAAACCCTCCGGGTGATCCGGCGGGTGTTCTGTCGGTCGTCTGACCGAGCCCCGCCGGACGCAGGTACGCGGCGGTGCAGCAGGTGGAAAGCTCGCTCCCGGCCATCCCGTGTCCGTCGGCCGCGGCGGTGCGGGGCCGTCGCGGATTGTTTCGGCCCCGCACCGCCGCGGCCGAAGTGCATTTCAGATCATCATTGAATCGGAGGGACCGGGTGGGGCCGGAGTTGCCGGGGCACTCGAAGCCTGCGGTCGCCAGTTTAGGCCCGCCCGACCTGCGATCCGCGTCTGCGGATCCGTGTCGGATGATCTCCTTCGGGCTTGCGATCCCTCCGGGCGCCACGGAGCCGTGGCTCGGGTCGCGTTCGGCGTGGGTCGCGCAGGCGACCGACAGAACACTCCCGACCGGGTCGTCCGGTCAGACAATCGGCGCGATACAGACGGCTCCGGATGTGCCGACCAAGAGCGGGCCTAACCGCGTCTAAAGAGGGGGAAATCGGGTGGGCGGGTGCGGAGTGACGGCTACCTACCGTTATCGCCCTCACCCCCACCCGGTCCGAAGGCCCACACGATGCGAGACGACTTCCCCAAACTGGTCCTGGACATCCTCGCCAAGCGGGTCGGCCACTGCTGCTCCAACCCGGGGTGCCGGAAGCCCACCAGCGGCCCGCACACGGACGGGACCAGGGTGATCAACATCGGGGTCGGCAGTCACATCACCGCCGCGTCCCCGGGCGGCCCCCGCTACGATCCGTCGCTCACCCCGCGCCAGCGGCGGTCCCCGGACAACGGTATCTGGCTCTGCCAGAGCTGCGGCAAGCTGGTGGACAACGACGAGGCCCGGTATCCGTCGCACCTGCTGCGGGAGTGGCGGCGGGCGGCCGAGGGGGCGGCGTTGGCCCGGGTGCAATCCTCCCCTGCCCTGTCGTTTGAAGGGCAGGAACACTCCGTCCGGTTCGCCGTCGATGACTGGGACGTGTGGCGGGAGCGGGGGAATCTCCCCGGCGACACGGTGGTGATTATCAGCCAGTGGCGGCGGGGTGATGTCCGGTACGGCTGCACCGTCCGGCTGCGGAACAGCCTGGACGACGAGGACCAACTCCACCGACTTCGGGTCGAGTTCCGGGCCGCTGGCCGCACGCTCCTCGGGGACCCCGACGCCTTCAGCGACGCCCCGGTGATCCTGCCGCCGAGGAAGTGGGTGTCTATTGAGGTGGGCCACGGGGTGAGGGAGCGGGCGGTGGTGGAGGAAGCCGACAGCGCGTGGCTGGTCTGCGAGACGGTCGGGGACAGCTGTCGCCTGGAATGGAAGCTGGCCGACCTGAGCGTCAGCGTTGCCGCACTGACTGAAGCATGACATCGGGGACCACAGGACAGAGCCGGACAAGCAGACCAGTGCGTACTCGTAGTTCGTTCCGCGCTCGACCTACGACCGTCCGGCTCGGCCGGACAGGCACTCCGAGCAGGCGTCTGAGCTAAGCGCGGTGGACTGTGGGGAGGTGGGATGTGGATTCACGCCGCGACGGCGAGTTCCACCCGCTCGGCCACAGCGGCGGCGGCAAGCCGCCGGTCCAGGGTGGCCAGTGGGGTTCCGGTCCGGACCGCCAGTTCGAGGTAGGCGGCGTCATAGGTGGTGAGGGCGTGCCGGCGGGCGAGGGCAACCACCTGGCCGAGGCCGGTGTCGAGCCCCGGCCCCACCGGGCACACCTTGAGCGGCAGCCCGGCATACAGGGCGAACGCCCGGCGGGCGTCCGCCCGGGCCAGCCGCCCGGTCCGCTCGCCGCCGACCAGGGCGTTGGCCACCTCGAGCGGCCAGACGGCGGGGACCAGTCCCCCTTCGTCGCCCACCCGCCGGAGGACGGCCTCGGTCGCGGCGGACGCCTCGTCCGGGAATACCCAGGCGAGCGCCACCGACGCGTCAACGACCAGCATCAGAACCTCCGCCCGGCCTCGATGAGCTGGCGGACCGAGGGGCCGGGCTTCACCCGCGCCCGCAGCCGGGCGAACCCGGCCACCGCCTCGTCGGCCGGCCGCCGTGGGAGGTCATCGGCCGGGACCAGCCGGGCGATCGGCCGGCCGTGCTTGGTGATGGTGATCGACTCTCCGTGCTCGACCCGATCGAGCAGGTGGGAGAGACGGGATTTGGCTTCGTACGCTCCGATCGTGTCCATAGGCCTCCAAAGGATCAACTGGTCTTCGACCAGTGTACCCCGGCCGCGGGGGCCGGCGCAACCATTAGTTCCTGGGCACCGAGACCCGGTGCGTTCCGCTGGGCCTCTGGCCGGCCGCTTACCGCCCGCACCGGGCACGTCTCCGCGTGATCGCCGAACGGGATGCCGAGCCTCCGCCCAGCCCGAGTCTGATCGGGCATGCTCTTCTGGATCACCGCGATGAGCCCCTCATCGCCGACCGCCACGTCGGTCACGTCGAGGCCGACCAGCTCGCCCCGCCGCATGGCCCCGGCGCAGCCCAAGAGAATGAGGGCCCGGTCCCGGACGCCCAAGGTGTTCCTGCGGAGGTGGTCTACCATCTCGCGGATGTGTTTCGCGAGCGGCGGCTTCTCGTGAGCTTGGGCGGTGCCCTTTTCGCGTCTGATGCCGGCCCACACGAGTCGCACCTGAGCCGGCTTGTTCGGCGGCTCGTGCCTGGCCGCCCGGTGGGCCTCGGCGATGGTGGCGAGCCGCCGCTGGACGGTGATGGTTTTTAGGTCCGTCTAGCGGTCGGCCACGAAGTAGGCGACCGTGGCGGGTGCCGCCGGGAGCGGCGGCCGCCGGTTCTTTTCGCACCGGGCGGGGATGTCCCGCCAGTCGGCCCGGCCGGCGTGCTTCCTGATTAAGGCCTTTGACTGCTCGAGGTCCTTCGGCGCCTCGGCCCCGATGTCGTCGAGCCGGGTGGCCTGGTGCTTTGCCCCGGGGGGCCGTAGCGTCGGTGATGGTAACGAGGTGCGGCTGCGGCGCGGCGAGCCGGCCCATGGAGCTTCCCACGGGGTCGTGCTTTCCGCGCGAAGGCTCGTCGCTCGCCCATACACACGAGGTGCAGATGAGACCAACGGGATGTGACGTCGTGTCGGCGTCGGAGATCGCCTCGTGGGCGTGGTGCCCCGAGTCCTGGCGGCTCGAAGCGCTCGGGGAGAGGCCCCAGAACCCGGCGGCGCTCGCCCGCGGGCGAGCATTCCACGAACGCACGGCCGGGACAGTCGTCTGGACCCGCCGGGTGACAGCGATCGGGATGGCCCTCTTCGTCGTCGCGCTTCTCCTCACCGCGCTTTGGCTCGCGATTTTTAGAGGCGAGGGGTGATGAACGCCCTCCATCTCGCCGCGGCGGTCGCTGCCCTCGGGCTCCTTCTTCTCTTCGCCGCAAAGTCGGCGCGGACGAACCGTGGGCTCGGAGAGGGGGAGACCGTGGCGCTCGACGACGTGACGCTCGTTTCAGCACGGCTAATGCTCGTCGGCCGACCCGACCGGATCGTGAAGCGCGGGGGCACTTACATCCCGGAGGAGTGGAAGTCGGCGAGGCGGGTGAGCGACGGGCACCGGCTCCAGCTCGGGGCGTACTTCCTCCTCATCGAGGAGGCGTACGGGGCGAGGCCCCCGTTCGGCGTGGTCGTCCTGGGCGACGGCACGAGGGTCGAAGTGCCGAACACGGACGCCCTGCGGGCGGAAGTACTCTCGATTGCGGCGAAGATCCGTGAGCAGCGGACAAGGCTCACGGCGTCCATCCCGGTGATCCAGCCGGCTTCTAAGTGCCTTCGGTGCGGGCAGCGGGCGAACTGCGTGCAAGCACACGGGTAGACGAGGAGGTGGGACACGACGTCCATCGTTAAGAACACTCACTTACGGTTGTCCATGTATCGGCACTCGGTATCGACCTATAGGGCTTGGAGAGCGACACTTGCATCGCAACTGAGCTGGAACGTGAAGGACTCACCGGTAGGATGTCGAGCGGAGCCGACCGCCCGACTGCCTGCCCAGTAGCAAAGAACGGCGGGAACGCTGCCTCACGAACGAGAGTACTCATCATGGCGCCCCGCTCCAACCGGGTCATCGTCTGGACGGTCGTCTGCCTCGCCTCGCTCCACGGGCTGGCGTCCGCCCAGGAAAAGCCACGAGCGGGCCAACCCGCGGCGACGGATCGTCAGCACCCGTCCCATGCGCTCGAGATTCTGCAGCGCGCGCACGGGGCCGGCGATAGCCCGTTCGTGCTGCAGTCCGAGCTCGACCCGCTCATCCGCGAGGGTGGGGGAGGCGCCTGTCCCAGCGCGGCCGGCATCGACGCGCTGCAGGCCTTACGGGTGATGGCCGGTTCGGACCCGCTCAAAAACCCGCACAAAGCAGTCCTGGAAACCTTCGCCGAGCGGACGGACTTGCTCGACGGGCGACTCAGTAACGACCAGTTCGTGGGCCTCCTCAGACGGTACCAACGCCACCTGCCCAAAAGTGAGGTCCGGGTGGGCGTCAAGTCCGCGCCCAACTCCGGCTACCGCGCACACACGAAAACGTGGCCCGAGTCGAGCGGCCCCGACCTCGCCCTCGGACCCCGGTCTCTCAGGGTGGTGAGTTACACGGTGTCGGAGGCAAACGGCCAGGTGATCGGCAGGCATTTCGTGCTGCTCAAAGGGGTGAGCAACGGCGAACTCACGGTCGTTGACCCGGACGGCCCCGGCAAGGACCGCCGGTACCTACTCGAGTTCAAGCCGGGCGAGAGCGGTCCCAAGGCGCGGGCCCTGCTCGTCAATCCGCCCGACCTGCCGCGGCGGCACCCCCTGACGTACGAAATCAACACGGTGTTCACGGTCACACTCGCGGATGCGGCCACTCCGCCGGCGGCGCCGGACGCCACGGCCTCGGTCGCGGTGGTGACCCGGAAGGTGGACGAGACGGCCCTGGCCCTCCGCGGGACGCCCGAGTTCCTCGACCCGCGGGCCTGGCGCAAGCGGTCGGCCGCGTTCGGCCTCCCCGGGCTCGACCTGCCGAAGGAGTACGGCGGGTCCGGCTGGCCGGCCTCGAAGGTAATCGAGGTGTTCCGCCGGGCCGGATACCACAACCTTAACTTCCGGGACATCGTGGGCGGGGCCCACGTCCGACCGCTCCTCAGCACGCCGCGGCCGGAGCTCGACGCCGTGGTGCGGCAGGTGGCGAGGGGGGAGGGGTACGTCGCCATCGCGATCACCGAGCCGGAGGCCGGGAGCGATGTCCCGTCCATCCGCAGCTCCTCCAAAAAGGTGGCGGGCGGCTACCGGCTGACCGGGCGGAAGCTCTACAACGCCCGGCTCGACCAGGCGACGCACGTGGTCCTCTTCGTGCAGGGCACGACCGGCCGACCGGGCCGCTAGAGCGTGTTCGTGCTCCCCATCGGCACACCCGGGTTGAAGATCGAGCGGCTCGAGGCCCACGGGCTGACGGGGAACTCCTACGGCGGGGTGAGCTTCGACGACCTGTTCGTCCCGGAGCGCCTGCGGGTGGGGGAGGACGGGGACGGGCTAAAGATCTTCCAGAAGCACTTCCTCTACTGGCGGCTCATGCAGGCCGCCGCCGCGATCGGCACCGGCGAGAACGCCCTCGACCAGATGGCGGCACGGATCAAGAGCCGCGAGGCGTTCGGCGGCCCGATCGGCCGGTTCTCCCACCTGCAGCAGCCGATCGGCCAGTACACGACGGAGCTCAGGATGGCGATGGCCCTGGCCCGCGAGGCGGCCGCGCTCCTGGACCGCGACGACTACGAGGCGGCCGAGCCGCTCATCGACGGCCTCAAAGCAGAAGGGGTGGAGATCGCGCTCCGGGCCGTGGATGCGGCCACGCGGGCGTTCGGCGGGGAGGGCTACTCGACGCGGGTCGACCTGGGGGACCGGCTGCGGGACCTCAACGGGTTGCGCATCGCCGACGGCACGACAGACGTCATGCGGATGCTCGTGGTGCGGAAGGTGTACGGCGAGGACTACTGGAACATGGCCGTCCAGCCCAAACGGGAGCCGGTCAAATCGGACAAGTAATCACCCCGTTCGTCACCGGTCGTTATGGGGGGCGAAATGGGCAGGCGTGGGGGGCGGCCTCGTAGGCGAACCGTCCAATTGTAAGTACGGCCGGCAAGCCCGCCGCCGGAGTTGGGGTCCAGGCCGGCGAGGAGCTGTCGCATCGTCGCTGAGCTGATGACGGTTGCCTGCTACGGGCTGACGACCACCCGGAACGGGACGTTGTACGTCTCCATGAGATAGTTTTCGGTGACGGCTAGAAGCTCGAGCTGCTCGTCGGTTATCTTGGCCTTCGAGAGGCCGGGCTGCACGATGGTAACCTTCAAAAGCACCCGCTGCATGTCCGCCTTCTCGCGGACCCTAAGGAGGTCCGCCTTCGTGCGTGTCCGTTCGGCGAAATCCCTTCTGATGGGTCGTGATGAGCTTGGGATGTTTATATCCGCTGGAATTGCGGGGAGGTCTACGTCGGCCCGCAGTTCTACACACCCATGCCGACCGCTATCGCTCGGTGTCGTACTCCGGCTCCGTGTGGTCACGAGAGGAGTAGCTCCAGGTCTTCGCGGCGGAGGTCGCCGATCAGCCGGCCGTCGCCGCCGAGGATCGCGTCGGCCAGTTCCCGCTTGCCCTGCTGGAGGGCCAGCACCTTCTCCTCGACCGTGCCCCGGGCGATCAGCCGGTACGCGAACACCGGCCTCGTCTGCCCGATCCGGTGGGCCCGGTCCACCGCCTGGGCCTCGACCGCCGGGTTCCACCACGGGTCCAGCAGGAACACGTACTCGGCGGCGGTCAGGTTCAGCCCCACCCCGCCCGCCTTCAGGCTGACCAGGAACAGCTTGCAGTCCGGGTCCGTCTGGAACCGCTCGACCCGCTCGGCCCGGTCCCGCGTGCGGCCGTCCAGGTACTCGTACCCCACCCCGTCGGCGTCGAGCCGGGACCGCACGATGCCCAGCAACGACGTGAACTGCGAGAACACCAGGGCTTTCCGACCGGTCTCGTGCAGTTCCCGGAGGTGCGGCAGCAGCACGTCGAGCTTCGCGCTCGGCTCCGGGGTCCGGCGCTTGTCGATCAGTCCCGGGTGGCACGCCGCCTGCCGCAACCGCAGGAGGGCTTCCAGTACCTGAATCTTCGACCGGCCGAGGCCCACCTCGTCCACCCGGGTCAGCAGCGACCGGCGGTAGTGGGTGCGAAGTTCGTCGTACATCCGCCGCTGGGCCGGCTCCAGGTCGCAGTACACGGTCTGCTCGGTCTTGGCCGGCAGGTCCTTCGCCACCTGGTCTTTCGTCCGCCGGAGGATGAACGGCCGCAGGGCCTTCGCCAGGATTTCCCGCGTCTCGGGGTCAGGGTTGCGGATCGAACCCGAGCCGCCGGCCCCGCCGAACGCCATCGCCCGGCCGAGCATGCCGGGGTTCAGGAAGTCGAACAGCGTCCACAGTTCGCCGAGGTGGTTCTCGACCGGGGTGCCGCTCAGGGCGAGGCGGTGGTCGGCCCGCACCACCCGCACGGCCTTCGCAGTCTCGGTCGCGGCATTCTTGGCGGCCTGGGACTCGTCCAGCACGCACGTGTCGAACCGGAAACAGGCGAACGCCTCGGCGTCGTTGCGGAGCGTGCCGTAGGTGGTCAGCACGAGGTCGGCGTCGGCGAACCCCGCCCCGGTGCGGTCGCGGCCGGGGCCCGTGTGGTCGAGGACTTTCAGCTTCGGGGCGAAGCGGGCTGTCTCCTGCTTCCAGTTGAACACCAGCGATCGCGGGGCCACCACCAGGGCCGGGCCGTTCCGCTTCCCGGCCAGCAGTGCGAGAACCTGGACCGTCTTGCCGAGGCCCATGTCGTCGGCCAGGCACCCGCCGAACCCGAACTTCCGCAGGAACCGGAGCCAGCCGAGACCTCCCCGCTGATACTCCCGGAGTTCGCCGTGGAATGCCTTCGGAGGATCGATCGGCGTGATCCCCTGGAACTTGCGGAATTCGCCCCGAACTTTGGCGAACTGGCGGTCGAACGTCACCTCCGGCCGGGCCGCGAGCAGGGCGTCGAGCACCCCGACTTGCGCTTTCGAGTACCGGACCGTGTCCCCGTCGGCAGTGCCCATCCGGGCGAGTAGGCCGTACTTCTGGAGCCAGTCGTCCGGCAACAGGCCGACGCTGCCGTCGTCGAGGAGGACGGTCCCGTCCCCGCGGGCGAGGGCCGCCAGGAGGGCCGGGAACGAAACCGCCTGCCCGCCGAAGTCGGCCGCGCCTTCCAGGTCGAACCAGTCCTGCCCGCTGCGAACCGTGAGCGAGATCGACCCGGGCTTGCGGTAGAGCGAGCCGTCCGCCTCGACCCGCCACCCGGCGGCGATCAGTTCGCGGACCACGGCCGGGAGCTGGGCCGGCTTCAGTTCCAGCCGCTGACCCGCCGCCGACCACCCGGGCCGCGCGCCGAGCCGGGCCAGTTCCTGTTCCGCCGCCCGCTCGGCTTCCGGGTCGCGGACGAGGAACCGCCGCCCGTCGGGCCGAAATACCCCACGGGTCGCCGGCCGTGCGGGAAGGATCACGTCGCCGTATTCGAACGACAGCTCGGCCTGGAGGACAGGCGGGCCGTAGGGGTTCTTGGCTGGTGTGATGACCACCCGCGGGCGGGGCGGGGCCGTCTCCTCGGCGTACCGCAACTCGTCCGGCAGTTCGAGCCGCGGCAGTCGCGGCATCTGGAGCAACTCGCCGAGCAGTTCGTCGGCCTTCGCGGCGGGCACGGCGATGCCCCCGGCTCGGCGGAGCGTCGGCACCCACGGGAACGCCCCGCCGTCATCGAACCGCCCGTACCGTCCGTCCCAGAATAACAGGCCGGGAACGATCAGCGCCGGCTCGGACAGCGGCATGGTTTGCTCACTCCGGCGAAGGGTGCCGGTCAGGAGCCACTGCCCACCGGCACCCGGCGCGACGCCGACGGCGAGTTCCCACGCCGGGTCGAGGTCCGGTGATACGTCTTCCAGATCCGCCGGCAGAGTCGTGCTGCGGCGAAGCCAGACACGCCCGGTCTGCGCGAGCAGCGGCAGCACGACATCGAGCAGCGGGCCGGCGAGGCGGTAGCGGCTGACGCCGTAGCTGTAGTAGCCCGAACCGTACCCGTCGCCTCGCTCGGCCCCGCCGAGAAGGGCAACGAGTTGTTGGTCGAGCGGGTTCGTTAGCCCCCCCGACGGCAGGCTCTGGGCTTTCGGCTTGCCCCACTCGCCGTCCTTCTTCCGCTCTCGGAAGTGGATCTCCAGTACGAGCTTCCGGGCGTGTTCGCTCGCCGGCGCGTCGACCACGTACACCACTTGGCGCTCGACCGGTCGGGCGTGCGGCCGCGGGTCGGAGCCGGTCGGATCGACCTCCCGCCGCAGGGCGGCGATCTGGGTTTTCCACGACTCCCGGGGCGGCGGCGGGGCGGGCCGATTCGGAGGACGTTGCCATCGAGCGGGGGCGTAATCGTCGGGTTCGTCGAAGTCCCCGTCGGAATGGCCGTCGAGGACGAACCGGATGGGGCGATCGGTCGCGGCCGCGGCGGCAGCGAACCCGCGTGGCTCGGCGGCGAGGACGGTGGCCCAGATGTGCTTGCACGGCTCGTCGTACTGATCGACGTAAGGGCAGGTGCACGAGGCGGTGACGGTCTGCCCGGTGAGGGAGAGGTCCACGTCGTAGGTGTCCGACCCGTGGACCGTGGCGGAAACCGCGGCCGGCCCGACCCGATCTAGCGTTACGGCCCGGTCCCGGAAATACGCACGTCCGCGGGCGCGGATCGTCGGCGACACGAACGCGGACAGTGCGGCGGACAACGACATACGGAGATTCTAGCGGCCGGACCGCTCCGGCCGGACGGGGGCGACCGCCAATCCCGCTTCGCTCCTCGCGTCCGGCTCGCCCGACGTGCTCGAGCCTCGTCAATGAACAGGTACTGGCACAACTCGGTCATCTTCTCGACCAGGTGCCCCTGACACCCGGCGGCGAGCGCTATGGTGTTGACCACCACGTTGCACTTGCGGAACACGGCCTCGAGCTCGCCCACGTCCTTGGGCCGTCGGCTCAATACCCCCACCACCGGGTAGTGGGCACCGTCTGCCACCACTCGGAACTGCGGTGTTTTGAGCAGACCCAGGGTGATGAACTTACCGGCAAGCTGGGCCCGCAGGACGTCCGACGGTACCACGACCAGGAGGCGGTGGCACCGCTCGGCGACCAGCGCCGAGAGCATGGTCTCGGTCTTCCCCACCCCGGTCGGGAGCACCACCCTGGCCGGCTCGGTCGTCACGGCCCAGTGGGCCTGGATGGCGTGAAGCGCTCCGATCTGCGGCGGCCGGAGACCCTCCACCCCGCGCTCGACGTCCTCTTGCCGGTAGGAGAACGCGCCGTGCCAGGAGTCTCGAGCTGAGGCGGCGTGCGCTTCGTAATCGGCTAGCGAGCCCAGTGGCCGGAGGAGACCCGGGTGCCGTTCCCAGCGGGCTCCAGAGAGTTCCCAGCTGTCGCTGGGTGCCCAACCCGCGCTTCTGAGACGAAGCACGTGCGTGGCGCCGTTGGGGTGGTCGACGGCCGGCGGGAGAAGGTGAACCAGGAGCCCGCCCGAGGTTGGCGCAAGGGTATAGGCCTTCGTCCGACCGCGGAGGACGGTGGTGAGCTGAGACTCAACCGACTCCTCGGGGGCGCCGAGCTGAAGCACGGTGTTTGCTCCGTCCTTCAATCGAAACCGGTAGACAGGCGGCAGGGTGACAAGCATAGAGCGAAGGCGGCCTCAAGCGAGACGGGCTGTTGGGGCACCGAGCGAGAATTCGCTCGGATGGTAAGCCATCTTTCGATGGCCGTCGAACTCAGTAGGGTCGGCCGAACGGACGAAAGGCGGATTTCTTCCGACTCGATGACCGCACGTAGCGATTGCGAGGGCTCGCGAGGCGAGACGGTTACTCGCATTTTCGATGGCGGGCCACCGGACGAGTGGACGGGAGGGCGAGGGGCAGGTCGGTAGCCGCTGTGGGCCGTGTTGGCAATGTGATTCGGCGAACGTCGCTGTGTTTGTGAATACCAATTCCCTGCCGGAGGGCATCCAGCGTCGTCGTGCCGTGGGACTGCCTGATGCTTGCCCGCCGCATCAGTCTGGGTATTGTCTGGGGAGCCGTCCACAGCGACGAGTCGCTCGATTGCCCCAAGAGGGGTCGAACCGCTCAACTGGAACCCCGATGCCCACAGTTCGCCTTCCCGGCCCGGTTGCCGTCATCGACTTGGAAACGACGGGCCTCTTCCCTGGACGCCACGACCGGGTGATCGAGCTGGCGGCGGTGGTCGTGGGCACGAGCGGGGAGGTGGAGCGGGAGTTCGTGTCGCTCGTGAACCCAGGCCGGGACATCGGTCCTAGCCGCATCCACGGGCTGACCTCCCGCGACTTACTCGGCGCCCCGACGTTCGCGGAGGTGGCGGCCGTGCTAGTCGAGCACCTGGACGGCAGCGTGGCCGTCGCCGCCCACAACCTTCGCTTCGACCGGCTGTTCCTGGAGAGCGAGTTCGCCCGTCTGGGGTCTGTTTTCCCCGGCTGTGAGGGGCTCTGCACGATGGAGCTCGGTTGGGGCGGGAGCCTGGCCTCGTGCTGCGAGGCCTACGGGGTGAGCTTTCCGGGCGACGCACATCACGCGCTGGCGGACGCCCGGGCGGCGGCCGACCTGCTGGTCCGCCTGTTGTCCGACCAGCCGGATGCGGTGGCCCGGCTCACGAGCGCCGCACGCATCTCCTGGCCGACATTCCCCCGCACCGACCGAGGCCCCGTCACCAGGGACCAGTCGCGGCGACGACAGTCGGAACCGCCCACCTACCTTCAGCGGCTCCTCGGCCTCGCCCACGACCTCCCGCGGCCGACGGTCGAGGGCGGGGCGGCGCTCGCGTACGAAAACCTTCTGGACCGGGTGCTCGAGGATCGACACGTCGACGAGACGGAAGGGGAGGAGCTGGTCGCGGCCGCACAACAATGGGGCCTCGCCGGCGACCAGGTGCAGGCGGTTCACATGAACTACCTGGCTCGCCTCGCGCGTGCGGCCGCCGCCGACGGCGTGGTGACCGATGCCGAGCGGCGGGACTTGGAACTCGTCGCCCGGTTGCTCGGGGTCGATCGCGCCTCGATCACGCCGCTGCTCGACCGAGCCAGTGAGGCGTCCGCTCTGCCAGAGGGGCCGGACGGACCAGCGCTTGCCTTGGAGAGTTTGGCAGGCAAGCGGGTGTGCTTCACCGGGGAGATGCTATGCCGGTACAACGGGGCCGTCATGACTCGCGAGCTGTGCACCGAGTTCGCCACCCGGGCCGGGCTCACCGTCGTCGATTCAGTCACCAAGAAACTCGACCTCTTGGTGGTGGCCGACCCGCACACGCAGTCGGGGAAGGCGAAGAAGGCGCGCCAGTACGGCGTCCGTGTACTGCACGAGTCGGTGTTCTGGCGGGCAGCAGGCGTGCCAGTCGAGTGAGAGACGGTTGCTGGTCAACATCCATCGGTCAGCGTCGGTCCCTGGGTGCGTGGGCAATCTTGATCTCGGCGTCGTGACCGTCCACCGAGCCGCACCGGGGCAGCAGGCAATTGGGAGGCTGGACGGGTCGACGTGGTCGTCATCGGCGGGGGTGTTGGCCGCCTTGGCCTGTCGGGCGAACCCGTCGGCCGCCCGGCCCAGGGTCTGGAGGTCCGCCACCCGGGCGGCATCAGCGACCACCTCGGCAGGCGGAGGACGAGTCGTCGGAGTCATTGCCGGCGGGTCGCCCGCGAGTGGGTCGCGCCCGCCCGGCGTTAGGGGCGGAGGGTTCACTGTGGCCGGCGGCCAGGGTCAGAGGCCGCATCCTCGGCCGTCGGGTCGGTGGTGTTGGCCGTCAGCACCCGGAGCAGGTGGTTGTAATCACCGGCCGTAGCCTCGGCGAACACGGCCTTGATTTCCTCGTCGGACCATCCCTGAAACTTGGCGGCCCGCCGGAACGTTCCGAGGAGGCTGAATGCGTTCCCGTCCAACCCCTCCAACCGCAACCGCACCTTCTCGTCCATAGTCCTCCTTCGTCCGACTGCCTAGTCAGATCACCGGCTCAAACCATCTACCTCTGTAGCCCATTTGACAACGCCAACCGCCCCAGCGTACCACACCCCAAGGTGTGAAGTACACCGCTTACAGTTGCGTCCGGAACGTCCTCGGCGGGCGTAGCGCGAGTCGTCTGGGCTGGCGGGGTCGTCATCGGCCGGACCTCCGAGAGCGTGTCTCGCCCGGCTTGCGGACGCGACGGGCGGTACCGGCACACTTGGCGTCCGAGGTAACGGAGTCGAGCCAGGCCAGGTCGCCCGGCCACCGGCCGTCCGGGTCGACGACGTGCCAGGCCAGGGTGCGGAAGAGATGGGCGAAGTCCGCCCGGACGGCCTCCACGAGGACCGCGTCGACCTCCGCCTTCGACCACCCGGCCGCGCCGGCGGCCCGGCGGAATGCCCCGAGTAGGCCGAAGGCGTCGGCGTCCACCCACCTGGCCCGCTCCCGAAGCCGGAACGCGAACCGGCCGCCAGTCATCGGTCCCCCTCGGACCACTCGGGCCGTGGGTCCGGTCGGTCGAAGTTGATCCAGAACGGGTCGGCGGCGTAGTCGAGGAACGCCGCCCGGTCGGCGTCGTCCCACTGGAGCAGGGCGTACACCGCGTCGAACGGGCCGACCGACCACCGATACCGGCTGTTCCAGACGTTGAGGATGAGGGCGACCGCGTACCGGGCCTCGAACGACCGGGCCGGGTCGAGGCCCCAGAGGTCAAAGCTGCGGGGGTGCCAGGGGTCCAGGCCGCGGGCGTCCGTCAGGCATGGGAACGACCGGGCCAGCCCGGTGATGGCGCCGACCGCCGTGTCGAGGGTCACTCCGCTCTCGGGGGCCAGCAAGCGATGGTCAGCGACGGGGCGTGTGCAGTCGCGCGACCGGCGCTTGGCCGGGGGTTTCTTGGTCATACCCGGCCAGAGTATCATGACCCGTTTGGCCGCGCCAGTCGCCCGGCGGAACGCCCCGAGCAAGCCGAAGGCGTCGGTATCCACCCACTCGGTCCGGTTCCGCAACCGGAAGTCGAAGCGACGCGGGTCACCGCTCGGACTCCTCCCGCTCGGCGAGTAGGGCGGCCAGCAGGAGGCCGTCCGGGTCGGCCGGACGGGGGGCGGTGAAGAAGTCAGGCGGCAGGGGAGCGATAGGCGGTCGGGCCAGCCCGCGGGCGACGAGGGTCGCCACCACCCCCGCCGGGTCGTCGGCCGGGGACACCGGGTCGATCCGCGCGACCGGTTTGCCGCGCTCGGTGGCGATCACGGTCGCCCCGGCCCGCACCCGGCCCATCCAGTGCGACAACCTGGCCTTCAGCCGGTGGACGGGAACGGCGTTGCGTGTGTCCGGAGTTCGGGTTTTGGGTGTCTTGCGTGCCATTCCGGCCGAGCGTACCACAGCTCGCTCGGCTGCGCGAGCGACCTCGACGGCCATCGTTCACACGCCGTTATTCTGACTTCCGATAATGGATGCTTATCGGAAGAGGGAGGGCCGGATTACCCAGCAAAACGCCCTCGTCGTCCTCGGGCTCCACAGACTGGCGAACGGTGTGGATCGGCCGGGCATACGAACACCATGGGCGGGGCGTGGGGGAGAAGGAGTTCCGAGTTCGCGGTGTCCGGGATGGAGCGAAAGAGCGGCTCCTGCTCGAGGAACGGGAGGAGGAAGAACTGGACCGACCCCCGCCGCTTGGCGGGCGGCGGGAACGCGTTGCCGCAGGCCGGCAGCTTCAGGTGGGCGTCGTGGCAGGCGTGGGTCGCGAGGCCCACCTGCTTCAAATTGTTCGCACAGTGGGCGAAGGCGGCCGCCGCCCGGACCTTCTGGACTCCGGGGAGGAGGAGGCCCATGAGGACCGCGATGATGGCGAGCGTGACCAGCAGTTCGATGAGCGTGAAGGCGGGAGATAGACGCTTCTTTGGCGAACGGCTCACGGTGGGCGCCCCGTTACCGTACAAAACAAACGAGTGGTGGCCTTGGCCTGGGCTCTCGCGGTCACATCCTTGCCCCTATCCCAGTCAACCGCCAGTGGAAAATGTCTCCTGGTGGTCGATTCTTTCACAAATACCCCACATTGCCCGAGCCGGTCGCTGTAAAGCTCCGCTCGACTCACGGTTCGCGGTTGTGTCCCATTAAGCAATGGGACCACCGTATCGCTCGACGCGATCTTGAGCTGCGGCCGAGAGCCCGCCTCCCCCAAGTCTGGGAACCGGGCGGAGGGCGTAGTTCACACATACGCGGACTCGTGCGTTAGGGCGCGGCGTTCGCCGCCCCGCTCTTTCGATGCCTCCCGGCCGATCGCCGGCTACCGGCCGTCCGGCCGCCGCTGCCGTGCCGCCTTCAGGTACTCGATGAGTTCCAGCCGCTCCGCGTCCGAGAGCCGCCGGCCCTTCGGGTACTCGTGGCCGGCGTTCGAGTTGCCCGGCTTCGTCGTGTCGAACACAAACCGCCCGGCCGATTTCACCCCCACCCTCACCGGGTCGAACTCCCGGTCCCCGAGGTTAAACGTTCTCGGCCGCTCGGCGGCCGGCAGAAGCAGCTCCCAGAGCGTCGGCACCGACCCGTTGTGGAGGTATGGTGCGGTGGCCCACACCCCGTCGAGCGGGGTGGCCCCGTACCCGCCCCGGACCGCCCACTCGTTCTCCTTCCCGAGCGTGGCCGACTGGCGGGCCTGGGGCGACACCTTGGCGGTGGCAAAGAAGGCGTCGATGAGGGCGTTTGAGCGGGCCCGCAGGAGGGCCATCCGCCCGTCCGCCCCGCGGAACCGATCGAGGAGCAGCGGGTCGGTGCCGACCTCCCCCTGGGGGACCACAACCGTCTTAAAGAGGGGGAGACCGCCGGCTGTGGCCGGGGTCGTGTCCCAGTTGTGGCAGGATGCGCAGTGCTCCCGGTAGAGCCGCCGGCCGCGGTCTGCCCGGTCCCGGTCGATCCGCCCAAACGCCTCCTCGGGCCAGGGCGGCGGGGCGAGATCCCGGAGCCACTCCTCGATTGCGAACAGGTTCGGGAAGTGGAGGTTTCTGACCGCGTCCGGCTGCGGAGGGTTGGCCGGGTTCGCGGCCCCGGTCCGGGCGGGTCCCGGGACGAAGCTCGTACTCAACGCCTGGACGGCGTTTCGGGCGAGCGGCGAGCGGATGGCTACCGCGTACTGGACCGCGTCCCGCCACGGCCCGTGCCAGAGGGACGGGTAGCTGACCGGCACATCCGCCACGACGGTCGGCACCCCGCCCGGGGCAGACGGCTGGGCCGCGTAGCCGGAGAGGACGAGATTCACCGCCCCGAGGTTCAGGGCGTCGAGCCGGTAGGGGCCGTGTTCGAGTGGAAGTAACGAGGCGGAGCCGAGGGCCAGAAACTGACCGGCCCGGGCGGCGACCTCGGTGAGCTCGGCCTTGAGCTTCGCCTCGTCCCCGCCGACCGCCGCAGCGAAGGCCATGAACTTCCCGGCATCCCGGCTCACTTCGACCAGCCGGCCGTAGAGCGATTTCACGAGCCCCACATAGTCCAGCGGGCTCGACCCGCCGGGCACTCGGACCACCCGTCCGCCGTGCCTGAGCTCCCCGGTGTGGCAGAGGGCGCAGGTGATCCCGAGCCACGGCCGGTCGTACCGCTGGTCGACCGCGAACCCGACCGGGAGCCCGTCCGGGTTGAGGTCCGGGGTCCGGTCGTCGGGCAGCACCCCGAACTCCTTCACGAGCTCGAAGAGGCTCTCCTTCTTTTCCAGCCGGGCCAGGGCGACCGCCCACGAAAGGGGTATGAGGAAGGTGCCCTCCGAGGCGTGGTAGAACCGCTGGGTGAGCTCCCGCCCCCACCCCTGGTCGGGGTGGACGAGGCCCGCCCCCCACACCGGGTCCGGCTGCCCGAGGTGGACGCGGTTCACGAACGCGACGCAGTCGGCGGTCTCGTTCGCCGCCCGCTGGTTGACCGTCGCCCGGGGGCCGGTCGGGGTCGGGAACCAGCCGAAGGTGCGGACGTTCCACCGGGTGTCCGGGAGGACCGCCGGATCGACCCCGGATACCCCGGTCAGCCGGCGGTAGCGGAACGGACTGTCCGGCAGCTTCAAGTCCTTCCGGCGGGTGCTCTCCGTGTGGCAGCTCACGCAGTCGGTGTTGAAAAAGTGGGCCACCTCCGGATTCGCAACGAGGTCCGGGATGTCCCGGTTCCGAAGCGGGGGCTCGGTGGCTGGGTCGAAGAGGGCTGCTCCGTCGGCCCCCACCCCCACTAGGGCCGTGGCGTCCAGCTCGACGTTCGGGGCAAAGAGGGCCGCGGTCGCGACCCCGCGGCGGTCGGCCGGCGGGGTCCGAAGGAAGTTGCTCACGGGGTTCCGGTTGGTCGGCTGTGGCGCCGGAACGACCGCCGGCTGGCCGTCCGCGAAGCTCAGCATCTCGGCGGACTTAAACCCCAGGGCGGGGATCGGGGCCGGCCCCCATGTTCCGTCCGGCTTCTTCGCGGCGGCCACGAACACCCAGGGCTCCGGGTTCGGGTGCGGGAGCCCCATCATGGCCATGGCCGTCAGGTTCTTCTCGGCCGCGTGGCGGGTGAGAAAGGCGAGGAGCTTCCGCCCGAACTCGGCCGCCTGGGGGACGCCGCCCTTAAGCCCCGGGTGGACGCCGAGCGGAACCCGATCGGTGTCCACCCCCTGCCCTTTGAGCCACCCCTTGAGCTCGAGCAGATCCTTTAAGACCTCGTTGAACCGGGCGAGGTCCGGGACGTTCACCGGCAGAAACCCTTCTTCTGCCTTTTCCGGCGCGAGGACGAAGTTGAAGACCAGGTGGGCCGTGACGTCATGCACCTGAGGACCGCCCCCGGCATCGGTCACCGGTTGGAGGACGAGTCGGAGTTGGGGAGCCCGCCCGAACTTGGCCACGATGGCCGAATGCCCGCCCGGGGCGCCCGGGTCGACCCGGAAACCGGTCACCTTCCAGCTGGCCCTATCGCGGAGCGGCTCGGGGAGGACGATCCGCCGGACCTGGCCGTTCGGGTGGGTGACGGCCGCGGCCGGGTCTTTGGTGACGAACTCGACCATGCGTTCGAAGGCGGCTTTCGGCCAGAGCCCCTCCCCGGCGGTCGCCGAGATGAGGGCGTTGGCCTGGTCCAGGGTGGCGGGCGGCGGGAAGAGGACCGACAGATCGCACACGTCGACCCGACGAGCGGGGCCGGGAACAAGGGGTTTAGGCTCTTGGCCCCAAGCCGCCGAAGCAGCGAGACCTGCGACGAGAAACATAAACAGAAGCCGTCCCATCACTTGCCCTCCGGCCTACGGATGACGTTTTCGATGCTCCCGCTCACCGCCCAGCCCACCACTCCTTCAGCGCCCGGACCGCCCCCGGGTTGTAGTTCCGAAGCCCGCCCGGGAGCTGTTCGTCGGCCCAGCTGCGGGCGATCTCGGCCCGGTCCCGGTCGCTCAGGTACCAGCTCATTCCGACCTCGGTATACCGCTCGAACACGACCGTCTGGAAGAACCGCTTGTCACCTTCCACCGCCTGCTTGAAGTAGGCGTCCAGGGTGGCCAGCTGCTCGTCGTTCCGAAACGAGGTGCTGGTCTGCCGGGCCTTGTCGGCGGCGGCCAACGGGCCGGTCAGCCAGGCGAGCGGCGACCCCCCGGCCGGCCCCTCGTCCCCGATCTCGGCCGCCCGCCTGAGGTGCCGGCGGTCGTGGTGGCTGGCCGAGTCCCGGACTTGCACCACCACCACCCCGGCCGTGTTCCGGGTGAGCCACTCCCGGTGGTGGTACAGCCAGGCGGCCGCCAGCCCCACCCCGTAGTTGTCGTAGTACCCGGCGTCCACCACCCGCCGGGGCGGGTCGGTCGGCAGGTCGACGGCCGGGCTGACCACCGGGAAGGTGGCGTTCATCCGGGCGGCGGTGCTCAGCCGGAACCGGTCCCGGGCGGCCGGGAACAGGTGGAAGAACTCGACCCCCGACCGGGCGTACACGTCCAGGGTGTCGGCCCGCGGGCGGACGACCGGGACGAGCTGCGGCACCACCTCCTCCTGCCCGCCGGCGGTCTTCTTCGTCATCATGGTGGGCAGGAGCACCGTCTCGGTCGGGCCGACCTGCTTCCGCCCCCGCCGCTGTCCGACCGCCACCCCGGGCCGGCCGTCCGGTCCGGACGGCGGCGGCCGGTCCCCGGCCTGGCCCGCCTCCTGGGTGAGGAGGTTCCCGGCGCTCACCGTGAGCGGGTGGAGGTGGCGGTTACTGATGACGAGCCGCCGCCCGTCCTCGACGGTCATCGGGGAGTAGACGAGGGGCGGCCGCCAGCCCGCCTCCTCCCCGGGGGCGAGGTCGGAGAACGTCTGCCCGAATGCCCGCCGGAGCCGAGCGGCCACATCTCTGGACAAGTGGGATCCCTCGCCCTCAAGTGACAGGTCGAGGGCGTGGCCCCGGTCTCGGGTGTACGGGAACGGGAGGAACAGGAACGGCAGCTCCCGGAAGGCCACGCTGTCCAGGACCGGCACCAGGTGGTCCTGGGCCACGTCCGCCGGGTCGAAGTCGGCGGGAAGCCCCTTGTCGGTCAGCGACCCGACGTAGTACCCGGCCCCGACCATCCCGCCGGACGCCCCGGCCACGAGCCGCACGTGCCGGTGGAAGTCGGGGATCTCTTCGCCGAGCCGGGTGAGGACCACGGCCGACCAGAGGGCCGACCGGTTGGCCCCGCCGGTCACGGTCACGACGACGAGCTTCGGCCGGTCCGCCCCGGGCCGCTTCGGGGCGGCCGCCTTCCAGCGGTCGAGGACCGCGGTCTCCTCCCGGTCGCGGGCGGCGAGGGCGGCGGCGAGGGTACCGACGAGCTCGCCGTAGGCCGCGGCCGACGGCGGCCCGGCCACGAGCCGCGCCACCCGCTCTCTCAGGGCGTCACCCGCCGGCCCCCCGACCTGGGCCGCCCGCCGGGCGGTGAGCCGGGCCACACGCCCCCACTCGGCCGCCCGCTCGTCTTGGTCGATCGCGTTCCAGTCGGCTCCCGCCGCCTCGAAGTCACCGAGCCGGACGGCCTGGTCGGTGCCGATCGCCTGGTACTCGGGCTCCATATGTGGGAACCGGAGCTTGTACGGGTCCTGGGTGGCGAAGTTGAGCCAGACGCCGAGGAGCACGAAAGCCAGGACCGCCCACCCCCGGCACCAGTACCACACCCCGCCCGCTACTCCGGCCACGAGCCCGAACACGGTGTTCACGGCCAGGACCGGCGGCGGGTACCAGATTCCCGCCTCGACGGCGACGAGGCACCCCCCGTACAGGACCGCCTGGGCGGCGAACAGCCCCACCGCCGTCCGGCGGACCGCCCGCCGGCGGTCGGCCGCCGACCAGGGGGCGAGCGTCCGCCGGCCGCGCGAGTAGGCGAAGGCGAGGGCGGCCACCACCAGCCCCGTGCCGAGGAGCAGCCCGGCCAGGTACCCGCCCCGCTCGGCGACGAGCGGGCGGACGGCCTCGGCGTACGGGGCGTCCGGGTAGAGATGCAGGTAGGGCGGTGAGCCGTCCACCCGGACGACGGTGAACACGGCGAGGGCAGCCACACTCAGCCCGAGCGACGGGAGGAGGTAAGCCCCCAAGGGGCCGACCGCAGAGCCGGTCTCCCCCTCCTCCGGTGCCGGCCCGCGGTCCGGGTCGAATGAGGCGTCGAGGACGAAGGTGAGCACCCACAGGTAGGCGAAGAGGAGGGCCGTGCTGAGCCCCGCCACCACCCCGCCGCCCCAGACGAGGGCCGGCACGTTCAGCCCGGCCCCGACCTCGAACCCGGCGATGGCAACGTAAACGACGACCGGAATCACCGCCGGGAGCCGCCGGACGAACGGCCCGAGGCCCAAGGTGAACGGGTCCGCCACCCGCCGCAGGCACCGCCGGGCAGAGTCCAAGTAGCGGACGACGGTGCTGCCTTCCATCGGGGACCACCCTTCTTCCCTACTCAGGTAACAGGTTTGACGCCGCGGCCGTGGCGACCGGGTGAAGGCATGTTCTGGACCGCCTCTTAATTAACGGACCGCCGACACACGGCGGACAGGCGGGGTGAAGTGGCCGCGAGTTCGGCCCGGCATTAAACCGTATTGCGCGGACACGACCGAGAGCGATGTCGGTTGGGACGGATTCACCAATTCTTCACACTTACCAGAGTTTCGGTTTCGTGCGCGTTTAGCGGAGGGGGAGGAGATGGAGTTGGAGTGAGCTTCCGCCGTGTTCGGCCAGTTTGCCGCCGATAGCCGCGTCTGGGCCGTCGGATGGGAAGTCTAAACGGGCGGCCGTCTCCAGGCAGTAGTCGCGGAGCAATGGTGCAGTTGCCGTTCAACTCCGCCCGCCTGCCGACCGAAGGATGTGCGGCCGGCAGGCGGGCGATCAAACCCCGTCGTCACTTTGCGAAGCCGGACGGCTTCGGGGCGGCGGGCTTGGGCTTTGGGGTCGGTTTCGGATCCGGCTTCGGGTGGCCTCCGTTTGCCATCTCTTCACCTCGGGTCGGAGTGCGGGCGACTCGAATAGTCGAAGTCTGACTATTCCACCTCTGACTGTACCGTCGGTGGGCCGCTGGCTCAAGGCCCCCGATGGACCCGAAGTCGATCTACACCCGAGAGTATGCCGCCCTGCTCCGCCTCGTCCGGCAGGCCCGGGAGGCGGCCGGCCTGACCCAGGTGGATCTGGCCGCCGCCCTCGGCCGGTCGCAGTCGTTCGTCAGCAAGGTGGAGCGGGGGGAAACCCGGCTGGACGTTATCCAGCTCCGGGCGGTACTCCTGCCGCTCGGGGTGTCCCTGCCCGAGTTCACTCGTCGGCTGGAGCGGGCGATTGCCAAGGGGGAGCCGAAGGGGAGCTGAGGAGCTGGGCCGTGCGGGCGTAGTACTTCCGCAGAGTGTCCCGGGAGGTGAAGTAGAAGACGGGCTCGAGGAGGATGACCGCAAGGTCCGCCAGGCCGGGCCGGGCGAAGCCGACGTGGGTCCGGAAGCCGAGGTAGGCGACGGCCACGGCGACCAGCATGTTGGCGTAGAACTGGTAATGCCGGTAGTGAATCTCGATCAGCAGCTGGAACTCCTCCACCTTGCCGGGCAACCGGGCGAAGTCGAGGTCCGGGGCCGGCAGGCCGGTGCGGGCGTGGAGGCGGTCGACCGCCGCCCAGCGGACAGCGCTCACCGTCATGCCGGCGGCGAGGGAGGCGACCGTCAGGTACAGGAACCCGCCGACCGTCGGGGCGTCGGTGCGGGCGGCGGTGAGCCAGTCCTGGACGGCCGGCAGGAACGGGCTCAGGCCGACGAGGGCCGTCGCCCCGGGGACCAGGTACGCGATGAGTGGGCCGAAGGTGTCGTTCGTGACGCTCTGCATGATACCGGCCACTTACCACGTCGACGGCGGCCGGCGCTACTGAGCTTTTACGAGCGGGCATCAGACAGTAGCCTGATGACAGGCTCCGGACTGTAAACCAAGTTGCCCGTACCCGCGATGTCCTTCCGCTTCCCCCAGCCGACCAACGAGGACGACTTCGAGCTGTTCTGCCTCCGGTTCCTCCGCCACCTGTGGCGGTGCCCGGCCCTCCAGCCGTACGGCAAGCGGGGCGAGCGGCAGTCCGGTATCGACCTGATCGACGAGGGCGGCGGGTCGCCGTTTCGGGCGGCCCAGTGCAAGCACCACGAGCCGCACAAGACGATTCCCCCGGCCGAGATCACCGGCGAGGTGGGCCAGGCGCTCGGCTTCACCCCCGCCCTGGACGAGTACCACATCCTGACCACCGCCCGGCGGACGACCCACAGCCAGAACGCGGTCATCGCCGTCAACCGCAACCACGCTTCCCGCGGTCTCTTCCAAGTGACCCTATGGACCTGGGACCGGATCGAGGCCGCCCTGTCCGAACTGGACCCGGCCACCGTAGACTTTATCGTCCACGGGGACGGCGGGCGGAGCGCGACCGCCCTCGGCCGCGCCGTCCGGGGCGTGCTGGCCGACCACTTCGACCGGGACGTGTACGCCGCCGCGTCGGCCGTCGACGGCGAGCTGGAGGCCGTGAAGGCCGCCCTTGAGGCGGGCAAGCTGGAGGCGGCCGAGGACCGTATGGTCCGGCTCGAGGCCCGGGCGGTCGCGGCCCTCCACGACCGGCACCGGTACGAGCTCAAGGCGTACCGGTCGCACCTCCACGTCCGCCGGGGCGAGTGGGCGAAGGCCGGCCGCGAGCTGCTGGACGCCAAGCGGTTCCTGCCGGGGACCGACCGGGCCCGGGCGAACGAGGCGCTCGGGCTGGAGCTGGTCGGCGAGCGGGCCGCCGCGCACGCCCTGGCCCGTCAGCTCCGGGCCGAACTCGCCCACTCCCCGAAGCTCGTCGGGGTGTGGGTGCGGACGGCTCCGGACGACCTCCCGCTGGCCGAGGCCGAGGCGGCGGCCGCCCCGTACCTGGCGGACGACGAGGAGCTGAACCTGGCCCTCGCCCACCGGGCTCTGGTGGCCGGCGACCCGGTCGCGGCCGAGCGGTACGCCCGGGCGGCAGTCGCCCTCGTCCCGGCCTCCCCGCACGGCTGGTTCATGCTCGGTCAGGCCCTCCACGCCCGCGGGCACGGGGCGGTCCGGCGAGACCGCGGCCCGCTGCTCGCGGAGGCCCGGTCGAGCTACGAGACGGCCGGAACCCTGGCCCGCGAGCGGAGCTGGGCGGACCTGGCGGCATCCGCCCGGTTCCACCTGGGGAGCGTCCGCTGGCTGCTCGGGGACCGTCAGGCGGAGGTGGACTTCGCCGCCGCGACCGAGGCCGATGCCCTCGACCGATCACACCGGATCGAGTACGCGGCCTTCCTGCTCCAGGGTGAGCGGTATCAGGACGCGCTGGACCAGCTAGCCCGCGTGCCCGGCGCGCCGACCGGTCGGGCGGCCCTGCTCGAGGCCGCCGCCCGGTACGAACGCAACAACGGGGACGACCGGGCAACAGCCCGGACCGCCCTCGGCCGCCTCGTCGACGACGGCCCGTCCGAGTGCTGGAAGGACGCCCACACGAAACTGGTTCAGTGGGCGGTGACGGACAACGTCTGGACGGTCGCCGCCGCGGCGTTGACCACGACCCGGCTCAGGGACCACTCCCCGCTCCTCTTCCACACCCTCCGCGCCTGGGCGGCGGTCGGCCAGGGAGACCAGCCGGCGGCCGCGGAAAGCCTGGCCGCCGCGTCCGCCGCCGTCGCCCCGGACTCGGACCCGGACGACCTGTTCCTGCTGGCCCAGGCGTTCGTCCGGGCCGGGGACGACGCCCGGGCGCTGCCGCTACTCGAGCGGTGCTACCGGCCGGGGATGTCCGATGCAGTATGCCGGCCCCTCCTCGACTGCGCCCGGCGGCTCGACCGGCACGCGGTCACCGTCCGGGTGTGCCGGGAGCTGCGGCAGACCGGCGAGACGGACAAGCGGCTCGTGGAGACGGAGATCGGGCTGCTCCAGCGGTACGACCCGCCGGCCGCCTTGGAGGTCGCCCGGGAGTACCTGGCCGCCCACCCCGGCGACCGGCACGCCACCCTCTGGCAGTCGTGGCTCGCCCTGCGGCTCGACCGTTCCGAGTTGGTCGTCCGCGACCTCGACCGGCTGCCCCGCGTGGACGAGGTGACGCCCCAGGGGAGCGGGCTGGTGCTGGAAGTCCTCCGGCAAACCGGCCAGCCGGCCGCGGGGCTGGCCTACGCCTACGCCGCCCTCCGGGAGCACTTCGACAGCGAGTTCGCCCACGGCCAGTACATCCACTCGTTCCTGTCGTGGGCGAAGCACCTGCCCGAGTTACGGGTCGGCGGGGCGGTCCGCCCGGGGACGGCCGTGCGGTACCGGGACGACCAGGGCGGGTCCGAGCGGTCGGTGGTGATCGAGGAGGCGGCCGACCCGGACCCGGCCCTGGGCGAGGTCGGGCCGGACGACCACCTGGCGCGGGCGTTGGCCGGCCGCTCGGTCGGGGAGGTGGCCGTCCTGTCGGACGCCGGCCTCCAGCCGCGGACGGCGATCGTCCTGGAGGTCGCCCACAAGTACGTCTTTCGGTTCCGGGACGGCCTGGACCAGTTCCAGGTCCGGTTCCCCGGGGCGACCGGGTGTCAGCTCCTCCGCCTCGGGTCGGGGGACGCGTTCGACCCGTCCGTCATCGTCCGCGGGCTGGAGGAAAAACGGCAGCACATCCGGGCCGTTGAGGACGGCTACCGGACCGGGCCGATGCCGCTGGTGATGTTCGCCCGCCTGGCCGGCCGGAACGAGTTCGACACCTGGGGGCACCTGACCGCCGACCCGTCCCTCGGCGTCCGGTGCGCGGACGGCCGGGCGGAGGAGTTGCAAGCCGCCGCCGAACGGGTCCGGGCCTGCCGGACGCTGGTCCTGGACGTGACCGCCCTCATCACCCTGGCCACCCTCGACCTGCTGTCGGTGCTGTCCCGGGGCGGTCGCCGGTTCGTCGTCCCGCGGGCTGTCTTCGAGCAGGTGCGGGGACTGCTGGAGGAGACCGAGCAGGACGACGGCGACGGCCGGGGCGACCTGTCGCTGACCGACACGGGACACCTCGCCCTGGCCCCGAAGGCCCCCGGCCAGCGGGAGCGGTTTTTGGGCTTGCTGCGGGCGGTCTGTGACGCCGTCCGCGCGCACTGTGCCGTGACTTCCTGCCCCCAGGCGGCGGACCTGGAGCCGGCCCGGCGGGCCGACATGACCGAGGTGATCGGCGGCCCCACGCTCGAGGCCCTGCTGCTGGCCGCGGCCCCCGGCACCGCCCTCTGGACGGACGACCTGATCATCGGCGTGGTCGCCCGGACCGACTTCGGCGGCAGCCGGGTCTGGACTCAGGCGGTCCTGCACACCCTGGTCGAAGAGCGGCGCGTCACCCCGGACGAGTACCACCGTCTCACGGCCCGGCTGGTCGGGCTTCATTACCACGGCGTACAGTTCGGCGCCGACACGCTGGTGGCGGCCGCGGAGGTGGCCGGGTGGGACACCACCGCCTGGCCGGTCCCGCAGGTGATGCGGGCGTTGGGGGCGGACGGGGTCGACCCAATCGACCGGATCGTGATGGCCGCGACCGCCGTGCATTTGGTGTGGAAAACGGACCGGCCGCCGCACACCCGAGACGGGTTCCTCGTCGCCCTCCTCACCGGCATGGGTAGTCTTCGGGCGGCGCGGCGGCTGTTACGGGTGGTCCCCCGCCTTTTCTCGCTGGATGTATTCTCGGAAGCTCGAGCGGTCGGCCTAATCCAGTATTGGCTCCGGCACCCGACCGGGCTCGTTCGGCCATGAAGCGGCCGACATGTCACTCTTACGTCCCGCCGCGGTACGGGAGACGAAGAATGATTGCCGGATGAAACCCCTCGCAACCACCGCCGGCCGGGCTACAATCTCGGGTACTTCCGTACACCGGCCCCCCGGGGCGCCATGAAGCAGCTCGCCGTCAAGCTCGGGAACGACCAGATCGAGCGGCTGTCGAAGGCCAACGCCATCCAGGCCATCGAGGAGCTGGTCTGGAACGGGTACGACGCCGACGCCAAGACGATCACGATCACCGTCCAGCTCGATGCGGCCGGCCTCGGGGTCGCCGGCCTGCGGGTCGCGGACGACGGCACCGGCATCCCGTTCGGCCAGCTCGACAAGACGTTCGAGATGATCGGCGACTCCGTCAAGCGGGCCATGCGGAAGACGCCCGGCGGCCGCATCCCGCGGGGCCGGCACGGCCGGGGCCGGTTCAAGGCGTTCGCCCTCGCCCGGACGGTCAACTGGGTCAGCCGGTACGAGGACGGCCCGACGGTCCGCGAGTTCACCCTCCACGGGGACAAGTCCACCCCCCAGCCGTTCCGGACGACGGACCCGAAGCCGGCCGCAGCGGGGGCGAGGACCGGGGTGGAGGTCGTCATCGGCCCCATCGACCGCCCGTTCCCGGCCCTGCTCGACACCCCGCACGTCGTCACCGAACTGTCCAAGCGGCTCGCCCTCGGTCTCGTCCAGCACGCCGTTGACATCCGCTACGACGGCCGGCCGGTGAACCCGCACGAGTTCATCGCCAACCGCGTCACCCTGACGTTCAAGGTGGCCGACGGCGACGGCCAATCGCACGAGGTCGCCCTCACCGTCATCGAGTGGAACGGCCTCCAGGCCCGTTCGGTCTACCTCTGCGACGCCGAGGAGGTGGCCCAGCACGAGTGGGAGAAGTTCGACGTGCCGGCCGCCCGCACGTTCTCGTTCACCGCCTACGCCCAGTCCGTGTACGTCGACCGGCTCGTCTCGTCCGGTACGGCCGACCTGGGCGACCTGAGCGACGACGTGCGGAATCTGAAGGCGGCCGTCCGCCAGGCGCTCGACGGCCACTTCCGGACCCGGCTGGCGGCTCGGGCCGGGGGGCTGGTCGCGGGGTGGCGGCAGGACGGCATCTACCCGTACCCCGAGGCCGACCCGAACCCGGTGGAGCGGGTCAGCCGGGAGGTGTTCGACGTATGCGCCCAGGCCGTCCACGATCTGCTGCCGAGCTTCCAGCAGGGGCCAAAGGCGAACCGCCGGCTGCTGTTCCGGCTGCTCAAGCAGGCGGTGGAGACGGACAGCGGGGCGCTGTGTGACATCCTCGACCAGGTGCTCGCCCTCACGCCCGAGCAGCAGGCCGACCTGGCGGTGGTGCTCAAGACCACCCGCCTGGGGGCGGTGATCAGCGCGGCGAAGACGGTCCTCGACCGGCTCCGGTTCCTGGAGTCCACCCACCACCTGTTCTTCGGCCAACACGCCGGCGACGTGAACGAGCCACACCAGTTGCAGCAGATTCTGCTCCAGGAGTTGTGGTTGTTCGGGGACGACTACGCCTACGGCCGGCAGGAGGCGTACCTGCGGGACGCGCTCGAAGTCCACGCCAAGCACACCGGCCGGGCGTTCGACCCGAACACCGGGGCGATCACCAACGTCCGGGACGGCAAGAAGAGCCGGCTCGACCTCCTGCTGAACAGCACCTACGCCCGCACCCCGCCCTACGACTACGAGCACCTGGTCGTCGAGCTCAAGCGGTCGTCGGTGACGCTCGGGGGCGACGAGCTGAACCAGATCGAGAGCTACGCCCAGACGGTCGAGGACGACGCCCGGTTCGACAAGCAGAAGACGCGGTGGACGTGGTATCTGGTCGGGGTGGAGTGCGACAAGTACGCCGAGGGCCGTCGGACGGCGGCCGACCGGCCGCACGGGCTGATCGCCAACCGCGGCGGGGTGCAAGTGTGGGTGAAGACGTGGGCCGAGATCGTGTCGGCGGCGAAGCGGCGGTACGAGTTCTTCCTGGAGAAGCTGGAAGCGGAACTGACAGCCGACGATGGCCTGTGCTACCTGCGCGAGCGGCACGGGAAGCACCTGCCCGACGCGCTCGGAACAGCGGCCGGTCCGACAATTCCTAATGAGTCCATGTTTGCGTCGCCCAACGATGAAATGAAGCCAACCAAGAAGAAAGCTGCGAAAGGATCGTCGTAATGCCGATCCGCCGGTATTTTGAGTGCTGATAACGGATCAAACGTAACTATTTTGCCGCCAACCGGTAAGTTAAGTACGCTACGATGAGCTATCAATTTCAGGTGCTTCACTAGAAAGTATTTCGGCAATCCAGTTGGCGCCGAACACGATGTAGTGACACGGTTTGGATACACTAGGCAGTCCAAATTCACCAGATTCAACTTCACTACTGAACCAGTTGGAGTTACGCACGATTGCTGTGGTCCACTCCGCAGGAGTGCCATTCCAAGGTATCTGCTCATCGGTCACACGAAAAGCGAATACGCTAGCAAATCTAATTGCACACTGCACATCACCACTAATTAACAATAACGTCAGAGATTCTGTCAAATTGACGGTATGAACGACTGGAAACGGCCTTTCGACCATAGGGGTTTCCCATCGCAGGTATTCAAACATAGAATCATGGCTCCTGTTCAAAACTGTTTCCCAAACCGAATAGCTTCGATCGTCTTCTCCAACTTATCGAGTATCTGGACCGTTACCCCGCCACCGCCATCAGGTCGAACACGAACAATGAATCGTTCCGTCTCGCCAACTAGTGTGCGGCCTTGTACCGTTAAGGTTTGGACAATGGCTCGGGCAAGGCTTTCGGCCCCGACTTGACCGCCACCTAGCCTAGTCTGAAACGTGAAATAGCTTATGCCATCTTGTACTTTATTTCCAATCTTTTCGTATCCTTGACCGAACCGAGTATAGGTGTTGCCAACGGATGTCCCTAATTTTTGGATGAATGCCGCAGCGTTTTGAAACTTCGATCCGACTACCAAGCCCAACGATTGCAGTGACGCATAAGTTGGCCCAAGGCGTGCAGCGTTAACTTTTACATACTCAAACAGCGTGATCAGTCCAGTAGGATCTGTCGCGCCCAACGGATCGTTCGCAACGTACCTGTATGGATTGACTTCATCAACCGTGAGTCCAGTAGAGTCTGAAGTTAGGAATCGACCACGCATCGGATCATAGAACCGTGCGCGATAGTAATACTCGCTGGTGGCTACATCGAACTCGCGGCCCGTGAACCTGTAGCGGTCATCGACAGACTGATTCGTCTGACCCAACAATAGACCAAAGGCGGAGTAGCTGGCCGTATCCACTAACCCCGTCGCCTCGACTACATCGCGGACAGTCCCCAGACTGTCTGTCAGATACCATGCCGAATTTGCACCATGTGTCCACCGCGTGAAGGTCTCGTCGGCCCGGTCGCCGAACAGGTAGCGGGCCGTCACCACCCCGCCGCCGCTCTCGTCCATCCAGGCGTTGTCACCGTCGTACACGGTGTAGAGCGGCGTGCCACTCACCCACTGCATAACCCGCCGCCCCTGTGCGTCGTAGGCGTACTCGGTCACATTCAGTAGCACTCCGCCCGACGTTCGCTCTTCGACCTTGACCAGCCGGTTCCGGTAGTCCCAGGTGTACTCGGTCGCCGTCCCGGTGGCGACCTCGGTTTTCGTCTTGAGGTTCCCCTCAACGTCGTAGGTGTACGCGAACGTCCCGTCAGACTGGTAGCGGTTGCCCGGCCCGGTCACGTAACTGCCGGCCGTCGGGCCGGTGGCCGTGATCCGGTTGCCGTTCGCATCGTACCGGAACGACTCGAACGGCGCCCCGTCCTTCGTCACCGCCGTCAGTTGCCCGGTCTTGTCGTAGCCGTAGATGTAAGTGTCATCGTGGTGCGACTCCTGGATCAGCCGCCCGGCGGCGTCGTACTGGTAGGCGTACCCGACGAGCAGCGTCCCCGTCCCGTCCGTGTGGTCGATCGTCTTCGACAGCCCGTTCCGGTAGTAGGTATAATCCGTTTCTCCGACTTTCACCGTGCCGGCCGCGTCGGCGAACCGGGTCAGCGTCTTGCGGTCCCCGTTCCGAAAGTAGTCGAACGTCACCTTCACCGGGTCCACCCCGCCGCCCTGCCAGGTCCGCCAGTCGAGCTGATTCCGGTCCCCGTAGTGCGAGTCCACCCGCACCCCGGTGGTGTCGACCACACTCGTCCGGTTCCCGTTCCGGTCGTACCCGTAGGCGAGCGTCACCGCCGGTACGGCCGTCCCGGGGTAGGCGGTGGTGGCCGTCTTCACCCGGTTGAGCGGGTCGTAGGTGTAGGTCAGGTCGGCGTCCGGGTCGCTCGTTTCGAGCAGGTTGCCGGCCCGGTCGTACCTGGACGCGATCACCCGCACCGCCGACCCGTCGGCCGCCAGCCAGGTCTCGGCCGTCACCCGGTTCAGCGGGTCGTAGGCGAACGTGCGGACTTTCCCGTTGTGGTCGGTCGCCTTGGTCTTGTTCCCGGCCGCGTCGTACTCGTAGATGCGGGGCGGGTCCTGCGGGTCGTACTCCTCGTACTCCCGCACCAGCCGGTCGGCCTTGTCGTACTCGTACCGGGTGACGTTCCCGACCGGGTCCTTGACCGTTCGCAGGTTGCCGTTCGGGTCGTAGGTGAAGAACGTCTCCCCGCTCTCGGCGTCCCGGATGTACGTTTTGTGGCCGGCCGCGTCGTACCCGTAGGTGGTGACGTTCCCGAGCGGGTCGGTCACCGTGGTCTGGTTGGCCCCCTCGTACCCGTACTTCGTGGTGTGTTGTTCCCCGTCGGTCACGGCGACCAGCCGGCCGAACAGGTCGTAGTCGTTGACCGTCGTGTGCCCCTCCTCGTCCGTCACCTCCGTCACCTGGCTCAGGTCGTTCGTCTCGACGTGCCGGACGGTGCCGTCCGGGTTGGTGACCGTCTCCGGCCGGCCGCACTGGCAGAAGTCGGAGAACGTCGTCGTGTTCCCGGCGAAGTCGGTGAACGCGGTGACGTGCCCGGTGCCGTCGTAGGCGAACGTGGAGGCGTCCCCGAGCGGGTTGACCACCCGGACCAGGTTGGCCCCGGCGTAGTCGTAGACAGTCGTCCGGCCGAGCGGGTCGGTGACCGACGTGACCCTGTTCAGCGCGTTGTAGGTGTAGGCGGTCGTGCCGTCGGCCGTCGCCTCGGTCAGCAGGTTGCCGCGGGGGTCGTAGGTCTTGGTGTCGGTGAACGGGGTCGGGTCGGCCGCCCCGAACCCGCCGGGGGTGACGACCCGGGTCTCCTTGTCCGGGTTGGCCGGGTCGTCGTAGGAGGTCTGGGTGACGATGTCGCCGGACTCGGTCGGCCGGACCGTCCGGGTCACGTTCCCGCGGTCGTTGTAGGTGAGGACGGTCGGGTTCCCCCGCTTGTCCTTGACCGTCTCGGAGAACAGCCGCAGGTCGTACTCCTGGCTCGCCACGTTGCCGTCGGCGTCGGTCACCGACTTGATCCGCCCGTCCGGGTCGTACTCGGTCTTCACCGCCCGGCGGCTGTTCGGGTCGGTGTACGAGTCCAGGTAGTGCGGCCGGTCCGTCCGGTAGGTGAAGGTGCTGGTCAGGGCCTTTTCGACCGGCGTCGCGGCCGTCACCTGCTTCACCTCGACCAGGTTGCCGGCCGCGTCGTACCGGTAGCGGACGAGGACTTCGCCGTCCGGCCCGTGGATCGCCGTGATCCGACCGGCCCCGTCCCGGTCGAACGCGATCGTCACCCCCTCCGAGTGGGTGATCCCGTTCGGGCCGAAGCTCAGCGTGTTGTGGTTGCGGTCGGCGACCTGCTGGAGGCCGGCCGACTGGTCGTAGCTGTAGGTCAGCCCGTCGGCCGTGGTCAGCTGGTAGCTGTCCGGGTTGTAGTCGATGCCGAACAGGAAGAACTTGTAGGTGCCGTCGGCCCGCGGCTGCATGGCCACGGCCGGGGTGGACAGGGTGTCGGTGACGCCCGGGTCCGGGTCGAAGTGCGGGTAGTACACCACCCCGAGCAGGGACGGCCCCGGGGTCGGGTGGAAAGTGAACCCGACCCGCTCCCCGGCCGGGTTCGTCAGGTACACCTTGGTGCCGTACTTGAACGCCCCCCCGGAGGTGAAGAACCCGTCCCCGCCCTGCGGCACCGACTCCCGGATGCGGGCGTCCCGCACCCCCAGCCGCCAGCCATACCCGAAGTCCCCGGTCTCCCCCGCCTCCCGGGTGTCGTAGGTGCGGGTGATCTGGACCGGGAGGCCGTTCAGCGGCACCGACAGGTCGGTGAAGTCGAGCCGGAACTCGCCTAGCTTGGCCGCCCCGACGACGTTCGCCTCCACCCCGCGGACGTACCCGCGGCCGAGCACGTTGTAGGCGACCACCGCGATCACGTACCGGTCGTTCGTCAGCATCGTCGGGTCGAAGGTGGCGAGTTTGCCGTTCGTCACCGGGGCGGTGCCGGACCCGATCGTCTGCCAGGCGGCGGCGTCCGGGTCCAGGTGGTCCACGTCCACCAGGTCAGCCCGGGCGACCAGGACCCGCCACTCGGCCAGCGGGTTGCCGCGGCTGGCCACCGTGCCGACCACGTCGGTCAGGTACGTCAGGTCGGCGACGACCTGGTGCGGGTCGAAACTCTTGACCGTCCCCGGGCCGGTGAGCAGGTCGAGCCGGGTGGTGTCGGCCGTCACGTCCGAGGCCGCCGTCGGGTCGAACACCACCAGACCGGCCGCCCCGGTGCCGACGTTCCCCGCCTTGTCCGTGGCGGTCCCGGCGAACGTGACTGCCCCCACCGCCGCGGCCGGGAACACCGCCTGCCCGGCCGGGGACAGGGTGAGCGGGGTGCCGTTGGCGGTCAGCCCGAGGGAAACGACCCCGACGTTGTCGGTCGCCCGGACCGTCACCGTGACCGTGCTGCCGACCGCGGTTCGCGGCTGGCTGACCGTCACCCGTACGACCGGAGCCTCGGTGTCCGCCCCGACGGTCAGGGTGTACGTCTGCGTCTCGGTCGCCCCGGCGTCGTCCGCCACCGCCAGGGTGACGGCGTGCGGGCCGGCGTCGGCGGCGGCCGGGGTCCAGGTGACGCGGCCGAACCGGTCGATGGTCAGACCGGCCGGACCGGCGACCACCCGGTAGGCGAGCGGGTCGCCGTCCGGGTCGGTCGCCCGCAGGTCGTACCGGTACGGGGCGTCGGCCACCGCCGACTGGTTCGGGTCCGAGGTGATGACCGGCTTGTGGTTCGCGGTCACCCGCAGGGCGAACGTCTGCACCGCCCGGCCGCCGTTCGGGTCGGCGGCCAGCACCGTCACCGTCGGGCTGCCGGCCGCGGTCGGGGTCCAGGTGACGGCCCCGGTGGTCTTGTCGATCGTCATTCCGGCCGGCAGGTCGATGAGGGAGAAGATCACCGGGTCGCCGTCCGGGTCGCGGGCGGTGACGGGGTACGAATACCCCTTGCCGACCGCCCCCCGGGTGACCGGGGCGGAGGTGATGACCGGCGGCCGGTTCGGGGTGTCGGTTGTCACCTCGACGGCGAAGCTCTGGGTGGCCAGGTTGCCGATCCCGTCGTCTACCTGCACCACCACCGCCTGAGTGCCGACCTCGTCCGCCGTCGGCGTCCAGCGGACCAGGCCGGTCTTCGCGTCGATCGACATGCCGGCCAGCTTGGTCAGCAGCGAGTAGGTGAGCGTGTCCCCGTCCGGGTCGGTCCCGCGGACCGGGTAGAAGTACGCCGCCCCGACCGCCCCAACAGTCGGCGGCCGGGAGGTGATGGCCGGCGGCTGGTTGACGCAGTGGACGGTGACGGTGAACGTCTGGGTGTCGGCCGCCAGGAGCGGGTCTTCGGCCTTCACCACGACCGTCTGCGGGCCGAGTTGGTCGGCGGCCGGGGTCCAGACGAGGAGGCCGGAGTCGGGATCGATAGCCATCCCGCGGGGGCCGGACACCAGGCTGTACCGCACCGGGTCATGGTCTTGGTCGGCGGCCGAGAGGGTCAGCCGGTACTCCCGGCCGGCGGTGGCGGTCGGCCGGGACACCGACACGAATCGGGGGGCGGCGTTCGTCCCGGCTGTATCCACAGTCAGGGTGAACGGCTGGGAAGCCACCCCGCCCCGGCCGTCGGACACCGTGACGACGATCGCGTGCGGGCCGATATCAGCAACGGTCGGGGTCCAGACGAGCACCCCGTCCGGGGACACGCTCATGCCGGCCGGCTGGCCGGAGACCGACAGAGACACCGGGTCGCCGTTCGGGTCATCCCCGGTCACCCGGTAGGCATACGGCACCCCCGGCCGGGCGGTCGTCCGGGGAGTGGAGGTGATGACCGGGTCGTCGTTCGGGGCGTCCGGGCTGACCGCGAGCGTGACCGTCTGCCGGGCGACCGCCACGCCGTCCGTCGCGGTCACGGTGAACGACCGGGTGCCGGCGTCCCCGGCCGCCGGCGTCCAGGTGACGAGGCCGGTTGTCCCCTCGATCTGCACCCCGAGCGGGGCGTTCTCCAGCCCGAACGTGACCGCTTGGCCGTCCGAGTCGATCGCCGTCACCGGATACCCGAACGGCCGGCCGACGGCGACCGGGCCGGGTGGCGGGGTGGAGGTAATGACCGGCGGAGCGTTCGGGGCGACCACCGTGACGGTGAACGGCAGAAGCGTGACGTTGCCGTGGCCGTCCGTCGCCCGGAGGACGGCACTGGCGGTGCCTATCTGGCCGGCCGTCGGGGTCCAGACCACCACCCCGAGGGTCGGGTGGACGGTCATCCCCGGCGGGGCGGACGGCAGGTCGAAGGTGAGCAGGTCGCCGTCCGGGTCAGAGGCGACCGCGACGAACCGGTATGTCACACCGGCCACGGCGGTTGACGGCACTGGCCCGACAAGTACGGGAGCCGCTTGAGACAAATCAGGCCGCTTCCAAACTGACAAGTCGGAATGAGCAGCGGAAGCGGGGCTGATGTCAACCTCGCGGTCGCGGGAGGGACTGGTGTAGACCCACCCCGCAGGTAGCTGAGCCGCGACCCGGTGGCGTCCCACAGGAACGCCGCTGAATGTGTATCCCCCGAACTCGTCTGTAACTGCCGTCTGTTCGCCGGGATCACGTGTCCCGTTCCCGTTGTCGTCCAGGAAGACCGTCCAACCGGCCAGCTTGAAATTGCCCTGGCCGACCCCGGAGATCGTGGCTGTAAACACGCAGGCGTCCTGCTGATCATTTCCGTCAAAGGGATCGATGGCAAAGTCGACCTGGTCGCCCTCCCGTACCGAGAGTCGGAGGCTGTAATCCACCCCGGTCCGGTCGACCGGTCCGATGAACTGGGACCACACCTCGACCCCGTTGACGAGGACACGACCCACGAACCCGTTGCCCCCGACCGAGTCGCCCTGACCCAACTTCGCGAGGTGCCCGGTCACCGTGACCTCGCCCGTGATCTCGCTCACCCAGCGGCGGACGGCCCATTGCGCATCACGGTCCCTGGGCGGGGAAGTTCCGATACTGAACCCGTTCCCGTGGCCGCCGACCGCCCAGAGGGAGGTCCAGTACTTCCCCTCTTGGTGCCACCAAATGTCGCCGACGATCGAGTGCCCGTCCGGCACGAATTCCGGCATGAGCTGCAAGTCGTTGACATCGACCGAACTCGGGGAGGGTCCGTCGTAGTACCCGTAATACCAGCCACCTGACCCCTGAGTGCCCGAGAAGTCGCAAACAGAGTCCGCCAGTATGTCCAGCCCGTTCCCGTCCCGATCATCGAATAGACACCCTTGCAAAATGCCTACATCAACGGAACCCGTGACGGTGACAGTGAACGACTGCTCGTCGAACCCGCCGCGGCTGTCGTCCACCCGGACGGTGACCGGATGCGGGCCGCGGTCTGCCACGGTCGGCGACCAGGTGACGGCACCCGAGGCCGGATCGATCCGCATCCCACTCGGGCCGTTGGTGAGGGCGAACGTAACTGGGTCGTTGTCCGGGTCGACCGCCACGGCGTGATAGGTGTAGGGGTTACTCGCCTCAAGGCTCAGGCTGGTTTGCAGGTGGAAGGTGGACTCGCTCGTGTGCCGCTCGGCGTAAAAGAAGTCGAAAGAGTAGACTCTACCCGGAATTAGCCCGAGGGTGTCGACCGCGACAGACGCGCCGGCCGCCCCGTGGACCCCACCCAGGTCGACGGCCAAGCGGTTGTCGATGAAGCCCCAGATGTCGTCGTCGCCGACAAAGTTGAACACCTCCCCGCCGCGGTAGACGAACTCGGTGTGTAGCTCGACCGTGAAGTGGTAGTTGTGACCGTTTGCGTAGTTCCCGAACAGTTGGTCGTCGATCGGGAAGAAGGCGTCGCTCGAGTAGCCGATGATGCCGGACCCGGGGGCTGTCTCTGTCAGGGTGATGGGGATGGCGGTCGTCAGGTTCACCCCCGGCGTGTCCCGGTACCACTTGTCGAACGAGGCCGCGTTCTGGACGGCCCCGGCGCCGTCCACGCCCACGAACACCGGCTTCCGGTCCGACCCAAGGGTGTTTGCAACGAGCCCTGTTACCACGCCCGAGACCCCGCCCTCAAAGTCCGGGTCGTCCGGCGTAAAGTCTCGAACGGTGGCCATGATGACGATCCCCGCCGCGGCGGGTGCGACGAGCAGCGGCGTGCTGACGATCACCGGCGGGTGGTTGGTCGGGTCGGCGTCCACGCAGACGGTGAACGACTGGGTCGCCTCCCCGCCGCGGCCGTCGGACACCCTCAGCGTCACTGGCTGCTCGCCGAGTTGGCTCACGCCGGGAGTCCACGTCACCAGCCCGGTCTTGTCGTCCACCTTCAGCCCGGCCGGCAACGGGCCGACGGCGGAGAACGTCAGGTCGTCGCCGTCCGGGTCGGCCGCGTCGGTGTCGTACCGGTACGCCTTCCCGACAGCCGACTCCACTACCGGCGAAGTTGTGAACACCGGCGGGCGGTTCGGCCGGGCGGCGGCGACCGTCACCGCGTACCGCTGCTCGGCCGTCCCGCCCCGGCCGTCCGCCACCCGCAGCGTCACCGCTTGGGTGCCCAGGTCGCCGGCGGCCGGGGTCCAGGCCACCGTCCCGGTCTTCTCGCCCACCGTCATCCCGTCCGGACCCGCGATAAGCGAGAAGGTGAGCGGGTCGCCGTCCGGGTCGGCCGCCGTCGCCTCGTAGGTGTACCCCCGGCCGACCGTCCCCTCCACCGCCGGCACGCTGGTGAACGCCGGCGGCCGGTTGGTCCGGCCGAGGAACTGGAGGTCGTAGGTGAACCGCCGGCGGCCCGGGTCGGCGAACGTCAGGCTGAGGGTGCCGGTGGCCGCCCCCGGTGCGAGCGGCCCGCCGCCGGCCAAGAGGCCGGTGAAGTCGTAGTACGGGGTGCCGTCCGTCAGGGTGCCGGCTGCGTTCAGCACCCGGACGGACGGGTCGGACAGGTTCCGCACCGCCACGTACAGCGGCGCCCCGGCCGGGTAGTCGCCGCAGTTGCGGACGGCCACGTCGGCGTACAGGGTGTCGGACCCGTCGCGGAACGAGGTCCGGGCGTACTCCGCCCGGAAGCTGCCGGACACGTCTTGCAGCTGGGAGAAGTCGGCCTTGGAGGTCGCCGCGGCCCCGGACACGGTGACGCTGGCCGAGGCCGTCTGCCCGTAGGCGTCGGTGGCCGTGAACGTGTACGTCGCTGCTCCGGGCGGAACGACTTCGGCGGTGAAGAAGTTGCCCCCGTCGTCGAGCACGTCGACCGGCCGGCCGTTCACGGTCACGGAAAGGATCTGGTTCGCCACCCGTCTGCCGCCGGGGAACACCGGCTCGTCCGCCGACGCGACCCCCGAGAGGAGGATTGCGTCACCGACCGTCTGGCCGGCCGCCGGGGCGGAGACGGTGATCGTCGGGGGGGCCGGGAACGCCGGCTTAAACCCGGCGGAGAACCCGACCACCCCGTTGATCTCGTCGTCCCCGTCGTCCTGCAAGGCCCCCGGCCCGCCGTGGATCACGGACACGTACCGGAAGTCCTCGCCGGTCGCCGTGCCGACCGCGTAGACGAACCCGTCCCACTGGATCCCGAGGATCGGCTGCCAGCCCTCCAGCCACACCCGCTGGACCACCGCCTGGGTCCAGTGGACCCGGTCGTTGGACAGGTAGGCCGTGGACTCGATGGCCTCCTGCGGGAGCGGGCCGTGGTCGATGGTCGGGAAGATCGCCGCCTTCGGGGACGGGAACGGCAGCTCGAACACGGTGTCGCCCACCACCCCGCTCGACTGAATCCACAGGTCGTCGATCCGGTTCGCGGACTCGAACGTGGTGCCCCCGCGGTCCGTACCGTAGTCACCGGTCCCCGTGAGGTCGGTCGAGCGGCCGGTGTGGTCGTCATTCCGCCAGCCGGTGTCAACCAGCGTGGCCGGGACCGCGTTCGTCAGGTCGACGAGGCCGTCGTCGAGCAACCCGGAGTCGACCACCCGCTGCCGGTTTTCAACAGTGTCCTCGCCGTAGACGAGTTGGGCGAAGGTCCCGACGGTGGCCCCCTGCCACACCCGCGGGTCGTTCGGGTCGGTGACCGGCGGGTCGGCGATGCCCTCCGGGTCGGTGTCGGCCGGGTCCAGCCAGAAGGTGCCGGCCGCGGCCGCCTGCCCGGACCGCAGGCCCGTCCCGTCCCGGTAGTGAAACACCACCTTCTTCGCCCGGTCCACTACCCACAGGTCGGTCCCCCCGCTCGGGTCCTTGGTGATACCGCTCGGGGCGGCGTTGTCCCCGTCCAGACCCCACCGGCCGAGCGGCGCCCCGTCGGCCGCCGCGTACACGAACACCGCGGCGGCCGCGTCGTCCGTCACCCACACGGTCGAGCCGTCCGTCACCAGGTCGCTCGGGGCGGCGTTCCCGGCGGCGAGCGGGAACGCCGCGGTCGCGGCCGCCGACCCGCTCCGGCGGACCGCCCCGCCGTCGTACCGGAGCACCCGCCCGGCCGCCCGGTCCACCAGCCAGAGGGCGCCGTTGGCGACCGTCACCCCCTCCGGGGCGGTCGCGTCGCTCGCCGTCCACCGCCCGACCTCGGTCCCGTCCGGCCGGGTCACTCACCACTCTGGCGGGCCGCCCGGTCGGCCAGCCAGACGGTGTCCCCGGCCGGGTTGCTGGCCGCCCCCCGGAGGTCGCCAGCCGCCGCGAACGCCCCGCCGGTCAGCCCGCTCGCCCCGTACCGGAACGCCCGGCCGGCGGCCGGGTCGGCGACGAAGAACTTCGGGCGCCGGGGCGACCGCCGCCGACCCGGGCAGGGTGACGGCGGTGACGGTGACGGCCGTGCCGGTGTCGGCGTCGTTGTTCACCAGCCGCAGCACCAGGGTGGCGGCCGTCCCGGCCGGCACGGCCGACAGGTCCACCGTCACCCCGTCGCCGGCCGCCGTCGTGCCGGCCCCGACCGCCGCCGGCTGCCCCTCGGTCAGGTTGAAGAACGCGTCCCGGCCGGCGCGTACGGGCGACGAGCGGCGGCCGTCCGGGCCGAGCAGGGCGACCTCGAACGCGTCCTTGACCAGGTCGCCGCCGGTGGCGAACGCGGGCGGCTGGAACCGGACGGTCAGGGTGCCGGCCCCGGGGGCGGTGAACGCCCGGGACAGGGTGGCCCGGAACGAGTCCCCTCGTGCAGGGTGGCGGCCCCGCCGGCGGCCGTCGCCACCCCGCCGGCCGGCCGACCGCCCTGCTCGGCCACCGTCCACGGGGCCAGGTCGTCCGGGAAGGTGGTGTCCACCTCGGCCGGGACGACGGTCACGCGGAAGGTAATCGAGGTGGTCAGGCCGTCGCCGTCGGTCACCAGCACCGTGACCGTGCCGGTCCCGGCCAGCCCCTCCGCCGGAGTCACCGTCAGGGTGCGGTCGGCCCCGCTCCCCCGGAGCACGAGCCCGGCCGGCGGGAACAGGGTCGGGTCGGAGGTAGTGACCGTCACCCGCAGGTCGGCCGCCGCGGTCCGGTCGTCCGCCACGGCAAAGGCGAGCGGGCCGGTGCTGCCGCCGGCCGGCACCTGCTGGTTCGCGATCGGGGAGACGACCGGCGCCCCGGCGGTCGGGACGACCGCCACCGTGAGCGTGAACGTGGTGCCGGCCGACAGCCCGCCGGCATCGGTCACGGTGAGGGTGACGGTGGCCGACCCGGTGCGGCCGGGGGCCGGGGTGACGGTCAGGGTGCGGGCGGCCCCGGCCCCGCCGAGGACCAGGCCGACGGGCGGGACGAGGGCCGGGTCCGAGCTGGCGGCCGTCACCACGAGCCGGTCCGCCGGGGTCTCGGCGTCCCCGACGGTGAACGCGAGCGGGCCGACCGTCGCGCCGGGGCGGGCGGTCTGGTCGGCCACCGCGGAGATGCTCGGCGCGGTGTTCCCCCTGTCGGAGGGACCCGTCGGGTTGCCGATGTCGGACTTCTCGCCGGGCAGCCGGAAGTCGAGGATCGCGTCGTTGAAGTCGGCGTCCAGCCCGGCCACGTCCTCGAACGCCGCCCGGTTCCGCGGGCCAGCCCGGAACTGGGCCGCCCGGCCCGGGTTGGCGGCCGGGACCGGGAACACCGGCCCCAGGTCGGGCCGGGCCGGCCGGCCCTCGGCCGCCCACCGCTCGACGCTCCCCCCGCGGAGCAGGTACACCGCGTACCGGCCGCCGGCGGCGAGTGGCAGGCCGGCGACCGACCGGACCGGGGCGTCGGACGCGAACGCCCGCACCCGCCGGCCGTCGGCCAGGGCGGCGGCCGGGTACCCGGGGTCGCCCGGGGCCAGTCCGTCGACCGTGCCGGCCGGGTCGTCCACCCGGTACACCCCGAGCTCGCCCGGCAGGTCGGTCAGCCGCCGCAGGAGGTCGGATTGGACGGCGACCGTGGGGTCGGAGCCGGACGGCACCACGAACGTGGCCCCGTCGAACAGCCGGGTGCGGGGAGCCGGGGCCTTGAGGCCGAACCCGAGCGGGGCGTCGGCCGTGTCGGTGACGGCGAACGTGTCCTGGGTGCGGGTGAAGGCGTACCCGTCCCACAGGGTCAGCCGCGGCCCGCCCCCGGCCCCCGGGCCGGTCAGCACGTCGGCGAACCCATCCCCGGTCAGGTCGGCCGCCGCCACCCGCACCCCGCCGCGGAACCCGTCCTCGTACACCGACCACTGGGCGAACGCGGTGCCGTGGCCGGCGAACACCCGGACCTCCGGCGGCAGCCCGGCCCCGGCCCCGGCCGCCACGTCGGCCAGCCCGTTCCCGTCCACGTCGGCCGCCGCCACCCACGCCCCGCCCCGGGACGCCGGGTCGAACGCGAAGTACGACTCCAGCACCGCCCCGGTGGCCCCGCTGGTGATGAGTACGTGGGGTCCGCCGCCCGGGCCGGGGGCGGTGACGACGTCCGCCCGCCCGTCCCCGTCGGCGTCCCCGGCGGCCACGCTCAGCCCGCCCCGGAACGCCGGGTCGTAGGCCATGTAGTCGCGGCCGAGGTTGTTGCCGGCCCCGTCGAACGCCCGGACGTGCGGCCCGCCCCCGTCCCCCGGGCCGGTGACGATCTCGGCCGTCCCGTCCCCGTCCAGGTCGGCCACGGCCACCCGCACCCCGCCGGTGAAGGACCGGTCGTAGGCGAAGAAGCTGGCGACTACGCGTCCGGTGAGCGGGTCGGCCACCACCACCCGCGGCCCGCCCCCGCCCCCCGCCCCGGCCACCACCTCCGGCCGCCCGTCCCCGTCCACGTCCCCGACGGCCACGAACGCCCCGCCGGTGAACGCCGGCTCGAACAGGCCGAAGCGGGTGAGCGGCGATCCGTCGGCTCCGGAGTACACCACCGCCACCGGTGGAGCGGCCGCCGCGGGGGCGCCGACCAGGTCGGGGACGCCATCCCCGGTCAGGTCGCCGGCGGCGACAGTCAGGCCGCCGCGGAAGGTCGGCTCGACCGTCGGGGCCAGCCGGTCCTCCAGACGGAGGGTAGTGAGCCAGGTCCGGCGGCGGGCGGGGAGCCCGAACCGGCGGCCCATCACTCGCCGCCGGCCCCAGGCGCACCACGACCGTAGCCAGCGTGTCCAACCGAATGACATGGGCGATCCCGCGCGGGCGTGCGGCACCACCGAACCTGCCGGCCGCCGTCCTGGCGGGACGGTCCTGCGAGTCGGCAGAGTGTCGGCTATCGGGCTAGACCCGGCCGGCGGCGGGGACTGACGCGGAAATCTCAGAAATGTGTCCGCCGCCGAACGGGCGCGGTCGTGGTGATCGATCGGCCCTACGGTCGCCCCCCGCCCAGAGCCTCGACCGCCTCGGTCCGAGCCAGGGTCGGCAGGCCGTCGTAGGCGAACCGGAGCGGGTCCAGTCGCTCGGCCGCGGCGAACGCCCGCTCCGCCGCCGGCCGGTCTCCGGCTCGGACCAGGGCGACCGCCAGCAGGTAGCCGGCCCGCCCCCGGGCCGCCACCCGCACCCCGGGGGCGGTCGTTACGACCGTCAGTTCCGTCGCCGCCTCGACCGGCCGGCCGGCCCGGAGCAGCGCTTCCCGAGGAACAGCCGGACGGCCGGGTCCGGGGTCCGCCCGGCCGCCCGCCGGCACTGCTCGACCACCGCCGCCCGGTCCACCAGCCCGTCGAACGGGATCGTCTGCCGGCCGTTCGGGTCGGGGTCGGCCGGCGGCCCGTCCTGGACGGCCAGCATCTCGGCGTAAGCCGCCCGCGCCTGGTCCGGCCGGCCGTCGAGCCGCTCCAACTCGGCCGTCAGCCGCAGGAGGATCGCCACACGGTCGCGCCACCGTGGCTGGTCGGGGTAGCGGGCGGCCAGGTGGCGGGCGTCGGCCAGGGCGGCGGCCAGGTGCCGGCGGGCGTCGGCGGACCGCCCCCGGGCGGTGAGCAACCCGCCCAGGTTCTCCCGGGCCGTCCAGGTCAGCCCGCGGACGGCGGTGGTCGGCCGCGGCTCCAGCGGGGCCAGGGCGGCGGCGTCGATCTCCACCGCCCGCTCCAGGGCGGCCACCGCCCCGGCCGGATCCCCGGCCTCGACCCGCGCCTCGCCGAGGGTGTAGAGCGACGTGACCAGTCGGATGTGGCTCTGCGGGTGGGTCGGGGACTCCCGGGCCAGCCCCTCGTCGACGGCCACCGCCCGCTCAGCCCGGCCGACGGCCGCCGCCGGGTCGCCCCGGTGGAGGAGGTAGTTCACCTGCCGGCCGTAGCACAGGCCGAGCATGTCGCGGTACTCGGCCCGGCCCGGGTCGTCGGCCGCCAGCCCCTCGAACAGGGCCACCGCCTCGTCGGCGGGGGCGACGCTCGCCGCCCAGTCGCCGGCGATCTGGCGGTGGGCCGCCTGCCACTGCCGCAGCCGCCCCAACTCGGCCCGGTACGGGCGGTCGGCCGGGGCGGCCTCGAGCAGCGGTCGCAGCCGACCGACCGCCTCCGCGACCAGCGCCTGCTCCTCGTCGGGCCGGCCGGCCTGGCTCTCCACCTCGGCCAGCCGGGCACACGCCCGCACCGCCTCGAACCGGGCGGCCGGGTCGGCCCCCGGGTCGTCGGCCAGTTGGCAGAGGGTGTCCTTCACCCGCCGGGCCAGCGGGGTCTGGCCGGCCCCCGCCCCGGGCAGGTGGCGGAGGACCTCGTCGCTGCGGTTGACCTCGGCCACCAGGTCGGCCAGCAGCCGCTCCCGGTGGTCGGCCCGGCGGTACGCCCGGTAGACCACCGCGGTGCTGGCGGCCAGGCCGACCACCGTCCCGGCCAGCAGGGCAGAGGCCACGACCAGCAGGGGCTTCCGCCGCCGCTTGGCCCACCGCCACCCCCGCTGAGCGCGGGACAGCGGCCGGGCCACCACCGGCACACCGTCCAGGAACCGCCGGAGGTCGTCTGCTAGGTCGGCGGCCGTGGCGTACCGGTCGGCCGGCTCCTTGGCCATCGCCTTGAGCACCACCGTCTCCAAGTCGACGGGCACCTCCGGGGCGTGCTTTCGGACCGGCGGCGGGTCGCTGGTCAACACCTGCCGCAGCAGCTCGGTGTCGGTCGGGGCGGCGAATGCCGGGCGGAGGGCCAACAGCTCGTACAGGGTGGCCCCCAGCCCGTACACGTCGGCCCGGCCGTCCACCGCACGGCCGGCGGTTGCCTGCTCGGGGGCCATGTACCGCAGCGTTCCCGGCCGGCCGCCGGCCGTCGGGTCGGCGGCCGTGAGCTTCGCCAGTCCAAAGTCGGCTAGCCAGATGTGCCCCCGCACGTCCAGGAGCAGGTTGCCCGGCTTCACGTCCCGGTGGATGACGCCGCACCCGTGGGCATACTGGAGGGCGTCGGCCGCGGCCGCGCCCAGACGAGCCAACCGCCGGTAGAACCCGGCCGGTGGCGGGCCGTCATCGGCCCCGCCAAACCCAGCCGTCAGCCCGGTGGCCAACAGGGAGGCGTCCTCCGACCCGTCCCCGCCCCCGGTCCGCCCGGCGTCTCGGTGAAGGGCGCGGACCACACCCGCCAGGGACGCCCCGTCCACGAACTGCATGGCGAGATACGGCACCCCGTCAGCCTCCCCGACGGCGTATACCGGGACGATGTGGGCGTGCTGGAGCAGGGCCGCCGTGCGGGCTTCATGCAGGAACCGCCGGCGGGCCTCCGGGTCGGCGGCGGCCGCCGCCGGCAGCACCTTCAGCGCCACCCGGCGGTCGAGGTCCGGGTCCACCGCCTCGTACACGACGGCCATCCCGCCCCGGCCGACCACCCGCACCACCCGGTAGCCCCCGATCACCGTCCGGGGGGCGAGCGGCGGGCCGGGGTCGGGCGGGTCAGCCGCCACCGCCCGCCGCACCCCCTGGACGGCGTTCACGGCGGCCACCGCCGGGCCGAGGTCGGGGAAGACGGCCAGCAGGGCCTGGACGTCGGGCGGCCGGCCGGCTTCGAGGGCGGCCAGGTAGTCGGCCAGGGCCTGGGCCAGCCGGGCGTCGCGGTCGGCCGGGGTCACGGCTCCACCCCCAGGCGGGCTTGCAGTTCGTTTACGGCCCGCATCCAGAGCTGGGTGGCGGCGCCCGCCGACCGGCCCATGAGGGCGCCCACCTCGGGGAACGGCCGGCCCTCCAGTTGCCGCAGCACGATCACCCGCCGGTGGTCGGCCGACAGGCCGTCGAGGGCCGCCGCCGCCCGCACCGCCTCCTCCCGGTCGGCCGCCCGGCCGCTCGGGCTGCTGCCCGGGGCGGCCAGCGCCCGGTCGAGCCGCTTCGAGGCGTCGGACAGGTCGAGGGCCAGGTCGTCCTCCCGCCGCACGTCCCGGGCCTGGGTGCCGTAGTACCGGCGGACCAGCTTGTCCAACCGGGAGGCCAGGATGGCTTGCAGCCAGTCGAGGAACTCGGCGGCGGACGTGCCGCGGAAGTCGGCAAAGCACCGGTGGGCCTGGAGGAAGGCTTCCTGGACCAGGTCGGCCGGGTCCGCTTTCACCCGGAGCCGCCGGCCGACCTGTCCCTCGGCCAGGAGGCTCAGGTACGGGCGGTAGTGCTCCAGCAGCCGGCCCCAGGCGGTCGGGTCGCCGGCGCGGGCGGCGGTCAGCAGCGGCTCGACGGCGGCAGGCATCGGTTCGGCACTCGCACGTCCTGTCAGTCAAGACCCGGCGACCGCCCCAGACTGACGCGGATTTTCGGGATTGCACCCCCGGCCGAGGTCACACGGCGGCGGCACCCACCCATACCCACGGGTGTGTGCGGCGACACCGCGCTTGTATGTATCAGGGAGAAACGGTGACCAACAGACCCGTTCATGAAATCCGGCTCGGCCGCGTCCGGGCGAGCATCTGGAGCAACCCCGGCGAGCGGGGGCCGATGTACTCGGTCAGCCTGTGCCGGCTGTACACGACCGACACGTGCGAGTGGGCCGACTCGGCCCGCTTCCACCGGGACGACCGGCTCTTGATCGCCAAGGTGGCCGACCTCGCCCACTCCTAGGTGTCCGAGCAGTCGGCCCGCGACCGTCTGCCGTCGGCCGACGAGTAGTCCAAACCCTTCCGCTTCCGGCAAGCGAAGGCGACCACCCGAGCCAAAACCCCGGGGGAGTTCCCCCCGGCGGCGTCCCGGATGCCCTCCGGCGGGCGGCCGGCCCCGCCCCATCTTCCGCGCTCCCGAAGCCTCGCTTGTGCAGACGGGGCCCCTCCCCGCCTCCCGTCCTTGACCCCGCTCCCCCCTTCCCGAGTGCGACTCACGTCCCGGTTGAACGCGCTCAGCGTTCAAGCCGGGAACATCAACTTCAGACCGGGAGCAAGAGCCATGAGCCAGACCACCACCAAGCGTGACGTGCACGCCGGGGTGACGGCCCGCATCGTCACCCAACTCGAAGCCAGGGTCCGCCCGTGGCACCAGCCGTGGGCCGCCGGACACTCGGCAGGTTCCGTCTCCCGCCCGCTGTGGGCCAATGGGGTGCCCTGGCGGATGACAGGGGCTCCGGTCGCAAGGCCACAAGGTGAGCCGCAAGCGGTTGCGGCGGCCGCTCGGAACCCTCGGGCTGGAGACGAACCACCCCAAGCCCGTGCAGTGACGGGCAGCCAAACCGGGTGTATCCGTACGTCTGCAGTACGTGGCGATCGACCGCCCGGATCAGACGCCTGCGGAAGCGCGCCTCACCTCCGAGGCGGCGTCGGACCCCGCCACCGCCCCTTCCAGCCCGGAGAGGGTCCGGCTCGGTGCCGGTGTGACCACACGAATGAGCTGCCAGCGTTTGGTCCGGGAAAGCGGGCGGCATTCAACGATCTCGACCAAGTCGCCGAGGTGGGACACGTTGTACTCGTCGTGGACGTAGCATACCGTTCGGCGCTTGACGTACTTCCCGTATCTCGGGTGTTTCACCAGCCGCTCGACCTCCACCCGCCGGGTCTTCGTCATCTTGTCGCGGGTCACCGTGCCAGCCAGGACGCGACGGGTGTCGCTCTTCGCCTGCGGTTGCGCCCTCTCCGAGGACGGCCCCCCCTTGATCCCGCGTTCGAACGACACCAATTCGGATTGCTTGTTGTCCCGTTCGAGCCGGGTGATCAGCGGGGTCGCCGCCTCCACCCTTCCGGCGCGCGCGATGGCGTGGCCGAGCTTGGTCCACAGCCGTTTATCGCCTCCGAGCCGCGAGGCGGTCACCGGCGTCATCAACTCGGTCGGCATTTTCTTGGACTGGAGCAAGGCGAGGACGCGGGGCAGCACATCGACCGCGCGGTTCTGCGGGTCGGAGGCGGCCATGGCCGCTTGGGCGGCCAGCGCGTAGGCGGGGTCGTTCAGGCACCGCTTGAGGTAGTCGCTCAGCCCGCTCCGGCCGCTCTTGGCCACCGGGTGCTCCGCGAGGCAGAACAGGGCCTGACGGTGGATGTCCTGTTTGGCGTCGGGTAGCCGGCGGAACCGGCCACCGATGAGCATGGCGTGCAGCCGCCTCGCCACAGTTTCGCGGTCGGAATGGGGTGCGGCCGTGAGGACTCTGAGCAGACGGAACACGAGCCGAGGCTGCGAGGCCGCCGTGCGTGTATCGAGCAGGTGTGCCAGCGCCTTGAACGCGAATCGGGATACCTGCCTTTTTTCCGACGCGGGCGCCTTGTACAGCAAGGCCACTAGGTATGACAGCGCGTCCGGAAAGTCGGACGGAGTCACGAACACCGTCTGGCCGTCCGACACTATTTGTTCGAACTGATCCTCGGTCAGTGCGCCGACATCGAGGGGGATGAGCTGCGTGATGGCCACGGTCGCACCTCTTGATCAGTTGACCGTCCTTACGAACTCCACCCTATCTGGCGGCAGGGGGTCGGTCACCACCTCCTTGGCCCCCTTCCCGTTCGTGGCCAGATCGAGGGTCCAGCCGTATGGCGCAGAGACGCCAGCGGCCGGCCCGGTGAAATAGTCGGCGTTCCTGAACGGCGCGTGGCCGCACGCGTCGAAGCAGGTGGGGACGAACTGTTCGACCGCCTGCGGGTTGCGGATTCGCATGAGCACGCCCGGGGTACTGAACGCGGCACTGTCGATGCCGAGAAAGGTCCGGAGTTCGGTCATGGTGGCCGTGCGGCCGAGGCCTGTCTCAAGGCGGCGGACGTCCTCCGCGTCGGCCCAGAAGAGGTTGGGCACATAGCCACGTAGCGGCCGGTCGATGTCTAGGTACTGTTGGAACACGGTGTCATCTGTGAGCCCCTGTGCCAGGACTGTGGGATCCTGGGTGGGCAGCAGCTCAGCTCGGAAGTTGTAGCTGATGAGTGCGACTACCGCTGCGACCCGTTGAACCTCGCCAGGGGTCGGGAGCGCCGCTACCGGCCCGGCACAAGTAAGGCACGCCAACCCGGCCTCGGCCGCCTTGTTCATGGCCACCCGAGCGTCGTCCAGGGGGTCTGGGCCGGGCGGGCTGGGTAGGCACTTAGCGAAATTGGCGAGTCGGGCATCTTTGTCGGCCTGCCCCCGGACCCCGAACTGCGCCTCCGCCATGATGTGGCCTGCCAACACGCCGCAGTGGGTGGTCTGCGAGCCCACGAGCGAGTTGTGCCAGTCCACCAGGGGAGCCTGATCAGGGTGGGTTTGTACCGTCCCTGCGAAGTCCATCCGCACGTCCCCACGTGAGTACAGCGGCAACCGCCGGACGTGGTCCGCGGCTACTGGGTTGATGATTGATTGGCAACCCTATCGGCTGGGGTCGTGTGCGGCAAGCTAAAAGCCGTCAGATCACGAGACAGGCATTTGACGGGGAGAAGGGGCTGTCCGGCTGCCGGACATAATCGGCACCAAGGCCGTTGACCGAGACACGACTGTTACCGCTTGGCTGCGTTCACCCCGTGCACACGCAGGATGCGGAGGGCCGGTAGGGACGGGGATCCGAGCAGCGATCGCACACCAGATGCGGTGATCGGGTTGTCGTTCAGATCGAGCGATTCGAGGCGCCCGAGGTAAGGCGATCGAGAGAGAGCCACCGCTCCGCCGTCACTAATGCCATTGGAAGCCAAGCCGAGCTCCCGCAGCCCGCGAACCGTCGAACTCTCGGCCAACTCAGCCACTCCTTGATCCCAAATTCCGTTGAAAGCGAGGTCGAGCATCTCCAATCGTGGCGGGTCGGCCGCTACGAGGGCTGCGGAGGCTAGAAGCCGGCCCGGCCCGCGAGGTCCGAGCTGGCAGCCAGCCAGCCCTAGCCGGCGGACCCGGGATAGCCAGGCACAGCCGGTGAGCGCGGCTGCGCCGCACTCACCGAGTGGGCTGACCACAAACCTCACCTCGTCCAAACCGTCGGCAAGATGGAGGTCTGAAAGGAGTGCTAGCGATTGGCGGTGTGTCTGGTCAAAGGCGACGCTGGAAAGGGTCGGTGCCGCCGCGAGGAGTTGGCTAGCGGCGGCCCGGTACTCCACAGGCCCGATGCGAACCTCGTGCGGCAAGCCGCGGTCGAAGGTAATGGCGGAGACCCCGAAGCAACCGAACTCAGCGGTCCAGTCCTGACCGTTGGAAGACCAGAGCTCTCGTTCACGGGCCAAAAGTCTTACACGATCGGACGGTACCAAGTCGTCGTGGGCGAGTGCACACTGAATCCTCACGAACTCGGCTCGGTCCGACTCCCCGGCCTCTTCCAGCCAGTCGGCGAATACAAGCCGGGGCAGGTCGGCGGCGGGCTCCGCCGCCGCAGCCCGAAGCAGCGCGGTCCCGACCGCCGAACGATGGCCTTCCATGACCACTGCGAACATAGCCTATTTCTCCGCGCCGATGGCACCCAGGCCGGCCTTGGCCTGCTGGACCGCGCGGACCCCTTGTTACTCCCACATTCGTCGGCTACAGGCAGCTCCCGGCTGTAGCCAAAGCGACGGGGGACGATCCCACAGCGCGTGAGGGAAGTAAATACGAGCTGGGTAGGCGGCATCCCGAGAGCTCTGGGTTAATCGACCGCGCGTGGAGTCCCCGCCGAGCAACTCGACCAGCCTCGGGTGGTTGGTCCGGATCTCGTGCCCCACTTCGTCGCGAAACCCGTCGCCCCACAGCCGGCCCTCCAGCACCCGCCGGACGGGCAGCAGCAGTTTGATCACGTCGACGATGACGAGCAGGCCGACGGACGCCATCCTCCAAAAGATGCGGCCGACGTTTAGTTCGTTGTCATCCGGCCGGGAGGGATCCCCGGGGCGGGGATGACCGCGGTGGCCGACAGCCTGGTCCGGGCGGGGGCCGCAAAAGGGGGGCACCCCGCGAGCTGACCCGGCTGCACCGGCTGGTCACCCGCGGGCTGGAACAGACGGCCGACCGGACGGCGTCCCGGTGCCGGCCCTTGCCGTACACCGTCGCCCCCGGGTGACCCCACCTCGGCCACGAACCGGCGGCCCGCCTGGTTGAGGATGCGGAGCATCGGGACGGCCGCCCCGTACCCCTCGTCGAACACCAGCCAGTCCGGCCGCACCCCGTGCTGCTCCAGCCGGACCAACTGGTCCAAGGCGATCCGCCACTTCGGCCGGTAGCGGACGTCGTCCGGGATGCCGGCCGCCCGGCCCCGCTCCCGGTCGGCGTCCCAGTCCTTCGGCAGGTACAGGTCGGCGTCGAGCAGGGTCTGGAACGTCCCCGTCGTCACCCCTACGTGAACCGTCACGATGCCGTGGTCGAACTTGCCGACGCACCCGAGGTACCGGCGCTGCACTCCGGGCGTGTGGTCGCCCCACTTCCGGCAGCTTGTCTCGTCGATCACCCCGACGGTGCCGAGGGGGTCGGCCGGCAGGCCCGCGATCACCTCGCCCAGGTGCCGCTTGAGGGTGGCCCGGGCGGCCGCGTGGTCCCACTTGGCGGTGGCCAGGAACTCCTGGAGGGTGCGGACGGCGGTGCCGGCGGCCAGGGCGAGCGGCTCGACCGACTTCCGGGGCAAGTCGGACATGAGCCCCCGACAGTAGGCGCCGAAGTGGGCGGCGGTGCGGGCCTGGCGGAAGCACCCGCGGAACCGCCGGAGGTACGCGGCGAAGGCCGGCCCGAGGGCGGCGATCTCCGGATCGGTCATCGGTATCCCTCCCGATGACACAGCTTACGGACCGCCCACGGACCAGCGCTGTACTGCTAGCCGGCTGTGGCGGGCCGGCAACAAGAAGCCGTAGTCCTTCGTACCACCGTCGGCAGGCCGTACCACCTTCGCAGGAACCTGCGGTTCCCGCACCCTCCCTCCTAGCCATCCCAGGAGAGCACTCCCCCTGCCCTATGTCGACTCTGCTCGTCCTGTGAAGATGAACACCGCTCGGGACTCTCCCTCCGGCTCAAAGGATGACGCCCAAAAACGCAGGCCAGACCGTCGCCGTCGGGGGTCGCCGTCGCGGTGTTCACCCCGGCTGACACCGCGACGGCGACCCCCGACGGCGACGGGGAAGACGGCCCGAGATGGAAACGGTATCGTTACCGCGAGTTTGGGCCAACCTGATGCCCACCGCAGACGGCCATGCGGCTGCACCGTTGAACCTACGCGCGGGCTAGAGTGTCTATCAGCGGCGGTTTGCCATCGCCTTCACCCGGGCGTCCCGCGTCGACGCGGGTTACGATCCACCACCTGCGACCGTTGAGGGGGCCTGCTCCGTATGGCGACGTTCCCGCTGTTCTCCGAAACCGCGCTGGATATGATCTGCCGCACCTTGGCCGACGCCGTTAGTCACAAGGAGGTGACACTGCTCCTTTCGCAGGGCGGGATCGAGGAACGGGGCGGGAACCCGAGGTGGGAGCGGATGCTACTGGCCCTCTCAGTCCGACAGAAGCAAGACCGGTGCGGAAACAACGCCCTCGCCTTCTTCTGCCAAGCCCTCCACCCGGCCCGCTTCGGCGGAAAGCCCGAGGAGTTTGAGACGTTTCGAGCGGCCGTTAACTACCAGCTCGCCTTCTACGGGCTGGCCATTGACGCGAAGGGCCAGCCGCAGCGGGTCGCCGCGGCCACCACCATTCCGGAAGCCACCCGACGGGCGAACGAGCTGCGGGCCGAGCTGACGCACCGCTCGGTTCATCCGGATGTCCTCCGGTACTGCCACGCGGAGCTGCTCCAAGACAACTACTTCCATTGCGTGCTGGAGGCGGCCAAGAGCGTAGCCCAGAAGGTCCGAGACATGACCGGGCTCGAGAAGGACGGGGCCGCCCTGGTCGACCAAGTGTTCTCCGTCGCCGCTCCCCGGATGGCCCTCAACACCCTCCGAACCGAGTCGGAGCAGTCCGAGCAGAAAGGGTTCGCCAGTTTGTTGAAGGGAGTCTTCGGGACGTTCCGCAATGTGACCGCTCACGCCCCAAAGATCGCCTGGGCGGTCAACCGGACGGACGCCCTCGACGCGCTCACCATCCTGTCCTACCTCCACCGGCGGCTGGACGAAGCGGTGGTCGTGCCGGTACTGTCGCCAGGGGCTGCCGGGAGCACAGGAACGTAACCGATAGTTCCAACCCACCACGTCCGTCCCGAGCCGAACGGGCTTGAGGTTCACGAGAGGGCCGTCGTGCAGCCGACCTCGAAGTACGGCCACATGACAATCCGCCCGCCGACCTTCATCGCAGCTTTGATGCCCCCGTCCTGGGACAGGATGAAGGCGACCGAAGGTTCTATGGTGTCGACGAAGCGGAACGCAGAGCGATGACGAGTCCCGTACCCGGTATACGGGGCCTCGGTGTACTCATCCCCTTCCTCGTTCTTTGCGACGTGGATCACGCCCGTCCCCAGCCCACTCGCCCGCACTTCCCCGCCGAACCCGATTACCCGGAGCTTGTCGGTCAGAACGACCGCCCCGTCAACAGCGGTTAGCGAGGCGATGAACAGTGCGCCATCACGTGCGGAGTCCGCCAGGTTGCGGTGGTGACGCTCCAGGTTCTCCAGTCCGTCGAAGTCGTCCCGCTTGATCGTACGCCGGCTATGTAGACGTTCACGGGCGTCATTGCTCTCCAGCCGTGACGCCATCGCCGCCAGCAGAGCGTCTCTTGGCCGAGTACTCGGCAGTTGGTACTTGATCGACACGCCCGCGTGCAAGCGCTGGTCGTCGTCTACGGTGCTCTCTGGGACGAACAACAACGCCCCGCCGTGGCGCAGGTCGGCGGTGTGCAACAGAACCGACTCGATGAAGTCGAGGTGGGCGAACTCCAGACCGTCATCCCAGTCAGGCCGCCGCGTCTCGGAGCGGCGAACCGCCTCCCGTATCAGCTCGTCCGTGACGTCGCTGAAAAACCGCGCGATCGGACCGTGATAAAGGACGCGATTGGTCGGGCTGATGACTTCGCCGGACCGCAGGCGAAGTACCGGCTTGTCGCCTCGGGAGATGATAAGTTCGCCAGGGCGGGTGGACGCTACCACCAGGGCCTGGGGTGACGATGTGCCCATTACCCGTTCGTGCCGGGCCATCTCCCAGAGCGCCATGCCGGCATCGATCAGACCGTAGATTTGCAGCCGATTGTGTGGGGCGTCGCCGAGATGCTCGACTGCGATCAAGACCCGCCGGGGGTCCGCCACCGGGGCCAGCCGACGCAACTCTGCTGCGTTGAATGGGACCGGCCGGCCAAGCTCGTACCTCACAACCGGCTCAAGCTCCACAGGCTCCTGGCGGGGCGGAGCAACTGCCGAAGCGCCGGAGATGAGCGCGACGCGGAAGACGGTCTGGCGGCCCTCGTCTGTCATCAGACTCGCGTGGTAACAGACATCAAGGAACTCGGCCAGGACGGCCTCCTGAGGTAGGTCAACCCGTGGCCAGCCTGGGCCGAGCGGCTCCCCATCCCACCTTGCCCGGAGCTTCTTGTACAACTGCTGCGGATACGTGTGCTTCTCCATCTGACGCCCCACGAGCGGCACGTGTTGACTTGATCGTCCTGGGTAGTCGGCGCCGTCAGTTGCTCTCACTGCTCGGGTCGGTCCAGTCCCGCGAGATGAACATTGGGTCGAGCGGGTCAAAGTCGGTGTCCGTGGTCAACAGCCGGGCACCGGTCGCCACGGCCGTGCCCGCAATCCACAGGTCGTTCTTCCCGAGTGTCTGGCCCCGCCTCTGGAAGTGCGAGTCGATGACCGCGTAGGCCTGGATGACGTCGGGGTTGGTGATGGACACGCGGTCGAAGTACCCGAGGGCGTACTCCATCTGGTCGAGTTTCGCCTCCCCCCAGCTCCGCTGGAGGGCGAAGGACCGAAGCTCCCCCTCCGTCACCACCGAGATGAGGGGCTTGGGGTCGGTGGCCGGCAGATTGTACCGGGAGCGGATCCGCTCCCACGTCCGGTCCCGTCGGACCAGGTGGATGAGGATGTTGGTGTCGAGGAGGAGCAGGGCGGACGTGGCCACTTACGAAATCTCTTCGAGCGCTTGGCGGATCTCCTCGTCCGTCTCGTCGCCAGGCCACGTCCCTTCGACCATGTCGAACACCGTCTTCCCGGGCGGGAGCGGCCGGCCGCGGCGGGCCCCAACGAGTATCCGCTCCCGGGCGGCCAGCACCTCTTCCGGGGTCCGGGACGAGAGCTGCTTCGTTGCCTCGGCGAGCGGGTCCGGTCCACCGCCGTCCTCGGCCTCGCGGTCGGCCAGGCCCGCCAGGTACGTTTCGATGGTCTGCCCTTCCGCCGCCGCCTTCGCGCGGAGCCGCTGTTCGGTGTCCGTCTGGAGTGTGACCGTGATGCTCGCCATGAGTACTCCTTCGCTCTCGTCCTCCCAGTTTACCTCAACCCCGATGCCCTTGTCACCCACGATGCACGGCCCCCCGCCGGCGCTCAGCGGGTGAGTCGGGCCGGGACAACCGTCACCGACTCGACCAGCGCCGCCGTGGCCGGGGCGAGTTCCTGGGTCGCCCGGTCCGCCTCGCAGGCCCACACCACCTGCTGCTGGCGGATGGCGACGAACAGCGCTTCGAGGCACCGCCCCCGGAGCGTCACCTCCTGCTCGGAGAAGAGGAGGATGATCCCGGACGACGGGTTGAACTCGGTCGGGTTCAGGGTGTGGTAGGCGAACACCGACTGGTCGCCGACGCGGAATTGGATCTCGAGCATCGCCGGGAACACCCCGTACGTCTCGGGGAGCTCCCCCCGTCTCGGACCGCCATTCTGTCCGACCAACCGTCCGAGTCCCCTGCCCTGCTCCGCCCTCGCCCTGTCAACCGTCAGTCATCTCCCCGCTGCTTCGCAATGGACGATGACCGGCTGCGACGGATACGACTGGTTCGTCTTCGACCAGACCCGGGACCGGGTGACCGATCTCCACGATGAGGCGTTCACCAACGACCTACCTTCATCGACGGGTGAAGAGAGGATGTGCCATCCGACGTTGAGCACGCCCTGACGGTCCGATGGGCCCGTTGCGGAAGACCGTTGGCCCGTGCCAGCCGAGGTGGCGCGCCGGGAGTTCGCTGTCGGGTTGTTCCCGCGCGGGTCACCGCCGCCTCGACCCGACTTCGATCCGCTCGATGGCCGGCTCGTGGTCGGGGGCCGAGAGCCACGCCGCCCGGTCGGCCTCCCAGCACCAGCGGATGGCGTGGTCGGCGAGCAGGGCGAACAGCGGGAGCAGGTGCCGCCCCCGCAGGCACACCCGGGCGGCCTCGAACTCGAGCTCGATCCCGAGGGCCGGGTCGTAGGCCGCGGTCGTCAGCTCGAGGTACGGGTACGCCCGCCAGGAGCCGTCCCGGAACCTGAGCCGGAGCATGGGAATGACCTCCCCGTACCGGTCGGCCGTGGCGAACGCCACGTACCCGTCCGTACAGATGGCGTGCGGCCCGGACGGCAGCGGCGGGAGCGGCGGCTCGGGCGCGGATACCGGGTCGGCGGTCATGGGGTCGGCCTCGGACTCGGGTGGCCGGGCCGGGCGGGCGACGGCCAGACCGGTGGCCCGCCCTCAATGCCCGCCCACGAGGCCGATCGCCGGCGGGCTTCCCAATGGTGGCGACTGCGGGTCTCGGCGATCGCGCTGCGGGCCGCCCGACCCGCCAGACCGGTCCGGGAGGTGGCTTCAGGGGAGGTCTCGTCAACCGGTCCCCCCGGGGTATGAGCCCGGCCCGCAGACCGCCCGGCCCAGCGGCCCCACTCCAGCCGGCCGGGCCGGGTGTGCTCACAGAGCACGGACAGCGGCGACCACCGGTCGGCTGGCCGACCCGATCGGCCGGCGGCCGCCAGGACCACCCGGGCGGAGACCCCCTCGGCCAGCCGGGCGAGGGCGGCGAGCGCGACCGGGCCGAGCGTCTCCGCCCGGTCCGCCCAGAGGACCGGATTCGGGGTGGCCGTTTGGGCCCGGGGCTCCGGCCCGGCTTGGTCGCCCGTCCCGGCTCCCGAGCGGCGGTCTCCGGACACCCATCCGGCCCCCACCTCAACCGGTGGGGACATCCGTATCACCTCGTACCCCCGGGCCGTCAGCGCCCGGACACACGCGTCGGCGACCCCTGTGATCCCCCCGCCCCAGCCGGCCGGGACGATGGTGACCCGGTCGGTCGACCGGAGGACGTGCCGGACGGCGGCCCGCTCGGGCGGCGGCAGCCCGGATGACGGTTCGGCGAGGCCCCGCCCGAGCGGCGGGCAGGCGCACCGGCCGTCCCGGGCGAACCGGACGGCCTGGGCTTCGGCAGTGAGCAGGTCGGCCGTGGTCGCCACCCACTCCCCCCGGCACTCACGGGTGATTAGCCCGCGGCCGGCCAGGGTCTGACGGACCCTTTCCGGGGTGACGACGCCGACGCCCGCCCGGAGGGCCACGGCCAGAGCCTGCCGGACCGGGACGACGGCCGCCCGGGAGAAGCACTGACGGAGGGCGGCGGTCACCCACTCGCGGCCCGTGTCCGCGCGGACGGAAGTCAACAAACCGGGGGGCGGGACGGCGGCCCGGACGGCGGCCCGGTCGGCGGCCGGCAGCCGGAGGGCCCAAACGGTCCGGAGGTCGTCGGGGGTGAACCCCAACCGCTTGGCCGCCCGGGTCCGGGCCCCGAGGCGGGCCTTCACCGCGGGGTCGGTGACCCCGAGCGCCCGGGCCGCCCGCTCGACTTCGGCCGTCCGCCGGGAGAAGGCCCGGCGGACCGACGCCGGGATCCCGCCGAGCTCCCACCCGAACGGGGTCCGCTCGACCGCGAACCCGTGGCCGGCCAGGGTGTGCGCCAGCCGGGCGTGGAAGGCCGCCTGGTGGTACCCGATGTCCCGGTACACCCCACTCAGCTCCGCCGCCTTCCACTGGCCCTCGGCCGGATCCCGGGTCAGGTTGAACAGGACGGCGTGGGCGTGCAGGTGGGGGTCCGGGATCCCGTCCACCGGCCGGGCGGTGGCGTGCAGGAATAGGGCCCAGGCCAGGTTCCCGGTCGCCCGGAGGTCGTCCCGCCCGCCGGCCCGCACCCGGGTCCGGGCGTCCCCCTCGAGCTCGGCCAGGGTGGCCCGGACGGCGGCGGCGAAGGCGGCCAGCACCCGCGGGTCGCCGGTCAGCCCATGCACCACGGACACCGACTTGGGCGGGTGGAACCCGAGGTCCCAGCCGGCCCGCCGGTCGGCCCGGGTGCGGGGGGTGAGCGGCTCGCCGGTCCGCGGGTGGCGGTTGCCGCACAGGGCCGCGAACGCCGGCGGGTCGGCCGTCCCGGCGAGCCCGAGCGCCGCGGCCGCCCGCCCGCCCCACTCCCCGGCGGTCCGGCCGTCCGGCCCGGCCGGGCACTCCCCGCCCGCCCCCGGCCGGTAGTACCCCCGGGTGCCGGCCGTGTCGTGGCGGACGGTCAGCCGGAGCATCGGTCCCCGCCCCCGCCGTCCCGCCACTGTCCCCTCCCCCGCGCTGCCATCGCCAGACGTCTCCCCTCTCCCCCCCTGGCCGGGTTCGGCCGGTCCGACCCGGGCCGAACCCGCTCGAAGGGATCGATCAAAAGCCGCCGCCGGGCGGCCGCCCACAGGGCGCCCCGGGCGACCGCCCCGCCCTCGTAGTGCCGCCGGTGGAACGGCCGGGCGGCGGCCACCGCCTCCCGCTCGAACGCCGCCCGCCCCTCCTCCGGGAGGCCGGCCCAGAAGTGGTCGAACGCGGCCTCCGCCTCGCTCGGCGGCGGGGCGGTCGGACCCGGGCTGGGCGACGCGGGCGACGGTCGGTCGGCCGGTCGGCCGACCGGAGGCCCGGGGTCGGCCCGGGCGGCGTAGTCGTGGACGACGGCCGCGTACAGCCACCCGGCCCGGTTCCGGATCGCGCCCCCGGCCGCCCTCGCCTGCCGGTCGGCCAGCCGGAGGTTCCCCGCCACCCGGGCCGCCGGGTACCGGTCGACCAGCCGCCGGGCCGCCCGCTCGGACAGCCCCCGGGCGACCAGCTCCCCGACCAGCGGCTCATCGGGCGTCCGGGCGGTGGCCCGGGCCGGCGCCGTTGCCCGGACGAACACCGCCCGCCACCCGCCCCGACCGGCCTTGACGAACCGGGCGGCGTCCGGCAGCGGGGCCAGGTACCCCCTGCCCTCCAGCTCCCGGATGGCCGGCCGCAGCTTCCGCTTGAGCTCCGCGTTCGGGGCCGCCGCCGACAGCCCGACGTGGGCGCAGGCGAACGCCCGCAGGTCGAACTCCCACCGCCCGGTGTGGTAGAACCGCTTGTCCAGGAACCGGTACACCCGCTTGGCCACCGCCGACCCGAGGGACGTGTAGAACCCGAAGTCCAGGGCCTTCAGGTACCCGGCCTTGAAGCTGTCGAACACCGTCTGGTTCCAGACGAAGCTGGACAGGGCCAGCTCACCGGACCCGGCCGCCCTCCGGCGGGCCAGCCGCTCCCGGTCGAACACCGTCACCTGGTCCAGCACGTGCAGGGTCTCGGTCACCCAGCACCGCTCGGCCTTCGACCACCAGGCCTTCCGGTACTGGAGGGTGGTGCCGGCCCAGCGGTTCAAGGACTCCTCGACCCGCTTGTACGACTTCGACTCGTCCCGCCAGCCGAGCAGCTTGATGAGCCCGTACCGGGAGAAGTGCACCTTGCGGTCGGCGAACCCGGCCCGGGCGGTCAGCTGGAGGAGGCCGAGCAGCACCTCGTCGTCCAGGGCGGTCGGCAGGCCGAACCGGTCGGCCGCGGTGACGACGAGCGTCCGGGCCACCGTCCGGCCGGTCGACGGGTCGTCGATCTGGTCGGCGAACTCGAGCGTCTTCTGCCCGGCCGGGGCGGTGTCGGCCAGGGCGGCGAGCGGGAACTCGGCGAAGTTCATCTCGTCCAGGTAGCGGAACGGCGGGCGACCGGTCCCGGCCGCGTGCGCGGTCTCCCCGTCAGTGCCCATCCCCTGCCCCACGGAAAATAAAGACCCTCACCCCAGTTGGTGTAGTTTTGATCAGAGTTAAATGAACACAGTTGCTGGACGGAATGCCGAATGGGATCGACCGGTTACGGCCCGGTCGGGTGGCCCGAATCCCGGTAGCCGGGGCCGGAGCGTGGCCGGAATCCCGGTAGCCTGTGGCCGAACGCCCGGTATCCGTGTGGCCCCATTCCCGGTCGGGGTGTGGCCCGATTCCCGGTATCCGGCCGGCCGCCCGCGCCCGCCCGGAGGGGAGATGCCGGGAGACCGCGGTCATCGGCCGCCCCGAGGGACTGATTCGTGAGCCGGGTGTCGCCCCGAGGTGTGGCCCCAATCCCGGTAGCCGTCGGTCGCCGGCCACCGGCCGGTCGGACGCCGGTGGGGGCCGGCCGTCACAGCCAGTGCCCCCGCGTCGGGCGGACGAATCAATCTCAAGCGTGTGGGCGGTCTCTCTCGCGGACATGACGTAGCGGGCCAGGTTTAACTCGGTTGTAGCATCTACCAGCCCCGCCCGGCCGTGTCACCAAAAAAATCATCCCGGCGTCCCGGCCGTCCGGGGGTCCGGGGGACTAGACGCCGGATCCTGGACATCGGACGCGGACGGCCACCGGGTGAGGGGTCGCCGTCCCAGTCCGTCCGCTCCGGACCTCCGGCCCTCGCCGAGCCGACGGTCCGGGACTCCGGCCCTCCGGGGCACGCCCCTCGTGTTCACCCATCCCCCGGTCCGCTCACCCGGCCGTCCGGAGGTCCGGAGTCCCGGACCGTCGACCGGTCGCCGCGCCACAGGGGCGGCCGTCGGACAGTCGCCCCTCGAGCCGTAGGTCGGGGGACCACGAGTCCGGTGCCCAGACGGCGATTAAGGCCCCTCACAGCCCCGTGGCGGGCCGGACGGCGGTGGGGGTCGGGGTGAGGTCGGGGTGGTCCGCTCTGTGCCGTCCTGGGCCGACTGTCCGAGGGCCGAGACCCGAGTCCCGTGGACCCACCCGGCCCGGACCGGGCGGTGTGCCCCGGGGGACCGGGGGAGCGGCCCGGGTTCAACACGCCTGGGCGGTGCCCCGGAGGGCCGGAGCTCCGGATGCTCCGGCCGCTTTGAGTACCCCCGGACCTCCGGCCCACGCCCCGAACCGCCGGCGGCGGCCGCCGGCGGTTGGTTCCCTGCCCAGAGCCGGTCGAGCGGGCCGTGACGGGCGGCCGCACTTTGGGGCTTGCCCGGGCCGCCGGACCTCCGGGATACTCCGACCGATGGAATAATTTTTGTGAGGTCACTTTCGTATGCGCTTTCGGGACACCCAGGTCATCGTGTTCGCCAACCAGAAGGGGGGGTGCGGGAAGTCCAGCACCACCGTGTCCACCGCCGCAGCATTCGCCGCCCTCGGGTACACCGCCTGCGTCGTCGACACCGACCCCCAGTGCAACGCCACCGAGACCCTCGGGGTCGACCCGGACGACGCCGTCCGGGCCGGCCGGTTCACCCTGGCCGACGCCTACCTCAACCGGGTCCCGGCCGACCGGATCGCCGTGGTGCCGGACGGCCGGTTCGGCGGCCGGGTGGGGGTCGTCCCCGGCCACCGGGCCCTGTCGTCCGTCGCCGCCCGGCTGGACGCGGAGGTGCTCCGGCTCCTGGCCGACGGCGGGGCGGGGGACCTGGACGGGGAGGACCTCCGGAAGGAGCACCGGGGGCGGCTGCGGGCGTCGGTCGCCGCCCTCCGCGGGGCGTACGACGTGGTCCTCATCGACACCCCGCCGACCCTCGACTTCCTCATGACCTCGGCCCTCATCGCGGCCGACTGGTACGTCGTCCCGTGCTTCCCGAGCGGGTACGACCTGCGGGGGCTGGAGACCCTGACCCGGACGGTCGACAAGGTGCGGAAGCAGTACAACCCGGGGCTCGCCCTGGCCGGGGTGCTGCTCGGCAACTACGACCGGCGGGCGGCCCTCGACCGGCAGGTGCACGACCTCCTGCGGGACCGGTTCACCCCGGCCCTGGTGTTCGGGACGGCCATCGGCCGGAGCGTCCGGTACCGGGAGGCGGCGATGGGCCGGGTGACCATCTTCGAGCACCCGGACGGGGCCGGGCCGGCGGCCGAGTATACGGCCCTCGTGAAGGAGCTCATCAACCGGGGGGCGAAGGGGGCGTTCGGGGCCACCCTGAACCCGCTCCCGGACCCGGCCGCCGTCGACCGAGTGGTCGGCCCGGACCCGACGGACGCCGCCGGCCCGGGGGAGGAGGTGACCCGTGGGTAAGTTCAGGCCGGGCATCCCCGACGGGTTCGCCCTCGATGTCGTCCCGGTGGCTGACCTCGGCGACTACCTGGACGAGACGGCGCCGGCGGCGCCGAACCACGAGCGCGCGGGGGTGAGGGGAGGGCGGCCGGCCCGGGCGATCGGCGAGAGCCCGCCGCCTGCAGTGACCACGGCCCGCCCCGATCCCGGCCGGCCAGACGCCCGTGCCTCTGATCCGGGCGATCCGGACGTGAGGACCGACCGGCGGAAGGCCCCCCGGCGGGAGATCACCATGACCCCCGAGGCCCTCCGCATGTCGGACGACCTGCTCGCCCTCGTCCGGTCCGGGTCCGGGCAGCGTGACACGACGGCCAGCGAGTTGTTCCACGCCCTGGTCCTGTTGGCGTACGAGGCCCGGGCCGGGCTCGACCCGCACGCCCTGCCGAAGCGGGGTCAGTGGGGGACGCCGACCGCCCGGGCGTACCCCCGGGCGCTCACGGCCGCCCTGCTCGCCGCCCTCCTCCGGGTCCACCGGCCGGACGCGAGCGGTACAGGGGGCATCGGCCCTCGGGCGACGCCGTCGTAAGCGGCGGCCGCCCCCCCGGGCCGTGCGAGCCCGAAAATCGCCCCAACCGACATCGCGCTCCGGGCCGGTTCGCGCTCTGATGCGGTCGGAGACCGGAGGGCCGGGTCATGGGCGCGTGCGTCTACTGTCTGCGGCGGGGCCACTTCCACGCCTGCCGGTGCGAGCCCGAGCAGTGCCGCGCGTGCGGGCTGTATGTGACGCACTGCTGGTGCCTGGGGTTGACCCTGCGACCGGTGTGGGAGCGGCTGGCGGCGGCAGACCCGGAGGGCGGGCTGGACGTGCCGGACGTGTCTAGACCGCCGCCCCGACCGGGTGCTACGGTCGGCGGATGACCGACCCCACGACGACCAACACCGCCTCCCCCCCTCCCGCCCCCGACCGGGGCGAGATCGCCGCCACTGCAAGGACCTACCTGGCCGACCTCGACCGGGTCCTCCCCAAGGACGGGGACGAGCTCCGGATCGTCGACCGGGAGCGGGGGTGGGTGGAGGCCATCCGCCACTTTGTCACCGACGGCTTGCTCACACCCGCCGGGCTTGAAGAGGCCTGGAAGATCCTGGCGGCCGGCGGCGAGTGGCTCCGGGAGCTGAAAGCGGAGGAGCCCGGGGGGCCGCCCGCGGCCGAGAGTATACCGCCCAACGTCCCGCTGTGGAGGGTGGCCGAGGCCCACTGCGTCATCCAGAAGTACTTCGCGGCCGACTTCCTGGCCAGCGCCTGGTACAAGCTGGCCCCGCTCCCGACCGGCCAGTGGGCGGTCCAGTACGGGGCCTGGTGCCAGGGGGTGGGCACGGTGGACCAGTTGTGGGCGCTGAAGGACAGCCGGGCCGCCTGCGTGTGGGCGTTCCTGACGGCGGTAACGGGGCTGTTGGAGAAGGATCTTCCGAGGCCGCTCGGCCGGGTCCAAGAGAAGGCCCGGCGGAAGCTGGTGGAGAAGCTCCGGCGGCACGGGGAGGAGGTGGGGTGACGAGCCGTAACTTTTGCCAGCCTCTCCGCCCCACTTGACTCCAGCCGCCCCACCCGGGACGATGTCGGCCAATATCCCACGACATCGCCAGGCCCGTTTTCCAGGTCGGCGACCGGGTCCGCCATCGGGACGCCCCGGCCCTCGTCTTCGAGGTGGTCGAGATCCTGACGGCCGCACCGCCCACCGGCCGCTACCTGCACCTCTACAAGTGCAAGGCCATGTCCGGGCAAGACCGCCGCAAGCACCACCTGTACGACCACACCGTCCTGACGCCGCTGTCGCCCGCCGCGCCAGGCCTCGAAATCCCGCCGATCCCGCCGGAGCTGGACCTGCCCGTCCGGGCGCTCGTCCGTTCGGCCGCCTTCCTGGAAGCCGTCGAGGTGGCGATGGCCGAGGGGATGACGTTCCGGGAGGTAGCCGATGGCCGGCTGGACCTTCTGGAGATGGCGAGCAAGAGTATCGAGGCTTGGCAGAACCATTTGGGGATCGAGATCGGCGGTGGTGACAAGAGACCCTGGCGGCGTAGCGCCCGATAAATCTTATAATCGGTTGATTAATTTCGGGCGTACGAAGACAGCGGGAAACAACAGTCCGAGCAGGACATGCAGACCGTCAACGAGCCAGTGCGAAACCATCAACCCTTTTCACCAGCCAACCGGGTTCCGCCCGCACGCGGCTCGGACCCGTCCGGGCCGAGGTGGTAGACGAACGTCTGGAACTCCTCCCGCGGCCGGCCGGCGTCCTCCCAGGTGTACGGGTAGCTCCCGAGGTGCCACAGCCGGACCGCGGTGTCGGCGAGGATCGGTACCCCGGCCTGCCTCGCCCGGTGACAGAAGGCGTAGTCCTCGGCCAGGTACCACCACCCGCCCCCGTCGTCCGCCGCCAAGGGGGCGAAGTACGGGACCAGCGGCCGGCCGAACCGCTGGTTGCACACCGGCAGCTGGTGGTGCCGGCCGACCGCCTCGTAGGCGCCCCGGCGGGTGAGGCAGAACCCGAGCCCGACGTACCGCACCTCGACCAGCCCGCCGCCCGTCCCCAGTACCACCTCCCGGGTGCCGGGCAGGAACGAGCAGGCCAGCTCCCGCTTCCCCTTCTTCGGGTACACCCCGGCCACCACCGGTGCCCCGTGCGACCGCAGCCGGGCCACGTCGGCCGGGTCGAAGGCGATGTCCGCGTCCACCCACAGGAGCTCGTCGAACCCGTCGGCCAGGGCGTCGGTGGCCATCTGGTTGCGGGCCACATCGACTGCCGCGTACCCGTACACCCGGCGGACCGGGTGGCCGAGCCGCTCCAACTCCCGCAGGGCGGCCTCGCAGTCCGGCTCGACCCGGCTGGCGACCGGGACCAGGACGACGCAGGCGGACGGGTCCATCGGGCGGCCTCGTTGGGGAGCGGTCGCCCCAGCCTACCCGCCGGTCGGCACCCGGCCAACCGCTCCCGCTCGGTGTCGGACAGCCGGGAGCCTTTCCGAACCCTTCCGGATTTGACCGTTGCACCGGTTCGACGGGTTGATTACCCTTGCCGACTCATCGGTCTCGGCTCTCTCCCGCCGGACACTCGCCATGCACCGTCTCGCCCGCTGGCTGCTCACCCGCCCGCTCGTCGGCCGCCGCCCCCGCCTGGGGTGCGAGCGGCTGGAGGACCGGGTGGTGCCGGACGGCCGGCCGCTCCCGTTCCCGGTAATCGGGGTCGGCAGCGGGGCCGGTGGGACCCCCGAGGCCAAGCTGTACGACGCCCTGACCGGGGCGGTGCTGGCCGACGTCACCCCGTTCGGCCCGACCCTCCTCGGCGGGGTGCGGGTGGCGGCGGCCGACTTCTCCGGCGACGGCTACCCGGACCTGGTGACCGCCGCCGGCCCGGGCGGCGGGCCGCACGTCCGGGTGTTCGACGGCAAGACCGGGCTGCAGATCCCCGGCCCGCTGGGCAGCTTCTTCGCCTATGACCCGGCCTTCCGGGGCGGCCTGCAGATCGCCGCCGGGGACGTCACCGGGGACGGGGCTGCGGACCTCATCACCGCGGCCGACGAGGGGGGCGGCCCGCACGTCCAGGTGTTCGACGGGACGACGGGCACCGTCGTGTCCAGCTTCTTCGCGTTCGAGCCCCAGTTCCGGGGCGGGGTGCGGGTGGCGGTCGGCAACCTGACCGGCGGCCCCCGGTCCCAGCTCGTGCTGGCGGCCGGGGTCGGCGGAGCCCCGCGGGTGCGCGTGCTCGACCCCGTCACCCTGCAACCCATACCGGGGCCGCTCGGCGACTTTTATGCCGGGGCCAAGGCCGACCGGGGCGGGGTGTTCGTGGCCACCGGGGATCTGACGGCCGACGTGACCGGGGACGGGCGGCAGGACCTGGTAGTCGGGTCGGGCCTCGGGTCAGCCGCCACGGTGACGGTGTACAGCGGGGCGACCGGGGCGGTGGTGCAGACCGCCGACCCGGGGTTCGGGGCCGGATACGCCGGCGGGGTGCGGGTGGCCACCGCGTACGTGGACGACGACCCGTACGCCGACGTGGTGTGCGGCACCGGGGTCGGGGCGGCCCCCCGGGTGCGGACCCTGAGCGGGCAGACCCTGGTCCCGGTGGCCGGTTGGGCGGGCGACTTCGCCCCCGGGGTGGGCGGGCCGCTCGGAGGGGTGAATGTCGCCGCCAACAACGACCCGCCGCCATTCCACGCCCCGCTGTACAACTACCAGTCCGCCTTCTATCCGACCGTCGGCCAGTGGCTCCGGATCGGGGTGGACACCCCGGGGGACGGGTTGGACCCCAGCGCCCCGGCCCCGACCGGGACGGTGATGTTCACCTCGGCGGCCACCGGGCAGGTGATCGGGGTGGGCACGCTGGTCCCCCGGGGGGGCGGCGGGCACGCCGCCTACGCCGAGGCGCTGGTCCAGGCCGACCAGGGGGTGGGCACCCACTTCGGCTGGTACGCCAACTACAGCGGGGACTCGGTCTACGTCGCCTCCAGCTGCACCAGCGACCTGTTCCTCGACCCGACCGTCCAGCCGTGCCCGGACTGCGCCAGCACCGCGTCCGCCGAATCGGGGGCCGCCCCCCCGCCGGCCAAGACGGCCGGCGGGGTGACGATCGACGGTGGGTTCGCTCTGTCGCGGACCGACCTGACCGGCGGGGTCGGGGATCTGCCGGTGGACCAGACCTGGACGTACACCAACCAGCCCCGGCCGTGGGGCGGCAGCGGGGACGGGCCGGTCCCGGTCGGCGGCGGGTTCAAGCACCTGGTCCAGGTGGACCGGGACGGGCTGTGCATGGGGTACGTCTACAAGGGGGCGATCACCTTCTTCGACTCGTACGGGGCCCACTTCGACACCGACCCGTTCTACCAGTTCTACCCCCGGGCCAAGGGGCCGGAGCGGCTGTCCGCCGACACCAAGGCGGACGAGTACACGATGATCGACGGGCCGGGGAACAAGTACGTGTTCGCGAACGTCGACCCGGGTAAGAGCGCGGTCGCCAAGCTGGTCCGGTTCTACGACACGGCCGGCCACGAGACGGACTACACGTACGACTCGTCCGGGAACGTGACCGAGGTGAGCCAGACCACCGGGTCCGGGTCGACGGCGGTGACCGACTCCCTGGTGCCGCTGTCGGGCGGGTCGGGGGTTCAGCTGCGGCGGCAGGTCGGGACCGGGTCGTGGGCGACGGTCGAGTCGGCCGCGTACACGTACAACTCGGCCGGCCAGCTGCGGACGGCCACGGTCAAGGACGCCGCCGGGACCGCCCTGGACACCAGCTACTACCGGTACTACGCCGGCACCGGCGGGGGGTCGGGCAGCGGGTCCGGGTCGGGCGGCGGGGGCAGCTCGACGGCCGTCCCGGGGAAGCTGAAGTACGCGTTCGGGCCAGCCGCGTACGCCCGGCTGGTGGCCGCCCTGGGGTCGAGCCTCGACACCCTGACCGACACCCAGGTGGCCCCGTACGCCGACCACTACTACGCGTACGACTCGGTCGGTCGGGTGACCACCCACACGGCGGCCGGGGAGGGGTGCTCGGCGTGCACCGGCGGGCAGGGGACGTACACCTACTCGTACGCGGTGGCCGCCCACGCGGCGGCCGGGTCGATGCTGCCGAACACGTGGGTGAAGTCGGTGACCGAGACCCGGCCGGATGGGACGACGGCCACCTACTATGCCAACGGCAGCGGCCAGCTGCTGCTGGAGGCGGACACCACCGGCGGGCAGACGTGGACCACCTACCGCCGCTACGACGACCGGGGGCGGCTGGTGCTGGAGGCCGAGCCGTCGGCCGTCACCGGATTCGACCCGTCCAACCCGGACCTGGTCGGGTACTCGGGCGGGAACGCCAGCTACCTGGCCGACGCGGCCGGGCTGGTCCTGACATGGGCGTATGCGACGGCCACCACCGCCACCACCACCTCGGCCGGGACGGTGACGGGATACCTGACTCAATCCGCCATCCAGCGCGGGGAGACTGGCACACCCGTCCCGCAGGTAGCCCAGACGTACCTGCTGCGGCCGGACGCGGGGGCGGTGGTCGCATCCGAAACCCGGTATCGGAACGACGACGGAACTGGGGGGCAGACCACCACCTATAGTTACACCTGGCAGGGGTCGACGGCCGCGGAGGCTTCGGTGACGACCACGCTGCCGACGGTAACGACCGGCCAGAACGGGCCGGGGGCGGCCACCTCGACCACCACCGTGTACGACGCGTACGGCCGGCCCATCTGGACGAAGAACGCGGACGGCTTCCTGACGTACACCGCGTACGACCCCGCCACCGGTGCCGCGACCAAGTCCATCACTGACGTGAACACCACCCAGACGTCGACCTTCAGCGGGCTGCCGAGCGGGTGGAGTACCCCAACCGGCGGCGGGCTGCACCTGACCACCACCTACGAGGTGGACAACCTCGGTCGCGCCACCAAGGTAACCGACCCGGCCGGGCACGAGACGTACACGGTATATGACGATGCAGGCCATGCGGCCCGAACGTACCGGGGGTGGGATCCGGTGGCCAATCTGCCGACCGGGCCGACCGAGGTGGCCCGGGAGGACCGGGCGGGCGGGTACACTGAGTTGCTCACCATGTCAGCCATTCCGTCGGTATCTGGTGGCCGGCCGACCGGGGCGGAGGCCATCAGCAGCCTCCAGTCCCTGTCCCGGATCTACCGGAACCTGGCCGGGCAGACGGTGTCTTCGGACGTGTACTACAACCTGTCCGGTCTTACCTATTCGACGTCGACCACCCTGGGCACTGAGGGGACGAACTTCGACCGCACAAGGTCCGGATACGACTCGGCCGGCCGACCGAACAAGACGGTGTCCCCGGCCGGGACCATTTATAGGACCGAGTACGACGGGTTGGACCGGCCGGTCAGCGAGTGGGTCGGCACCGACGACACCCCGACCACCGGTTACTGGTCGCCGGCCAACCTGGCCGGGACGAACATGGTCCGGGTGCGGGCGTACGAGTACGACGGGGGCGGGGTCGGGGACTCCACCCTGACCACGGTGACCGACTCCCCCGGGCTGGGGGCAGCGGACCGGGTGACCCGGGCGTGGTACGACTGGCGGGACCGGCAGGTGGCCGTCAAGGGCGGGCTGCAGGGGTCGGAGGGGACCGGGGTCAACCGGCCGCTCATCTACACCCAACTGGACAACCTGGGGCAGGCGGTCAGCGTCGAGCGGTACGACGCCGACGGGATCACGCCAACCAGCACGGGCGGGGTGCCGGACCGGCCGTCGTCGTCCCTGCTGCGGGCCAAGACGGTCGTCAGCACCGACGAGCTGGGCCGGGCGTACCGCACCCAGACGCACTCCGTCGACCCGTCCACCGGGACGGTGTCCACGTCCGCCTTGACCACCGGCGTGTGGTTCGACCAGAGGGGGAACGTCGTCAAGACGGCGGCCCCGGGCGGGCTGGTCGAGAAGACCAGCTACGACGGGGCTGGGCGGGTGACGGCTAGTTACACCACCGACGGGGGCGGGGACTCGGGCTGGTCGGACGCCCTGACGGTGACCGGGGACACGGTGCTTTCCCAGGCCGAGTTCATCTACGACGCCAACGGGAACGTGTTGCTGACGACCACCCGGGACCGGTTCCACGACGCCACCGGGACCGGCGCACTCGGCACCCCGTCGACCGGGGTGGCCGCCCGGGTCAGCTATTCGGCCGCGTACTACGACCTGGTCGACCGGCCGACCGCGGCCGTGGACGTGGGCACCAACGGCGGGTCGGCCTACACCCGGCCAGCATCCGTGCCCGGCCGGACGGACTCGGCCCTGGTATCGAGCGTCGTATATGACGCGGCCGGCCGGGTCTGGAAGACGACCGACCCCCGGGGGATCGAGAATCGGACCGAGTACGACGCCGAAGGGCGGTCAACGCGGGACATCGAGAACTACGTCGACGGGACGGTGTCGGACGAAGACGACAAGACGACCGAGTACACCTACGGGCCGGCCGGGCGGACCAGCCTGACCGCCCGGCTGACCGGGGGCGGGTCGCAGACGACACAGTGGGTATACGGGGTGACCCAGTCCGGCGGGAGCGGGCTCGACTCGAACGACCTCGTGGGGGCGACCCGGTGGCCGGACCCGTCGACCGGGGCGGCCAGCAGCGGCCAGCAGGACACGGTCACCGTCGACGCCCTGGGCGAGCCGGCCACCAGCACCGACCGGAACGGCAGCACCCACACGTACACGTACGACGTACTCGGGCGGCGAACGGCGGACGCGGTGACGGCGCTGGGCAGCGGGGTGGACGGGGCGGTCCGGCGGATCGAGGCGGGCTATGATGGGCAGGGGAACGTGGCCCTCGTCACCAGCTTCGACGCGGCGTCCGGCGGGTCGATCGTGAACCAGGTGCAGCGGGACTACAACGGGCTCGGCCAACTGACCAGCGAGTGGCAGTCCCACTCCGGGGCGGTGGGGGGCGGCACCCCGCGGGTGCAGTACGCGTACACCGAGATGGCCGGCGGGGCCAACCACTCCCGGCTCACGTCGGTGACCTACCCGAACGGGCGGGTCGTCAACTACACGTACTCGTCCGGACTGAACGATACGATCAGCCGGCTGTCGTCGCTCACCGACTCGGGCACCACACTCGAAAGCTACGACTTCCTGGGGGTGGACCTGGCCGTCCGCCGGGCCCACCCGCAGCCCGGGGTTGACCTCACCTACATCAAGCAAACGGGCGAGTCGACCGGGGACGCCGGGGACCAATACACGGGATTGGACCGGTTCGGCCGGGTGGCCGACCAGCGGTGGCTGGCCTCCAGCTCCGGCACCGCCGTGGACCGGCACCAGTACGGGTACGACCGGGACTCCAACCGGACGTACCGGGACGACCTGGTGAACACCGCCTTCGGGGAGCTGTACTCCTACGACGGGCTGGGCCAGCTGGCGTCGTTCGACCGGGGCACCCTGAACGGGACCAAGACCGGCCTGACCGGGTCGGCCTCCCGGTCCCAGAGCTGGGACTACGACGCGCAGGGCAACTGGGACAGCATCACCACGAACGGGACCGCCCAGACCCGGAGCCACAACAAGCAGAACGAGGTGACGGCGGTCAGCAGTGCGACCTCGCCGACGTTCGACGCGAACGGGAACCTGACGACGGGCGAGGCCGGCAAGCAGTACGGGTACGACGCCTGGAACCGGCTGGTGGCGGTGAAGACCAGCGGCGGCACGACGCTCGTGACGTACGCGTACGACGGGCTGTTCCGCCGGGTGTCGGACACGGCCTCGTCGGTCACGACCGACCTGTACTACTCGGCCGCGTGGCAGGTGCTGGAGGAGCGGCAGAGCGGGGCGGCGAAGACCCAGTACGTCTGGAGTCCGGTGTACGTGGACGCCCTGGTCGAGCGGGACCGGGACGCCGACGGGTCGAGCGGGACCGGGCCGGGCGGGCTGGAGGAGCGGCTGTACGCCGTCCAGGACGCCAACTGGAACGTGACCGCCCTGGTCAACACCTCGGGGACGGTGGTCGAGCGGTACGCCTACGACCCGTTCGGGGCGGTGACCGTGCTGGACGCCAGCTACGGCGGCCGGAGCGGGTCGAGCTACGCCTGGGTTGTCGGGTTCCAGGGGCTGCGGCAGAGTGCCGTCAGCGGGCTGGACGAGGCCAGAATGCGTTGGTATTCGCCTGCATTGGGCCGATGGTCGACCTTGGACCCCCTCGAATACGACTCAGGCCAGGTAAACCTGTTCAGTTTTGTAAGCAATAATGCCATCGGCCTCACCGACCCGTCAGGCTTGTGGGCTCCGCTATCGAAACCGAAATGGATTCAGATTCTTCGGGAGACTGGCTATTTGACGGCTGGGATGTCGGACGGCCTTGTGGAAGATCGAGCAGGCAAGGCGTTCCAGAGGCATGTTGGACTCTCCTTGAAGCTTGAGGAAAACGATAAGGCGTACCCAACTGGACATAACCAGCCCGGATTTGTTGTTCCTGACTTCGTGAAAGACGGCATTGCCAGATTACACAAGGGGCTGTTCACTGGTAGAATCATTATTACCTATCTAAACCGCCTCATCTGGATCGAGGCCAAGTTGCAAGCGAGGCCCATCATTCTTAGCCAAGATAATGGGCAGTACCAAGTTCGAGGATTTATCGATGCGCTAGCATTCCGAAAGGCGCAGCTTGATGCGGCATACACAGGTTCCGATCCTGAGATCCACGAACTGCAACGTACCCCCATGCTCGTATTTGTGCATAACTCAGATACGCAAGTTGCATGGGGTGTCACACGATACGCGACTCAGCGCAACGTGTTCCTGTTCGATTCTGTGGCCGAATGGGAGTGTCGCAACGGAGTGTACTGGTTCAAGGTTCCGAAAGCGAAAGAGCTAAACTTTAGAGCACTGTACGCTAGGAATAGATTGCCACAGTGGATACCTCTCCAGCTTCCAACTCCCGTTGACGAGGGGAGGCCGGTTGAGGTCAGGAGGTATAGCTGAGCGTTACGACGCAGTGTCAATCGCTCCACTCGCATATAGCTGCGATACTGTGTCACTTGTAGGTTGGTAGCATGGCTATTGTAATTGGTCAATTGCATTGTGGCATGGCGGCCTATTGCACTGACGATCACTAGACACAATTAATATCACATAAATATGTATTATATATACATCGGCCCGATGTGCGAGTTTGCTAGCGAATCGAATGAATATTTACTCGATGAAGATGTACTTGATATGGGTGATATGATCATTGACAACATAGGCAATAATGGTGACAATATAACATACTACGTAATGCCGGGCGATGAGTCACGAGCTCTTCTTGACTGTGTATTCGTATATGACTATTATTTTTTTGCATCGTATTTTCCTCCATTCTCTTTGGCCCAGCAAAAGCGATCAACACGATCATTTAAGACGTTGTGCAATATTTCGATTCAGTCGGTGGCCAGATTGACAGATGTCAAAGGTAAAGTGGTATTTGGTACTCTCGTCTGGTCTAGGAGATAATTAATTTATCTACGCTTACCTCGACTTGTGCAGTTCCTCCGGCCGTCCCGTCAGTAGCATGGTGACTCTCTCGCCTGTCGTCGCAGGTCACGGACGGCCGGCCCGGCTCCCGATCACGGGCGCCGATCTCCTGTCGCCAGAAGTAAAAGGCGGTCTCGGCCAGTCGGTGCCGCGAACAGAAGTCGCGGATGTTGAGACCGGACGACTCGAATCGGGCCAGGGTCCGCCGCCAGAACTGTTCCTTCTTCGGGTCGCGGGGGAGGACGCGGGGCACGGGACGGCACCTCGGGTAGGTGCCGCATCGTACCTCGTCAGGTCAACGTGTCTCTCGCCGGACGGATACGCTACGCCCGCTCGGCGGATCGTAAGTGTCCGGCGACGCCTCTGGTGGTGTAGGGTCGTCCGCAATTCGGGTGTCGTTCAGCGTCCGAGATGGGTCGCCGCCCAGACATCAGGCAGGAAGGGAGACAGGTCGGCCCCGGCCGGGACGGCCGGCAGCCGGTCGAACAGGTCGCGGAGGTATGCCCAGGCGTTGAGGCCATGGCGCTTGGCCGACGCGCACACGCTCAGCAGGACGGCCGCCGTCGCCAGCCCGCCGTCACCCCCCACGAACAGCCAGTTGCGGCGGCCGACGGCCAGCGGCCGGACCGCCCGCTCGGCCGGGCCGTTGTCGATCGCCAGCCGGCCGTCGGTCACGTACCGGGTGAGGCTCGGCCACCCGTTCCGGGCGTAGGCGATCGCCGCCCCGAGCGGGCTCTTCGGCCGGGCCGTCCGGGATTCGATGTCCAGCCAGCCGGCGAACCGGTCGAGGACTGGCCCGGCGCGGGTCCGGCGGCCCTCGGCCAGTGCGTCGCCGACCAGACCGGTGTCGGCGAGGGCCCGCTCGACGGCGTACAGGGTGCGGATCAGCGCCAACGCCTCGCCCGCCTTGGCCGGGTCGGACTGTTGGGCCTCCACGAAGCCACGCCGGGCGTGCATCCAGCAGCCGACGTGGCGGACCCCGCCGTGGACCCCGTTGTACCCGGCGTAGGCGTCGGCCTGGACGTACCCGGTGTACCCGGCCAGGAACGCCTCGGGGTACTCCTTCCCGCGGCCGGGGGTCAGGTCGAACACGGTGTACGGGTTCGACCCGCCGCCCAGGTATGATCTTCCCCACGGAAAGTGGACAGGGCGTTAGCGGAGTTTCGGGTTGTACGTCCGCTCGTACTCGGCCGGGGCCACATACCCCAGGGTCGAGTGGCGACGAACGCGGTTGTAAAACACCTCGATGTACTCGAACAGACTCGCCCGGGCCTCGTCCCGGGTCGCGTAGCCCTCGTGGTGGACGAGTTCACATTTCAGGCTGCCGAAGGTACTCTCGACCACGGCGTTATCCCAGCACTGCCCGACCCCGCTCATGCTACACACCATCCCCCGGCGGCGGAGTTCCGCCTGGTAGTGGTCGCTAGCATACTGGCTGCCTCGATCCGAGTGGGCCACCAGGCCGGCCGTGACGCCCCGCTGCCGCACGGCCATGTCTAACGCATCCACGACCAGCCGGCTCGTCATCGTGGCGGCCATCGCCCATCCCACGATCCGCCGCGAGAACAAATCCACCACGAGGGCCAGGAAGAGCCATCCTTCGAGCGTCGGGACGTAGGTGATGTCCATGCCCCAGGCGGCGTTCGGTCGGGCCGGCGAGAAGTCCCGGCCGAGGACGTTCTCGGCCACCGGAAGCCGGTGGTTCGAGTCGGTGGTGCGGACGAACCGCCGTACCGTCTTGGCCCGGACGCCGTGGGCACGCATCACCTTCGCCACCGTGTTGACGCAGCAGGCGACGCCCCGGGCGTTCAACTCGACGGCCAGCCGGGGGCTGCCGTACCGCCCCTTCATTTCGGCGTGGACCTCCCGAATGTGCGTGGCCAACGTCTCCCGTCGCGTCGCCGTGGCGCTGGGGGGTCGCGCGGCCCAGGCGTAGTAGCCGGACCGCGACACGCCCAGGGCGCGGCACAACACGGCGACGGGGTACTCGCAGCGGCGTTCCTCGACCCAGGCGAAGATCACTTCGTCAGGGTGGCGAAGAACGCCGTCGCTTTTTTCAGGATGTCGCGCTCCATCTCCAGCCGCTTGACCTCGGCCCGCAGCCGCCGGTTCTCCTCCTCGAGGGGGGGCTGGCGGCCCGACCCCGGGAAGGCGGCGGCCCCGTCCCGGCGGACGACCTTCTTCCACTCGTGGAGCCGGCTCTCGGAGATGCCGAGTCGGCGGGCGACCTCGGCCACGCTGAGGTGCTGCTCGGTGATCATCGCCAATGCTTGGAGCTTGAACTCCGCGGTGTACTTGCCACGAACTTTCGACATCGGTGCGTCTCCTGGTCTCCGGAGGATACACCGCTTTCCCGCTGTCCACGACCCTTGGGGAGGCTCAGTACACCCAGGCGTAGGCCGACCGCTTCGGCCGGAGGACCGTCACCGGGGTCTCGTCGGCGTGGACGGCGTACGACCCCTTCACCCGGTCGGCCATCAGGCGGTGGAGCGGGGTGAGGAGTCGGCCGCACGCCCGCAGGTGGTCGCACAGGGTGGACCGGGGGACCGGCCACCCGTCCCGGGCGAGGATGGCCGACTGGCGGTTCAAGGGCAGATGGTCGACGAACTTGGCCACCACCGCCTGGGCGAGTAACCCGGGCCCGACCCCGCCCCGGGGCACCACCTCCGGCGGCAGGGCCGCGTGGGCGAACCGCGGGTCGTGCCCGGCCTGCTCGCAACGGCGGCAGGCGTAGGTGGGCCGGGCGATCTCGCGGACGAACAGGGACGCCGGGCGGTAGTCCAGCCGCTCGGCCACCTCCTGGCCGACCCGCACCCGCGGGGCGGCGCAGCACGGGCACACCTTCTCGGCGTCCGACAGGTCCACCTCCACCCGCTCACGGGGGAGGTCGGCCGGCTTCGGCCGGCGGCCGTGCCCGCGGCGAGCGGGTGACGGCTCGGCGGGGTCGGTTGACGAGACGGCGGCCTCCGCGACCGGGGCGTCGTCGAACAGGGTGGGGCCGGCCACCCGCTCGCCGCGGGGGCCGAAGGTGAGCCTGACCAGCTTGTGGATGTGGGCCTGCTGGGCCTCGACCTGCCGGCGGAGGTCGGCCACCACCCCGAGCAGCTCGGCCACCGTCGCCCGCAGGCGGGCGAGCTCGGCGTCCCGGTCGTCGGTTGGCAACCCCATGCCCGGGGTACGCGCGTCCGACCGCCGCGGTTCGGACGCTCACCCGGGCGGGGTGTACCGCTTGCGGCGGCGGGCATTCGCCGGGTCGAGGCCGCCGAGGATCATGCCGAGTTGCGCGGGGGTGACCAGCAGCTCGGCTCGGTCGGACGCCGGGAAGGCGAACGTCCCCCGCTCCAAGCGGCGGAGGTACAGGGCGAACCCGTCCCCCTGCCAGGCCAGGATTTTCAGCCGGTCCCCCTTCCGGTTCTTGAACACGAACAGGTCGCCGGAGGCCGGGTCGCGGCCCAGCCCGGCGGTCACCACCCCGGCCAGCCCGTCGATCCCCTTCCGCCCGTCCTGCGGGTCGACCGCCAGGTAGATGGCCCCGGCCGTCCCCAAGGTCAGCACGCCCCACCCCGCAGGGCGGCGACCAGTCGGGCGACGTGGGCCGGGTCGGCCGACACTGGCACCCGGAGGGTGACGCCGTCGGGTAGGCCGACCTCGGCCACCGTGTCCGACACCACCCGGACGGGGACGAACGGCCGGGCCGGAGCGTCGGACACCGGCGCCGGCCGGGCGACCGGACTCAGTCCGAGGTTGCGGCGCCAGGTGTAGAACCGCTTCTCCTCTAACCCTCGCGCCGCACAGAAGGCGCGGACGGACAGGCCGGAGGTGGCGAACGCGGCGATGGTGTCGGCCCAGAGCCGGGCCTTGTCGGCGGGGAGCGGGTCGGTCGGGGTCGGGGCGTCGGACATAGCGCGGCCTCCTCGGTGTGAGAAAGCCGGCATCGTACCCCGTCACGCAAGACGCCCCGTCACCGGACGCTTTCCGTCCAGGCACCAGTGCAGCTCGTTCTCCACCGCCCAGTGCCGCCGGACCAGCCCGGCCAGTTGCCCGGCCGTGCCCCGCAGGCTGGTGACGTAGTAGTGGGCGGTGCTGGCGTTCGTGCCCTTCACCTCGCGGGCGGGTACGACGCCGTCCGGCGGCACGTGAACCGGCGAATCGGCAGCACGGGCCGGCCGGGCCGGCGCGATCCCGCAGCGGCCTTGAAGCCAACCGAGCGGACGCCGCCGTCGGCTCGGAAGCTGTCCTTCCGAGTTGCGAACCCGAAGCCGGACGGGCACTCGGCAAAGGTGCTGACGGCGTTGCGGGCGGGGAACCCGCCCGTCCACGCGGCGCTTACCGCGGCGGAGGAGTTGATGGCCATGAGCCCCTTCTCGCCGCTGAGTACCAGACCAGGACGGCGGGTTGGACGTGCTCGACGCTTTTGGACCGCCGGCAGGGACTGGTGCTACGGTCGGGGGATGCCGGCCCACCTGGGCTTGGCCCGGCGTCAGCGGCACGGGAGCACGGCCGGGCTGGGCCCGGACGAGTACCGACCGATGAGCTTGGCCCGGCGTCTGGGGATTAGCCGGGACACAGTCCGGCGGTGGCTGCGGGCCGGGTGGCTGAATCTGCGGAGGGACGACGACGGGCATCACGTGATCTGGGCTGACGCGGGTGAACTCCGCCGACTCCGCGAGCTCCAGGACCTCCCGCGGACGTGGGCCAACAAGACGCGGCTGGCGAAGCTGAAGAAGCCGAAACCGCAGCCGGCGCGGTAAACTCCGAGTGGCCCGGTTGCCGGCCGACCGGGCCACCCCACCTCCACCTTCGGAGGCAGTATGGCTGTGCCATCGAGGAGTGCCTGGAGCTGGCGAAGGGGGAGTGCGGCCTGGACGAGTACGAGGTGCGGTCGTGGGTGGGCTGGCACCGGCACGTGACGCTCGGCCTGCTCGCCCTGGCGGTGGTTGTCGTGATCCGCTCGCGGGTGCCGAACCGGCGGGAAAAGGGGGCGACGGGTGAATCCGGGTGAGTGTGCCCGAGGTGCGGACGCTGCTCCTCCGGCTGGTGTGGGCGTTCGTCCCGTTGCCCGAGCGGGTGCTGGCGTGGTCGCGCTGGCGGCGGCGGCACCAGCATCGCGCACGCGTGTGCCACTACCGGAAACGCGGGGCCGAACCGCCAGACTGAACAACTACGGCTGTAGGACTAGCGGCCTGACAGCAACTCTCCAAGTCCACGTACCGAAGTCGCGTAATCGGGCGTGAAGGTGCGGCGTCAGATAGCTATTTGGCCATGTCCGTTTTCCCCAAGCCCGGCCACCCGCCCTCGAAGAGGTCCGCTAGCCGACGGGAACGGAGGTGCGTTGACTGATCCCACAGCGTCTTGTGTACCACGGCTTGCCACCGCAGCCGGGCCCGCCGGTCGGCCGGGTTGATAAAGACCAGACCCGATCGAAGCGGGTCGAGAAGGGCTGGGCTGACCGCCCTGGTCCCGCCGTCCAGATCGATCTCCCGGTCCGGGCTGGGGCGGGGGGCGTGCATTTCGAGGGCCGTGTCCAGCCGCGCGAGCGAACGGGTGAAGTAGGCCCGCAGCAGTTGGCCGACGACGAAGAACTCGTCGAGCGGGGCCGGCCCTCCGGGCAAACTCTCCCCTGTCGCTGGGACAGTACCACCTACCCCGATCGCATGACGGAGGATTCCCACGTGGAGCGGTCGCCCAGCCTCAAGCGCCGCGTCGATTTCGGCCGCGAGTCGGTCCCGGTCTTCGGTCCTGCCGGTCACCCACGGGTACGCCTTCGCCTGTAGGCACGAAGCCTGATATACCCCGACGACCACCTTCCAGATCCGGCCGACGCTGGGACGATACCGGGGGTATACATCCCGGAATATCTGCTGGTAGTACCGGGTAACTGCCTCCGCAGCGGCGGGGACAGCATCACACTCGGCGTACTCTCGGAAGTACTTCCCTGAATCTGCCGCCATGTTAACAAACCGCCCCCAGGCGCGGTCCGTGTCGTCCTTGTAAACCAGGGTCAGCGGGTCGGCGCCCCCGGGATCGACCCCCGCCGCCATCGCGACGCAAAACGGATCGGTCACCAAGAACACGCGTAGCAGGATTTCGCCGAACTGGGCGAGGGCCACCTGCCGGGACCGGCCTGAGCTTGCCGTGTGGGAGTTGAACCGGATGACCAGATGCCTTCGGAACAAGTCGACCGACGGGGCGTAGACGAGAAGGTAAGTGAGCATCTCGACGGCCACCTCGTCGAGACCGATGCGGGTCGCGGCCCCGGCCGCCCCGACCGCTCCATTGCACACCTGCGCCGTCTCCCTGGCCAGGAGGTCATCCCATCCGGGGGTACTCCGCATAATCAGGTGCCCGACCTCATGTGCGTGCAGTGAGTACTCGAACGGGTCGAGAATGTGGGCCACGTCCATATCCAGGTGGGCGAGGTGGATCCCATGGGGCTCGGCCGCGGCGAGTGATGACACCCCGGGGGACGGAGTGAACGTCACCCGGGTGACCGCCCCGACCCGGTTACGCGGTGGAGGTTCACCTGATCCCGTTAGCCGCCGCAGGAGCCCGAGCCCGCACTTGAGGGGGACATCGGCCGCGGCCAGTAGGCGGTTAAGCCCGCCGCGGAAGTCGATGGCCATGTCCCTGGCCTCCCAGTTGGGCAGCGAGATGGCGATCCGGTGGGTGAGCGCCCCGTGCAGTGCCGTGAGCAGTGCCTCGAGTTGGTTCAGATCCCGCGAGGTCAGCGGACCGCGGTCTGTCCCCCCGTCCGGTGCGGCTGGCAGGATCCGGCACAACAGGTTGTGGAGGGTGGCGAAGGTGTCGTGCAGATCGAGTACGCTATCGAAGAGGAACGGGTCGGACAGGCAGTGGGCGTAGATTTGGAACAGGTAGTGGGTGGCCCGCCGGAGGGACACCGGCAGAGAGAGCCCGCGCATCCGTGCATCGAGCGAGGCCATGCACAGTGGCGGGGCGGGCTGCTCGTCGGCCTGCTCGAAGCAACGACGGCGGAGTTCGGCCAAGAGCGGCATGATGGAACGGTGCCGGGGGCCGATCGCCCCGAGTATGCGGTCCCGCCCATCCGCACCGACCACCTTCGGGAACGGAATGACCAGAGACGTGGAGACATCGATAAGTCCGGTCTCCAGCTTGCCACCCGCGGTCGGGCACCCCGCCTGGTCGTAGACAGCCTGCATGAGGCGAAAGAACCCCCCTACCGGCAGACCGCGGACCGGAGCGTCCGCAAGTCCCGGTTCCAACTCCATCAGGTAGTCGTGGCGGCCAACGAGGAACCGGTGGATATTGGCCGCCCGCCCGAGGGCGCGGGGAGCGGGGCCGTCGCGGCCGTCAACCGCAAACAGTTGGGCCTCGACCGCTGCGAGGTGGCCCGGGTTAACATCCAGGTTCGGGTAGGCACATACATACCCGCCGCACCCGTTCGCAGTCGGGTTGGAGAAGGCAGGGTAGGATACACCAAGGGTCGTGTACGTCTTGCTGAGCAGGTGATTGTCTGCCAGCCCTTCCCGGACAGAGGTCGAATCGCCTCCGGTTGCCAGGACCGCCAACTGGTGGGTACGGCTGGCCTCGAGCAGATCGGAGAGCCGGGGGTCTTCGCCGAACAGGTCGGCGAACGTGAGCGTCCGCACGGCCGTGAGGAACGCTATACCGACGGAGTAGTTGCGGGCGAACATGAGTAGTGTGATGTCCTCCGCCCCTTGTGGGGCCAGCATCGCGACCCGCAGGTGGGGGGGATCTAGATCGCCCGAAGTGACCAACGGGACCTTCTCGGACGTCGACCCCTCGCGGAGTATCTCCCGAACCGCCTCGATGCGGCGTGCGATGGTCCGATATGCGGCCTGCTGAGCCAGGAGTCCATTTCCAAGGACAACTAGCCCGTTGAATTTGAGTTTAGCCCAGAGAAGGAGTGGGGCTTCCCGCTCGACGGAATGAGTTCCGGGGATATCCCCGTTTTTATCGGCCCCCGGCACCCCGTCGAAAAGGGTATGCGGATCGACGAAGACCCCCCCCGCCGGGATACCGAGCGAGGCGAGGGTGGGGCAGCACGCCAGTTGGACCTGTTCGATCGGGGAACTTGAGTGCGAGGTCACCGCCATCATGGCTTCGATGTCGTCGATCAGCACAAGCCCTACGCTGTCGGTGTGCCCGAAGGTGAGAAAACAGGAGGGATTATATAGATAAGACGGGAACGGGTCTCTGGCCGGGTCGCCGCCCGTCCGTTTGACCCACTGCATGCGCCGGTGGTCGAGTCGCTCCAAGTACCGACGGCAGAGACTGGTGAAATGCCGGGCCACCAAATTCGGCACCGATCGCCCCATGCGGACCCACGTCGAGTCGTCGAAACTGCACACAAGGGCGCGGTAGTCGTGGTATACGACGGGCGGGTGGTCCTGGGTCATGGCCAACTCCGTGTGCGCCGCTGCACCCCATCGACCCGGCCGCCCAAGAGAGCCTCCTGTGAGCCACTCTTGCGGTCAAGCGAGTGCGGTCACGCACAGGTAGAAGGCAGCGGAAGCGCGAGACTGGCGGGGCTTACCGAGCTGCCCGCCAGATGAATGTGTACGGCTTACTTACCGGTCGGGATGCGGGCAAGAGCGAGGTCAAACTCCTCATAGAAGTGACAGGTCACCTCAGGGGTTTCGTAGAACGAGCGGAAGAGTGCCCGCTCGTCCCCAAAGCCCGCCGCGAGCCGGTGTTCGGGGGTGTACGCGTCCACGTCAGATGGAGCCGCACTCCTCCGGGCGGGGGTCACACTCAGTGGGCCGATGAGCCGGATCGGGTTGCGTAGGACGCACAGCCCCTGAGTCGATAGGCGAGCCGCCACTGACCCGCCGACCTCGATGACCTCCGCCAGACCGACAGACGCTAGCTTGGCAAGTCGCGCCGAAGCGTCAGACGCGCTGTTAATGCCACCCACTCCGATCAACTCTTTAGGGCCAGCCCGGCCGGGCCCGATGGCCTCAATTATAGGCCACTCATCTAGGCAGACCCGGGAAGCGTACTCACGATCCCGATCTACCTCGAGCGCGACGAGCCACCGATCAGCCGCGTCGACCATCCGGCCGAGGCTCCCGCGGACCAGCTCGACGAGATCCCCCTCCCGACCCGTTAAGCAGTTCAAGTGCGATTCCGCATGGTGCAGCCAGTATCGGAGTGAGGAACCAGGGGCCCGCTCCAGGCGACTGAGTGCAGCCCTGAGTGCATCCGCCCTCTCGAGTGCTTGGTCCCGGGTTTGGCTGGTCACGAACTCGTTGAGCAGCTCGACGCACACAGACGTAATGTGAGCCTCCTTCGGAAAGGAGGGCACGGTTGACTTCGGCATCTCCTCGATCGCTACAGGTATCACGGTTCACCTCCCCGTCCCGCCAGCAGTAGGTAGACCGTCTTCGGGTGAACCCCCAACCCCACTGAAGTTGATTCTCGCAAAACCGTAGTACACGGACAGGGGGTGCGAGACGGAGGTTCGGGAAATGCCGTGGAGAGAGTAGGCGGACATCGTACCTTCAAGTAGTAGTAATAATAATTTTTGCGTAATTATACACTGATTTCCTGCCAGATGCAATGGCTGCTTCCCAGCCTATAGAAGCACACTGCCGGGCTCTGCCGCGGTGAAGTGGTCGCGGCCCCAGTGCTGTTGTGGTGGGCAAAGGTTGTGCCCGGATGGCCACCTAGAATGAACTCACTCCCCACGCTGAGGGGAAGTGCCCCGGGGTACGGGGTACAGAACACCGCCCATGCCCCGGCATCTTCGCCTGCCGCGTGCCCCGGCACCATCGAGACTGCCGTCATCCCCTGCCAGCCATTGACATGGGCCGCGAGCCTCTGGAACGGACCATGGGTTTTCGACATGGCCGGTACAAAGACGAAAGTCGGCCCCACTTCTTTAAGCAGCCCCTGGATCTCGGGGCCGATGACGTCAGCACAGATGAGCACCGTGAAGCTCGCAGTATTCCCGAGGTAAACCCGGATAGTCGGGCGGCTCTTTGCGGTCCAAGTTCCGAGCCACTCATCGTAATCGGCCCCGTCCATCCTATACCGCTGGAGAGGGCGAAACTTTCGGTGTATGACCTCGACTTGCACAGGGTCGTTCCCGGCTGGCCGCCAGAGTATCCGTCCGGACAATAGATGCCCTTCCGCCCGGGACGCGTGCCAACTTCCGGGGATCAAAAGGGTTGGCTGTGTGACCGCCCTAGCCGCCACCTGGATAGCGTGGGCTGCGACATCCGGGGTAGCGGACAGTTCCGGAAAGAGAACAACGTTTGCTCCGCCGCTAAGTGCACAGGCCGTAGCCTGCTCGAAAAGCAGGCGCTGTCGGTCGAGGTCGGCTGCATGGACGCCGAAGAAGTACCCTTGCCTGTCCTCCGTCCACTTCTCAATCTGATCGAGGGCGTACTCCGACCCGAGTTCACGGTTCGGCACGCAGGCGGCAACTATGATTTTGTTCAGTTGTCCGAACATCTCATCGACTAGGCGACGAGCGGACAGGTCGAGCCTAACGTCGATTGTCTCGAAGAGATCGGACTCGGCTATCCGGAATGACCACAGCGGGCTTACTGGAGGGAAGGTTTCGACGCTGTGTGGGTGCTCGCTGGGGCGGGACCAGCCGGCGTCTTGATACCAGGACAGGGTTGGGGAAGGACTGTAGATGAGGTCGCCCTGACGGATCGGCCGCTGCCCTCCGGCCGGGTAGGCTGAAGACTTCAGGTAGAGACGGCCCAAGGCCTTCTCGTCGAAGTGATATGCGAACCGATTGGCGATAATGCGTGCTGTCACCACGTATGGATAATCGCCATTAAGTAATGATGATGAAAGGGCCGACCAGTTGAATACCCCTCCGTCTACCGCCGGCTGGAATTGCGGGCTCTTGACCAACTTCGCCACAGCGTCATCAATCCGACCGGCGAGAGCCATCTCACCAGCACGGTTCCAATTCTGTTGAATTAACCATTCTCGGTATAGTTTGTGGTCGCGGCGGCAGTGGGCGAGCAACGTGGCTACCAAATCGACAGCCGTGCCCGACCGGGAAAGGACGGCGTAGAGTTCGGTTACAGGTGTGGACATCGGCAGATTGCTACTCAGTCGTGAAAGTGGTCCGTCGCGCGCCCCAATGCTAAGCTCGACTGATGCAGTTTTGGCAGCCGCCGTGGGGGTAGCATGAGGGTTCTCAGGCTCTCACACCCACCGCCCACGGACGGCCGCCGTGATTCTACCACCCGACGCCACCCCGCTGCTCGCCGCACTCACCCCGGTCTTCTCCCAGCCCATCGCCACCCGGTTCGTCACCCTCTTCGCCGCTGCCCTGCTCACCACCGGTCGCCGCACGGTTGCCAACCTGCTCCGCACCGTCGGTGGGCTGGTCCCCGGCCATCGGACCAGCTACCAGCGGGTGCTGTCCGCCGCCCGCTGGTCCGGGATCGAACTCGGCTGCGCCTTGACCCGCCTCCTTCTCGACCGTTTCCTGCCCGACGGCCCCGTCCACCTGGTGGGTGACGACACCGTGGAGAGCCATCCGGGGCGGCGGGTGTACGGCAAGGGGCGGCACCGCGATCCGGTGCGATCCAGCCACGCCTACACCGCCTGGCGGTACGGGCACAAGTGGGTGGTCCTCGCCGTCCTCGTCCGCTTCCCGTTCGCCACCCGCCCGTGGGCCTTGCCGGTACTGGCCGACCTGTACCGCCCGCCAGAGGTCCGTCGGGCCGAGAGTCGTCGCCACCACACTCCCGCCCAACTCGCCTGCCGCCTGCTCCGTCTGATCCTCCTCCGCTTCCCCGGCCGCACCTTCGTGTTCGTCGGCGACTCGGCTACGGCACGCACGAGGTCGTCCGCTTCTGCCACCGCCGCAGGGACCGGCTTACTCTGGTGAGTAAGTGCCACCCGGACGCCAACCTGTTTGCTCCACCCCCACCGTACCGCGGGAACGGCCGCCCGCCGGTCAAAGGCCCGCGACTGCCCAAGCCCCGTCAGGCCGTCGCCGGTCTGTGCCCCACCTCCCGTTCCCGGCTGACCGTCCCGTGGTACGGCGGCGGCACCCGGCGCGTCGCCGTGGTCACCGGCAGCGGGCACTGGTACAAGGGCGGCCACGGATTGGTGCCGATCCGCTGGGTGTTCGTCGAAGACCGTACCGGCACCCACCGCGACGAGTACCTGCTCACCACCGACACCGGGTTCTCCCCGTCTCAGGTCATCGCCGCCTACTGCGGGCGGTGGAACATCGAAACCACCTTCCAGGAAAGCCGTTCGCAACTGGGACTGGAGACGACGCGGGGGTGGTGCCGTCGGACGGTGCTGCGGGCGGCCCCCTGCCTGCTCGGCCTGTACTCGGTCGTCGCCATCCTGTTCGCCTCACTGCCGGAGTCGAAGCGGGCGGGTTCAGTCGCGTGGCCGGGGAAGGTTGGCGTCGCCTTCTCGGACGCCGTCCGCTCCGTTCGCCGTTGGCTGTGGGCCGAGGGGGTATTCCCACAGGCCGGTGCAGACGCCGATCTCGCAAAACTCCCCCCAGAGGTCCGGGAACTGCTGCTGTCTGGACTCGCACCCGCCGCCTGAACTGCATAAGTCGAGCTAAGTCATCTCTTCTCATAATGCGGGGGGATTAAGACAATTTATCAACTGCCTCCGCAACGACAACGACGCCAGAGGGCGGGTGCTTTAGTGGTGCATCCGCCAAGTCGGCAGACTGCTACCATGGCCATCGAGCTGCTCGCCCGCGTGACGGCGTACCAACCGCTTACCCCGACCGGGGCACGGTCATGACACCCCCGAACGCCAGGTTGTCCCAGCACTGGGCCACCCGGCTCATGCTGCAGGTGATCCCGTGCCGCCCGAGCACCCGCCGTTAGGGGTCGCTAGATACTGGCTGCCCCGGTCCGAGTGGGCCACCAACTCTTCGCCTGGGAGCCGGCGGCTGACCACCATCTCCAAGGCGTCCACGACGAGCCGGCTGGTCATGGTCGACCCGCTCGGTCCGGGCGCTGTTGAACCGAGCGACCGCGTCGGCGCAGTCGGAAAGCGTCCCGAGCCCGCGGGGCGACGGCGGCGGACGGAACCCGGCCGGCTCCCGGGGACCAGCCGACCAACCGGACCAGCCGCGGCTTGTGAAGTGAACACGGGACCAACGTTGCAGGGCGCGGTGGTAGGCGAGCGCCTGTGCCCCCCCCTGTGCCGCGGGCCGAACCGATCACCTGCCCGGTTCACCAGCGCGACACCAAGGAGGAGGACACGGAACGAGGCGATCAGTCTTGGAGGACGGCGATCCGCTTGTACCTCACGTCGGCCGCCTTCAGGCTGGCTTGGGCTTTCACCTGCGTCGCCTCGGCAGACTGGCCGGGCGGCACGTTGGCGATGGGCATGATGACCACGTCCAACGCGTCTGGGTTCCACTGGCCGGTCTGCCGGAGTCGGGCGACCACGGCCGTGGCATCGAACGTCTGGTCGAACGCGCCGGCCGGGCCGCCTGCGTGTTCCGCGTGCCCGTGCCCGGGCATCTTCAACTCGGGGAGCGTCTTTCCGAAGAAGTTGATCGTCCCGATGTGGTACTGCAGTCGGCCGTCCCCGGTCAGGGCGGCGGCCGGCGGGTTAAGGTACACACCGTACCGCACCCCGACCGGGGTGCCGGCCGCCGAAATGCCCTCGACCCGGATGTACACTCGACCGCCGCTTCCTGATTGTGGGGCAGGGAAGGCCATCATCGACGTCCGGGTCGCCGGAGAAACGGCTTGGACCCGCACCCGCTCGATAGCGAACCCGAGCGGCTTGCTCTCGACCTTGTTTAAAGGCGTGTCGGCCGGGGCGGAAGCCGCCACGAGCCGCGGCTGGACCGGCGGGGGACCTGCCGCCATCACCATCGCCGTGACGACGACGGACGGAGGGGTAGTATCGTAACGGTAGCCGAGGCGGGCTGAGGACACGTAATCGCCCACCCGCGCCTGGACGGTGTTTCCCGACTCATCCACGAACGGGAAGGACTGGTCCAGCCAGGCCGCGTCGGCGGGATTCGTGTGGCCCCCGCCTTGCGCCAGCCACACGTCCCAGAGCCGGTCCACGTTTGCGTGGTGGAGCCAGAATATCGGATCACGCGCGGCGGTCGGAACAGACCCCATGTCCCCACCCACCGCCCCGTGAACGGTCCCGTGCGGGTTGTCCTCGAGCAGCGAGTTGAAGCCGCCAGCCCCCGGGTAACCCCCTGCCGCCAGTGCCCCGGATAGCCCGGAGACGTCCTCGGGCTGCAACGGCGACCCGTCGTTAAGCGTCCGGCCGGGATGCCAGAGCGGATTGGATGCGCTGTCCGGAACCCGGTACGCATCAGGGAGCACTCGACTGGTGTCCCAGTCCCAGTACGGGAGGCAGAGTGCCGCGTCGCCTGACTGCTGACGGAGGATACGCTCGAAGAAGTGGAGATACGCCCGGTGCCAGGACAGGAAGTGCTGGGTGCCGTGCTGGCACTGGTTAAAGAGCGGGTTGGTCGGGGTGCCCGTCGTCCAATGCATGTTGGCCTGGAACCGCCAGCTCCGTGGGTCCGAGTCGGGCAGCGCTTTCATCGCCGCCACCCCCCGGCGGAGGGACTCCAACTGCTCCGGGGACAGGGCGTGAACGTTCTGCCGGACCTGGAGAGTGTTATCGGGCGGCCAGGGGCGCGGCGGACAGGGCGGCAGTGGGCATGGCTGTGGCGGACACAAGCGGCGCCGCCCGCCGAACGCGGCCGCATCGGTGGCGGTGGCCCCGGCCAGTCCGGCGGCCACGAGGAACGTACGACGGGACATCCGTTCGGGCATGATCACACCTCGGGGCAGGGGTTGGCATTCGTCACAAATCAACCAGTGTGGCCCGGACGATCTTGTTCGTCCTCGCGGCTAAACAACATCGGCCGGGCTTACTCGTGGTCCTCGTCAATCAGTTCACGCATCTTGTCGCGGAGGTCGCTGCTACTTCTTCATCCGTACAACGAGGGCGTAAGATTGTGGGAACTGCGTAATACGGAAGGCACGGACGGTCAGGTCGGCCATGCCTGTTGGCGGGTTCGGCCAGACCACCTGCTCGACGTTGTTAACCCGATCGAAAGCAGCCGATCCGAGCGGAACGTTCCCATGCCACTCCATCCCACCAGCCCGGACGATTAGGTCTAGGTCGTTCTGGATGGTGTCACCCGCTGGGTCCGTCCAGACCAAAGTGGCCTTGAGCTCCTTAGCTCCATCCGGAACCTGGACCGAGAAGGTCTTCTCGTCTGTGGTGTCGAGGGCCTGTCCCTCGTCCTGAAGTAGGACGACTTGGGCTGCCCCAGGCCCGATGGTTGCCTCCATGTCTACCCGACCGAACCCCTGCTCGGAGTTGGGGATCGGCCCGGTCTCTGGCGGGCTATACTGACCCAAGATGCCGGAAGCCCCGTTGATCAGCAGTGCCTTGACCAGGGCTGCGGAAGGGGTGTGAATAGCCTTCTGGGTGGCCAGGTACTCTCGGATCAGGGCGCAGCACCCGGCGACGAGCGGGGTGGCCATACTTGTCCCACCGTCGAACATGTACTCCTTCTCGGCCGGGTCCGCGAGGCCCCACCCGGTTGTCACCGTGTCTCGAGATCGGGCAGATAGGACGAACGTACCTGGGGCGACCACGTCCGGCTTGAACCGCTGGTCGCGGGTCGGACCGCGGCTGCTGAACGCAACGATTCCGCCAGGATTGTTGGCCACCCGGTCGGAGAACAGAGGGTTGCTGGGGAAGTCGCTCGGCCACCCCGTCCCATAGGTTAAGGGCTGGCCGGGCCGGTCGTTCTCGCTGGCCCCGACGGTGATGCAGTTCCTCGCCGTCCCTGGCGGAGTAATCGAAGCAGGGTCGATGACCCCGTCCCCGTCCGCGTCCACCCCCGCGTTCCCGGCCGCAAAACAGATCACACAGTCCCGGTGGTTCCAGACGAAGTCGTCTACCTCGAACGCCTGTTGATCGTACCGGCTGTCACCCAGAGTGCTGCCCCAGGAATTAGTGTGGACCCGGGCGGCGTCGTCGGTGTATGGTGTGCGGAACAAGTCGCGGAGATTAGTCGGAATCCCGCCGAGCCCGCCGCCCGCGTCCAGCAGCGACTGGTGGACGAGCCGGGCCAGCGGTGCAGTCCCCCGGATCTGGATCCCGAGGACGGCCGATTTCCCATCCCCCAGGACCGACCCGGCAACGTGGGTCCCGTGCCCGTGCGGGTCGTTCGACTTGTTCGGCCGGCCGAGGGCGTAGAGCTTCTGAACCCGCCCGCTGAACGCCGGGTGGACGATCGCGGTCGACCCCTTGTCGAACCCGGTATCGGCAACTGCGACCGTTTGACCGTCCCCCCGGAACGGTAGAGGTCCAGGGTTCGGCAGGTCGAGCTGGAGGATCCTACGGGCGACGTCGTTGTGCAGCTTGTGTGGGTATACCGGCTCGATCGACCGGACCTCGTCGACCGCGGCCAGCGCGTTCAGCCGGTTGGCCTGGACGGTCAGCCGGACCTTGTTCCCGGCCGGCGTCACGTCCGCCTGGTCGAGCCCGGCCGCGTCCGCCACCTTCTCCGCCGCCGCCTTCGGGTCCGCGTCACGGTGGAACACCACATCGACCACCCGGGGGGTGGTGGCCATCGCCGGGGCGGGGCCAGCCGCAGCCGCCATCAGGCTCATCCGACCGGCCGGGGCCGCAATTGGAGCGAGGGAGGCGGCCACCTTGAAGCCCCGCAGGTATGGGCCCGCCCAGGCCACGAATTGAAGCTTGCGGACCGGGCCGAGGTCGTCCGGGTTGTACCGGCAAACGTAAGCGTTGTCCGGAACGTACTCCAGAATCTTCGCACCGGACTTCTCCAGATCTTTCCGTTCGCCTGTCGTGAGCGGACGCTTGGCCTGGACGAGCACGTAATTCGTGTCCCGGACCGGGAGGGCCAACATTGCGGCGGCCAGAGCGGCCGCTGGGGCGGCCGCCCCAGCCACAGCCGGGTGCTGCGCGAGCGGGTCGACCGTGATGCCATTGATAGTGATGTCCGCCATGTCCGCATCCTGGTGCGCGAGCCGGGGATCGGTGGCCCGCTAGGAATGAGCTCGTTACTCCGTCCACGCTCAACACGACTCGCCGGGCCTAAAGGTCGAGTTCTTGCCAGATAAACCCAGCCAGGGCAGTAGTGTCGGTCAGACCATCACCACCAGGCGGCTCTCGGATTTCCGATCGACGGAGACCCGCCAGACGAAAGCGTCGGGGGGCAGCAACCGGCCCAGGTCGTCCGTCCGGTCCCAAGTGAGGCGCCGCCGACCCGTCGGCGGTCGGGGGTCGTCAATGAGTGTGCGGACGTGGTGGCCAAACCAATCCCAGATCTGGACCTTAAGGCGGGCCGCACCCGGCGGAACCACAATATCCATGGCGACCGACCCGCTCGATTCCAGCGGCTCCCGCTCCTCAAGGAGCCGCCCGACGGGTACCGCGCCAGCGGCCGGGACCGCGGGCACGGGGTCGGCCGAGTACTTGTACACGGAACGTCCAGATGCGTAGCCGACAGCGATAGGAGAGCCGAGGAAGCGGAAGCGGTTGATGTTCTTGCCGATCTCGTTCGCGTCCCGCCAGCTGGCCCCGCCGTCGAGCGTCTCGCTGCTGTACTGCTTCATCCGACCCGGGTGATCGCCCCACCCGCCGACCCACCCGTGTCGGGCGTCCACGAACCCGATCCCCTCGATGTTCTGGTTCATCTGCGGGTCGTTGATCGGGCGGCGTTCCCACGTCAGCCCCCCGTCGGCCGTAACGAGGACGGCCCCGGCGTAGTAGTTCTGGAGCGAGATGTAGCCGACCCGCGCATCCACGAAGTGGATCTTCCAGCCCCACTCGCCGAGCGGGAACGTCGGCCGGAGCGAGGCCACCCGGTCTACCCAGGTCCGGCCGCCGTCCTCGGTGTATAGGACGACCGGCTTGAGCTTCGGCTTGGCCGGCGTCGGGTCGTCGGCCTTCCCGCCCACCACCCAGCCGCAGTCCGGCGAGATGAAGTACACGTCGATCAGGTTGTCCGCCCACGGCCTCATGTCCCAGGCCGTCCAGGTGCGGCCGCCGTCGAGCGACCGCATCATGGCGACCCGCAACTCGGGCCGGTTGGTGCCGGCCGCGACGATCACCGACTCGTTGACCACGCACAGCCCGCACACGGCCGGCGGGGCGTCGGGCGGCAGCCCGGCCACCGGGGCCCAGGTCTGCCCGCCGTCGCTGGTCTCGAAGAGGCGTTTGGCCGCGGTCAGGGTGCCCGCCCACCCGCGCGTGGCCGAGGCGAAGGCCACCGACCGGAAGTACACGTCCGGGTCGTGCAACTGGACGCCCCATCCGTCGCCGCCGTCGGCCGTGTGGAGGATGTTGCCGTCACTGTTGACCGCCCAGCCGCGGGCCGCATCGTGGAACCAGATGTCGTCGTAGCGGGCGGCTTGCGGGGCGGCGGTGGGCCGCCAGCAGAAGACCGCTGCGTCCTGCAGGACCGCGGCCGCGGGGGCCGGGCCGTGCGGGTCTTCGGGGCAGCCGTCGTCGATCCACGACTGGATGAAGGCGATGTCGGCGGGGGCGACGGGGGGGCGGCCGAGCGGCATCCGCACAAAGTCGGTCCCGTCGAACGGCGCCTCCCCCTTGAGGGCCTTGACCAGGGCCGAGCGGGCACCGCGGTTGTCCCCCTGGGTCTCGACGACCTTGAGACCGTATACCACGGTCTGGAGGAAGGCCGCCCGGGGTTGGTTCCAGAACCGCCCGGCCCCGCCGTGCGACGGCTGGCCGGTCCCGGCGGCGGCCTCCAGGATCTCACGCACCCTGTCGAACCGCGTCTTGCGGCCGGCCCCGGGGCCGCCGGGCCCTGGCCCGCTGGATCCTCCGGCAAGGACCTGCTTGAGCTTGTCCAGCTTCAGGCCGTCCTGGGTGAGCATCTGCTGCAGGGCCTGGTCGCCCGCCCCGTGCGACCCCAGGATCTGTTGCTCCAGGGCGATGGCCGCCGACATCCGGTCGATGTGCACTTGCCACTGCTGCGCCGGCTGCTCGGGTAGGTGGATGGTGCCGGGCAGGGTGAACGGCAGAGCCGCCTTGCCGCCCGCCCCGCGGTCGAGGGCCACGAGCCGCCGCGAGAGCGAGCTGAGGAAGTGCATCTCGTCGATGGCGTTCCGGTGGAGAAACTCGCGGTCCACCGGGCTGGTGAGGAAGTACTGCTCGAGAAACCCGAGGAGCAGGGTGTAGCGGAGGTCCGCCAGGTTGGCCCAGTCCTGGGCGATCGGGTTGGTGATCGCGTTCGGGTCGGTGGCGTCGTTGGAGACGTGGGGGTCGGTCGGCACGGCGAGGGTCGGCCAGCGGTCCGCGGGCGGGAACGGCAGGGTGCCGGTTTGGCTGCCCGTGTAGATGGCCAGGAACCGGTGGAAGTGCGACATCATCATGTCGGCCTGGGGGGCCGGCCCCTCGCCCTGGAGGCCGATGTCACGGAGGGCCTCCTTCGCGGCCGCCCGGGTGGGGACGACGGGCACCCGCATGCCGGGGTTGGCAGGCTGGACCCAGACGGCGCCCGACGCCTGCTGGCCCTGGGACTCCGGGTGGAGGGCACCGTCGGGCAGGTGCCAGCCGGCCGACGGGAGCTGCTGGGCGTAAGCCAGGTAGGCGATCTGGCGGACCATCCCGTACCAGGGGTCGCCGCCGCTCGCGTCCTGCTCGACCTCCTGGGTGCCCGACGCGAACACGACCCCGATCAGGGCGTATAGGACGCCGACGTGGTTGACCGGCATCCCGGCCGCCCCGGTCGCCTGCTGGACGATCGCCGGGAAGGCCGGGACGTTTTCGGGCTCGAGCGGGGCCTCGGCCACCACGTACTTCGCCAGCGCGGCCTGCGTGAGCCGTTCGAGCCGCAGCCCGAACGGAAACAGCCCCTCGGTCATGGGGAAGTCATCCCGCTCGAACGTGGGCCGCAGGCCCAGGAACAGGCGGAGATTCTGCACCACCATGAGGTGCGCCATCTCCTCCTTGGCGATCTGGAACAGTACGCTTCGCCAGGCCGTGAGGGACGCCTTCTGTTGGGGGTCGGTCACGTCCCCGGGGGCCTTCAGCGAGAACCGTGCGTAGAGGTACTGCACCATCAGGGCGTGCTCGACCTCGGCGGCCTTGCGGAGCAGGACGTCGGCCTTCGCCGCCGGGGTCGGCCAGGCACTCAGGTCGGGCAACTCGATTTCAGCCGCCACCAGACCGGCGGCACGGGCGTCAGCCTCCGTCGCTTCCGGGAGAAGCCGCGCTAGAGCCAGCACGGGGCTCCGAGCGGGGACGGACACACGGTGACGGATCCAACGGAACTCGGGGCCGGCCATATGTGGGCCCTTGTGTCGGAGGACGATTGCTGCGCTACCGCTGTCACCGCCGCACGTGCGGCTTGGCGGTCAAGGGTTGGGGCAGTCGCGGTCGATCCAGTCGGCCAGGGCCGCGACCATCTCGTCCGTCATGTACACAGGCCCGCCCCCTGGCATCCGGCGGAACTGCTGGGTGCCGACAGTGAGTGACCCCTTGAGGATCTTGATGAGATTGGAGTCGGTGGACTTGCCGCGGACCAGAATTTTGACCCCCGGCTGGCTTGGGACGTCGCCACTGACGAACTGATCGTAGGTGAGATCGTTCCAGAACGACCCGTGCGGTGAGTCGTCGATGGGGATCTGATTTGACGCGATGAATTCGTCAAACAACGATTGTACATCTTTATAGGATGTGAGCGGTTGTCGGGCCATGATGTGTTGTTCCCTTTGCGGATTGTTTGGGTGACGCTTCGTTGGAGTCGCCCGACGACTACGCAATGGGTAGCGCCCAGGCGGATAGGCTTCATGGAGTTCAAGTGCCACAGAATCAAAACCAAACTATAAGCTACTCGCGATCCGAACCGGCCACAGCGTTGGCAACCGGGAGGGCCCGGATGCATTTCAGTAAGAGTGCAACCATCACTTTTTGGCCGGGGTGAAGGCGTTGCCAAAGACGAATTTGCCGACCTTGTTCCCCTGCTTGATTCCCTCGTCGGCGTCGAACTGCCAGTGGATGCCCAGGTAGATGCGGCTCTGGGCGTTCTCCTTCTCCGGAGCGTCGAAGTCGGCGAACTTGCGTGGCACGCAGGGGCGAGGGGCGGGGGCACCCGGGTCACTGTTCCGGCCGTTGTACTCGTCCGAGACGAAGGTGAACCCCTGCATGGCCTTGTCCGGCCAGTACCCGCGAAGCACCTCGAACAGTGCTCCCCCGAACACCGCGTGCCCGGATGGGTAGGCTGGGAATGGGGGCGAGAAGTTGAGCCGACCCGCCTTGGCGTTCGACACCGGTGCGCCGAGGGGCGTCCAGAACGCGTTCCCAACCCCCGGCGTCGCACGGATGGCCGTGACCGGGCGCGGGTAGAGGTAGTAGTATTTCGCTTCCCAGGCAGCGATGCCGGCGTCGGCCATCGCTACGTTCACCAAGGCGAGTAAACGGGCCAGTTCCAGCGCGTCCGGGATGCTCGCCCGCCGCTCGTTAAGGGCGAGCGAGGTGGCGATCATGTTGTACAACCGAGGCGGGGCACACAGCAGGGCGGTCCCGTCATACGCCCAGAACTTGCCGATGAACGTCTCGTCGCTGGTAACAATGGGCTTGCAATCCGTGTTCTCGCCAGGCTTGGGAAAGGCCGGGTCCACAACACGATTCGAAGGCGTCGGCCTTCGGAGTGCATTTCCTGGCGGGTCGATCTTGCCGCCGTCCGGATCGCCGCCCTTGTCGAAGACGTCTTTGAACGGCCTCATGTAGTCCGCCGACCCGGGGAGCGGGGGGACCGGTGGACGGTAAACGTCGGCTCTCTCGATAACGAACGGCGTGACGAACCGCCAGTTTCCGCCCAGCGCCGTGTTGAGGTCCGGAGTGAGCGGGTCTTTCTTCCAGGTGAACGGATCCGAGGTGGCGAAACTGGCGGCGTCCGGCTCCGGCATGTCGGAACGGTCGGCCTTCCGCAGGTCGAGGATGGCGGTGGCCGCCGCCTCGCCGATGGCGATCCCCGCGGTCGCCCGGTTCGGCGACTCCTGGATCTGGGTCAGATTGGCGGCCAGGGTTAGCGCCAGGTCGGCCGCTTTGTTCGGGTACAACTTGAGTAGAGTGTTGTGAGCGGCGATGGCAACAGCATGACGGACCGACACGTCCACGGGCTTGGTGTCGGGCGGGAGCGAGGTGTCGTCGAAAATCCGCTTCTGGATGCCCTTATAGCTATTGTAGTTGCGGTATACCGCGTTGACCGCCTCGAACATGGCGATGTGGGTGATAGCCATGGCCCGACTGGTCCGGGCCGGCCCCACCTGCTCGAACGGGTGAGTTTCCACCCCACTCCCGGGCGGGGGCGGGGTGTGATCATTCGCCGTCATGCGGAGGGCGACCTCGTTCCAGAAGATCACCTGGGCAAAGTCCCGGTCCTCGCCGGCGGACACTTCTTCAAGGACCGGGTTGTTGGCGATAAACCGTTTCACATCAGGCTGCGGCATCCGCTGCTCTTGGTACTTCATCAGGCGGTTACGTTGGTCCGCACTCTTCGGGCTTTTCGCCACCTCGGCGCGAGCCGTCAAACGTCGCTCGCCGATCATCACCTTCGGTAGGACGGCGGGGCCGGCGTTCAGCTCGAAGAACCGTGAGAATTCGGCCCGCGTCTTGTCCTCCGGCGGGAGTTGAGACTTGGCTGTGCCGGACAGCGAGAGGAACACGATGCCGGTCGCAATCACTGCCCTAGATGTCGCACGCATAATCCGCACCTCTTGGTAGGGTCGCGGTGCCAACAAAAGCTGGGTCGAAGCCCGTATCGCGCGGGCCGGATCTGGCGAGACCACGACGGAACACCCAGTCGGTTTCCGACGAGCCGCCGATGCCCCTCGCAAATTCGAACGGTCGGGATTCGAGGCCGCTAACAACTGAACGCCACGACCTGTCGTGAAAAGTGTCCGCGTCCCGTGTCTGAGTAGAGCAGAGGGGGTGCTGGCCTCCCGGGCCCCGAAAGCACCACCCGCTCGATGGCCCGAACATCCGGCGGTTGAGATCCTTTCTTCTGGACGCCGCTACGTCGTTCTGGGATATTCCAACCTCCCCCAAAAAAGGCGCCGGGCGTGACAGAGGCTGACGTTCAAGCTCTAGGGCGGGCCGGTCAGACTTCCACGTCCCTGCTCGTCCGCGTCAAGGCTCTCGACACGGAGGCCTGGGGCCGGTTCGTGTACCTCTACGGACCTCTCGTCTACGAGTGGTGTCGCCGTATGGGGCTGCAGGACGCAGACGCTTCTGACGTTGGCCAGGACGTGTTCCGAGCAGTCTTCGGGGCTATCGGCCGTTTCGAGCGCAACTCCGGACAGGGCTCGTTCCGGAAGTGGCTGAAGTCGGTCACCAACAACAAGGTCCGAGACTTCGCCCGTAGCAAGCGACGGGGAGCCGAGGGGGTTGGGGGAAGCGACGCGCTGGCGCGTCTGCTCGAAATAGCCGCTGATCCCGCGAGCGACCCGAACGACGCCGACGCCCCGAGCGACGAGGTCCTTCTACTCCGCCGGGCGGTGGAGCTCGTCCTGGCGGACCTGTCCGAGGAGACCCGCCAGGCGTTCTGGCAAGTCGTGGCCGAAGGGCGCGACCCCGCGGACGTGGCCCGAGAGCTGGGGTTGTCGGTCAACGCGGTGTATCTGGTAAAATCGCGGGTGAAGCGACGAATCCGCGAGGAGTTCGACGGACTTGTCGAGGGGTGACTCGTCGCGAAGCCGAGACGACCGCTGCGGCCTCGGCGACCGGAGCAGCCTGGCCCCAGGGCCGCCTACCGGACGCAGCACAAAAACTTCCAGCGACCCTCCTCGCGCCCTCCCGGAGGTGGGTCCCTTCTTTGTCTGTTTGATCTGCAAGTCCGTTTCTGGCGGACCAACATGACGTGACCTGGGGGGTGTTCACCGGGGTGCTAGAGGAAGAAGGCCGGGCCGCCGAACCAGGAGCCCCAAGGTGAGGGCCGTGTGCGAGGGGGCGCCCGGACCAGGCAGTGGCTCCGGGCCGAATCGGGGGCTGATAGACGAAGTGTATCCTCCCCGTTTCGGATGCGGGCTACGGGGCGGCGAGCGGGGGTGAGCAAGATGGCCGCGGGGGCGACCGGTACGGGGGACGGGTGCCCGGACCGACAGATCTTGGCCGACTTCTACGACGGTCGGCTAGCCGACCCGGCCGCTGTGGCGGTAGCCGACCACGTCGGCACCTGCCTAGCGTGCGAGACGGCCCTTTCCGCCCTCCGGTCGGCGGCCCCCGGCAGCGGTCTTGACATCCGTCTCCGCCGGTGCCTGGTCCAGGCCCCATTCGCGGCCGACTCCCCGTACCTGGCGATGGAGGCGGCCGCCCTAGCTGCCCAGTGGACTGAGCCATACCCACCCGGCACGGACGCACCCGACCCGCCGGTCTCGGTAGGTCGCGTCGTCGGCCGGTATCAGATCATCGGTCGACTCGGGGAGGGCGGGATGGGGGCCATTTACCTGGCCCGGCAGGACCCGCCGGCCGCCCGGCTCGTAGCGCTGAAAATCATCCGGCCGGAGTTGACCGGGCCGGAAGCGAAGGCCCGGTTCCGGGTCGAGGTGGCGGCGGCCGCCCGGCTCGAACACCCGAACGTGGTCCGGCTGTACGAGTTCGGCGAGGCCGACGGCTGGCCGTACTTCGCCATGGAGCTGATCGCCGGCGGCACCCTGGCGGCTCGGTTGCAGACCGGCCGGCCGGCCCCCCGGTTAGCCGCCGAATTGATCCGGGACCTGGCCCGGGGGGTCGGCGCAGCGCACGCGGCCGGGGTGGTCCACCGGGACCTGAAGCCAGGGAACGTCCTCCTCGCCCGGGATGGCACCCCAAAGGTGTCCGACTTCGGACTGGCCCGCTTCCAGGACCTCCTCGGAACCCGGTACACGCTTCCGAACCAGGCCCTCGGCACCCCGCCGTACATGGCCCCCGAGCAGGCGAACGGTCGGCCGGAGCTGATCGGCCCGCGGACCGACGTCTACGCCCTGGGGGCCATCCTGTACGAGTGCCTGACCGGGGACCCGCCGTTCCGGGGCGAGACGGCGGCCGAGACGCTGCGGCTGGTCCGGGAGGCCAAACTCGTGCCCCCCTCGCGGAAACGTCGCGATGTCCCGGCGGACCTCGAGGCCGTCTGCCTGAATTGCCTTGAGAAGCGGGCGGAGGACCGATACGCTTCAACCTCCGAGCTGATCGAAGACCTTGATCGCTGGCTGGCGAACGAACGGCCGCAGCACACCCCCGGATGGGGGCGAAGGATCGCGCGGAGGGTCGGCCGCCGCCGGGCGTCGGCGCTGGCCGGGTTCGTGACCGTCGTGATGGGCGGACTGGCTGCCGGCGAGCTCGCCTCCCGCAACCCCGGGCGGCGGGATCCGGAACGAGTTCGGCAAGTGATCGAGCGGGAGCTCGCGGCGGGGAGGGCGGTCACACTGATCGGCGAGCAGGGCGAGCCCGTGTGGGGTCGGTGGTTGATCGGCGAAACCGATCACCGAACCTTCCAGCCGGCCGATGGCGCGTTCACGGTTTACACGCCGGCGGCGGACGGGATGCTCGAGCTAGTCCCGGCCCCGCAGACGGAGTCCTATAAGGTGACCGCGGAGGTCCGCCACGAGCAGGGCCACGGGATCGGGGAGGTGGGGTTGTACGTGGCCCGCCAAGAGCACCCGGGAGGAGGGGCGCCGGTCCACTTCTTCACGAGCTTGACGTTCGACGACGTGAGCCCGGTGCGGGAAATCGTCGTCCCCACCCCCGGGAGTCCACGGCCCTCCCCCCCGTCCCGGCGACCGAGGCTTCAGACCCAGGTGCGGTCGGAGCCCAACGTCCCGCCGGACCTCCAGTGGGTGATGGCCGGATCGGCCGGGCCGGAGTTCCGACCGTCTGGCGGGACCGCCTGGCGGGCGATCGAATTGACGGTCCGGCAGGACGGGGTGGACGCCTCGTGGGACGGCCAGCAGATGCGGTTCACCGCCGAGGACATCCGCCGGAACGTGGCCGAGCACTTGCAGCGGGTCAAGCCGCGGTTCCCGAATGACCCGTTTGTGCAGCAGCTCCATCCCTCCTTCGCCCCTCGTGGCGGGCTGGGGCTCTACCTCCAGAGGGGTACCGCGTCGTTCCGGCGTGTGCGGGTCGAACCGCTTACACCTCTGCCGGACAAACGCCCAGGGAACCCGGGTGACTAGCCATGTCAACGATCACCTTCATCCAGCCCGACCAATCCGACCAGGTGTTTGGCATCCCGCCCACGGCCAAGGGCCGACACAGCGGCGACCTGAGTAAGGTTGCCGGGGTGCTGCGCGAGACTGAGGATGAGGCCGGCCTAGTCGTGGCGGTCGGCCGGCCCGTGGTCGATGAAAGGGACGGGCAAGACCCGAACTTGCCGTTCCTCTGGCGGATGAAGTTCCTTGAGCGGACGGACGGCAAGCCGTTCAAATACGGCGACACGTACTGGCTGTTCGTCACCGCCCAGAGCAGCTCCGGGGGTCCGGCGGTAGCCAAGCACAGGGTGGTCATCACAAAACCACCTACCCCTCGCCCAGCCGCTCAGATCCACTTTGTAACTGTGCACGTGGACCCTTCGATCCAACCGGGCCCCATCACGGCGACCGCGTTCGATGCTCAGGGCAGTTCGGCCCAGAACCATTACATCGTCGGCGCCTGGATGAACAATGTCCCGGCGAACTACATCTACGACGTTCCGGACGCGACGAGCGGATTCTGGTGGGCGACGTTCCCGACCCTGGCAAGCGGCACGTACACCCTCCTCGTCGTCGATAGCGCCAATCATTCCGCTTCGGTGTCGGGTTTGGTAGTGACTTAGAAGTGCCGACACGACACCCCGAAACGCCTTAATGTTAGGAGCTATCGAGGGAAGGGCGCCTCTTGGCGACCGGCTCGGCAGGCATCCACAACAGGCCCGTCCGCACCCCAGCGGGTCTCCGCATGCGCCGTCATCCCGGATTCACGCTGGTCGAGCTGCTGGTGGTGATCGCCATCATCGCCGTCCTCATCGGCCTGCTCCTACCGGCCGTCCAGAAGGTCCGGGCCGCCGCCGCCCGGACCACCTGCCAAAACAACCTCAAGCAACTCGGGCTGGCCACCCACAATTACGCAGACGCCCAACAGCAGTTGCCGGCTGGCCTCACCACCAGCCCGGAATTCGCCAGTGGCCACGTGTACCTCCTGCCGTACCTCGAACAGGGAAACAAGTTCCGCCAGTTCGACTTGTCCGTGAGCGTCTTGCACCCAAACAACTTCGACGCCCGCTCCCAAGATGTCCCGGTCTACCTGTGTCCCGCAGACCCGTCGGACGCGGTGTGGACGGACTCCATACCCGCCCGGCCGCCGGCTGCGTCCGGCCGGCTCAACTACTATGGCAACGCCGGGGCTCACGGGTGGGTGCGGGACGCAAACTTGGCCCGCACCCAGTTCAAGCCTTCGGCGTTGGCCGGCGTGTTCGGGCTGGACTCCCGGGTCCGGCTCGAGAGCGTTCTCGACGGGGCCAGCAACACGGTGCTGTTCGCTGAGGTCAAGCGGGGGAGCTACCCCAACAAGAATGCCTTGGACGTCACGCAGGTTTTCCCGACGGGGTGGGGCCCCCCCACGGCCGACCCCGGGACGAACCCTAACAACCTCACGCGGCCGGCCGCGTGCGACTCACCCGGGCTCACGACGAGCGTCACCGGCCTGCAATACTACCGGGGCGTCCCGACGAGCGCCCTCTACACTCACACGGTCCCGCCGAACTTCCCAAAGCGGGATTGCATCAGCGTTCCCCGCGGCGAGGAGTTCCACCTCGCCGCCCGCAGCTACCACCCCGGCGGAGCGAACGTCGTTCTGTGCGACGGGTCCGGCCGGTTCGTTGTGGACGCCGTCGATTTCGCCGTATGGAGGGCAGCCGGCACCCGGGCCGGCGGGGAGACGACCACACTGCCCTGAGTACCTCAATCAAGAGAGCGGTCGGAACGGTGGAGAAGTCTGGGTTGTTCTTCGCGTCCGCAACCCGGGGAGCGATCATCGATTCGCCGAGCCACCCTAAATGATCAGCTGGAGTGTCGATGTAGCTAAACGGATACCGGTTTCATTCGCGCCTCTCGTTGAAACCACTTGCTGCTGAGCGCCGACGGGGCAGAGTGTGTGACGGGAGATTCCGTATCACGGTACGGAATCAGTGGTGCTCCCCGCCAAACGGAGATAATCTGTGCCATGTCGCGGCCTCCCACCGGGATGGCCTGATTCGCAAGAAACGCCGGCGATTCCAGAGGATTTTCAAAGCTGACCCCATTCCCGAGCGTCCCGCTTCGGAACCGAGGGTTGGGGGTTCAAATCCCTCCGGGTGTACTGAGTTACGGCGAGTCGGCGATCCTGTTTGCACCCCGGCTTGCACCCGGGGTGCTGCTCTTGGTACGGGGCAAGCGGCTACTTCTTCGAGGCTGCGGCGAGCCGGGTCTCGCCTCCCCGCACCAGCCGGACGCTCAGCCCAGAGTTCGGACCGGCCGGCACCCCTAGGGCGGTGTCCACCCCCTTGTTCCACCGCAGGTCGGCCAACAGCCCGGCCGCATTCACCCGGGTGCCGATCTTGGCCTCTGATTCCGGCCGCGGGCTGCTCACGGGCTTGGCCCGGTACACTTCTACCTCGGCCGCCGGCCCGGCCTCGGCCGCCAACCGGCAGACCGCCCGGCAGTAGAACCGGTTGTACTCCCCTTCGGCCAAGGTAGCGGCAGCGGTAGCCGGCACACGACGCTCTCTGGTAACCCCGCTTCGGGTGTACGACTCGGTGTCCGAAAGCCTCCCACCCTCCCGCAGCTGGGCTTCAAGCCAGCCCGGTTCATGGGCAGTCAGGGCCTCGGCCAAGAGCCGCGGATAGTCCCGGCGGCCGGCGTCTGACAGCCGGTCGCTCAGGTACAGGGTGCCGGACGCCATATCGCAGTCTAGTTCCTCCGCCATCAGGGCGCGCGTCCGCGGGATCAGATCCTCGAACTGCATGGCGGTCTCCTTCCGGGGCGAGTAGTGGGTATGCTTCTCCGGCATGCTATCCACACTCGGTCGGCCGAACGAGGCGCGTTGCAGAAGGTGCTAACGGCGATGGTGGCGACTACACCGACGGCTGACGGTGACCGATGCTGGCTGCCGGTTGCAGTATCACTTATGGCCAAGGTAGCTCAGGCCTAGCCGCCAGTGGGATCGACCGATGCGATGACGGGAAGGCTTTTTGCGGCGGACCGGCGCGCCATCTCTTCTTCGTAAGGCCTAACTAGATTGGTCACCTCGTCCAGCTTTCGCTGTGCTGCCGCGAGATTCTTGTCATCCGCGGCTCCCTTCTGATTACCCTCCGCAGCCTTGGCCGCTTGGTCCGCCTGAAGCTGCAGTACGGCCGCATGTTGTGCGGCGATGTCCTTCCGACCTTGGGTCACGAGCCACTCAAGATCGGTGTCGGACGGCCACTTGTGGCCGTCGAACCCCATGCTGGCGAAGGCATTGAACAACTTGACGTGTAAGTGGCGTGCGAAGTCGGTGTTGAGGGTAGCGACCCGCTTGTCGGCCAAAAACTTCGCGACAATCTCCGGATCCGTCGGGATTTCTAACTGATGGAGAGAGTCAAGACGCACGCAGAAGCGGCCGTTACCAAGTTCGTTTAAGTGACCGAGGTAAAACACATCCGGGGAGGTAAGGCCGTCTCGCGCACCAGTGATGAACGTGAGTACGTCATCGAAACTCGCGATCCCCTTCGGCTGGGATTCGGGGTACTTAGCAATTCCGGCAACGGTGACGTGCTTCTTGTGGGCAATGGCACAGGGCCGCGAGACCACAACACAGAATTCGAAGGGCGCCTGGTGGGCGACAACCTTCTCAGTCCAGGCGGCGCGGGTAATAAAAAGGGGGACTCCTTTTAGGATATCCCCCTGAGTTAACGGAGCGGTAGCGACCGGCCTTTCAACGATCGGCATGGGTGGCTTCGGTATAGTCCTTCAGAGCCTCCAGCACGCGGGCGCGTTCCGGCGTCCACCAGTGCTCGACCGGCTCGTAAATGTCGTCCGCGACAGGGTAGACCGTCTTAGCCTCGGGCGCGGCCGACTTGGCCGCGGCTGGCTTCGTCTGTGTCTTACCGCTGCACTCGCCCTGGAGCAAGTTTACACCGTGGTGCCCGCATTCGTGAAGGACAGCCCAGCGCCGCTCGGGCAGGCACACCGGTCGGGAGATTTCGTCGCGTTCCATCGCCCGCAGCCATTGCACCAAGACGGCCACGACGCGGGCGTGCACCGAGAACAGTTCGCGTCGGGTGTGGGCAAGAGCCTTGCATCGCACCTTGGACACGATGTCGAGGTCGAAACCCGTTGTTCTCTCGTCTTCGCAGGTGGGCTCGGTCGCCGTCTCCCTCCGCACACACCCGCTGTAAAACGTGGAGGGTTTTACCCGCGTCTTGCCGCTGCCGCACGGCAAGGCCGCCAGCGCGGTCGAGGAGTGGGCAGGGGGCGGCGAAAGAGGAAGGCCGGCCGAGCGAGCGCCGATGCCGTAGTCGGCCAGCAGCGCCTTCGAGCCGAAGTCTGCGTCCTGATAGCCGACGGCTGTGGTCATGCCGTAGCCCGGCGAAACGCCCATGCGCGTGCAAGTCTCGTAACCGCTCAGGCGGTTCTTCACGCCGTAAGCGATCATCGGGAACGGGGTAGTCGTTACGGTGTCCGTCATGCCTCACCTCGGTCGAGGATCAGGCCCACCAGCCGCTGCGCCTCGTTCGAGGCATCCTGCCACCGGCCCAAGAGCTCACCAATTCTCGCCACCGCATCCTCGCCGGGGCCGATGTCGGCGTGGTAGTTGAACAGCATCTGCAGGAACTGCTCCGTCACGCCGTCGCGGAGGTGCGACGTGATCGGCCGGATGTCGAGCTTCAGCCGAAAGCCGAGCGTGTCCTTGCTGAGGTATGCGCCGTACTGGCAGTCGGAGGAGCTGAACTCGCGGTAGAGGGGTGACTCCTCCCGAAAGAACAACCGCCGCGCGAGCCGCCGCACGCCGTCGTCGTCTTCCGGCTTTGCGTGCCATGTGAAGTTCAACCCGATGGCCCGGAACGGCGTGTGTGGGAGCGTTTCAACCAGCCGTCCCACCTTCTCAGCGATCAGCTGTTCGGGCTTCGCTTCCCGAGGGGAGGGAACGAACTGAAGGTTCTCGGGGGTGACGATCAGTGTGTACCGGGGCGCGACCACCTGGACCAGGGCATCGGTGAATATGGACCCGGAGTTGTGCGGCAGCTCGTCTTCGCCGAGCAACCCGGTCCGAACGAGCCAGACGTGGCTGACGACGGAGGGGTTGAAGACGTTGGCCACGACGACCACGGTCGATGCGGCAAGATCCCTTTGCATTGCACCTGGTTCTCTCGTTACCCCAATCTGCCTTGGACACGCTTCCGCAACACCGATTGTTCCCCTCCCCCTCGTTTTGCCGGATCGGTAAAAAACCGACAATTGTAAAAATCGGGCAGTTCGGTGTCAATCCCTGCCCGGCTCTACTGAGTTAATTGTAAGTCGCGGAAGCGGTTGCGGCAACGACGCCGAGTCAAGTTGTTGCGTGCGAAGCGTTTGTGCCGGTCGTGTCGCATGCGCTGTAGGCGCAGAAACGGTCGCCCGGCAAGTGTCGGATTTGCTTAATAGGGCAGTTACGGGGGCTGCTCAGACTACCGTTGGCTCTGGACAAGTACAGCTCAAGGTCCAGCCAGTAGCAACTGCGGACAGTCTGCTCGCCTACAGCGAATGTACGGCCCGACTGTATACGCCCCTTCCGCCGCCGTCCCGGGCGGGTACAGTCGGATGCCCGAACGTAACAGGGGATGGGGATGGGAATCGCCGTCACGGACCTGTTCGACGCGATCGACCGGAGCCTGGACAAGCCGACTGACCCCGCCGACTCCTGGCCGCCGGCCGACACGCAGCGGCTGCTCGAGCAGCTCAGCGAGGCGTACCTCGCGGCCGACGCCGACGGCCGGGCCGCGATCCGGGCGTTCATCGCCGCGCGGGCGACGGGGGCGGACGTCTGGCTGATGTGGACGTGTGCCAGCCGGCTGGCCGAGCGGGTGGCCGGCCCAGACGCGGGGCCGGCGCTCCGCCTGGCCCTGGCCGCGGTGTCGGCCGACAACTGCAGCGCGGACTACCGGGACACCCTGGGGGTGCTGCTCAAGCTGTACGATCGGGCGGAGCGGGCGGGCGTCGACCCGGGGCCGGCGTTCGAGGCCGCGGCCGCCCTGTCGGCCGACACCCCGACCCCCGGCGGGTGCCCGTCGGTGGCCGGACTGATTCGCCAGGTGGGGGCTCGGGAGGTGCGCGGGTAGCGACCGGCGGAGGGGTGACCCGTGCGGCTGGCGGAACACCGGTCGTGTGGCGGAAATCGCCACGCCAGCAACCGTGGTGGTAATCAACACGGATGGGTCGGTGCGTGATGATTTCCATCACGCACGGCGGGCGGTGTATGTCGGAAATCGTAATACACCGCTTGTCGGCTACCGGCGGCCGGCAGACTGGTACTCGGCCGAGTAGATGTTCACCGGGTCGTGGAATGGCACCCGGACCGGCGGCGGTGGGACCGGCAGCCGGCCGTGGGTGCGGAAGAACTCTAGCACCCCAATCAGCTCCCCAATCTGCTCCCGGGAGGTGATGGTCGCCCCGATCAGGCGGAGGGCGACCGGCCCGTCCGTCGGGTCCAGGTGGACCGACACCTCGTAGGCCAGCAGCGACCCGCCTTGGGTCGTGAAGGCGGCCGTGCGGAAGGCGGCCTTGGACTTCGAGAGCTGCAGCATCGGCGCACCTGGAACAGGGTGAAGGACACCGGTGAACGCGGGTGGCCTTGGCTACCACCCGCCGATGAGCGGGGCGATCGGGTCCCAGTCGGCCTCCCGGTCCATGTCGAACACCCGCACCCGGGGCACCCGGCCGACCAGGATGAGGGCGGTGGCCGGGTTGGACTCACCGGCCCCGGCCCCCTCCGTGCTGGTCAGCTTGAACCGGAAGTAGTCCCAGCCGACGTACCCGGAGGTCGGGGTGTAGGTGAAGCTGCCGTCGGCGGCGATCGCCACCGACCCGTGGAGCGGCGATCCGCCACTGGCCAGGGCGGCGGTGGTGCCGCGGAGCCGGCGGCCGTCGGCGGTCAGCAGGCCGCGGTCCTTGGCCACCACGAACGGTTGGTCCTGGCGGCCGGCGTACCACACGTGCCGCGGCCACGGCCGGTTGGCCCCGGCGTCGATGATCGGCTCGCTGACCGACACCGGTGGATTCTTGAGCGAGGCCGGGTCGGTCCCCGCCGGGACGAGCTTCCGGCCGCGGCCGTCCAGCAGGGCCGGCCCGTGCTCGGCACCGCCGCCGGCGACGATGCGGTGATGCCTGCCCTTGTCATCGAGGTAGTTCCACCCGACGTCCGTCAGGACCTTCCGCCACCGGGTGTACTGCTCCTGGCCGTGCTCGTCGACGAACACGCTCCGGTCGATCTCGATCTGGACGGTCACCTGCCAGTAGAAGGTGGTGCCGCCGACGGTCGGGGTGCGGGCCAGCACCCGCCGCTTGCCGGTCAGCTCGGTCAGCCGGGCCATCCCGGGCGGCACCCGCAGCGGGACGCTGTACCCGACCAGCAGGCCGGTGACCGGGCTGAAGACGGCGATCCGGTCCGGGTCCAGGGCGGCGGCCGGGAAGTCCGGGTCGGCCGCCAGCACCGTCTTCCGCAGGGTGCCGAGCGTGTACGGCCGGGCGTTGAGCGTGTCCTCGAACTGCTGGGTGAGGACCGGGTCGTAGGCCGCGTAGGCCACGTTCCGGGCGATGGTCAATGACCTGCGGCCGCGGTCGACGGCGACCCCGCCCTCGAACGGGTCCATCGCGCTGTTCGTCAGCACCATCCCGCGGACGTCGGCCGTCTCGTGCTTCTGGAAGCGGACCTTGCCGAACTCCACCTCCGGGATGTCGGCGGTCGGACTGTTGTCACTTTCATAAGTGACAGCCACTTCCCACGTCGTCGGGTCGTCGGCCAGCCGCCGCGGCTCGACCAGCGTCGCCCGCACGTCCGGGTCGGCCAGTTGGTAGCCGAGGGCCGGGTTGCCGGCGTCCACCAGCTCGGGCAGGTACCGTTCGTCGTCCGGCCGGTACCGCAGGCGGTACAGCCGCTCGCCGACCTGGGGCAGCCAGTACGCCCCGTCGAGGGTGGCGTACATGACGTCGAAGGCGGTGTCGAACGCCGAGTCGGTGCTGACCAGCCACACCTGGCGGAGCCGCTTGGCCCCGGCCACGGCGGCCGACCCCTCGTCCGGATTCGTGACGACGGCGCGGGTGATCACGGAACACCTCTCATGCGTCTGAGGGGACTGGTCAGCGGTCGATCCGCACGAACCCGGTGGAGCCACCCGGGCGGGTGGTCAACGTCAGGGACAGCAGTTCCGCGTCCTCAATCCAGAACTCGTCTCGAACATGGCAGAAGGACGCCGTGTTCATGTCGAAGTCGGGGACGACCCCCAGGTACGGCAGGCGACCGCCGCCCGCCTCGCGGATGTGGGCCTGCGCCCCGGCCGCCGGGATGCAGGCGGACAACTCGAGCGCAACCTTTCCGTCGGCGATTACCAACGAACGGTCGCTGGTGCCCGCCACCGGGCCACGGTAGCCGTCGAGGTAGAGCGGAATCGGGCGCCGCGACCGAAGGCTCCGGGCGAAGCACCCACGCTGCAGAACCGGCAAGCCGGCGACGCTCGACCCCTTCGGGTGCCTTGGCGGCAGGATCGCGAGCGGACCTCGGGTGACCCGGTAGACCGCGACGGTGCCACGCAGGGCAAGCGACCGGCCGGCCTTTGGGGCGGGCGGCAGCGGCGCCCCCCCCCCGCGGGGTCGGCGGGGACGCGGGCCGGGACGGCTGAACCGGCCGCCGTGAGAGGATCCCGTCCACCGCCTCCCCGACGGATACCACGTCCGTGGCGTACAAAGCCGTCGGGTGCCATAGCGGAGGAAGACCCCGCCGCACCGTGATCCTGGGCAGCAGCACGAGCGACGTGGACAAGGCGTCCGGGTCTTCCTCCGCCAGGTTCAGGACGTACCCGCCCAGGTCACCGAATGGGGTGGCTCGGCTGGACTTGGCGGTGTGCAGGTCAGCCCGGGCACGCCATACCGGCCCAGACTCATCCAGCCAGGCGTTCTTCGCCCGACCGAGGAACTTGCCGAGGTCGTCACCGGGAAAGTCCGGGTGTCCAAATCGTGAGCGGAGGCCACCCGGCGCCGCGTTCGTCAGCTTCACGATCTCCAGCAGGGCAGACCGGTCGAACGACCCTCGGTCACGAGTTTTGAAATCCCCCTCTTGCGCCAGCACAAAGCCGCGGATGACGCCCGCGGCCTTGTCGACCCGGACCGGGCGGGCGGCCGTGCTGCTCGACCGGAGCTGTTCGATGGACGGCGGTGGGCGAAGGTTGAGCATGATCATGTCCGGGACGGAGCGTGTGAATCGGGTCAGCGGGGACGATGTGACTACGTCGCCTCCCAGGCCACTTGGATGCGGCCGGTGGCCGACTCGAAGACGGGCTTGAAGTCACTCAACTCCGCACACGTCAGCACCGACTGTTCCAGCTCATGTCGGCTCTCGGTGATCGCCCGGCGGACGCCGGCCGTGAACGCGAGCCGGGACTCGGTGTACCGGGACGTGCCGCTGCAGTACTGCTGCAGCCGGTAGTCCTCCGCGTCGATCCACCGCTGAACCGCCTGAAACTCCGGCGGCAGGGTGCTCCGCAATTGCCGCTCGGCCCGGTCGCGGGTCAGCTCGTGCTCCGACTTCGCCCGGTACAGCCGGTTGATCGCCTCGCGGTGCGCGGCCTGGGCGGCGGATAACTGTCGCGTCAGGGTGGCCACGGTGTCCGCGGCCGCCTCCACGTCCTGCTCCTCTCCGGGGAAACCTTCAGTCAGAGCGCGGAGTGCCTGCCGGCGCCGGGCGATGAAGGCGGCCCGGTCGGCCGGTTCGGCCGCGGGCCTGGTCGCTGGCTGCAGGAACTCGGGCAGGGCGGTCGGAATCATGGCGGGGGCCACAAGGGGTGTAGGGGGTGGAAAGCCGCCGGCCCGGCACTCGGAAGGTTTGGCAGGCCGCCCCTGCCGGTGCCGGACCGACGAGCAGGGGCGGTGTCAGGCGGTCCGGTACGCGGGCGGGGGAACCAGGACCTGGGTGCTCGGGCCGTCGCTCGGCGGGATGAAGCCGGCCTGGATCAGGGCGGTGCGGATCGCCGGCAGGTCGTCGGCCACGAACAGCATGACGCCGCCGACCCGCTGCTCCGGGACAAGTACGCCGGCCTTGATCGCCCGGCGGACGACGTGCTCCGGCAGTCGGAGCGAGACGGCGACCCGCGTGGCACTCAGGTACCTCGGGGTCACGGCGGTGTCGGACATGGCTCACCTCGCGCTTGGCTTCGGCGTCGGGGCGGCAGGCTCCCGGCGTCTTCAGCCTTGCGCCGATCGCTCGGACGCGCAACGGCAAACCGTAGGCGTTCCCGCTTGACGTCGCCGATTCCGTCCGCCGTCGGTCCGCTTGTGACGGATGCCTGCGCCGTGCGGCCGGACTGCCCGCTCCCGCCGTCCTGCCCTGCCCTGCCCTGGTCGGCCGCCGTCCTGGTCCGCTCCGCCCCTCTCCCTCCCCCGTCTGGGGAGAGGGTGCCCGCTGCCCTGGTGACGCCCTGGTGGCCAGCTCCGCCCGCCCTGGTCGGCCGCCGCTCCGCCCGCCCGCCCTGCCGACCAGGGCGAGCCGCTCCGCCCCGCCACCAGGGCGATCATCACCTCGCCGACGACGCTTCCACCTCGCCGACGACGCTTCCGCCTCGCCGCATCCTCACCTCACCGACGAGCGATTGACTCGCCCCATACCTCACCTAAGCGACGATGGAATGCCCACCCCCTATGGGGGGTACACCCTTTCACTAGGGGAGGGGTGGACCGCTGTCGGAGCCGTCCGCAAAATATCCCGGGTTTTTGCATTCATTTTTCCCCGGTCGGGCCGGGGGGCCGGGGTCGGACCCGCTCACCGCAAGGTGGCGCCGGTAGGTGGGATGCAATGGCGATGCGGTCGCGGTGGGTCAGTCGCGGGTACCGTCAGTACCGGTTCGATAGCGAGGATGAAGCGGGTCGGATCCTTGGGTTCGTCGCCGGTCGCTTCGATCCCGCCTGCCAAAAGGGGATATGGCCCACTTTCGTCCGAACCGGCGCCGCGTCCGGCCCGCCGGCGTCCACCAGCGTCAGCACGAACGCCGCCCGCGGCGGGCGGGCGGCGGGGGTAGGTGCGGTGCTCATGGTGTTGCTCAGTCGGGGAGCTGCTGATCAGCGAAGGTGCTGAACAGTCGGCCGGTCGGCCGCTGGGGACATGAGGAGATCGGGGAGATGTTTCCTACCACCTCTTCACCCCTTTCTCCTCCCGCGTGTAGGGCTGGAAACATGTCCCCCATGTCCTCATGTCCCCCGATGGCCGACTGACCGGCCCCTACGACCGTCACGGACCACCGGTACGACCCACGGTCTGGCTCTCCGCGGCTAAGCATGCGGCCACCAACCGGGCGGTCTCTGAACTCGCGGAACCTGTACCCCAGCTTGGTGGCCTCCAGCCCCTGCCCGGGTTTGGCTCCGCACAGCGTGCGGATGGCCTCCTGGATATCCGTCAGGTCATCGCCGACCGAAGGGCGAAACGCTCGGTCGACCACCCCCCTCGCCGTCAGCCCGTCTGGGGGCGGGTCCAGACGTTCCCACCCAGCCAGCAGTACAGCCAGTGGTGACAGCCGGTCGTCGGCCTCTCGGGCGACCTGCCCACGGGCGGCCATCGGGTCCGGCTGATCGGCCCAGATGATCGCGTTCCGGACGGCACCGCACCACCCCTCGAAGCTGCCAAGTGGGCCGACCCCAACGTCCGGCCGCCCGGCCCGTAGGTAGGCGGACAGGACTGTCAGTGCAGCGGACAGCAGCCGCGGCCGGTTAGCCGCCGTCCAGCCCTCCAGGTCCGGGTGGCGAAAGCCGGCCCGCTCCTCCGGCCGCTCGTGCGGCGACACCAGCCGGGACGGGCAGACCCGACGTCCCAGGTCGCCGCACAGGTAGCAGTTGTTTGCAGTCGCGTAAAAGACGGTCAGCAGCGGAAACGTCACCTGCCGGGTCTCGCCCAGCACCCGGTCCGACCACTCGTCCGCCGTCAGGGCGGCATCGAGCGGTCCGCAGCCGAATGGCCCGGCGACGTTGTCGAACAGCACCGCCGGGTCGCCGTGGGCTGCGATGGTGGTCAGCAGCTTGCGGCACTCGGCGGCGTCGTGAGCGTAAGTGGTAACCGCCAGCCCGCGGCCGAAGACGATAGTGGCGGTGGCCATGACCAGCTTGCCCTTTCCGACGCCAGGGCCATTGCCGTCGACAAGGAACAGGGGGGCCGGCCCGCGGAACGCGAACCGGGCAAGCGGGGTGAGTAGGCCGGCTATCCAGGCAGACCGATGGGCCGCGGCCTCGAACGGGAAATCGCACACCACCTCAAGCAGGTCGGCGGCCGCGGTGGCCGCGTCTGCCCGAGTCGGCCGGGGCGGGATCGCTACCGCCACGTCCCCGGACAGGAACAGGCCGGTGCCCGGGTCGTACCCCCGGGCGGTCAGCACCGTCCCGTCCGGCCGGACGACCGGGTAGCTGACTACACCAGTCAGGCGGCGGACGCCGGGCCAGTAGCGGCGGTGATGGACGGCGCTCACACACTGTGGCGTTGGGGCGGCCGGTACTGCTACAGTCCCGCCCTTGGTGTCTGTCAGCCGTCGGAAGCTGGCTACGCCAGTGAGTACCTCCCGGAGGGTGGCCGGCTCGACCGGGAACATGCGGTGGCCGGCCGGCCGGGCGATCTGGCCACGATCCTCCGCCGGCATCTCGACCACACGTATCAGCGAGTCGGCTCGCTGGTATAGATCGGAGCGGGCCAGAGCCGCGACCGCCTCGTCATTCACCCGCAGCTCGTCCACGCCGAGCACGATGACTGGCCTCTCCACGGTCCGGCTGACGGCCGACAACGTCGGGGTAGGCCGGGTCGGGCGATCGGCCTGCTCAAGGAGCCTGCGGAGGGCGTCCGGCCCTTCGGCGAGCAGGTAGTCATCCAGGCCCTGCTTCGCCCTGTCGGCGGTAGCTGGCAGCCGGACCACACGCACGTCCGCCCCGGCCGCGGACAGAGCGCGTGCCATGTGCCACTCGGCCCACTGCACATTCACGTTGTCGGTCGCGTCCGAGTCGAACACGATGTAGACCCGCCGGCCGGTCCAGGTCACAGCCGCCAGGTCCGGGATCATCACCCGCTGTCCGGTGGCCTTGCCGTCCGCCCCCTTCTCCCGGGCCTGCTGCCAGCACGTCACCCCGGTCAGGGCGACGCACGGGAACCCGTGCTGGTCGGCGGCCGCGGCCTTGAATGGCCCCTCGGTGATCAGCAGCGAGATGGCCGGGTCGGTCAGGGCCGCCCGGGTGCCGGGCGGGACGTAGAGCCGCGGCTTCTGCCCCTTCGGTGATTCATATTTCCGGGGCTTGTCCCCCTTCCCCGGCAGCGGGCGGTCCGGCCGAACCTGGCAGTAAGCCAGGGGCCTGCCGTTCACGTCGCAAAACGGGATGATGAGCGCCGCGCCGAGTTGGTCGGCCCCGCCCTTCCACCGGAGCAGGTGCTCGATCGCCCGGGGGTCAGTCTCGCTATAGAAGCCGCACCGGTCGATCTGGCCGGGGGCCAGCCCGTACCGCCGTAGGAGGGCGTCCTGGTGGTGGGGCAGGAGGTGCCGGCCATTCCGCGACGTCAGCCCGTTCCCGCCGTCAGGCGGCGGGCTGTCCGGTTGCGCGTCGCTGGGGGTGCGGTAGGATGACACTGCAGGCTCCGGGCCGGCGAGCAAGGTGTGGCGCACCAGGTTGCTCGTCCGGCCTTTTCATTTCTTGGACCGACATCCTGCCGATATTCCGAAGCCGGCCGCGGCCGACGTAAACGACATCTCACCCCGCGGCCGGCACAGCAGCCGGGGTCTGCACACTCAGCCGCCGTGTTCCTCCGCGATCGCCCGCCGGGCCTGGGCGGCCCGGGCGTCAGCAAGGTGGCGAAGCACCTCCTTCAGCATCCACTTCCGCGACGGCAACCGTCGGCCGACGGCCCGCTGCCGGTGCAACTCGGCCACCAGGGCCGGGTCGGCGGCGAAGGCGTCTTCCACCTGTTCAAGGTCCGTGTTGACGCCGTCCCGCTCGACCGCTCGCATCACCTCCAGCACCCGGCGGATGGTTCGAGACCGGATGGGCGGGTCCCCGACGTGGCGGACCAGCCGCGGGCTGGCTAAAAGGAGCCGGAGCAGGAAGATTTCACCCCGATCGACCGCGTCGGCGATCGGGTCGTCGGTCGAGTTCATTGGCTCACAGTGTGTTCGGAGGAGGGGGAAACGGCCGAAGCTGGGGCGGGGCGACGGGTGCGGCGGCGGGTCGGCTTGAGCTTGGCGGCCAGCGATTCGACATCCGAGCGGCGGTACCTGACTCCACCGCCGGGGGCGTCGACAGCGACGAGCTGGCCGGCCGCCCGAGAGCGGAACAGCCCGGCCCGGCTGATGCCGAGCAGGGCGGCCGCTTGGTCGGCGGTCAACAACAGAGGCGGCGGGCCGGCCGCCCGCTCGGATGCCTCACGGATCGCCTTCAATTCGGCGACCACGTCGGCGAGCGACACCTCACCGGGCGGCATGGGACGCCTCCCGGTCGATGGAGGGTTGGGCCATGTGCTCCTTGACCTGGAGCAGGTTCCGCAGCAACCGGCGCAATAGGGTCGCCTCATCGGCGACGTGCCGGATGCGGGCCCGGAGCTGGGCTTCGTCGAGCACGATGTATGGGGTGGGTGTCGGGCAGGCGGTCGCCATGTGAAGATCTCCGCGGACAAATCTTCCGCGGAAACCATCGGCCCAAAATGCGGTCAAGAAAATGCTATCCGCATCACGCAGCAGTGCTATAGGGCATGCTGTAGCATGTCGCCGCCTGAACAGAGCAGATCACGGATCCGCACCCCGAGCTCGGTCAGTCGGAGGTCATTTGTCGTCGTCGAACCCTCAATCAGGCCTCGGTCCTTTAACTCTTTGGGCACATGATGGGCGCGACTCTTCGAGCATTCCCCGATGCTCTCCACGAACGTGGACAGCTTCCCGGGCGATTTGCCCAGCCGGGCAAGTTTCAAAAAGAATGCCTTGACGCACTTAGCGCTCTTGAGCCAGTCGACCAGCTCATCGTCCGACCAGGACCCGCCGCTCTCTGCAGAGGTGGCTGTCCCATGTGCTGGGGTAACGCTTTCGCTATTAGTTGTGTCGCGGGTTGACGAATGGAGCGGCTCTGCGGCTGAGGATGTGATCACGACTGCCGGGTCCGCGTCCTCTGCCGGTACGAGCTCAAGATCAGTCAGACCCGAAGGCTTGTCGACCCGGGGCTCTGAGGTGGAGAGGGATGGCGCCATCGACTCGGGTGGCGGAGTTCTCAGGTCCTCCAACCCAATGAAAGCGGCTCCTTCCGGAGTGATGTCCGCGACGATCGAGGCGAACCGTCGTGCCTCCTGCTCAGTGATCCATACGGCCGATTGCGACGCACGTTCGTAGTTCACGTTGAAGTGGCCAGTGACCATCAGGAACCGACCGTTGAAGTAACGGTACAGTTCCTCCCAGGAGGCGTGGCCGAGAACATCGACTTCGTAAACCGTTGGGGACGTCTGCGCCAGCAGGGTGGCGTGCTTGAGGTCGATTAGGGCGTCGTGATGTGGCCCGCCACGAACCTTCTGGAGGCCGTCTGCGATTGTGAACATAGTGAACCCTATTCGGCCCATACGGGCGGCCATCCCCCCGCATAACTACCGCCCCGGCCGGACGCAAGCCCGGACGGGACGGGTGGCGGTCAGCCCTTGGCCGGAACGGGGGCCGACTCCCGCTCGTCCGCTTCTTCCGCGTCGCCGTCTTCCTCGTGCTCCTGGCCGTACTGTTCTTCGACCGACTCTGCCACGGTGGCCAGCGCCCGCAGCCGGGTGGCAACGTCCGCCTCGTCCCCGTCGTCGATCCCCGTCTCGATCATCTCCAAGTCCAGGCAGGCGGCCATCTGATCGGCCCAGAATCGGACCGAGATCGCGAGGTTTTGGTAGCGGTCGGCGTCTTCCTCGTCGGGGTCGCACCGCTGGCAGGTGCAGGCGTCGTCCAGGCAGCGGAGGTGGTCGTCGGCGAAGTCGCGGGTCACCCGGAGGAGCACGGCCAGCAGTTCCCGCTCCCGGTTCATCCTGCACGTGGTCCGATCCCGCGACCGGCGCTCTGACTCCGGTAGCGGGCTTTGGAACCACCCAGATCGGGCCTTCTTTCCTGCAGGGTTTCGGACGTGCTCGGTCGTCGTGGACGGACCGGGGGCGGCGCCGGGGTTGCCCCCAGCGATGCGGCGGGTTACGCTTGACACCGTTCTTCTCCTTGTGCACGCAAGGTGCGGGACGACGGCCCGGGAGTGTTCTCAGCACCTCCGGGCCAACTTTTTGACCGGCCAGCGTCTCGGTCAGTTGACAGAGATTACACTTGTGCTGTAATCTGTCAAGTGACAAACCCGCACGGCCGATTCATCGGATGGGCAGCCATCCGGGCTGCGGGGTGTGGCATGGCCGATGAGCGGCAGGGAGATGACTTGGTAGAAGTCCTTCGTGCTGCCATCCGGGACAGCGGTCTGTCGAACACCGAGATCGAAGACCAGACCGGGGTCGATAACTCGGCGATCAGCCGCTTCCTACGCGGAGAGCGCGGTCTAACGCTCGAATCCGCCGCGAAGATCGCCCAGTTCCTGGGACTGAAGGTCAGCTACCCTAATCCGTCGGCCCCGGACCCGCCCAAGCCAAAGGGAAAGCTGAAGTAGCACGAGCCACGGAGTGGCCATGATCGCTGGATTGCGCGTCTTACGCGAGAAGACGATCAGGCTGGACCGGGCCGCCCGGTACCTGAAAGTGAATGTCCTCTCGGTCCGACGCTGGGTTAAGACCGGCGTGCTGATCAATGGCTCCCGGGTCCGCCTGGAGGGTCAGCGGGTCGGCGGTCGGTACGTAACCAGTGTCCAGGCGGTCCGGCGGTTCCTGGCTGCCACCGACCTGCCGCCGCCTGCACCCTCGGCCGAGCCGGCCGTCCGAACCCCGGCCGAAGCCTCCCGGGCCGCCCGACGGGCTCTGGAGGAGCTGTCCAAGATGGGGGTCAAGATTACCCCCCGTCCCAAGACGTAGCACCCCCGACCAATACTTCGTCCTATCTGGCCCATCGCGGTAGCGATGCGGCACAGATCGCTCACACCTCAATATTCACCACCTCTTCCCGGGGATCTCATGGCCAGCTTGGTCCGCCCGTCTGTCACTGAGTATCGGTTGAACGGCAAACGGGTGAAGAAGAGCACGCCCGGGGCGGTCAAGCGCCGGACGCGAGCGAGCAAGTGGTACGGGCAGGGGCTGCCCCACCTGCCGCCTAAGAAGCGGGTTCCGCTCAGCCCGAACAGGCAGGTCGCCCAGCGGATGCTGGACGACATGGTCCGGGCGGCCGAACGGGGACGGGTCGGGCTGCCGGACCTGGACGCCGGCCGGAAGTCGCTGGCCGACCACCTGACCGGGTTCGACCGGGATCTGCGGCTCGGGCTGGCCAGCCGCACCCGAACCACCCGCCGGACGCCGGACGCCGGCCAGGTGGCGCTCTGCGTCCAGAGGGTACGGGACACACTCAATGGGTGTGGCTTCCGGACCCCGGCCGACCTGTCGGACGCAGCCCCGGCCAAGCTGGCCACATACCTGGGCGGGCGGGTGGCCCTCGCCCGGCGGGACGGCGGGATCAGCGCCCAGACGGCGAAGTTCTACCTGGCCGCGGTGACGCGGTTCACCTGGTGGCTCGCGGTGCGGGCGAAAGCCCCGGTCCGGGCTGACCTGTTCGCCGACGTGCCGAGCTACGACGGCAGGGCGGACCGAAAGCACGCCCGCCGTGAGCTGCACCCGGAGGAGATGGCCCGGCTGCTCGACGCCACCCGGACCAGCCCGATCGTGATCCGGGAGCTGACCGGTGAGGCGAGGTACTTCTTGTACCTGGTCGCGTTCAGCAGCGGCTACCGCGCTGGGGAGTTGGCCGAGCTGACCCCAGAGTGCTTCGCCTTGGACGCGGATACCCCGACCGTGTCCCTGCCGCCGAAGTTAACGAAGAACAAGAAGGCGGCCGCCCAGCCGATCCCGGCCGGGGTGGCGGCCCAGCTGCGAGGGTTCCTGGCCGGCACGCCGGAGGGCCGGCCGGTGTGGCCCGGAACATGGCGCGAGAAGCCGGCGAAGGTACTACGCAGGGATCTCTCCGCGGCCGGCATTCCGTACTCGGTCCCCTCCCCCGCCGGCCCGCTGTTCGCCGACTTTCACAGTTTGCGGCACAGTTACCTGTCCGCCCTGGCAGCCGCTGGGGTTGGGCTGAAGGAACTGATGGAGTTGGCCCGGCACTCTGACCCGAAGCTGACGATGGGGGTCTACGTCCACGCCCGGCCGGCAGCGCTCGGGGCAGCGGTGGAGCGGATCGCCCTGCCGGCGGGCGATCAGCAGCGGGCGAGCGGCCTCTCCGCCCTCAGCCGGGATGCGATCGAGGATCTGGTCATGGGGCTCGCCGGGGCGTTGTCCGTCCTCACCGGGCAGGCCGAGTTGTTTGCACCCCGGCTTGCACCCAGCAGTGATCCGGCGGGAGAATCCGGGAGACGAGTGGGGCCAGAACGGCCGCGGACGGCGTCGGCCTGACCACTTCCGAAACCCCTTAGTTTCCAGAGGTTTGGGACTCTCCAAGAGTTTCCGAGACGCCGGGATACGGTTTCGCCGTCCGGGGGCCGAAAGCGGCCTGACCGGTCTTCGGAACCGAGGGTTGGGGGTTCAAATCCCTCCGGGTGTACTGGCCTCGTCCGCCCGCACGGCCTGTCAGCCTCGATCCCACCTGCCACCCCGAAGGGAGTTGGGGGCGGACGCCGGCGTCCCCGGTTCGTCCTCACATCCACTGGTCAACTTCCGTCCCCTGTTAGCCGGAAGGGCAAGGATTGGGCGGGCAAGGGTATGGGCGTGCGAGGTCGGCGGTGATCGGAATTGGGCAGGTTGACGTGAGTCTGCCGGCAACGGAATACGAGTGATTGTTAAGACCAGGGGGCTAGCGCACGTCGCTGCTGGCGGTGTGAAGCCCTGGGCGGCTTGGCATGGAACCGGCCGCGTCATCGCGGGCATACAGCACTCAGCAGCCGCATCAGCTCGTTCGGGTCGCACGGCTTGGCGAATCGGGCGTTGAACCCGGCTCGGCTCACCCTTTCGTCGTATTCGCCACCGGTGACGCCGGTGATGGCCACCAAGAGAACCCGGTGCCCGAACGCCGCCCGTACCCGGCGGGCCACCTCACACCCGTCGACGCCGGGCATATGGACGTCTAGCAGGCAGGCATCCGGCTCGAATTCGGCGGCGGTCGCGCAGGCCCGTTCCCCGTCGTACACGGTCCGGGTGTCATAACCCAGCAGGGCCAGCATCAAGGCGAGCGAGTCGGCCGCATCCCGGTTGTCGTCGGCCACCAGTACCCGGACTGCCGGTCGGCTAACTGTCATTGTGTAGCCTCCGGCCGGTGCGACGGGGGTGAGGGGCCGACCTTCTATGCCATCGATCGTCTTGGCCCGCGGCCTGGTCCGGCGCACAGTCCTAACCCGCAAGCGAAGCGACCCGCAGCCCACTCGGTCGCTCGCCGGTCCGGGACCACGGCCCCCACCCTTGGCATGTCTCGATCGCCGTCAGGATTTTCCCACAGCCTCGTCGGGAATAACCTTACACAGCAATTCTCAAGCCGCATAGAAGCAGGACGAGGAACCGTGGCGGGCAACTGAGCAAGAGACTGGCCGATCAATCCGGCGCCGCAGCCTGACGATCGCTGCCGGGCCACACCCCAGCGCCGTGAAAGGGGTGGCGAACGAAACTCGTGGATGGGGAGGAGTCACACAATCTCCAGCGAGTGGACAGGGGCCGGGTGCCCCGCCGAAGACGAAGAGGGCGGGGAGACGGGTGGCCGGGGGTGGGTGAAGAACCCGGGGACTGACCGGCGGCCCGTGGCGGGCGAACCCCACCTCCGCCGGAGGTGTGGGCTGTCGCGAGCGTGGAGTCTATTGGTGAGGGGTCGTCCCTTCGCTTGTTACCCTGGATCGACGATGCCAGACGGCCGCCCCTCTCGCCACCCCCGCCCTCAGCACCGCCGCCGGGAGTGGGCCTCGCTCGACGGGGAGTGGCAGTTCGCCCTCGACCCGGACGCCCGCTGGGCCGCCCCCTGGCAGGTCGGCTGGGACCGCACCATCCGCGTCCCGTTCGCCCCGGAGACGGCGGCCAGCGGGGTGGGCGACCCGGGGTTCTATAAGGCGTGCTGGTACAAGCGGACCGTCCCCCCGCCGGAGCTGTCCCCCGGGGACCGGCTGCACCTGCACTTCGGGGCGGTCGACTACGAGGCGACGGTCTGGGCCAACGGCCGGCTGGTCGCCCGGCACGAGGGCGGGTACACCCCGTTCACCGCCGACGTGACCGAGGCCGCGGCCGCCGGCGAATTGGAGATCGTCGTCCGGGCGGCCGACGACCCGCACGACCTGGCCAAGCCGCGGGGCAAGCAGGACTGGCAGCTGCACCCGCACTCCATCTGGTACCCGCGGACCACCGGCATCTGGCAGACGGTCTGGCTGGAGACGGTCCCGGCCACCCGCCTCGGCAAGCTGCGGTGGGCGTCGTCCCTGGACCGGTGGGAGATCGCCCTGGAGGCGTCCGTCCACGGCGACTACCGGGACGACCTGCGGCTGCGGGCGGTGCTGACTGCCGGCCCGCTCGTCCTGGCCGACGACACCTACCGGGTGGTGGCCGGGGAGGTGAACCGGCGGGTCGCCCTGTCCGACCCGGGGATCGAGGACTACCGCAACGAACTCCTCTGGAGTCCCGAGCGGCCGACGCTCATCCAGGCCCACCTGCAGCTGCTCGACCCGGACAACCGGCCGGTGGACGAGGTGTGGAGCTACACCGCCCTGCGGTCGATCGCCGTCCAGGGGGACCGGTTCGTGCTGAACGGCCGGCCGCTGGCCCTGCGGCTGGTGCTCGACCAGGGGTACTGGCCGGAGACCGGCACCACCCCGCCGGACGACGCCGCCCTCCGCCGGGACGTGGAGCTGGCCAAGGCGATGGGGTTCAACGGGGTCCGCAAGCACCAGAAGATCGAAGACCCCCGGTACCTGTACTGGGCCGACGCGCTGGGCCTCCTGGTGTGGGAGGAGATGCCCAGCGCGTACCGGTTCACCACCGCCTCGGTCGAGCGGCTGACCCGGGAGTGGCAGGCGGTGATCGACCGGGACCGGAGCCACCCGTGCGTCATCGCCTGGGTGCCGTTCAACGAGAGCTGGGGCGTCCCCGACCTGCCGGACAGCCCGTCCCAGCGGCACTACGTCCAGGCGCTGTACCACCTGACCAAGACCCTCGACCCGACCCGCCCGGTGGTCGGCAACGACGGGTGGGAGAGCGTGGCCACGGACGTGATCGGCATTCACGACTACGACGACCGGCTGGCCGAGATCGCCCGCCGGTACGGGGCCGAGGAGACGATCGCCCGGCTGTTCCGCAAGGAGCGGCCCGGCGGCCGGATGCTGGTCCTGGGCGACACCCGCACCCACCCCGACCACCCGGTGGTGCTGACCGAGTTCGGCGGCATCGCCTACTCGCCGGCCGACCGCACCTGGGGGTACAGCCGGGCCGCGTCGGCGGCCGACTTCGCCTCCCGGTACGCCAAGCTGCTGGCGGTGGTGCGGTCCCTGCCGGTGCTGGCCGGGTTCTGTTACACCCAGTTCGCCGACACCTACCAGGAGGCGAACGGCCTCCTGTTCGCCGACCGCACGCCAAAGATTCCGCTCGACGAAATCGCCAAGGCGACCCGCGGCCCGGTCACGGCGCAGGAGTACGAAGCGGAGCAGACCTGGCGGGAGGAACTGATGCGCCGCCAGCGGAAGCCGACTGCCGGTCCGGGGTAACGCACCTTCCTACCGCGGCGGCCGTCGCGCGCCCGTCTCGGGGAGTCCTACAGCACATTTTCCTGAACCCTGTCACCCCCGCCCGGGCGCGTCGGGAAGTTCCCGCGCCGGCCCGCCGCCCGGACCCCCGGGCGTGAGACTTGCACTCCCGATAGACCGCTCTCGATCTCGCTTCACCGAACTGACTTCAGGCAGCCACTATGATGACGCCACCGGCGCTAGCCGTGTTTTCCCACCTCCGCTGGAACTTCGTCTTCCAGCGGCCACAGCACCTGATGACCCGGTTCGCCGCGCGCCGGCCGGTGATCTTTATTGAGGAACCCGAGTACGACCCGTCCGGCCCGGCCCGCTGGGAGCGGTCCACCCCGGCCCCTGGCGTCACCGTCCTGCGGCCGAAAACCCCGGTCGCCGAGCCCGGGTTCAGCGACGCCCAGCTTCGCGTGCTGGCCCCGATGGTTGAGCGGGTGGCGGAGGCGCACGCGGGTGCGGGGTACGACCTCTGGTTCTACACCCCGATGGCCCTGCCGCTGGCCGACGGGCTGACCCCGCGGGTGACGGTCTACGACTGCATGGACGAGCTGTCCGCGTTCAAGAACGCCCCGCCGCAACTGCTGCCGCGGGAGGCCGAGCTGCTCCGCCGGGCGGACGTGGTGTTCACCGGCGGCCCGAGCCTGTACCGGGCGAAGAAGGACCGCCACCCGAACTGCCACTGCTTCTCGTCCAGCGTGGACGCCGCCCACTTCGCCACGGCCGCGGCCGGCGGCCTCGCCGAGCCGGCGGGCCAGGCCGGGCTGCCCCGGCCGCGGCTCGGGTACTTCGGCGTGATCGACGAGCGGTTCGACGCCGACCTGATCGCCGCCGTCGCCGACGCCCGGCCGGAGTGGCAGTTCGTGCTGGTCGGCCCGGTGGTCAAGATCGACCCGGCCCACCTGCCCCGGCGGGCGAACATCCACTACCTCGGCCAACAGCAGTACGCCGACCTGCCGGCGTTCCTGGCCGGCTGGGACGTGGCCCTGCTGCCGTTCGCCCGCAACGAGTCGACCCGGTACATCAGCCCGACCAAGGTGCTGGAGTACATGGCGGCCGAGAAGGCGGTCGTCAGCACCCGGATCACCGACATCGTCGACCCGTACCGGGCGATGGTCGGCCTCGGCGACGAGCCGGGCGAGTTCCTGGCCGCGTGCGAGGCGGCGCTGAACGAGACGACCGAGCAGCGGGCGAAGCGGCTGGAGCAATTCCACGGCGTGCTGGCCCGCACTTCCTGGGACCGCACCGCGGCGGCGATGAGCGAGCAGATCGAAGCGGCCCATTCCTCTCGTTCCCACGCTCCGCGTGGGAACGCGGGCACGCGACGCTCTGCGTCGAGTGAGCCGGTGTCAGCGGCAGCGTCCCCGGGCGGGCAGTCCGCGACGCGGAGCGTCGCCCCCGTGCGTTCCCACGCAGAGCGTGGGAACGAGGAAGGTGGGGAGCGTGGGAACGAGGAAGGCGGCTCGTCGGCCGCACCCCCGGTGGTCGTCATCGGGGCCGGGCCGACCGGGCTGAGCGCCGCCTACCACCTGGGTGAAGACGCCCTGCTGCTGGAGGCGAACAGCACCGTCGGCGGGTGGTGCCGGTCGCTGGTGGACAACGGGTTCACCTTCGACTGGGCCGGGCACATCATGTTCTCCAACGACCCGTACGTCCACGAGATGTACAAGCTTCTGCTCGGGGACAACGTCCACTGGCAGGACCGGGAGGCGTGGATCTTCAGCAAGGGGGTCTACACCCGCTACCCGTTCCAGGGGTCGCTGTACGGGCTGCCGGCGGACGTCATCAAGGAGTGCATCGTCGGGGCGATCGAGGCCCGGTTCGGCAGCCTGAAGGCCAAGCCCGAGGCGAAGCCGGCGGCCAACGGCCACGTGAACGGCAACGGCAAGCACCACACCAACTGGAACGGGCACGCCAACGGGAACGGCCACGCCAACGGGAACGGGCACAAGCTGCCGAACCGGCTGGCCTGTGCGACCGGCCCCGACCCGAAGGACGCCGTGTCCGACTGCTGCGGCGACGGGGTCGCCGAGAGCACCGTCCCACTCGTTCACCGCAACGGGACGAACGGCACTCACGCCCCGCAGCCGAGCGGCCCGCGGAACTTCGAGGAGTTCATCGACCAGGTGTGGGGGGCCGGGATCGCGAAGCACTTCGCCATCCCGTACAACCGCAAGATCTGGGCGGTCCCGCTCGACCAGATGGAGACGAGCTGGCTGGGCGGCCGGGTGCCGCTGCCGGACCTGGAGGAGATGATCGAGGGCGCCCTGTCGCCCAAGCCGAAGCCGATGGGGCCGAACGCCCGGTTCGGCTACCCGCTGCGGGGCGGGTTCCAGGCCCTCATGGACGGGTTCCTGCCGCTGCTCCGCGGGCCGGTCAAACTGAACGCCCGGGTGCGGTCGGTGTCCCCGGCCCGGCACACCGTCACCCTGACCGACGGGACCGAGCACCGGTACGAGCAGTTGGTCAGCACGATGCCGCTGCCGGTGCTCGTCCGGGCGATGGGGGACGAGGCGCCTGAGGAAGTCCGGCGGGCGGCGGCCGGGCTGCGGCACACGTCCGTGCGGTGTGTGAACATCGGCGTCGGACGGCCGAACCTGACCGAGAAGCACTGGATCTATTACCCCGAAGAGACGGTGTTCCACCGCATCTTCGTCCAGGGGAACGCCAGCCCGCACTGCAACCCGCCGGGCGGGTTCGGGATCACCTGCGAGATCACCTACGGCCCGCTCAAGCCGCTGCCGTGCGACGGGGACGCGCTGATCCAGCGGTGCATCGACGACTGCGTCCGGGTGGGCATGTTTAACGCCGGCGACCCGATCCTGGCGGCCAACCAGGTGGACATGCCGTTCGCCTACGTGGTGTACGACCACGCCCGGCCGGCGAACGTGGCGGCCATCCGGGAGTGGCTGGCCGGGTTCGACATCCACCTGGCCGGGCGGTACAGCGAGTGGGAGTACTACAACTCCGACCACGCCTTCCTGGCCGGGAAGAAGGTCGCCGACACCGCCCGGGCCGGGCTGGCCGGCCGGGCGTTCGCCCAGGCCGCCGAGCCGGCCGCCGTATGAGCCATCGGGAACCGAACACCACCCCCAAGGAGAGAATACCGATGACCCCGACGGACCCGACCGGTTCGGCGACACTCACCCGCCTCTTGTCGGTGGTGCCGGCCGACCGCCGGCCGACCCTGGAAGCCCTGCTCACCGACCCGCACCGCGGCGGCCACGGGCTGCGGGCCTGGCTGGCCATCCTGGACCTGGAGGGCCGGCCGCTGCCCGACGAGCTGCCGGCCGAGCTGGTGGACGTGTACCTGGCTGACGACGAGGCGGAGCCGCTGCACGACTGCGAGGAGTGCGGGCTGCCGGTCCCGGTCCGGGCCGGCCGGCGGTGCGGGCACGAGGCGGCGGTCGAGCGGGTGTACTTCCCGACCTGCCCGCACTGCGGCGGGCGGACCGGGCGGTACGCCTACTGGTCGCGGTCGGCGTGACCACTTCGCGATAGCCGAATGACCCGCCAATGACCCCCGAGTGACCCAGAGGAAGCCCCCAGCTCGCCCGACGCCGTCACGGCCCGGGCCTTGGGCTTCCCCTGGTCGTCGGCAGGTCGCTGGCAGGTCATCGTCATTTCATAAAGGGGGATGAGGATGCCGGAGACGAGCCGGAGCGACCGGCCGGAGGTGTGGGCCGGGGTGGAATGCACCGTCAACCGTGTCGGGGACCAGTTCTTCGACCAGATGAGCCGGTCCGGGCACGACCGCCGGGCGGACGACCTCGACCGGCTGGCCGGCCTCGGGGTGTCGGCCGTCCGCTACCCGGTGCTGTGGGAGCGGCACGTCTCCGAACCGGTGGACTGGGCGTGGGCGGACGAGCGGCTCGGCCGGCTGCGGGCGCTCGGGGTCCGACCGGTCATCGGCTTAGTCCACCACGGTAGCGGGCCGCCGCACACGTCGCTGACCGACCCCGCCTTCGCCGACGGGCTGGCCGCGTTCGCCGGCCGGGTGGCCGAGCGGTTCCCGTGGGTGGACGCATACACGCCGGTGAACGAGCCGCTCACCACCGCCCGGTTCGCCGGGCTGTACGGCCACTGGTATCCACACGGCCGGGACGACCGCACCTTCGTCCGCTGCCTCCTGACCCAGTGTCGGGCGACGGCCCAGGCGATGGCCGCGGTCCGCCGGGTGCGGCCGGATGCGGCGCTGGTACAGACCGACGACCTCGGCTACACCCACGCCGCCCCCGCCCTCGCCTACCAGGCGGCGTTCGACAACGAGCGGCGGTGGCTGTCCTGGGACTTGCTCACCGGCCGAGTGAGCCGCCGGCACCCGCTCTGGCGCTACCTGCTCGACTCCGGGGCGACCGAAGCGGAGTTGGGCTGGTTGCGCGATCACCCGTGCCCGCCGGACGTGATCGGCGTCAACCACTACCTGACCAGCGAGCGGTTCCTCGACGACCGGCTCGACCGCTACCCCCCGGCCCAGCACGGCGGCAACAGCCGGCACCGATACGTAGACACCGAGGCGGTGCGGGTGCTGCCGGAGGGGCCGCTCGGCCCGGCCGCCTTGCTGCGGCAGGTGTGGGAGCGGTATCGCCTGCCGGTCGCAGTGACGGAGGCGCACCTCGGCTGCACCCGGGAGGAGCAACTGCGGTGGCTGGCGGACGTGTGGCGGGCGGCGTGCCGGGTCCGGGTCGAAGGCGCCGACGTCCGGGCGGTGACGGTGTGGTCGGCGTTCGGGGCGTTCGACTGGGACTCGCTCGTCACCCGGCAGACGGGGAGCTACGAGCCGGGGGCGTTCGACGTGCGGTCCGACCCGCCCCGGCCGACGGCGGTGGCCGCCCTCACCCGCGACCTGGCCGCCGGCCGCGACCCCGCCCACCCGGCCCTCGACACCCCCGGCTGGTGGCGGCGGCCGGAGCGGCTGTTCGACTGGGGGCCGAAGCCGGAGCCGGTGAACCCGCCTCCCGCCGCCCGGCCGGTGTTGATCACCGGCGGGGCCGGGTCGCTCGGCCGGGCGGTGGCCCGGGTGTGCGCCGCCCGGGGACTGTCGGCGGTGGTCGTCACCCGGGCCGAGCTGGACATCGCCGACCCGGCCGCGGTGCGGGCGGCGCTGGACCGCGTCCAGCCGTGGGCGGTAGTGAACGCCGCCGGGTACGTGCGGGTGGACTCGGCCGAGCGGGACGCCGACCGGTGCCGGCGGGCGAACGCCGACGGCCCGGCGGTGCTGGCCGCCGCCTGCCGGTCGTCCGGCGTCCGGCTGGTCACGTTCTCGTCCGACCTGGTGTTCGACGGGCGGGCGGCCCGGCCGTACCGGGAGGACGACCGGGTCGCCCCGCTGAGCGTGTACGGGGCGTCCAAGGCGGAGGCCGAGCGGCGGGTGCTGGCCGCCCTGCCGGACGCCCTGGTGGTCCGCACCGCCGCGTTCTTCGGCCCGTGGGACGGGCGGAACTTCGTCCACCAGGCGCTCACCGCCCTGCGGGGTGGCTTCCAGTTCGCGGCGGCCGACGACCTGACCGTCACCCCGTCCTACCTGCCGGACCTGGCCCACGCCGCCCTCGACCTGCTGGTGGACGGCGAGCGCGGGATGTGGCACCTGTCCAACCCGGACGCGGTCACCTGGGCGGACCTGGCCCGGGCGGCGGCGGAGCGGGCCGGGGTGGACCCCGTCGGCGTCGTCGGCCGGCCGGCCGCGTGGTTCGGCTGGGTAGCCCCCCGACCGATGTTCAGCGCGCTGGCCACCGCCCGCGGGCTGACCCTTCCCCCGCTGGCCGACTCCCTCGCCCGGTTCGTCCGCGAGGCCGACCCCCGGCCGGCCGCGTGACCGGCGCCGGCCTGTCGGGACTGTCCCGCTCCCGTCACGTGCCGGACACCCTGGCTCATCGATTGCGACAGGTCGGGCGTCCGGGGCGGCGGGGTGGTCCCGCCGGCAACCCCGGTCCAAAGCACGGGAGGATGCCGATGACTGCGATCCGGGTAGCGGCGGTGGTGGGCCTGATGGCCGCATTCGGTTGCGGCGGTGGTAGCAGCGGAACGGGGACCGGCACGGGAACTGGGACAGGGTCCGGCAGCGGGCGGGCGAGCGGCGGGACAACGACCGGCGGCGGGACGGGCAGCGGGACCGGGACGACCACCGGCAGCTCGGGCGGGGCCGCCGGCAGCACCACCCCAAGCGGCCACCGGTAACCGGTTGGGGCGGAGGGCGGACGTGCCGACCCGACGACCAGGACCGCTGGTGCTGATCGGCGGGGCGGAGGACCGGGCCGGGCGGCCCGGGTTCTCCGCGAGTTCGTCCGCCTGACCGGTCGGAAGATGCCGACACGGACTGCCGATAGTCCCGACAAGACCTGGTATCTGGCGGGCATGATAATCCGCTTACCGCCCGACTCTCCGGACCGTTGCCCATGTCCACCCCCGTTCCCGACCGGCTGTCCGTCCTGATCGTGGAGCCGGACGAGGACACCGCTGACACGCTGGCGGACGTGCTCGCGCTGTACGGGCACCAGGCCCGGGTGGCCGGGGGTTGTAAGGGGGCGGGCGAGGCGGTCCGGGCGTTCACCCCGGACGTGGTGATCCAGGACGTGGCCCTGCCCGACGGGGACGGGTACTGGCTGGCGGTCGCCTTGTCCAACCTGCTCCCCCGGCACACGGTGTTCATCGCCCTGACCAGCCGTCAGCCGGTGGACGAGCGGTGCCGGCTGGCCGGGTTTCGCCGCTACCTGGTCAAGCCGGTCCCCCCGGCGGTGGTGGCCGAGCTGCTGGACGTGTATGCCGCCAGGCGGGGCACACCCAGGTGAGCCGCACGGCGACGGGTTGAGGGGCGTTCGTCGTCGCCGCGAGTACGGCCGGATGCCTCGCCTGTCCCACCCGACCCGGAAGTGTCTCCGTTTGGGGTTTGGTCCCCTCCCCCACACCGTGGGAGGGGACCGCTTTGAGAGGGTGTGTGGAAGCCCGGTGGGCGGGCTCGGTGTCGGGTGCGTGGAGGCTCCGCGGAACGCACCGCGGGACTTCACTCCTGGGTGGGCATCGTTGCGGGGCCGGTGCGTTTCGTCGCAAAGCCTCCTCAACGGCACCCTACGAATGACCGGCTGGCACCGGTCCCGGGTCAGGGGTCGGCCAGCCAGCCGCGGCGGGTGGCGTACCGGACCAGGTCCACCCGGCTGTGCAGCCCGAGCTTCTCCAGCGACCGGGCCTTGTACGTCTCGACCGTCTTGACGCTCAGCCCCAGCCGGGCGGCGATCTCCTTGTTGCTGTACCCCAGGGCGATCAGCCGCACCACCTCCGTCTCCCGGTCGCTCAGCTCGACCGCCGGGGGGTCGGCCGGGGCGGCCGGGAGCAGCTCACCGGCCACCGCCGGGTCGAGGTACACCTCCCCGCCGGCCACGCACCGGATGGCCCGGACCAGCTCGGCCGCCGCCGCCCGCTTGAGCACGTACCCGCTCGCCCCGGCCGCCAGCATCAGCCGCAGGTACCCGCGGTCCTCGTGGGCGGTCAGGGCCAGCACCTTGACGCCCGGGGCCGCCCGCCGGATCCGCTCGGTGGCCGCCGCCCCCCCGCCCCCGGGCATGGACACGTCCATCACCACCACGTCCGGGCGGACGGCCACCACCTGGCCGGCGGCCGTCGTCCCGTCGTACGCCTCGCCGACCACCGCCATGTCCGGCTGGGCGTCGATCAGCCCCCGCAGCCCGCCCCGGACGACCGGGTGGTCGTCGGCCACGAACACCCGCAGCTGGGTCATGGCTCCCCCCTCATGCCTCGGACAGTGGAACCCGGGCGATGACGGTGGTCCCGCCCCCGGGGGCGGACTCGACGTCCAGCCCCCCGCCCACCAGGGCCATCCGCTCCCGCATCCCGACCAGCCCCAACCGCCCCCGGCCGGGGGCGTCGGGGTCGAACCCGATCCCGTCGTCCTCGACGGCCGCCCGCACCTCCCCGCCGGCCCGGCTGAGGACGACGCTGACGGCCGACGCCCGGGCGTGCCGGGTGACGTTCGTCAGCGCCTCCTGGACCACCCGGTACAGGGCCGTCTCCACCTCGGCCGGGAGCCGCCCAGCCCCGAACCCGACCGCCTGGAAGTCGGCCGGCACCTGGGTCCGGGCGGCCCAGTCGGCCACCAACTGGCCGACCGCCGCCTCCAGCCCGAGGTCGTCCAGCGAGGTCGGCCGCAGCCGCACGGCCAGGGCGTGGGCCTCCCGCCCGGCCGCGTCGGCCAGCCGCCGGACCTCCGTCAGTTTATCAGAAGCGGCCGGGGGGAGCGGGCCGGCGGCGGACACCGCCTGGACCGCCAGCCCCAGGCCGCTGAGCAGTTGGCCGACCGAGTCGTGCAACTCCCGGGCCACCCGCCGCCGCTCGTTCTCCTGGGCGGTGGCCAGCCGGCCGGCCAGCTCCCGCCGCCGGGCCATCTCCCTCTCGAGCGAGTCGATCGCCCCCGCCAGATCGGCCGTCCGCTCGGCAACCCGCCGCTCCAACTGGTCCCGGGCGGCCCGCAGCTCGTCCTCCATCCGCTTCCGGTCGGTCAGGTCGCGGGCCACCTTGACGAACCCGCGGTCGGGGTCGCCGAGCGGGGTGAGCACCCCGGCCGCGTAGAACCGCACCCCGTCCTTCCGCAGGTGCCACCGCTCGTCCGCCGCCCGCCCGTCCCGCCGGGCCGTCTCGGCCTCCGCCTCCGGCGCGCCGGCAGCCCGGTCCTCGGGGGTGAACAGCAGGTCGGACGACCGGCCGGCGATCTCGGCCTCGGTGTACCCGAAGACGGCCGCCGCCCCGGAGGTCCAGGTGGTGACCGTCCGGTCCGGGCCGACGGTGAAGATGGCGAAGTCGGCCGCACTCTCCAGGATCAGCCGGACCCGCTCCTCGCTCCGCCGCAGGGCCTCCTCGGCCGCCCGCCGGTCGGTCACGTCCACGCACGCCCCGGTCATCCGCGGCCCGGCCCGGCCGGCCGGGCCGAACACGTCCCCCTGGTCCCGCAGCCACCGGACCGCCCCGTCCGGCCGGACCACCCGGAACTCGGTGGCCAGCGGCCGCTCCCCCCGGGCGGCGGCGGCGAACGCCGCCCGCACGCCCGCCCGGTCCTCCGGGTGGATGTGGGCGAAGAACTCGTCGAACGGTTGGGCCGTCTCGACCGGGTCCAGGCCGAGGAGCCGGTTCAGGTGGGCGTCCCGGGTCTGGGTGCCGGTGTCCAGGTCGAGGGTCCAGGTGCCCATGCGGGCGGCCGCCAGGGCCAGCCGCAGCCGCTCCTCGCTGGCCCGCAGCGACTCCTCCGCCCGGTGCCGGTCGGTCACGTCCAGGGCCATGCCGACCAGCCGCCCGGGCCGGCCGTCCGCGGCCGGCTGGTACACCGACCGGCTGAACACCCACCGCTCGCCCCGGGCCGGGTGGACGACCCGGAACTCGTACTCCAGCCCGCGGTCCGGGGCCGACCCCTCGTGCAGCGCCCGGACCCGGTCCCGGTCGTCCGGGTGGACCAGCCGGAGGAGGGTGGCGAAGTCCTGCGGGGCCGGCGGGTCCGGGAAGCCGACCACGTCCCGCCACTCCGGGGTGGTGACGCCGACCCCGGTGGCCAGGTCGAGGGACGACACCCCCAGCTTGGCCGACCGCTGCACCAGGGACAGTTGCTCGTCCCGCTCCCGCAGGGCGTCCAGGGCGGTCCGCAGGTCGTGGACGTCGGTGGCGGTGCCGAACCAGCGGCCCAGCGCCGGCACCCGGGTGGCCCGGCCGATGTGCCACCGGTACGCCCCGTCCGCCCGCCGCAGCCGGTACTCGATTTCGTAGTCGGCCCCGGTCGCCCCCGAGTGGCCGGACCGGGCGACGGCCGCCGCCCGGTCGTCCGGGTGGACGACGGCGTGCCACGCCCCCCCCAGCCCGGTCGCCGGGTCCAGCCCGGTGTACTCCCACCACCGGGAGTTGAAGTAGTCGACCGTGTCGTCGGTGCTCGACCAGACGATCTGGGGGACCGCCTCGGCCAGCCCGCGGAACCGCTCCTCGCTCTCCCGGACGGCGGCCTCGGCCCGCTTGCGGTCGGTGACGTCGCGGGCCACCCCGTACACCCGGGCCACCCGCCCGGCCGGGTCCGTCTCCGGCCGGGTGCGGTAGTGGGACCAGGTCACCCGCCCGCCCCGGGCGACGTGCCGCAGCTCCCCCTCGATCGTCTCCCCGGCCAGCAGCCGGGCCATCTGCCGGTCGGCCTCCGGCCGGTCGTCCGGGTGGACCAGCACCGCCCACCCGCCGGCGGCCATCAGCTCGTCCGGGGTGTACCCGAGCAGCCGGGTGAACCCGCCGCCGACCGCCTCGGTGACGGCCGTCCCGTCGGGGTCGATGCGGGCGGAGAACCACCAGTCGCTCCCCAGGTCGGCGATCAGCTCGTGGAACGCCCGGCTCTCCCGCAGGGCGGCCTCGGCCTTCGCCTGCTCGACGGCCGCCCACGTCCGCTCGGCCGTCTCCCGCACCAGCTCCACCTCGGCGGCCGTCCACGCCCGGGGCACCGGCTCGGTGACGCAGAAGCAGCCGACCAGCGTGCCGGCCTTCACCACCGGGACGGCGACGTGGGCGACGATCTGGATCCGCGTCAGCGCCGGCCGGTCGGCCGGGGGCACGAGGTCCGTCTGGGCCACGTCCGCGAACACGATCGTGGTGCCGGCCCGCATGACCGGCAGGCTCCACCCGTAGTCGGCCAGCCGGTACACGGCGGCCATCGACGGCGAGGTGCCCCGCAGGTAGTCCCGGCGGACGGTCGCGGTGCCGGCCGCCTCGTCGATCTCGACGTAGTACGCCCGGTCCACCCCCAGGTACTCGCCGAGCACCCGGCACGCCTCGGCCTGGACGGCCACCGGGTCGGCCACCGGCCGCAGGGCGTCGCTTAGCCGGAGGAGGAAGGCCTGCCGCTCCCCGCTCGCCTTCAGGGCCAGCTCGGCCCGTTTGCGGGCGGTCACGTCGTCGAACACGACCGCCACCCGGCGGTCGTCCCCGCCGGCCCGGGAGACGTGGACGGTGTACCACCGGTCGGTGTCCCGGTGGTACTCCTCGACCCGCTCGGGGGTGCCGGTCCGGGCCACCCGGTCGAAGGTGTCGAGCCAGACCCGCTCCGTGTTCGGCAGGGACTCGCTGTTGAGCCGGCCCACCACCTCGTTCCCCAGCCCGGTCATGCGGGTGAACGCCGGGTTCACCTCCACCAGCCGGAAGTCGATCGCCCGGCCGGTCTCGTCCCGGACCATCTCGTGGACGAGGAATCCTTCGTCCATCGACTCGAACAGGGTGCGGTACTTCTCCTCACTCGCCCGCAGGGCGTCCCGGGCGAGGAGGGCGTCCTCCAGGACGTTCAGGGCGGCCCGGCGGGCGGCCGTCAGCTCGGCGTTCGCCCGCCGCAGCTCGGCCACCGGGTCGGGGGTCGGGTCAGCCATCCCGGCCCTCCCCGCCGGCGTCGAACTCGAGCGGGTAGGGGCCGGGTTGCCCCAGCCGCTGGCACAGGGCGTTCACCTCCCGCTTCAGCTCGATCATCCGCTCCTCCCGGCTGACCATCGTCTGGTTGAACCGGGTGAGCTCGGCCATGTTCTCCCGGAGGGCGGCCTCGGCCGCCTTCCGGGCGGTGATGTCCACGAACGTGACCACCACCCCGTCGATCCGGTTGTCGGTGGTGCGGTACGGGAGCACCCGCCGCAGGTAGTGCCGGCCGTCCGCCCCGGCCACCTCCCGCTCGGCCGGGACCAGCCGCTCCAGCACCGCCCGGCAGTCGTTGTCCAGGTGCGGGTCGTCGAACCGCCGGGCCAACGCCGCCAGCGGCCGCCCCACGTCCCCCGGGATCAGGTCGACCAGGTCGCGGGCGGCCGGGGTGAACCGGCGGATGCGGAACGACGTGTCCAGGAACAGGACGGCGATGTCGGTGCTGGCCAGCAGGCTGGTCAGGTCGCTGCTGGCCGTCTGGTACTCCTCCATCTTGGCCCGCAGCTGCGAGTTGACCGTGTTCAGCTCCTCGTTGAGCGACTGCATCTCCTCCTTGCTCGACTCCAGCTCCTCGTTGGCGCTCTGGAGCTCCTCGTTGACGCTCATCACCTCCTCGTTGGACGCCTTCAGCTCCTCGTTGCTGGTCTGGAGCTCCTCGATCGTGCTCTGGAGTTCGGCCCGGAGCCGGCGGAACTCGTCGGCCGTCCCCCCGTTGCCCGCCGCGGGGGCGGCCGGGTGGGGGAGGTTCCCGTGGTCGGCGAAGCTGACGACGAAATAGTCCGGGGGGGCGGGGGTGCCGTCCGGCGCGACCCCGGGGGCCGGGGAGGCGGTGACCGCGACCCGGACCTGCCGCCCGTTCCCGGCGTCCGCCCACCCGTCCGCCGCGGTCGCCGGAACCCCCTCGGCGGCCGCCCGGTGGAGGGCCACCCGGACCGCCGGGCGGACGCCGTCCCGGGCCAGCAGCAGCAGGTCCCGGGTCGGCTCGCCGGTCGGCTGGACCAGGTACGCCCGGGTGTCCCCGTGGAAGTACAGCACCCGGTAGTCCCGGTCGACGGCCACCGCGGCGGGGGTGTGGTGGCTGAGCAGCTCGTGCTGGGTGATCTGGGCGACGGACGGCCGGCCCCCGTCGGCCCGGCGGCCGCGGCCGCCCGCCCCCGGGCCGCCGGCCGGGAAGCCGTGGGGGAGCGGGAACTCGACCGCCCCGTGCCGGGTCGGCCCGACCCGGCGGTAGATGCGGGCCTTCTTGTCCACCGGCTCGAACAGCTCCTCCGCCCCGGCGATCGTCTCGGACGTGCCCAGGAACAGGGTGCCCCCCTCCCGCAGGCCGAAGTGGAGCAGGCTCAGCACCCGCCGCTGGACGTCCGGCTCCAGGTAGATGAGCAGGTTCCGGCAGGTGGCCAGGTCGAGCCGGCTGAACGGCGGGTCCTGGAGGACGTTCTGGGGGGCGAACACCACCCGGTCCCGCAGCTCCTGGCGGACCCGGTACACCTCGTCGTCCTTGGTGAAGAACCGGGCCAGCCGGTCGGCGGTGATCTCGCTCTCGATCCCCCCGGGGTAGACGCCGGACCGGGCGTGGGCCAGGCTGCGGTCGGCCAGGTCGGTGGCGAACACCTTGATGTCCAGGTGCTTGCCGGCCCGGTCCGCCTCCTCGACCAGGAGCATGGCCAGGGTGTACGCCTCCTCCCCGCTGGAGCACGCCGTCACCCACGCCCGGACGGTCGCCCCGTACTCCCGGGCGGCGACCAGCGGGACGACGGCCCGCTCGCGGAACACCTCCCACGCGTCCGGGTCGCGGAAGAACCCGGTCACGTGGATGAGCAGGTCGTCGGCCAGCGCCTGCACCTCGGCCGGGTTCTGCCGCAGCAGCCGGGCGTACTCGGCCAGGCCGGCGGTCCGGGCCAGCCCCATCCGCCGCTGCACCCGGCGGAGGACGGTCGGCTTCTTGTACCCGCTGAAGTCCTGCCGGGTGCGGGACCGGAGGACGGCCAGGATCTCCCGCAGGTGGTGCTGCTCCCGGCTCAGCAGGGCCGGGGCGTCGGCCTCCCGGCCGCCCCGGGCGTACGGCTGGTCGGCGTACCCGAGCAGCAGTTCGGGCATGTCGGCCGGGCGGGCGATGTGGTCGGCGTACCCGGCGTCGATCAGGTGCCGGGGCATGCTCGGGAACTGGGCCGTCTCAGGGTCCTGGGCGATGCACAGCCTGCCGACCGCCTTTACCGCCTGGGCGCCGGCGGTGCCGTTGGACCCCATCCCGCTCATCACCACGGCGATGGCCCGCTCCCGCTGCTCCTCGGCCAGGCTCTTGAAGAAGTCGTCGATCGGGCGGTTGGCCGCCCGCGGGGAGCCGAGCCGCGGCCCGAGGTGCAGCCGGCCGTCCCGGAGGGTCAGGACGTGCCCGGGGCGGATGACGTACACGTGGTCCGGCTCGACCGGCATGCCATCCTCCACCTGGCGGACCGGCATGCCGGTCCGGCGGGCGAGGATTTCGGCGATCATGCTGTGGTGGTCGGGCGGCAGGTGCTGGACGAGGACGTAGGCCATGCCGCCGTCCGGCCGCATGACGTCGAAGAACTCGCCGACCGCCTCCAACCCGCCGGCCGACGCCCCGATGCCGACGACCGGGAACGGCAGCCGGGGCGGCTGCTCGGCGTCCACGGGCTGGGCCTGTCGGTCCGGCTGGGTGGCCGGCGTCGGGTCTTCCTCTGCCATGGCCGAGCGGTCCTTCCAGATGGGTGCGTCGAACTGGTCGGACGACAGGGCCGGCGGGTGAGGCCGACCGCGGCTGTGGCTCGACACCGTGACGGGGCCGTCGCGGGTGCGGTCATTCTAGCCGCGGCTGGCGACAGACCCGGGTTTCCGACGGCGGCGAGGGGTCGGCCGAGCCGATCCGCAGGTGGCTTTTGCCCGAGTCGGAATCGCCTCGCGAATCCCTTTGTGGGGCGGGATCGCTCTGCTGAAATCCGGGCGAGCGGGGGGCGTCAGCCCCCTGTTCGAGCGCCCCGCCAGACGTTCCAACAGGGGGCTTACGCCCCCCGCTCGCCTTGCGTCCGAGGAGTTCAACAGAACAGGGCGGGATCCGGAGGGCGAGGGGTCGAGTCCCGCCGGGTGTACTTCGGGCGGGTCAGAAGTCGGTCAGCGCCCGCGGGCGGAACGACGCCCGCAGGGCGTTCGCCACGGCCAGCACGTCGATCACCTCCTGCGTCACCGCCCCGGCGACCGGCGGCAGATACCCGGCGGCGGCCACCGCCATCGCCGCCAGGCTCAGCGCGATCCCGCCGACGGCGCTCTGCAGGGCGATCGCCCGCAGCCGCTGGCTGACGTGCAGCAGCTCGTCCACCCGCCGTAGGTCGGCGTCCAACACCACCGCGTCGGCCGCCTCCGCCGTCACGTCGCTGTTCTGCCCGAACGCCACCCCGACCGTGCTGGCGGTCAGCGCCGGGGCGTCGTTGATCCCGTCCCCGACGAACACCGTCCGCGCCGCCGCCGTCTCCCGCCGGGCCAACTCCACCTTCTGCTCCGGCGTCTGCCCGGCGTACACCTCGGTGATGCCGACCGCGTCGGCCAGGTAGCGGACCTCCTCCTCCCGGTCCCCGGACACCAGCAGTACCCGCCGCACCCCGTGGCGGGTGCCCAGGTGGTGGATGAACCGCCGGCTGTCGGCCCGCGGGGCGTCCCGGAACCGCAGCAGCCCGGCCGGCTGCTCGTCGATCAGCACCACGCACTCCAGCCCGCCGGCGGTCGGCGGCAGGGCGGCGGCCGGCAGCTTGGACCGGCCGGTGACCCGGACCGCCCGCCCGTCCACCGTCCCGACCAGCCCCCGGCCGGGGGGTTCGGTCACGTGCGCCGCCTCGGCCAGCCGCAGCCGGGCGGCGGCGGCCGCGTCCCGGACCGCCCCGGCCAGCGGGTGCCGGGAGTACACCTCCAGGCTGGCCGTCAGCCGGAGTACCTCGTCCCGGTCGAACCCGCCGACCGGGACCACCTCGACCAGCGTCGGGCGGCCGTAGGTGAGCGTCCCGGTCTTGTCGAACACGGCCGTCCGGCAGAGCGGCAGCACCTCCAGCACGGCCGGGTCTTTGACCACGATCCCCCGGCGGGCGGCCAGTGACACCGCCCCGATGATGGCCACCGGGATGGCGATCAGCAGCGGGCACGGGGTGGCCACCACCAGCACGGCCAGGAACCGGACCGGGTCGCCGCTGGCCGCCCAGGCGACCGCGGCGACGGCCACCGCCACCGGGGTGTACAACGCCCCCAGCCGGTCCCCCAGCCGCCGCAACCGGGGCCGCCGCTGTTCGCTCTCCCGCATCACCCGCATGATCTTGGCGTACCGGGAGTCGGCCGCCGGCCGGTCCGCCCGGACGGTCAGGGCGGCGTCCCCGTTCACCGCCCCGGACAGGACCGCCGCCCCCGGTGCCTTGGCCAGCCGGAACGGCTCCCCGGTCAGGTACGACTCGTCCATCGTCCCGTGCCCGTCGACCACCGTCCCGTCCACCGGGCAGGTCTCGTGCGGGAACACGACCACCGTGTCGCCGACGGCGACCGCGGCCAGCGGCACGTCCTCGACCGCCCCGCCCCGGGTGCGGTGGGCCACGGCCGGCATCCGCCGGGCCAGGGCGGCCAGGGCGGACGACGCCCGCCGGACCGCGTACCCCTCCAGCGCCTCCCCGCCGGACAGCATCAGCACCACCAGCGTCCCGGCCAGGTACTCGCCGAGCAGGACGGCGGTCACGATGGACAGCCCGGCCAGCAGGTCCGACCCGAACTCCCCGCGGACCAGCTTGGCCAGCAGGCCGACCACCAGATACCCGCCGCCGAGGGCCAAAGCGACGAAGAGGGGCAGGTCGGCCGGCCGGAAGCCGGACTCGGCCACCGGGGCGGCCCACCGCCACACCAGGTGGGCGGCGATGGCGGCGACCGCCAGGGCGGCAATCACGGCCTGCGTCCGGCCGGCGGGGGCGGGGGTGTCGGACACGCGGCGGGCCGGGGTGAGGGTGAGTGAGCGGCTGGTTACGATCCTCCTGCATTGTGCCGGGTGCGGTCCGGGCCGGACAGGGCGGCTGGTCCCCCGAGGGCGCGTCCGCCAGAATGGGTCAGGGATGACCGGAGGCCCGGACCGTGGACCTGCGCCGGCTGATCGACGAGCTGTCCCGGCCGGCCGCCTACCCACACTCGGCGGACGACCTGCGGGTGATCCAGACCCACATCTCGGTCGTCTTCCTGGCCGGCGGGTACGCGTACAAGGTGAAGAAGCCGGTCCGCCTCGGGTTCCTCGACTTCTCCACCCTCGACCGCCGCCGCCACGACTGCGAGGAGGAAGTCCGGCTCAACCGCCGGCTGGCGGCCGACGTGTACCTCGGGGTGGTGCCTGTCACAGACGGGCCGGCCGGGCTGCGGGTCGGCGGGGACGGGCCGGCGGTCGAGTGGGCGGTGCGGATGCGGCGGCTGCCGGAGGGGGCGTCCCTGCTGGACCGCCTCCGCCGGGGCGAGCTGACCGCCCCGCTGGTCGAGCGGGTGGCCGCCGTCGTCGCCGACTTCCACCGCCGGGCGGACGGCGGCGCCCAGGTGGCCGCGTTCGGCCGGCTGGCCGTGGTCGCCGGCAACGCCCGGGACATCCTCGCGGAGGCCGCACCATCGAGGTCGGGGCGACGGTCGAGCCGGCGGTGTTCGACCGGGTGCGGGCGCTGACCGACGAACACCTGGCCGCCCTCGGCCCGCTGATCGACGCCCGGGCCGCCCGCGGCGTGCCCCGGGACGGCCACGGCGACCTGCACCTGGACCACGTCTACCACTTCCCCGACCGGCCGCCGCCCGGCGACCTGGTGGCCATCGACTGCGTCGAGTTCGGCGAGCGGTTCCGGTCGGCCGACCCGGTGGCCGACGCCGCCTTCCTGGCGATGGACCTGGCGTTCCGCGGCCGCCGCGACCTGGCCGGGGCGTTCGTCGACGCCTACGTCCGGGCCAGCGGGGACGCCGAGGGGCGGACGCTGTTCCCGTTCTACACCGCGTACCGGGCGGTGGTGCGGGCCAAGGTGGAAGGGCTGACGCTGCGGGAGCCGGAGGTGCCGGCGGCCGACCGGGAGGCGAACCGCCGGCTCGCCCAGGGGCACTGGCTGCTGGCCCTCGGCGAACTGGAGGCGCCGGGCCGGCGGCCGGCCCTGGTGCTGGTCAGCGGGCTGCCGGGCGCCGGCAAGTCCACCCTGGCTCGGGTGCTGGCCGCGGACGGGTTCGACCTGGTACGGACGGATGTCATCCGCAAGGAGGTGGTCCCCGCCGACCTGCCGCGGGCCACCCTCGGCGAGGGGGCTTACGCCCCGGAGTGGACCGGCCGGGTGTACGCCGAGTGCCTGCGGCGGGCCGAGGCCGGGCTGTTGGCCGGGCGGCGGGTGCTGGTGGACGCCAACCTGCGAGACGACGCCACTCGCAGGCCGTTCGCCGAGCAGGCGGACCGGCTCGCCGTGCCGGTGGTGCTGATCGTCTGCGAGGTTTCGCCGGAGGTCGCCCGGGGGCGGCTGGACGGCCGCCGGGGGGATGCGTCTGATGCCGGGTGGGCGGTCTATCGGTGGGCGGCCAGCCGGTGGCAGGAACCCGGCCCCGACTGGGGCGCTCGTCTGCTTCGGGTATCGACCGCCTCGGAGTCGGCGGCGGAAGCGGTGCGGCGGCGGCTGCGGGCGGAGCGGTTGCTCGACTGACCCGCCCGCCGGTCAGCCCTGCCCGGCGACCGTCATCCGGTTGGCCAGCACGGTCAGGCCGGTGAGGCGGCGCACCTCGTGCTGGGCGACCTGCTTGCCGTAGAACGAGTACGCCGAGCCGTGCAGGATCACCCCGGCCTCGGCCACTTCGAGCCGCAGATCCCGGACCAGACCCCGGTGCCGCTGACGGATGTCCGCCGCCAGTTCCGCCGGGCCGGTTCGCGGCCGCTTGTCAGCGCCTGTCAGCACCACGGTTAGCCCTCCGGTATGAGAACACCCGGGCCAGCCCGGGAGGATGGTATGGAACGGAAGTCAGGCCGGCTGCACAGCCCGGGCGGCGGTTCGGGCGGCGGCCGGACGTGGCAGGTTCGCGGCCCGGGTCCGCACCTCCGACCGGTCCACCCGGACGTCCGGCGGGGCCGTCACCCCGACTCGGACCCGTTCACCCCCCAACGCGAGGATGGTGATCCGGATGCCCCCGTCGATCACGATTTCTTCGCCGACTTTGCGAGTGAGAACGAGCATCGGTCCGCTCCCGTCCGTGAGAGTGTGGCGTGTCGATGAGAGGGCAATGCAACCGCAGGGCCGATTAGCTAAAGTTCGACCGGCCCGGAGCCGAGACACTCGGTTTTCTGCAGCAAGACCTTGTATCACAATGGTTTGAGAGAACACCGGCTCGTGGTGGACGGTCGATGTGGCGGTCCGAGCGGGTGTGCCAGATACGCACAGCCGCCCACACGCGCGTGTGCGGACCAGTTGTCCGGTAACACCTGTCAGTTGAACGGCGGAAGGTCAGCTTTCGGCTCGTTAGGACGACGTCCCTGGCGACCACCGGCCATAGCCACCCTTCCGCCCCCTGTCTGCGCCGTGTAAGATGATAGTGCCGATCTGAGCAAGCTTGTGCCATCGTCCCGGTTGTGGGTGCCACGGCCGGGCACCGCCATCCGGGGGCGTCATGACCCCTGACGAACAGTTCCGCCGCTACCAGGATCTCCAGCGGTACGTCGGCTGGACGGCCGACGACGCCCGGAACGTCCGGTCCGTGGCCGACCTCCTCGCCCCGCACATCGGCCCGCTGATCGAGGACTTCTATGCCGAGATCAACCGGCACCCGGCCGCCCGCCGCGCGATCACCGGCGGGGCGGAGCAGGTCGCCCGGTTGAAGGGGACGCTGGCCGTCTGGCTGCGGGAGCTGCTGACCGGCCCGTACGACCGGGAGTACGTCGAGCGGCGGTGGCGGGTCGGGTGGCGGCACGTCGAGATCGGGCTGGACCAGGTGTACACCAACGTCGCCCTGTCCCGGCTGCGGCGGGGGCTGCTGACCGCCCTGGCCCGGAACTGGCCGGGCGACCCGGCCGACTCCCTGGCCCCCCGCCAGTCGCTGAACACCCTGCTCGACCTGGACTTGGCGATCATCGAGGACGCGTACCAGTCCGAACACGTCGCCCGCCGCCAGCGGGCCGAGCGGCTGGCGGCCATCGGCCAAGTCGGCGGCGGGGTGGCCCACGAGCTGCGGAACCCGCTCAACGTCATCAAGACGTCCGTCTACTACCTGCTCCACGCCCGCACCCCGACCCCGGAGAAGACGGCCGAGCACCTGGGGCGGATCGAGCGGCAGGTGGCCCTGGCGGACGGGGTGATCACCGCCCTATCGGACTTCGCCCGGATGCCCGTCCCGGACCTGCGGCCGGTGGCCGTCCGGCGGGTGGTCGAGGAGGCGGTGGAGGCCAACCCGCCCCCCGCCGGCGTGCGGGTGGCCCACGACTGGCCGGCCGACCTGCCCCGCGTGCTGGCCGACCCGGACCAGTTGCGGATCGTGTTCGCCAACCTGGTCCGCAACGCCCGGGAGGCCATGCCACAGGGGGGCACCCTGACCCTGGCCGGCCGGGCGGCCGGCGGGCGGGTGGAGGTGACGGTCGCCGACACCGGGGTGGGCATCCCGCCGGAGCACCTGGCCCGGGTGATGGAGCCGCTGTACACGACCAAGGCCCGCGGGATGGGGCTGGGGCTGGCCCTGGCCCGGGCCATCCTGGAGAAGAACCTGGGGGCGCTGCTGGCCGCCAGCCGGCCCGGCGAGGGGACCACCTTCACCGTCCGGCTGACGGCCGCGGCCGAGGAGGGCGAGCCATGACGGACCGACCCGCCAGGACGGTGCTGGTGGTGGACGACGACCCGGACGCCTGCCGCAACCTGGCCGACATCCTGACCGACCTCGGCTACCAGGTGGACACCGCCCCGGACGGCCCGACCGCGCTGGGGTTGGTCCGGCGGAAGGCGTATGACGTGGCCCTGCTCGACTACAAGATGCCCGGGATGACCGGGCTGGAGCTGTACCGGGAGGTGCGGAAGCTGCGGGCCGGGACGGTGGCCATCCTGGTGTCGGCGTACACCAGCAGCGAGACCCGGGCGGCGGCGGTGGCGGCCGGGGCGTGGCGGGTGCTGGCCAAGCCGGTCGACCCGGCCCGGCTGCTCGGGCTGGTGGACGAGGCGGTCGGCCAGCCGCTGGTGCTGGTGGTGGACGACGACCCGGACCTGTGCGCCGCCCTGTGGGATCTGCTCCGGGAGCGGGGGTTCCGGGTGGCCCTGGCCCACGACGCCGGGCAGGCGGCCGAGCAGTTGCGGGCCGGCCCGGTCCGGGTCGCCCTGATCGACCTGCGGCTGCCGGACGGGGACGGGTCGGCGGTGATCCGATGGTCCGCCGGGCCTGCCCGACGCGCCCACACGGTGGTCGTCACCGCCCACCCGCGGGAGCTGGGCGGGCTGGTCCAGTTGGCCCTCCAGAACGGGGCGGACGCGGTCTGCTACAAGCCGTTCGACATCCCCGAGCTGCTGGCCACGGTCGGCCGGCTGGCCGCCGACCGGCCGGGCGGGGGGGCCGCCGGACATGAGTGACGCCGCCCCGTTCACCGTCCTGGTGGTGGACGACGACCCGGACGCCCGGGCCAGCCTCCGAGACGTGCTGGAGCTGGACGGGTACGCGGTGGAGGAGGCGGGGACGGCGGCGGCCACCCTGGCCCGGGCCGACTGGGGGCGGTACGGGGCGGTGCTGCTGGACCGCCGGCTGCCCGACGGGTCGGCCGAGGAGCTGCTCCCGGCCCTCCGCCGGCTGGCCCCGGACGCGGCCGTCCTGGTCGTCACCGGGTGGGCGGACGTGGCCGCCACCATCACCGCGTTCCGGCTCGGGGCGGCCGACTACGTGCTCAAGCCGGTCCGCCCGGACGAGCTGCGGGCCAGGATCGGGCGGATCGCCGACCACCACCGGGACCGGGCCGCCCTGCGGGCCTCCCAGGCGCTGGCCCACGGCATCCTCGACTCCCTGTCCGCCAACATCGCCGTCCTCGACCGGGCCGGGACGATCATCGCCGTGAACACCGCCTGGCAGGCGTTCGCCCGCCGCCGGCCGGGCGGCCCGGTCCGGTGCGGGCTGGGGGCCAACTACCTGGCCGTCTGCCGGCAGGTGACCGGGCCGGGCGACGACCACGCCCTGCGGGTCGAGCGGGGGCTGGAGGCCATCCTGAGCGGGGCCAGCGACCGGTTCGCCGTCGAGTTCCCGTGCGACCTGGACGCCGGCCGGGTGTGGTTCAGCCTGATCGCCACCCCGCTCGGCCCGGACCGCCGGGGGGTGGTGATCGCCCACCAGGACGTGACCGCCCAGAAGCGGACCGAGGGGGAGCTGCGGGCCAAGACGGAGGAGCTGCGGGCGGCCACCCAGCAGCTCTGGCAGGCGGCCCGGCTGGCCGGGGTCGGGGAGCTGGCCGCCAGCATCGCCCACGAGCTGAACAACCCGCTCGGCACGGTCAGCCTGCGGGTCGAGGGGGTGCTGGCCCAGACCCACCGGACGACCCCCGCCGCCGGCCGCTGGAGGTGGTCGAGCAGGAGGTCGAGCGGATGGCCCGGCTGGTGGCCAACCTGCTCCAGTTCAGCCGCCCCGGCCGGGACCAGGTGTCCACCGTGGACGTGTGCGCGGAGGTGGCCAAGACGATCGAGCTGACCGAGCACCACCTGGCCAAGCGGCGGATCCAGGTCCGCCCGGAGTTCGCCCCGACGGTGCCGGTCATCTACGCCGACCGGCAGCAGTTGCGGCAGGTGTTCCTGAACCTGGTCACGAACGCGGCCGACGCCATGCCGGCCGGCGGACAGCTCACCCCCCGGGTGCGGCCCGGGTCGCTCCCGCCCAGCCGCCCGGCCGTGGTGGTCGAGGTGGCGGACACCGGGGTCGGCATCCCACCCGAACACCTGCCCCGGGTGACGGAGCCATTTTTCAGCACCAAGCCGGAGGGGAAGGGGACCGGGCTGGGGCTGGCCATCTGCCGGCGGATCGTCGAGCAGCACGACGGCAAGCTGGAGATCGACAGCCGGGTCGGGGAGGGGACGACCGTCCGGGTCGTGCTGCCGGTCCGCAACAACGGGAACGTCGCCGGCCTGTAGCCGGGGTCAGCCGCCGGCCGCCCGCTCACAGCCGACGCACCGGCGGGCGTACGGCAGGGCGCGGAGCCGGTCCCGGGGGATGGCCTTGCCGCACCCCTCGCACGTGCCGAACGTCCCGTTGTCGATCCGGTCCAGGGCGGCGTTCACCTCGGCCAGAGTGTGCCCCTCCACCCCGAACAGGGCGATGGCCGCCTCCTCCCCGGCCCGGGCCTCGGGGTCGAGGGTGGCGTCGCCCGCCTCCCCGGCTTCCACCCCAACGGGCTGGAGCGCCTCGTCGTGCAGGGCGGACACCTCCCCGCCGAGCCGGGCGGCCATCGTCCGCAGCCGCCGCCAGTACAGCTCCAGATCGGTCGCGGTCATCGCTCCCTCGCTTCCGTGATGCGTGGCGGGATCAGGCCGGGCCGCCCGCGGCCCCGGCGAGCCGGGCGAGCAGCCGCTCGCACAGATCCTCCCGGGCCGCCAGTTCGTGCCGCAGTTCGCGGGCCGCCAGGTCCGTGCCGGCGGCTTCCCGGCGGAGGTCCGGCAGGTAGTCGGTCAGAATGCCCAACAGGGTGCGGGCGTCCTGGTCGGTGAGGTCCAGTTGCACGGCTCTCCCTCCCGGGCCGCAGTCCCAATCGCTGTCGGTAATTCCAGACGCGAGGAAGGAATGCAGCCGGTGTGCCATCCGCCCGGCCGGCCGTCAGATGCGGGCAAACAGGCTTGATCCTGCCGGCCGGACTTGCTTCTCCGTTTGGGTCTGGTGGGGCAGGCATTTCTGCCTGCCCGGTTTGAGCCGGGCAGGCAGAAATGCCTGCCCCACCAGCTGAGACGCGTGTCCGCCGGGTCGCAGGCCAGGGCCGGCGGGTGTGCCCGGGCCGCACACCTCACGGCCCTGGGTGTGCGGCCCCGGGGCGCTACCCGCGGCCGATCAGGGCGACGATCAGTTCGACCAGGATGAGGAGGACGATCAGCACCTCCAGCCAGAGCATCCGCCGCTCGTTCACCTCCCCCTGCACCACCCCGTACAGCCGGTCGAGCTGGCCGAGCCGCTGCTCGACGCTGGCCCGCCAGGCGTCCAGGTGGAACCGCTCCCGGGCGGCCAGGTACACCCGGGCCAGATACCAGTCGCCGACGAACTTGGTGATGTTCGTCACCTCGTCGGCCAGCTTGGCCACGTCCACCCGCAGTTGCCGCACCTCCCGCAGCGCGGGCGCCCACCCGCCGCCCCACAGCCGCGGCCGCCGGCCGAGCCGGTCGTACAGCCGGCCCAGGTGGCGGTCCAGGACGGCGTCCAGGGTCCGCCACTCTTGAAGCTGCAGGTTGGCCAGCTCCAGCACGTGCAGCACCTCCTCGGCCGGCCCGCCGAGGTCGATCACCAGGGCGGCGTCCCAGTCGATGACGACCAGGTCGGCGGTCTCCAGCGACCGGGCGAGGCGGAGCGTCTCGGCCACCTGGGCGTCGCTGACGGCGGTCGCGTCCAGGTCGGTCAGCAGCCCGGCCGCCTCCGAGCGGTGGGCCGCCAGCCACCGGTCGGCGGCCGGCTCGCCGCCCAGGTCGGTCAGGCAGAAGGCGGTGTACACCTCCGGGTCGGACGGCGGGACCGACCCGCGGACGGCGTCCCCGAGCGCCCGCCGGACGCCGTCGCACAGCTCCCGGACTGGCTCCCCGAGCGGCCGGCCGTCGGCGGCCAGCGGCCGGTGGAACCGCCGCAGGTCGGCCAGCCCGGGGGCGGCCACCGGGACGCGGACGGTGACGGTTACGCACCCGACGTCGTAGACGCGGACCTCCACTTGGGCGGGCTGCCCGTTCACCGCCACCGCGTCCGGCGGCGGGTCGACAACCAGCGGGCGGTAGAACGTGACGTCCGGCGGGGCCAGCTGCGGCCGCCGCACCTGGAACGGCTCGGCCCGGCGGGCGAGCCGGGACTCGACCACCGGGGTGAGGATCTCGCTCCCCACGTCGAACGCGAACAGGTAAACGACCTCGCCCCGCAGGTCCGCCATACGCCCCTCGGTGTGACATCCGGTCCGTGGTCGTGATCGCCACCGGCCGGTCAACCCCCAGGCCGCATCAGCGGGGCGAAGAACACCCGCTTGACGGCCGCCATCAGCCCCAGATACCCGGTCGTCAGGGCGGCGATGAACGCCAGGTACGCGGCCGGCAGCGGCTCGAACCCGAGCGGCCCGGCCAGCGGCGTGTACGGCAGGCCGACGGCGACCGCACACACCCCGGCGACGGCCGCCGCCAGCGGCCGGCTGGGCGGGTGCCGGAGCGGGCTGCCGGCCGTCCGGATGACCAGCAGCACCAGCGTCTGGGTGAGCAGGGACTCGACGAACCAGGCGGTGTGGAACCGGGCCTCGGGGGCGCGGAACAGCCACAGCAGGCCGGCGAACGTGAGCAGGTCGAAGGCCGAGCTGAGCGGCCCGGCCACCAGCATGAACCGGCGGACCGCCCGCACGTCCCACCGCCGCGGCTTGCGGGCGAACCCGGGGTCCACCCGGTCGGTCGGGATCGGCAGTTGGGCGGCGTCGTACAGCAGGTTGTTCAACAGCACCTGGGCCGGGAGCATCGGCAGGAACGGCAGGAACAGGGTGGCCAGGGCCATGCTCAGCATGTTCCCGAAGTTCGAGCTGGTGCCCATGAGCAGGTACTTGGTCACGTTCCCGAACGCCTGCCGGCCCTCCGCCACCCCGGCGTGCAGCACCCCCAGCCCGGGCCGGGTGAGGATGACCGCGGCCGCGTCCTTGGCCACGTCCACCGCCGTCGCCACCGACACCCCGACGTCGGCCGCGTGCAGGGACGGGGCGTCGTTCACCCCGTCCCCGAGGAACCCGACCGCGTGCCCGCGGGCCCGGAGGGCGGCGATCACCCGGGTCTTCTGGGCCGGGGTCAGTCGGGCGAACACCGCCGCCCGCTCGGCCAGCACCCCGACCGCCGGGTCGGTCAGCCGGTCCAGCTCGGCCCCGGTCACGACCCGGTCGGCCGGCAGCCCGACCTGCCGGGCGACGGCCCGGGCCACCCCCTCGTTGTCCCCGGTCAGCATCACCACCCGCACCCCGTCCCGGCCCAGCTCGCGGACGGCGTGGGCGGCGTCCGGCCGGACCGGGTCGCGGAACCAGAGCAGCCCGGCCAGGGTCAGCCCGGCCTCGTCGGCCGTGGTGTACGCCTCCCGCGGGTCCACCGGCTTGTGGGCGACGGCCAGCACCCGGTAGCCGTCCGTGCCGAGCCGGGCCAGCTCGCCGAGTACCTGGTCCCGGTCGGCCGTGGTCAGCTCCCGCGGGCCGCCCGGGTCGTCCACCCCCCGGCAGACGCCCAGCACCCCTTCGGGCGCCCCCTTGGTGACGAGTACCGGACCGTCCGGCCCGTCCAGCACCACCGACGCCCGCCGGCGGTCGAAGTCGAACGGCACCTCGTCCCGCTTGCGGTAGCCGCCCACCCCGACCGGGGCGGTCTTGGCGAGCACGGCCGCGTCCAGCGGGCTGCGGATGCCGGTCTCGTGCCCGCAGTTCAGGTAGGCCAGCAGCAGCACCCGGTCGGCCGGCCGGCCGGCCGCGTCCGTCCACCCCTCCAGGCTCATCTCCCCGAGGGTCAGGGTGCCGGTCTTGTCCGTACACAGCACGTCCATGCTGCCCAGGTTCTGGATGGCCGGCAGGTGCTTGACCACCACGTGCCGGCCGGCCATCCGCACCGCCCCGCGGGCCAGGGTGACGGTGACGATCATGGGCAGCAGCTCGGGGGTCAGCCCGACGGCCAGGGCCAGGGCGAACAGCAGGGATTCGAACGGGTTCCGGCCGCGGGCGGCGCACACCAGGAAGACGACCGCCACCAGGGCCAGCACGGTCTGGGTGACGAACAGCCCGAACCGCCGGGTGCCCCGGTCGAACTCGGTCTCCGGCGGGGCGGCGGCCAGCCGGGCGGCCACGTCCCCGAACGCGGTCGCCCGGCCGGTGGCGGTGACGACGGCGGTGCCGGTGCCGCTCACCACGGACGTGCCGAAGAACACCCGGTCCGGCAGGTCCGGGGTCGGCGGGCCGGCGTCGTCCCCGCCCCCGGCCTGCTTCTCGACCGGCAGGGACTCGCCGGTCAGGGCGGCCTGCTGGACGTGCAGGTCGCGGGCGGCGACCAGCCGGGCGTCGGCCGGGACCAGGTCGCCGGCGGCCAGCCGGACCACGTCCCCGGGTACGACTTCCCGGCGGGGCAGTTCGACCCACCGGCCGTCCCGGCGGACGGTGGCCGTCACCCCGACCCCCTCCCGCAGCCGGCGGACCGCCCGGTCGGCCCGGGCCGTCTGGGCGATCTGCAGGCCGGTGCTGACCGCCACCACCACCCCGATCACGCCGGCGCTGACCGGCTCCCCGAACCAGGCGGAGACGGCCGCGGCGGCGAGCAGGATGAGGGTGAGCGGGTTGAACACGGCGGCGACCGCCGCCCGCAGCCCGGGCCGCCCGGCGGCCGGGGCCGGCTCGTTCGGCCCGGCCTCGGCCAGCCGCCTGCGGGCGGCCTCCGTGGTCAGCCCGGCCGGGTCCGCCGCGTCACCCACTTTTGCATTCCTCCACGGGTCGCCGGTGTGGCCCGGCGAGTCCCACGGTATCCGCCGGTCGCCGGCCTCGCAACGGTCGCCGGCCGGTCGGAATCTGCTTCGCCGGGCCGGCGGGAGCGGCTACACTCGCCCGGTGGCCACGGCCCTGTTCCCCCTCACACGACCCCGGTGGGCAGCATGTCTGAGGCGTTCCGACGGATGGCCGGCGGGTTCCGGCTGGATCTGTACGGGTTGATCGTCATCGTGATCGGCACCGCGGTGGGTATGGCCGCGCTGATCCTGGTCATCATGTCCCAGGCGATGAACCAGCCGGGCGCACAGCCGCAACCGGGTCAGCAGTTACAAGGGCCGGCCCTCTTTATCGCCGCCGCCATCGGGGCGGTCGGCCTGCTCGGCAATCTGATCCGGCTGGTCGGGCTGACCCGGCTGGCGGCCGTCCCGCCGGAGGTGCCGGGTGCGAAGGGGCGGATCAGCCCGGCCATCACACTGCTGGCGACCGCGATGCTCCTCGGCCTGGCGATGAACGTCGAACAACTGGTGGTGAAGGCGGTCCCGCCGCAGTTCGCCCAGGCCATCGCCATGATCCCCGGGCTGCTGGTGATCGTGTCGAGCCTCCTGGTGCTGCGGTACACCGCGGCCGTCGCCGAGTTCATCGGCAAGCCGGACCTGGCCAAGCTGGCCGGCACGGTGTTCGTCCTGTATCTGGTGATGGCCGTCCTGCTCGTCCTGTTCGCCGGGGTGTCGGTGGTGGCGGCCGTGTTCGCCCCCCAGCCCCAGGGCGGTCCGCCGGTGAACCCGGGGGGGCCACCGCCGATGCCGCCGCCAGCGCTCGTGCTGGCCGGGCTGGGGATACTCGGCGTCGGCTGCCTGATGGCGGTGATCGGGATCGTCGGCCTCGTCATGGCCATCATGCTGCTGGTGCGGATGGCGGCGGCGTGCGACGAGTACGCGGACGACCCGGCCGGCCGGCCGGCCGATGATCGGGACTACGACGACCGGGACCGGTGGGACGACGACCGGGACCGGTGGGACGACGACCGCCGCGGGCGTTGAGCCGGCGGGGTGTTCCGGGGGCCGGCCGGGCGTGGTAGCATGGGCACGCCGGCCGGCCCCGCTCCCCTCGGGCCGGCCGTCCCTCAGGGGCCGGTGATGATCCGCGTCCAGAAGATCCTCTACCCGACCGACTTCTCCTCCCCGTCCACCCTGGCGTACTTCCACGCCCTCGGGCTGGCCGAGGCGTACAAGGCCGGGCTGACCGTCCTGCACGTCCACACCCCCGGCGGCCCGGACGCCCCGGACAAGCGGGCCGCCCAGGCCCAGCTCGAATCGGTCCACCCGGCCAACCCGTCGATCGCCGTCCGCCACGCCCTTCGAGAAGGGGACGCGGCGGCCGAGATCGTCAAGTACGCGGCCGACATGGGGGCGGACGTGATCGTCCTCGGCACCCACGGCCGGACCGGGGTGGACCGGCTGGTGCTCGGCAGCGTGGCCGAGCGGGTGGTGCGGGACGCCCCGTGCTCGGTGCTGGTGGTCAAGCTGCCGAAGGGCGGGGCCGGTCAGCCGCCGGGGTAGCGGGCGGTGACGGCGAGCGTCACCTGCTCCCGCTCCCCGTCGAACGCGGCGGTGAAGAACTGCAGGCAGCCGGCGAACCGGAGCCGGGCCGGGGTGAACGCCACCCACGCCGGCCACTCGCGGTACTCGATCCCGTCCGTGAGCCGGAGCGTGACCTGGGCGTACCGCAGCGGGTACGGGGTCATGCCGACGCCGGCGGCCGAGCGGGTCGGGGCGGCGGACAGGTCGAGGCCGATCTTCGCGGCCACGTCGTCCGGAAAGACGGTGTCGTCCGCCCCGGTGTCGAGCAGGGCTTCCTGAACGGCCGAGCCGCCCGGCCCGATGACGGTGACCATGACGACCGGTTTCGGCCGGTTCGCCCGCCCGTTGAGTGAAATGACCGGGGCGGACACGGGGTACTGCTTGTACGGGAGGAGCATCGGGCGGTCAGATGTAAACCAGGTCCGGGTCGGACACGTAGCTGACCACCGATTTGTCACCCGGGACGCCGAGGTCCGCGAGCCGGGCGAACACCTCTTCCTCGGTCGGTGCGGCGGTCAGGATTTCCGTCCCGTCCCAGTTCCAGGCGATGTACTGGCCGATGTACTTCCACAGCTCGGCTGTCGGGAAGTTGTTGGTGTTGGTGATGAAGTCCGGGTGCGGCCAGCCTTCCCGGACGGTTTTCGTCGGTTGTTCGTTCATCGGATGCCCTCCGGTTGCCGCCCGCATTGTATCACAGCGACGGATTTACGGAGTCGGAGCCGGAAGCGTGAGCGCCGCCGATCCGTCGCTCACGCTTCCGGCTCCGTAAACCCCGACCCTGGTTACTGCCCGTCCTTCTTCGTCTCCTTCTTCTCGCCGAAGCCGCCCCGCTTCCGCTCCGGGCCGCCGCCGGCCGCCCGGTCCCGCGGCAGCAGGTCCGGCAGGTTGGCCACCCGCAGGGCGGTCACCGCCATCACCTGCGCCCCCTGGATCAGGTTCGGCGCCTTCGCCTTGTCGAACGTGTCGCTCTGGGTGTGGTGGGTCAGCTGGTACTCGTCCGAGTCCTGCACGCAGGCGACCCCCGGCACCCCGCTGGCCTCGAACGACTGGTGGTCACTGCCGCCGCTGAACCGCCGGGTCAGCCCCTTGAACCCGACCGGCTCCAGGGAGGTCAGCTCCGGGGCGAGCACCGCCTTGACCGCCTCCCGGCCCATCAGGGCGAACCCCTCCACCTTGCCGGTGCCGGTGTCGTGCACCAGGGCGACGCTCGTCCGGGGCATCTCGTCCTTGTGCCGCTTGACGTACTCCCGGCTGCCGTGCAGCCCCTGCTCCTCCCCGGTGTACAGGACGAACCGGATGGTCCGCTTCGGCCGCACCCCGGCCTTGGCCAGCGCCCCCAGTACCCGGGCGCACTCCAGGATGACGCACGACCCGGTGCCGTTGTCCGTGGTGCCGGTGCCCAGGTCCCAACTGTCCAGGTGGGCGCCGATCACCACGAACTCGTCCGGCTTCTCGCTCCCCTTGATCTCGCCGACCGTGTTGAAGCAGACGATCGGGCCGGGGACGAACTTGTTCTGCACCTCGATCTCGACCGTCGGCGTCTGCTTGGCGTCGGTGGCCAGCCGCCACAGCAGGCCGTAGCTCTCGACCGAGCAGACCAGCCGGGCCAGCCCCTCCTGCGGGGCGCCGCGGTCGGCCCCCCGCCAGCCGCCGCTGACCGCGATCAGGCCGTGCGGCTTGCTCGACTGGGACAGCACCGCGGCCGCCCCCTCGGCGATCAGGAAGTCGTTCAAGTCGGGCAGGAACCCGCCGCCGAACCCGCCCCCGCCGAACCCCTTCTTGCCCTGCGGCTGGTCGCCCTTCTTCGGCTCCTCCTTCTTCCCCTCGGCCGGCTTGGCCGCCTCCTTCTTCGGCTCGTCCTTCTTCCCCTCGGCCGGCGGGGTCGGGGTGTCCGGGGTGAACCCGGGGATGTACCGCAGGTCGGTCACCGGGCCGATGGCGGTCGGCGGGGTCCGCAGGACGACGGCGTTCTTCAGCTTCCCCTTGTACTTGGCCAGGTCCTCCTTGTTCCGGGCCTGGACGGCGACCACCGGGCCGGTCACCTTGCCCTTGGTGCCGGGGGTCCAGCCGCTGGCCGCCACCATGACCGGCCGGCCGGGGTTCGGGTCGACCATGGTCATCCGGGCGAACCCCCGCTCCCACCCGAGCGGGATCTCCCACGGCTCCAGCCGGACGTTCTCCAGCCCGTAGCTCTCCATCCGCTCCATGGCCCACTTGTTCGCCCGCTCCAGGTTGCGGGAGCCGGTCAGCCGGGGGCCGATCACGTCGCTCAGGTACTGCAGGTTGGTCATGATCTCGGACTGGCCGGAGATCATGTCCAGGATCTTCTTGTCCAACTCGGTCGCCGAGGCGGGGCCTTGGGCGGTGCCGGCCGGCCGGGGCACGGGGGCCGGCTCGGCGGCCCGGACCAGCGGGACGGCCAGCCCGCCGGCGATCAGCGGGGCGGCCAGCAGGGCACGACACACCAGACGAGGCGTCATCGCAGCGCTCCAGGGTACGTGGACTCGGAGAAGCGCCGCATTCTCGCCCCGTCCGGGGGCGGATTCAATGAAGAAAAAATGATGAGAGATAGGCCCGGTGTCAGGGTCAGAAACACGAAAGCCCACCCGCTGCTGCGGGTGGGCGGGGGCATCCAGAGTCGGAAAACAGCCGGGTGAGGGGGAGAAGCGGTTGCCAGGATGACCCACGGACCGCGGTCCGTGGGCTTTCAGGTCTTTTGCGCGTTACTGGTCGCTCGTCACTGTGCGATCAGCCGACCCAGGCGCCGAACAGGGCGAGCGGGTCGGTGGAGGCCAGCTCGGAGTTGATCAGTTGCGGCCCCTGGTCGGCCCCGCGGACGGTGCCGTTGAACACCCGGACGATGGGCGGCCCGTTCCCGGTCCCGACCACGATGTCCGCGTTCTTCTGGCCGACCACGTTCTTGAACGCCGGCCGGGCGCCGTCCCGGCTGTCCGGATCGAAGGCGAAGAAGTCCTGGAGCCGCAGCGGCAGGTTCGGGTTCTGGGTCTGGACGTTGAACCCGTTGAACACCGTCACCCGGGGGCCGCCGTCCGGCCCGCCGCCGGTCAGGATGTCGGCGTACCCGTCCCCGTCGTAGTCCCCGGCGGCGATGTACACCCCGCCCCGCTGGGTGTCCTCGTAGGCGAAGAAGTCGGCGAACACCAGCTCCTGGCCGGCCCGGGCGCTGGCCCCGTCGAACACCCGCACCCGCGGGCCGCCGCCGATGCCGGCGGCCAGCACCAGGTCCGGGATGCTGTCCCCGGTCACGTCCGCGGCGGCCACCCGCACCCCGGTCCGGGCGGACGGCTCGTAGGCGAACCGGTCGAACAGGAGGGCGTCGGTCGCCCCGTCGTACACCTGCACCCGCGGGGCGCCGCCCTCCCCGGCCCCGACGATCACCTCCGCCTTGCCGTCCCCGGTCAGGTCCGCCCCGGACACGTACACCCCGCCGCGGAAGGTGCTCTCGAAGGCGAAGAAGGTGTTCAGGGTGCGGGTGGTGAACCCGTCGATGACCGACACCTGCGGGCCGGCCCCGAACCCGGCCCCGGCGATCAGGTCGAGCACCCCGTCCCCGTTCACGTCGGCCAGGGCCACCCGCACCTCCCCCTTGTACCGGGAGCCGAACGGCTGGACGGTGGCGGTGGTGGTGATGTTCCCCTTGGTGTCCAGGGTGCCCAGGGTGACGGTCCCCCGGTCGGCGTTGATGACGACCGTCCGGGAGGCGGAGGTCAGGAACACCGGGAACTCGGCCCCGTACAGCTGGTACAGCCGGGTGTCCACGCTGCCGGCCGGGATGTCCGGGTCGAGGGTGGGGATGTTGCTCTGGAAGAACACCCGGTTCTGCCGGAACCCGCCGGTGATGAGCGGGGCGAACGCCTTGGTCGGGGTCGGGGACAGGGCCGGGGTGTTGGCCAGCTCGACCCCGCCCGGCAGGTTGGACACCGGGGTCACCCGGGGGCGGGCGCCGAGCCGGGCCGGCTTGCCCTGCAGCCGCTCCCACAGGTACACGTTGGTCCGCAGGGACGGGGTGTTCGGGTCGGTCGTCGGGGCGTTCGGCCGGGTCAGGTTGGCCTCGGACACGAACGCCACGCTCAGCCCGTCGTCCGTCTGGACCGGGTCGTAGGACGCCCCCGGGCTGGTGGCGATGTTGTTCGCCGTCCCGGCCGGGTTGTTCGGGTCGCGGGTGGCGACGCTGACGGTGTACGTCGCCCCGTTCACCGCGAACGTCCCGGCGGCGATCTGCACGGACGACGCCGACACGTCCCGCTGGAACACGTCGGACACCCCGTTGGCGTCCGTCACCGGGACGAGCAGGATGGCGTCCGGGTCGGTCGGGGCGACGGTGTACCCGAGGTTCGGGGCGGTGGCGGCGAACGTCACCTTGGTCCCGTCCGGGGTGACCTGGTACGCCCCCGGGTACCCGCCGGTGAACCCGGCCGGGGCGTACAGCGCCCCGACCATCCCCTGGTTCCGGGTCTGCACCCCGTTCTGGATCTGGGAGGTGATCAGTTGCCGCCGGGCCCGGTTGGTGAAGTCGGTCGGCATCAGGTACAGGTCCGGCACCCCCAGCCCGTTGTTGTCCACGAAGTTGTCGATGAACACCACCTGGTCGGACAGCAGCCCGTAGTTGATGGTGGTGTCGTAGTCGTAGGCGAACACGATGTCGCCCGAGTTGGCCGCCTGGATCGGGTTGGTGACGGTGCCCAGGGTCTTGAAGCTGGTCGGGTCAAACACCCCGTTCTGCTGGCCCTGGGTGGCGGTGGTCTGGAGGAGCGGGGTGTTGACCACCGTCGGGGCGGCGGTGCCGGCCCCGTTGATGGTGTACTTCCACAGCCCCTCCCCCAGCCCGCGGATCGGGATGTTCAGGGTGGGGCTGAAGTTGGAACTCTTGCGGGTGACCACGAACGAGTTGCCGAACGCGTTCATGTACCGGCCGAGCGGGTCGACCGTCACGTCCCCGTGCATCAGGTACTTGGCCCCGGTGTCCGTCCCCCGGTTCAGGTCGATGGCGAACCCGTTGGTGGCGTCCAGGTTCTTGTCGTACTGGGTGTACGACACCGGCACGGCGGACTGGCCGACCACCGTCCGGAACAGGTCCGGGGTGGTGTTCTTGGCCGTCGCCAGGTACCGGTAGCTGTTCACCGTCACGTTCACCACCTGGGTGCCGAAGATGGTGGTGACCACCGTCGGGACGGTGAAGCTGGCCGGCACCGTGGTCAGGTTCCGGGTGACGTCGTACGCCTGGTCGTAGTAGTCGTTGCTGGCGGTCACGATCCGGGCGTCGGCGGTGCTGACGAACGACACCACCGACCCGTCCCGGCTGACCGCCGGGTTGGACACCTGGGCGTACCCGCCGATGGCGTTCGCCCCGACGTCCTTGCTGGCCAGGCTGATCCGCCCGCCGTCGCTCCCGTCGCTCTGCCAGACGAACAGGTCGGCCCCGCCGGCGTCGTTCACCCCGACCAGCCCGGCGTCCCCGAAGAACGACGCCGGGGCGGTGCTCAGAAACGCGACCGACGTGCCGTCCGCGCTGAGCACCGCGTTCAGCTGCTGGCCGGGGGTGGACCGGACCGCCCCGACCCCGATGTACCGGGCCGTCCCGGTGGTGGTCGTCTTCCCGGAGATGAGGGTGAACCGGCCGGTGTCGGTGTTGTACAGGAACAGGTTGTTCTGCAGCGGCGGGGAGTCCTGGGCCTTGCCGGTGGCGCTGTCCGCCGGGTTGAGCACGTTGGTCGCCGCCGACTGGACCAGCAGGATGTTCCCGACCTCGTTCCGGCCGAGCACCTGGACGTCGTCGTTCACCCCGGTGTTCAGCGGGTTGCCGCGGACGTCGAACGCCTGGCTGATCAGGGTGGCGTCCGGCACGCTCCGGTCTTCCAGCTTCTCGACGAACAGTTTCTTGCGGCCGGTCCGAGCGATGCTGACGAGGGACATCGTGCTGACCCTGTTCTTGGGTGGCGGGTGTGAGACGGGAGTCCGGCCCGTGCCGCTATCATGAAGCCCGAACTTTCCAAAGGAAGCCGACCGGTCGCGGAATCCCTTGGCCCCGGCTTCCCCCTGGTTCGCCCATCCCGCCGGATCGGAACAGGCGGGCGCGGCCGGGCCGGCGTGCCGGAGAATCCGACACCCCGCCCACCTGTCCGACGAGCCACGGGGCGGGACCGTTTGACCGCGCCGCCAGACCTGTCCTAAAGAACCCTCGTCCGGACGACCGGTACGACCGGCGCCGTCCGGCCGTCTTGCCCGACTGGCCCACCGACCCAACCCATGCCCGCGACCCCGCGGCCCGGCCGCCGGCCGGCCCACGCCCCCGGTCCGTTCCGGCCGGCCGTCACCCCGCTGGAAGACCGGCTCACCCCGGCCCTCACCTTCCGGTTCGACTACTCCCTGGACGCGTCCGGGTTCTTTAACGACCCGCAGGCCCGGGCCGCCCTGGAGCGGGCGGCGGCCGACCTGGCCGGCCGGATCGCCTCCACCCCGGCGGCCATCGTCCCGGCCGCCGGCCAGTCGTGGCAGGCCATCTTCGACAGCCCCAGCCGGCCGGGCCAACTGGTCCGGCTGGACAACCTGACCATCCCCGAGGGCGCCCTGCTGGTGTTCGTCGGCGGGATGGACCGGGCCGGGCCGGAGGCCGGGGTCGGCGGGCCGGGCGGGTACTCGGTGGCCGGCACCCGGGCGTGGCAGACGACCGTCGCCGCCCGCGGGCTGCCCGGGTTCGCCACCTGGGGCGGGAGCGTGTCGCTCGACGCCGGCCAGCGGTACTACTTCGGGGCCGACCCGGCCGGGATGCGGCCGGGGCAGCTCGACTTCTACAGCCTGGCCACCCACGAGCTGGCCCACGTGCTCGGGTTCGGCACCGCCCCGCAGTGGCGGGCGCTGGTACAGAACGGCTGGTTCACCGGGGCGGCGGCGACGGCCGTGTACGGCGGCCCGGTGCCGCTGTCCGCGGACGCCGAGCACCTGGCCCAGGGGAGCGTGTCCGGCGACCAGCCGGTGTCGATGGAGCCGGTGATGACGGCCGACCGGCGGGTCGGCCTGTCCCCGCTCGACTGGGCGGCCCTGCAGGACATCGGCTGGCAGGTGACGGCCGGTGGCACCGTCGGCTCGGCCCCGGTCACGACCCCGACGCCGGCCTCCCCGGTGCTCGACCCGGCGGCGGCCGTCACGCCCATCCCGGCCGGCGTGGCCGTCACCGTCGTGTCCGGGGCGACCGACGGGACGGCCCAGGCGTACACCGTCGGCAGCGGCGGCCAACTGGCCGCGGTCGGCCCGGCGCTGCGGCCGTTCGCCGGGTTCACCGGGGCGGTCCGGGCGGTGGCCGCGGACGTCAACGGGGACGGCACCCAGGACGTGGTGCTCGGCGCCGGGCCGGGCGGCGGGTCACAAATCCGCATCCTGGACGGCAAGACGTTCACCGACCTGACCGCCCCGTTCAGCGCGTTCGAGGGGTCGTTCGCCGGCGGGGTGTTCCTGGCCGCCGGCGACTTCGACACGGACGGCCGGGCGGACGTCGTCATCACCCCGGACCAGGGGGGCGGCGGGCGGGTGCGGGTGCTCAAGCTGGCCGGCGACCAGGTGGCGACTGTCGCCGACTTCTTCGGCATCGACGACCCGACGTTCCGCGGCGGCGCCCGGGCGGCGGTCGGCGACCTGAACCGGGACGGGGCGGCCGACCTGGTCATCTCGGCCGGGTTCGGCGGCGGCCCGCGGGTGGCCGTGATCGACGGCGCGTCCGTCCCGGGCACGGGGGCCAAGCGGAAGCTGGTCGGCGACTTCTTCGCCTTCGAGCCGACCCTGCGGAACGGAGCCTACGTGAGCGTCGGGGACGTGAACGGGGACGGGACCGGGGACGTGGTGTTCGGGGCCGGCCCCGGCGGCGGCCCGCGGGTGCTGACGCTCGACGGCCGGACGCTGCTGACCGCCGGCCCGGCCGTGGCGCTGAGCCGGCCACTGGCGGACACGTTCGTCGGCGACCCGGCCGACCGCGGCGGGGTGCGGGTGGCGGCCAAGGACGTGCCCGGCGGGGCGGATGCTGTGGTAGCTGGCAGCGGCACCCGGCCGGAGCTGCGGGTGTACACGGCAACACCGACCGGGCTGACGCCATCGGCGACGCTCACCCCGCTGGCCGGCAAGGCGACTGACGGGGTTTATGTTGGTTGAGCGTTGATAATCAAGAACCGCCAAAGCCCACGGACTGCTGTCCGTGGGTGTCCGGGCGCTCGCTTCCTCCCACCCCCGAACCCGCTCACTGACTCGGGCTGTCCCGCCCACCCGTTGCTACGGGTGGGCTTTCGGTCCGCTGGTTTTGTTCGCTGTCCCTGACCGGCCAGTACCCCGGCACCGGCGCCTCCAGCACCAGCGGCTCCCGGCGGAACGGGTGGGTCAGCGTCAGCCGGCGGGCGTGCAGGGCGATCGCCCGGTCCAGGCGGTCGGCGGCCGGCGGGCCGAACGCACGCGGGCTGCCGTAATCGGCGTCACCGAACACCGGATGCCCCCGCCACGCCGCCTGCACCCGCAGTTGGTGCATCCGGCCGGTGAGCGGGGCCAGCTCGACCAGCGTGCCGCCGTCCGGCAGCGGCTGCAGCACCCGGTAGCGGAGGCTGGCCAGCTTCGCCCCCGGCTCGTCCGCCGTCGCCCGCACCGTCACCGCCTGGTCCGGCACCTTCCGCACCCAGTCCTCCCAGGTGCCGCTCTCCGGGCTGACCGTCCCTTCGACCGCCGCCCAGTACACCTTCTGCACCGCCCGCTCCTGGAACTGGGCGTGAACCCGCTGGGCGGCCTTGGTGTTCCGGCAGAACACCACCACCCCGGACACCGGCCGGTCGAGCCGGTGCGGGATGCCCAGGTACACCCCGGCCGGCTTGTCGTGCTTCGCCTTGATGTACGCCTTGACCTGGGCTTCCAGGCTCGGGATGTGGGCCGGCGCCTGGGTGAGCAGCCCGGCCGGCTTGGACACCGCGATCAGGTGCGGGTCTTCGTACAGGACGAGCGACGGGTCGAGGGCGGTTGACATGCTGTGAGCATACTCGCCCACCGGTGGGACTCCACCCCGCGAGTCGGCTGGAAGGCTGTGCGGAAGCCGCCCCGGGGGAGGGCGAGGCTCCTGCCGAGCCGCGCTCCCGGGGTCGTTGACAGCACCATATGCCCGCGGCTGTCGCCGGCGCGGGCGGCTACGGTTGCCGCGGGCTGACGGCTCGGCAGGGCCTCGCCCCTCCCCCACGGCTGTCTCCTGCCAATGGGCCCGTCCCACCAGTGCGCCGACGCTAAGCCGCCTTCTTCCCCTTCAGGTGGTCGATCGCCTTTTGCAGCACCTTGTCCACATACGGGGTGACGGCCTTCTCGTCGGACGCGGCCGGGCCTTTGCCGTTCTTCCCGGGGATGACCTCCAACTGTCGCAGGTGGCGGGCGTGGGCGATCCGCTCGGCCAGGGTGAGTTCCACCTCCAACCCCTTGTCCGGCTTCACCCCCCACGGGGCGGCGTCGGTGCTGTCCGGCCAGCGGTGGATGCTCTGGCCGTTGGCCCGCAGCCACTCCTCGGTGGTCAGCTTGACGGCGGCCTGCCCCGGGGGCAGCTCGAACACCTTCTGCACGCTCCCCTTGCCGTAGCTCCGCTCGCCGACGACGACCGCCCGGCCGTTGTCTTGCAGGGCGGCGGCGACGATCTCGGCGGCGCTGGCGCTGCCGCGGTTGACCAGCACCGCCATCGGCCGCTGAGCCGCCGGCTCGAAGATCGTGCCGGCCGGCTTCGCCGACCAGTTCCGGCCGCCGCCCCGCCGGTTCTTGGTGCTGACGATCGGCCCTTCCGTCAGGAACAGGTCGGCGACCGCCGCCGCCTGGGACAGCAGCCCGCCGGGGTTGTCCCGCAGGTCGAGGACCACCGCCTCCGCCCCGGCCTTCTCGGCCTGCTCGACCGCCGCCTTCAGCTCGTCCGCCGACTTCTCGCTGAACGTGCTCAGCCGGATCGCCGCGATCTTGTTCGGCTTGTCGAACAGGTAGTCCCACTTGGCCGGGTCGGCGGCGTCCCGCTTGAACCCGGCGACCGGGTGCTGGACGATGACCGCCCGGTTCAGGGTGACGGTCTCCTCGGCGGTCGCCCCGGTGCGGGCGATGGTGAGGGTGACCGGGGTGCCGGGCGGGCCCTTGATCAGCTTGCGGGCGTCCTCGTAGGTCAGGTCGGCGGTGGACTTGTCGCCGATCTTGAGGATGTAGTCCCCGGCCTGCAGCCCGGCGTCGTAGGCCGGAGAGTTGGGCATCGGCGTCTCCACCTGGAGCAGCCGGGTGCGGGGGTCTTTGGCCAGGATGATGCCGATCCCGCCGTACTGCCCCTCGCTCTGGGTCTCGAAGTTGGCCAGCTCGTCATCGTTGAAGTACTGGGAGTGCGGGTCGAGCCGCTCCAGCCCGCCGTTGATCATGTCCTCGACCAGCCGCTTCTTGTCCGCGTCGGACAGCTCCCGGACGTAGTTCTTGTCCACCTCGGCGAGCACATCGACGATGGTGCGAACGAGTTGGTAGTCCTTGTCCGGGGGCGGGGCGCTGGCGGTCACCGCCAGCCCGAGGGCGACCAGCCCGGGGACGACCAGCAGCCACACCAAGTTCCGCCGCGCCATGCCGCCCCCTCGGTCGAGTCCGGTCGTGGTCCGGATGGGCGGATTATACCCGGCGGGCGGATCGCACGGGAGCCGAACAGCACAGCCTGCCACTGGCCCCCGATTTTCGCTCAAGCCATTTTGACCGCCCAGATTGCCGGGCTTACCTTTCCGGTAGGTTTGGATCCGCCCGAGGCATGCGCATGTACAGCCTGGTGCTGATGGCCGCCCTGACCGCCGCACCCGAGACGGCCGAGTTCAACGGGTTCTTCCGCCGGCTGTTCAGCTTCGGCGGGTGCAGCGGGTCGTGCGACGGCAGGGGGACCGGGTGCTACGGCAGCGGGTACGGGTGCACCGGCAGCCGGCCGCGAATGTTCGCCGGCAGCTCGTGCCACGGTTCCTGCACCGGCAGCGGGTACGGGTGTACCGGGTCGGCCGCCCGGTCGGCGGGCTGCACCGGATCCTCTTACTCATGCATGGGGTCGGCCAACTTCTCCTGCACCGGCGGGGCGATGAGCAGCTACTCGTGCACCGGCGGGGCGATGAACAGCTACTTCCCGCCGGCCGACCCGGGGAGCGGCTGCTTCGGCTCCCAGCTCGCCTCCCCGACCATGATCGGCGACCCGTTCGGCGGGATGCCGGTCGGCCCGCCGATGACGTACCCCGGGGCGGACGGGGTGCGGCCGGCGGTGCCGCAGCCGGCCGAGCCGCCGACCGTGGTGCCGGACTCGCGGTCGCTGCGGCCGTTCGTCACCTATGGCACCCCGACCGGGGCCGGGCTGGGCCGCGGGACGGTGGTCGTGCGGCTGCCGGCCGACGCCGAGCTGTACGCCGAGGGCCGGCGGCTGGCCCTGGCCTCCGGGGAGCGGACGTTCGTCACCCCGCCGCTGCCGGCCGACCAGACGTACACGTACACCTTCCGGGCCGAATACACCCGGGACGGGGAGACGCTCAGCCGGACCAAGCGGGTGGAGGTGCGGGCCGGGGCGACCACCACCCTGGAGTTCGCCGAGAACGGGCTGGCCAAGGCCACCCCGCCGGCCCCGGCCGCCCTGCCGGTCGTCCCGCCGGCCGCCCGCCCCGTCCAGGTGACGGCCGACCTGACCGGCAAGACGACCCCGGCCGCCGCCAAGCCGCCGGCGGTCCCGGCCGACAAGCCGGAGCGGGCGCGGATCACCGTCAAGCTGACCCCCGGGGCGACCCTGTTCGTGGACGGCCGGAAGGTGGACGGGGCCGGGCCGGTGCGGGAGTTCAGCACCCCGCCGGTGCCGCCGGGCAAGGAGTTCGCCTACCTGATGCGGGCCGAGCGGACGGTGAACGGGCTGCCCGACTCAGTCGAGACAAAGGTGACGTTCCGGGCCGGGGAGATCGTCCCGACGGTGGACTTCACCCAGTTCGCCGACGCCCGGCGGTGAGAGGGACGGGTTAGCGGGGACGCCGACGGCGTCCCCGCTTAACGCTTCTCGTTCCACTCCGGATTGCCGTACCGCTCGCTCTCGATCCGCCGTCGCGCCTCCAGCTCCGCCGCGGTCCAGTCGCCCGGCACCAGCTCCCAGCCGGTGTCGCGGACGAAGCTCGCCGCCACCCGCTCGGCCACCTCGGCGGGCGCCAGCCGCGCCCCGGTCAGTTCCACCAGGCCCGGCAGTTCCGGCGCGAACTCGCTCCGCTGGAGCAGGACGCCGCCGTGTTGGAGCAGCGCCCCTTTCGACTTCCGCTGGGCGCTGCCGACCACCTTCGCCCCGGCGGCCAGCAAATCGCCCGGCGTCTGGTGCAGGAAGCAGAGGGCCGGCCCGAGCTTCTTCTCCTCCCCGCACACCACCGCCCGGGTCTTCGCCCCGGCCGGCTCCAGCGCCGCCGTGATGAGGTGGTGCATCCGGCACACCCACGACTCGCCCGGCGGCTGCCACGGCTTCCCCGGCGGCAGGGCCAGGGCGTAAGTGACCTCGTGGTGATGGACCAGGGCCGCCCCGCCGGTGCACCGCCGCACCCACGGCAGCCCCGGCAGCCGCTCGGCGGCCGGCTGGAAATACCCCAGGGAGAGCGTCGGCTCGGCCCAGGTGTAGAACCGCAGCGAGGCGACGCCGGACTCGGCGGCGGTGTGCAGCAGGGCGTCGTCGGCGGCCATATTGGCCGGGCCGGACAGGGACGCGAACGGGAGCAAGCGGACGGTCGGCATGACCGAATTCTACGCACCCCGTTGCACCGGCCACCGGTCGGGCTACACTGGCCCCACACCGGCCGTCTCCGCCGGCCCGCCCTGCTCACCCCGATCCGAAGGAGCCTTTCCCATGTCCGCGCGTCTGAACCGCCGCCGGTTCCTCCAGGCCAGCTCGGCGGCCGGCCTCGGCTACCTGTTCACCGGCCCGGCCGCCTCGGTCAGCAAGGCGTTCGGGGCGAACGACAAGCTGCGGGTGGCCGGCATCGGCATCGGCGGCAAGGGGTCGAGCGACATCGACCAGGCCGGCAACCTGATGGACGTGGTCGCCCTGTGCGACATCGACGACAAGTTCATGGCCCCGAAGGCGAAGAAGTGGCCCAGCGCCAAGACGTTCGCCGACTACCGCAAGCTGCTCGACACCATGGCCAAGGAGATCGACGCGGCCGTCGTCTCCACCCCGGACCACCACCACGCCCCGGCCGCCCTGCGGGCGATGATGCTGGGCAAGCACGTGTACGTCCAGAAGCCGCTGACGCACACCGTCCACGAGGCCCGGATCCTGCGGGAGACGGCCGCCAAGATGAAGCTGTGCACCCAGATGGGCAACCAGGGGACGACCGAGGACGGGCTGCGGAAGGCGGTCGAGTTCGTCCAGGCCGGCGGCATCGGCAAGGTGACGGAGGCCCACATCTGGACCAACCGGCCGGTCTGGTCGCAGGCCCCGGAGGTGATCAAGCGGCCGCCGGAGAAGCCGGTCCCGGCCCACGTCCACTGGGAGGAGTTCATCGGCCCGGCCCCGATGCGGCCGTACGCCGAGTACCCGCCCGGCACCCCCCGCACGTACGGCGGGCGGAAGGGGGCGTACCACGACTTCCACTGGCGGGGCTGGCAGGACTTCGGCACCGGCGCCCTCGGGGACATGGCCTGCCACACCGCCAACATGGCGTACATGGCCCTGAAGCTCGGGTTCCCGACCAGCGTCATCGCCGAGTCGGCCGAGTTCGCCGACGGCCAGGAGACGTACCCGTCGTGGGCGCACGTCACCATCCAGTTCCCCGAGCGGGACGGGCTGGCCCCGCTCACCTGGCACTGGTACGAGGGCAAGAAGCCGGACGGCAAGTACGTCCTGCCGGCGGAAGAGAAGATGCCGGGGGCCAAGAAGCGGGGCGAGAACGACTACGCCTTCTACTTCAAGGACGGGCTGTGGAAGTTCTACAACCCGAAGGCCAAGAACAAGGAGTCGACCATCTCCAGCGGGTCGTTCCTGGTCGGCGAGAAGGGCGTCGTGTTCAGCCCGAACGACTACGGGGCGGACGTGTACGTCGTCACCGACGGCGGGGTGACGAAGCTGACCGGCAAGCCGGAGAAGCTGCCGAGCAACAACGGCGGCGACCAGGGGCAGAAGACCGAGTGGGTGAAGGCCATCAAGGAGGGCAAGCCGACCCTGGCCCTGGCCAACTTCGACTACGCCGGCATGCTGACCGAGACGGTGCTGCTGGGCAACATCGCCATCAAGCTGGCCGGCCAGAAGCTGGACTGGGACGGGCCGGGCCTGAAGTTCACCAACAGCGACAAGGCGACCGCCCTGGTGACCAAGCAGTACCGCAAGGGGTGGGAGCTGATGGCCGGCACCACCAACACCTCGACCGAGCGGTAACCCGGTAGGGCGGTGCCGACGCTTTGGGAGGCCCGCCGGCCCGGGCACGGACCACCGCCCCGGACGGCGGGCCTCGAAGACTCGGCACCGCCCTACATCGGCCTGCCCTCACACGCAAAGCCCACCCGTCGCAACGGGTGGGCTTTCTTCGTTCCTCCTCGTTCCCACGCTCCGCGTGGGAACGCACGGGAGCCACGCGGAGCGTGGCGGACTTCACGCCCCCTTGGACGCGACTCGGAGCGTCGCCCCCGCCCGTTCCCACGCGGAGCGTGGGAACGAGGAGGGGCCACGGGTGGGCGTTCGTCGTTTGCGGTACAATGCGGCATGGACCTGGACGCCACCCTCGCCCGGCTCGCCGCCGACCCGGCCGCCCCGGTCGACGTTTTTGCCCTCAACCTGCACCTGGCCGCGGACGAGTACCCGGACCTGGACATCCCCCTGTACCTGAGCCGGGCGGACGCCCTGGCGGACGCCGTCGCCCCGCGGGTGGACGCCGCCGACACGCTCGACGCCAAGGTCGCCGAGCTGTGCCACTTCCTGTTCGACGAGCGGGGGTACGCCGGCAACGACGACGAGTACTACGACCCGCGGAACAGCTACCTGAACGACGTGCTCGACCGCCGGCTCGGCATCCCGATCTCGCTGTCGGTGCTGGCCGCGGCGGTCGGCGAGCGGTGCGGGCTGGACGTGGTCGGCGTCGCCCTGCCCGGGCACTTCGTGGCCAAGGCGACCGACGCCGACGGCGAAGTGATCTTCGACCCGTTCCACGGCGGCCGGTTCCTGGACCGGGCGGCGTGCGGGGCGCTGGTGGAGGCGGTGACGGGGGAGCCGTTCGCGGCCGACGACGCGGCCCTGTCCGCGGCCCCGGCCGGGGCGGTGGCGGTGCGGATGTTGTCCAACCTGAAGGGCGCCTACCTGCGGCAGGCGGACTTCCCGCGGGCGGCCCGGGTGACGGAGCGGCTGGTGCAACTACTACCGGCGGACTTCGGCCAGCGGCGGGACCTGGGCGTCACGCTTGTGCACGCCGGCCGGCCGGGGAAGGCACTGGACCACCTGCGGGCGTACCTGGACGCCCACCCGGCGAACGAGGACGCGAAGGACGTGGCCGAGATGCTCCGGCTGGCGAGCAAGGAGGTCGCCCGGTGGAACTGACCGGCGGCGCAACCGGCAGTCCTGTTCCCGTTTCACACTTTGCTCTCATCACTCGCCGCTGGCCTCGACCTGGCCGACGGGGTAAAATCCGCACCTTAGAGAACCTGTTCCTAATCCCCCGACTCTCGGCCCGGCACCGTCGCACCCCTTGCCGGGCCGTCGGACTCGCTGCCCCTACCCACCGCGAGAGTCTGCCGTGACCCGCTCACTCACCCGCCTCCGCTGGCCGCTGCTCGCCGCACTGGCCGCCGCCGTCGTGGCCCTGCCCGCCCCGGCCGCCGACGCCCCCAAACCGCTCGCCCCGGACGACAAACAGAAACAGGTCGAGGAGCTGGAGAAGCAGCTCAAGGAGCTGCAACAGAAGCTGGCCGAGCTGAAGAAGGCCCCGGCCGCCAAGCCGGCCGAGCCGGCCGCCCCGGTCGAGGGGACCATCCCGGACGACTACCTGAAGCCGTTCGCCTGGCGGTGCATCGGCCCGGCCAACATGGGCGGCCGGGTGACGGCCCTGGCCGTCAACGACGCCGACCCGACCACCTACTACGTGGCCACCGCGTCCGGCGGCCTGCTGAAGACGGTCAACAACGGCACCACCTTCACCCACCTGTTCGACACCCAGGCCACCGTCAGCATCGGCGACGTGGCCCTGGCCCCGTCCAACCCGGACATCGTCTGGGTCGGCACCGGCGAGGCCAACCCGCGGAACTCCGTCTCCTACGGGGACGGGGTGTACAAGAGCACCGACGGCGGCAAGACGTTCACCAACATGGGCCTTCAGAAGACGTTCCAGATCGGCAAGATCGTCGTCCACCCGACCAACCCGGACGTGGTGTACGTCGGCGCCCTCGGCCGGCTGTACGGGCCGAGCGAGGACCGCGGCGTGTACAAGACGGCCGACGGCGGCAAGACGTGGGAGAAGGTGCTGTACGTGGACGACAAGACCGGCGTCATCGACCTGCGGATGGACCCGTCCAACCCGGACGTGCTGGTCGCCGCCCTGTGGGAGCGAAAGCGGGACGAGTACGACGGGTTTTTCGGCACCCCGCCGGTGCCGGACGCGTACGGGCCGATCGTCACCCACGGCCCCGGCGGCGGGCTGTTCAAGACGACCGACGCCGGCAAGACCTGGAAGAAGCTGACCAGCGGGCTGCCGACGGTGAAGACCGGCCGGATCGGGCTGGACGTGAGCGGCAAGACCAAGGGGCTGCTCGTCGCCATCATCGACACCGAGAAGAGCGGCACCGGGGCCACCGCCCGGGTGTACATGGGGATCACCGGGGAGACGGCGGACAAGGCGGCCAAGATCACCGACGTGACCGCCGGCGGGCCGGCCGAGAAGGGCGGGCTGAAGGCCGGCGACCTGGTGACGGCGGTCGACGGCAAGGCGGTCGCCAGCTACGAGGAGTTCACCGCCGCCTTCCAGGGGAAGAACCCCGGGGACAAGATCAAGCTGACGGTCAAGCGGGACGGCAAGGAGCAGTCGGTCGAAGTCACCCTCGGCACCCGCCCGGGTGAGGAGGCTGTGGCTCCGGCCGGCGGCGCCGCCGCCGGTGGCGGGCGGGCCGGCAAGGGCAAGGGCGGCCAGTTCGGAGGCGGCCGGAAGGGCGGGCAGGGCGCCGGCGGGGCCGCCCCGGCCGGCCCGGTGTTCGGCGTCCGGTTCGGGGCCGACTCGCTGGCCGTCGCCGACGTGGTGGCCGACGGGCCGGCGGCCAAGGCCGGGCTGAAGGCCGGCGACACCATCACCTTTGTGGACGGCAAGAAGGTGGGCACGGTGGCCGAGTTCCGGGCCGCCCTGGCCGACAAGAAGGCCGGGGACAAAGTGACCGTCACCTACGTCCGCGACAAGGAGGACAAGACGGTCGAGATCACCCTGGCGGCCCCTGCCGCGGCGGCCGGCGGCGGGTCCGCGGCCAAGGCAGACCCGCCGGCCAAGGAGGCGGCCCCGCCGCCGGCGGCCGCTCAACAGGGCGGGCAGACCCTGCCGCTGCCCGGGTTCACCCCGGCGTTCGACCCCGAGGCGACCGAGGTCAAGGTCGGCACCGTCACCCCCGGCGGGCCGGCCGACAAGGCGGGCATCAAGGCCGGGGACGTGATCGTCGCCGTCAATGGCAACCCGGTCGAGAGCTTCCGCAGCTTCCTGACCGAGCTGCGGGTCGGGCCGCGGGCCGAAGACCCCCGCAAGGCCGGCGACAAGGTGAAGGTCACCGTCAAGTCCGGGGACAAGACCCGGGAGGTCGAGCTGGTCCTGGTGGACACGGCGATGCAGTTCGGCGGCGGCGGCGGGGTCGCCCGCGGGGCCAGTGCCACCCGCCCGTACGGGTCCGGGCTGGGCGGCCAGCAGGCGAACGTCCAGGGTCGCCAGGGCAAGGACGGGTTCCAGACCGGCGGCGTCTACCTGTCCAAGGACTTCGGCGACACGTGGGAGCGGGTGAACAGCATCAACCCCCGGCCGATGTACTTCAGCGTCGTCCGGTTCGACCCGACCGACGACAACACCCTGTACGTCCTGGGCGACACCCCGACGCCGATCAACCGCAGCACCGACGGCGGCAAGACGTTTACGAACCTGGCCACCGCCCGCGGGGTGCACGCCGACGCCCACGCCCTGTGGGTCAACCCGAAGAGCGGCAAGCACCTGATCATCGGGTGCGACGGCGGGTTCTACGCCACCTACGACAAGGGGGCCACCTGGGACCACCTGAACACCCAGGCGCTCGGCCAGTTCTACCACGTCGCCGTGGACAACCGCCGGCCGTACCGGGTGTACGGCGGCCTCCAAGACAACGGCTCCTGGGGCGGGCCGAGCCACACCCTGCGGCGGTACGGGCCGATCAACGAGGACTGGGGGTACGTGAACGGCGGGGACGGGTTCGTCTGCCGGGTCGATCCCACCGACCCGGACCTGGTGTACGCCGAGAGCCAGGGCGGGGCGATGAACCGGCGGAACTTCCGCACCGGCGAGAGCAAGATGATCCGCCCGGCCCAGGTGCAGGGGCTGGACCGGTACCGGTTCAACTGGAACACCCCGTTCATCCTGAGCCACCACAACCCGAGCATCTTCTACTGCGGCGCCCAGTACGTGTTCCGCAGCGTCAAGAAGGGGGACGACCTCAAGCCGATCTCGCCCGACCTGACCCGCAGCAACAAAGGGAGCATGACGGCGATCAGCGAGTCCCCGCGGGTGCCGGGCGTCCTGTGGGCCGGGACGGACGACGGCCAGGTGTGGGTGACGAAGGACGACGGGGCGAAGTGGGAGAACGTGACGGCCAACCTGCAGAAGGCCGGCGTCCCCGGCTACCGCTGGGTGGCCAGCCTGGAGGCCAGCCGGGACAAGGACGGCCGGTGCTACGTGGCGCTCGACGGTCACCGGTCGGACGACGACAAGCCGTACCTGTTCGTGACCGAGGACTACGGGGCCACCTGGAAGCCGATCGTCGGCAACCTGCCGGCGTTCGGCTCGACGCGAGTGCTGCGGGAGGACATCACCAACGCCAACATCCTGTACTGCGGGACCGAGTTCGGGGCGTGGGTGTCGGCCAACCGCGGGGCCAGTTGGAGCAAGCTCGGGGCCGGGCTGCCCACGGTCGCCGTCCACGAGTTCGCCCAGCCGACGGTGGCCAACGAGCTGGTCATCGCCACGCACGGCCGGAGCGTGTGGGTGCTCGACGTCAATGCCGTCCGGCAGATGAAGCCGGAGTCCCTGAAGACGGACGCCACCCTGTTCACCCCGGCCCCGGCCGTGCGGTGGAAGGTGGGCAGCGGGGCCGAGTCCCCGTACAGCGCGACCGACCGGAAGTTCGTCGGCACCAACCCGTACCGCGGAGCGACGATCGAGTACCTGCTGACCAAGAAGGCGGAGAAGGTGTCGGCCAAGGTGGTGGACGTGACCGGGAACACGGTCCGCAACTTCGCCACCGCCCCGGCCGGGGCCGGCCTGCACCGGCTGCAGTGGGACCTGTCCGGGGCGACCCCGCGGGGGGCGTCCGGCCAGCGGCGGCTGGGCGGGTCGCAGGTCCAGCCGGGCGTGTACCGGGTGATCCTGACGGTGGACGGCAAGGAGTTCGCCGCCCCGCTGGTGGTCGAGCTGGACCCGAACGCCCCGCGGGACCTGATCGCCACCGAGGGCGGCGCGGACGAGGAGGAGGAGGACGAGGACGGCGAGGCGAAGGAGAACGCCCGCAAGATTGACGACTGACCGCGAACCCGATGTGACCCCGCGGGCCGGCGCTCTGGCGCCGGCCCGCTTCGTTTCCGCTCACCCGCCCGGGTGGATCTGCGTCCGCAGCACCTTGTAGTCCGTCTTGCCGGTGCCGAGGACCGGGATGGCGGCCACCCGCCGCACCTCGTCCAGCCGCATCACCCCGCGGAACCCCTCCTTCTGGAGCAGGGCGTTCGCGTCCTTCAGGGCGATGTCCTCGGTGGTGAACAGCACCACCCGCCGGCCGCCGTCCGTCTCGACGCCTTCGACCGCCACCCGCGGGCCGGCGTCTCCCGGCGGGTACAGCCGGGCGAACGGCTCCTCCAGCGCCGGCAGCGAGATCATTTCGCCGCCCGCCTTCAGGAACCGCTTCAGCCGGCCGTGGAACCGCAGGTAGCCGTCGGCGCCGACCTCGCCCAGGTCGCCGGTCACGTACCACTTCTTGCCGTCGAACTCGGCGAACGGCTGCGGCCCGTCGTGCCCGAGGTACCCGGGGAAGACGATCGGCCCGCTGACGTGCAGCATGCCCATTTTGCCGGCCGGCAGCCGGGCGCCGGTGTCCAGGTCGGTGGCGCACACCTCGGCGGTCGTCACCGGCAGGCCGATGGTCCCGGGCATCGGCGCGTCCGACGGGTTGACCGACACGCACGGCGAGCACTCGGTCACGCCGTACCCCTCCATCACCACCGCCTTCGGCGCCCGCTCCTTGGCCTTGTGGAATACCACGTCCGGGCACCGCTCGGCCCCGACCACCACCACCCGCAGGTCGGCCAGCTCCCCCTTGGCCGCCCGGTCGAGCATGAACCCGAAGAAGGTGGGCGTGGCGCAGAGGGCGGACACCCGGTACGCGGCCGCCTTGCGGACCAGCCCGCCGGCGTCCGTCGGGTCCGGGTGGTACACCACCTTGATCCCGGCGAACAGCGGCAGCAGGCCGGTGATGGTGTGGCCGAAGCTGTGGAACAGCGGCAGGAAGGCGAGCAGGTGGTGGTTGCGGTCGATCCGCAGGACCGGGGCCGCCCCCCGCATGTCCTCGATCACGTTGGCGTGGGTGAGCGGCACCGCCTTCGGCGCCTTCTCGCTGCCGCTGGTGAACAGCACCACCGCCGGCCGGTGCGGGTCTTTGCTCAGCGGGGCCAGTGCCCGGCTTGCCACGACGCCGGGGAACAGCGTCACCCCGATCAGCCGGCGGAGCTTCTCGACCGCCCCGACCGCCCCGCGGAGGTCTTCCAGGTAGACGAACTCGGCCCCCGGCACCTCCACCTGGGCGCGGTCCACGAACTTCTTGCTGGTGACAACCATCTTGACGCCGGTGAGCCGGACCGCGTGGGCCAAGTTCGCCGGCCCGGTGGTCCAGTTCAGGACGACCGGCAGCTTGCCGGCCAGGTGCAAGCCGACCAGGGACAGCGTCCCGGCGGCGCTGGACGGCAGGAGCAGCCCGACCGCCTCCCCGTCCAGCCGCTTGAACCGCTCGGCCAGGACGAGCGCCCCGAGCAGGAACCGGCGGTACGTCAGCACCCCGGACAGGTCGTCGGCGGTGGCCACGTCGTGCGGGTTCTTCAGGCACCGGCGGACGACCGCCTCCGGCACCGTCTCGCCGAGCACCTCGATGTCGAGACTCCCGGACGGCGGGGTGAACCAGGCCGGCGGCGGCGGCTTGGGCGGCCCGCCCTCGGCCAGCCCCTCGGCCAGCGCCCACAACTGGCCGACCGACCCCGGCACCGTCTGCCCGTGGAACCCGAACCGCTGCTCCACCTCCAGGGTGACCTCCATCCCGTCCAGGCTGTCCAGCCCGAGGTCGAGGAACGTCGTCTCGGGCCGGTTCTCGGCGTCGGTCAGTGGCCGCTTCAGCTTCCCCTCCAGGATCTCCGCGACCCCCTGCTTGGTGGCCGGCTTCACCCGGCTCAGGTCGGCCGCGGCCTGGGACTGGGGCGGCGGGTACTCGACCGACCGCGGGCCGAACGCGAAGTGGTACGGGACGTAGGTCGGCTTCTCCGGCGCCCCGTCGGCGTTGTACCAGTCCTCCAGCCAGCGGTTGACCGCCTCCCGCCCGGCCTCCGGCCGCTTGCCCGGGGGGAACGCCTCGACCGTCATCGTCACCGGCCGGCGGGGCATGAACAGGGCCAGGTTGGCCAGGATCAGCCCGGCCCCGCGGACCAGCCCGCCGATCAGGTTCGGCTTCTTGGCGTAGGCCCAACTGAGCCGGCTGCCCCACAGCCCGCGGGTGCGGACCAGGACGAGGGTGACGGTCGGCACGGCGTCCAGGATGTCGCTGACGGCCCGCGCCCCGCCGAGCCGCTCGGCCCCGTCCCGGGTGAGGGTGCCGCTCGGCCAGAGGATGACGTTGTCCCCGGCCTTGAGGGCGTCGATGGCGGTGGACACCGCCCCCTCCGCCCGCCGCCGGGCCTCGGCGCTGGCGGTGTCCAGGTCCGGCACCTTGATCGCGTTCAGCAGCCAGCCGAACGGGGCCAGGAACGGGTTCTGGAAGTTGGTTTCGAGCAGCATCGGCCGGAACTGGAACGCCGGCCACAGGGCGACCAGGATGTTCGGCGGGTCGGCGTAGGCCGGGTGGTTGGGCAGGACGAGATAGGGGCCGGGGTGCCGTTTGGCCGCCTCGATGCCGGACACGCGGAGCCGGTATCGCAGCGACAGGACGACCCGGCCGAGGAACCAGACGACGTACCGGAGGGCGGTGAGCATGACGGGAGCCTCGGGGGTCTGCCGACTAGGGTAGTCGGCGTAGGGTGCGTGGAGAGAGGCTTTGCGACCGGAACGCACCGGCCCCGCACCAACCGCGTCCCAGGGTTGGTGCGCAGCGGTGCGTTCCGCAAAGCCTCCACGCACCCTACGAAGCCCGTCGGACGTGCGATTCCAGATCATAGTCCCGCACCAGCTCGTCCAGCCGGCCCCGCAGGGCGTCGAACGTCCCCGGGTCGGTGACGAGCGTCACCTCCACCCGGGCCGCCGCCGGCTCGGCCGGCAGACCCGTGACCGGCTCCAGCCGCAGCGCCCGCAGGGCCGCCGCGTCGAACCCGGTGTCCGCCATCTCCGGCAGGTCTTTCAGCTCGTCCAGAATCTCGGCCAGCTTCGCCGGGTCGTACCGCCCCTGGGCCTCGTGGTTGTTCAGCACCACGTTCAGCGCCTTCTCCTGGGCGTCGGACAGGTGAACCACGGACACCGGCACCTCGGCGACGCCGAGTTCCTTGAGGATGCGGAGCCGCAGGTGTCCGCCGACCACCCGGCCGGTCGGCTCGTTCCAGACCAGCGGCTCGACCAGCCCGAACCGCTCCAGGCTGGCCTTCAGCTTGCGGTACGCCGGGGACGTCGGCGACAGGTCGCGGCGTGGGTTGTACGCGGCCGGGGTCAGCCGGCCGATCGGCAGGGTGCGGACTTCCAGCATGGGACACCGTCGAAGGGAGCGGAGTCAAGAAGTGATGTGTACAAAATAACACATAAGGCGACATGTTGCAAAGCGACGGCAAAAAGATTAGCGGCGGACCCGTCGGGTCCGCCGCCCGCGGGTCACGGCGACTGCGCCCGGGCGGCGGCGGTCAGCTCGCTCTTGATCCACGCCTGCTCCAGCCCCTTCACGTCCAGCCCGTACTGCCGCTGCAGCGCCCCGGCGACCCCGTACCGGTGGGCGTCCCCGACGAACGTGCGGAACGCCGGCCCGCCCTTCCACCGGACCAGGAAGTCGACCAGGCTGGCGCTCTCGACGTGGAACCCGGTCGCCCGGTCGGCCGGCGGGTCGGCCAGATCGACCAGGGCGGCCAGCGGGAACAGCTCCCGGCTCTGGTAGCACCGAGCCAGGGTGCGGCGATACCGGTCCCGCTCGGCGACGGAGGTAGCCAGCACCGCCATCCCCTCGGCCGCCCACTTCGCCGGCGGCCGGTACGGGAACAGGTCGGCCAGGACGACGTGGGTCAGCTCCCGCGGCAGGGCGTCGTCGGCGGCGGTGTCGTCGTCCGCCCGCAGGTCGACCCGCCGGCTGGTCACCCGGGCGGCGTCCAGGGTGACGACCGCCCGCCCGGTCGCCCCGGCCGGCTGCTGGGTGGCCTTGGCGAAGGCGTCCGCGGTCGGGTGCAGGGTGATCTCGCACTTCGGCCCCCACGCCCCGGTCGGCGGCTCGGCCCAGCGGGCGAAGATGGCCGCCCGGTGCGCCTCGGCGGCTTTCGCCACCGCCTCGGCCAACGGCTTGTTGCCCGCGTGGATGACGACGAAGCTGGCCGTCTCGACGCACGTCGCCGGATCCCGCGGGGCGGAGGTCGGGGCGGTGCCGGCCCGCGGCTTGGCCGCCGCCATCACCTGCGCCCCGACCTGCTGCAACCCGGCGTTGGCCGGGGCCAGCTTCATCGCCTCCTGCACCTCGGCCAGCACCTCGGCGGCGACGGCCGGGTCGGCCGGGCTTTTGTTCAGCCGGTCGGCCGCCACCTTCACCCGGCAGTACGCCCACGCCTGCAGGTGTTCCGGGGTGAACTCCACCCGGCCGGCGAACGCGGCGGCGAACTTGGCCGCGGCCAGGGCGTAGTTCTGCGGCGACCCCTTCCCCTTCAGGAACAGGGCGGCGGCCTCCTTGAGCGGGTCGGCGGAAGTGGTCGGGGCAGTCGGGGGGGCGGGCGGCTCCAGCCGGGAGTCGGGGTTCGACCCCGCCGTCTGGGCCGACACCGCGGACGTGACCAGAAGCAGAGCGGCACACGCCGCGGCAACGGGGCGAGACATGGGCGCGTCCTTGCGCGAGTCGGGGCGGCGGGGCGGGCCGCGGGTGCAGGGGTATACCCGGGCAGTTGGAAAAGAACAACACCAACGGGCGAGGGCGATTAATTGACATCGGCCCAACACGGTCAACGACTTGAGTCGAGATTTCCGGTGTGAATCTGGCGAACCCGGTGAGCGGCTGCGGTGTCGCCGTTGACAGGAGCCGGGGAGGGCGAGGCTCCTGTCGAGCCGGCTGCCTGTGGAGATCGCTCCCGCTCAAGCCGGTTGCTGCCGCCGGTGTGGGGTGGACCGGTTGCCCACGCGCTCCCCGGCTCGGCAGGAGCCTCGCCCTCCCCAGTTCCGAACGGCGAGATGTCTCCCGGGAGGCGGACCGATGGCATCGGGCAAACGGAAGCGGAAAGAGCTGAAGGCGGCGAAGGGGGCGGGCCAACCGAAGTCCGCGGTATACCGCCACCCGGACGGCGACCGCCGCCACCGCGGCGGGATGACGGCCGACCAGGGGCAGAAGGACAAGAAGGCGCGGCGGGAGTTCTGGGGCGTGCCGGCCGAGTTGCCCGAGCCGAAGCCCCAGGCGTAAGTGGCGGTTTTTCTCCCCCTCTCCGCTTCGGGGAGGGGGCCGGGGGTGGGGTCACGACCCCGACCCGATTCGGCGACTTCGGAATTCCTGCGATGGGTCCGAGACCTGCCCACCCCCCGGCCCCCTCCCCGAAGCGGAGAGGGGGAGCAAGAGGGCGGGAGCGAACGAACCGGGGTCGCACTCCAATCAGGCGAACACTCCTCGCGTCACCCGGCCACGGTCGGGGCGGCCAGCAGCTCGTCCAGCCGGTTGTACCCGGCGGCGACGCCGTGTTCCATGCCGGACGCGATGGTCCCGTCCCGGGCCTCCTTCGACGGGTACAGCACCGTCAGCGTGAGCAGCGTCCGGCCGTCCTGCTCGGCCAGGGTCATCGTCGCCACCTGCTCGCACGCCTGGGGGCCGCACCCGAACTCGAACGTCTCGGTGCGGACCACCCGCTCCGGCGACACCTCCCGGTGGACCCCGCTCATCGCCATCTCGGTCCCGTCGTCCTTCCGCCAGACGTGCCGGAACCGGCCGCCCGCCCGCAGGTCGATCTCGCACACCGTCATCGCCCAGCCGGGCGGCCCGAGCATCCACCGCTTGAGCAGCTCCGGGTTGGTCATGGCGTCGAACACCGCGCTCCGCGGGGCGGCGAACGCCCGGGTCATGACGATCTCCCGGTCGGTCGGCGTCGTCACGGTCAGCCCGCCCAGGTTCTTCATCCGCGGTCTCCGTCGGGGTCGGTGGGTTTCATCTCGTCGAGCAGGTCGTCGAGCCGTCGGAAGTTCGCCTCCCAGACCTGGCGATACCCTTCCAGCCAGGCGTTGGCGTCGGCCAGCGGCTTGCCCTCGATTCGGCACAGGTGGGCACGGCCGACCACCCGGCGGCGGACCAGCCGGGCCTTCTCCAGCACCCGGACGTGCTTGGACGCGGCCGGGAAGGACATCCGCAGCGGGGCGGCCAGCTCGGTCAGGTTGGACTCCCCGGCGGCCAGCCGGCGGAGCATGGCCCGGCGGGCCGGGTGGGCCAGGGCGTGGAACACCCGGTCGAGGGCCGGCGAGCGATCCTGAACCATGTGGTTTACTATATCCGGGCGTGTGTGATTGTCAACCGTTTGGTTTAGAAAGGCGAGCGGCCGGCGTCAGCCGGCTGGTCCAGCCTGTCCGGGGAGGTACGAACCCGGAGCGTAGTCTCGGCTTTTCTCCCCCTCCCTGCTTCGGGGAGGGGGCCGGGGGTGGGGTTGAAACCCGCCACCCGATCCGGTGAGTTTGAAGACGCGGTGATGGGTCGCAGCCGTGCCCCCACCCCCGGCCCCCTCCCCGAAGCAGGGAGGGGGAGCCAAACCCTGCCCCGCTACTCGTCCAGCCCGTGGAACAGCCCGAGGTAGCTGTGATACCGGCGGTCCGGGATGAGCCGGCGGGCGACCGCCGCCTTGACCGCGCAGTCCGCCTCGTGGGTGTGGGTGCAGTCCGGGAACGGGCAGAGCGGGACGAACGGCCGGAACTCGGGGAAGAACCCTTCGACCTCCTCCGGCCGCACCGCCCACAGTTGCAACTGCCGCACCCCGGGGGTGTCCACCACCCACCCGCCGAACTCCAGCTTGATGAGTTCGGCCGTGGTGGTCGTGTGCTGGCCCTTCTGTGTCACCTCGCTGACGGACTTCACCCGCAGGGCCAGGTCCGGCTGGACGGCGTTCAACAGGCTCGACTTGCCGACCCCGCTCTGCCCGCTGAACACCGTCGCCCGGCCGCGCAGCAGCTCCCGCAGGCGGGCGATGCCGTACCCGGTGCGGGCGCTGGTCAGCACCGTCGGCACCCCGAGCTGGCTGTACGCCCCGACCAGCGGCTGCAGGGCGACCGGGTCGGTCAGGTCCACCTTGTTCAGGCACAGCACCGGGGCCAGATCCCCGGCCAGGGCGGCGGCGGTGTACCGGTCGATCAGGTGCGGCTTCAGGTCCGGCTCGACCAGCGACATGACGATGACGAGCTGGTCCACGTTGGCCACCAGCACGTGCTCGCGGCGGCGGCTGGCCCGGGTGAGCACCCCGTGGCGGGGTTCGACCCGCTCGATCATCCCTTCGAGAATAGGGGCAAGGGGCAAGGGGCAAGGGGCACGGGAAGAGATGCCCGGGCTTTGTTTGGGGTCGGCTTCTGGGTTTTCCCTTGCCCCTTGCCCCTTGCCCCTTGCCCCTTCCGCTGCCGGCCGGACCCACACCCGGTCCCCGGTGGTGACGATGCTCCGCTCGTCGGTGGCCAGGGACTTGAGCAGCCGGCGGACGGCGCACCGGAAGACGCGGCCGTCGTCCAGCTCGACGTAGCTGTTCAGCCCGTGCACCCGGAGTACCCGGCCGGGCAGGCACTCGGCCTCGTTGACGGCCGGCATGCCGGCGGCATCGTCGGTGACGATGGTCCGCTGGCGGGACAGGTCGCCCTTGGCCCGCACCCGCTCGCCGGTGTGGGCGTCCCCGGCGGCGGCCGCGTCCGCGGCGAACTGGCGGGTCAGGTCGTTCGCCCGGGGCGGCTTGGCCCGGTTCTTCCTCAGCTCGACCCGGACCTTCTTTTTCTTGCTCATGGTGAGTGCAGGATAGACGGCCGGCCGGGGGACCACAACCGGCCGGCCGGGGGCCATAATCGGGGGTATGACCGACGCCCTGCTCGCCGCCGTCCTGGCCGCCCCGGACGACGACCTGCCCCGGCTGGTGTTCGCCGACCACCTGGACGAAGCCGGCGACCCGGTGCGGGCCGAGTTCGTCCGGGTGCAGGTGGCCCTGCACGGGCGGGCCGACCCGCCGGTCGGGCTGGTGGCCCGGGAGCGGACGCTGCTCGCCCTGCACCGGGAGAGCTGGCTGGCCCCGCTCAAGGTTCGCGGGGAGGCACTGTTCAGCCCGCGGACGCACGGCGTCTTCGTCCGCGGGTTCGTCGGCCAGGTGTGGATGCCGGCGGCGGTGTTCATCCGCAAGGCGGGCAAGCTGTTCGCCCGGGCGCCGGTGCAGGAACTCCGGGTGACGCAGGCGACCGCCGCCGAGCTGGCCGACCTGACCGCCGACCCGCTGGTGGCCCGGCTGCGGGCGCTCGACCTGTCCGACACCCGGCTCGGCGACCCGGCCGCCCGGCTGCTGTCGGTGCGGCCGGTACTGGCCGGCTTGCGAACCCTGCGGCTGCGTCAGTGTCAGCTCACCGACACCGGCGCCGGGCTGTTGGCCGACGCCGAGTTCGACTGGCCGCTGGCGGAACTGGACGTGAGCCTGAACCCGCTGTCGGCGGACGGGCTGGCGGCGTTACGGAAGCGGTTCGGGGCGGCGGTGCGGTGGGATCTAGCGTGAGTGGTGGCCGCCGATTGATGGTTGCAGAACGATCAGCAACCGGCGAGAATGTCCACCACACGGACCTAACCGGATGACAGATGAGCGACGAACCGCCCAACGGTCATGTACCAACCGTCCCTTACCTGCCGCCCACCAACCCGGCCGGGTCTACGGTGCCGTGGATCGGCCCGCCTGACTTGCCGAGTGATGCGGCCAACAAGCCGATCAGCCGATTCCGCCGGCTCCAGTTCCATGCGCGGGGCGGCATGGGGTGCGTCCACCACGCTGAAGATACCGAGCTGTGCCGCCGGGTAGCGCTCAAGGAGATCAAGCCAGAGTTGACGACCGACGACCGGGGCTGGCCGGCGGCGGTGGCTAAGTTTCTGTTCGAAGGGACCATCACCGGAAAGCTGGAACACCCGGGCATCGTTCCGGTGTACGGGCTGGGCACGGGGCACGACGGCCGGCCGTACTACGCCATGCGGTTCATCGACGGCCAGTCGATGGCAGAGGCGATTCGCCAGTTCCACCAGCGGCCCGCCGATCCAGAGGGAATGTACACGGCGGCCAGGGCGATTGCTGTACGCAATCTGCTCACCCGGTTCGTGACAGTTTGCCATACGGTGGCCTACGCCCATAGCCGGGGGGTTATCCACCGTGACCTGAAGCCGTCCAACATCATGCTCGGCCGGTTCGGCGAGACCCTGGTAGTCGACTGGGGACTAGCCAAGCGGCTGAAACCGCCGGGTCGGCCAGACAACTCGGAACCAAAACAGCAACTGCCAGACGGATGGATGTCCGGACTTGTCGGTGCAGCCGAGACCATTTTGGGAGCGCGATTCGGCAGTCCCGCGTACTGGGCACCGGAACAAGAGAACGGGGAGCCGGACAAGCACGACGAGCGGACCGACGTATACGGGCTGGGCGGCATCCTGCACGAGCTGCTGAACGGACAACCGCCGAACACCGCGGACAAAGAGGCGGCCACCCTCCCGAGCTGGGCGGACGCCGCCCTAGTCGGAATCGCACGGAAAGCGCTCGCAGGTGAGCAAGCCGCCCGGTTCGAGACGGCACTGGAGGTAGCCGTTGAAGTGGAACGATGGCTGGCCGACCAGCCGTTGGTCGGCCAGCGGGCAGGTCTGGCGGTTCTGGATGAGCGGTTCCGGGCCGATCCGACCGACCGCCGGTTGCAGGAACAACTGCTTCGTCAGCGGGTGAACTTGGGGCTGATGTACAGTGGCATGAGCCGGCATGAGGAGGCTGTGCAGGAATTGACTGCGGCTGCCGTCGGGTTTGAGGAACTGTCGAAGCTTGCCCCGCACAAGCCTCGGTTCCGGGCCGAGGTGGCAAACTGTTATCTGGCCTTGGCCCACGAACTGGACCGGATGGGCCGAGCGGACGATGCAAGAGAGAATGGGCAGGCAGCACGGACCATCTACAACCGACTGATCGCCACCCACCCAGGCGACTTCCGGGTGAACCCGGCCGAGCTAACATTTGCCCCGGGTTACGAACTGCCTCCCCCGGCCGCTACCCCAGGCGAGCCGATACCAGAGTTAGAAACCCTAACTTTACCTCGTCACCGGGTCGAGGCGGTACCAGCAGACCTTGATGCAGGCGAGGGTGAGGAACGCCTGGTGGATGTCCGAGCGGCGCTCGTACCGGACCTTCAGCCGGCGGTTCTGGTGGACCGCCGCGATCGTCCGCTCGACCACGTACCGGTCCTTCCCCAGCCCGCTCCCGTGCGGCGCCCCGGCCGGGCAAAGATCGGCGCGACGCCCATCCACCGGAGGACCGCCTCGTGCCCGGCCGACCGGTACGCCCGGTCGCCGAGCAACTCCTCCGGAACCCGCCCGGGCCGGCCGTACCCGGCCAGCGGGCAGGCGACGACGGTGGCCAGGAGCATGGTCACGTCGTGGGCGTTGGCGGCGGCTCACCCGGCAGGCCAGCGGGACGCCGGCCCGGTCCACCATCAGGTGGTGCTTGGTGCCGTTCTTCCCGCGGTCCGTGGGGTTCGGGCCGGTATCGACCCCCCAAAAACCGCGCGGACGCTCGACGAGTCGATGGCGCACTTGGACCAGTCGAGCTTCCCCGCCCCGGCCAGCCGCTCCAGGAGGACGGCGTGGATGCGGTCCCAGGTGCCGTCGGCCTGCCAGTCCCGCAGCCGCCGCCAGCACGACATCCCGCACCCGCAGTTCAGCTCGGCCGGGAGATCCTCCCACGGCAGCCCGGTCTTGAGCACGAACAGGATGCCGGTCAGGGCCTGGCGGTGCGGCAGCGGCGGCCGGCCTCCCTTCGGGCTCGGCGGGGGCAGCGGCGGCAGGGTCGGCTCGATGATCGCCCACAGGGCGTCGGGCAGCAGCGGCTTGGCCATCCGTGGCGTCCTCCGGTCGGGGCCAGCAGCTTCCACGATAGCGGCCGGTCAGGCAAGTAAAGTTAGGGCTTCTTAACCACGATCAACACACTACCAGCACCGCCGGTCGCATCCCCGCCGAGGGAGGCGACTGATCAACCTGGGTCAGAATTCGCACCTGACCCTAATCCGACTTGGCCCGGGTCTGACCCGTCACCCGGCTATTCTAAGGATGACACCGGTTTCCGCTCCGAGACGAGAGGGCGGTTCACCATCTTGTCGGAGATCGGCCAGGGAGGGAGTGCCCGCATTTATCTGGCCCGGGATAACGACCTGGGACGCGAAGTCGCCATCAAGCGGCTACGAAACGAGGTGTTGAGTCCAAATGTTATCGCCCGCACTATGCGGGAATTCCGTATCACGGCACAACTCGAGCACCCAAGCATTATTCCGGTTTACGGATTTGGTGATTCCGACGGTTGCCCGTTTCTGGTGATGAAGTACATTCGTGGCCGGACCCTGATGGACGTATCCCGGCTGTACCACGAGGAATCGGTGTCCGATTGGCGTGATCCGCAAATCAGTCGGTTAATGAACGCTTTGGCCCAAGCAGTAGACGCTATAGCATTCGCACATGCCAACGGAATCATTCACCGTGACCCGAAGCCGTCCAATGTCTTGATTGGCATGACTGGCGAGTCATATCTCTGTGACTGGGGGTTGGCCAAACGGATTTGTCCCGAACATTCCGTCAGAGGGTGTCCAATTAGGGTGCCGGAGCCTACCCTCGGGGCATGAGCCGGACGCCCTACCCGTCGAGCCTGACCGACGCCCAGTGGCGGCTCATCGAGCCGCTGGTGCCGCCGCCGAGGCCGGGGGCCGGCCGGCCAAGTACACTCGGCGGGCCATCGTGGACGGCATCCTGTACGTGGCCCGCACCGGCTGTGCCTGGCGGTCGTTGCCGACTGATCTGCCGACCTACCGCATCTGCTTCCACTACTTCCGGCGGTGGCAGCGGGACGGTACGCTCGCCCGCATCCACGCCGCCCTGCGGGAGAAGGTCCGGCGGGCGGCCGGGAAGCGGCGGCGGCCGACCACCGGCATCCTGGACAGCCAGACGGTGAAGACCACCGAGCAAGGCGGCCCGAAGGGGTACGACGGGGAAAAAGGGTGGTCGGCCGCAAGCGGCACCTGGTCGTTGACACCCTCGGGCTGGTGTGGGCGGTCGTCGTCACCCCGGCGTCGGTCCAGGACTGGGACGGCGGCCGGGAGGCCATGCTCCGCGCCCGGCTCGCCGCCCCCCGGCTGGTCCGGGTGTTCGCCGACTCGGCCTACCGGACGTGTTCGATCTGGGCGGCCTGGTTCGCCCGGGTGGTGCTGTGGGTGGTGGCCAAGCCGGCCGGGCCGGGGCTGACGATCCAGCCGAAGCGCTGGGTGGTGGAGCGGACGTTCGGCTGGCTCGGCCGGTGGCGGCGGCTGAGCAAGGACTACGAGCGGACGTGCGAGTCGGCCGAGGGGTTCGTCACCGTCGCCATGATCGGCCTCATGGCCCGCCGCCTGCGCCCGGCGTAGGCGGGGGCGACGGCCGGTCGGCCCATGCGGCGTGACGCCGTCGGAGGGCCGGGAGCCACGCCGCCAACTCCGCCATCAGCTCGGCCTGAGTGTGGACCGGCCGGCTGATCGGCACCCCGTACACCCCCACCGGCCTTCGTCCGGCTCCAGGACGGCCTCCAGTTTGGTCAGCCCGGTCTGCCAGACGAGGCCGGCCCGGCTGTCGTCCGGGGCCACGACGAAGGCGTCTCCCCAGTCGTTCCCGTCCGGGCAGTCCAGCTCGGTGATCATCCCGAAGCACCACCCGTCCGGGGTCCGGGACTCTGGGACGAGCGGGAACCCGTGGTACACCGGGGCACCGGCCGGGCAGGCCAGGAAGGCCGGCAACGCGGTCGAGGCGGAGGGGGCGTCCGGGTCGGGCCGCAGCGGCTGGCCCGGCGGGAGGTGATCCTGTGGTGCCATACGTGCTTCCCAGGCGAACGGACGGCCGATCGAGCCGGCTCAACCATCCTGCACCGCTCACCCCTAATTGGACACCCTCTCAGACCGGACATGGGCGACCGAGCGAACGATCAGCAGGCCGGCGACCCGCTCGTCACGGCTGAGGGAGCGATCATGGGGACGGCCGCATACATGGCACCCGAAATGGTTAACGGCGACCACGTCGGGACAGCGGCCGACATCTACATCCTCGGTGGTTGCTTGTTCGACATCTTGACTGGCCAGCCCCCACGGCGAGGCAACAATGTAGTGGAAGTGATCGAGCAGGCGAGTCGTGGTCCCGGACGTAGACCGCGAGAAGTGAACCCGAATGTGCCCGCCGATCTCGACGCCATCTGCTCGAAGGCGATGGCATTCGACCCGGCCGAACGGTATCCAAACGCCGCAGCGGTCGCCGCCGACCTGCGGGCATGGCTGTCCGGCCGGCCGGTGTCCGTCCGACCCCGCGGGCCGGTGCTTCGAGCATGGGATCGCCTCGCGCAGGCCATCTTCCGATGACCGCTCACCCCTGGAGCCGGAACAGCTTCTTGAGCGCCTCCAAGAGGGTGCCCCCCTGCCCTTCGTGATGGGCCTCCTGTAGGGCCGCGATCGGGCCGTGCAGCACCCGGTTCTGGAACAGCCGGAACGCCCCCTCCACGTACCGCTTCTCCTCCGCCGTCAGCTTACCGTTCAGCTTGCCCAAGAGCGGCGTCACCACCTCCGCCCGCAGCCTGTCCACCTCGGCGGTGAGCTGGCCGATCACCGGCCCGCTGCGGCGGCGGGTCCAGTCGGCCACGAACCGTTGCACCTCCGCGGCCACGATCTCCTCGGCCGGGGCGACGTGCCGGCGGCGGCGGGCCAGCGTTTGCTCCCGCACCCGAGACAGGTCGTCGATGTTGAACACGCACACCCGGTCGCCGTCGTGGATGGCCGGGTCGAAGTCCCGCGGCACGGCGATGTCCAGCACCACCAGCGTCCGGGTGCGGTGCGGGGCCACCTTGGCCGCGAACCGGCTGGCCGGCATGATCGGCTCCGGGGCGCCGGTCGTACTCAGGGCGATGTCGGCGTCGGCCAGGGCGGCGTCCAGCCGGTCCCACGGGACGGCCGTGCCGCCGCACGCCGCGGCCAGGTCGGCCGCCTTGTCCGGGCTGCGGTTCGTCACCAGGATGCGGCGAGGGCTCAGCTCCTGCAGGTGCTTGAGGGTGAGCCGGCCCATCTTCCCGGCCCCGATCACCAGCACCGTCTTGTCCCCGAAGTGGTCGAACACCTGGCGGACGTAATCCACGGCCACGCTCGACACGGACACGTGCCCGTGAGCGATGCCGGTCTCCGTGCGGACCCGCTTGGCCGTCCGTAGGGCGTGCGGGAACAGGGCGTTCAGCAGCGGCCCGGTGGTGCCCAGCCGGCGGGCCTGCTCGAACGCCTGCTTCACCTGGCCGGCGATCTGCCCCTCGCCGACGATCAGCGAGTCCAGGCTGGCCGTCACCCGGCACAGGTGGGCGACGGCGTCGGCGTTCGCCCGGTCGTACAGGGCGGCGGCCACCCGGTCGGCCGGCACGCCGTGGGCCTCGCCGAGGAACTCGGCCGCCAGCCCGGCGTCGAACGGCCGCTCCCCCGGCGGCCGGGCGACGTACAGCTCGACCCGGTTGCAGGTGGAGATGAGCACCGCCTCGGCCCCGTACCGGGCGGCCAGCTCGGCGGTCGCCCGGTCCCGGCCGGCGTCGTCGAACGCCAGCTTCTCCCGCAGCTCGACCGCCGCCGTCTGGAAGTTGCACCCGACCGCCCGCAGGTTCATCCGCCCACCCCCCGGTCGGCGAACGGGTGGGCGGCGGCTAACACCGCCAGCAGCAGGGCGAACGCGACGATGGTGAGCAGGGCCAGCCGCCGGCCGCTGACGTGGACTGCGTACCGCAGGTAGCTCAGCAGCAGGCAGACGGCCCACAGCCCGACCGTCCCGAGCACCTTGACCGACCGCCAGTTGCCGGCCAAATCATGATGGGTGCGGAGGAGGACGGCCCCGATCAGCAGCCCGCCGGTGAGCAGCGGGAAGGCGGCGCTGACCGCCCGCCGGTTCATCGCCTCCAGCCGCTCCAGGCTGAGCAGCTTGAACCGGGACAGCGGGTTCGCCTTGGCCCGCAGCCGGGCCGCCTGGACCAGATACATGACGCTGGCCAGGAACCCGACGCTCACCCCGACGGCGGCCAGCAGCAGCAGCAGCCCGTGGGCCGCCCCCCACACCCGGCCGGCCTCCCGCCACGCCCCGACCGATCCGCCGCCGGTTTCGGTCAGGGCCAGCCCGACCAGCCCGAGCACCACCGGCAGGACGAAGACGGCCCACGCCTGCCGCGGGTGGTGGACCGCCCCGTACACGGCGAACACGGCCAGCACCCAGGCGACGGCCAGCAGGGAGCCGAACGGGGCGGCCGGGTCCGGCTGCTGGACGGCCAGGTAGATGGAGTGGGCGGCCAGCCCGGCGGCGGCGGCGAACACCCCGGCCGTCCGCACCCCGGCCCGCGGCCACTTGAGCCGGGCCAGTTCGAGCAGGAAGGCGAGCAGGTAGCTCAGCCCGAAACAGGCGGGGGTGACGTTCTGGAACGTGACCGACATCGGCGGGGTGCGTCTCCGGGGGTGTGGGTGATTATACAAGGCCCACCCCAGGGCCGACCTCCGGCCTTGTCCGGCGACCGCCCCGGGGGAGGGCGAGGCTCCTGCCGAGCCGGGGAGCGCCCGGCAACGGCCCGAAGGCCCATCCGGCGATGTCACTGGGCATGGGGCGATGTAGCTGACACGCGCTCCCCGGCTCGGCAGGGGCCTCGCCCTCCCCCGGGGCGGCCAGCGACAGTGGGTTAATGATCGGGGCGCGAACCGGTTAACCGCTCACCGGATGAGCGGCGAACCATGATCGGCGTCCGACGGCTGAAAAGGTTATGGGCCGTCGGACTAGCCGTCGGGCTGTTCGCCGCCTGTTAGTCGGTGCCGTGGGAGGCCAAGCTCACGCGGGCGAGGGCCGGCGTTCAGCACAGTTGGCTCATCCGCCTCGGCACCGCCCCACTGTGGCGCCCGCCGGAACCGCCATCCTACCGCCTGTTCAGCGACCAGTTCCGATCCCGCGAGCATCCGGATTCGCGCCTACCGGACGACGAGCCGGCCGATGCCGTGATCGCCGTCGCACCGCGATGGCTAGACTGGACCCTGACCGTCGCGCTCGGCGTGTGGTTGCCGTCCGTCATCGTCGCACTTCTCTACCCCCTGGTCGCGCTTCACTACCCTGCGGGTCCCGGGCGGCGCAGCTGCACACTCCATGTCGCAGTCGGGGTGGCGACAGGCGGGTTGGCCGCGGCCGTGACGATGCCATGCCTGTGGTGGCTGGCTTACTGGCTACCTTGGCTCGGGCTGCTCGGCGGCGGGCTGGTCGGCATGATGGCCTTTGGCGATCCACTCGGCCCCGAGATCGATTCGCCGGACAGCCGGCGGGGTTAAACCCGGCCGCCCGCTGCGGTACAATTCTCGCACCTCTCCCGCGGACCCGGAGCCGACCCCATGCCCGCGTTCGACCCCGCCAAGCTCGCCGCCGACGTCGAGGCGTTCTGCCAGGAACTGCGGCCCATCGAAGAACTGTGCTACGTCGAGCACAAGTACAACGACCAGCTCCCGGTGCTCGCCAAGAAGCACAACCTGCTCGGCATGAACGTCGCCGCGGAATACGGCGGCCGGGGGGCCGACGCCGTCAGCTACTTCACCGCCCTCGCCCGAATCGGCCGCGAAGGGACCGGGCCGCGGACGTTCTTCTCCGGCCACCTGAGCATCGGGGCGTACCCGATCCAGACTTGGGGCAGTGAGGCGCTCAAGACGAAGTACCTGCCGCGGGCCTGCCGCGGGGAGTGCGTGCTAGCGTTCGGGCTGACCGAGCCGGACGCCGGCAGCAACCCGCGGGAGATGACCACCACCTACCGCCAGACCGCCGACGGGTACGTGCTGAACGGGGTCAAGTACCTCATCAGCAACGGCGGGGTGGCGGACGCGGTCATCGTCTTCGGCTACCCCGAAGGCGTGCCCGAGGGCGACCCCAAGCGGCGGATCACGGCGTTCGTGCTGGACTGCAAGCAGCCCGGGTTCGAGGGGGAGAACCTGACCGCCAAGATGGGCATGCCGACCTCGAACACCGCCATGTTCGAGATGCGGAACGCGGTCGTCCCGGCGGAAAACCTGCTCGGCGAAGAAGGCGACGGGTTCCGGGTGGCGATGGGGACGCTGGTCAGCGGCCGGCTGAGCGTCGCCGCCGGGTGCCTCGGGGTGATCGAGGACTGTTTGGCCGAAGTCATCGAGTACACCAAGCTGCGGAACCAGCACGGCAAGCCGATCGCCAAGCACCAACTCGTGCAAGAGCACGTCGCCGGGATCGAGATGGCCCGGGTGGCGAGCGAAGCGCTGCTCTTGCGGGCGGCCACCCTAAAGGACAAATCCGCCGCTAGCCCGAAGGACAAGGAACTGGCCCGGCAGGCGGACCTGCTCGCCGCCCAGGCCAAGTTCTTCATCACCAACGCCGCGTGGGAGGCGGCCGACCGGGCGGTACAGGCGTTCGGCGGCCGCGGCTGGAGCACCCTGTACCGCCCCGGCCGGCACCTGATGGACGTGCGGGTCTGCCGCATCTACGAGGGGACGGACGAGATCCTCAAGCTGAAGATCGCGTCCGCGGTGCTCGGCAAGGAGTACGAGGCGTTCAAATAAGCAATGGCCCGCTGATGAACGCAGACTTCGACGCAGATGAAAACCTGATTTGAAAACTTGTGTTAAATTCTTATCTGGATTTCATCTGCGTCGTAGTCTGCGTTCATCAGCGGGCCATTTCATGCAGACCGGCTTCCTCCCCTCCAAGCACGGGTTCCCGTTCCCGAACTGCTTCCCCGCCGGGGTGCCGGTGCTCGACCTGCCGGGGCCGCTCGGCCGGCTGGCCCGCTACCCCGGCGGCGGCGTCTGCGGCGGGATGGTGTTCGTCGCCCTGGACCACTTCCTACACGGCGTCCCAGTCCCGGCCGAGCCGACGGCCGCCCTGTTCCGGCACCTCTGGCGGCGGCTGCTCGGGTCGTGGAACTTCCCGTTCGGGGTGCTCCGATACTACGACTGGCAGCGGCGACCGCTGGCCAGCCGGTTCGTCGGCGGGGTGCGGGTCCGGGCCGGGACCACCGCCCTGACCGCCGAGGAGTGGCCGAAGATTCAATCGCTCCTGGACGCCGGGATGCCGGCCCCGCTCGGGCTGGTGCAGGCGGCCGGATACGACCCCCGGCGGCTGCCCCGGCACCATCAAGTCCTGGCCACCGGCTACGACGCCGGTGACGACGCGGTGTCACTCCACTTCTACGACCCGAACTGGCCGGGCGACGATGCCCTCACCCTGACCCTGCCGCTGCGGACCCCGGACGCCGGGGCGATGGTCACGCACGGCATCGAGGGGCCGACGGTGCGGGGGGTGTTCCTGACCGAGTACCGCCGGCCGGACGCCCTGCCCGAGTTCCCGACGACCCCCGCCCGGACCGGGTGAAAACTTCCCGCTGCGGACGTTGCGAACGGCCCGCCGGTGCGGAATAATCCGGGCGTTCGGAGGCCGACGGTTGACAACCGCGGTCGCATAACCTCTGCTAGACCACCGCCCTCCTCGCCGGGTGCCGTATGGGTGCCGCCGCCTCCCCGTTGGCCGAGCTGACCGCCGCCGCCAAGGCCAGCCAAATGCTGTCCGTGAACGCCGAGTTCGACCTGCCCGGCGGCCAGTCCCTGACCACGCGGGTGACTGCCGTCGACGCGTACATCGGCCGGATCGTGAACCTGAACCTGTGGGCGGCGTCCAAGACCGGGGGCACCCAGGGCCAGCAGCACACCCGCCAGCCGGACGTGGCCACCGCCCTGCGGCAGGTCGCCCAGTCGTACCCGGCGGCGGTCCTCCGGCCGGACACGGTCAAGGTGTCGGTGACCAAGGGGGCGACCCCCGCCGCCAAGTTGAAGCCGGTCGTCCTCCAGGCGATCCACGAGGCGTTCGGCCGGCCGGTCCCGACGGTGGACGAGTTGAAGGCGGCGACCAAGGCGTCGAAGGCGGCCAAGAAGGGCGCCAACGCCGGGCTGGTCGAGTTGCTGCGGTCCGGGCCGGCCGGGGTGGCGAAGTTCAACAAGCTGCCGGCTAAGGAGCGGGCCGAGGCCGACCTGCGGAAGGCGGACCTGCACGGGCTGGACCTGTCCGGGGCGAAGTTCCACGGGGCCAAACTGGACGAGGCCGATCTGTCCGGCTGCACCCTGACCGGGGCCGAGTTCTCCGGCGGCCAACCCCTGCACCGGTCCAGCAGCCTGAAGGGGGCGAAGTTCGTCGGGGCTAAGTTGGCCGGGGTGTCGCTGGCCGGTCACCCGGCGGCCGACGCCGACTTCAGCCGGGCCGACCTGACCGGGGCGGTGCTGCGGTACAGCACCTACACCCGGGCCAGTTTCGCCGGGGCCGACCTGACCAACGCCAACGCCTGCGGGGCAGACCTGCGGGGGTGCGACTTCACCGGGGCCACCTTGGCCGGGGCCGAGTTCGACGCCGCCCGGTTCGACGAGCACACCAAGTGGCCGAAGGGGTTCCTGATCCCGCATGAGCTGACCTGGAAGGGGGTCGGGGCCGACCCACGGTTCGCCCCGACCAAACGGGAGAAGAAGCGGCCGCCGCCGACCGACTTCGCCGATTTCCTCGACCGGCTCGGCAAATCGACCGACTCGGCCAAGCTGAAGAAGGCGACATCGATGCTCAAGGCCGACCGGTTCCGGCTGTTCGCCAAGGTGACGGACGAGCACCTGGTCGGGGTGGTGAAGAGCCAGTCGGACGGCGAGCTGGTGTACTCGTGCAAGCTGACCAGCGGCGGCGACTACGCCTGCTGCACCCAGAACCTGAACGTGTGTGGCGGGCTGCGGGGGTCGCCGTGCAAGCACCTGCTGGTGCTGATCGTCGGGCTGACCAAGGCCGGCGAGCTGGACCCGGCCACCGCACACGCCTGGAGCCAGGCCAGCCGCGGCAAGAAGTTCACGCTGGACAAGGACGCAATGACGGAGACGCTGCTCCAGTACAAGGGGGCGGAAGCCGGCGAGGTGGACTGGCGGCCGACCGAGACCATCCCCGAAGACTTCTACGCGATGTGACCGGCTCCCGTAGGGCGGTGCCGAGTCCGCGAGGCCCGCCGTGAGTGGCAACCGGCCGGCGCCCAAGACGGCGGGCCTCCCAAAGCGTCGGCGCCGCCCTACACAAACCCGGCCCCTCCCCGAAGACATTTAAGCGATCTGACGTATGGCCAAGACCCCCGCTACGAAACCAACCGCCAAGAAACCCAAGCCGCCGTCCGCCGCCGAGCTGCTTGCCCTGCTCCGTGGCGGGTCGGACGGGGTGAAGAAGTGGAACAAGCTGACCGTCGCCGCCCGCCAGAAGGCGAAGCTGGGCGGGACCGACCTGCGGAAGTGCGACCTGACCGGGGCCAACCTGAAGGGGCTGCGGGCGTACAAGGCGACGTTCGCCAAGGCCAACCTGGCCGGCGCCCGGCTGGACGGCAGCGGGTTCGACGACGCCGACTTCACCGGGGCGAACCTGGCCGGGGCAAACCTGACCGGCAGCCACTTCCGCCGGGCGACACTCGCGAAGGCCGACCTGACCAACGCCAACCTGTCCGACGTCAGCCTGCTCGGCGCCGACCTGACCGGGGCGAAGCTGGACGGGGCGACGTTCACCGACGGGTTCTTCGACGCCGAGACGAAGTGGCCGAAGGGGTTCCTCATCCCGGCCGAGTGGACGTTCCACGGCGACGGGGACGACCCGCGCATGGTCAAGCTGGCCAGGAAGGGCGCCCAGGACATCCACGGGCTGATGACCCGGCTGCACGCGACCATCGACGCCAAGCGGATGAAGCGGACCCTGGACATGCTCAAAGGAGGCAAGAACCAACTGTTCGCCGAGGTCGAGCCGACCCTGGTGCGGGGGGTAGTCCGCAGCCAAACGGAGGAGGATTTGGTCTACTCGTGCGTCCTGACGGACGACGGCACCTACGCCTGCTGCACCCCGAACGTGCTGGAGTGCATGGGCCTGCGAGGGGAGCCGTGCAAGCACCTGCTGGTGCTGGTCATCGGCCTGGCCCGGGCCGGGGAGCTGGACCCGGCCACCGCGGACAAGTGGGTGGTCGCGGCGAAGGGAAAGAACCACCGGTGGAACAAGACGACCAAGAACCACGTGAGTGAGACGCTGCTGCGGTACAAGGGCGTCCAGGCCGGCGAGGTGGACTGGCGGCCGACCGAGACGATCCCGGAAGACTTCTACGCGATGTGATAGTTCTCCTCGTTCCCACGCTCTGCGTGGATCGCACCGACTCGACGCTCCGCGTCTCGTCAACGTGGGTGGGTGACAGTTGCTTCGGGCAAGAAGCGCACTCGACGCGGAGCGTCGACGAAGACGTTCCCACGCAGAGCGTGGAAACGAGGAGGGAGGAGTGGACGAGATCGCCGAACTTCGGGACGCCCTCGACCGGCTGCACGCCGCCCTGGACGACCTCGTCGCCCGGGGCTTGCGGGCGGCCGGGGCGAAGGAGCTGGCCCGGCTGACCGCCCTGCGGGACGAGTTCCGGGCCGCCGGAGCCGAACACCTGGCCGGCCGGCTGGCCGCCGTCGCCGACGCGACCGCCGCCGGCGACCGGGCCGCCGCCCCGGCCCTGATGCGGGCGATCACCGCCGCCCGGCTGTTCGACCGGATGCTGACGCTGGAAGTGGCCGGCGCGGCACTAGCTGCGCCCGAATCGTAGGGTGCCGTTGAGGAGGCTTTGCGACGAAACGCACCGGCCCGGCAACGATGCCCACCCAGATGTGAAGTCCCGCGGTGCGTTTCGCAAAGCCTCCACGCACCCTACGAAGAACAGGAGACTTCCGGACCGATGCTCCCGCCCGCCGCCGACCGGCCGAAGCTGCAACACGCCCTCGACCGGCTGGCCGCGGCCGTCGAGGAGCTGCTGCTCGGCGGGCTGACCACCGCATCGGAAGCCACCCGGCAGAGCGTGTCCGCGGCGATGCAGGAGGCCGCCCGGTTCAAGCTGCTGCGGCTCGGGTCGGCCCTCCGCGGGGCAACGGAGGAACTCGGCCGGTTCGCCAAGCAGGACCAGGCGTTCTCCCGCCGCCGGCTGACGTTCTTCCTGAACCGCTCCTGGCTGCTCGCCCGCGGCCTGTCCCACGCCCTGCGAACCGGGGACGAGAAGGAGTACGACCGGCTCAACTGGGCGCCGCCGACCGTGCCGACGCCGTCGGTCGAAGTGGTGTGCCTCGGGGCGGTGAAGCGGGTGACGGCCGCCGCCGTGCTGTTCGACTTCCGCCTGCGGTCCGTGCCCGACGGCAAGCGGCTGACGTGGTCGGCGGTGTTCCCGGTCAAGCCCGGGCTGGACATCCCGCCGGAGGGCTACCTGCACCTGCCGCAGAAGCAGAAGTTCAACCCGGCCCTGTTCCTCGACGGCAAGGCGGTGACGGTCACGAACGCCACCCTGACCGCCGACGGCCGGCTCGGGCTGACCGACACCAGCACCGTCGTCGCCGGCAAGCCGTTCGCTGACTGGAAGCGGTTCCTCGACTGGTCCCCGCACCCGGCCGCCGAGCGACTGGCAAAACACACACCCGGCCCGCTCGACCTGGAGACGGAGCTGCAAGAGGAGGTCGTGCTGCGGGACTACGCCATCGGCCCGCCGGCCGACGGCGACGAGCCGGGGCAGACGGCGTACACCGTGACCGCCGGCCCGCTCGCCCTGCACGCAGTCGTCGGCCCCGGCGTCGAAGGGAAGTCGCTCAGGAAGAACCTGGACGACCTCCGCAAGCGGAAGCGGGACAAGCCGCCGCTGTTCGGCCTCTTGCATTACGAGCGGTGCCGGCTGGTGCTGCAACCACTGACGACCTTCGCCGACGGGCCGATGTACCTGCCGATCTCGGGCGAGAGCATCAACAAGGCGGCGCTGCTGAAGGCGATGTCGTTCACTTAAGCCGATTGCGTCGGGGCCCCCGGGCGGCCCCCGGGGGCCCCCCCCGCCCCCCCCCCCCCCCCACCTCACATGGCCAAGAAGCCCGACCCCGCCCCGACCGAAGTCCTCCGCGAGCCGGCCGAGGTGCGGTACGCCGACCAGTTGGAGGCGCTCAAGCAGAACGACCCGGAGTCGCCACCGCCGAGCTGGCGGCTGTCCCCGCGGAGCGTCCTGGCCTACGTCATCGGCGGCAAGGCGCTGAAGGCGAAGATCGACGGCAAGGCGGTCGAGGTGCCGATCACCCGCAAGTTCTTCGGCGACGACGGCATCGTCGAGCGGGCCATCGTGACGCTGGCCAGCGAGCGGGCGCTGCTGCTGGTCGGCGAGCCGGGCACCGGGAAAAGCTGGCTGAGCGAACACCTGGCGGCGGCCATCTGCGGCAACTCGACGCTGACGATTCAGGGGACCGCCGGGACGACCGAGGAGCACATCAAGTACTCGTGGAACATTGCAAGGGTGATCGCGGAGGGGCCGACCCCGCACAACCTGATCCCGTCGCCGACGATGGTCGCCATGCGGGCCGGCGCCTTGTTCCGGTTCGAGGAGCTGACCCGGTGCGTGCCGGACGTGCAGGACGCGCTCGTCTCCATCCTGAGCGACAAGGCGGTGGCGGTGCCGGAGCTGCCGGACGCGAACATGGTGTTCGCCCGCCCCGGGTTCAACATCATCGCCACCGCCAATACACGCGACCAAGGGGTGAATGAACTGTCAGCCGCGCTCAAGCGGCGCTTCAACTACGTGTACATCCCGATCGTCGGGGACAAGGCGACGGAGGTGAAGATCGTCCAGCAGCGGTCGGCCGAGCTGCTGGAGCGGTACAAGCTGCCGGCCAAGCTGACGCCGGCGGTGATCGACCTGCTGGCGACGGTATTCCGAGAGATTCGCAACGGCAAGTCCGGCGACGGCGTGAGCCTGAAGAAGCCGAGCACCACGCTCTCGACTGCCGAAGCCATCGGCGTGGCCCTGGACGCGGCGTTGCACGCCCGGTTCTTCGGCGGCGGCGAGGTCGGCCCGGCGGACATCGCCCGGAACATGGTCGGGGCGGTGGTCAAGGAGGACCAGGAGGACAAGGCGGCGCTCAAGGAGTACGCGACGCTCGTCGCCAAGAAGCGGGGGGCGAAGGAGAAGGCGTGGAAGGAGTTCCACGACGCCCTGGCGGAGCAACTGTAGGGCGGGTTTTGCTCCCCTCTCCGCTTCGGGGAGGGGGCCGGGGAGGGATCACGACCCCGACCCGGTTCTGCGACTTCGAAGTTCCGGGATCGGGTTGGGGGTTCGACCCCTCCTCGGCCCCCTCCCCGAAGCGGAGAGGGGGAGGAAGAGGCGAGAAGCGAACGAACTGTGGGGCTGTCGATGACGGACGCCATTGCCGGCCAGGTCGCCGCGGTCCTCGCCGACCCGCTGTACTGGTTCCCGGTCCGCCACCACTCGCCGACCGTCGCCCGGCACCTGGCCGCGGCGCTCACGGCTCGCAAGCCGAAGGTGGTGTTCGTCGAGGGGCCGCACGAGGCCAACCACCTCGTCCCGTTCGTCACCGACCCGGACACCGCCCCGCCGGTCGCCATCTACTCGTCGTACCGCGATGACGGCAACGCCCTCGGGCTGAACGGGGTCGCCAGCCCGGCGGCGGACATCCCGGCCCGGTTCGCGGTGTGGTACCCGCTGACCGCGTACTCGCCGGAGTACGTGGCCATGCAGCAGGCGAAGCGGCTCGGGACGGAGGTGGTGTTCATCGACCTGCCGCACCACGCCCAGATCAAGCCCCGGGGGGCGAGTGGCACCCCGGTGTCACCGGCCGCGGCGGACGACGACCGGCTCATCACCACGTCCGGGTTCTACAAGCAACTGGCGGAAGCGGCGGGGTACAAGACCTGGGACGAGGCATGGGACACCCTGTTCGAGAACCCGCACGGCACTGACGTGGAGGCGTACCGCAAGGAGCTGGCCACCTTCTGCGCCGCCGCCCGGGCAACCGCCGACCCCAAAGCGGAGGCGGCCGAGGGGACCGTCGAGCGGGAGCGGCACTTCCTGAAAGTGATCCGCGAGACGTTGGCGGCGAAGAAGCTGAAGCCGGACCAGGCGATGGTCGTTTGCGGCGGGTTCCACCTGTTCCTGGACCGGACCGACAAGACCCCGCCACCGGCTCCACCGGCCGGGACGCTGTACACGACCATTGTGCCGTACTCGTTCTTCCGCGTCTCCGAGCTGGCCGGGTACGGGGCCGGCAACCGGGCGCCGCAGTTCTACCAGACCTGCTTCGACCTGACCGCCGGCGGCCGGGCGGCGGACATCGCCCTCGAACACGCCATTACCGTATTGCGGCAGGTGCGGAAGGCCGGCGACCCGCTCTCGACCGCCGACGCCATCGCCGCCACCCACCACGCCGGGATGCTCGCCCGGTTGCGGAATCGCAGTCATCCGACGCTGGACGACATCCACGACGCCCTGGTGACGTGCTGCTGCAAGGGGAACCCGGACGAGGAGGGCCGCCGGCTGCGGGAGGCGCTGGACGCCGCGGGCATTGGCATTAAGGTCGGCAAGGTGACGGCGAAGCTCGGCCGACTGCCGATCGTCGCCGACTTCCATGCCCAGATCAGCGACCTCGACTTGGGCGAAGCGGTCGGCAAGGAAAAGAAGCTGGCCGTCCGGTTGGACAAGCGGGAGCCGCTGGCCGCCCGGCGGTCGGCGTTCCTGCACCGGCTCGTCTACCTGGAGGTGCCGTTCGCCGTGCGGACCGGGACCGGCGGCGAGTTCAGCGGCACCATCTTCCGCGAGGACTGGCAGCTCAAGTGGGATCCGAAGACGGAGCCCGCCCTGATCGAGCAGAACCTGTACGGCGACACGGTCGAAGCGGCGTCGCTCGCCCGGCTCCGAGAAGCCATCGCCGAGGCCGGGACGAACGCTGGCGAGACGTGCGAACGCTTGATGCAAGCGGTTGACCTCGATCTGCCAGAGTTGGTGCAAGCGGCGGAGTCGGCCGCCGGCACGGCCATCGACACCGATTCCGGGTTCGCCTCCCTCGCTACGGCTCTGCGACACCTCGGCGTCTTGGAACAGTACGCCGGGTTCCGCGGGCTGCGGCGGGACGTGATCGGCTGGCTGCTGGAGCGGTGTTACGACCGGGCCTGCTTCGCCCTGCCGGACGCGGCCGCGGTGCCGGACGACGAGCAGCCGGCGGTGGTGGACGCCCTGGTGGTGGTGGCTGACTTGTTGCAGCGGTCGGAGGCCGGGCGGTACGACCGGTCGCTGTTCGCCGAGGCGGCCAAGCGGGCTGCGGAGGAGACGCCGGTCGCCTTCCTTCGCGGGGCGTTCCTCGGGCTGCTGTGCGAAATCCGCGAGCTGCCGGCCGAGGCGCTGGCCGCCGAGGTGTCCGGCCTGGCCCGGGCCGCCCCGGAAGCGATGGTCACGGCCGGCGACCTGCTCGACGGCATGCTGGCCGTGTCCAAAACGTCCATCCTGCTCGGGGCGGACGCCCTCATCGCGGCCATCGACGACCTGCTGAAAGCGGCCGAGTGGGAGCCGTTCCTGGTCATGCTCCCCCGGCTGCGGGCGGCGTTCGAGCGGCTCGGCAACGCCCAGCGGGACTCGCTCGCCGGCACCGTCGCCCGCCGCTACGGGCTGGCCGGGGCCGAGGATGTGCGAACGATGTCCGGCAGCCTCGGGGCGACGGCCCTGGTGGCGCGGCTGGACGCGGCAGTGGCGAAGGCGCTGGACGGCTGGCCGCTTTAGGTCACCCCTCGTTCCCACGCAGAGCGTGGGAACGAGGAGATGCTTTCGAGGTTGCGATGAGTGATCCGCACACCCTGGCCCGCTGGCGGCTGGTCCTCGGCAAGCAGGCCGAGGAGCACGGCATCGGCTGCGGCGGCGACGAGCAGGCCGAGCGGGTGGAGCAGCTCGTCGGCTTCCTGTTCGAGCCGGGCGGGCAGCCCCGTGGCGGACGATCCTCCAGTGATCGGCAGGGCGGCCGGGGCGGGTCGCAGCTCACCGTCCCGGACTGGGTGGACGCGGTGAACGAACTGTTCCCGCACCAGTCCAAGGAGGTGATGCAGAAGGAACTCGTTCGCCGCCGGGGGATCGCCGACCTGATGGAGAAGCCGGAGCTGCTGGAGAAGATCGAGCCGAACCTGGAGCTGGTGAAAACGCTCCTCACCCACCGCGAGCTGATGAACCCGAAGACGCGGATTCTCGCCCGCAAGATCATCGACCAGGTGGTGCAGCAGCTCAAGAAGACGATGCAGGTGCAGGTCGAACAGGCGATCACCGGCGCCCTGCGGAGGGACCGACACTCGCCGCGGAAGGTGTTCCGCAACCTAGACCTGAAGACCACCCTCCGCCGCAACCTGCAGAACTTCGACCGCGACTCCGGCAAGCTGCTGGTGGACCGGCTGTACTTCTACGCGGCCGAGCGGAAGAAGAAGCCGTGGCACATCATCGTGGTGGTGGACCAGTCCGGGTCGATGCTGGAGAGCGCCATCTTCTCGGCGGTGATGGCCAGCATCTTCGCCGAGCTGCCGGCGGTGCGCACGTCGCTGGTGCTGTTCGACACGCAGGTGGTGGACCTGTCCGATCAGGTCGGCCAGCCGGTGGACGTGCTGCTCAACATCAACCTCGGCGGCGGCACCGACATCACGATGGGCCTGCAGTACGCGGCCCAACTGGTCCGCCAGCCGGGGCGGACGATCGTGGTGCTCATCACCGACTTCTACGAGGGCCGGCCGGAGCACGAGCTGGTGAACCAGGTGCGGACGATGGCCGACGGCGGGGTGCGGATGATCGGGCTGGGGGCGCTCGGGTACGACGCCCGGCCGGCGTACAACAAGGCGACCGCCGGCAAGCTGCGGAAGGTCGGCATGGACATCCTGGTCAGCACCCCGGAGCAGTTGGCCGGGTGCATGGCCAAGATCATCCGCGGCTGAGGCGGATTTCGTAGGGCGGTGCCGACGCTCTGGGAGTCCCGCCGGTCCTGGCAACGAGTTCGCCCCCAAGACGGCGGGCCTCGAAGACTCGGCACCGCCCTACACAACGGCCCACTCCGCTTCCGAATACCCGTCGTCGCTCAGCCACCACACCCGCACCTCGGGGTCGTCGCCGGCCAGCCCGACGATCACCCACGCCACGCCCGGCCCGTAGGTGTTCTGCGCCAGGTCGTGCCGGCTTGGGACCGGGGCGGACGTGGGGTGGGAGTGGTAGATCGCCAGCACGTCGGTGCCGGCCGCCCGCATCGTCTTGTACGCGGCGAACACGCTCTTGGCCTCAGTGGCGAACGCGGTCGGGCTGGCCAGCTCGTTCACCAGCGGCAGGAAGTGCGTCACCTCACCGGCGATACCGGCCAGGAACCCGCACCCCTCGGCCGGCAACGCGGCCCGGGCGTGGGCGGTCATCTGGTCGAAGACGGACCGCGGGATGAGGAGCGGGGACATGGGGAACAACCTAACCCCCCGGCCCCCTTCCCTAAGAGGGAAGGGGGAGCTAGCGGCATGGCGGTGCGGACTGGGGCTTTGATTGCAGGCGGGGCGACGGCTCCGCAACCTAACCCCCCGGCCCCCTTCCCTAAGAGGGAAGGGGGAGCAAGCGAGACGCTCCCGCCGTCTTGTGCTTCGTCCCCTTCCCCGGATCTGCCTCGCTCTTGCTCCCCTTCCCTCTCAGGGAAGGGGACGGGGGTTAGGTTTCGGAACCGTCACCCCGCTGGTGCCCAGACCTATGTCCGGACCGTCGCCCCGCTTGCTCCCCCTTCCCTCTTAGGGAAGGGGGACGGGGGGTTAGGTTGCCTTCCGCCCGTCAGTCACCCCGGCGGGGCGGCCTCCGGGCCGCCGGCGGTGGCGGCCGGCTTCGGCCCCGGCCCCTTGGCCGCTTCGGCCGCCTCCTTCGAGTACAGCACCAAGAAGGTGCCGGCGGCCACCAGCACGATCCCGACCGGCAGTTGCCACGCCGGCACCGTGAACCCGAAGTGGAACGGGTCGCCCGGCTTCGGGTGCCAGATCAGGCTCATCAGGGTGTTGATGAGCGGGGCCAGGGTGAAGATGAGCGGGGCGATGTAAATCCGGTACGTCGCCGGGTCGATGCCGTCCAGCTTCGCCTGATCGACCGCCGCCTTGCTGGCGAAGATGACGCAGATGGCCCCGACCGCCCCCATCACCCCGGCCAGCCCGCTGAACACCAGCCCGTTCGCCTTCCACTCCGGCTTGATGTCGTCCCGGGTGGCCATCAGGGCGACCGGGATGAGGACGGCCAGGACGAAGTACGCCACCCCGACGCACAGGATGGACGCCAGCCGGCCGCCGAGCGGGCTGGCCTTGTTGGCCAGCTCGGTCCCGCCGTAGAAGATGATCGGGACGTAGGTGCCCCAGCTCAGCCCGGCCAGGATCACGTACCCCCACCACGGGATGTTCATCGGCGTCCGCCCTCAGGGTGCGGGCCGGCGGGCTGCGTCCGCCCCGCCCGGCCGTACCCCCAAGTTTACGGAACCGCCCCCCCGGTCGGCCGGCCTACCCGTCGACGGACACCCCGCCGGTGAATCCCGGGTCGAACGCCAGGAACGAGTACAGCGGGTCGGCCTTGCGGACGTCGTACACCGACACCCGCGGCGGGGCGCCGGCCCCGGCGGCCACCAGCACCTCGTCCCGGCCGTCCCCGTCCACGTCCCCGGTGCCGACCCGCAGCCCGCCGGCCGGCTTGGCCGCCGACACCTGCACCGTCGCCTTCACCGTCCCGGACGCGGCGTCGTACACCAACACCTTGCCGTCGCCGCCCGGCCCCGGGGAGACCACCACCTCGGCCGTCTCGTTCCCGTCCACGTCCCCGACGGCCACGTACACCCCGCCGCGGAACGCCTGGTCGAAGGCGAAGAACCCGTACTTGACCGCCCCGGTCTTGCCGTCGAACACGTTCACGTGCGGGGCGCCGCCCGGCCCGGCCCCGGTGACGATCTCCGTCTTGCCGTCCCCGTCCACGTCCCCGGCCGCCACCGTCACCCCGCCGCGGAACGACGGGTCGTAGGCGAAGAAGTCCAGCCCGGCCTTGCCGGCCGCGTCGAACGTCCGGACCCGCGGGCCGCCGCCGGACCCGGCGGCCACCACCAGCTCGGCCTTCCCGTCCCCGTCCAGGTCGGCGGCGGCCACGTACACCCCGCCGGTGAACGTCGGCTCGAAGGCGAACAGGTCGAGCACCACCTTGCCGGTGGCCCCGTCGAACACCCGGACGTGCGGCCCGCCGCCCGGCCCGGCCCCGACCGCCAGGTCGCGGACCCCGTCCCCGGTGAAGTCGGCGGCGGACACCCGCACCCCGCCGGTGAACCCCTTGTCGAAGGCGTAGAACCCGAGGCCCGGCTCCCCGGTCCGGGCGTCGATCAGGACGACGTGCGGGCCGCCCCCGGTGTCCGCCCCGGCGGCCACCGTCGGCACCCCCGGGGCGGTCGAGATCCACCGGCCGAGGGTGGTCGTGATCTGGGTCTGGGCGAGCAGGTCCAGGCTCGGGTTCTGGCCCCCCTGGTCGTCGTACGCCAGGACGTAGGCCTTGCGGTCGATGAAGATGTCCTTGCCGCCGATCTGGTAGGTGTGCAGGAAGGCGGCGAACAGGTTGGCCGGCTCCCCGGCCGGGTAGTAGTGGTCCGGGTTCGTCCAGTCGGCGGTGGTCGAGTACTTGATCGCCACCCCCCGGTTCAGGGCGACCACCACCTGGTTGCCCAGGTCGGCCATGACGGCGACGGCGTTCGGCACCGCCGGGATGACCCCGGCCGGCTGCCGGCCGGCGTCGGTGAACACCCCGTCGTTCGAGAACACCATCTGCCCGGCCGTCTCCTTCCCCTGGACGTCGTTGAACCACTTCGGGGCCGGCGGCCGGCCGGCGTGGCCGTTGGTCGAGAAGAACGGCTCGAACAGGTTGAACGCGTTCCCGGCCGGGTCCTTGAACTGAAGCACCCGGTAGGCGTGGTCCTGGCCGTCCGACCCGGGGGCGGTGACGGTGGCCGGGGTGCCGGTGTACACCGTCCCCCCCAGGCTGGTCAGCTTGTGCGAGGTGGACGGCGACTCGAACAGGGTGGTGATGGCGGCGTCGAACGCGGTGTGCAGGGTGGACGCCGGGTGGTCCGGCAGGTACGCCTTCGGGTTCGACAGCCGCAGCGGCGGCCCGTCCCCGGTCGCCGGGGTGACCAGCTCCCGGTACGCCGGCCCGTCCGTGTACCCGGCCAGGAAGTCGGCGAACCCGGAGATGATCGCCGCCCGGGTGATGGCCGGGGTGTTCGTCTGCACCCCGACCGACGTGACCACGTTCTTCCCGTCGATGTTCGCGTTCCCGGTGAGCGTCACCGGCAGCCCGAACTGGTCGATCTGGGAGGTGTTGATGTTCAGCTTGGGGAGCGGGCGGCGGCCCTGGAAGGTCGGGTCGTCCCCTAACGAATCCAGGGTGAACTCGATCATGTCCCAGTAGATCGGGGCGGCGTACGTCAGGGCGGCCACCCCGAGGTGGCCGCTGGCGTCGGCCACCACCGGCAGCTGCGGGGCGGCCCCCACCCCGAACACGAACCGGGCCGAGTTGGTCGGCATGTACGGCAGGTGGACGGTGGCCGTGTGCGAGGTCGGGTCGAACGCCAGCTTGTACGTTGGCAGGTTCGCCCCCTGGCCCAGCTTGCTCACCGGGGCGTACGCCCCGGTCGCCCCGCCGGCGGCCGCGTCCCAGTAGTAGAAGGACGGGATCAGCGGGTCGCCGCTGCCGATGCTCGACCAGTACATGCCGACGTACACGTCGTTCGTCGGGATGGTCCCGGGGCCGAGGCCGATCGCGTTGCTGAAGTCGAACTGGTAGGTGGCGGTGGTCGCCTGGAAGGCGGACGAGTGGTTGTCCAGTATCGCCCCCGTGGCGTCCCGGGCGCCGGTTTTGAATGGGTCGGACGTGTCCACCGTCAGCCCGGTGAACGAGGTGGCCGTCTTCCCCGTGTAGGTGACGGTGGCCACCCCGTTGGACGTCTGGACGAACAGCGAGCCGGTGGCCGGGAAGTCGGCCGTGGTCGTGTTGTCCACCAGGTCCAGGGTGGTCACCGTGCTGATCGTCTGCCCGGCGGCGGTCGGCTTGAGCACGGCGGCGGCCGGGACGGCCGGGTTGGCCGGCACGTCCCGCGACTCCAGCGGCTCGAGCCGCAGTCGGCTCCCGGCGGCCGGGGTGGAACGGGACGAGCGGCCGGCCGACCGCAGCCGGCGGGGGGAGATGGGCGACATGGGCGGTTTCTCGACGCGGTTGAAAGCCCCGATCCTACCAGGGGGGCGGCTCGTTCGCAAGTTGACGGGACCGTCGGCCGTGTCTCAGGTTGCGCTGGTTTTGCACCCCCTCCCCGAAACGGAGAGGGGGAGCGAAGGCACCAAATCGGCAAACTCAGACACCGCCGGACCGTTCCGAACTCCCCCGGGCTGTCACCCAGACGGCACGCACGGCCCGGCCGGCACGGCAGGAGGCGGCCTCGAAAACGCCGCGGCCGGCCCGGGGCGCCCGGGCCGGCCACCATCGTTTGCGATCGGCAGTCTTCACCACCGGACGGAGAAGTCGAGGGCGTCCCCGCCGGGCATGTCCACGTACACCCCGTGGTTGTCGAACGCCACCCCAAGGGTCGTCCCGAACTTGGCCCCGAACAGGCAGATGTCCGCCTCCACCGACCCGCTGCCGCTGACCGAGATGGCCCCTGTGGACGTGTTCACCGAGAACCGCAGGTCGGCGTCGATGTCCACGCTGGCCCCCAGGAACCGCATGTCCCCGACGGTCAGGTCGAAGTGGTAGTTGGCCCCCAGGCTGACCAGATCCCCGTCCTTGCGGAACTCCACCCCGAACGACTGGTGGACCGACCCCAGGCTCAGCCCGCCGATGTCCAGATCGACGCTGATCCCGGTGGACAGGGCGGCCAGCCGGAAGTCCCCGCGGGTGTCGAACCGGCCCTGGAAGTCGAACCCGGCCCCGGCGAAGAACCCGGCGAACTTGGTCCCCTCGAACGGGTTGGCCGACTTGGCCCGGAACGCCGCCTCCCCCGGGTGGCCGTTCTGCGGCGGGGTCCAGTACACGCTCCCCCGGCCCATCGGCAGGCTCAGGTCGAACGACTTGCTGATCGGCAGGCTGGCGTCCACCTGGCCGTTGAACCCGAGCTTGATGTCGTTCACCGCGTCCACCAGGGCGCCCAGCCCGGCCTTGCCGCGGGCGATCTGGCCCATCCGCTCCGGGGTCAGCCCGGCCCACGCCCCGTCGTCGTTGGCGTCCAGGTCCATGATCAGGTCGCCGGTCAGGGTGACCGGCAGGCTGGCCAGCGGGCCGGACGCGTGCAGGTACAGGTTGCCGGCGATCTGCGGGTTCCCCCGGTCGTCCGGGGTGTACGTCGGCAGGTACGGGATCTCGCCGTCCTGGGACCAGCCGAACCCGATCTCGGCCGCCGGCGTGGACAGCTTGACCATGCCGCCGATGTCGGTCGGGTCGATCGCCACCGACACCCCCCACCCGTTCCCCGGGGTCGGGATGCTCGGGCTGAGGTCGCCGACCGACACCCCGACGGACGGGCTGGCGATCGCGTACAGGTACGGCACGGCCGGGGCGACCGGCAGGTCCAGGCTGTCGAGGCCGGCCCCCAGCTTGATGCCGCCGCCTAGGGCCGGCAGGGTGACGCTCATCCCGGTCTTCGACTCGATCCCGTCCACCAGCCCGCCGAAGAAGTCGGCGTTGTCCAGCCGCAGGTTGGACACGACCGGGCCGGCCTTGGTGGTCGCCCCGCCGACCGAGTACCCGACCTTGACCGACCGAAAAGCGGCGGCCGGGAGCGGTATCTCGCCGTGCCCGGTGTCCAGCCGGACGACGGTCCCGACGGCCTTGTACTCGGTCGCCCGGGCGCTCGGTAAGTCGGTCGCGGTCCAGGCGTCGGCCCGCAGCTCGAACCCGGCCCCGCTCGGCCCGTACAGTTGCAGCCGGGTCGGGTCGGCCGGGTTCGGCCGGGCGAACAGCTCGTCCCCGGGGGCGGTCAGCTCGCCGTAGCTCAGCCGGCCGGTCACCAGCCCGGTGGTGGCGTCGTCCCCGAACCCGTTGTCCAGGAAGTACCCGCGGTAGCCGTTGCGGTTGAGCAGGTCGTTCCCGAACGACCCCATGAACCGGTCGGTCCCCGGGCTGCCGACGAACACGTCGTCCCCCATCGACCCGAACAGGGTGTCGTTCCCGGCCCCGCCGTTGATGGAGGTGAGCCGCTCGCCGTTGAGCAGGAACCCGTTGAACACGTCGTTCCCGGCCCCGCCGTCGAACGTGATGCCGTTCACCTGCGACTTGGGCACGTTGGAGATCGTGGCGAACTTGGCCGTCGGGGAGGTGCGGGCCAGGACGGACACGGCCGGCACGACGGTCGCGGTCGGCACCCCGTTGACGGTGGACACCTGGATGGCCGTCCCGTCCATCAGCATCACGTCGTCGTTGGCCGCGTCGCCGACGAAGGCCAGCACCCCGGTCGGGGAGACGGTGGCGGTGACGGCCGGTAGCCGACGGTCGTCCAGGGGGCTCAGTTCCAGCCGGGCGTTGCGGCGGGCCGGGGTGCGGGCGGCGGACTTGCGGGCCGGGAACAGGGAGCGGAGCAGCGTGGACATGGCGCGGACCTCCTCCGGGTGCGGCGGGCGACCCGCGGCACGGTGTGTGAACCGGGCTGGTTCAGGGGTTGGGTGTGCCCGCCGGAGGGGCCGGCGGCGTGTTGTCACCCGACGCCCCCACAGATGCGCGGGGCGTGACAGGAAAAATTGAGACGGGCCGGCTACAGCGCCGGCCCCTCGTTCCACGCTCTGCGTGGGAACGCACGGGGGCGACGCTCCGCGTCGCGGGCTGCCTGCCCGGGGACGCGGCCTCCCCTGGGGTGCAGGCCGCGACGCGGAGCGTCGCCCCCGTGCGTTCCCACGCAGAGCGTGGGAACGAGGAGGGAGAGGAAAAATGTAGCGAGGCTAATCCTTGAATGTCCGGGCGAGCCGGGGGCGTAAGCCCCCGGGTGAAGTCGCAGGCGGTTCACCCGGGGGCTTACGCCCCCGGCTCGCCAACACTTCGACGGCGCAACGGTCAACTACAGGGCGTCCCCGACCTCTTCCTTGAGCCGGCGGAGCACCCGGGCCTTGGCCTGACGCACGGCCGCGGCCGTGACGCCGAACGCGGTCGCCACCTCGTCGGTCGGCCGGTTGTCCACCACCACCTGCCAGAACATGTCCCAGGTGCGGCCCTCGAACTCGCCCCGCACCAGCTCCAGTGCCCGCCGGTACAGGGCGCTCACTTCAGCTTGGGGGTCGTCGTCCTCGTCCGGCGGCACCGGGTCGGGGACGGCCGACAGCACCAGGTGGGCCGTCGACCCGCCGGCCGCCGCCGGCCCGCGGCCCCGGCGGTGGTGGACGATCGCCTGATTCCGGGCGATGGCCCGGAGCCAGCCGCGGAACGTGTCCCCCGGCCGGTCCCGGCGGAAGTCGGGCAGCCGGCCGACGGCCGCCCGGAACACCTCTTGGGCCACGTCGTCCGCGTCGTCGAACCGCACCCCGGCCCGCAGGCACCAGGAGATGACCAGCGGCCGGTACAGGTGAACTAGCCGCTGCCAGGCGTCCGGGTCGCGGGCCACGGCCCGCTGGAGGAGGGTGCGGGAGGTCGCGCCGGCCGGGTCCGGGGGGTCGGTAGGGGGCATCAGCGGGTCCGAAAAACGGGCTGTCACGCCCGGCGCATCTGGAGGGATGATACCATGTCCGCGGCCGCCCGAGGACACCGCCGATGACCACCGCCTGCCCCCCGGACCCGGCCGTCCGGGCGTACCTGCTCGGCGAGCTGCCGCCGGCTGAGCTGGACGCCGTCGCCCGGCACCTGGAGGGCTGCCCGCGGTGCGACGCCCGGGCCGCCGCCCTGGACACCGGCGCCGACCGGGTCGTGGCCGCCCTCCGCCGCACCGCCGGCAGCGTCGGCCCGGCCGGACCGGGGGCGCCGCCGACCGCGGTCGGCGAGTACCAGATCCTGGCCGAAGTCGGCCGCGGCGGGATGGGGGTGGTGTACCACGCCCGGCACGTCCGGCTGAACCGGCAGGCGGCCGTCAAGATGATCCTGTCCGGGCGGTACGCCAGCCCGGAGGACCAGATGCGGTTCCGCATCGAGGGGGAGTTGCTGGCCCGGCTGCGGCACCCGAACGTGGTCGAGGTGTACGAGACGGGTCAGCACGCCGGCCGGCCGTTCCTGGCCCTGGAGTGGGTCGGCGGCGGCACCCTGGAGAAACTGCTGGCCGGCCCGCCCCTGCCCCCGGGCCGGGCGGCCGAGCTGGCCGAGCGGCTGGCCGAGGCGGTCCAGCACGCCCACCAGAACGGGGTGATCCACCGGGATCTGAAGCCGGCCAACGTGCTGCTGGCCGAGGACGGTACCCCGAAGGTGACGGACTTCGGGCTGGCCCGCCCGCTGGCCGCCGACGCCGCCGGGCTGACCGCCACCGGCACCGTCATGGGCACCCCCAGCTACATGGCCCCGGAGCAGGCCCGGGGGGACCGGGCGGTCGGGCCGGCGGCAGACGTGTACGCCCTCGGGGCGGTGCTGTTCGCCCTGCTCACCGGCCGCCCGCCGTTCCAGGGACCGACCCCGGTGGACGTGCTGTTGGCGGTAATGGAAGACCCGCCGCCGTCCGCCTCCCAGCTTCGCCGCGGGCTGCCCCGCGACCTGGACACCATCGCCCGCCGGTGCCTGGAGAAAGACCCGGCCCGCCGATACCCGTCGGCCGGGGAGCTGGCCGCCGACCTGCGGCGGTGGCGGACCGGTCGGCCGATCCTGGCCCGGCCGGTGCCGTTCTGGGAGCGGGCGTACCGGTTCGCCCGCCGCCACCCGGCCCCGACCGCAGCCGCCACGCTGACCGCCGCGGCGGTGGTCGGGGCGTTCGTGTGGGTGGAGCAGTCCCGGGAGGCGGAGGCGGTCGCCCGAGAGCGGGAGGCGGGCGCCCGGCGGGCGGCCGAGCGGGGGGAGAGGGCGGCCCGGGAGGCGGGGACGGCCGAGGCCGACGCCCGCCGGCTGGCCGAGCGGCGGGAGGCGCTGGCCGCCGCCGACCGTGCCGTCCTCCGGTGCGAGGCCGGCGAACTCCCCCAGGGGCTGGCCGGGTTTGCCCATGCGCTGGAACTGGCCGAGCGGTCCGGGGACGCCGACCTGGCCCGGGCGGTGCGGGTGAACCAGACGGCGTGGGCCGTTCGGGTACCGCGTCAGGTCCGGATGTTCGACCCGCCAAACCCGGGGTACGCCATCCGGACGGCCGCCTTCCTCGACGGCGGTCGCACCCTGGCGACGGGCGGCGGGGACCACGGGCTGGTGAAGCTGTGGCCGGTGGCCGGCGGCCCGCCCCGGGAGCTGCCCCGGCCGACATGGCTGCTTCGCCGGCCGGACGCGTCGGCCGTCTTCCCCGACCCGGCCGGTCAGGTGCTGTACGTCGCCCAGGGGGACAATCGCATCCGCCGGTGGAACCCGGTCAACCTCGCCCCGGCCGGGCCGGACCTGCTGTTCGCCGGGCTGAACACTTCGATCCAGGACGCCGCTATCAGCCCGGACGGGGGCCGGCTGGCCGCCGGCGAGGAGCGCGGCACCGCCCGGGTGTGGGATGCGGCCACCGGCCGGCCGCTCGGCCCGGACCTGGTCCACACCCCGCCCGGCAAGCCGTCGGACGGCCGCGAGGCGGTGACGGCGGTGGCGTTCGCCGGCCCGGACACCCTGCTGACCGGCGGTCGCAAGAACGGGGTGATCGTCTGGGATCTGCCGGCCGGCACCGAGCGGACCCGGTTCGACCCCGGCAGCGACGTGTTCCGTCTGGCCGTCAGCCCGGACGGCCAGACGGTCGTGGTCGGATGCGAAGCGGAGGCGTCCGCGTGGCTGGTCCGTGACCCGACCCGGCCGGTCCGGGTGTGGCCGCACCCGGCCCGGGTGGAGGGGGTGGCAGTCAGCCCGGACGGCCGGCTGGCCGCCACCGGCGACCACGCCGGCAACGTCCGGGTGTGGGAGCTGGCCACCGGCGAGCCGTTCGCCCGGTTCCGCCACCCGGACCAGGTGCGGCTGCTGCGGTTCACCCCGGACGGGCGGGGGCTGGTGGTCGGCGGCCGGGACGGAACGTCCGCTCTGTGGGAACTGCCCGCCTGGCCGACCCTGGCCCACGGCCGGCTGCCGGGTGTCCGGAACGTCCCGGGCGCCGGCATCACCCCGGACGGGCGGGTGTGGGCCGTGTCCACCGCCGGCCTTCACATCTGGGAGGTGCGGGGCGAAGCGTTGACCGTGGTCAGCCGGCCGCTGCGGCCGACTACGGCCAGCAAGACGGTCGTCTGGAGCGGGGCGGTCAGCCCGGACGGGAAACTGGCCGCCACCGGCGGCTGGTTCGGCGACACCACCCGCGTTTGGGATGTGGCGTCGGGCCGGCCGGTCGGCACCCCTCTGCCCCACCAGGATCCGGTCGCAGCTGTGGGGTTCTTGCCGGACGGCCGGACCCTGTTTACCTGCCAGGACGACCGGAGTGCCGGGCGGGTGCAGTGGTGGCGGGTGGTCGGGGACGACCGGGTTGTCCCCGTGCCGGGGTGGCCGCCGCTGACGGACGCCCTGTGTGTGGCCCCGCACGCGGACGGCCGGCGGGTGCTGGTCGGCCGCCGGGCCGGGCAGCCGACCGGTCTGTGGGAGGTGGCCACCGGGGCGGCGGCCGGCCCACCCCTGCCCCACCCGGCGGCGGTGACGGCCGCCGCGGTCAGCCCAGAAGGGACAATGGCCGCTACCGGCGGGCAGGAGGGCGGGGTGCGGGTGTGGGATCTGGCGACGGGCCAGGTGCTCGGCCGGCCGGGGTTCCACACGGACCGGGTGAACCGGATCGCCTGGGGGCCGGCCGGCACGCTGGCGACGGCCAGCGACGACGGCACCGCCCGGGTGTGGGACGTGCGGACGATGCTCCCGCTCGGCCCGCCGCTGCGGCACCCGACGGCGGTCGGGTCGGTGGCCTACGACCCGGCCGGCCGGCGGCTGGTGACCGTCAGCCGGGCCGGCGGGGTGAGCGTCTGGCCGGCCGAGTCCCCCTGACCGCCCCGCCTGCCACGACAGCCGGTCAGCCGCCGGCCGTCACCACGTCCCCCAGGCTGGCCTCGAACTGCACCTGCCCGCCGCCGGTGTCCGCCGGGGCCGGCACCTCGACGACCGTCCCCGGGGCGACCGCCAGCGACGGGTCCGGGCCGGTCACCCGCACCTCCAGGGTGGCCACCCCGGCCACCCCGAGCACGTCCCCGTCGGCCAGCGGCACCTCCACCCCCTTCGGCACCGGCTGGCCGTTGCGGGTCAGCCCGGCCTTGCTCAGGTCCACGACGGCGAACCCGGCCGGGGTCCGCCGGACCTCGAAGTGCCGGCGGCTGATCCGGGCGGACAGCGGCTCGTTCCCGGCCACCCGCAGGACGAAGTCGTTGCCCACGTCCGGCGGGTCGCCCGGCTTCCGCCGCTGCCGGCCGACGGTGACGGCGGCGGCCCCGGCCGGCGGCCGGTAGGCGAACGGGGTGCCGGCCACCCGCAGGGTCAGGACCGGCCCGCCGCCGGCCGGGGCCGCGGCCCAGCCCGGGGCCGCCGTCCCGCCGGCCAGGGGGGCGAGGGCGTCGGCCAGCGCCCGCATGCTCGCCCACCGGCCAGCCGGGTCTTTGGCCAGCGCCCGCAGGGCGATGTCGTCGAACCGCCGGTCCAGCCCGGGCCGGCGGTCGGTCGGCGGGGCCGGCGGGTCGGCCGGGATCTGGGCCAGCAGTGCGAACAGGTCGCCGGTGAACGGCGGCTGGCCGGTCAGCAGCTCGTACAGCACCGCCCCGAGGGAGTACACGTCCGACCACGGGCCGACCCGCCGGGTGTCGCCGGCCAACTGCTCGGGGGGCATGTACGCCGGGGTGCCGAGGGCGGTGCCGTCGGAGGTGTGCCGGGGGTCGCCGGCCCGGCGGGCCAGGCCGAAGTCCATGACCACCGGCTCCCCGCGGTCGTCCAGCATGACGTTGGCCGGCTTCAGGTCGCGGTGGACCACCCCCTCCTCGTGGGCGTAGTGCATGGCCTCGGCGATCACCCGGACCACCCGGGCGGCCTCGGCCGGGGGCAGCGGCCGGTCCCGCCCGACCCGGTGGGCGAGCGGCTCCCCGGGGATGTACTGCATGGTCAGGTAGTGGGTGCCGTCGGCCTGGCCGGCGTCGTAGGTCGGGCAGATGTTCGGGTGCCGCAGCCGGGCCGCCGCCTGGGCCTCGCGGAGGAACCGGGCGGCCGCCTCCGGGGCGGTGAACTGGCGGGGGATTTTGACCGCCACCGGCCGGTCGAGGACGGTGTCGTGGGCCAGGTAGACGGCCCCCATGCCCCCTCGCCGAGCCGGCGGACGATGCGGTACCGGCCGAACACGGTGCCCGGGTCGAGCCGCCCGGCCGGGCCGCCGGCGGCGAGGCCGACGGTGGTCGTCGAGCCGGCCTCCCCGGCCCGGGCCGGGGGTCTGACCCGGCTCGTCGGGCGGGTGCGGGTGGTTCGTCCCGGTCGGCGGCATGGCGGTCCTGATTGTCGGGTACGGCACGGGGCGGGCCGCCTCAGCCGGGCGCCCTCCCGCCAAGCTACCCCGCCCGGGGCGCGACCGCAATCGGGCGGGGCGTGTGGTCGTGTCTCCGTTTGGCGGTTTGGTCCCCTCCCCCCTTGTGGGGGAGGGGTTGGGTGGGGGGGTCAGGACCGCCTGCCGGGTCGGAGTCGCAGGAGTGGCAGGGAGTCTCGCCCCCCACCCTAACCCCCCCCCACAAGGGGGGAGGGGACCAGACACCGAACTGCGACAGTACCGAGCGTATCGTCGTCAGGCCGCGCCGACCGCCGGCCGGCGGCGGAGCCGGCCCAGCAGCCCGCCCGCCCCGCCGGCCGACGCCCCGAGGGCGAGCAGCACGACCGATGCCGGCGCCGGCACGGGGACGGCGGCCGGGACGCCCGGCACCAGGGTGTAGTCGGGCAGCGGCGCCCGGGGCGTGATGGTCAGCTCCGCGGCCACCCCGGGCGTCGGGTTGAAACCGTCGAAATCCGGGTTCGGGTCGTACAGCCGGACGTTCAGGAATGTCCCGTCCCCGCGGGCGAAGGCGAACTGGGCGAAGGTGTCGTTAAACGTGTCGACGAAGCCGGTGAACGGCACGGCCACCCCGTTCACCGTCAACTGGGCGAGGGAGTCGTTGATGAACGGGTCGGTGTTGAACGTGCTGTCGAACCCGCCGTTCCCGCTCCCCCCGATCTCGATCGTCCCGAGGTCGCCGGCCGTCACCTGGCCGATGGTCACGACCAGGATGTAGTTGATGGACGCGTTGACGAACCCGCCGCCGCCGCCCGGGGTGACGCTCTTCGACACGTTGCCGTAGGTCGACAGGTCGTAGTCGGTCGGCGTGGCGCCGACCGGCAGGCCGCCGGGGCCGGTGCTGTTCGTCCCCATGGTGAAGCTGAGGGTGCCGCCCGGCTGCCCGGGCGGGGAGGTGGACGACGTCTGCCCCGTGTTAGTGACGCCGATAATGAAGTTGGCCTCGGCCCGGCCGCCGGCCAGCAGGCCGAACGCGACCAGCGCAATGCCCCATCGCCCGCGCATAACAATCTCCTTGGTGCAATGGCCCCGGCCACGGACACCCATTGTCACGCGCCGGGGCGGTCCACGGTCCGCCCGCCGCCCCACCGGGGGCGGGGGTTACTTGGTCGCCGGCGGCTTGCCGAGCCGGGCCGCCAGCGTCTGAAAGTCGGGCCGGTCGCGGACGGCGTCGAACGCCGGTCGGGCGAGCGCGGCCTTGTCCCGGAACCCGGCGTCGACCGCCCGGGTGAGGGCGGCCACCGCATCGGCCGCGTACCGGTCCTTGTCCGCCGCGGCGGCCAGCGGGACGCACTGGGCCAGATCGGCGGCCGTCTCGGCCAGCCGGGCCGGGTCGCCCGGGGCGAGGGCCAGCCGGTCCCGTGCGGCGGCCGCGGCCGCCGCCGCGTCCCCCTGCTTCCGCCGCACCTCGGCCAACAGCTTGTACCCGAGGGTGAGCACCAGCCGGGCGGGCGGCAGGTCCGGCGCCTGGTCGAGGGCGGCTCGGCCGGCGGCGACCGCCTCGGTCAGCACGGCCGCCACCTCCTCCGGCTTGTGCCCGGCCCGGTGTTTGGCGTTCGCCAGGCTGTAGGTGTTGATGGCGTGCGTCACCTTGGCCGACACGTCCTCCGGGCTGGCCCGGGTGAGCCGGTCGCCGACCGCATTGGCCTTGGTGTACCAGTCGATGGCCGCCTTCACGTCGGTCCGCAGGGCGACGTTGCCGAGCATCACCAGGGTGTACGCCAGGTCGGTCAGGTGCTGGGCGTGGGTCGGGTCGGCGTCCACCAGCCGGCCGCGGATCACCCGGGCCTCGTCCAGCGCCTTCGCGGCCGCCGGCCACTCCTGCCGCTTCATGTGTAGCCACCCGGTCAGGTGGGCGTTCAGCCCGCGGTGGGCGGCCACGTCGGCGGTGTCCCGGCGGTCGTCCGGCACCTTCGCCAGCGCCTCCCGGCCGAGGCGGAGGGCGTCGGCCGCCGGCCCGAGCCGGCCGTCCCCGATGGCCAGGTTGGCCTCGCTGTTGTGGCTCTCGGCCAGCAGCACCAGCTCGTCCGGCCCGCCGCCGACGGCGGCCAACTGCTCCCGCAGCCGCCGCCCCTCGGCGACCAGCCGCTGGCCGTCGGCCTTGGCCGCCCCGCCCTGGTCGCTGAGCTGCAGCCCGTAGTCGTTCAGGGTGCGGGCCAGGTCGTTCAGGTACGCTCGGCCGTGCGAGTACGCCACCCGCTCCCGCAGCCGCAACGCCTCCTTGCGGGCGGCTGCGGCCGCGGCCGGGTCGCCGAGCTGCTGGTACAGGACGCCGAGGTCGTGCAGGATGCGGGCCTCGGCCGACTGCGGGGCCAGCCCGGCCAGCCCGTCCCGGACCAGCTTCCGCCACTCCCCGCGGGCCGACTCGTAGGCGGCCTTCGCGGCCGACAGCCGCCGGGATTCGAGGTGGACCGCCCCCAGGTCTTTCAGCGCCAGTGCCAGCTCCCGGCGGTCCGCCTCGTCGTCCGCCTCGGCCAGCAGCCGCTGCCGCAGGGCGATCGCTTGCTGGGTGTACGACACCGCCTGCTCGGCGTTCGCCGCCTTGTGCCACTGACCGAGGCTGTGGCTCACCTTGGCCAACGCCCGCCGGGCCTCCCGGTCCCCGGCGGCCACCGGCTCCAGGAGGTCGGCCGCCCGCTGGTACGACTCCCGGGCAGCCGACCGGGTGTCCGCCCCGGCGGCCTGGAGGTCGCCGTAGGCGGTGTACCCGCCGGCCAGATCGACCGCCCACGCCGCCTCGCCCGGGTACTCCGCGAGCAGGGCGGCGTACCGGGCGAACCCCTCGGAGTAAGCCGCCCGGGCGGCGGCCGCGTCCCCCATCTCCTGCTCGATCCGGCCGACCCGCAGGTGGGCCGACGCCGTCGCCGCCCGCAGCCCGGGGTCGGTGCCGTTCTCCCGGAGGAAGTCGTGGAAGTAGTCGCGGGCGTCGGCCAGCAGCCGGCGGCGGAGGGGCTGCAGGTCTTCCGCCTTCAGCCGCTCGTCGTCGGCCACGGTGACGAAGTACCGGTTGACCGCGTCCCGGGCCTGGGCGAACCGGTAGTCGGCCCGCTGGCGGGCGTCCGACTCCCGGGCCAGGGCGGCCCGCACCTGGGCGAACGCCAGCCCGAACGCCACCGCCCCGATGACCACCGCCGCCGCCGCCGAGTTGACCAGCGTCCGGTGCCGCTTCGCCCACCGGGCCAGCCGCTTGGTCCACGGGTCGCGGTAGGCCGTCACCGGGTCGTCGGCCAGCCACCGCTCCACGTCGTCGGCCAGGGCCAGAGCGGACGAGTAGCGGTCCTCCGGGCGGACGGCCATCGCCTTCAGGCAGACCGCCTCCAGCGGCTTCGGGACGGCCGGGTTCACCTCCCGCGGCCGCGGAAACTCGCCCCGCTGCACCCGCCCCAGGGCGGCCACCCGGTCCCCGCCGCCGGTGACGGGGGCGCGGCCGGTGAGCAGGTGGTAGAGGGTGGCCCCGAGGGCGTAGACGTCGGCCGCCGGGCCGACCTCGCTCGACCGCCCGGCGGCCTGCTCCGGGGGCATGTACGCCAGGGTGCCGATCGCCGCCCCGGCCCGGGTCCGGTCGTCCGGGTCGGTGGTGGCCGCGTGGTCGGTGGTCGCCTCCGGGTCGCAGCCGGCGGCCGGGGCGTCCCCGCGCGGCTCGGCCCCGCGGCCGGTCGCTTGCGTCTTCGCCAGCCCCCAGTCGACGACCAGCGTCTCGCCGAACGCCCCGACCATGACGTTGGCCGGCTTCAGGTCGCGGTGGATCACCCCCTTGGTGTGGGCGTACCCGACCGCCTGACAGACCGCCTGGAACCGGCCGAGCAACTGCCGCAGCCCGCGGGGGTCCGGCGACCGGTGATGGGCGGCGATCTGGTCGAGCAGGGTGTCGCCGCGGACGAACCGCATGGCGTAGCACGGCCGGCCGGCCGGGTCGGACACCAGCCCGAACACCGGCACCACGCCCGGGTGGTCGAGCCGGGCGGTGATCTCGGCCTCGGCCAGGAACCGCCGCCGGCTGCCCGCCTGGTCGGCGAACCGATCCTGGATCCGCTTGAGCGCCACCTGCCGGTTCAGCTCGGTGTCGGTCGCGGTGTACACCTCGCCCAACCCGCCCCGGGCGTGCAGGGCACCGACGGCGTACCGGCCGACGACCGCACACGGACTCCCGGGTGAAACAGCGGTCGGTGTTTCACCCGTCGTCGGGATGTCTCCGACGCTTTGGTCGCGCGGGCTGGCCATGACCGTCCTGCCGAAAGCGAGGGCTATGCCCGACTTACAAGTTGCTCAGAACGACAGGGGTGAGTCAAGTAAGGAGTTGAAGAAATGCAGGAAACTTTCTGCCTGATTGTAAACGTATAGTGAGCACAGAATAACCAGATTTCTGTTCGCTGGGAGGGCGACCGGTATAGCCCGCGGCTGGCAATTACGCCCGCCCGTCGCACCGACGGCTATCGAACAGACGCTTTGTACATCCGACTCGTCACGAATCTAGTGGTCCGGTGCGGCTGTTTTGTAGGGTGCGTTGAGGCTCTGCGAAACGCACCGTTGAGACTTCACCCCTGGGCCGTGGTCGTTGCCGGGCCGGTGCGTTCCGCTTGCTCAGACCCTCGCTCCACGCACCCTACGCCGAGCTGATCCTTGTAGGGTGCGTGGAGGCTTTGCGAAACGCACCGCAGGGACTTCGCCCCACGGATACTCTCGTTGCGGGGCCGGTGCGTTTCGTCGCAAAGCCTCCTCAACGACACCCTACGAAACCGCCGCCACGGCCCACTAGGCTGCCCTCAGGGGGGCACTAAGTGCCGGCCGCGTAGGCGTCCTGACCTGGCGTGGCCATCGATCCGGGCCCATAATTGCCATCTATTATCCGTCGCAAACATCTATCAACAGAGTGCTTGCGACTTCATGTCGGCAGAAGTCGCTCGATTGGCATCGTGAATGCTCCAGGTCGCTGTGTTGATCAGGCTTTGACCAGCGATCCCCTCGCTGGAGTGCTGATTCCGTGAGGCTCTGCTGGCAGTCGGGAGAGGCTGCCAGGCCGGTTATCGCCTCACGGTGCCGCCCTCTGTCCGGCCCTTCGGTCGTCAGCCCTTGCTGACGACACCCACCCCGGGGCCGGGTCACGCGGTGTCAACAGTCCGGTGGTCCGCCCGCCCGGTTTTTGCCGGCGCGGTGGGGCGCACTATTGGCCCGGTGTCGGGCTCCGCCCTCTCCCGCTATCGAAGGAGTTGGGAGTTGAAGATGCGATATCTCAAACTGGCTCTGGTCGCCGTCGTCGGGACGGTCGGTGTGGCGGCCGCGACCGACGCTCGGAGTCTGCCCGAACTGGTCGAGTGGACGGACGGGGAGGCGACCCGGGCCGACCAACTGGCCGTCCTGGACCAGCACGTCCGGGCACAAGCTCTGGCCACCGACGACATCATCGCCCGGCTGGCCGACGGCCGGTTCACCCTGGCCGAGGCGGTCGAGCAGTTGGACGCGAACACCCGCTGCCGGCCGGCGTTCCGGGAGGCGGTCGGCCTGTCGTACCCGGGCGCGGGCGTCCGGAGCCACTTGGCCGGCTACCTGCTCGCCCGGGTCGGGGACCGGCTGGGCAACGACCCGGGGCGGCTGTCGGCCCTGGAGGCCGAGGCCCGGGAACTCCGGGCCACGGACCGGCCCGGCGAATGACGGTCGCGGCCCGGTCGGGCGGGGTGTCTCCCCCGCCCGACCGGGCCGATCTGTCGGCACAAGTCCCCAAGCCCGATCCGGCCTGTCCACTGATCGCCGCACTTCTCGGCTGCCTTACCGCAGCGCTGACCAGGAACGACATCTCGGCATTCCGGCTCGTAGCCCCGCGCCCCGCCGGCCCAGGGTTTCTCGTCGTCACCCGCGACCTGCGGTCGCGGCTCACGCCTGCGCCCAGGCGGCCCAGGGTTCCTCCGGGCCGGTCGTTGGCCGCCCCTCCCGGCCGGGGTGCGGGCCTCATAAAATCGCTCGGAGAGAGGCCGAGCAGGAGGGCGGACCATCAGCAGCAGTTACAACCTGACCCATCTGAAGGTGCTCGAGGCGGAGAGCATCCACATCATCCGCGAGGTGGCGGCCGAGTTCGAGCGGCCGGTCATGCTGTACTCGATCGGCAAGGACTCGGCCGTCATGCTCCGGCTGGCCCAGAAGGCGTTCCACCCCGGCCGGCTGCCGTTCCCGCTCCTGCACGTCGACACCACCTGGAAGTTCCGGGCGATGATCGAGTTCCGCGACCGGTACTGCCGGGAGCTGGGCCTCGACCTGAAGGTGTGGACCAACCAGGAGGGGCTGGCCCAGGGGATCAACCCGTTCGACAGCGGGTCGAAGACGCACACCGACGTGATGAAGACGGTCGCCCTGAAGCAGGCGCTCAACCACTACCAGTTCGACGCGGCGTTCGGCGGCGCCCGCCGGGACGAGGAGAAGAGCCGGGCCAAGGAGCGGGTGTACAGCTTCCGCGACAGGCTGCACCAGTGGGACCCGAAGAACCAGCGGCCGGAGCTGTGGAGTCTGTACAACGGCAAGATCAACAAAGGCGAGAGCATCCGCGTCTTCCCGCTCTCCAACTGGACCGAGCTGGACGTCTGGCAGTACATCCACCTGGAGAACATCCCGATCGTGCCGCTGTACTTCGCCGCCGACCGGCCGGTGGTGGAGCGGGACGGCACGCTCATCATGGTGGACGACGACCGGATGCGGCTGCGGCCCGGCGAGCGGCCGGTGACGAAGCGGGTGCGGTTCCGCACCCTCGGCTGTTACCCGCTGACGGGGGCCATCGAGAGCACGGCGACGACGCTGCCGGAGATCATCGAGGAGATGCTGCTGGCCCGGAACTCCGAGCGGCAGGGGCGGGTGATCGACCACGACGAGTCGGGGTCGATGGAGCAGAAGAAGCGGGAGGGGTATTTCTGACAGAGATCGGCCACGGATGGACACGGATGAAACACGGATCAGGAAAAAACTCATGGAACTTCAGCACAAGGAGATCACGGAAGCTGTCATCGGGGCCGCGTTCGAGGTGTACAACTACCTCGGGTACGGCTTCCTCGAATCGGTCTACGAGCGGGCCATGAAGGTCGAGTTGGAGGCCCGCGGGCTGGGAGCCGAGACGCAGGCCGAAATCCGGGTCCGCTACAAGGGCGTGGAGGTCGGGTTCTTCCGGGCAGACATTCTGGTGAACCGCTGCGTATTGGTCGAGTTGAAGGTCGCAGCGGACTACTGCCCGGCGGACGAGGCCCAGTTGCTGAACGAGTTGAAGGCGACCGGTATCCGGGTTGGGTTGCTTATCAATTTCGGCCGTCACAAGGTCGGCTTCAAACGGCTCGTGTTCTGATCCGATCCGTGTTTCATCCGTGTCCATCCGTGGCGGTTTTCTTCTCATGCAAGCAGTTGACCTGACCCACGAAGACATCCACGCCTACCTCGCCCGCCACCAGCGGAAGGAGCTGCTCCGGTTCCTCACCTGCGGCAGCGTCGACGACGGCAAGAGCACGCTCATCGGCCGGCTGCTGCACGACACCAAGACCATCTACGAGGACCAACTCGCCGCCGTGAAGCGCGACAGCGAGAAGGTCGGCACCACCGGGGCCGGCGAGGTCGATCTGGCCCTGCTGACCGACGGCCTGAAGGCCGAGCGGGAGCAGGGCATCACCATCGACGTGGCGTACCGGTACTTCTCGACCGACCGCCGCAAGTTCATCATCGCCGACACCCCCGGGCACGAGCAGTACACCCGGAACATGGCCACCGGCGCCTCCACGTGCCAGTTGGCCATCATCCTCATCGACGCCCGCTACGGGGTGCAGACGCAGACCCGCCGGCACTCGTTCATCGTCTCCCTGCTCGGCATCAAGCACGTCGTCGTGGCCGTCAACAAGATGGACCTGGTCGGCCACTCCCGGGAGGTGTTCGAGCGGATCAAGGACGAGTACACCGGGTTCGTCGCCAAGCTCGACCTGCGGGACGTGACCTTCATCCCGATGTCCGCCCTGAAGGGCGACAACGTGGTGTCCAAGAGCGACGCCATGCCGTGGTACCACGGCCCGCCGCTGCTGGACCACCTGGAGACGGTCCACATCGCCAGCGACCGCAACCTGGCCGACCTGCGGTTCCCGGTGCAGTACGTCCTCCGCCCGAACCTGGACTTCCGCGGGTTCGCCGGCACGGTCGCGTCCGGCATCGTCCGCACGGGGGACGAGGTGATGGTGCTGCCGTCCGGCAAGCGGAGCCGGGTGAAGTCGATCGTCACCTACGACGGCGAACTCGAAGAGGCGTTCGCCCCGCAGGCGGTGACGGTCACGCTGGCCGACGAGGTGGACGTCAGCCGCGGCGACATGCTGGTCCACCCGGACAACCCGCCGCACGTCAGCAGCCAGATCGAGGCGACGGTGGTGTGGATGGCCGAGCAGCCGCTCGTCCCCGGCCGGACGTACACGCTCAAGCAGACCACCCGGCAGGTGACGGCCGAGGTGGCGGCGTTCCGCCACGCCGTCGACGTGAACACCCTGGAGCACCGGGCGGTCGCCCGGCTCGGGCTGAACGAGGTCGGCCAGGTGCAGCTCAGCCTGACCCAGCCGCTGGCCTGCGACCCGTACCGCACCAACCCGGCGACCGGGGCGTTCATCCTGATCGACCGGCTGACGAACAACACGGTCGGGGCCGGCATGGTCCTGGAGGCCGGCGGCCCCCGGCCGGCCGAGGCGGTGGTGACGGCCAAGGCCCGGGAGAGCCTGGTCGCCCCGGCCGAGCGGGAGGGGCGGTTCGGCCAGAAGCCGGTGACGGTGCTGCTGGTCGGGCTGACCGGCAGCGGCAAGAGCCGGATCGCCTACGCCCTGGAGCGGCGGCTGTGGGACGCCGGCCGGGCGGCGACGGTGCTGTACGGGCAGAACATGCGGCACGGGCTGAACCGCGACCTGGGGTTCACCGCCGACGACCGGTCGGAGAACCTGCGGCGGTCGGCCGAGGTGGCCAAGCTGATGAACGACGCCGGCCTCATCACGGTCGCGGCGTTCGTGGCCCCGCACGAGGCGGTGCGGGAGAAGGCGAAGCAGCTCATCGGCCGGGACCGGGTGCTGGAGGTGTACTGCACGGCCCCGATGGAGGTGCTGCGGGCCCGCGACCACAGCGGCGCGTACCGGCTGGCCGACGAGGGGAAGATCGCCCAGATGCCGGGGGTGACGGCCGCGTTCGAGGAGCCGGCCGCCCCGGACCTGGTGCTGCACACCGACCAGATCAGCGTGGACGAGAGCGTCACCCGCATCGTCGAGTTGATGACGGCGCGGGGGTATCTGCGGTAGCGGCCGGAAACGCCACCGGCCGCCGGCCCCCTCACCCAAGGGAACCGGCGGCCGGGGCTTCGGCCGAGGGGACAAGTCCGGCCGAACTCCCTGACCCTGCGGGGATTCGACACCTCATCCGCATCCCCCAGCCCGGCCAACGGTTTAGGGAATACGGATCGGACAGACGCTGCAGAATCCGGTGCAGTCGTCGCTGCTCTCCCGCCCGACGTTCTTGAACTGGCCCGCCGGCTCGCCGCCATGCCGTCCGATCAGCGGGCCGCACTGGCGGCCCTGCTCGCACCGACTACGGCTTCCGCGTCCTCACCGTCACGACCGTGACGACTACGAATCCTGCCCGCTGAGTTTGACCCTTTGGGCAGGAAGATCGGTACAATCGCCCGGAGTGAATTCGTTCCGGGGCCGGTGCGATGAACGAGGCCGAGACCTGTCGGACCCTGGTCCGCCCCCGCCTGGAGGCGGCCGGCTGGCCGGCGGTCGGAGACGCCGCCCACTTCAAGGAGCAGCTCACCATCACCCCCGGCCGGGTGGTCGTGGCCGGCGGCGCGGCCAAGCGGCAGGCGAAGCAGGTGCCGGACTTCCTCCTGTACTTCAACCGCGACCTGCCGCTGGCCGTGGTCGAGGCCAAGCACGACGGCAAGCCGGCCGGACACGGGATGGGGCAGGCGAAGGAGTACGCCGCCACCCTCGGGCTGCAGTTCGCCTACGCCACCAACGGCCGCGGCATCGTCGAGTTCGACGCCCACACCCAGCGGGAGGTGGAAGTCTCGGCGTTCCCGTCCCCGGCCGAGCTGTTCCAGCGGTGGCAGACCGCCCGGGCGCTGACCACCGCCCAGACGGACGCCCTCCTGGTCCCGGACTACTACCGCCCGGACCGGCTCCCCCGGTACTACCAGCGGATCGCCATCGACGCCGCCGTCGCCGCCATCGTCGGCGGCCGGCGGCGGTGCCTGCTCACCCTGGCCACCGGCACCGGCAAGACGGCCGTCGCCTTCCAGATCTGCTGGAAGCTGTGGTCGGCCGGGTGGACGGCGGCCGGGCTGCCGCGGAAGCCCCGCATCCTGTTCCTGGCCGACCGGAACAAGCTGGTCGATGACCCGATGGCCAAGGACTTCGCCCCGTTCGGGGACGCCCGGGCGAAGCTGGCCGGCACCGCCGTCCGCGGCCGGGAGATGCACTTCGCCCTGTACCAGGCGCTGGCCGACCGGGACGGGCAGCCCGGGCTGTACCGCCAGTACCCGCCGGACTACTTCGACCTGATCGTCATCGACGAGTGCCACCGGGGCAGCGCCAACGACGAGGGACGGTGGCGGGACATCTTGCTGTACTTCGCTCCGGCCGCCCAGCTCGGCATGACCGCCACCCCGCTGCGGCAGGACAACCGGGACAGCTACGCCTACTTCGGCAACCCGCTGTACACGTACTCGCTCAAGCAGGGGATCGCCGACGGGTTCCTGGCCCCGTACCGGGTCCACCGGGTGAAGACCACGTTCGACGCCGCCGGCTGGCGGCCGAACGCCGGGGAGACGGACAAGCTCGGCCGGGCCATCCCGGACCAGACCTACGAGACCAAGGACTTCGAGCGGGTGATCGCACTGGAGGCCCGGACGAAGGCCATCGCCCGGCACCTGCACGACCACCTGCAGCGGACCGACCCCTATGCCAAGACCATCGTCTTCTGTGTGGACCAGGAGCACGCCGACGACATGCGGCGGGCGCTGCACAACCTGAACCCGAAGCTGGCCAAGGAGGCCGCCGCCGAGGGGACCGAGTACGCCGCCCGGGTAGTGTCCGACGAAGGAGACCGGGGGATCGGCTACCTGGAGCAGTTCCAGGATCCGGAGCAGCGGTTCCCGGTCATCCTCACCACCTCGCAACTGCTCACCACCGGGGTGGATGCCCCCACCTGCCGCGCGGTGGTGCTGGTCCGGGCGGTCGGGTCGATGACCGAGTTCAAGCAGATCATCGGTCGCGGCACCCGGCTGCGGGAGGACCACGGCAAGCTATTCTTCACCATCCTGGACTACGCCGGGTCGGCCACCCAGCGGTTCGCCGACCCCGGGTTCGACGGCGAGCCGGAGCAGGCCACCCAGGAGGAGATCGACGCCGCCGGCCAGGTGACGGCCACCGACGCCCCGACGGCCGACCCCGGGGACGACGCCCCGGACGGTGCGACGATCGCCGGCGGCGACCCGGCCGGCGACCCCCGCAAGCTGTACGCCCACGGCGGCCCCGGCGGGATCGACACCGAGGTCACTTACGACCTGGCGGCCGACGGCACCAAGCTGCGGACGGTCTCCCTGACCAAGTATGCGGCAGAGACGGTGAAGACGCTGTACGCCGGGCCGGCCGACCTGCGGGCGGTGTGGCAGAGCTTCGACCGCCGGTCCGACGTGCTGAAGGAGTTGGAGGGCCGCGGCCTGGACCTGACCGCCCTGGCCGCCCAGACCGGGCATCCGGACGCCGACCCGTTCGACGTGCTCTGCCACGTCGCGTACAACGAGCCGCCGCTCACCCGCCGGCAGCGGGCGGACAAGGTGAAGGCGAAGCTGCCGGACCTGTTCGCCCGGTTCGGCCCGGACGCCCGGGAGGTGCTGACGGTGGTGCTGGACAAGTACGCCGACCACGGGCCGGGGCAGTTCGAGCTGCCGGGGGTGTTCGCCGTCCCGCCGCTGAGCGCCCGGGGCGGGCTGGCCGACATCGCCGCCCCGTTCGGCGGGCCGGCCGAGCTGGTGGCCGCGGTCGATAAACTCCAAGAGTACCTGTACGCCGCGTGAGGGATCACCCGCCGATGGCCCGCGCCCGCAAGTCCGCCCCTGCCGCCGCCCCGACTACCGCCCAGCGGCTCGCCGCCGCCCTGAAGTCCGCCCGCGACCTGATGCGGAAGGACAAGGGGCTGAACGGCGACCTCGACCGGCTGCCGCTGCTCACCTGGCTGCTATTCCTCAAGTTCCTGGACGACCACGAGCGGGAGGCCGAAGCCGCCGCCGTCCTCGCCCGCAAGGCCCACCGCCCGGCCCTGGAGCCGCCGTACCGGTGGCGGGACTGGGCCAACCGGGACGGGTTCACCGGGGACGCCCTGCTCCACTTCCTCACCCTCGACTCGGCCGCCCGGCCGGACGGGTCGATCGGCCCCGGCCTGCTCCCCCACTTGGCCACCCTGGCCGCCAGCACCGACCCCCGCCGCCGGGTGGTCGGCAAGGTGTCGGCCGACGCCACCGTCCGGATGAAGTCCGGCTACCTGCTGTTCGACCTGTGCCGGCTGATCGACGGCATCCGGTTCCAGTCCGCCGAGGAGATCAGCACCCTCGGCGCCCTGTACGAGTCGATGCTCAAGGAGATGCGGGACGCGGCCGGGGATTCGGGCGAGTTCTACACCCCCCGGCCGGTGGTCAAGTTCATCGTCAAGGCGGTCAACCCGCGGCTCGGCGAGCTGGTCCTCGACCCGGCGTGCGGGACCGGCGGGTTCCTGACCGAGGCGTTCGAGCACCTCAAAGCCCAAGCCGGTAAAGCCGAGGACTTCCGTACCCTGCAGGCGGCCAGCGTCCGCGGCCAGGAGGCCAAGCCGCTGCCGTACCTGCTCGGCCAGATGAACCTGTTCCTGCACGGGCTGGAGGAGCCGGACATCCGGGACGGCAACTCCCTGGCCGTCACCCTGACCGAGCTGACCGCCGCCGACCAGGCGGACGTGATCCTGACCAACCCGCCGTTCGGCGGGGAGGAGGAGGCCGGCGTCCAGAACGGGTTCCCGGCCGACCGGCGGACGAGCGAGACGGCCCTGCTGTTCCTGCAGCTCATCATGCGGCGGCTGAAGCCGGGCGGGCGGGCGGCGGTGGTGGTGCCGAACGGCACCCTGTTCGGGGACGGGGTGGCCGCCCGGATCAAGCACGACCTGCTGGCCAAGTACCACCTGCACACCGTCGTCCGGCTGCCGAACGGGGTGTTCGCCCCGTACACGTCGATCCCGACCAACGTCCTGTTCTTCGACCGGACCGGGCCGACGGCGGACGTGTGGTACTACGAGCTGCCGCCGCCGGCCGGGGCCAAGCAGTACAGCAAGACGAAGCCGATCCCGTTCGAGGCGTTCGCCGACTGCCTGGCGTGGTGGCCGAACCGGGCGGAGAATGAGCGGGCGTGGAAGGTGTCGGCGGCCGAGTTGACCGCCAGCGGGTGCAACCTGGACCGGAAGAATCCGAACGCCCCGGCCGACGCCGCCCACCGCCCGCCGCAGGAGTTAGTGGCCAGCATTCTGGAGAAGGAGAAGCGGATTGCGGACATCATCGGCGAGATCAAGGCGATACTTGCCGAGGGCAAGTCATGAACGGCGACTGGCCCCGAGTGCGGCTCGGGTCAATTTTAAAGCGACGTGAGGTATATGAGCGGAGGGATGAACTATCTGAATACACTTTTGCTGGCACGTACAGCTATGCAAGAGGTGTCTTCCGTGGCGCGACGAAGCGCGGGAGCGAGTTTCGACTTCCAGAGTTGCAGCGCGTCCGCGCTGGCGACTTCGTTTATTGCAAGATCATGGCATGGGAGGGTGCGTTCGGAGTTGCGCCACCGGAGACGGATAACTGCGTCCTCTCCAAAGCCTTTCTTGTGTACCACGTAGACGAGTCGAAAGTCTCCGCCGACTTCCTGAATCTCCTGTTCCAAATGGAATCAACGTGGAGTTCGATTGGCGGCCAGAGCACCGGAACGAACGTCCGGAGGCGGAGTCTCCATCCTGTCCAGTTGAGCGATCGACAATTCCTCTTCCTCCATTGGCCGAGGCAGCGTCGAATCGTCAATCGGGTGGACGCTATCGCCAGCCGGCTGGCCGAAGCCCGACCGGCGGCCGAAGGCTGAATCGAAGGGGAGTCGGATCGGATATGGAAAATACTCAGCCGGATGGCCCGTGAAACCGCATACCCGGTTCGCACGTTAGCAGACATGGCCAGCTTCCTCGACGACCGGAGAATTCCCCTCAGCGAGGTAGAGCAGGCGTTGCGGAAGGGTGTTTACCCTACTACGGCAGCGGCGTCATTGACCACATCGACGACTTCCTTTTCGATGAGCGTTGCTGCTTTTGTCGGAGGACGGGGTAACCTGATCAACCGCTCGACACCCATCGCGTTCATCGCACGTGGCAAGTACTGGGTGAGCAACCACGCATGGCCTTCAACAAGCCGAGAACGGCGTGGCGGACATTAACTTCGCTGGTACACTTCCTCGAACACCAGGTTGGCATGTTCAACTGCATCAGCTCGGCGAGGTGATCGGCTGATGCGCTGTTCCCGCCTCCGCTCGCGAGCAGCGGCGGATCGTCGCCCACCTGGACGCGGTGCAGGCAAAGGCGGATACGCTGCGACGACTGCAAGCGGAGGCGGCGGCCGAGCTGGACGCCCTGCTGCCGGCGGTGCTGGCCAAGGCGTTCGCCGGCGAGCTGTAATCGCACCGCGGCTGCGACCACTTATGCTGAGGGTAACGGCTTTGCCGGCCGCCGCCTCGCTCCGCCCGCACCGACAACCGGCGCCCAACGACACCGCCAACGGGCGCGGGGATAATCGGGGCATGTGCGGCCGCTTCACACTGACCGCCCGGCCCGAGCGGGTAGCCCGGACGTTCGCCCTGTCCGGTCGGCTGCCGGACCTGGCCCCCCGGTACAACATCGCCCCCACCCAGGACGTGCCGGTGGTCGCCCGCCGGGGAGACGGCACCCGCGGGCTGGCGCTGCTCAAGTGGGGGTTCGTGCCGAGCTGGGCGAACGGCCCGACGGACGGGGTCCGGCCAATCAACGCCCGGGCCGACTCGCTCGACAAGCCGCTGTTCCGGGCCGCATTCAGAACCCAGCGGTGCCTCATCGCCGCCGACGGGTTCTACGAGTGGGCGACGGCCGGCAAGAGGAAGGTGGCCCACCACTTCCGGCTGGCGGACGGGGAGCCGTTCGGCATCGCCGGGTTGTGGTCCCACTGGACGGACGGGGCGGCCAAGCTGACCACCTGCTGCCTCATCACGACGACGCCGAATGAGCTGGTCAGTACCGTCCACGACCGGATGCCGGCCGTCCTGCCGGCCGACGTGTGGGACCGGTGGCTCGACCCGGCCACCCCCGTCGCCGGCCTGTCTGGGCTACTGCGGCCGTACCCAGCGGACGGGATGGTGTCGGCGGCGGTCGGGCCGGCGGTCAACCGGGCCGGGTACGACGGACCGGACTGTCTTACCCCGGCCGACGCCAACCGGCCGGCCGCCGGCTGCCTGTTCTGACCCCCCAGCGGGAGCGACGATGAGCACCGATGACGAGCTGCGGGACCGCCGGTCGGCCGAGGTGATCCACAAGCTGTACTTCGGGCTGATGACCGAGGACCAGGCGGTGGCCGCCCTCAACGGGTGCGGGGTGGCGTCGGCCGACCCCGAGCGGCTGGCCGCCGCCCTGGAGGTGTACGACCTGTTCACCCACCACCTCGGGGCGGTGATGGACCCAGCCCACGTCACCCCCGACTAACGACCGGCGTGCCCGTCGGCTCAGATGACCTCGTTGACCAGGGCCGGCGCCCACTCGGCCCGGGTCATCACCCGGAAGTACCGGGTCGGCCGCTCGACGATCAGGTACACCACCGGCTCCCCCCTCTCGTCGGTGACGAGCAGCCCCTGAACCCCTTCCTTGACCCGGTACCACACCCCGCCGGTGTAGCAGTATGCGGCCGGCACCGTCACCGGCTCCGGGCACAGCGCCGCCCACCGGCCGGCCTCCACCGTCGCCTGCCAGGTCCAGCCCGTCGGCGGCAACTTCGACCGCCGCGCCCGGCACCCCCACCGGACGACCCGCAGCCCGCCGTCCCACCAGACGGGCAGGACGGTCGGCCGGGTCCGCCAGTCGAACCGCACCTCCCGCTCCCCGCCCCGCTCGTGGACCCGCAGGTCCAGCCGGTGGCGTTCAATCAGAGAGAGCGGCAGGTCGGACCACGGCAGGGCGATGGCGTTCGGCATCAGAAGCACACCTTCCCCCGGATGTCGCACACGTCGTAGGAGTGGGACGGGTCGGCGTACAGCTCGGCTGGCAGGTACAGCGTCGCCCCGCTCCGGACGGCAAACCGCCCGACCGCCGCGTTGATGTCCCGCTTCGCCCGGGCGACTGCCTCCCGCTTCGGGTCGGGCTGCCGGAACAGTGTGAGCTGCTCGCCGATGGCCCGTTTGAGGTGGGCCGCGATGACGTGCATGTGGGTGGCCGACTGGCCGGGCCGCCAGCACCGGCGGACAGCCGGGCGGAGGGCGTCCAGGAGCAGGTCGAACCGGTCGGTGGGGGTGTCCAGCGGCCCCTCGGCCCCCGTCCCGATCCCGTCCTTGTAGGCGATCTGCAGGGACAGCGAGCCGGGCCGGACCCGGTGGTATTCGAGTTCCTCGACCAGCCGTTCGAGGTTGCGGACCGCCCACCCCCAGAGCACCCGCGGGTCGGACACGTCGCCGCCGAGCGACCCGCCTCGGGCGAGCACCTTGTGGGGGGAGCGGGACGGGCGGACCGGCTGGGCCGGGAACCCGTTCAGCTCCCGCCAGATGTCGAACCCGGTGCTGGTCAGCACCCGCCGGACCAGCCCGCCGTCGGCGTCCGCCAGATCCAGACACGACTTGATGCCGTAGGGCGCCAGCCGGGCCGCCCGCCGCCCGCCGACCCCGGATATCTCGGTGACGGGCAGCCGGCCGAGCAGCGCCCGCTCCTGGTCCACGGTGGTGACGGCCAGGCAGCCGTTCGGCTTGGCGGTGTCGCTGAACAGCTTGGCCAGGGTGCGGGTGCGGGCGATGGCCACGGTGACCGGCAGCCCGGCCCGGTCCCGGATGTGGTCCCGGACGGCCGCCGCCGCGTCGGCCAGACCAGAGCGAGACGTGAGCGGGGCGGCCCGGAAGAAGAACTCGTCGATGCTGTAATACTCCACCGCCTCGGCGTGCTCGCCGACGATGTCGAGCATCATCCGGGACAGCACCTCGTACCAGCGGAAGTCCCGCTTCACGTACACCCCGTCCGGACACAGCTTCCGGGCCTCCCAGATGGGCATCCCGGTCTTCACCCCGGCCGCCTTCATCTCGTAGGACTTGGCTATCACACAGGCGCCCTGGTTCCCCAGGACGCCGACCGGCTTGCCGGCCAGGTCCGGGTGGCGGACCCGCTCGGCCGACACGTAGAAGCAGTCCGCGTCCAGGTGGCCGATCACGCCCTGCCCCGTTATGTGTTATTCTGTCCACTACTGTCCCCATCTGTACCGCGGGGGACAGCCCACTCCAAGGGCGGAGAGGTTCCGGTTTGTTCCGATGACCCCGACCGACGACCCCAAGGGGGTGGCCGCGGAGATGGCGGCCGAACTACTGGCCCGCCTGCCCGGCGGCCTGGCCGAGCCGGTGCGGGCGACGGCGGCGGCCGGCCGGCTGGCCTGCCTGGTGCTGGTGTGGGACGCGGCCGGGCCGATGCCGACCGCCGGGGGCGACCAGCGGCGGCGGGCGGCGCGGGGGAGGGCGGGGTGCCGGGCGGACGTGCTGGCCGTGCTGGCGGCGGCCGGCCGGCCGCTCACCCGCAAGCAGGTGGTGCGGGCGGTCCGGGCGGCCGGGTGTGACCACGGGCCGGGGACGGTGGCCAAGGCGCTGGCCGACCTGACGGCCGCCGGGGAACTCATCAACCCGCGGGACAAGCGGGGGTACCGGCTGCCCTCCTGGGTCAAGCCCCGCCTCTCCCTGTTCGGCTGACCCCGGCCGGGTGGCCGCTCCTGGCGTGTTCCCGCCGCCCGGTGTACGGTGCGAGTGGGGCAGCCGCCGAACGTGTAACACACCCGGGGCCGGGCCGATGGGGTGGGTGACCCGGCCGAACGGCCGCCGTTATCTGTACCGCAGCCGCCGGGTCGGCGGGCGGGTGGTGACCGAGTACCTGGCGGCCGACGGGACGGCCGGCGGCAAGCTGCTGGCCCTGGAGTGGGAGGCGTACCGCCTGCGACGGGTCCGATCCCGGCTGGCCCAGCAGAGGGCTGATGCCCGCTTGGGGAAGCGGCTGGCCCGGCTGGAACGGCTGGCGGCGGATGACACCCTTCGGGTCGTCGCCCACGGGTTGCTAACCGCGCTCGGGTTTCACCGGCCGAAGCGGGGGGTGTGGCGAATGCGACGCGGGTATAACCCCCTGGCCGCCCTGCTCGCCCCCAACCCCGGGCCGCAGCTCAACTACACGGCCCCGGCCGACGACACCGAGGCGGTCGCCCTGTTCGCCGCCGCCCGGGCCGGGGACAAGGACGCGGTGGACAAGCTGCCGGCCCTGATCCGGGACCGGGGGTGGGTGCGGTGGATCGGCGACCTGGCCCGACAAGCCACGTTCCAGTTGATCGACCGGGTGGCCCGGGGCGACCCGGTGCTGCGGGCCGGGCTGGACGCCAAGGTGGCCGCCCTGTGGGCGGAGCTGGCCGGGCCTGCCCCGACGGTGCTGGAAGAGGTGCTGGTCCGGCGGGTGGTGAACGGGTGGGTGCTGACCCACGCGGTCGAGCTGGAGCTGGCCCTGACCGACGACCCGCGGGCGCAGGTCCGGCTGGACAAGCTGCTCGGCCGGTCCCAGCGGCGGCTGGCCGAGGCGGTCCGGGAACTGGCCCGGGTGCGGCGGCTGCAGGCACCCGCCCTCCTCGCCAAGCTGCAGGCGGGGCGTACCGCACTTCCCGCTGAGTCCGCTCCCGTCTCCGACTGACCTTGTCGGCCCGTCATCAGTCCGAAACACTGGTTCGGCAGACGCCCGGGGGTATTCGCCCGATCCCACCCGCACGGCGGTCGCACCGGGGGCGGTCACCTTGCCGACAGACAGATCACGTCAGGCCGGTGGCACGCCGTCATTCCCCGAGCTGACCCGCGACGTGGCCGCGATGGATGCCCGGGAACTCCGGGCGGTTGGCCCGACGTTGCCGGCGACCGACCTGATCGATCACATCCTTCGGCTGCGGACGGAATGCCGAGCGCTGGAAGCCGAGGTGAAGGCGTTACGAGTTACCCACGCGGACGCCCATCGTCAGCCGGTCACCCGTGACGCCCCTCTCGATCTCGACCGGCACGCCAAAGCGGTGCTCGCGGTGCTGGCCAGGCCTGCGGCCGGCCTGATGACGATCAGTGCGATCGCCGGCCATCAGCGGGCGATCAAGGATCGGAACGCGCGGGACCGCAAGACGGTGAAAGCCCGGCTCGTCGTTCTGCTCGACCGCAAGCTGGTCGAAGCGACCTCGGCGAGCCAATCCACTTGGAAGATCACGCGAAAAGGCCGCCAGATCGCAAGTCTCCTAGGTTGTTAACCGGCAACGGTTAACGGAAAAAATCCCCAGAAAATCCCCAGCCAAACACCCCGCAGACGCGGTGGCGGGTTCCCGCCGACCGGCGGATCCTGGTCGCGACGGCCGGCGACGGGTCCGGCCGCGATCCCCCGGAGGCTGACATGTCAGTGACGACGAGGGCTACCGCCGAACGGCCGGCGGTCGAATCGGAGCTGGTGACCTACCGCGACATCGCCCGGCTGATGCAGGTCAGTGAGAAGACCGTCACCCGGCTGCCGGTGCCCGGGCGGGTGGCCGTCGGTCGGCTGGTCCGGTTCGACCGCCGGACCGTACTGGCGTGGATCGCCGGCGGCTGCCAACCTCGCTGACCAACCACTTCACATCCGACAGACCACGAAAAAGCCGGCGGGTGCCACCGCCGGCCGAAAGGAGGACGCTCGCCATGAGCGGAAAGCTGACGCCCCCTACGGGGCATGATACCACCCGGCCGACCTTGTTGCCCCACCACCTGGCCGACCTGCGGCGGTCCGGGCTGAGCGACGCCCAGATCGCCGCCTGCGGGTTCTACTCCGAGGGCGACGCGAAGGCCGTCGCCCGGGTTCTCGGGTGGACGGGCGGCACCAAGACCCTTGGCCCCGGGTGGGTGGCCCCATTCCTCGATCGGGACGGCCGGCCGACCGGGTACTGCCAGTTCAAGCCGGATCGCCCGCGGGTGGGGCGGAACGGCAAGCCGAGGAAGTACGAGAACCCGAAAGGGAAGTCCGTCCGGGTGTACGTCCCGCCCGGCACCCGGGCCGCCCTCGCCGACCCGGCCGCCGACCTCCTCATGACCGAGGGGACGAAGAAGGGGGCGAAGGCCGACCAGGACGGGTTCCCGTGCCTGGCCCTGGTCGGGGTGGACGGGTGGTCGGCCCCGCGGCGGGCGGACGCCAGCGGGAAGAAGATCGGCCGGCGGCAACTGATGCCCGACCTAGCCGCCGTCCCCTGGGCCGGCCGGCGGGTGTACGTCGTGTTCGACTCGGACGCGGCCGCCAACCCCAACGTCCGCCGGGCCGAGCGGGCGCTGGCCGCCGCCCTGGCCGCCGCCGGGGCGGACGTGCGGGTGGTCCGGCTGCCGGCCGGGCCGGCCGGAGCGAAGGTCGGGCTGGACGACCTCCTGGCGGCCCACGGGGCGGATGCGCTGCGGTCGCTTCTCGCGTCCGCCGTCCCAATCGACCCACCGGCCAGCCCGGTCGCACCTCACCGGGAGGCGGACGACGACCCGCACCGGCTGGCCGGGGTCGTCCTGGCCGGGTACGACGGGCCGGCCGGCCGCCGGCTGGTGTACCACGACGGCCAGTTCGCCGAGTGGGACGCCGGGGTGTACCGAATCGCCCCGGCCGACGAGTTCCGCGCCCGGGTCGGGCGGGCCGTCCGGGACCAGCTGGAGCGGGACGCGGCGGCCAACCTGGCCGAGTGGGAGGCCGGCGGCCGGAAGGGGAAGCCGCCGGTGGCCAAGAAGGTCACCCGGACGCTGGTGGCCGACACACTCCAGGCGCTGGCCGGGATGGTATTGGTGCCGGCCGCCGTCCGCCCGCCGGCCTGGCTGGCCCCCGGCCCGGGCCTGCCCCCGCCGGACGAGTTGGTCGCCGTCCCAAACGGGCTGATCCACCTGCCGGCCGCGGCCGCCGGCCGGGCCGACGCCCTGCTCCCGCCCACCCCGACCTTCTTCAACCTGCACCGGCTGGACTTCCTGTTCGACCCGGCCGCCCCGCCGCCGACCCGGTGGCTGGCGTTCCTGGCTCAGCTGTGGCCGGACGACCCGGCCAGCGTCGCCTGCCTGCAGGAGTGGTTCGGGTATCTGCTGTCCACCGATACGAAGTTGCAGAAGCTGCTGTTCCTGGTGGGGCCGCGACGAGCCGGCAAGGGGACGATCGCCCGGGTGCTCAAGGGGTTGGTCGGGGAGCAGAACTTCGGCGGGCCGACCCTCAGCGGGCTGACCACCGAGTTCGGACTGGCCGGGCTGCTGGGCAAGACGGTGGCCCTGATCGCCGACGCCCGGCTGAGCAGGCGGGCGGACGCCGGGGTGGTGGTCGAGCGGCTGCTCAGCATCACCGGGGAGGACACCCTGGACGTGAACCGCAAGCACCTGCCGATCGTGTCGGCCAAGCTGGGGGTGCGGTTCGTCATCCTGTCCAACGAGCTCCCCCGGCTCGGGGACACGTCCGGGGCGCTGGCCGGGCGGATGATCTTGCTGCGACTGACCCGGACCTTCTTCGGAGCGGAAGACCATAACCTCTCGGACCGCCTGCTCGACGAGTTGCCGGGCATTTTGCTCTGGGCGATCGACGGCTGGAAGCGGCTCCAGGTGCGGGGTCGGTTCCTCCAACCGCCGACCGGGGTCGAGTTGCTCCGAGACTTAGAGGATTTGGCCAGCCCGGTCGGGGCGTTCGTCCGGGACTGCTGCGTGACTGGGCCGAACGAGAAGGAGGAGGTCGGCGACCTGTACCGGGCCTGGCGAGGTTGGTGCGACGAGCACGGACGGAAGGAGCCGGGGACGCAGCAGAGCTTCGGCCGGGACCTGCGGGCTGCCCTGCCGGCGGTGACCGTCCGTCGCCCGCGGGCCGGCGGGGAGCGGGTGCGGGAGTACGTCGGGGTGCGACTGCGGACCGACGCCGATCCGCCGGCCGACGACGCCGACCCGGAGGCCCAGTCGAGCGGGGTGGTCCGCGATCTGGTCCGCGACCGGTCCGCGACAGAACACGTGCAAAACCTCGGAAATTCAAGGGTGGTCCGCGTAGTCCGCGAGGAACAGGGGTTACTCGGCGAGGGTCAATATGGGGGGCAGCATTACCCTATTGAGGCCGCAAATGCTGAGACCGCGGACCGCGCGGACCGGCCGCCCCCGCCGCCGGTGTTCGTCAACGACGACCGGCCGTTCACCCTGCGGGGGTAGCCCGATGCCGACTGCCACCGCCCCCCCGGCCACCGCCCGGGCGTTGCTCGCCGCCCTGGCCGACTACGGCCCGACCGTAATCGGCGGCGGGCTGACGTTCGCCGCCGCCCCGCCGCCCGCTCTGGTGGCTGCCCTGAAGACGCTGCACACCGGGGTGCGGGCGGTGCTGACCGGCCGCCGGTGGTTCGGAATCGACGCCCGCGGGCACGGCACCGGCCCCGGCCGGTACGGGGCGCTCGACCCGGCCGCCCCGATCCCCCCGGACACCGTCCTGGTGACCGTTGAGGGCGACTTGACTTGGGACCGCTTACCTCCATCGGGCAGGCCCGACCGGTCTTCCGGCCGTGGCTAGGGGCGTTCCGGCTCGAACGCATCACTTGACCAACATCCAGGGGCACTTCGGGAGAGAGTTGTGGACGGGCCAGTGAGCATCGAAGCGCGGCTGGAGCGGATGGAATCCCTGCTGGCCGCCCTGGTCGAGCGGGAGATGGTGAAGGACTGGTACACCACGGCCGAGTTCGCCCGGCTGGTCGGGAAGGCCGAGTTCACCGTCCGCGAGTGGTGCCGGCACGGCCGGGTGCGGGCCGAGAAGCGGCTGTCCGGCCGCGGCGCCCACCCCGCCTGGGTGGTCAGCCATGACGAACTCCTCCGGTACCGGCGGGAGGGGCTGCTGCCGGCGGGTTGAGGCCAACGGGCGATTGGTCCTCCGGAGCACGCTCGTTGTGCGCGGTCGTCGACCGGGCGAAGTGCGGCCCCAGAGAGCCATATCTGTAAAATCTCTCCCTTCACAACTCGCGTCCCGACAGCGATCCATGGGCGGCTCGAGTGCAGCGGCCAACCAGTCATCCCGGAGTTTCAGATCTGGGATTGTGTCGCGCGTGTCTACTTCGTCACAGGCGCGGGCGATCGTCGGCATCGGAACTGCGCGACTGCGGCCGGTGCGATCTGGTCCCGGCCCCGCCCCCACTCGGACCCGCCATGCCCCCGGACCCGCTGGCCGTCGCCCTCGACACCCTGATCGCCAACTACTACCCGACCCCGATAAACGAGACACCAACTACCGGACCGTGAATTAGAGTCGGCAAGGGGGGCACCGGCCACACCCCACGGGTCCGGTTCACCCGGCCACCGTCACCCCGGAGTACGGGATGTCGACGAACGCCTGGGCGCCCTGGTTGGCCGCCGCGTTCGTCCGCAGTCCGATCTGGCTCTGCGGCAGGTCGGCCGACCCGTCCTGCTTCACGTTCGGGATGGTCGTCCACACTGACACCCGCACCCGGCCGTTGGCCAGCGTCGGGTAGTCGCCGACGAACCAGTTCTTCTCGTCACCCGCCGCCCGGCCGAACCACGTCTCCGAGACGTACGGCTGCCAGGTCGCCCGGCCGTCGTTGAACCCGGGCTGGATGGTGCCGTTCCCGTCGTACGTCTGCGGCCCGAGCGACCACACCTCGACCCGTGACGGCTTGGCGACCGTGGCGTTCGCGAAGTACGCCACGTTCAGCACCACCAGGGCGCTGTTCTCGTTGAACTGCACCCCCTTGGTCTGGTCCACCGGGTTGCGGAACAGGTTGTTCAACAGCGGCAGCGAGAACGCCGTCCGCGGCCCGCCGTCCGCGCCGGCGTTCGGGTCGGGGGTCCCTGACAGGCCGGCGACCTCGAACTGCAGGGGGGACTGGAAGCCGTTCGGGGCCGGGAAGAAGTCCGGCCCGCGGGGGTTGCCCACCTCGTCTGTCCCGGCGACCGGCAGCACCACCGCCAGGGCATCTGACCCAGGCTGCGGCGACAGGGACGTGGCCAGTTGTCCGTCCGACGCCCTGTATTCGCCGCGGAGGAACAAGCGGTTGGCCGGGATGGCGGTCGACGGCAGACCGGCCGGCGGGCCGAGGACGACTTTCCGGGTGCCGGCGTCCGTCCCGATCTGTGTCACCATCGACAGGGCCGGCACATCCACCGTAGCCGTCGTCCCGTCCCCGCTCTGGAAGGTCAGCCGGCGGGCGGCCGTCGGGTGCGGGTTGTACGCCACGTAGGTGCGGGCGCCGCTCGCCGGGTCACGGAACACGGCGTAAGTGCCGACCGACCCGGACCCGTCCGAGGAGACGGCGTATCCGTCCGGATCGACCTCACCGAGCCTCGCCAGAGCGTGGGCGAACGAGAAGGTGAACGCCACCGACTCGCCCTGATCCAGACCGTCGAACCCTCCCGGTGACCCCTGGGTCCGCATCAGGTCCGGGGTGGCCGGGGTCAGCACGTACTTGTCCAAGGCGGCCAGCGCGCCGGCCGGGTCGGAGAACGCCTGGTACGCCCAGATGCTGCCCGGGTACTCGCCCCCTTGGCCGGGAGTTCCCTTCAGCGTCCCGTTCACCACGTACTTGTACGGGGCGGCTGCGTACACCGGCTCGTCGCTGAACAGGAACGCCTCCATGTTGAGCATCGATCGGAACGCCTCCCGGGCGTACAGCCGGCCGTCGGCCGTCCGGTACCGGCCGAGGTACAGGGAGGAAGCGTTGACCGGTAGCCAGCTGATGGCGAAGTTGGTGGCCGGCTCGTCCACGCTGTCCCCGGCGAAGAAGTTCGACCGGTTGAGTGCCCCGCCCTGGATGATGGTGGCTGCAACGACCTTGGTCGGGGATACGAGCCGGACCGGGTCCCCGGCCCCGTGGGCGACGGCTGTCGTCCCCTCTCGCCCGCGGGCGATCGTCCAGGTGGGGGTGCCGGCCCCGGCCGTCACCTCGACGACCTCACTGCCGACGCTGACCAGGAACCCGTTCGTGTCCGGGAACCGGTCGGCCGAGGCGACCGTGACCTGGGTGGCCGCCGGGTCGACGGAAGTGGTCAATGCGGTCGACCGGTACGGGGCCGACTTGACGGACACCTTCTTCGTCCACGGCAGGACGGTGAAGTTGTTGTTGGGGGGCGACACCAGTTGCACCGTCTCGCCGACCAAGTGACCGTCCGCCGTCGTCCCCTGCTGCCCCCGCTCGACCGTCCAGGTGGTCGTCCCGGCCCCGCCCGTCACCTTCACCACCTCGCTGCCCACCTTTGCCAGGAACCCGTTCGCGGTCGGGAAGGCGTTGGCCGTGACCACGGGAATCGCGGTGTCCGCCGCGGCGACCGCGGCGGACAGGGCGGTGGCCGGGAACGGGTCGTAGAACGTGTCCTCCAGCCAGTGGACGGCCGACTCGGTGCCCATCACCCCGCGGACCACCGTCCAGTCGGTGGTGGCGATCGTGCCGCCATTGCTCAGGGTCAGTTGTGGCCCCGGCGCCGAGCCGGTCACGAGTAGCAACTCCCGGTCGATTTGCACCGTGAACGGGGTGACGGCCGGCAGTCGGATCGGCATGCCGGTCGATTTCGTGCTAGTCGCCTGCACATTGATCGTCGTCTGCGTCGCCTCGACCTGGGCCGTCAGTGTGGTGGCGTCGTAGGAATCGGTGAAATCGGCCGGGAAGGTGTCCCCGTCCACATCGAACCAGTACTGGCCGACAGACGCCTCCTCGGTGGTGTACAGGTAAACACCCGCATCCCGGAGCTGGCGGGCGGCGGTCGCGTCCACTGCCATCATCGCCTCACCGAGCAGGATCAGCCCGCTGGCGAAGTTCATCGCCTCGGACGACGACTCCTGGTTGTTCCCCTGGTCGTCTCCCGCCGTCCCGTCAGCGTAGCTGTGCCCCAGATACGGCTGGAAATTCCTCAGGAACGGGAACCGGGTGTCGGTCCGGTCGGTGTTGGCCACGTCCTTGGCCAGCAGGGTCAGCAGCGGGCCGAACTGGGCGTCGGAAACGAACCCCGGATCGTACCGGGCGACGATCGCTGCCGCCTTAAGGAAGTACCCGAAATGGAAGTGGTGGTCGTTGTTCTTCTGAATGGCCAGGAACCCGTCGTCCGGGTACGGCAGGACGGTGTCCCACACGGTGTCGAGTAGGAAGAACTTGTAGTCGGTGGCGTCGAACCAGTCGGCCAGGTGCCGCTTCACCTGGCCGAGCAGGGTGTTCCGCATGTCTGTGATCTTGGCCCGTGGGTACTCGGCGGTCGGGGTGGCCGTGTCGAACAGCGGCAACAGGTTGGCCACCCGCACGGCCCGCTTGCCCGCGTCGTAGGCGCCGTCCTGGCTGAGGAAGTTGCCGGCCCCGCTCGCCTTCGTCGTCGGGTCGATGGGCAACTGGTCGTAGGGGGTGGCAGCCACCCGGGCCAGGTACTTCAAAAGGATGGCGTTGTCGGCCGGGTCGGTGACGCCGTTCGGCAGGGCCGGCAGAACGCCACCGCGGTAAGTCAGGGTCGTGGTGAAGGTGCTGACGTTCAGGGCATCGCCCGCCGCAGTCGGGGTTGGGACGAGCAGCTTCAGCTCCCCCTTCGGCGAGACGTAGGAGGCGGCCGGGGACACCGCCAGCGCCTGGGTGGTGGCCGCGTTCAGGTTCTTGTACTGGTGCGGGTACAGGGTGAAGAGGGTGCCGTTGTGGTTCGGCTTGGCCGCGGTACCGGCCTCCTTGAGGGCGGTGTAGACGCGGTAGTCGGTGGCGAGCAGGCCGGTGGCCGGGTCGAACGTCGGGGCCACCTCGGTGCTGCCGACCCGGCCCTTGGCGGGGTCGACCGGCGGGGCTGTCGGGAAGGCGTAGGCGTGCGACCGGTACACCTCCAGCAGGGCGGTGTCGATCGACCCGTCGGCACGGACGATGCTCGCCGGCAGGGCGGCCGACGAGAAGTAGTCCTTCCCTTGCAGGTCGATCTCGGCTTTGGCCTTGTACGTCAGCGACCCGTCGACCGTGGTCCGCTCGGTCAGGTTCCACTTGGTCCCGGCCGGGCCGAAGAAGGCGTAGTAGGCGGTCGAGCCGGCGAACCGCTGGCCGTCGAGCTGCGGCACCGCGACCACCAGCACCTCGTCGCCGGCCCCCGCGTCCAGCACCCGGGTCGGCAGGGTGTTGTCCTTGGCCGTCACCGGCCGGTCGGTCCGGACCGACTGGACCACCCGGCCGAAGTACAGCTCGACCGACTTCCCGCCGGTGGTGGTGAAGTACGTGTACGGGCTGCCGACCATCCCGGTGGCGGTCATCCCGAACGCCCCCTTCGGGTCGGTCCAGGCGAACGTCGCCCCCCAGTCGGAGTAGTCGTCCACGGCCACGTTGGCGGCCGACACGGCCCGCTGGGCCGGGGCGTTCGACCCGTCCCCGGTGTTGTCCGGCCCGGCCGGGACGGCCGGGTCGAACACCCCGACCTGCACGTCCAGCAGGCCGTTCGACTCGAACGGGCTGTACCGGTAGTAGACCCGGGTGGCGTTGTTCACAAGGCCGGTCTCGGACGGCGGGAAGTTGCCGAGCTGGTAGTGGCTCTCGACCGCCGCCCGCGGGTTGACGTTCTGGCCGAGGCCGAACTGGACCTGCGTCGTGTCGTTCGCGTGATTCGGCCGCAGGCCGTACACCACCGGGTCGGCGACCAGGGCGGTCGGGTTGTTGTTGCTGTCGCCCCCCCACCCGGTCGGCCCCGGGTGGTTGACGCTCCGGTTCGTCACCGGGCTCCACCAGTCGCTGGTCTGGACCGGCAGCCCGCGGTCGAGGAACCCCTGGGTGACGTTCGGGGTGGGGGTGTTCGGCACCTCGTACCCGGTGTTCGGCGGGGGCTTCTGGTTGGTCCGCGGCAGGTCGGCCGCCTGCCCCTCGAAGTACGACCCGAGGCCGGCCCGGCGGAACAGCACGGTGTCCTGGCTGGCGGCGGCCGGCACCCCGGTCTGGAGGGCGGCGGCGAGCGGGGTCAGTGTGGGTCGAAGGACCGCCCCCGCGGTCAGCTGCCTCAGCGTACCGCCGGCCATCCGCCCGCCGCCGGTGACGACGAACTCCTGGGTGACCGACGACTGCTCGGAGTCGTGGGCCAGAAGCCGGACGCCCCCTCGGTACGCCGGGTCGAAGGCCAGGAAGCTGGCCAACTCCTCCCCCGCCGGGCCGAACGCCCGGACATGCGGCCCGCCCCCCGGGCCGGCCCCGACCAGCAGATCGTCCACCGCCCCGTCGGTGTTTCCGACCGCCACCCGCACCCCGCCGGTGAAAGCCGGGTCAAAGGCGAAGAAGCTGCGGCGGACGGCGTTCGTGGCCCCATCAAACACCTGGACGTGCGGCCCGCCGCCCGGCCCGGCGGCGGTCACGATGTCGTCCCGGCCGTCGTCATCCAGGTCGCCGCTGGCCAGCTCGACCCCGCCGCGGAATTCCGGGCTGTAGGCGAAGAAGCTACGGACCTCCCCGCCGGTCAGCCCGCTGTACGCCCGGACGTGCGGCCCGCCGCCCGGTCCGGCGGCGACGATCACCTCGGCATGCCCGTCCCCGTCGATGTCCCCGGCCGCCACCGCCACCCCGCCGCGAAACCCCGGGTCGAAGGCGAAGAACCCGCCGAGCGGGCCGGCCAGCGGCGCCCCGCTCACCCCGTCGAACGCCCGGACGTGCGGCCCGCCGCCCGGCCCGGCGGCGGCGATGACGTCCGCCACCCCGTCGCCGGTCACGTCGGCCGTCGCCACGTTCACCCCCCCGCCGAACGAGTCGGCGAACGGGCGGATGGACCGTACCAGCGCCCCGGTGTCGGTCTCGTAGACGTTCACCACGGGCGGCGAGCCGGCCGCCGACCCGGTGACGGTCACCCCCGACGGGGCGAGCCGGTCTTCCAGGGCCAGCAGCCCGAGCGGGGCCGGCCGGAGGAACCGGCGGAGGGTACGGGACGGGGCCGGCGCGCGGTACGGGTTCGACATGGAGTTTCCTCAGGGGGATGAGGCGAGGGGGGCGAAGCGGGAGGTTTCAGTGGACAAGCCGGCGGCGGACAAGCACGTCCGTCGGCGGCGGGTCGGCCTCCCAGATCCGGACCGTGCGATCGTCGCTTGCTGTCAGAATCCGGCGGCCGTCCGCGGCCACGGCCAGCCCGTTGATCTTATCTGTGTGGCCGACCAGAGTGAGCAGTTCCTTGCCACTCACCACGTCCCACAGGCGGACGGTGCGATCGGTCCCGGTTGTCACCACCCGTCGGCCGTCGGGTGTGAACGCCGCCCGGATGAACTGGCCGATGAGGGTCCGCAGCAGCACCTGGGTGCTGGCGTCCCACAGCTTGGCCGTCCCGTCGTACCCGACCGTCACCATCTGCCGGCCGTCGAAGCTAAACGCCACGGACAGCACGGCCCCGCCGTGTGCGGCCCACCCCAGCCCGGCGGTCGCGATCCGGACGGTGCCGTCACCGGACCCGACCGCCAGTCGGCCGTCCGGGGCGAACGTGACGGCCATTTCGCGGCCGTCGCCGGCCGCGTCCAGAACCCCGGGGCCGGCCGGTAGGTCGGTCACGAACAGTCGGCTGCCGAACGAGGTGGCCGCGAGCCGCCGGCCATCCGGGCTAACCGCCAAGTCACGCACGTTGGCGGGGTGCCCCGGAAGGGTGTACAGGAGGCGGCCGCCGGCCGGGTCCCACACCCGAAGGGTCGAATCTTGTGCGGTCGAGACGAGCCGCCCGTCGCGGGTGAACTTGACCCGCAGGACCACCTTCTCGTGCCCACGGAGGGTGTGGACCGTCCGGCCGGTGGCCACGTCCCAGACGCAGGCCGTGCCGTCCAACAGGGCCACCGCCGCCAGCCGACCGTCCGGACTGAGGTCCACGTCCCGGACCCGGTCGGGCATGCGGACGACGAAGGCATCCGCCGCCCCGGCCGGGTCCCACACCCGGACCGCCTTGTCCTCTCCGGCCGTCGCCAGCCGGCCGTCTGGCAGCCCGGCTATCCCAAGGACCGCTCCGTCGAACGCTCGAAGGGCCACCACCTCCCGCCCGGTGCCGATGTCCCACCCCCGGACGACCGCGTCGTACCCGGCGGCGAAGAGAGTCCGCCCACCCTGGCCGAAACTGACGGCCGTCACCTCGTCGAAGAACCCACGGTAGACCGCCACCTCCTGGCTGGTAGACAGATCCCACAGCCTGGCAGTACCGTCCGCCCCGGCCGATGCCAACCGCCCCCCGTCCGGACTGAACGACACCCCACTGACGGCCGCGCCGTGACCGCACAGAGTCTGGACAAGCTGGCCGGTCACCGCGTCACATACCCGCACCACCCCGTCCCCACAGGCGGACGCGAACCGGCGGCCGTCCGGGCTGAACGCCAGCCCGTAGGTACGCGTCGGTAAGGTCATGGCGAACACACGGTTGCCGTCCGCGTCCCAGGCTCGGACGTGGCCGTCGTTATCAGCGGCGACCAGTCGGCTGCCGTCCGGATGGACGGCCAGGCTGAGCACCTGGGCGTCCGACCCTCGAAGGGTATGCACCAGCGCCCCGTCGGCTGCCCAAACCCGAATCGCCCCGTCCTCACAGCCGGCGGCCAGCCGGCCGTCCGGGGCGATCGCAACTGGCATCGCCCAGACCACCATATCCGCCGCGGCCGCCGCCGCGCCCGCCCGCCGGCCCTGGGCGAAGTAGCCCCGGCTCGGCCGCTCGGGGATAGTGGTCGTCCACACCGGCTCCCCGGACTGGGCGTCCCACACACGAACCGTCCGGTCCCGCCCGCCGGCCGCCAGTCGTCGGCCGTCAGCACTGGCCGCCACGGACAGCACCTGCTGGGTGCTCCCGGTCAGGGTGAGGACCGGTGGGCGGGTGAGCCGGTCCAGGTAGTCCCACTCGAACCCCCGCAAGTCTTCGTCCCCGGGCCGCCCGGCCGCCGCCTCGTCCAGCAGCTGCCGGGCTTGCTGCAACCGCCCGGATTCGATCGCCCGATGTGCCAGCCGGACGTTGGCCACGTAAAGGTTCCGCCGGGCCGCCCGCCGGTGTCCCTCAGCCGCCTCCCGCTCACGGTCCGCGTCCTGGCGGTGGCTCTCGGCCGTCACCCACAGCCCGTCCGCCTCCCGCCACTTCCACGTCACCAGCCCGAACCCGGCGAGGAACGTGGCCGCCAGCGACCCGACTAGCGTGGCCACCACCGGGTTCCGGCCAGCCCACCGGACGGCCTGGGCGACCGCCCCGACCCGCCGGGCGACGACCGGCCGGCCGGCCCGCAACCGCGCGAGGTCATCCGCCAGCGCCCGGGCCGACTCATACCGCCGGTGCGGCGGCTTCTCCAGGCACTTCAGGCAGATCGCCTCCAGGTCGCGGGGCACCGCCGGATTGAGCCGCCGGGGCCGGGGCGGCTCCCGGACGGCGGCCGCCGCCAGCACCGCCAGCGGGTCGTCGCCGGGGAACGGCACGCGGCCGGTGAGCAGCCGGTACAGGATCACCCCGAGGGCGTACACGTCCGCCGCCGGGCCGACCGCCGCCCCGCCGGCCGTCACCTGCTCCGGGGCCATGTACTCCGGCGTCCCGGCCACCACCCCGGTCCGGGTCAGTCCGCCCCCATGGGCCGGACGGGCGAGGCCGAAGTCGGCGACCTTCGGAACGGGTCTCGAGTCTGATCCGTCCAGCCCCGGGGCTCGAGACCCGAGGCCCGGCAGCAGAATATTTGCCGGCTTGAGGTCGCGATGGACGACCCCTTGGTCGTGGGCGGCCTGGACGCCGGCAGCGATCTCCTCGACGAGCCGGGCGGCCACCGCAGGGGGCCACGGGCGATCATCCAGCCGGTCGGCCAGGCTCCCGCCGTCCACCCACTCCATAGCCAGGTACGGGCCGGCCGCGTGGTCCCCGACCTCGTACACCTGGACCACGTTCGGGTGCCGGATTCGGGCGGCCAACTCGGCTTCCAGCCGGAACCGCAGGCGGTCGTCCTCGGCCGCGAACCGCCCGGCGAGGATCATCTTGACCGCCGCCGGTCGGTTCAGGGTGCGATGACGGGTGCGGTACACCACGCCCATGCCGCCCCGACCGACCTCGGCCTCCAGCTCGTAATCGCCGACCCATTCCGGCATCGGCTCGGCCGGCCGAGGTGCCGCTGCCGGCGGGGTGACAGCTCCTATCCCCCAGAACGTCGACGCCCCCCAGTGACTCAGGCCGCCCCGGAGCGCCTTCACCGCCTCGGTGCGGCTGTCCGGCGCGTCATCGCCGGCCGCCGCCTGCCGGAGCATGGCCAGCATCGGGTCGGCCGTGGGACGGTCCAACTGGCCGCAACACGTCGAGCAGCCGGCGATGTGAGCGGCGATGGCCGCCAGCTCCGCGTCCCCGACCCGGCCGGCCGCGAAGGCGGCGAGCCGGTCGGGCGACGGGTGGGCCGCGACGGGCGAGGTCATAGGCGCTCCGCGCTGCGGGGGCGGAAGTGAAATCGGCCGCTGAGAGGGGAACCTTACACCGGATCGGGGGCGGGGCCGATCAGGCCTTCGGCCTCCTTGCGGATCCGCTGCAACACCCGGGACTTGGCCACGTACACCGCCCCGACCGACAGCCCCAGCTCGGCGGCCACCACCGCCCCGGGGGCGTCGTCCAGGGTCAGCCGACGGAACGCCTGCACGGTAGCCGGCTCGAACTCTTCCTGCACCACGTCCAAGAGGCACCGCAAGACGTACCGGTCGTGCTCCTCGTCCCACCGCCGGGCCAGCTCGCTGTCCGGGTCTTCCAGCTGCCGCAGGTCAATGCCGGCGCTGGTCGGCGGGGTCCGGCCGGCCGCCCGCCAGTAGTCCAAGGCCCGGCGGCAGGCGATCGCCCCGCAGCCACGCCCGGAACGCCCCGGCCCGGCCGGGGTGGTCGAACCGGGGCAGGCTCTGGACCACGCTCAGCAAGATCTCTTGAACCAGGTCGTCCAGCTCGCCGGCCGGCACCCCTGGCGACGGAGCCAGCCGAGGATGAGCGGCCGGTAAAGGGTGGTGAATGCCGCCCAGGCGGGTCACCCGACCGGGCGCGGATGAGTAGGCTCCTCCGGGTGCCGTCGGACGGTGGGGCGGCCGCCGTCGGGCCGGGCGATCCGGCCGGTGTCGTCACTTTCGCCTCAAAACTTGAGCCGTTCTGTAAGGCTACCGCCGCCCCCCGCGATTTCCAAGGAGCAACCGCCCCGCCTGTCGCCCGACACCCGGAGCCATGGCCGTCATGACCCGCCCCCCCCGCCGCCCGTCGTGGGTGTCCCGGCTGCTCACCCCCCGGCCCCGGACCCCGGTTCGGCGCCTCGGAATGGAACCACTCGAGGACCGCGTCGTACCCTCGGAGTTCCGCGACGTGGGCGGACTCCGCTTCTTGACGCCCACCCAATTCTTCACCGATGTACAGGGCCGATACAACCTCACCGACCGCGGGGATTCCGTCTCGATCGGTTTCGTCCCCGATTCCGGCAACGAGGCGGACTTCAAGTCCCTCCTCCAGATCACCGTCGATGGGAATCAGAGCTACTTCGAACTCGACCCGAGCTCGGCCACGTTCGCCACCTTCGGCGACACCACAATGAGCCTGGTCGTGGTGGAGGGCAATGGCCCGAACCAGCCGCTCCCGATCTACAAGCAGGTGCAAGACCTGGAGGTGGACTTCAACATCGCCACCATGCTCGGGTTCGGCCAGTCGATCGACCAGAGCAACTCCCAGCCGTTCACCGTCGCCGACTGGGTGGACTTCCAGCTAAACGGCCTGGCCCTGACCCCCGGGGACGGCACGACCGGCCCGCGGGTCGGCATGCAGGGGACCGGCAAGCTCAGTAAGGGCGACGGCGTGGACTTGTCCACGGTCGGGTTCTTGAAGGACTTGGTCGTGACCGTCGGCGGCACCAACTACGTGTGGGCGGACAAGACCGGCATCACCGCCACCGGGTTCACCGGCGAGCTGGACTTCAGCACCTCGGACAAGGCGTACACGGTCGGCGGGTACACCGTGACCGGGGACGTGAAGGTCGGGTACTCGGACCCCGGCGACGGCACCAGGCGGATCTCCATCGGCGGCGGCGCCACGCTGACCCCGCCGGCCGGGGAGACGTTCAAGCTGGAGAACGTCGCCGGGGCGATCCAGGTCAGTCTGGGGTCGGAGAACGGCGCCCCGAAGTTCTACGGGCTGACCCTCGAGTTGGACGGCACGTTCACGGCCGGCGGGCTGACCGTCAAGACGGTGGACGGGTTCGGCTTCAGCTACAACTTCGACGGCCCCCAGTGGGAGATCTTCGGCGGGGTCGACTTCACCATCAAGGACAAGGCCGAGGTCGTCGTCCTGCTCGGGACGGAGTCCGCCCCCGGCCTGGTCATCAAGGACGGCGCCCTCCAGAAGTTCAACGGGACGATCAACGCGGACTTCACGCTCGGGCCGGTCGTCGTCACTACCAGCCCGTCGAACGGGCTCAACTTCGCCTACGACCGGGACAAAGGTCAGTTCGAGATGTCCGGCGGGCTCGGCCTGAAGATCGGGGCGGACGAGAAGCAGTTCACCCTCAATGCCACCCTCGGCGACGCCACTGACCCGGGCATCATCTACATCCCCAGCAAGGGCGGGCTTCAGCAGGCGAACTTCGGGATCACCGGCCAACTGACCGTCGGGTCGCTCAGCTTCACCGCCCGCGACGCCGGCTTCCGGTGGGTGCAGGCGACGGCCACGACTTCGGAAACGTGGGAGATCCACGGCGGCTTCGGCGTCGACTTCGGGGCGTTCGAAGCGTCCGTCGCCCTTGGCACCACCGCCAACCCGGGGATCGTCGTGGACGCGGATGGGTTCCGGCTCGACGGCATCACGGTCGAGTTGGAGAACGTCCGCCTTGGGCCGCTCTACCTGAAGGAGCTGGAGGTCAGCTACACGAAGGAGACGGTCGGCTACGACGTGGACGTTGTCCTGAAGGTGGTGGTGCTGGACAAGTTCGAGGTGGACGGTGAGCTGATCCTGATCGACGGCAAGGTGGATACCGTCTCCCTCGGATACAAGAACGTCACGGGCATCCCGATCGGCGAGACCGGGATCAAGCTGACCGAGCTGTCCGCGACCGTCAAAAACATCGAGCGGCCGGCCGATATCGTGGTGGTCGGGACGATCGGGGTGATCTACGGCGAGACCATCAACATCGGCGGTAAGCAAGGCAACCTGTTCCACGCCCGGGGCACGGTGACAGCCGACGCCGACGAATTGATCATCGACTGCCGGGCGGAGCTGGGGGCGTACACGACTGACGGCGGGGACACGTACACCGGCGTCCTCGGGACGGTCGACGGCAAGCTCGACCTGAACTGGCACACCCAGGTGTACTCGCTGCACGTCGAGGCGGACGGCGTACTTGGCGTCTTCGACTTTGAGGGGGATCTGCTCCTGCGGTACGGCAAGGACATCGAGTTCCTGGCCACCGCGGATGTGGTCGTCCCGACCTGGGTACCGTTCATCGGCGGGCAAGAGCTGGGCGGGGTCGGGTTCTACTTCCAGCACGTCTGGGCCCAGCCGGCCCTGAGCATCGACACCTCGACCACCTTCGCCGCCTGGCTCGACTTCGACCTGGGAACCCAGGTCACCGTCGGGTTCGAGGTGAGGTTTGACGCCGCCGGGAACGCCAACTGGGGCCTGATCGGGGCGGACCAGGTGACCGGGTTCCGGCAGACGCTCCTGAACCCCGGGCCGACCACCTACACTTACACCACCGACCTGGCCGGGGTCGTGCCAGCCGGGGCCACTAGCCTGCTGGTCAAGGCCGACTGGTCGAACCCGCTGCCGGGGGTGAGCATCGACGGCCAGCCGAAGCTGCGGGTGCAGTACACCCCCGCGAGCGGCGACCCGGTGATCTACACCGAGGACCAGTTCGCCGCCCACAGCATCACGGTGGTCCACGACGGCCGACTGACCAACGAGACTTCGGCCACCGTCCAGATCAGCAGCCAGTCGGCCGACCCTTACCAGCCGCTGCCCGGCAGCTACGCCGTGCTGGTCGATCTGGTGGCGGTCACCAACCCGTTCCCGAATCAGCTGCCGGTGGTGGTCACCAGCCACACCCCGAAGCCGATATTCGGCCCGGTCGGCGGCAAGGCCCCCGTCCTCCCGCCGGTCCCGACCGGCCCGGCCGACACGTTCCCGGTGACGCTCACCGGGAACGCGGACGAGGCGTACCTGGACCAGACCACGGTGTCGATCTACCGCATCTCGTCGGTCGACCCGTTCCGCCGGCCGGTGCTGGTCGGGAAGGTGAACGCCACCCAGACCGGCGGGTCCGGGTGGAAGGCCAGCGTCCCGGTGCCGGTCGACGGCCTGGCGGCCATTCCGTACACCCTTGTGGCGGTGGTGAACGACGGCCAGAACCCGCCGGTCGCGTCGGCCGAGTCGGCCCCGTTCACCCCGAAGTTCGCCGTCCGCGGAACGGTCCTCGACCAGAACGGCAAGCCGGTGATCGGCGAGCCGGTGTTCCTCGACTACAACCGGAACGGCCAGCAGGACGACAACGAGCCGCGGGCGCTGACCGGGCCGGACGGGTTCGCGTTCACCGGGACGTTCGCCCCGAACCCCGTCGACCCTACCAAGGGCTGGAACCCGGTCCCGACCAACGCCAAGTTCGATGTCGTCCTGGACCTGAACGCGCCGGGCGACTATGCACCGATCACGGCCACGCAGGCGGTCACGTTCGACGGGACGACCGAGATCGTCCAGCCGTACACGCTGAACGCCAAGACGGTCATCCGCGGGTCGCTCTTCCAGGACACGAACGGCAACGGGATCGCGGCCGCCGGCCAGGGGCTGCCCCAGGCGACGGCATACCTGGACACGAACAACAACGGCGTCCGGGACGCCGGCGAGCCGACCGCCCAGACCGACGCCGGCGGTGGGTACGCCTTCCGCGGCCTCGATGCCGGCACCTACACCGTCCGGATCGACCCGGCGACCATCGGCCGCGGGGCCGCCGCCCCGGCCTACGTCGTCCCGGCCGGCACCCCGGGGAACACACAGCCCGGCGCGCCGCCGTACACCTACGGGATGGCGTTCACCGCCAACCGGCCGGTGCAGATCACCAGCCTGGGGGTGTTCGACGACAACTCCGACGGGTTGAGTACCACGCTGACGGCCGTGCTGTACAACGCCGCGACCAAGGTCGAGCTGGCCCGGCTGACGTTCACTCCGACCGCCCCTGGCACCCTGGTCGGCGGCACCCGGTACCTCGACCTGCCCAGCCCGATTATTCTGCCGCCGGGATTCCAGGGGTTGATCGTCGCCTACGGGTTCGGCCAGACGGCCGACCGTGCGGCGAACGTCTTCCACCTCCCGTCCGGCGCCACCCCCCCGTGGACGACGGACGCCGGGGCCGGCCGGCTCACCTTCGGTCGGGGAGTGTACGCCCCTACCCCGAACACCTACCCGACCATCGGAGACGCCTCGGCGCTCGCCAACCCGTATGCCGCCGGCAGCTTCCTGTACCGGGACGTGGCCTGGGCGCCGTCCCCGGCGTCGGAGACCAGCCACACCGTCACCCTGGATGGGTCCGGGTTCGACCCGGTCGGCGGACAGGATTTCGGGCTGCTCCCGCCGAGCGTCCTGTTCGGGACCGTGACCGGCAACCCGCAGGCCGGCGGCAAGGTGCTACCGACCGCCTCCCCGCGGGCCAACTGGGCGGTCGGCCTCGTGGCCGACCGGGTGGCGGTGGCGATCAACGCCGGCGGGGCGATCGGCAACGGGTTCGTCGCCGACGGGTACTTCGACGCCGGGCAGACCACATCGACGACCACCCCGATCGACACCAGCCGGCTGGCCAACCCGGCGGCGGTGGCGACCTACCAATCGGCCCGGGTCGGGGCGAACGGCGGCGGGTTCACCTACTCCATCCCGGGGCTGAACCCGGGGGCCAGCTACACCGTCCGGCTGCACTTCGCCGAGATCGTCTACCAGGTGACCGGGCAGCGGCAGTTCGACGTGGACATCAACGGCACCCGGGTGCTGACCGACTTCGACATCGTGGACGCGGCCGGCGGGCCGAACACCGCCTACGCCCGGGACTTCCCGGCCACCGCCGACGGCCTGGGCCGAATCGTCCTGGCCTTCACGGTCGGGCAGGCGGACGTGCCGCTGGTCAACGCCATCCAGATCCTGTCCCCGGCCACGGTCGCCGCCGCCCCAAAGCTGTTCATCGACTCCGGCGGCCCGGCCTGGGGGGACGGGTCCATCGCCGACACCTACTTCACCGGCGGGGTGACGGGGAACGTCGGCAACTACTTCGTCGACTACTACTCCCGCACGCTGACCCCGGTCACGGAGCCGCAATACCAGACCTATCGGGCCAGTGCCACTGCGAACCACGGGGACGGGTTCACCTACACCCTGCCCGGGTTCGTGGCCGGCCGCTCGTACACCGTCCGCCTGCAGTTCGCCGACTTCACCTACGACTACGCCGGCGGGCGGAAGTTCAACGTCGACATCAACGGCCGCCGGGTACTCACCGACTTCGACATCTTCGCCGCTACCGGCAACTGGTTCACCGGCTACTCCGCCGACTTCGACGCGACGGCCGACGCCCAGGGGCGGATCGTCGTCGCGTTCACCAACGGCAGCGCGGGCGTTGCCCAGGTGAACGCCATTCAGGTGTTCGAGCCGGCCGGGCTGATCGATACCGCGACCACCGATGTCGAGGGGAACTACGCCCTGGTCGGGTACGGGGCCGGTCAGTACACGGTGGTCCAGTCCCCGCCGCCGGGGTGGGAGCAGACGGCCCCGTTCTTCAGCACCCCGACGTTTACCTCGACGCCGCTCGCCCCGACTACCGACGGGACCTTGCTCGCCGGCCAACCGACCGACACCCTGCACACCGCCGACTTCGACGGGGACGGCCGGCTGGACGTGCTAGTGTTCGGCCAGACCCCGGGCCAAGCGGTCGATAGCTACGCCTACGTCCTGTTCAACCGACCGGACGGGTCGTTCCAGACGGCCGCCGGGGCGGGCGGTGTCGAGCTGTACGCGGGTCGCGGGACACCGGCCCCGGTCCCCGTCGGGGCGGTCGGCGACTTCAACGGCGACCACCGGCCCGACATCGCCATCGCCTGGTCCACGTATGGCGACGCGAATTCCAACGGGATCGATGTTTTCCTGAATACCGGTGACCCGACCAACCTGTTCACCTACATCCCGTCGTACTGGGCGACGCAGATGCCGGGCCGGGCCGGCGGGGAGGTGTTCTCCTCGATCGCCGTCGGCGACCTGAACAAGGACGGGCTGGACGACGTCGTCCTCGGGCAGTCCACCGACCCAGGCCCGCCGGCCCGGATGGTTTACGCCCAGAACGCTGCGACCGCCGGCAACCGTCTGGTAAATTACTTCGACCTGCCACAGGCCGGCCAGTACTACCCGAGCCAGGGGGGCAACTACCCCCCGCCGTACGCCGCCGAGAAGATCACAATCGCGGACATGAACGGCGACGGCAACCTTGACGTGATGCTGATGGCGACGGTGCCGGTGCGAGATACCAACCCGCCGTTCGACTACCAGACCTACGGGGCGAACTACGGTACCGCCCGCCTAGTCCTGGCGCGCGGGAACGGGGCCGGCGGGTGGATCTCCATCTACACCGACATCAACCCGTGGGGGTTCGGGCAGGTCACCGGCTTGGCCGTCGGGTCGGTCCAGATCGGACAGCCGCCGCAGGTGTACGCTGGCCTGTCGACTTACTTCGTCAACACGTCCGTTAACCCGAGTCAGAGGAACAACATCAACTTCCCGAGCTACGCCGTCGGTAGCAACCAGGGCTGGTACTTCACCCCGAGCGGGGTGGACCTGTTCGACCAAGGCCAGGAGCGGCAGACGGCCGCCAACCCGCGGTTCCAGTCCGGGCTGCGACTGGCGGACGTGAACGGGGACGGGTTGCCGGACCTGATCAACCTACTGGCCCCGACGATTGCCACCCAGGCGATCGCCATCCGGCTGAACACCGGGAGCGGGTTCGACTTCGGCACCCCGCCGACCCTGTTGCCGCTGCCGTCGAACCTGACCGACTGGGTCGGCGACTTCGCCATCGCCGACTTCACCGGGGACGGCCGGCCGGACATCTTCGTCCCCGCTACCGGGGTGCTCGGCCAGAGCGTGCAGCCGGGGGTACTGTTCCGGAACGAGACCCCGCAGAGCCAGCCGGGGCACTCCCAGTACTTCAAAGCCGGGGCGGCGGTCACCGGGCTGGACTTCCAGAGCGTCCAGTCGGGCGGGGTGTCGGCCGTCCGCGGGCGGGTATTCGAGGATGTCGGGCGGAACGGTGTCCGGGACACCGGGGATGCGGTCCGCACCGGGGAGACGGTGTTCCTCGACCGTAACCGGAACGGCCGACTCGACCCCGGCGAGCCGACCACCACCACCGGGCCGGGGGGGGTGTTCAGCTTCCCAGGGCTGGCCGACGGCACCTATCGGGTCGGGGTGGTGGTGAACGACGGGTGGCGGCCGACCGGGCCGGGGGCCGAGTTCGCCGACGTGTCGGTGACCGGCGGGGTGGCGACCGCGGCCGAAATCGGGCTGGCCCGGCGGCTGGTGTCGGCGGTCCCGGACCAGGACGCCCGGGTCGGGCAGCCGGTGACGGTGGCCCTCCCCCAGACGGCCGCGGCCGCCGGCCGGCGGCTGCTGTTCACCGCCGAAGGGACTGTCCCGGCCGGGCTGGTCGTCGACCCGGCCACTGGACAAATCAGCTGGACCCCGGCACCCGGGGATGTCGGCACCCACACGATCACCGTCCGTGCCCGCGACCCGATCGACCCGCTGTTCACCGAGACGGTGCCGGTGACGGTCCGGGTGGCCGCCCCGGTGTCCCCGCCGGTGGTGCCGCCGGTCGTCGTGTCGCGGATCGCGGTCGGCGGGGCGAACGGGGCGGTGCGGACGTTCACCCCGGACGGCGCCCCGAAGCTCACCCTGACCCCGTTCGGGGACTTCGCCGGTGAGGTACGGGTGGCCAGCGGGGACGTGACCGGGGACGGGGTGGCCGACCTGATCGCGGCGGCCGGCCCAGGGGGCGGCCCACACGTCAAGGTGTTCGACGGGGCGACCGGGGCGGAGCTGGCCACTTTCTTCGCCTTCGAGCCGGAGTTCCGTGGCGGGCTGTTCGTCGCCGCCGGTGACGTGGACGGGGACGGGGTGGTCGACGTGGTCGTCGGAGCCGGGGCCGGCGGCGGCCCGCGGGTGCGGGTGTTCAGCGGTCGGGACCGGTCGGTGCTGGCCGACTTCTTCGCCTACGACCCGGGGTTCCGCGGCGGGGTGACGGTGGCGGCCGGGGACGTCAACGGGGACGGGATCGCGGATCTGGTTGTTGGAGCAGGGGCCGGCGGCGGCCCGCACGTCCGGGTGATCGACGGCCGGACCCGGGCGGACGTAAGCAGCTTCTTCGCCTTCGACCCGGCGTTCACCGGCGGAGTATTCGTGGCGGCCGGCGACCTGGACGGCGACGGTCGGGCGGACGTGGTAGCCGGAGCCGGAGCGGGCGGCGGCCCGCGGGTGCGGGCGGTGAGCGGGGGCGACCTGGCGGCCGGTCGGCCGGCCGGAATGCTGACGGACTTTCTCTCTGGGGAGGCGGCTGACCGGGACGGGGTACGGGTGGCCGTCACGCCACCTGGGGCCAACACCCTGGCGACGCTGGTCGCTGGATCTGCCAACCGTGGCCGGGTGAAAGCCTATCGCCCAACCCGGCCGGCGGCCGAGTTGTTCGAACTGGACGTGTTCGCCGACGTGAGTGCGGGGGTGTTCGTCGGGTAATCGGCCTCACTGCATGCCGTCCCGGTGCAGTCGCCACGACCGGCGGCTGCGTCCGAATTGCGAGAACACGAGTGATCTGTTCCGGGTCAGGAAGAACTTCGATCGGCGGTTTTGCCGAGACCGAGTACCGCTGCGAGTTCTGCTCGCACGAGTGGTGGGAGCGCGTCCCGGCCCCGCCCGAGCAGTATCATGCGACCGAGGCAGTGCGACCGAAGCAAATAATGAGCGGGGGCGGGACCGGCAGTCCCGCAGGCGGCACCGGCGGGGGGGACCTGCGGACCGGCCCCGGCGGGCCGCACCCTGACGGTGGCGGCCGGGCCGCTGGTCCGCGCCCCCGACCCGGACAGGACCGAGCGGTACTCGGCCCAGCCGTTCGGCCCGGGGGCACCCCTCCGAATTGCGTCGGCCGACTTCACCGGGGACGGGGTGGCGGACGTGGTGGCCGGGACCGGCCCCGGCGGGCCGTCCCACGTGGCCGTCCCGGTTGGGTCGACCGAGGCCGAGGTGTTCGCCTTCGGCTCCTTCGAGCCGGCGTTCACCGGCCGGGTGTACGTGGCCGCCCGGGACGGGGACGGGGACGGGGACGCCGACCTGGTGTTCGGAGGCGGACCGGCCGGCGGGTCGCGGGTGCGGGTGGCGAGCGGGAAGGAACTGCTCGCAGTCGCCGACCTGTGGACCCTGGACGACTCGGCCGCCGCGGCCCCGCGGATGCAGCTGGCCGACATGTTCGCCGGCGACCCGTCCCGGCGGGGCGAGGTGCGAGTGGCCGTCAAGGACGCGGACGGGGACGGGCGGGTGGAGCTGCTAACCGGCAGCGGCGTTGGGGAGGCCGGCCGGGTGCGGGTGTACAAGTCGGCGACCGTCCTGGCCGGCGGGGCCGCCGACCGGACACTGGACCCGTTCCCCGGGGTCGGGCTGCCGTACGGGGCGTTCGTCTGCTTACGCCAGGGTAGCATCGAACGGGCGGAATCGGCCCGAGGCGGCACGTGTCTCGGGTCACGACTCATCTGACGAAGCCGCAACCTCGGGTCGGCCCCTAGCACGATCCAAGTGATCTCGGATCGGGGCAACACGGTTGACGCCGCCCGACATCTTCCTCAGGCGATCACCCGAACACGGCGGCGACGGCCTGCCTGGTGACGTCCGGGTGGAGGTGGCGGTACCGCCGCCGCTGCTCGTCGGTGGCGTGCCCGACCAGGTCGTCGATCACCCGCTGGTCCACCCCCCGGCTGGCCAGGGCGGACACGAACGAGTGCCGGAACACGTGCCACCCGCGGAGGACGCTCCACTTCGACACCCGCAAGGCCCGCCGGAAGTAGTTGTGCGCCTCCCGCGGGCCGATCGGCCGCCCGTCGCCCTTGCAGAAGAGTGTCCTGCCGGCCGCCCGCTCTCCCATCCAGTCCTTCAGCACCCCGCCCAGGAACGGGGACAGGGGCACCCGGCGGGTGGTCAGCCGCCGCTGGTCCCGCTTCTTCTCCCGGATCGTCACTACCCCGCTGGCCAGGTCCAGGTCCGCCGGCGCGGCCCGGACGATCTCGCTCCGCCGGGCGCCGGTATGGGCGGCGAAGCAGAACAAGGGGTACACCCACGGGCTCACCGGCCGGCCCCTCACCCAGTCGAGCAGCTCGGACACCTCGACCGGCCGCAGGTACACCGCCTCCCACACCGCCTCCGGGTCGGCCCCCGCCTCCACCCGCCGCTCGGCCTCGTCCCACGTCATGAACGGCAGCGCCTCCTCGGTCTTGGCGTACACCAGCCCGCCGCCCGGGAACTCTGCCCCCAACCCCAGGTGCCGGCGGGCCCAGTTCCAGGTCGTCCGCAGGGACACCACCTCCTTGCGGACGGTGGCAGCCGACGGGTGCCGTCGCGGCCGTGGGGTCGCCGCCGGCAGGGCCGGAGGGGCGGCAGCACTACCCTTACGGGCAGACTTCCGCTTCGGGGCAGCCGCCCGCTCCTCCCGTCGCCGGCGGTACACGTCCGGGTCGATCCACTCGTCAGCCCGGGCGTCCACGTACCGCTGCAGGTCTGCCCGGCCGAGGTCCGGGACGACGGCCGGGCCGCCGAGCACCCGGGTCAGGTGGCCGAAGTGCAGCCGCATGCCGGCCAGGGTGGTCGCCTCTAGCTTTCCGTCGTGGGCCGACAGGTAGGCGTCCCAAAGACCGGCCAGGGTCAGCTCCCCCCGCCCGGCCGCGACCGCTGCGGCGGCGGCTGGCGGGTTTCCCCGGTGGAACAGGAAGTCCTCGACGGTACAACCGGCCGGGACGGCAACCAGGTTGCGGTCCAGCAGCCGCAGCAGCTCCTCGGCGACCGCCTTGGCGGCGGCCGCGTCGGCGGCGGACACGTCCCCCAGAGAGAAGCTCCGCTTCTCGCCGCGGTACCGGAAGACGATCCGAGAGCTCCCGCCCCGTCGCTCGATCGACGCCACGGTCACCCCAGTCCTGGGGACAAAATGGGGACAATAATGGTCCACGCGGGGCCAACCCCACCGCTATGCCATTCTATTCGGCAGCGAGAAAACAGCCTATAATTTAAGGTAATTGCAATACGATTGAAGTGCTAGAGAGGTGTCACGAAAGCAACCGAGTACCGGACTGTCGATCCGGTGGTTGCGGGTTCGAGTCCCGTCGCCCTCGCTAGTGCATTCCGATGTGGGCCGGTGCCGAGAGGCGCCGGCCCCTGTCATTTCAAAGGGTTGCGCCGATCCCCCGGACGGTCCGCCGACGATGCCGAAGGTGTACACCGGTGCGGATCGGTGCCGATCGGCGTACCCGGTTGGTACGCCCGGCGGTACGCCGGGTACGCCCGTAACGGGGTCGGTCCCGGTCAACCGAAGGGGGATTTCGGACGGTGTCGGCGGGACCAGGGGCGGCAACTTCTCCACGGCGCCGGCCAGGTCGTACAGCCGACGGTGAGAATAGCGGGCGGTCAGCTCGGGCTTTGAGTGGCCGGCGAGTTCCTGGAGCGTTCTGAGGTCGATCCCCGATCGCCCGCCCAAAGTCAGGTACGAGTGCCGCAGAGAGTGGAAGTCGGCATACTCCGGCCCGTCCGGTCCCTCGACCGCGTAGGGGATGCCGGCCGCGTCCAGGTCGATCCGCAGCATGTCCGCCCCCCGGTGGTCCTTCGCCCACGTCCCGCCCCAGATCGGCGCCCCGGCCGGCCTGGCGTCCAGGTACGGGCGAAGGGCGGCCGCCACGTCGGCCGGGAGGGGTTGCACCTTAAGCCGGCGGGACTTGTTGAAGCGGGCGGCCAGCGTCACCGTCTGCCCGACCAGGTCGAAGTCGGCCGGGGTCAGATGCGACAGGGCTCTCGCCCGGAACCCGGTGCCGGCGGCAACTAGGTACAGGAAGTACCGCTCCTTACCCGCCAGGCCGCGGTAGACGCGGGCGCTCGCCCGGGCGGCGTCGAACAGCCGGCGGAGTTCGTCGGCTGTCAGCTCCCGACGGGCCCGCCGCACGTCCCCGGCCGCGTTCACCAGCGCCAGGGAGTCGAGCGGGTTGGCCCCGATCCGCTTCGCCCGGACCAGCCAGCGGAAGAACCCGCGGACGGCCCGGGTGTAGTGGTTGGCCGTCTCCGGGCCGCGCCCTTTCGACCGGTGCTCGGCCAGTGCCTCCACGGTCGCCCGGGGGAGCCTCCGGGCCTTCCCGTGGCCGGCTGCGGGGAGCCGGAGCCGTTTGACGGCGGCCCGGACGGCGGCCCCGCTGATCCCGAGCAGCTTCGCCACTTCCGTCGGCGGGAAGGCGTCCCCGGCCGGAACCTCCACGGGCGACCCGTCGCGGCGGAGGGCGTTCAACCACTCGGCCACCTTCCCGGGGTCCGCGTCCAGGGGGAATACGAACCCGCACCCGGTCAGCAGGGCGGACACGCGGCCGGTCGTCAGCCGGACGTGATCGGCGGTGTTCCCCTTCGCCTCCAGGTGGGCGGCGTAGTCTATTAGGTGGTCGGCCAGCGGTCGGCGGGCGTGGTCGTCGGCCGGGTCGATCAGGCCGACCCGGACCCGGGCCGCCTTCCGCTCCATATCCGCGGCCAGTTGCTCCGTCGCCTTCAGGTCGGCGAACCCCTTCTTGCGGCGGACGGTGCCGGTGCCGTCGCGGTACTTGAAGTACCAGCACTTGGACGGGCGGAGGTAGCCCCGGCCGTCCTTGGTCAGCGGGCAGAGGACGGCCCGGCCGCGGTCCCTCACCCGGACGTGCGGCTTGCCGTCGTGCGGGACGATGTCGGCGTCCGGCAAAAGTGGGCGAGTGCTGAACAGCTTGAACGGCTTCGGCATGACGGGCGGCCTTTCTGAGAAGGCCAGCGCCGGCCGCCCGCTTCTCAGGTCGGGTCGGCCGGGCCAGCAAAGGCGGGGCAAGTATAACCGGCCGACCGGGCGGCGCGCCAGGTCGGCTCCGGTCCGATGCCCGGGGTACCATGACCTCGGGCGGGGATTTCTGAGGGTTGGCGTGCCTGTCGGCCCGCAATCTCGGGGCACCACGTTTTATGGCATCGCACAAATCGCGGTTGGTGCGGGGCCAAACCGACCAGTCCTTAGTCCGGCAGCCCACGGCGGTCGAGGAACAGTCGGCCGTCCACCGGGCCGAAGGTGCTCAGGCTCTCGTCGAACGTGCTCGGGTAGTCCGAAACCTGAGCACCTTCGGGAAGCCACGGCGGTTTCTCACCTGAATCGCCGTTGCTTTCCCGAAGGCGCTCAGGTTTCCCGTTACTTGAGCACCTTCGCGGGGCCGCGGACGATACCTATGCACTTTCGGCGGGCAGTTCCCAAACCCACGGCCCGGCGAACTCCCGTTTGCGCGGGACGATCCCGAGCGCCCCCTGAGCGCGCCGGACGGTCGCCCTCGACAGGCCGGCTTCGGCAGCTTGCGCCCACACCTCCGCGGCGGCCACGGGACCGGACCGGAGCAGTCCGGCCAGCCAGTCGGCGGCGGCGTCCCGGGCTCTCGGCTCCGGGCCGCGGGCCACCCCGGCGCGTTCCGAAAGGTAGTCGTCGGCATGGGCGCCGTCGAGCGGGTCCGGCTCCCAACTCAGCCTGGGTGGCGTGCCGGCGATCCGGAACGCCAGGCCCGGGGCCGGCACGCTGAGGTTGCACTTGCCCGGCAACAAGAGTTTGCGATCGCGGTCGCCATCGTCCGCCGTCAGGTGCAGGACGGACCGGGCCAGCCCGGTGAACGCCCGGCTGCCGAGCGCCGTGTCGTCGGCGAAGCTGGCCGCCGCCTTCCGGGTGTGGGCGACCAGTAGCACCGCCACCCCGGCACGAGCGGCCAACGCCGCCAGCGGGGCCAGCACCGCCCGCACTTCGTTATCCCGGTGGGCGTCCACCCGGCCGCCCAGGTAGCTACCGATGGGGTCCACAACCACCAGCTTGCAGCCGGGCAGCCGGTTCAGGGTGTCGCGGATCAGGTCGATGTTCGACAGGTCGAACGCCACGGTCCTTTCTTGCCCCGACGCCTCGACCAGTTTGACGGCCCGGAACCAGTGGACCCGCCGGCGGTCCGCCCCGGCCGCGGCCAGCCGGGGGACGGTGGTGTCGGCCGGGTCGTCCTCGGCGCTGATGAGCAGCACGTCCCCCGCCGGCGCCGTCCCGCCGTCCGGCCACCGGCCGCCGGTGCTGATGCGGGCGGTCAGGTCGCAGGTCAGGAACGACTTCCCGGCCCCGGGCCGGCCGACCAACAAGCTGATCCGCCCGAGCGGGACGCGGCCCGGCCAGAGCCAGGGGACGGCAACCGGCTCCACGTCGGACAGTCGCACGACATCCGGGACATACCGCGGCCCCGCGGCCGGGGCGGGGGTCGTCCGCTCGGCCAACTCCGGCTCGACGGCCGCGGCCAACGTCTCGACGGCCGCCCGCATGGCGACCGGCTCGACCGTGTCGCCGTGAGCGGCGACCCAATCCACCAGGTCGCCGCCCTCGGGCAGTCCGGGCAGCTCGACCACCCGCACGGTGCAGCCCAGCGGTAACAGGATCACGGCCACGGCGGAGGCGTACCGCCGGCCCGGCGGGTCGTTGTCGGGGAACACCCACACCTCTTTCCCGGCCAGCGGCGCCCAGTCCGTCTTGGTCGCCGCCTGGGCGCCGCCGCTCGACGTGGTGGCGACGAACCCGAGGGACCGGGCGGCGTCGGCCGCCGGCTCCCCCTCGCACACAGCCACCACGCCCGCCCCGGCCAGCTCGGGCAGGCGGTACAGCGGGCGGGGGCCGGGCATCGCCCCGACCCGCCACCCGCCGTGGGTGAGCGCGACCGGCCGGATGTCCTTCCCGCCGCCGGGCCGGTCCCAGCGGACCACCAGCCCGACCGTCACCCCGGCCGCGTCGTGGTACGTCCACACCGCCGCCCGCGGCCCGTGCCGCCGCTCCAGGTCCGCCACGGCTTCGGCCGCCGTCGGGTAGACCCGACTCCCGGGACCGGGTTTGCCGGTGACGATGGGCGGCCGGTTCGGGCCGGGCGGGTCGAGGTCGGCGAACAGGTCGCCGGCGGTCAGCCCGACCGCCGCCACGATGGACTCGGGGCGGCAGCCGGCGTGGCACTTGATCAGCGCCCGTCCGTCGTCACCGGCGGAGACGGACAGGGACGGGTTCGTGTCTTCGTGGGCGGGGCAGCGGGCGGACCACCCGGAGCCGGACCGGCGGACTGCCCCGAGGCGGTCCAGAACCCGCCGGACGGCCGGCGGGGCGTCGTCATGTATCATGGGTATGTACTCGGTGTCAGCCGGGCGTCACTGGCCGACGGGCCGACCGTTTTCCCTGGCGAGGGGCGGTCGGCCCGCGGTGTTCCCGGCCGTCGGGTGTTCGGGCAGGGTCACTTCCGGGTCGCGGCCTTGAGGGCTTCCCACCCGGCGCGGTCGGGGGCGCCGGCCTTCAGCCAGGCGCGGATTTCGGGCACCCGCCAGAGCACCCGCCCGCCGACGCGGACGGGGGCGGGCAGCTTGCCGGCCGAGTCCATCGCCCGGATGGTGCGCAGCCCGAACGGCAGGAGCTGCGTCAGCCCGCGGGCGTCCACGGCGAGCGGTTGCAGCGTCCGCCGCTTGCGGGCCGGCGAACCGGCCGGGCGGGACGGAAGGGGCAGGACATCAGCCACGGCCGCCTCCCTTCGCCCGGTCGGCAGCGGGGAGCTCGGACGCGACCCGGAGGGGCAGACGGAGCCGCTCGGCCAGGTCCAGCAGGATGCGGAGCCGTTCGGCGAGCGTGAGCGTCTCCGTGAGCCGTTCGCGAATGGCTTCCGGCGACGGGATGACGGCCAGAGGGTCGTACTGTTTGCGCGCCAAGGGGTGCCCTCCTAGGGATCGGACGGGGGGCATTGTGGCGGACGTGGGAGGCGCGAATCAGGAGCGGAACGGGCGCTTCGCTATCCCCTTTTTGGCGCCTTCACCGGCACAAAGACCGCGGCATTGTTGCACCGCTTGAGCTTCCAGCCCTGCGGCTTCAGCTTCGGGTTTAGCCGTCGCTGGGCGCCTCTGAATTGTTCAAAAGGGTTGTTGAAGTCCGCCCCATCTTTCACCCCAAGATCGGCTATCTTCAGCTCCCCTCCCGCATCGCAAAGGGCATCGACTACGGCCCGCTCGATTCCGATCAGGGGGCGAGACGCGGCAAAAGCACGGAGAGCAGAGAAGCGATCAACAGGCCCCTTGTCGTCGACACCCGCCTTCGACTCAGCGGACGTCGGATCGGCCTTTTTATGGGGTCCATTAAATCCCGATGTTCGAGACGCAGTGGCATCGCCGGCGTCGTCAGCCGCGGAAGGCGAAGGGGTGGCTTCACCGGTGGCACACCCGGCCAAGGTGTCCGTCACCCGCTTCACCTCCGGGTCGTCGTTCCGGCCGCTGATAGCATCCAGCAATTCCAGAATGTGACGGTTGCTCCACCAGAAGCCGTATTTGTCCCACAACCCCTGCGTCATTCCGGCCGGATCGAACCGGCAACGATAGGCGGTTTCTGGGGGAAGCAAGTTCGTCGCGTGCACCGCCAGCTCTTGCCAGAGGGGCCACGCGGCGTGCGCCCGGGCGGTGTCATCGGCCAGCCGGCGGAACTCGTCGGCCTGCGCCCGGCACCAGGCTTTCAGGGTTGCGACGTCCGACGGAACGGGGGGATGTGTGGCGGACCGGCCGTCCGGCACGGACCGGACCGGCGGGCGGCCAGCCTGATACCACTCCCAGAGCGCCGGCGTGCTGCGTACTTCGAGCCACCGCCCGCTCTCGCCGATGTCCCAGTCGGTGCCGGCCGGGGGGCGTCCGCGGAACCGCCCGGCCAGCTCGTCAAACTTTCGCTGAAGGAGCTGCGGCTCAAGCCGACGGTACAGCTCCGGCCAAACCACACTCACCCACCCGCGTTCGGCCAGCCGGAAGATGGCCCACTCGGCCGCCGGCCGGCTGTTGCCCCGCTCCTCCGCGAACAGAAGCCAGGAGGGGTAACTGAGTACGTGTTCCGTCGGGCTGTCCGGCAGACCCGGCCGCGGCCCGCCGAACCGGCACTCGGTCAGCGCCGTGGGCACTTCCCGCATGGCGTTGAACAGGTCCGCCTCCGGCGGCTCGGGCCGGGTCGGCCGGAGTTCGTCCACCGGGACGGGCGGCACCTGGGCTTGCCGGTAGAGTCGGAGCAGTTCGCCCCGGTCCGCCCCGTCGCCCGGCGGACCGTCAGGGGGGCCGCTCGCCGCCGCGGCTTTCGCGGTCTGTGAGACGTCGGACGGTGTGTGAAGGGGTTCAACTGGCGCGATCGCGCCGGAACGGCGGGGCATCGGGCGTGTCCTTGGGCGGGCCGACCGGCGCGGCCGGAGTGCAAGGACGACACCCCGGCCGCGACCGGCCTTCGGCGGGTAATTACTCCGCCGTTCCCAAGCCCGAACCTACCGCACCGCACCCGCCGTATGAGAGGTCAGTTGGTCGTCGGTGCGTGAGCGAGTCCGGCCAACCGCTCCCGCACCGCGTTCAGGTGGTCGGCATACCTGGGGAGGCCGGCCAGCACGTCGGCCGCGTCGTCGCGGCTGACGCGGACGTGCAGCCGCTCGGAGTCCACGGTCTGCCGCACGATCGCGTCCGGGTCGGTCGGCTCGCTCGGGGTGAGCGGGAGCGGGCCGGCCAGCTTCAAAACGGCCAGCGCGACGGACACCTTGTCGTCACCCGTTTCCAGGGCGTCCGCCAGGGTGTCGAGGGCTTTCGGCAGCAGCGCCCGGAGCCGGTCGGCGGACGCCCCCCAGACCGCCGCCCGGCGGTCGGCGAGCGCGGCCCGGAACTCGGGCGAGTACAGCCGCCAGCGGGTGACGGTGACGCGGTTCAGGCCGAGGGCGGCGGCCGTCTCGGTGTCCGTCTTGCCGGCGGCCAGCAGATCGACCGCGCTCTGTTGGGCCAGCGTCAGCTCAGGGGCGTTCGACCGGGCGGGGGGGGCGGTGGGCGTCTTCATCGGCGGCCCTCGGGGCGGGTGGTGTAACCGGGTGTAGCCCGGCGTTCGGCCGGACACCCCGTTCTACCAAACCTCGCTGCCCGAAAGCGGTACGGCCCCTCACGGCGGGGTGATGGGCATGACGAACTCCCACGACGCGGTGGTCGATCTACATGTTAGGTAACGAGGGGTCGGTCGTCTCAGTTAAAGCGGCCACGAGGTCGTCACAGCGTGCTGGCGTGGCTTAATGTCGGCTTAAGTCTCTGCCTGCTGCTGCCTTGTGTCGCGGCGTTGACCGGTCGGTGTCTTACGTCGACCACCGCTGGTCGTGCTCAACGAGGGTTGCACCATGCGTCCGTTCCTGGTGGTGTTCCTGGCGGTGTTCCTGGCGGTGTTCCTGGCAGACTGGGTCGGGCTCGGCGGGGGGAGGCAGGTAGTGGCGGCGGAGCCGCCCAGCGAGGAAGCCAAGGCGGAGACCAAGAAGGTCATCAACCTGAAACGGGCGATGATTCCTGTCGGCCCGGGCGAGAAGATCACCCTCCAGGCCGCTTTCAGCGGAATCCACGCCCAGCGGCTCGGGATCTTCGTCGCCCCCAAGCAGATGAAGGAGATGTCCAAGTCGTTCGGCTACAGCGAGAAAAGCGAGACCTTCGTCTACGTCAACACCGGTTCGGTACCGCAGACCCTCTACCTGGAGGTCGACGTCCAGCAGACGAAGGGCGGCGAGTGGGTGCGGCAACCGTGGATCGGGGGCCAGTTGGCCGTGTCCGACAAACTGGCGGCCGAAGGGACGACCGGAATGGGGACGGTGAACTACACCGACAACTACGGCATCGCCCCGATCCTCGGACTCAGCTTCGTGAACGTGTGTGTCGGCTGGAAAGTCGAACAGGTCAAGTAACGGCTTGCCAGCACGCCACCCCGGTTTTCCGGGGTGGCGTCTCTTGGCCGGCCTATCCCACTTAAGGCGTGAGGGATCGACAACCATGAAACTGTCTCGCATTCTCTTCACGGCCGCCGCTGTCGTCATCTTGATCGCCAACTCACCGGCCGGACCGTCAGGCAAGGGGGGCGGAAAAGGCGGCGGAAAAGGCGGCGGAACAGGCGGCCCCTCGGGTAAGTCGTCCGGACCGAGCGGAACCCGCGGGTCGGGCGCCCCGGGCGCCCCGGGTGCCCCGGGTAAGGCACCCGGGAACAGCGGCGCGGGTGCCCCGGGTAAGGCACCCGGGAACAGCGGCGCGGGTGCCCCGGGTAAGGCACCCGGGAACAGCGGCGCGGGTGCCCCGGGTAAGGCACCCGGAAACAGCGGCGCTGCCGGTAGCCCGTCGATCAACTCGGGGACGGGTAACCCCTCTCACGGCGCCAGCCCGTCCTTTCGGACAACGATCTCGGTGTCCCCGAGCGGGGCGATGGTGATTACGGCACACAAGCGACCCGATACACCGCATTCGGCCCCGATCGGGCACGAGAGCCGGGGCGGCAGCAGGTCGGGTGCGCCCGCGACCGGGCTCGGGGGCCAGGGCGACGCAGGGGCGAAAACGGCGTCCTCGGTCGAGTCCGTTTACACCGCCACCAGCGCCTTCGATTCGCTGCCCGTCCGGCTCGACTTGGGTCCGGTGCACGCGATCTCGCACGAGAGCGTCGTGATCTGTCCCGGCGACACGGCACCGGTGCTACGCGGGAACGACGGCGTGGTTCGGTCGAACCCTGCGTGTGACTGGTTCGGCCTGCACCCGGGAGAGTCGATCTTCAGCCGCGAGCCGGAACGGCACGACGTCGTGGTCCGCTCGGTCAACGTCGACCCTTCCTTGGTCCGGGCCAACTTGACCGCGTTCGATCGGGAATGGGACTTGGTCCACAACTGCCGTCCGGCAGTCAGTGAGGTGACTTCCGAGGATTGTGGTCCGTGCAAGCCCGCACCTCCTCGCCGGCTTTTCATGAACAGGATGTTCGACTGAGTCGAACCGCCCGGCGGTCGGTCACTGTCATCCCCGGTGATACAGCCGGGGCGGACGGGGACCGACCGTTTTCATAACGGATCAACGTGCGGCTGTCCGGGTCATGACCCCGATGGTAGGCCACTACCCCCCTAATTGGACACCCTCTCAGGTGGTTTGGGCTGCCGTCCGGCGGAATCACCCGGTCTGCCCCGAGCAGGAACACGAACTTGGCGAATAGGGGATCATCGGCGGCTAGCTTGTCGAGCTGGAAGTACTCGTAGGTGAGCCGGTAACTCGCTTGCCGGTGGAAACGACCGTGTCCGGCCCGCCCTGAGACACCCGGGGCGGGTAATGCGGTCAGATGGGTCGGCCCTTTTTCTCCGCCGGGTCGGTAGGTATGCTGCCGACCGTGCCGACCAGCGCACGGATGGCGGCTTTGATGGAGTCGGGGAGGTGCGGCCAAGCGGCCACGACCGATGTCAGGTCGGCGTCGGTGATGCCATCTTCGCCTTGTTCGACAGTACGCCCGGCGGTACGCCTAGCAGTGTCGGCATTCGCGATCTTCTTGACAGGATTGGGCTTAGGACGCAACGCGGGCGGACTGTCGATCCGGTGGTTGCGGGTTCGAGTCCCGTCGCCCTCGCTAGTGACTCCGAGTGCCACACGGTGACAAACCCTTGGGAAACCAAGGGTTTCGTCGTTTCCAGACCACCCCCTTCCCTACCCCCCTTTGTGTCACACCGTGCCTCGGAGTGACCCTCCGGGACCGCCGGCTGTGCAAACTGTGTGCAAACAGGTGACGCCGCCGGCCCGGTCAGCCGCGGCAGCCTGCCTACCGCGGCCGCCAGGTCGGCCAGATTCCGGTGCGAGTACCGGGGGGTTAGTTCGGGCTTTGAATGCCCGGCCAGGAGTTGTGCAGTCCGCAGGTCTACCCCGCTCCGCCCGAGTAGGGTCAAATAACTGTGTCTTAGTGCGTGGAAGTCGGCGAAGAGCGGCCCGTCCGGGCCGGACACCACGTACGGGACGCCGGCCTCAGCCAGGTCCCCCGCAGCATCTCCGCCCCCCGATGGTCCTTCGCCCACGTCCCGCCCCACACCGCCGCCCCGGCCGGTGTGCCGGTCAGGATGGGGCCGAGCACCTCGACCGCCTCGGGCGGGAACGGCTGCACCTTCGGCCGGCGGGACTTGTTCAGCCGGGCCGGCAGGGTGACCGTCGGCGGGTCGGCGACGAGGTCGAACTCGGCCGGGGTCAGCCCGGCCAGGGCGGACGCCCGGAACCCGGTGGCGGCGGCCGTCAGGTACAGCGCCCGGCGGGCCGGGCCGCCCAGCCCGCGGAACGACCGCCGGCTGGCCCCGGCGGCGGCCAACACGGCCCGCAGCTGGTCGGCCGTCAGCTCCCGCCGGCCGCGGCGGACGTCGGCCGCCGTGCCGACCAGCCCCAGGGTGGCGAGCGGGTCGTCCCGCAGCCGCTGGGTCTTGACCAGCCAGCGGGTGAACCCGCGGGCCGCCCGGACGTGGTGGTTGGCCGTCTCCGGCGACCACCCCCGGGCCTGGAGGGCGGCCAGCCGCTCGACCGTTTCCCGGGGCAGCCGGCGGGCCATGCCGTGCCCGTGGGCTGGCAGCCCGTGCCGCTTGATCGCCGCCCGCAGCCCGGCCCCGCTCACCCCGAGGACGGCCGCCGCCCGGGCCGGGGTGAACGCCGCCCCGGGCGGGACCGGCACCCCCGGCCCGTCCCGCCGGCGGCCGGCCAGCCAGACCGACACCCGGCCGACGTCCAGGTCGGCGGCGGTGACGAACCCGCACCCGGCGAGCACGGCCCGGATCCGGTCGGCGGTCTGCCGGACGTGGTCCGGGGTGTCCCCCTTGGCGGCCAGCACGGCCGCATAGTCGGCCAGGTGGTCGGCCAGCGGCCGACGGGCCGGGGCGGCGAACGGGTCGGCCAGCCCGGCCTGGTCCAAGTCGGCGTCGGCCAGCTTCTTCCGCAACAGCCGCTCGGCCACCGCCTTGTCCGGGCTGAGCGGCACGTGCTTGCCGCCGACCGCCCCGTACCACCGGCGGGACTCGACCGTCACCTTGACCGCCCCCTCGGTGCCGGCCGGCACCCGCTTGCCGGCCAGCTCCCAGCGGGTGGACTGCTGGCGAAATACGTCGGCCATAACGCCTCCCGATCGGCGGCCGGGTTCGCCGGCCGCAGGCAGGTGACAAATGTTACCCGGACGGGTGCCGGCGCTCAACCGCGGGCCGCCGCTCCCGCCCGGCGGGAGCCGGAGGCATCGCCCCGATCACCCCCATCACCACGCACGGCCCGTCACACGCCGGGTGGCGGGTCCGACGGACGGGCGCGGAACTCGCTCGCCGGAAACACCCCCCACCGGACGCCCCGGCCGCCCGCCCCGCGTGGTCCAGGAACAGCCCGTCGACCACCCGGCGGGCGAACCCCCGGAGCCGGTACCCCAGCCGCCTCGCGTCCAACTGGTCGGCCACGTCCTCGACCGCCGCCCGGAGGGCCGGGTCGGCCCGGGTGGCGTCGACGATCTCGCCCGCCGTCCGGCCGGACCGCCGGGGGTCGAGGCGGACCATCGCCCGGAGCAGCTCGCCCATCGCGGTCGCGTCCCGGTCGGCCCGGGTGAGCAGCGCCTGGCGGGTTCCCCCGGGGTCCGGCGGTCCGGCCCACACGACGCACTCCCGGACCACGTCCGACCACTCCTCGAATGCCCCCCAGGCGGGCAGCCCGGCGGCCGGCCGGTCGGCCATGTGCCAGCCCCGCAACAGGGTGAGGGCGGCGGCCAGCAGCCGGCCGCGGTCCCGGCGGACGTGCCGCCGCAGGTGCGGGTGCTTGAACCCGGCCTTCAGCTCCGGCCGCTCGTCCGGGGTCTCCAGCCGGATGTGGGCGGTCCGCCGGCCGGTGTCCGCCCGCAGCTCGCAGTTGTTTCCGGTGGCGAACCAGGTGACGTCCAGCGGCCCGTCGTACACCCGGTTCGTCCCCAGCAGCCGGTCCCGCCAGTGGTCGGCGGTCAGGGCGGCGCCCTCCGTCCCGTTGCCGACCGGCCCGCTCAGGTTGTCCAGCAGCACCGCCCGCTCCCCGGCCGCCGCCAGGGCGGTGACCCGCTTGCCGAACTCCACCGGGTCGTTGGTGAACGACATGACCGGGAACCGGGTGCCGTAAACGATCAGGGCCAGCACATCGACCAGCAGCCCCTTGCCCACCCCGCGGACGTTCCCGTCGACCAGGAACAGCGGGGCCGGGCCGGCGGTCGCCGGCCGGGCCAGCAGGGTGAGCAGGCCGGCCACCCAGGCGGCCCGGTGGGCGTCCGACGCGAACGGGAAGTCGCACACCACGTCCAGCAACTCGCCCACCGCCCGGGCCACGTCGGCCGGGGTCGGCCGGGCTGGGACGATCACCTCCAGCCCCGGGGTCGGGCGGACGAGCAGCCCGGTCGGCTGGTGAAACCCGGCGGCGGTCAGGACGTCCCCGTCGGGCAGCAGGACCGGGTGGGTCACCACCCCGGCCAGCCGGGGCACCCCGGGCCAGTCCCCCCGGGCGGCGACGGCCGCCACGGTCCACGCGGGCGGGGCGGCCGGCACCAGCTCCTCGCCGCCCGGGCGGCGGGCCGGCCGGACGAAGGTAGCCACCCGGGACAGCCGGTCCTGGAGGAGCGGGATGGGCAGCTCGCGGACGGCCACCGCCCCGGCCGGCCGGCGGACGTCGGCGTCGGCCGGGGAGTCGGCGGCCTGCTCCAGCACCTGGACCAGCCCCCCGCCCCGCTGGTACACGTCGACCGCCCGGACCAGGGCGGCCGACGCCTCGTCGTTCACCCGCCCCTGGTCGTGCCCGATGACGATCACCGGCGTGGGGGCGGTGGGGGTGCTAGACGGGGGCGACGTGCGGGCCGGACGGGCCGCCGGGGTGTAGAACTCCGTCTTCCCGGCCAGCGCCTTGGCCAGGGTGCGATCCCGGTAGTCGGCCCGGTCCCACTTGGTGCGGTACAGGGCCGACCGGCGGAAGACCGTGGCGAGCCGGTCCGGGTCGGGGAAGTAGAAGCCGAGTAGCGAGCACAGGGCCAGGTCGGCCTCGGACGCCGAGGCGTACCCGGTGGTGTCCCCGTCGAACAGCCGCCGCAGCCTGGCCCCGTTCCGGGCCGCGAACGCGACGGCCAGCAGCTCGTCGTCCCCCGGGTCGGCGGTCCTCGCCGGCCGCCCGGGCGGCGGTCCACCCGGGCGGCGGGGCCGCTGTCGCCGGGAACAGCCGGGCGTACAGCCGCGTCCACCGCAGGCTGCCGGGCCGGCGGGTCGTCGGCCGACCCGGGCAGGGTGTGGCCGGTCAGGGTGAAGTACCGGCCGGCGTCGTACACCTCGACATCCCCGGCCCGGCACCGCGGGCCGGGCTTGGCCGCCCGCACCAGCACCTTCACCCCGGTGCCGCTCGGCGACACCTCGGCGTACCCGTCCAACTCGGCGATGATCGCATTCGCCCACGGGACGATATCGCCCGTCGCCGGGTCCCGGCAGTCGTCCAGGTCGACCCCGAGCAGGCCGGCCGGGGCCAGGGCGACCCCGACCCCGTCCGCCCGGCCGGCCGTCACCCGGGCCAGGGCGGCCTCGATCAGGGCGAGGGCGTCCGGGTCGGTGACGTCGCACGGCTTGAGGGTGCGGGCGGACAGCGGCGGCTTGGTCCACCCGCGGCTGGCGTCGTTCACCCACCGCCAGCACACCCAGACGGCCGATGCGGTGAGCGACGGGGGGAGCCGGTCGGCGAACACAGGCGGGGCCGGCGGCCGCTCCAGGGCTTTGGTGACGGCCTTCTTTCGGCCGGGGCCGCGGCGGGGCGGGGTATCAATCATGGGTCACTCCTGGATACCTTGGTGCGTGGTCCGGACGCGGCCGGCCTGGACCGGGTCGTCGCGGGAACGGGATGGTGGTGGGGCTAACGGTTTGTGCGGTGCTGCCGCGGGCAGTTGTCGGCCAGCCAGCGGTCGATCGCCCGCTTCGGCCAGCGGGTCAGCCGCCCCAGCTTGACGGCCGGCGGCAGCTCCCGGGCGGCGGCCGTCAAGCTGGGGCGGCTGACCTGGAGCAGCCCGGCCAGGTCGTCGACGGTGTACAGCTCGGCGGCGACCCGACGGAGCGGGTCGGAGGGCAGTCGGGGGGGGGACGGTCATCTCAGCTCCGGGTAGAGCCGACGGGTCGCGGGCCGGTCGGCACCGCTCGTCACCCGCCGTCTCCAACCGGAAACCCGACAGGCACGACAGGCTTCTGTCGGGGGCCGGGTGCCTGTCTGGGACTCGAAATGTCGGGGGAAGAAACTACGAGAAATCTGCGCCGCTGTCGGGTTCCTGTTGGGCTGCCGTGCGGCTCAGGGGGTCCGGGTGATGCTGCTACCGCCGCCTGCCCGGCCTCCCCGGGGCGCGGTCTTTTGCAAGCCGAGAGCGGACCGACACTCGCTCACGTAGCGAATCCAAGACTTTATCTGCGGTAATTCGGCCTCGCCTTGGTCGTCCAGCCACTTGTAGACCTGCTCATCGGTCGCCTCCGCCAATTCAGGGCTGATTCGGCGGGCGTCGCAGTACTCTCCCCACGCCTTCTTGCGGGACGGGGCCAACCGGTCGAATCGGTCACGTTTCGCCTGTCGGATCACCTCATCCGGCGGTTCCTGGGGAGCGCCAGTCTCGCCACCGGTCGCGCGCTCGCCGTCCCGATCGTGGGCGGCTGCCACCGCCTTCACGGCCACCCCCCACTCGGCCGGGGTGAACCAAGGGTTCAGGCGGATGGCGTTGCGGTGGACCGATGCGACCGCCTCCCGGTGGGTCGAGCGGGTGATCCGGTCGATGGCTGCCGCCGCGGCGTCGAACGCCGACGCCCGGAGCACGGCGGCCGGCGCCGTGGTCGGCGGGTGGCCGAAGGTCAGCCCGAACGCCTCGGGGGCGGTCAGGAGGACGGCGGTGACGAAGTGCCGGACCGTCCCGCCGTCGGCGTTCTCGTCGGCCCGCCGGCCCGGGTACAGGGGCTGGGCCAGCCGTAGGCCGACCGGCACGAACGGGGTGGCGTCCCGGGCGATCCGGGTGAAGGCGGCCACCGCGGCCGGGTCCCCCCACACCCCGTCCCACGGCCCCGGCAGCCCGGGCACGGACCCCGGGGGCGTCCGGCCGTCGGCCAGGCACCAGGCCGAGTACGCATTCGGGTCGGCCGACGCCACCAGGGCCAGGTGGAATTCGCTGCCCTCCCACTGCCGGTCCCGGAGCCGCGGCAGGAGGGGTTCGAGCGCGCGTTGGACGTCCGGCCACCGGCCCGGGGCGACGGGGAGCCAGCCGGCCGGCCGGCCAGCCCGGCCAGCTCCCGCCGGCCGGGGGCGACACCGTCCGTGATTGACGGCCCGTACACCGCCCACACCTGCCGCCACCAGGCCACCTCCGGGGGGTGGGGGCCGTCGCGGCCGAGCAACAGCCCGGCCGCCACCGACAGCCAGCGGAGGCGGTTCAGCCGGGCGAACTCGGCCAGGGAGAGGTCGCCGGGCCGGCGAGCCGGCCCGCCCCAGGTGGCCGGCGGGTGGCCGGCGGCGAACGGGTAGACGAGCGGGCAGTCGACCTGCCAGTGGGCCTCGGGGTCGGCCCCATCGAACGTCCGGAAGGAGAACTCGCCGTCGGCGGCCAGGCCGTCAAACCGGTCCGCCAGCGCGGCCCATACGGCCGAGGACATGGGTGCGTTCCGGGGGACCAGTCACCGCCCGCCGCGGAAGAACGCGGTTTCCGCGGTGGGCGGCCACCCAGGCGGGTCAAAACGCCCACCGGCCGGGCCGGCTCCCAAACAGTACACCGATGAACGGGCTGGCTCAACCGCTCCGGTCAAGCAGTAAGACTTTTGTACCTTGAGCCGTCAGCCTGCGACTGCGGCCGGAAAGCAGTCACTGACGCACCCAACTGTGTCGACAGGAAGATCGCTCCGCTAATGTCGGTCGAACCACGAACAGGCCGAAGTATCCGCTCACCCCAACCCGACGGACGGCAGCCGGGGTAGTGGGCTCGGCTCGTCCGGCCCGTAGTGGTCGCCGGGCACCGGGATCCCGGCCTGTTTGCAGAGTTCGACCAGCTCGTCGTAGGTCTTGCCGCTCCCGACCTGCTCGAACCGCTCCGGGGCCAGGAGGCCGAGCTGCTTCATTTCCAGCAGCATCAGCTCCCTCAACTCCTTCACGTCGTGGATCGAGAACTTGCCCTCGTGGGCGGTGCGGATGCGGTCGAGCAGCCGGTTCCGCAGCTCCTGGTTCAGGGCCAGGAGCTTCTCGGCCCGCTCCCGCTTCCAGTCGATCCCGATGTCCCGGAACATCGCCCGGACGCGGATGATGACCAGTTGCGAGTAGGCGATCGGCAGCCCGTACTTGCCGGCGATGGCGTCGGCCGACAGACCCTGGACCCAGTCCTCCTGGACCGTCGTCTCGGCCCAGGCCGGGTCGGTGCCGGGCAGCAGCAGCTTGGTCGCGTCCCGCGGCATGGCAGGCATGATCGTCCGATGATTGTCGGAAATCGTGGGTTGGGGGGCGACCCACGCGGCGGTCGGCGGTCCGACCGCGGCCCCCGCGGCCGACTCCAGTGTATCCGACCCGCGGCACGGGCCGCCACCACGGGCGGACGAACACGCGGCGGCAACCATCTGTCGGGGAAAGGCTTGTGGCCGGCAGGCCGGAGCCGTGCCAACGGTCAGGCTGCGGCCGCGGCGGCCTGGACGTCGGCCAGGATGGCCACCAGGTCGGCCTCCTGCCGGGGGGTGAACAGCCCGTCCGGCCCACGCGGGGCCAGGTCGGTGAACGGCGACTCGTACAGCACCGCCGCCGGCACCAGCCCGTGCTCGGTCAGGTGGTCGACCCGGCCAGGAACCCGGCGAACGCCCGCTTGGCCGCCTCCCGGTCCAGCCCGACCAGCGACCGGACGAACAGCCCCAGCCCGCTCTCGGCCGCCTGGGCGGCCTCAATGGCCTCGGCCGACCCGCAGGCGGCCAGCAGCCGCTCCAGCTCGGCCAGGTCGGCCGGGGTCAGCCGCTCGGCCCACCGCACCTTCCGCAGGGCGTCGCTCCCGGTGTGCGCCCGGAGGAACGCCCGGGCCTTCTGCCGGAACCGCTCGAACTCCCCGCCGCCCGCCCCGAACCCGGGCAGCTCGACCGCCGCCGCCCCAGCTCGTCCACAAAGTCGGTGTACACCGGCCGCCGCCGGGCCTTGTCGATGAACCGGACCAGGTCCCGCAGCCGCTTGCGGACCGTCTCCAGCATCGGGGCGGTCGCGTCCTGCCACCAGTCGTCCGCCTGGACCGCCTGGATCAGGTCCATCTGGGCCTTCACCATCGGGATGGCCGCCTTCTCCTCCAACCGGCCGGCGATCTCCTTCACCTGGTCCCGCAGCCGCTCGAACGCCGGCTCGTGCAGCAGCACCGCCAGCTGCAGCCGGAGCATCAGCAGGTCGAACCGCTTGGCCTCCTCCGCCTCGGCCGGCAGCTCGGCCGGCAGCCCGGCCACCTCGGCGGCCAGCTCCCGGCGGGCGGAGGCTGGCACCGCCGCCCACGCCTCCGGCCGGGCGTACGCCTCGACCAGCCGCCGCTTCGGCCGGACCAGGAAGTTGTCCACGTTCATCGCCGCCACCTCGGCCCGCAGCCGCTCGGCCGTGTCCTGCCGCAGCCCGGCCTCGTGGGGGTCGGCGTCGGGGCGGCTGGCGGGGTCGGCGGTCCGCTGGTCGAGCGCCCCGACCAGGTCCAGCCGGGCCTTGAACAGCCGCCTGCCGAGGGACTCCCCGGCCGCCCCGTCGGCCGCCGCCGGGTCCGCCCCGAAGTACTCCAGGTTGCCGCAGTAGTCGAACAGGCAGAAGAACTCCTTGTGCTTCCCCGGGCCGAACAGGTTTGGGCACAGCCGGGTGCCCCGGCCGACCATCTGCCAGAACTTGGTCTTCGAGTAGACCCGCTTGAAGAACACCAGGTTGACCACCTCCGGCACGTCGATCCCGGTGTCCAGCATGTCCACCGACACGGCGATGTGCGGCGGCCTGTCCTTCTGCGAGAAGGCGTCGATCAGGCTCTGGGCGTACTCGGTCCGATAGGTGACGGTGCGGGCGAACTCCCCCTTCAGGTGCGGGTAGTGGATGTCGAACCGCTCGACGATGAACTTGGCGTGCGCGAACACGGCGTCCCCGGCGGCGGCCTTGAACGTCGGCTCGTGGATCAGGGCGCTGAGGGTGTCCTGGTGCGGCAGGCGGAGGGCGGGGTCGTGCTTGTACGCCCAGTGGACGAGCAGCTCGAGCGCCCGGCGGGCGTAGAAGCAGGCGGTCCGGGGGTCCGGGACGGCGGCCGCCTCGGCCCGGGCGGCGGCCTCGTGGACGGCGGGCCACTCGGCCCGAAGGAAGGCGAAGTGGTTCATGAGAGCTTGTCCAAAATGGGCGATTTCACGACCGTAGGCGGCGGAGCATGAGAGGGATCATGGCCACCTTGATGAACGCCTCGCTGCTGGCGGTCGTCCGCTCGTAGTCCTTGCTCAGCCGCCGGGACCGGTTCAGCCAGGCGAACGTCCGCTCCACGATCCACCGCTTCGGCTGGGGGACGAACCCGACCTGGCCGACCGTCTTCCGGGGGACGATGCCGACCCACCCCCAGCGGAGCCAGGCGTGCCGCAGGGCGGTGTCGAAGTGGCCGTCCCCCCAGAGCACCTGGATGTACCGAACGGCCGCCCGCAACCGCTCGACCAGCGGAATCCCGCCGGCCCGGTCCTGGGTCGAGGCCGGCACCGCCATCAGCGCCCACAGCAGGCCGAGGGTGTCAACCGCCACGAACCGCTTGCGGCCGGCGACCTTGTATGTTCCGGATGGCCGATCCAGTTCGCGGATTGCACCGTGACCAGACGCGGCGGGAGGTCGATGCGACCTTGGCCCCAGAGGCCGGAAACAAGCTCGGACACCCGCCGCGTCGCCGTCCGGGCCGGAGCCCGAACAGTCACCCGGTCCTCCGCGACCGCATCGCAAGGCTGGGACCACTCGGACGCACGCCCGGAGGATGCCACGCCGCCGGACCGGTTCATCGGGATCGACGTGTCGAAGGCGTGGCTGGACGTGGCCGGCCGCCCGGACCCGGCCCCGCAGCGGGTGGCCAACGACCCGGACGGGATCGCCGAGTTGGTCGGGATGCTTCGGGGCCTCGCCCCGGTCCGGATCGTGCTGGAGGCGACCGGCCACCCGGAACTGCCGCTCGTCGCGGCCCTCCAGGTGGCCGGGCTGCCGGTCGCCGTGGTCAACCCCCGCCAGGTCCGGGACTTCGCCAGGGCGACCGGCCGGCTGGCCAAGACGGACCGGCTCGACGCCGCCGTCCTGGCCCACTTCGCCGACGCCCTCCGGCCGGCCCCGGCGGCCCCGGTGCCCGACGACGTCCGGCACCTGGACGCCCTGCTCACCCGGCGGAACCAGCTCATCGGCATGCGGGTGATGGAGACCAACCGGCTCGACCGGGTGACCGACGAGGCCGCCCGGGCGGAGGTGCAGAAGCACGTGACGTGGCTGGTAAAGGCCATCGACCGGGCGGACGCGGCCCTGGCCGAGGCGGTGAAGGCGAGCCCGGCGTGGCGGGCCAAGGACGCCCTCCTCCGGAGCATCCCCGGGGCCGGCCCGGTGGCCACCCCGACCCTCCTCGCCGGCCTGCCGGAGCTCGGGGCAACGACCGGCGGCCGGTTGGCCGCCCTGGTCGGGCTAGCCCCGCTCGCGGACGACAGCGGGACGCGGCAGGGCGGGCGGCACATCCGCGGGGGCCGTGCCCCGGTCCGCCGGGTGCTGTACCTGGCCGCCCTGTCGGCGGTCGCCCACGACCCGCCCCTGCGGGCGTTCAAGGACCGCCTGAAGGCTCGGGGGAAGAAGCCCAAGGTGATCCTCACGGCGGTCGCCCGGTAGCTGCTGGTGATCGCCAACGCGGTCGTCCAAACCGGTCGGCCATGGCGTGCCGAGGCGGCACCCGATCGGGTGGCGGTTTCTACTTGACGGGGAACACAGTCGCTTTTCCCCCCCGTCGGCCCCCTTCGGGCCGCCCCGGCGGGTGGTCTTGACCGTCTGGCGGTCCACCCGCCGGGTTTCGGGGGCCGGCGGGGGCCCGGCCCCGACCCGGACCTCCGCCCGGAGGGCGGCGTGGGCCGCGTCCCACACCCCGGCCAGCCGCCACAGCCGGAACCGGGTGTACACCGTCTGCCAGGCCGGGAAGTCGTGCGGCAACAACCGCCACGACCCGCCCGCGCGGAGCAGGTACAGGACGGCGTTCACCACCGCCCGGGTGTCGGCCGCCGGCCGGCCCCCGCTCGGGGTGCCGGACTTGGGGGACGGGAGGAGCGGCCGGAGCCGCTCCCACTGGTCGTCCGTGAGGTCGGTCGGGTAGGGCGTCCGTGTCATGCCCGACCACCAGTTTCAAGAAGCCCTGTGACAGAGCCGGAAACCCGGGCCAGGCGTGTGCCAAGGCTCGTGAGTTCGCCCATCGGGAGGGGGGGGGACAACCCTGGCTCCCTGGGGGCGGGGGACGCACGGCCCGGGGGCTTCGGCGGCACCCGCATGGTGGTGGCTGTCGCCCACGAGGGCCGGACGGACGACTCGGCGACGGCGCCAAGGTCACCTATACCGAGTTCGTGGTGGCGGACCGGGCGGCACTCGGCCGGCTCATTGGTGTTGAGGATGTCGAAGTCCGGTATGCGGGCAAGGAAGCCGAACCGCCGGCCTGACATCCGGTCAGCCGAGGCCGCAATTGGCAAATCTCGCCAAGGTTAGGATGTGTTCTCGCCCTGCGACTCGCCGAGCCGCTGGGCCAAGAATCGGCGGCGAACCGCCCAGCGAGGGATCATGGACCCGACCACTGACGGGCCGGAACTGCCCCCGCCGCCCGGGCTACCGCCTGACGGGGTCCAGGCTTTGTCCCGGCTACTCGCCCCGGGCGACCCGTCGCCGGCCGGGTACGAAGTCGTCCGCCGGCTCGGCCGGGGGGCGATGGGGGACGTGTACCTGGCCCGCCAGCTGAGCCTCAAGCGACAGGTCGCCCTGAAGCTGATCCGGGCCGACCGGCTGGCCCGCACCCCGGCCGTCCGCGACCGGTTCCGGGCCGAGGCCGAGACGGTCGCCCGGCTGTCCCACCCGCACATTGTGCAAATCTTCGAGGTCGGCGAGGACGCCGGGCGGCCGTTCCTGGCCCTCGAATACCTCGGCGGCGGGTCGCTCGACGCCAGGCTGTCCAAAGCCCCGCTCGCCCCCGACGCGGCGGCCAAACTGGTTGCCGACGTGGCGGCCGGGGTGCAGCACGCCCACGACCGGGGGATCGTCCACCGCGACCTGAAGCCGGGGAACGTGCTGCTGGCCGCCGACGGGACGCCAAAGGTCGGCGACTTCGGCCTCGCCCGGGTGGTCGGCGACCTGGCCGGCGACCCGGCCGCCGGGGACTCCGGGCCGGGGCTGACGCAGGTCGGGTCGGTGCTCGGCACCCCCAGCTACATGGCCCCGGAGCAGGCGGCCGGTGACACCCACCGGATCGGCCCGCGGACCGACGTGTACGCCCTCGGCGGGCTGCTGTTCGAGTGCCTGACCGGCCGGCCGCCGTTCAAGGCCCCGACCCCGGCCGAGACGCTGGAACTGGTGCTCCAACTCGACCCGCCGTCACCGCGGCAGTTCCAGCCGACCGTGCCCCGGGACTTGGAGACGGTCTGCCTGAAGTGCCTGCGGAAAGACCCGGACCGCCGCTACCAGTCGGCCCGGGAACTGGCCGACGACCTCGGCCGGTTCCTGCGGCGGGAGCCGGTCACGGCCCGGCCGTTCGGCCGACCCGAGCGGCTGGTGAAGTGGGCCAGGCGTCGCCCCGGGCCGGCGGTGCTGGCCGGGCTGCTGGCGGTGGCGGCGGTCGGGCTGGTGGTCGGGGCGGTGGTGTACGAGCGGCAGCTGCGGTCCGCCCGGGACGCGGCCCAGAAGGAATCAGAAGAGGCGACCCGGCAGAAGGGCCGGGCCGAGGCGAACGCCCGCCGGGCGGCGGACGCGGTTCACCGGTTCCTGACCCGGGTCGGCGACGAGCGGCTGAAGCAAGTGCCGGAGATGGAGGGGGTCCGGGCCGAGCTGCTGCGGGACGCCCTGGAGTTCTACCAGGGGCTGCTGGCCGACGCCGACGCCCCGGACCCGGCGGTGCGAGTGGAAGCCGCCCGGGCGTTCACCCGGGTCGGGTTGATCCAGCAGTACCTCGGCCGGACCGACGAGGCGGAGGCCCACTTCCGCCAGGCCGCGGAGCGGTTCGCCCAGCTGGCCGCCGATGACCCGGGCAACCGCTCACACCGGACCGAGCGGGCGGCCGCCCTCCACTCCCTCGCCAACCTGAAGACGGTGGCGGCCCCCGGGCAGGCGGCCGAGGCCATCGACGCCGCCCGGCGGGAGTGGCAGGGGCTGGCGGCCGACGCCCCGGACGACCCGTGGCCGGTCCGCCAGGCGGCCGGGTGCGACCACTTCGACGGTCAGGTTCTCGCCCTGCTCGGGCAGCAAGGGCGGAGCGAGCAGGCACACCGTCGCGCGCTGGCCGCCCGGCAGGCGCTGGCCGACCGGTTCCCGGCCGACCCGAGCTACCGGCGTGATCTGGCGTACACCCTCCACAATCTGGCCGCCGTCTGCTCCCGGACCGGGCGGGCGGCGGACGCCCGGGAGCACGAGGCGGCGGCGGTCCGGCTGTTCGAGGAGCAACACGCCCGGGACCGGGCCGACGAGGAGGCGATGAAGCAGCTGTCTGCCGGGCTGTACAACCTGGGCGTCCTGCTCGGCCCGACCGATTCGACCGCCGCCCTCGGCCACCAGCGGCGGGCGCTCGACCTGCGGCTGGAACTGGCCCGCCGGCACCCGCGGGTGCCGGACTACCAGGGGGCGGTCGGGGAGAGCAGCCTGGGGCTGGTGACCACCCTGATTCAGGCGGGCCAGCCGGCCGAGGCGGTCGACCCGGGCCGGCGGGGGGCGGAGGTGATGGAGCGGCTGGTCCGCGACCACCCGACGGCCGACGCCCGGTGGACGCTGGCCACCCTGCTCGCCAACCTGTCGCACCCGATGGCCGCTGCCGGCAAGCCGGCCGACGCCGCCCGCGACCTGGACCGGGCGGTCGAGCTGCTCGGCGAGCTGGTGTGCGAGGCCCCGGGCGGGGCGCTGTACTGGGAGTCGTTGGCCGGCACCTGCCTGTCGGCCGGCAACCACGCCGGCGGCACCGCCCGCCGGCGGGACGCCCTCGACTGGTTCGCCCGAGGCATCGCCGCGGCCGAGGAGGCGCTGCGGCTCGACCCCCAGCTGAGTCAGGCCAAGCACTTCCGACTGTTCTGCCACGGCGCGCGTGCCCAGACCCTCGGCGGGCTGGGCGACCACCCGGCGGCCGTCCGCGACTGGGACCGGGTGGTGGCGCTGGCCGCCGACGCCGAGCGGCGGACCTACCGGTTCATGCGGCTCGAACCGCTCGTCCGGGCCGGCGACCTGGCCCGCTTCAAGACGGAGGCCGACGGCCTGCTCCCCGGGGCGGCCAAGGAGCCGGACGAGCTGATCCACATCGCCGGCTGTTACGCCGTCGCCTCGGACAAGCAGGCGGACCTCGCGGCGACGGCAGTCGACCTGATCCGCCGGGCAGTGGAGGCCGCCCCGCCGACCGACCGGGCGAAGCGGATGACCGAGGCGCACAACAACGCGCAGATCAGGCGGCTGCACGGGCGGCCGGACTACCAGCAGCTGCGGGCGAAGTGGCCCCCACCCACCAAGTAGCCATCAACCGGCCCTCGTTCCCACGCTCGGCGTGGGAACGCACGGGGGCGACGCTCCGCGTCGCGGGCCGTGCCCCCGGAGACGCGGCCCGCGACCAATGAATCCGTGACGCGGAGCGTCACGCCCGCCCGTTCCCACGCCGAGCGTGGGAACGAGGAGGGTAATCGTCGGGGGCAGTGTGAAAGCCGGTCATCGCTCAGCCCACCGGTCCACCGCCGGCCGGCAGTACGCCAGCAGTTCCAGGTCGGCCAGCTCCCGCGTGACCAGCTCCCGGTCGGTGGTGCCGAGGGAGTACGCCACCTCCACCAGCAGCAGGTCGGCGAACCGCTCCCTCGCCCGGTGCAGCGTCTGTCGGAAGGCAGCCGCAGTCAGCGGCCGGCCGAGTGCCGACGCCGTCGCGTCCGCCCCGTCGGCGGCCGGGCGGTCCGGGTGCTCGGCCCGCCACCGCAGGACCGGGTAGAACGCCTGCCCGGATTCGCCGTCCAGCCGCTCCAGCTCGTCCCAGGTGCGGTCGAGAATCTCCGCCCGCCACAGCCGGGCGAATTCGGCATCGGTGCCCGCCTCCGGGCCGGGCAGGTCGGGTGGGAGCGCGCCGGGGGCCGCCTTCCGGCCGCGGTAGTGGTCGGCGATCAGGTGGTACAGGACCGTCTTGACGAAGTCGCGGAACCGGCCGCGGTCCGGGTCGGCCCGGTGGAAGTCGCCGCGGACGAACCGCAAGGCGAACTCCTGTCCCAGCTCGTCGGCCGCGTCCCGGCTGCGGGTGGCGGCCAGCAGGTAGTGGTAGACCGCTCCGCAGTACCGCCGCAGCACCGCGCACCGGGCGGCGTGGGCCTCCCCCGGCTCGGCGGCGTGGGCGGCGGCCAGCTCCGGCCAGTGGGTGGACAGCCGGCTCAGCCGGTCAGGGGCGGCGTCCGACATTAGCCCTCCGAGGTGGGGTGGCAGGCTGACCCCGATCATCCCACGCCCTCCGGTCGCCGGCAAGTTGGTCCCGACCGTCAGGTGGGGAAGCGGACAAACCGCTTCCAGTCGGACACGCCGCCGAAATTCCGCGCCCGGTTGTCACATCGGTCCGGGTCGCCCGTAGCTGAGGGCAGTCCCCCGGGAGACCGTCATGGCCCGCCGCCGCGATCGGATTAACCGCCCCGTTCGGCACCTCCGCACCTGGCTCGAAGGGCTGGAGGAGCGGCTCGCCCCGACCGTGACGCCGCTCACCGTCGCGGAGGAGAGCCGGCTCGGGCTGTCCGCCGCCGGGCTGTGCCAGTTCCTCAGCGCGTCCGCCGACGGCCAGCTTTTCGCCTTCCAGAGCGACGCCCCGGACCTGGTGGCGAACGACTTCAACGACCTGCCGGACGTGTTCGTGTACCACCGGGCCACCGGCCGGGTGGCGTTGGCGAGCGTGAACGCGGCCGGCACCGGCAGCGGGAACGACCGGTCGCAGAACCCGAAGATCAGCCCGGACGGGCGGTACGTGCTGTTCGAGAGCCGGGCGACGGACCTGCTGCCGAACACCCCGCCGTTCGTCACCCAGCTGTTCGCCCGCGACCTCCAGACCGGGGCGACGGTCCTGGTCAGCACGAACGACGCCGGCCAGTTCCCGGCCCGCGGCTCGACCGGCGGGTCGTGGAGCCCCGACAGCACGAAGGTCGTGTTCCAGAGCGACTGGGGCGGGTTCGTGGCCAACGACGTGGGCGGCCAGACGGACATCTTCCTCCGCGACCTCACCACCAAGAAGACGATCCGCGTCAGCGAGGCGAAGAACGGGACCGAGGCGGTCCCCGGGGCGACCTTCTTCGGCGACCTGTCGCGAAACGCGCACCTCAGCGACGACGGCCGGTTCGTGACCTTCCTCAGCTTCGCCAAGAACCTCGGGCCGACCGACTCGAACACCTTCGCCGACGTGTACATCAAGGATTTGCAGACCGGGGCCGTCGATCTGGCGACGGTGGACACGGTCGGGGTGAACCAGGCGTCCGGCAACGCCACCCTGACTAGTCGGCCGATCAGTGCCGACGGCCGGTACGTGGTGTTCCAGGCGGCCGGCAAGAACCTGGCCCCCGGCGGGACCGACAACGACCAGAACGTCTACCTCCGCGACCGGGTGGCCGGCACCACGACCCTGCTCAGTGCCAACCCGGCCGGCGTGGGCCGGGGCGGGGCTGCCCCCGTCATCACCGCCGACGGCCGGTTCGTCGCGTTCGTCTCCACCGGCGGCGACCTCGACCCGACCCTGACGCCGTACCCGGGCGAGTACAACGTGTTCCGCCGCGACCTGAGCGACGGGTCGACGCGGCTCGTGAGCGTGGACCGGACCGGGACGAAGGGGGGCAGCGGCCGGTCCGGGTTCGGGTTCTACGACAACATCTTCACCATCGCCGAGCCGGTGGTCAGCCCGGACGGGCGGTACGTGCTGTTCCCAAGCGACGCCACCGACCTGACCGCCGACCCGGACGTGCCGAGTACCCGCGACCTGTTCCGCCGGGACATGCAGGCCGGCAAGACCACACTCGTCTCGGCCGGCGGCAACGACTGGTCGCACACACCCGCGGCGAGTGCCGACCTGTCGGTGATCGCGTTCGAGACGCTGGCCACCAACCTCGTCCCCGGCGACCGCAACGGGCGGGGGGACGTGGTCGTCCGCGACCCGGCGTCGAAGGTGGTGTCGCTGATCTCCCGCCGGGAGCCGCTGCTGCCGGCGACCCGGACCGTCGGCGGCACCCTCACCTCGGTCACGCCGGACGGCCGGTTCGTCGGGTTCACCGCCGCCTCGACGAACGACTACGCCCCGGGGGTGATGTTCAAGGCGGGCACCTCGGCCTACGTCCGCGACACGCTCACCGGGGCGGTGACGGTCGTCGACCTGGCCCCGGACGGCAAGACCGCGGTCGGCGGCTCCAGCCCGGTGCCGACGCCGGACGGCCGGTTCGTCGCGTTCGTCAGCGGGTCGCAAACGATCGTCAACGGCATCACCTACGTCGGGCCGGTCGGCGGGTTCTTCAGCTCAGACGTGTACCTCCGCGACCTGGCCGCCGGCGTCACCCGCATCGTGTCCGTGGACCCGACCGGCACCAAGAGCAACGACGACCGCGGGGTCGGCGACGTGGCGGTCAGCGCCGACGGCCGGTTCGTGGTGTTCACCAGCACCTCGACCAACCTGGTCCCCGGCCTCACCAACCCGACCAACCGACAGGCGGTCTACCTGCGGGACATGGCGACGAACAAGACGGTGCTGGTCAGTCGCAACCTGGCGAACGACGGCAAGATCAGCGGCAACTCGTTCAACGTGTCGATGTCCGCCGACGGCCGGTTCGTCACCTTCGTCAGCGGGGCCGCCGACCTAGTGGCGAACGACACGAACGGGGCGGCGGACGTGTTTCAGTGGGACCGGCTGACCGGGGCGGTGACGCTGGTCAGTGCGGCGGTCGGCACCGGCGCTCCCGGGAACGGCGAGTCCGGCGAGTTCGTCGGCACGCGCCCCGTCGTCACCCCGGACGGCCGGTTCGTCGCGTTCGGCAGCCGGGCCACGAACCTGACCGCCCTGAGCGACCCGGACCCCAGCAGCTACGACGTGTTCGTGCGGGACATGCAAACCGGCACCACGACGCTCGTCAGCGTCAACACGGCCGGCACCGCGGCGGCCGGCGGGAGTCGCTTCCCGTCGATCTCGGCGGACGGCAAGCAGGTGGCGTTCCTCGGCGAGTCCGGCGGACTGGTCAGCCCGTCGCCGCAGTTCCCGAACCAGACGCAAGCCTACGTCCGCGACCTCACCACCGGCGTCACCAAGCTGGTGTCGGTCACGCCAGACGGGAAGGCGCCCAACGGCAGCGTCACGACCAGCGCCGGGAACGCGGTGGACGCGCCGACGATCAGCCCGGACGGCCAACGGGTCGCGTTCCGCAGCACCGCGACGGACCTGGCGTCGGGGTTCGCGGACGCGAACGGCGGGCAGTCGGACGTGTACGTCCGGGAACTGGCCGCCGGCGTCACCCGGCTGGTGACGGCCAACCAGTCCGGCACCGCCGGGGCGGCCGGCGACGGCAACGGGTTGCGGTTCCTGTTCACCGCCGACTCGAACACACTGTTCTTCGACACGAAAGCCCAGGACGTGATCCCCGGCGACCGGGACGGCACGACGGACGTGTTCGCATACACGTCACCGGGGTTCGGGTCGATCTCCGGCACCCTGTTCCGCGACTACAACGGGAACGGCGTCCGCGACGCCGGCGAGCCGGGCCTCGCCGGCCGGCCGGTGTTCCTCGACGCGAACGGCAACGGCCGGGCCGACCCCGGCGAACGCCGGCTGCAGACGGATGCGGCCGGCAACTACACCGTCCGCGACCTCGGGGCCGGGACGTACTCGGTCGGGGCGATCATCGAAGACGGCTTCCGGGCGACTACGCCGGCGGTGGTGTCGGTCCCGGTGGCGACCGGCACGACGGCCGTCACCGGCGTCAACTTCGGGGCCGAGCCGGCGGTGACGGACCTGGTGGTGACGGCCGTCACCGGGCCGGCGAGCGTGGCCGCCGGGCGGCCGGTCACCGTTTCCTGGGAGGTGCGGAACGCCGGTGGGTCGGCCGCTGCCGGCGACTGGCAGGATGCGGTGTACCTGTCCACCGACCAGACGCTCGACGCGACCGACCTGTTACTCGGCACCGCCCCGCACACTGGCGGGCTGGCGGCCGGGTCCGCCTACGCCAACTCGGCCGCGTTCAACGCTCCGCCGCTGCTGACCGGCCCGTTCTACACCCTGGTCCTGACCGACCGCCGGTCGCAGGTGCCGACCGACACCAACCGGTCGAACAACCTCGGCCGGTCGTTCGACCCGACGGCGGTGACGCTCCCCGCCCTGACCCTCGGCACCCCGCTCGCCGACTCGTTTACCGGGGCCAACCAAGACCGCTACTTCGTCATCGAGGTGCAACCCGGGCAGGCGGTCCGGCTCACCCTCGACAGCGCCGCGGCGGCCGGCGGGACCGAGCTGTACGCCGCCTTCGGCCGGCCGCCGACCGCTTACGAGTTCGACCACGCCGCCCGCGCCTTCGGCCAGCCGGACCAGCGGCTGACCATCCCGCTCACCCGGCCGGGGACGTACTACGTCCTCGCCCGCAGCCGGTTCGGGGCCGCTGCCACCAGCGGGTTCACGATCGCCGCCGAAGTGGCCGGGTTCGGCGTCGAGTCGGTCGGGCTGACCGGCGGGCCGAACACCGGCCGGGTGACGGTCGCCATCCGCGGCACCGGGTTCACCCCGACGGCCACCGCCGCCCTGACCCTCGGGGCGACCACCGTCCCGGCGGCGGCCGTCGACTTCCGCGACCCGTCGCTGCTGTACGCCACCTTCGATCTGACCGGCCGGGCGCCCGGCAATTACGGGGTGCGGGTGACGGCCGGCGCCCAGTCGGCGACGCTGGCCGGGGCGTTCGCCGTCACCGCCCCGCAGCCGACCGTCGAGCGGCTGCCGCTCCAGCTGCTGGTCCCGGCCCAGGTGCGGGCCGGCCGCTCGGGGCGGGCGGTGGTCGAGTACGTGAACACCGGGGCGACCGATCTGGTCGCCCCGCTACTCATGCTGTCCGCCACGGACGCGGTACTCCGGCTGCCGGGCCAGCCGGAGTACGCCGACGGTCCGGTGATGTTCCTCGGGGTCGCCGCGGACGGGCCGGCCGGGGTGCTACGGCCGGGGCAGCGGGGGCGGGTGGAGGTCGAGTTCCGGTCCACCGGGCCGGCCGGCGAGTTCATCGTGTTCGACCTGGACGAGGCCGACACCACGGCGGCAATGGACTGGGCTGCCGGCAAGAGCGTGCTGCGGCCGGCGAACATCCCGACGGACGCCTGGGACGCGGTGTTCGCCAACTTCCTGGCCGACGCCGGCTCGACCGTCACCCAGTACGTGTCGCTGCTGGCCCAGACGGCGACAAATCTGAGCGCCGGCGGGGTGGTAACGCCGGACGTGATCCGCCTGTTGAGCGCGGCCATCGACGACGCGAACGCGACGAACACCGCCGGGTCGCTGGCCACGGTGACGGACGCCAGCCTGCCGGCCCCGGGGTTCGCCCTCACCTTCAGCCGGTCGCACCAGCAGTCGATCGGCGGGCGGTACACGGTCGGGCCGTTCGGCCGCGGGTGGGCGGTCAACTGGGACGGCCGGGCCGCGGCGGTGACGGGCGGCGACGTGTCGGTGGTGTTCGGGGCCGGCCGGCGGTTCTTCTTCCGCCAGCCGGACGGCAGCTTCCTCAGCACCGGCGGCGACACCGGCACGCTGACGCTCGCCGCCGGCGTGTACACCGTGACCGAGCGGGACGGGTCGCTCACCCGGTTCCGGGCGGACGGCCGGTTCGACTTCACCCAGGACGCGAGCGGCAACCGCGTCACCGCCGGGTACGACGGCAACGGCCGGCTCACCTCGCTCACCCACACCGGCGGGGCGACGATCACCCTGACCTACAACGCTCAGGGCCGGATCAACCAGCTCACCGACTCGGCCGGCCGGACGGTGACGTACACCTACGACGCCGGCGGCGAGCAGCTGACCGGGTACACCGACCAGTACGGCAGTCACACCTACACCTATGTCACCGGCCAGGGGATCGCCCGGGAACACGCCCTGGCGTCGGTCAACTTTTCGGACGACACGCACCGCGTCTTCGCTTACGACGCCCGCGGCCGGCTGGTCAGCGAGGAGCGGGACGGCGGCCAGCAGCGTGTGACCTACGCCTACCGGCCCGGCGGGTACACGGTCACCGACGCGGCCGGCGGGGCCACCACCCGGCTGTTCGACGAGTACGGCCAGCTCGTCCGTGAGATCGACCCGCTCGGCCGGATCAGCACCTTCACCTACGACGCCGCCGGCCGGCTGACCCGGGCCGAGGCGCCCGGCGGCACGGTGAACGAGTACACCTACGACACCCGGGGCAACCTCTCGACGTTCCGGGACGCGGCCGGACGGGTGACGGCGTTCGTCTACGACGCCCGGGGCAACCTCACCTCGTTCACCGACGCGGCCGGCCGGACCACCGGCTACCGGTACGACGCGGCCAACAACCTGCTCGGCGTCGACGACCCGAACGGCACCGGTGCGCAGTTCACTTACGACTCGGCCGGCAACCCGACCTCGGTCACCAACCGCCGCGGCTCGGCGATCACCACGCAGACGAATGCGGCCGGCCAGATCACGAAGAAGACCTACGCCGACGGCACGTCCGTCGCGTACACCTACGACCCCCGCGGCCGACTGGCGACGGCGACCGACGCGACCGGGACGACCACCCTCACCTACGACGGCACCGACGCGCTGACCAAGGTCGCCTACCCCGGCGGCCAATTCCTCCAGTTCCTGGTCAACATCATCGGCCAGCGAACCCGGTCCACGGATCAGGACGGGTTCGTCGTCAACTACAGCTACGACGACCTCGGCCGGCTGGACAAGCTGACCGACGGGGCGAATGGGCTGATCGTGGACTACACCTACGACGCGGCCGGCCGGCTGGTCCGCGAGGAGAACGGGAACGGCACGGTCACCACCAGCGTGTACGACGCCGCCGGCCAGCTGCTCGTCCTCACCCACTTCGCCCCGGACGGGGCGGTAAACAGCAAGTTCGAGTACACCTACGACAACTTCGGCCGGCGGGTCAGAAGCACCCTGACCGATACCGACCCGGCCACCGCCGACGGCCAGACGACCTACGGCTACGACGCCGGCGGCCAGCTGGTGTCGGTGGCCCTGCCCGGCGGGCGGACCATCACCTACCAGTACGACGCGGTGGGCAACCGGGTGTCAGTGACGGACGGGGCTGTCGTCACCAAGTACACGACGAACGCCGCCAACCAGTACACCCGGGTCGGCGACACCACGTACACCTACGACGCCGACGGCAACCTGACCGCCAAGAGCGACCCGTCCGGCACGACGAGCTACACGTTCGACGCCGAGAACCGGCTGGCCGGCGTGTCCGGGCCGGGCTTGACCGCGACCTACACCTACGACGCCATCGGCCACCGGAACGCGAAGACGGTCAACGGCCAAACGACGAAGTACCTTCTCGATCCCGCCGGCCTCTCGAGCGTCGTCGGTGAATACGACGGCAGCGGCACGAATCTGGCGAACTACGCCTACGGCGGCGGGCTGGTCAGCCGGGTCGGAGCCGATGGGAAAGCGGCGTACTACGACTACGACGCCACCGGCAACACGACCGGGATGACCGACGCCGGCGGCCAGTACGCCAACCGTTACGGCTACCTGCCGTTCGGCCAGGTGACAAGCTATCGAGCCGACCTCGCGAACCCCTACACGTTTGTCGGCGCCCTCGGCATCCGCCAAGACGCCGCGGACTTGTTCGACATGCGTGCGCGAGAGTACGACGCGACGGCCGGGCGGTTCGTGTCGATCGATCCCACCGGCCTTCAAGGCGGCGACATCAACCTGTTCCGCTACGTGGCGAACGATCCGGTAAACGTGACGGACCCCAGCGGCAAGGATGGGGGGGTGGTGATCGCCTGCATTATCATCGTGGGTTCGTTGTTAATTCTCGCGGGCGGTTGTTGTCGGCAGAACCCCGCCGTACCTCCGCCGCCGGCGCCGCCGGTGACGCAGCCGAGCAACCAGCCGATCATCTACATGGGGCCGAACGGGACTGGCGATCCTGCAAATGCAGGTGGCGGGAGTTGTTCGTGCGGCGGTCCGAGCTGCAACTGCAAGTGCCCGCCCGGAGTGCCCGGCGTCCCCGGCAAGCGGGCGGGGGACGGCAAAGTCTTCGCCGTCGCCAGCGGCGACCCGAACGACCTCACCGGCCCGGCCGGGGTCGGACCCGCCCGGTACGTGGTGGCCGACGCCACCCTGCCGTACACCGTCCGGTTCGAGAACGTGCCGACCGCCACCGCGTCGGCTCAAGAGGTGTTCGTCACCCTCCAGTTGGACGCCGACCTCGACCCGGCCACCTTCGAGCTGGGCGACCTCGGGTTCGGCAACGTGCGAATCGACGTGCCGGACGGCCTGCAGTCCTACGCCACCGTGGTCCCGTACCAGCCGGCCGGCAGCGTCCCGCTGACCGTCACCGTGACGGTCGCCCTGGACGCCGGCACCCGGACCGTCACCTGGACGTTCCGCAGCGTGGACGCGGCCACCGGCCTCCTGCCGGACGGGGCGGCCGACGGGTTCCTGCCGCCGAACGTCACCCCCGGCCAGGGCGAAGGGTTCGTCCGGTTCTCGGCCCGCCCGCTGGCCGCCACACCGACGAACGCCGTCATCGCCCAGCAGGCGTCCCTCGTGTTCGACACGAACGCCCCGATCGTGACGAACGTGTTCGCCAACACGATCGACCGCGACCCGCCGACGAGCAGCGTCGCGGCGTTGCCGGCGACCACCACGAACACCAACTTCCCGGTGGCGTGGGCCGGGGCCGACCCCGGGGCCGGGGTGGCGAGCTACGACGTGTTCGTGTCGGTGAACGGCGGGGCGTTCACCCGCTGGCTGGACGACACGACGGCGACAACGGCCAACTACCCCGGGGCGGTCGGCAACAAGTACGGGTTCTACAGTGTGGCGATGGACCTGCTCGGCCAGACCCAGCCGATGCCGAGCGGCGAACAGGCGACGACGCAGGTGGTGCCGGTCAGCCCGCCGCCGAACACCCCGCCGACCATCTCGGACGTGGCGAACCTGACCACCACCGGCCCCACCGCCCCGCTGCCGCTCACCGTCGGGGACGCGGAGACGCCGGCCGCCGCGCTGTTGGTGACGGCCGGCTCGTCGAACCCCGCCCTGGTGCCGCTGGGGAACATCGCGCTCCGCGGGAGCGGAGCGAACCGGACGGTGGCCGTCACCCCGGCGGCCGGGCAGAGCGGGGCAGCGACCATCACCCTGACCGTGACCGACGCCGGCGGGCTGACGGCCACGGATACGTTCGTCGTCACCGTCCCGCCCGTCTCCCCACCACCTCCTCCGCCACCCCCGCCTCCGCCCCCCCCACCTCCGCCGCCACCGGGGACGGCGTACCGGCTCGCGACCACGTTCGCCGTCGGGGCCGGGGCCGGCGGGCCGGGGGCCGTCCGCTCGTTTCAGGCGTCCGGCAGCGAGCGGCTGAGCCTGACCCCGTTCGACTCGTCCCCCGGCGGGGTGCGGGTGGCGGAGGCCGACTTCACCGGGGACGGCGTCGCCGACGTGGCCGTCGGCACCGGGCCGGGCCGGGCGTCCCTGGTGATCATCTTCGACGGGAAGACCTCGGCCGAGCTGTTCCGGGTGGAGCCGTTCGAGGCGGCGTTCCTCGGCGGGGTGTTCGTTGCCGCCGGCGACCTGACCGGCGACGGCCGGGCCGAGCTGGTCGTCAGCCCGGACGAAGGAGGCGGCCCCCGCCTGCGGGTGTTCAGCGGGGCCGGGTTCGATCAGATCGCCGACTTCTTCGGCATCGACGACCCGAACTTCCGGGGCGGCGCCCGGGCCGGGGTCGGCGACCTCACCGGCGACGGCCGGGGCGACCTCGTCGTCAGTGCCGGGTTCGGCGGCGGCCCTCGGGTCGCGGCGTTCGACGGCACGTCGCTCGTCGATGGGGCGTTCACCAAGAAGCCGTTCGCCGACTTCTTCGCCTTCGAGGAGGGGCTTCGCAACGGCGTCTTCATCACCGCCGGCGACCTGGACGGGGACGGATTCGGCGAGCTGGTCGCCGGGGCCGGGCCGGGCGGCGGGCCGCGGGTCAGCGCCTTCGACGGCAAGCAACTGATGCGGGCGAACAAACCGGCCCGGACCACCGACTTCTTCGCCGGCGACACCGACAACCGCGGCGGGGTACGGGTGGCGGTCAAGAACCTGGATGGCGACGGCCGCGGCGACCTGGTGACCGGGGCCGGGACCGGCGGCGGCAGCCGGGTGTCCGCTTACCGCGGGTCGAACGGGTCCGAGCTGCTCGGGTTCGACGCGGTGCCGGGATTCACCGGCGGGGTGTTCGTCGGCTGACGGCCTTTCAGGTCACCGGCCTGACCCCGTTGCTCTCTTTCGGTGCAGTGCCCGGTTCGCCGGCGGCGTATTCCCCGTTTGAACCGGCGGTATGGGGGTGCTGCGATGGCGGTGATTCCGGTGGCGGTCGTGGCACCGCCATTTGCCCCTACCCCGACCGTTCTACCGCCCGGACCAGGGCCAGAACGCCTACCCGGATCGGTTGTGGCAGGTCCGCCCAGCGGCGCGTCACTTCGGCCAGGTCGGGATCGTCACTGTAGACCAGTACATCCGACGGTACATCCACCGGACGCACGTTGCAGAAGTCGATGTCAGATGGCGGGTTGTGGTCAGCGTCCGGCCGGCTGTTAACCGGCGGGTCGAAGGTTTGAATCCTTCCGGGGAGCTTTTTCACCGAGTTTTTGAACCAAGTCCACTTCACTTTACCGGTCCGATTGCTGGTGTCTTGCTCGGGCCGTGGCCACTTCCGGTCTGACCGACCAGGTCGTTTCTTGTCCCTGTCCGTCCCGCTACGCCGAATCCGCGGCCGGCCCACGGACGCGGTCCGCCGGTGACCGGGGTCGGGTTGACCGGCGGTTCTGGACCCGGCTATGGTGGTGGCCCATTCGTTGGAGGATCGCCGTGGTACGCCGCCCACTCGCCCTGCTCGCCCTGACCCTGCTCGCCGGCCCGGCGGCCGCCCAGCCGCGGCCGGTGGACACCCTGCGGGACAGCGTCGAGGTGCTCGACGAGCTGCACCGGATCAAGCTCCAGGGGATCCCCCCCCGGCTGCTCCGGGACGCCCACGCGGTGGCCGTCATCCCGCGGGTGGTGAAGGCCGGGTTCATGATCGGCGGGCGGGCCGGGTTCGGGGTGCTGCTCGCCCGCGGGGAGGACGGGAACTGGGGGGAGCCGACGTTCCTCCGGCTGGGCGGGGCCAGCTTCGGGTTCCAGGCCGGGGTGCAGGCGGCCGACGTGGTGCTGGTGTTCCGGAACAAGGACAGCGTGGACCGGCTGCTGCGGGGGCGGGGAAGTTGACCCTGGGGGCGGACGCGGCCGTCGCCGCCGGCCCGGTCGGCCGCCAGGCAGTGGCCGGCACCGACGCCCGGCTGAGCGCCGAGATCCTGTCCTACTCCCGGGCCAGAGGGCTGTTCGCCGGGGTGTCCTCGGCGGGGCGGTGGTCCAGCCGGCCCTCGAGATGAACCGGGAGTACCGCGGCCGGGCCGACCGGCCGGACGCCCAGAAGGCGGTGGCCGACCTGAAGGCCAAGTTGCAGGATTTGGCCCGGAACTGACACACCCCGGCGCAGGTGAACCCGCGTCCGACCGGGTGGCGGGCCGACTGCCGGTGGACGCGGGGGCCGGCCCAGATCCGCCCGCCGGACCTGTCCGCACTGTGTACCCTAGCCGGACCGGCCCGCAAGTCGGCGGGCCGGCTGTTCTTGTCCGGGTGGGTAGGCGACCATGAGCGGGCCTCCAGGACGTTTCACCGCTGGTCGGGGCCGCGTGGCGGGACTTCCGCCGGGCCTGGGTCAGCCTGGTCGCCTACGAGGCCGGGTTCAAACTCCTCGAAACCTGGCTGATCGCCCCGGTCATCGCGGTCGGCCTGTCCGGCGTCCTGTCCGGGCGGGCACGACGCGGTGAGCAACCGGGATCTGCTCGCCTTCCTGCTCACGCCGACCGGGGGCTTTACGCCGCCCTCGTCGGGACGGCGGCCGTCGTCCTGCTGCTCGTCGAGCAGGCCGGGGTGATGGCCCTCGCCGACAGGGCCGGCGGGCGGCCGGCCGACGGTCCGGCGGGCCGTGCTGGCCGGACCCGCGGCCGCTGCTGCGAGTGACCCACCTCGGGGCCGTCCAGGTGGCGGTCCTGGCCTTGACCCTCCCCGTTCGTCCTGTCGGCGGCTGCCGTGTACGGCCTCCTGTTGTCGGCCCACGACATCAACTACTACCTGGCGGACCGGCCGCCGGCCTTTTGGCTCGCGGTGGGGGTCGGGGCCGTCCTCGGGCTGGCGGCCGTGGTGGCCGGGACGGCGTTGTACGTCCGGTGGGCGTTCGCCCTGCCCGTCCTCCTGTTCGAGCGACACCCGCCGGTGCGGCCATCCGCGCCAGCCGCGAGCGGGTGCGCGGGGCGGGCTGGCGGGTCGGCACGGTCCTCGTCGGCTGGCAGCTCGTCAGCCTCCTGCTCGGGGCGACCGTGCAGGCGGGCGTCCGGTCCGTCGCTGCGGTCGTGCTGGAACAGACCGGGGACAGGCCGGCGGTCGTGCTCGCCCTCCTTGCCGTCCAGGAGGGCTGCTCGCCGCCGTGGCGTTCGTCGCCGTCGTCGGGTTGGCCCTGCTCACCCGCCGCCTCTATCTCGCCCGGAGCGAACAGCTCGCCGCCGGCCGCCCGGGCGGGGCGGGCTGGAGCCGCCCTCGGCCGCCGCCCCGGCATGGGCAAAGGGGCTGGCGGGCCTGCTCGTGGCGGCCGGCCTGCTCGTCCCGCTGGCCGCGTGGGTCGACCTGCCGCGACGGCTGGCGGCCCGCCCACCGGTCCGGGTGACGGCCCACCGCGGGCACTCCAAGGCGGCCCCCGAGAACACCCTCAGCGCGGTCCGCAAGGCGATCGAGAGCGGGGCCGATTACGCCGAGATCGACGTGCAACTGACGGCCGACGGGGCAGCCGTTCTGCTCCACGACCGCGACCTGAAGCGGGTGGCCGGCGACCCGCGGCGGATCGACGACGTCACCCTGGCGGACGCCGGCCGCTCGATGTGGGCGGGTGGTTCGGCCCGGCGTTCGCCGGCGAGCCGCGTCCCCACCCTCGCCGAGGTGATCGACCTGGCCCGCGGGCCGGATCAAGCTGAACATCGAGCTGAAGTTCTACGGCCCCGATCTCCGGCTCGCCCGGGAGGTGGCCTGGGTGGTGGCCGCGAAGGGGTTCGCGGCCGACTGCCTGGTCACGTCCTTCCGCCACGACGCCCTGGTGGAAGTCCGGCGGGCCAGCCCGGGCGTGCGGACGGGGCTGATCGTCGCCGCCGCCGTCGGGGACGTGACCCGGCTGGAGGGCGACGCGCTCAGCGTCCGGGCGGACTGGCTGACCGACGACCTGCTGCGCCAGGCCCACCGCCGCGGGATGGAGGTCCACGTCTGGACGGTGGACGACGAGCGGCAGATGGTCCGGCTGATGAAGCGGGGGTGGACAACGTCATCACCGGCCAGCCCGACCTGGCGGTCCGCGTCCGGGACGAGTGGGCCGGGCGGACGGGGGCGGAGCGGCTGGCACTGGCCGCACGCGTCCTGCTCGGCCTCGCCCCCGACCCGGCCGGGTCGGCCCGTCACCGCGTCAGCGGGAGTAGCGGAACCCAAACTCACACTGAGGCACCACACGGGACGCGGTTGTGTCTCCGTTTGGGGGACGGTCCCCCCCTTGTGGGGGAGGGTGAGGGTGGGGGTCGGGACTCCCTACCCGTCCGGAGGCTCGGGCGTGGCAGGCCGTCCTTACCCCCCACTCCCTCACCTCCCCACAAGGGGGAGGGGACCAAACTGAGACACGACCCGAGACGCCGGCCGATGGCATTCCGGGCCGGTCTGTGGTATAACCCGTCGCCTCTCATCCCCGTTCCGCCGGGCCGACCGCCATGACACTCCGTCGTACCCTCGTCCCGCTCGCGCTCGTGCTGCTGCCCGCGGTAGCCGCCGCTCAGACGCCGGCCCGGCTGCGGCCCACCTGCTACGCCATCACCGGCGCCCGCGTCGTGGTCGAACCCGGCACCGTACTGCCGAAGGCGACCGTCGTCGTCCGCGACGGGCTGATCGTCGCCGTCGGTCCGGACGAGCCGGTGCCGCCAGATGCGGCCGTGACCGATGGGAAGGGGCTGACCGTCTACCCCGGGTTCATCGACGCGGGCAGTCCGCGGGGGTACGACGCCACCGTCCGCCGGTCGGCCGCCGGGCCGCCGGCGGTCGAGGACATGGCCGCCGACCCGCTGATCGCCACCAAGCCGGACAACCGCAAGGGGCTGACCCCGGAGTTCGCCGTCCAGACCGCCCTCAAGCTGGACGAGGAGGCGGTCAACCCGTGGCGGCGGGTCGGGTTCACCGCCCACCTGGTGACGCCGGACGGCGGGTTCCTGCCCGGCAGCAGCGCCCTCGTCAGCCTGAGCGGGGCCACGCCGCGGGACGCGATCCTGGTAGCGCCGGTCGCCCAGCACTGCGCGATGCGGTCGCTGGTCGGGGTGCCGGAGTACCCGACCGCCCTCATGGGGGTGGTCGCCCACACCCGGCAGACGTTCCTCGACGCCGGCTGGCTGAAGCGGCAACAGACCGCCTACGAGAGCCGCGGGCGGACCGGGCGGCGGCCGTCGTCCGACCCGTCGCTGGAGGCGCTGTGGCCGGCCCTGGACGGCAAGCTGCCGGTCGCCTTCGAGGCCGACACCGCGGACCAGATTCACCGGGCGCTCGACTTCGCCGCCGAGTTCAAGCTGACCCCGGTGATCGTCGGCGGCCGGCACGCCTACAAGGTGGCCGACCGGCTCAAGGCCGGGCACGTCCCAGTGATCCTGCGGCTCGACTTCACCGAGCCGACCGACCGCGAGGGGGAACAGCCGGTGCGGGTCCGGGAGGACCGGGAGCGGCTGCGGAAGGAGGAGGTGGCGAACGCCGGTCAGTTGCACGAGGCCGGAGTGCGGTTCGCGTTCATGACCAACGGGCTGACGGCGGACAAGTTCCGCGAGTCGATCCGCAAGGTGATCGCCGCCGGGCTGCCGGCCGACGCCGCACTGGCCGCCCTGACCCGGCACGCGGCCGGCATCCTCGGGGCGGCGACCCAGGTCGGCAAGGTGAAGCCGGGGCTGGCCGCACACCTGCTCGTCACCGACGGCGACTTCCACGCCGAGCGGACCAAGTACCTGTGGGCGTTCGCCGACGGGGTTCGGTTCGACCTGACCGTCGAGCCGCTAACCGCCGCCGGTCCGACCGAGGGCGGGTCGGCCGATCCGGCGGCGCCGGTCCGCAAGGGTAAGGGCAAGGGGCCGCGTACGACCGACCCCGAGCCGGCCGCCCCGGTCGCCAAGAAGGGGCCGGGCGGGTTCGGCGGCGGGGGCGGCGGGAAGGGGCCGAACCGGACCACGCCGCCGGTCGCCGGGATGGCGATGCGGGCGCTGGTGCCGGTGCTCGACGCCGTCGAGCCGATGCTGTCCGAGACCGAGGCCGACCGGCTGCAAAAGGCCAAGACCGGTGGCAACGTGCTGATCCGCGGGGCGACCGTCGTCACCGTCAGCGGCAAGACGCTGCCGAAGGCGGACATTCTGGTCAAAGGCGGGAAGATCGCCGAGATCGGCCCGGACCTGACCGCCCCGGGCGGGGTCACCGTGATCGACGCGGCCGGCCTGTTCGTCATGCCGGGGATCATCGACACGCACTCGCACTTCGCCATCAGCGGCGGGGTGAACGAGTCGTCCCTGTCGGTGGTCCCCGAGGTCCGGGTGAAGGACGTGATCGACTCCGAGGACGTGCAGATCTACCGCGCCCTCGGCGGCGGCGTGACGACCGCCCGCCTGCTGCACGGCAGCGCGGACGTGATCGGCGGGCAGGACGCGGTGCTGAAGATGAAGTACGGCCGGCCGGCGACCGAGTTGGTCGTGACCGGACCGCGGGGGGTGAAGTTCGCCCTCGGGGAAAACGTCAAGCGGACCGACGGCCGGTTCCCGAACAGCCGGCTCGGGGTGGAGGCGGTGCTCGTCCGGGCGTTCACCGAGGCCCGCGAGTACCGCAAGCAGTGGGCCGACTACGAGCGGCGGAAGAACAGCCCGGACGCCCCGCCGGAACCCCGCCGCGACCTGCGGCTGGAGGCACTGGCCGACGTGCTGGCCGGCGACCTGCGGATTCACAGCCACTGCTACCGGGCGGACGAAATCCTCATGCTCCTGCGGGTGGCGGACCGGTTCGGGGTGAAGGTGCGGTCGCTGCAACACGTCCTGGAAGGGTACAAGGTGGCCCCGGAGATCGCCGCCCACGGGGCCAGCGTCAGCCTGTTCAGCGACTGGTGGGCGTACAAGATCGAGGCGTTCGACGCCATCCCGTTTGCGGCCAAGCTGCTGCACGACGCCGGGGCCAATGTCTGCCTGAAGTCGGACGACAACGAGCTGATGCGGCACCTGTATCAAGAGGCCGCGAAGCTGGTCAAGTACGGCGGGCTGTCCCCGGACGAGGCGCTCAAAACGATCACCCTGAACCCGGCCAAGCAGCTCGGGCTGGACGGTCGGATCGGCAGCATCGAGGTGGGCAAGGACGCCGACCTGGCGATCTTCACCGGCCACCCGCTGAACGCCTACAGCCGGTGCGAGATGACGCTCGTCGAGGGCGAGGTGTTCTTCCGTCGGGCAGACAAGCTGGTGCCGTTCCCGCCGGCGAAGGCCGGGCCGGCCCCGATCGTGGCGAAGTTCGAGCCGATCCCGGACAGGCCCGGCGCCCCGTACCTGATCCGCGGGGCGACGGTCCACCCGCCGGGCCAGCCGGCGTTCGTCGGGTCGGTGCTGGTGACGGGCAACAAGATCACCAAGGTGTTCCGCAACGGGCCGGGCGAGGGGCCGGAGGGCACCCGCATCGTGGAGGCGACCGGCCGGCACCTGTACCCGGGGATGATCGACGCCGGCACCATCCTCGGGCTGGTCGAGATCGACTCGGCGACCGAGACGAACGACTCCCGGGACGGCGGCGACTTCCAGCCGGACCTGCGGGCGTCGGCCGGCATCAACCCGGACTCGGAGCTGATCCCGGTGACACGGGCGAACGGGGTGACGACCGTCGTCACCCGGCCGACCGGGTCGCTGGTGGCGGGGCAGGGGGCGCTCATCAACCTGGCCGGGTGGGTGCCGGCCGAGATGGTGGTCGTCGATCCGCTGGCTTTGTGTGTCACGTACCCCGGGGAGCCGGCCGGCCGCGGGTTCTTCGGCCCGCCCGGTGGCCAGCGGGGGGAAACGCCGGCCGCCCGCCGTGCCCGGGAGGAGAAGCTGACCCGGCTGAAGGAGCTGTTCGAGCAGGCCCGGCGGTACGACGCCGTGAAGAAAGCGGACCCGTCCACCCCGCCGAACCCGCGGCTAGATGCCCTCGTCCCCTACGCCCGGCGGGAGAAGCCGGTGATGATCACCGCCGACCGGAAGGCGGACATCCTTGCGGCCTTGAAGCTGGCCGACGACCTGAAGGTGAAGATGATCCTGAGCGGCGGGAGCGAGGCGTGGAAGGTGCCGGCCGAGCTGACCAAGCGGGACGTGCCGGTCATCCTCGGGCCGGTGATGACGGTGCCCCGAGAGCCGGGGGAGCGGTACGACGCCAACTACACGGCGGCGGCCAAGCTGCACCAGGCCGGGGTGAAGTTCTGCATCCGGTCGGCCGGGTCGAACAACACCCGCAACCTGCCGTATGAGGCGGCGATGGCCGTGTCCTACGGGTTGCCGCCGGAGGAGGGGTTGAAGGCGGTCACGTTGTCTCCGGCCGAGATCCTCGGGGTGGCGGACCAGTTCGGCACCGTCGCCGCGGGCAAGCGGGCGAACCTGGTGCTGACCAACGGCGACTTGTTGCAGCCGTCCACACAGGTACTGTCGGTGTTCGTGGACGGCCGGCCGCACGAACCGACCAGCAAGCAGACCCGGCTGTACGACCGCTACCGCCAGCGGCTGGCCGGGGCCACCCTGCCGGCTAGCGACCCGGGCCGGCCGTGACGCAGAGACCGCTCTGCTCTGTTGAAGTCCTGGCGGGCCGGGGGCGTCAGCCCCCGGGTTGGAGCCTTCACCGGGGGCTGACGCCCCCGGCCCGCCCGGGAATGGAAGGGGTTTCTGCAGAGCAAGCCAACACATTTAACGAGCGGGCCGGGGCCGTCGGCTGCCCCAGCCCGTTTCCCCAAGCCCGGGCGACTCAGGGGGCCAGGGTTGTCGCCGACGCGGCCGGCGCCAGCGACCGGACGTAATGAACCAGGTCACAGATGTCGTCCGGCTTCAGGGTGGTGCTGGCCGGCATCGGGGTGCCCGGCATCCCGACCAGGATGCGGGTGTAGAGTCGCTCCGGCGTGCCGCCCCCCTTGTACATCCCCTTCGACAGATCCCGGGGCCGGGTCGGGGTGCCGTCGTCGTTCTTCAGGTCTTTGACCTGCGGCCCGTCGCCGCGCCCGGCCGGGCCGTGGCACGACGCGCACGTCAGTTGGTACACCTTCTGCCCGCGGGCGACCGCCTCGGGCGTCGCGGGCGGGAACGGGCCGGGGCCGCTCACCACCTGGCCCGGGCTGAGCTGGCGGCCCACCAGCCCGTGGATCACCTCGGGGTCCAGGCCGCCGGCCTGGTCGGCCTTGCGGTTGATCCGCTGGTACAGCCCGGCCAGGGCGAGCTGGCGGACGTGGCCGAGCACGGCCCCCAACTCGGCGTCGGACAGGTGGTCGAACTTCGGCATCGCGGACCCGGGGATGCCGTTGCGGATGACGAACAGCAGGTCGTCGTCGGTGGCCACTCCGTTCGCCGTAGTGGGCAGCCGGAACTGGTCCTCCCCGAACCGCCGGGCGGGCGGGTCGAGCAGGGCGCTGGCAGGCCCGTCCGCCTGACCGGCCTTGCCGTGGCAGCGGGCGCAATTCTCCAGGTACAGGGCGGCCCCGTCCGGGGCGCGGCCGGAAGCCGGGCCGGCCGGCGACGGCTGGGCCGCGTAGTAGCCCACGGCGGCGGCCCACACGGCGGCGGCGGCCAGCACCGGCACGGCGATCACGGCGGCCTGTTGCCAGCGGGGCATCCCGCCCGAGGCGGTGGGCGGCTGTGGGGCGGCGGGGGGTGGGGCCGTCACGCGGACGGCGGCCGGTCCAGGGGTGATGGCGGTCGGCATGGGTCGGGTGTCCTCTACACCGGCGGCCGGGTGTACGGCTCCGGCCGCCGGCAGGTGGGGCTTACTTGGCCTCGAACGTGAAATCGGCGGTCTGAACCCCGCCCTCCTTGACGGTGATCTCCTTCGACTGCTTGCCGAGCTTCTCGTGCCACGCCTCCAGCTTGTACGTCCCGGGCGGCAGCTTCGGGATGGTGAACCGGCCGTCCGCCCCGGTCACGGCGAAGAACGGGTGCGGGATGACGTGGATCACCCCGCCCATCCAGAAGTGGACGTCGCACTTCAGCTTCATCCCGACCTCGGCCGCGTCGAACTTCACCTTCATGCTGTCCCCGGGTTTCGGCAGGTTGCGGTTGAACGCCGGGTTCACCACCGCCTCGCACCGGACGTTGTGCAGGACCGGGTCGCTGTTCCGGATGTCCACCTCCTGCCCCTCCTGGACGGCGACCACGTGCGGGGTGAAGACGCACCCCTTCTGGTCCAGCACCACCGGCGGGCCGGGCGGGTACGAGCCGGGCACCTTGCCGGCGACGCGGACCAGCACCCACTGGACCGAGCGGTCGCTGCCGACCACCAGGCTGTCGTCCGTCGGCGGGGTTTCGTGGTGCTCGTGGCACTTCTTCTCGGCCCCGAAGTTGATCGGCTTCCGCTTCGGCGGCTCCCCGTTGTAGCTGACCCGGCCGACCAGTGTGCCGGCCCCGGCGGTCGGTTTGATGTCGGGCGGCGTCGTCGGGGCCGGGGTCGGGGCCGCGGCGGCGGTCGGGGCGGTGGCCGCTGGCTTCGGGGTCGTGTCGGCCGGCGGGCTGACGGCGTGCCCGCCCGCCTTGCCCGCGCCGGCCGGCGCGCTGGACGACCCGCCCCCGCACCCGAGCGGGGCCAACAGGCCCAATACCGCGGCCCCTGCCGCCGTCCGCCACCATCGTTTGCCGGTCATCATCGGTCTCCTCACACGTGGAGTTACTGTCGTGCGGTCGCTCACCGGGACTCGGCGAGGAACGCGGAAAGGTCGTCGAAGCGGAGCGCCCGGCCGCCCCACTCCCGGGCCAGGGCGGCGGCTTCCTCCGGGGTCGCCACGGCCGCCAGCCCGGACCCCATCGGGGTCTGCAGCTTCGGGCCGTAGGCGTAGTGGGCGGCCCGGGCGTCGAGCCAGGCGTCGGCCTCGTACCCGCGGACCCACGCCTGCCGAACGTCGCCCGGGTGGTCGACCAGATGGGCGACCAGGCAGCACACGTCGTCGAACTTGAGGGCGTCCCCGGCGACGGTGGCGGCGGCGGCCGCGAACCGCTTGTCGTTGACGATCATCCGGCACCGGGAACAGCTCTCGTGCCCGTACCGGACCGGCGGCGGCCCGTCCGCCCCGCACCCGGCCGCGGCCGTCGTCACCAGCGTGGTCAGGAGCCGGAGTCTCATGACATCCCCCGCCTGCGGAACGCGACCAGGGCGACCCCGAGCGGGACCACCGCCCACGCCGCGAGAATGCCGACCAGCACCGGCCGCAGCCACCCGCCCAGCACGTCGGCCGCGTACACCCCGGCCGGGCCGAGCGTCTCCAGGTTGCCCTGGATGCCGTCCAGCACCAGCAGCTTGAACACCTGGGCCGGGTTGAGCAGCGACAGCCACAGCAGGGTCCGCGGGGACAGCTCCAGGACGACCGCCGTGCCCATCAGCCCCAGGTCGCTCAGCAGCACCGACACCAGCCAGAGGAACAGCCCGACCCCCAGGGCGGTCGGGGTCTTGCGGGTCAGGGTCGAGACGAGGAACCCGCCGCTCAGGTAGGCGACGGCGAACAGGCAGGTGAACCCGACCAGCCGGGCGTACGCCCCGGCCTGGCTCCCCCCGCCGTAGTAGGTGATGACCAGGGCGGACAGGCCGAACCCGGCCAGCACGGTGGCCAGCAGGGCGGCGGTCAGCCCGACGAACTTGCCGAGCAGCACCTCGTCCAGGGTGATCGGCTGGGCCAGCAGGGTGTGCAGCGTCCCCTGCTCCCGCTCCCCGACCACGCTCGTCACCCCGACCACCAGGGCCATGAGGGGGACCACCACCATGACCAGGTTGAGCAGGCTGGCGGCGGTCCGGCCGAACCCGGCCACCCCGATGTTCCCCAGCCCGGACATGCCGAGCAGGCTCAGCCCGAGGGCCATGCCGGCGAAGATAACGGCGAACACCAGGAACCAGCGGTTCCGCCGCGCCTCCCGGACCTCTTGCCCCGTGATGAGGGCCACGGCTCGCACGTCCATCGTCAGTCCCCCTGGAACCCGCGGTCGGACTCCACGTCGAAGTCCAGCACGGACACGCCCGCCGCCTGGAGCCGGGCCAGCGCCTCGGCCTTCCGGCCGGCCGGCACGTCCACCCACACCTCGCCGCCGTCCGCCCGGACGGTGAAGCCGGCCGCCCGCAGGGTCTCGGCCGCCATCTCCCGCAGCTCGGCCGGCACGCACAGCCGCAGCACCGCCGGCTTCAGCAGCCGCCCCCGCAGCTCGTCCGGCGTCCCCTCGGCGGCCTTGCGGCCGGCTTCTAAGACGACCACCCGGTCGGCCAGGGCGGCGATCTCCCCGGTCCGGTGGGTGCAGAACAGCAGCGTCTTGCCGGCCGCCTTCAGCCGGGCCAGCAGCCGGCCGAACTCCTCCCGGGCGGCCACGTCCAGGTTGCTGGTCGGCTCGTCCAGCAGCAGCACCGGCGGGTCGGACAGGAGGGCGAGGACGAGGGCCAGCTTCTGCCGCATCCCGCCGGACAGGTGCCGGACCGGGCGGTCGTGGACGCCGGCCAGCCCCCACTCGGCCAGCAGCTCGATCCCGCGGCCGGCCCCGACCCGGCGGAGGGCGGCGTAGAACCGGACGCACTCCAGCACCGTCTGGTCCGGGTGCAGCTTGACCTCCTGCGGGACGTACCCGAGCAGCCGCCGGCTGGCCTTCCCCCGCATCCCGCACGGCTGGCCGAGGATGGAGCAAGTCCCCTCGAACGGCACTAGCCCGAGCAGGCACTTCAGCAGGGTGGTCTTGCCGGCCCCGTTCGCCCCCCACAGGGCGACCGCCTCGCCCGGCCGGACGGCGAAGCTCAGCCCGTCGACGGCGGCCACCGCCCCGTACCGTTTGGTTAACCCGGTCACCGCCACCGCGGGTACGGCCGCGGGCGGCGGGACCGGGGCGTCCGGGTCGGCCCGGACGGCTCCGAGCGGCCAGCGGGTCAGGCACCCGGCCGCCCCGACGAGCAGGCCGACCGCCACAAGCGGCCAGCCCCGGCCGGTCGGCTGCGGGCTGGACAGTGGCGGGGGGGCGGGGGCCATGCGCGGCCGCGGGTCGGTGAACTTCGCCTGGGGCTCGAAGATGGGGAACAGCTTGGACGAGTAGTCGATCGCCTCGGCGGCCGGGCCGTGGGCGAACAGCCGCATCCCGCTGTTTCGGTCGGTCAGCCGCTCGAACAGTTGGACCGGCCGGTACGGCTGGTCGCCGAACCCGTCCCCGTCCGCGTCCAGCCCGCGGTAATCGCTCCAGAAGTTGCCGGCCCACTCGTTCCCGGCCGGCAGGGCCGTCCTCCCCTCGACCGTCACCTGCTCCCCGTTCTCGACGAACGAGTTGTTCTCCACCCGGTTCCGCGTGCAGGAGGTGAAGATCGTCACCCCGCGCTCGTTGTACGCGATCAGGTTGTCGGCCATCTCCCCGCGGGCGCCTTCCATGAACACCCCGGTCCGGTTGCTGGCGACCACGTTGCCCCGCAGGACGTAGTCGTCCATGTCCTTCAGCCCGACCCCGTACCCGCTGGCCCCGCGGTTGTTCTCCACCCAGTTCCGCTCCAGCCGGACCCGCCGGCTGTACATCAGGAACGCCCCGACCGAGTTGTCGGCGAACCGGTTGTCGCTCACCACCGCGTCGTCGCAGTACATGAAGTGGATGCCGTACCGGCCGTGCTGCACCCGGTTGCCCCGGACGGTCAGCCCCTTCGAGTACCAGAGCACCAGGTCGCGGCCGTGCTCCAGCTCGTTGTCCGCGACGGTGACGCTGTGGCTCCACCACAGGCGGACCAGGTCGCCGCGGCGGGCGATGTCCAGGTTCTTGCCGCGGAGGGCGTTCCCGCGGACGACGCTCCGGGGCGAGTCCCGCAGCGAGATGCCGAACAGCACGTCCTCCAGCCGGTTCCCCTCGATCACCGCGTCCGGGGCGGTGGCCAAAACCCCGCCGTCCCCGTCCTCGTTGGCGAGCAGGTCGCCGGTGTTACGGACGACGAACCCGGTGAACCGGACGCCCGGGGCGGCGAGCGTCACCACCGTCCCCTTGCCGCCGCCGTCGATTACCGGCCAGTCGCGGCCGACCAGGGCGACGGCCTTGTCCACCACGACCGGCCCGGGGTGGGTGCCGCCGGCCACCTCGATCGTGTCCCCGGGGGCGGCCTGCCGGACGGCGTCCGCGATCGTCTTCACCGGCCCGTCCGGTCGGACCTGCCAGGTGGCGGCCGTGCCCGGCCCGGCGGACAGCGCCACCGCGATCGCGGCGGCGACGAGGGAGGGGGCGGTCGCCGGCTGGGCCGCGGCCGGCGGCGTCGCCGCGACCCGCCACCGGAACCACCGGACGTACCCGAAGTAGAGCGACGCGGCCGCGGCGGCCATCGCCATGTAGTGGCCGTCCCCGAGCCACGCCTCCGTTTTGAACTGGCCGACTTTCCCGATCCCGAGAACGGTCGGGACGAACGGCTTGATCGAGCTGCTCATGGCGGCGTGCGGGTCGAGGTTCAGCCCGTAGTCCCGCAGCCACCAGTACAGGTCGGCGATGAACACCGCCGGGAACAAGACGCCCGGCACCAGCAGCAACGGACTCCACCGGGTGGCGAACACGGCGACCAGGACCATCACCGCCGCCATCCCGTACACCGCCTGGCGGCCGACGGACCGCTCGAACTGGGCGGCCTTCTCCAGCTCCTTCATGCCGATGTAGTGGTTCAGCCCGTCGATCTCCGCGACATCACCGGCGATCTTGTCCGGGTACCCGGCGACGTTCAGCCCCTTCGGGTACTGCGGGGCGTGCAGCTTCATCAGCCAGTACGGGCGGTCCGGCGACAGGTACAGCAGGACCGCACCGGCGACCAGGGCCGCACGGGCGAGCCAGGACTGCGCGGACAGCGGACGGGAGGTGTTCATGGCCACGGGTCGCCGGTCAAAGAGGGAAGGGCCGCGGGGCGGGTCGCCCCGCGGCGGGCGGGTCGGGCGGTTACGGCTCGATCATCAGGTAGCCCATCATCTCGAGGTGAAGGGCCGAGCAGAACTCGAGGCAGTAGAAGGGGAACACGCCCGGCTTGTCGGCGACGAACTCGACGGTGATCGTCTTGCCCGGCTCGATGCTGCCGGCGATGTTGTACCCGGGGATGCAGAACCCGTGGGTGGCGTCCCGGGTGCTCTCCAGGCTGGTGACCGTCCACCGCACCTTCTGCCCCTTCTTGATCTTCACGTGTTCCGGCTCGAAGTGGCTCCGCAGGGCGAGCATGTTCACCTCGGTGGTGTCCCCCTTGGCGGTGACCGACCACTTGAAGTCCTTAGCGTCGGCCGGGGCGCCCGGCTTCTTCGCCTGCAGGTGCGGGTCCCAGCCGATCTGCGGGTACACCTCCCAGCACTTCAGCTTGTCCGCGCTGATGATCTGGGCGTAGTGCGGCTCGGCGATGCCCAGCGGCAGGTCGTAGATCACCCGGGACCGGTCGCCCGGCCGGCTGATGTCGATGAGCTGCAGGTTCTGGGGCAGCAGCGGCCCCATGTTCGGGTACCGGTCGACCGACCACTTGTTCAGGGCGACCAGGAACTTGCCCTTCGGGCTGGCGGTGTCCCCCTCGGCGGCCGCGATGTGGCCGACGTTGTACTGCACCGGGACGCTGTGCACCAGCTTCCACGGCCCCTCGGCCGCCTTCTGCTCGGCCCCGCCGAGCGTCCACCGGGCGACCGCGTTGTCCAGGAACAGGCTGGTGTACGCGTACCCCTTGTCGTCGAACTGGGTGTGCAGCGGCCCCAGGCCGAGTTCCACCTGGGCCTCCTTGCAGGCGTCGAACTTGAGCACCGGCACCCCGTACACGTCCTTCGACTCGTAGCTCTTGGCGGCCACCGCCGACCGGATCTTGTCCATCGAGTAGACGGTCACGTGCGGGTCCAGCTTGCCGGACACGACGATGTGCTGGCCGGACGGGCTGACGTCCACCCCGTGCGGGCTTTTCGGCTCGGGGACGAAGTGCAGCAGCCCCTCGTCGATGGCCGCCTGCAGCGGGATGACCGGCAGCCCCTCGATCTTGGACACCTTGCCGGCCTTGGCCACCTCGGCCGCCTTCTTCCAGTTGATCACGTGCAGGTAGTCCATGTCGTTCCGGGACACCCCCGCCTCGAACGGCGGCTTGCCCTGCTCGATCCCGCCGGTGGCCAGCTCGGTGTTGATCGAGTTGATGAAGATCCACCCGTCGCTCGCCTTCTTGCCGCAGTCGGACAGGTCCTGCCAGTACGGCGGCGCCTCCAGGGCGAACGACGCCGCCTCGTCGATCCGGCCCTTGGTCCGGTCGAACTTCCAGAAGGTGATCAGCCCGCGGTACTCTTCCTTGTACTTCTCGATCGGGGCGTACTTGTGGCCGAGCGGCACCGCGTACTGGGATCCCTCGATCACGTACTCGGTGTCCGGGGTGACCATGGTCGACCCGTGGTTGTTGTTGAACGCCGGGTTGGCCAGGATCTGCTTGGTCTCGAAGTCCCGCAGGTCGATGACCGCCAGCCGGCCGTTCGCCTTGTCGTTGATGAACAGGAACTGGCCGTCGTACTCCCCGTTGGTCTCGCTCAGGGCCGGGTGGTGGGTGTCCCCCCAGGTGAGCGGGCCGCGGTTCGGGTGCCGCTTGCTGTTGAACTGATCGAGGGCGGTCTCCTTCACCCCCACCCCGTACCCGCTCCACGAGTCCGGGGAGAACACGGCGATGGTCCGCAGGATCCGCATCGACGGGATGCCGATGACGTGTACCTGCCCGCTGTGCCCGCCGGACGCGAACATGACGAAGTCGTCGAACCGGCCGCTCGGGTGGTAGGTGGCCAGGGCGGCGGCCACGTCGTCCGGGCTGAGCTTGCGGTCCTTGATCAGTTGGTCGGCGTCCCCGGGCAGGCTGAGGGTGACGGGCGCCTCCCCGGCCGACTTGTCGCGGAGCGTCCGGGTGCCCGTGACCCCCACGACGGCCCCGAGCAAGATGCCCAGCAGGCCGTACTTCCAGCAGCCGCTCATGTGATCCTCCCGCGCGGGAATGGTCAGGTCGCCTCAGTGGCGGACCGGTATGCACCGAGAGTGCCAGTCAGGGGCTATTTTGGAAAACTGGATCCAAATGTCCACAATTGTCCTGTTTTGTACTCCTCTGCAGTGATCGCGGGGCGCTTTGACGGGGGCGCTGTCGGGCACAGATTCTCAGATCTGGCGAGGGCGATTCTCACGGGTGGGACGGCCTCCATCGCCTGGGCTGGTCCAGACCTCGGGCGTAGGATGGCTTCGTCGCCGCCGTCCTCTGAACCGGGGTCGTCATGCACCGTCGGAACTTCCTCTGTCGGGTCGCTGCCGCCAGCACGGCGGTCCCCCTCGCCGCCGCCCGGCCGGCGGGCGTGGACTGGCCGATCGGCTGCTTCAATCGGCCGTGGGTGAAGTGGCCGTTCGACCGGGTTTTGGCGGAGGTGAAGGCGGCCGGATACCGGACGATCGGGCTGCTCTCCCGCACCAAGGACGAGCCGTTCATCGGCGCGGACGCCACCCCCGAGTACCTCGCCGGGCTGAAGCGGCGGATCGCGGCCAGCGGGCTGGAGGCGAACATGGGCGCCCTGCGGTTCCGGCTCACCGGCCCGGTCGACGGGGCGGTCGCCGACGTCCGCAAGCAGATCGACAACGCCCGCAGCCTGTCCCTCAAGTACGTGCTGACCTTCGGGGCGGACGACCCGAAGGACGCCGACCGGTTCGCCAAGGTGATGGCCGACGCGGCGGGGTACGCCCAGGACCGGGGGGTCCGGCTGGTGATGAAGCCGCACGGCGGGATCAGTGGGGCGTCGGCCGAGATCCTGAAGGTGATCAAGGCGGTCGGCCACCCCAACTTCGCTGTCTGGTACGACGCCGGCAACATCATCCACTACACCGGCAAGGATCCGGTGGCCGAGCTGGACCCGATCGCCGCCCACGTCACCGGCTTCTGCGCCAAGGACTGCGGGGCGGTGAAGGGGGAGGTGATGACCCAGTTCGGCACCGGGAAGGTGGACTTCTTGGCGGTGTTCCGGCGGCTCAAGGCGGCCGGATTCAACGGCCCGGTGATGGTCGAGGGCACCCGGGTCGGGGCGACCCCGGAGGAGACGACGGCCAACGCCCGGGCGAACCGGGAGTTCCTGGAGCGGGTACTCGCCTCGGTCTGACCCCTCCGACGTGAGGAGTGTCACCGGGGGCGGGGGCGGCCCGAACCGGGGGACCGGTCGCGCCCTCCTATCCGTGAGCTACAGCACCCCGGACCCTGTGCAATGAGCACCCTGCAACGGCTGGCCGACCGCGGGCTGGTCCGCCCGCCCCGCTGGCTGCCGGCCAACGTCCAGTACGAGACGGTCATGGGGTCGGTCGCCTACGGGGTGTCGTCTGACAGCAGCGACCTGGACGTGTACGGGTGGGCCATCCCGCCGAAGGACGACGTGTTCCCCTACCTGCGGGGCGAGGTGCCCGGGTTCGGCCGCCAGCACCGGCGGTTCGCCCAGTTGCAGGAGCACCACGTCCGCGACCCGGACGCCCTCGGCGGGAAGGGGCGGACCTACGACCTGACCGTGTTCGGCATCGTCAAGTTCTTCGCCCTGGCGATGGAGAACAACCCGAACGTGATCGACTGCCTGTTCACCCCGGCCACCTGCGTGCTGCACGCCACCCGGGTCGGCACCCTGGTGCGGGAGCACCGCCGGCTGTTCCTGCACCGCGGGGCGTGGCCGAAGTTCAAGGGGTACGCCTACTCCCAGCTCCACAAGCTGGCCGTCAAAACGCCGCAGGGGAAGCGGGCTGAACTGGTGGAGCGGCATGGGTACGACACCAAGTTCGCGTATCACGTGGTCCGCCTACTGGGGGAGGTGGAGCAGATCCTGGTCGAGGGGGACATCGACCTGCAGCGGGACCGGGAGCGGCTGAAGGCGATCCGCCGGGGCGAGTGGCCGGAGGCCCGACTGCGGCAGTGGGCGGCGGACAAGGAGGCCGACCTGGAGCGGGCCTACGCCGCCAGCACCCTGCCGGCGGTGCCGGACGAGGACCGGCTGAAGGAACTGTTGCTCGCCTGCCTGGAGGAGCACTACGGCAGTCTGGCCGGGGCGGTCGTCCGGCCGGACCGGGCGGTGGCCGCCCTGCGGGCCGTGCAGGCGGAGCTGGAGAAAGTAAGGGACTTGCTGTGACCGAGGTCATTTCAGCAGCCGCGGCCGACCGGCTCCGGGCCGATGCCGCCCGACACCCGTACCCGCTGGTGTTCGCCACGGTCAGCGGGGCGCACCTGTACGGGTTCCCGTCGCCGGACTCGGACTTCGACCTGCGGGGCGCCCACGTTCTGCCGGTGCGGGAGGTGGTCGGCCTCGACCCCGGCCGGGAGACGGTCGAGGTGTCCGCCGACGACGGGCTGGAGCTGGACCTCGTCACCCACGACGTGCGGAAGTTCTTCGGCCTGCTGCTGCAGAAGAACGGGTACGTCCTGGAGCAGCTCCATTCCCCGCTGGTGGTCCACACCACCCCCGAGCACGCCGAGCTGCGGGCGGTCGCCCGGGGGTGTGTCACCCGGCACCACAGCCACCACTACCTCGGGTTCGCGGCCACCCAGTGGCGGCTGTTCGACAAGGAGCGACCGCGGCGGGTGAAGCCGCTGCTGTACACGTACCGGGTGCTGCTGACCGGCATCCACCTGATGCGGTCCGGGGAGGTGGAGGCGAACCTGGTGCGGCTGAACGCCGACGCCCGGCTGCCGCACGTGGATGACCTGATCGCCCGCAAGTTAGCCGGGCCGGAGCAATCGGCGGTCGGGGACGCGGACGTCGAGTTCCACCGCCGGGAGTACGACCGACTGCGGGCCGAGCTGGAGGCGGCGCACCGGGTCAGCCACTTGCCCGAGGCGCCGTCCGCCCGTCCGGCGCTCAACGACTTGCTCGTCCGGTTGCGGCTGACGGACCGGGCGGGATGAGAGCCAACTGAGTGCCGCTATCGGTTGAGTTGCGAGCAGGGGGCCGGCCGGTTAGCCTGGCCGGAGGCCGGCCCACTCTTGCCCACTCCCGGAGTCAGCGCCATGTGCCGACAGCTTCTCGCTCTGGCCGCCGTACTGCTGGCCGCGACCGCGTCTGCCGGCCAGGATCGGCCGATGAACCCGCCAGCGGCCCCGTCCAAAGTGGACCGAGTGCTGCACGGGGTCCAGTTCCTGGACGCCGCCGAGCTGGCCAAGGTGCTCAGCACCTCCTTCCGCGGTGAGGTGTCGGTGGCCGTCGCCCCGGGCAACACCCTGTTGGTCAGCGGCCCCCATGAGGCCGTGACCGAGTTGCTCAACCTGGCCCGGCAACTCGACGTCCCGCCGCGGACGGTGGCGGTCGAGCTGACCCTCGTCGAAGTCCCCGGCAGGAAGGGGGACGAGGAGAAGGAGCCGGCCGCCCCCGACCTGGCCGGGCCGGCCGCGGACCTGTCCGCCAAGCTGGCCGCGCTGGCCAAGGCGAACCCGGCCACCTCGGTCCGGCGGATCGCCCTGACCGCCACCGCCGGCCAGCCGGTGTCCACCACCCTGGGCGGGAACGTACCGCTGGTCACCAGCTCGGTCCTGGGCGGGCGCGGCGGGGCCGGCGGCCCGCCGGTCCAGCGGTCGGTCAGCTACAGCCAGGTGGGGACGACGGCCGCGGTGACCGCCCGGCCCGAAGGGAACGGGGTCGCCGTCGAGTTGATGCTCCAGGACACCCGGGTGCGGGCACGGGAGGGCGGGGACGAGGCCGCCCCGGCCGAGACGGTCAGCCACACCCTGAAAGGCCCGGTGCGGGTGCCGGCCGGGCGGGCGGTGGTGGCCCAGACCTGCCGGACCGACGGGAAGGCGGGGCCGGCGACGATCTACGTGGTGGTGACAGCCCGGGCGGTCGAACCGGGCGGGCGGTCCGGCCGATAGCGGACGGGGCGCGGTCGCTCCAGGCCGGCCGCCCGTATAACGGCGGTGCGGCCGGGGCCGCCCGCCGGTGGCGGGCCGACCCTCCCCCGGCCGGTTCAGGAGACGGCATCATGCGGACGCTCCTCGCGGCGGTGCTGACGGTCGGGCTGGGCGGGCTGGCTTACGCGGACGACGCCAAGCCGGACCCGGTCGGGACGTGGAAGTGGGAGACGGAGTTCAACGGGCAGAAGCGGCAGTCGACGCTCAAGCTGAAGAAGGACGGGGACAAGCTGGCCGGGGTGATGGTCGGGCGGGACAACACGGAGACCAAGATCGAGGACGTGAAGTACAAGGACGGCGACCTGTCGTTCGTCGTCAACCGGGAGCGGGACGGCCAGAAGTTCTCCATCAAGTACAAGGCGAAGATCAAGGGCGACACGATCAAGGGGGAGGCCGAGGCCGACTTCGGCGGGGAAACCCGGAAGTTCGAGTTCGAGGGCAAGCGGGAAAAAGCGGACAAGTGACCGCCGCCAGGGCGGCCGGACAGACGCCCGGCCGCCCGTCTGCTCTTTCTGTACATCACACCGGCAACCGGTTTCTCAACCGCGCACAGCGGTCAAACGGTCTCTACGGCGGTTTTGGTACGGCAGGAATCCACTCAATTCGGTTCACCCGTTGACTTTTCGGCTCCCGCCTGGGAATCTGTGCGGTCAGCACGGCTTGACGGGCCGGCCGTGACTCGCATTCTCGCCCGGCGCTCGCGTTCGTTTCCCGCTGACCGCCCCCCGGCGGTCGTCGGGGCGCACTTATCCGCCCGTCACGTCCTGGGAGGCCGCCATGCGTCGACGCACCCCCGTCCGGCACACGCCGTCGAGCCGTTCAGACCGGTCGTTGGTCCGACTGTACCTCCAGCCGCTCGAAGAGCGGTCCACCCCCGCCCTGTTCGCGGCCCAGACCGCACAGACGTTTTCCGGGCTGAACAACAACGGGTGCGTCGCCACCGGGTACTTCAACAACGACGGGCTGTCCGACCTGGTGATCGCCAACTACGGGAACGCGGCCCCGGGGGCGAACCCGGCGAACGCCGGCCAGCGGCTGACCGTCGTGCTCGGCCAAGGGAACGGCCAGTTCGGGAGCGCCTCGAACCTGACCGTCGGGTCCGACCAGCACGTGTCGTTCGTCACCGTCGCGGACGTGAACAAGGACAACGCGGCCGACCTGGTGTGCGTCAGCGTGAACGAGTCCGAGGTCGGGTATCTGACCGTCTTCCTCGGGGACGGGAACGGCGGGTTCAGCAAGAAGACGCAGGTGACGACCGGCGGGAGCAACTCCAGTTGGGTGGGCGTCGCCCAGCTCACCGACTCGGACGCCGACCCGGACGTGTTGGTGTGCAGCTTCGGCAAGTCGGACGAGAACGGGAACAACGTCACCGGCCAGAACATGACGGTGTTCCAGGGGGACGGGGCCGGCGGGTTCGGGCTGATCAACATCGTCGCGGCCGGGACGGCGTTCATCCCCACCGCCGGGGCGATCGCCGACTTCGACGGGGACGGCCACCAGGACGTGGCCCTGACCGTCCCGGACGTGCCCCCGGACGCGAACGCCGACCAGCCGAACGGCCTGGTGTACGTGTTCACCGGGAACGGGGGCGGGGGGTTCGTCCAGGGGAACATCTACGACTCCGGCGGGCCGCTCCCGATCAGCATGCAGGCGGCCGACCTGAACGGAGACAACCGGCCGGACCTGGTGGTGGCCAACGCCGGCAACCCGGACTCGAACAGCTTCTACGCCAACTTCGGCAAGGGCACCTCGGTCGGGGTGCTGCTGGGCAGCGGGAACGCCAATTTCGGTGGGGTGAGCACGTACACGGCCGGGCTGAACACCGGCGGGTCCACGTCCGCGTTCGCCGTCGCCGTCGCCGACTTCAACCAGGACGGCCGGACGGACGTGGCCGCCATCACCTACGGGCACCCGGTCAACGGCACCGCCGCCCGGGTGGCGGTGTACCGCGGGGACGGGTCCGGCAACCTGTCCGCCGACCCGGACTCGCCGTTCACCACCGCGGGGGCCGGCGGCCAGTACCTGGCGGTCGGCAGCTTCGACAGCAACCCCACCCCGGACCTGGTGACGGTCGGGGACTCGAACAAGGTCGTCAGCCTGCTGAACCAGACGGTGGCCGGGGCGACCACCCAGACGGCCCTGGTGTCCAACCGCAACCCGAGCGTGTACGGGGACGCGGTGACGTTCACGGCCACCGTGTCCGCCAGCGCCGGCACCCCGACCGGGACCGTCACCTTCTACGACGGGGCGACCCAGATCGGCAGCCCGGTCACCCTGGACGCGACCCTGCAGGCGAGCATCACGACCAGCACCCTGGCGGCCTTCGACCACACGGTCACGGCCAAGTACAACGGGGCGGCCGGGTTCGCCGCCAGCACGTCGCCGGCCGTCACCCAGGTGGTCGGCAAGGCCGTCCCCGTCACCACCCTGACCGCCAACCCGACCGCCGTCACGGCCGGCGGGGCGGTCACGCTGACGGCCACCGTGACCGGTCCGGGCGGGCCGCCGACCGGGTCGGTGTTCTTCTTCGCCGGTGCGGTCCAGGTGGGCAACCCGGTGGCCCTGGTGGCGGTCGGGGCCGCGGCCCAGGCGGTACTCACCACCACCGACCTACCGGTCGGCACGCAGTCCATCACCGCCCGGTATTCCGGGAACTCCAACCTGACCTCCAGCGTGTCCGCCCCGGTCACCGTCACGGTCAGCCCGGCGGCGGTGAGCACCTCGGTCGCCCTGACGGCGAGCAGCAACCCGAGCGAGTTCGGGGTGGCGGTGACGTTCACCGCCGCGGTGACGGCGACGGCCGGCGTCCCGACCGGCACGGTCAGCTTCTTCGACGGGGCCACCCTGGTCGGCGGGCCGGTGACGCTGTCCGCCGGCAGCCCGGCCACGGCCGCGTTCACCACCACCACGCTCGGCGTCGGGTCGCACTCGATCACCGCCGTGTACAGCGGGGCGGCCGGGTTCAACCCGTCCACCTCGGCGGCGGTCGCCCAGACGGTGAACCCGACCTCCACCATCACCGCCCTGACCACGAGCGGCAGCCCGTCGTTCGCCACCCAGGGGGTGACGCTGACGGCGGTGGTGACGGCGGCGGCCGGGGTGCCGGCCGGGGGGGTGCAGTTCTACGACGGGGCGGCGGCCATCAGCGGGGTGGTGCCGTTGACGGCGGCCGGCGGGCAGCAGCAGGCGGCGTTCACCACCTCCGGGCTGGTGGTCGGCTCGCATTCCCTGACCGCCCGGGTCGTCCCGGCCGGGGCGACCCAGGCCGCAAGCACCTCCGCCCCCGTCACCCAGGTGGTCGCCAAGGGCGGGACGGCCGTCACACTGTCCAGCCCCGGCCCGGTCACCGTCACCCAGCCGGTGACCCTGACCGCGACGCTGGCCGAAATCCCGGCCCTGGCCACCATCGACCCGACGGGGGTGGTGACGTTCAAGCTGAACGGGACCGCCATCGGCACCGCCCTGGTGGCCGGCGGGGTCGCCGCCCTGACCGTCTCGACCCTGCCGGTCAGGGCGAACGTCCTCACCGCCGAGTACGCCGGGGACGCGAACGTTCGACCCCAGCACCTCCGCCTCGTACACCCAGTCGGTGGCCAAGGGCGGGACGACCATCACCGTCACCAGCGCCGGCCCGGTGGCTTACTCCCAACCGGTGAGCCTGATCGCGACGCTGGCCGAAATCCCGGCCCTGGCCACCATCGACCCGACGGGGGTGGTGACGTTCCGGGCGGGTGGGGCGGTGCTGGGGACGGCGGCGGTGGCCGGGGGGTGGCCGGGCTGACCGTGTCCACCCTGCCGGTCGGGGACAGCCCGATCACCGCCGAGTACGCCGGGGACGCCAACTTCGTCGGCAGCACCTCGGCCAACTACACCCAGTCGGTGGTGCCGCTGGCGACGGTGACGCTGCTGGTGGGGAGCGGGAGCCCGTCGTTCGCCACCCAGGGGGTGACGCTGACGGCGGCGGTGACGGCGGCGGCCGGGGCGGCGGCCGGGGGGGTGCAGTTCTTCGACGGGGCCACGGCGATCAGCGGGGTGGTGCCGCTGGCGGCGGTGAGCGGGCAGCAGCAGGCGGCGTTCACCACGGCGGCCCTGTCCGCCGGCTCGCACGCCCTGACCGCCCGGTTCGTCCCGGCCGGGGTCGAGTACGCGGCCAGCACCTCTGCCGCGCTCACCCAGACGGTGGCGAAAGGCGGGGTGACGGTGACGGTCTCCGGGCCGGGACCGGCGACGGTCACGCAGCCGGTCACGCTGACGGCGACGTTGGCCGAGGTGCCGGGCCTGCCGGCCGACCCGACGGGGGTGGTGACGTTCCGGGCGGGTGGGGCGGTGCTGGGGACGGCGGCGGTGGCCGGGGGGGTGGCCGGGCTGACCGTGTCCACCCTGCCGGTCGGGGACAGCCCGATCACTGCCGACTACGCCGGGGACGCCAACTTCGTCGGCAGCACCTCGGCCAACTACACCCAGTCGGTGGTGCCGCTGGCGACGGTGACGCTGCTGGTGGGGAGCGGGAGCCCGTCGTACGTGTCGCAGGGGGTGACGCTGACGGCGGCGGTGACGGCGGCGGCCGGGGCGGCGGCCGGGGGGGTGCAGTTCTTCGACGGGGCCACGGCGATCAGCGGGGTGGTGCCGCTGGCGGCGGTGAGCGGGCAGCAGCAGGCGGCGTTCACCACGGCGGCGCTGGCGGCCGGGCCGCACGCCCTGACCGCCCGGTTCGTCCCGGCCGGGGCGAACCAGGCCACGAGCGTCTCAGCCCCCCTCTCCCACGCGGTGACCAAAGCCCCACCGGTCATTACGGTCGTCCCGGTCGGTGGCCTGCCGGCGGCCGGCCAGCCGGCCACCTTTGCCGCCAGCGTCGCCGGGCCGGCCGGCGTCACGTCCCCCCCGACCGGGGCCGTCACGTTCCTGCTAGACGGCTCCCCGATCGGCACCGCGCCGGTGGTCGGTGGGGTGGCCACCGTGACGACCACCGCCCTGCCGACCGGGGCGAGTACCATCACCGCCCAGTTCGCCGGGGACGGCACCTACGCCGCCGGCTCGGCCCAGACGGTGGCCGAGATCAAGACCCCGCCGGCCCGGCCGCCGGTGGTGATCGGGTATCGGGAGTTCGGGGTGGGGGCCGGGGCCGGGCACTCGGCCGACGCCCGGTTCTTCAACCCGGACGGGTCGGAGCGGTTCAGCCTGAACCTGTTCCCGGGGTTCACCGGCGGGGTGCGGGTGACGTCCGCCGACCTGAACGGGGACGGGATCGCCGACATGGTGGCCGGCACCGGCCCGGGGTCGGCCAGCCACGTGCGGGTGATCGACGGCCAGACGCGGGCCGAGCTGTTCGCCGTCGACCCGTTCGAGCCGTCGTTCACCGGCGGGGTGTACGTGTCCACCGGGGACATCACCGGGGACGGGGTGCCGGACCTGGTCGTCTCCCCGGACGAGGGGGGCGGGCCGCGGGTGCGGGTGTTCGACGGCAAGACCTTCGGCCAGGTGGCCGACTTCTTCGGCATCGACGACCCGAACTTCCGGGGCGGCGCCCGGGCCGGGGTGGCGGACATGAACGCCGACGGCCGGGGGATCTGGTGGTCAGCGCCGGGTTCGGCGGCGGCCCGCGGGTGGCCGCGTTCAACGGCCAGTCGCTGGCCGCCGGGAACACCAGCAAGGAAGCTGTTCGCCGACTTCTTCGCGTTCGAGGACAGCCTGCGGAACGGGGTGTACGTGGCCGTCGGGGACGTGGACGGGGACGGGATGGCGGACCTGATCGCCGGCGGCGGGCCGGGCGGGGCGCCGCGGGTGACGATCACCTCCGGGGCCGCCCGGGAGGGGGACGGTCAAGGTGATCGCCGACTTCTTCGCCGGCGACCCGAGCAACCGGGGCGGGGTCCGGCTGGTGGCCCGCAACCTGGACGGGGACAACCGGGCCGACGTGGTGGTCGGGGCCGGGACCGGGGCCGGCAGCCGGGTGACCGGCTACAGCGGCACCAGCCTGAGCACCGGCAACCCCGGCCGCCCTGTTCGGGTTCGACGCCTTCCCCGGCTTCGACGGCGGGGTGTACGTCGGGTAATCCGGTAAGCCCGCCGCGGGCCGGCCGCGGCAGGCGGACGGTTACGTCACATCGGACCCCGGCGTGGGATCGAGACCGCGCCGGCCGCCCTACCTGATCGCCGCCACGGTGTAGACGACGGGGTACAGGGCTTCGTAGTACCACAGGTTGGCGAAATAGAACCCGATCGGCGCCCGGCGGGAACGCGGTGCCGTCCGCGGTCGCGGCGGCGAGCCAGCGGCGGGCCGCGCCGATCCGGTTTTCATCGATCCGGCCACCCAGCCGCACGGCTTCGAGGGCCAGCGCCGTCTCCTCGATCGTGGACGGGGCGCCCGGCCGACCGCCCCAGCCGCCGTCCGGGTTCTGGGCGGCGGCCAGCCACCCGCCGGCTCGGTCGAGCGCGGCCGCCCACTCGTCGCCGAACCGCCAGGCCGTCACGCGGGCTAGTCGGAGAACCCGGCTCGTTCCGTAGGTCAGGTTCTCCACCTCCGGCGAGTGCTGACAGCCGAACCACAGCGGCGCCCACGCCCCGTCCCGTCGCTGAGTCCGCATCAGGTAGCGGGCCGCTCGGGTTGCGGCGGCGTCCACACGCTGCCGCAGGTCGGCCGGCAGGTGCGGGTGCCAGGCGTCCCAGGCGAGCAGGGTGTGGGCGGCCAGGTCGGCGCTGCTGCGGTCGAACGGCAGCCCGGTCCAGCCTCGGCAGAAGGTCGGGATGCCGCCGTCGCCGTTCTGCAGGCCGAGCAGCCAGCGGACGCCGGCGACCGCCGCATCGAGGGTGCGGGCGTCCGGCTCGCCGAGGTTGGCCAGGGCGAGGAGGGCGCCGGGGGTGTCGTCCGCGTCCGGGACGCCGCCGGGCAGGTCGGTCCACGCCCACCCGCCGGGGGCCGCGTGGGTGTACGGGTGGACGGTCCGGTACTGCTGGCCGAGCAGCCAGTCGCGGATCACCGGCCGGTCCGTTTCCGGCAGGGTGTCGCCGAGGGCGTTCACCGCCAGGGTCGTCACCCAGGTGGCCAGGTTGGTGTCGATGGGCCAACTGCCGTCCGGCCGCGCCGACCGTTCGAGGAACTCCAGGCAGTGCGACACAACCGGGCTGTCACTCTGGCCGGCCGCGATCAGGCTCATCGCCACGAAGCTGGTGAGCGGGGTCGCCTCCAGGTAGCCGCCGGTGGTCGGCTGGATGTCCCGCAGGACGCGGAGTGTGCGGCTACGTGTGAAGTGGCGGACGAGGCGGGTGAGGGGGTTCCGCGTCGGCCGGTGGTGGTGCCGCACCTGGCCGATGGCGATGAGCGCCGGCAGGGCGTAGCTGACCACCGGTAGCCGCAGCCAATGGAACCACCGGTGCGGGCAGGCGGCCAACTCGAACGGCAACTGCGGGACGAGCCGCCAGCCGTCCGGTCCGAGCCGGCCGGCCAGGGTGAGCATGGTCAGGATCGGCACCGAGAACGTCCGGTCCTTGCCGTACCGGTCGGCGATCGCCTTGGACAGCGGCTTCGGTTCGAGGCTGCCGGCCGCGGTGCGGAGCCAGCCTTCGGCCCTCGCCGCGGTCTCGGTGAACCCGGCCGCCTCCGGGATGCTGAGAGCGGCCCAACACAGGGCCGTCGTGCTGATGTTGCTGAAGCTGAGGACGGTGTCGCCCCAGCCGCCGTCGGGGTTCTGGTGGTCGGCCAGCCAGCGGAGGCCGGCGGCGATGAGCTTGCGGCGGGCGTCGGTGCTTCCGCCCGCCCGCCCGTGCAGGCTGAGGGTGAAGACGGCCGTCGCGGTCGAGAGGGCGCTGCGGGACAGCTCCCCCTCCCAATGGCCGTGCGGCCCGCGGGCGGCGAGCAGTGCCCGGCGGGCGTGGGCCAGCGTCTCCGCGACGGCGTCATCGAGCGGCATGATCTGGTCGCGTCCGGGATGGGGGTTGATGGGTGCGGGCCGGTTCTTCGTAGGGCAGGTCAAGCCGGCTCCGCGGCGCCGACCCGCCGGACCAGGCAACCGCTCACCGCCCCAGACGGCGGGCCTCGAAGACTCGGCACCGCCCTACGGAGGGCAGGGTTTCGTAGGGCGGTGCCGACGCTTTGGGAGGCCCGCCTGGCGTGGCAACCGCATCACGACCATTCCGGCGGGTCGGCGCCGCGGAGCCGGCTTGACCCGCCCAACGAAGAACCGCCCGTCATACGCTCAGGTGGCCGAGGGCGAGCAGGCCGTAGTACGTGTACTCGCAGTCCAACACGTCGTCGGCCCAGGTGCCGTGGAACGCCCCGCGGCTCGTCCAGAGGGTGTCGAGGAAGTCCAGACACGCCTCCCGGATCGGGTCGATGTTCGCGTGCATCCCGGACAGCGCGTGCAGGGCGGTGGCCGTCGAGAGCAGGTCGGGCAGCGGCGCGATCGGCGTGGCGAAGAACCCGCCGTCCGGGCTGCACCGGGCGAGCAGCCAATCGGCCAACTCGGCGGGAATGGGCTGTTCCAGTTGCCGCAGCAGCGTGACGGCGGCGGCCGTCGCCGGGGTCAGCCCGAGCGGCACGTCGTGCTGGTTGGCGTACCCGCCGTCCTCCGCTTTCAGGCGGTCAACACAGCGTAACATGCCAGCGGGGTTCGGCAGCGGGCGGCCCAGGTCTTGGTACGCGCCGAGGGCCAGGAAACAGTTGTAGACGGTGCCGTCGACTTTGCCCGGGTCGTTGGCGTACCCGCCGTCGGTGCTGCGATACGCCTCCAGTCGGGCCAGGATGCCGTCGGCAGGGGCGGCTCGCAGCTCGGCGGGCAGGCCGGCCCAGCACCGGGCTAGACACGCCAGATGAACGAAGTCGAGGCCGTCGCCGTCGCCGTGGCGGAGCAGGTAGTCGCGGACGGGGATCGCCGGCACGTCCGCCCGCAGGGCGAGCAGCCCTTCCAAACCGAACACGGTGTAGTACAGGTCGCTCGCCCCGCCGCGGTCCTGGAACCCGCCGTCCGGGTTCTGTCGGCCGCGGAGGAAGTCGGCCACCAGCCCCGCCGACTCACCCAGCGGCTTCGGCGACAGCCGGGCGACCTGGAGCATTTCGAGCCTCAAACTCACTGCACCAGCCCTTGATTTCGACGCTGAAGATCTTGCTCACCACCCGGCGGAGCAGCCCCTTCAGGCTCGGGTTCGTGACTTCCATCAGGGTGCGGACCGCCTGCTCCTTGTACGAGTCGAGCATCTGCCGGGACCGGTCGGCCGCCCCGAGCCGGTGGATCACCTCCCGCACCGCCGCCGGGTCGACGCCGGCCGCCCGCCGCCAGGCGGCTTCGAGCAGCCCGGCGTCCTCGCCCTTGGCCCGCTCGAACGCCACCGCCAACGGGAAGCCGAGCCGGCCGGCGGTCAGGTCGTCCCCGTCGGCCGGGTTCAGGTCGTCCAGGTCGTCGCGGATCTGGTAAGCGATGCCGAGGGCTTCGCTGTACGCGGAGAGGGTGTTGTGCAGGTCGGCGTCGACGCCGGCGTAGGCCGCCCCGAGCCGCAGGGCCACCTCGAACGCCGGGGCCGTCTTCTTCCCGTGGATGCTGGCCACCTCGACCGGGGTGAGCGGCCGGGGGTTGGCCGCCCACGCCAGTTCCGCCCCTTGCCCGAGGCAGAGGGTGCGGTGCCCGTCGGCGGCGATGCGAAGCATCCGGGCGACGGCCGCCGGCGGGGCGTCGGTGTCGGCGATCAGCCGGTAACCGTCACCGAGCAACAGGTCGCCGACGTTCAGCGCGACCGGCACGCCCCGCTCGGCGTGCAGCGTCTTCTCCCCGTACCGCAGGTCGTCCGCGTCCTCGATATCGTCGTGGACCAGGGACGCCTTGTGGAAGCACTCGACGGCCACGGCCAGCTTCTTCAACCCGGCCGGGAAGGCGGCGTGCGCGTCGTCCTGGAGCGCCTTCCACACACACGCCACCAGGAACGGCCGCCACCGCTTGCCGGCCTTGGCCAGCCAGCCGCGGGCCAGTTGCTCCGTCTCGGTGTCCGCCGGCCCCATGAGGGCGGTCAGCGAGTCCGCCTCGAACCACGTCTCGACTTCGGTGCGGACGGCGTCCAGGTCGAGCCGGTAGGTGCGGTCGTCGCTGGTCAGGTGCAGGTAGTCCCACACCCACTCCACGTCGATGGCCGTGTCCTTGCAGTCGTCCTGCAGGAGCGGCACCGCCACCCCGGGGATGGCCGCCGCCTCCATGTACGGGAACGCCTTCTCCAGCACCGACAGGCAGCTCACGCCCAGGATGGCGTCGATCTTCCCGGTCTGGATGATCGCCATCACCAGGGCCGACCCCTCGGCGACGAGCACCGCGTACCCGAGCCGCTCGGCCTCGTTCTGCAAGTCCTGGATGGTGCAGAGACCACATTGCTTGCACAGGAGGCCGAACTCATCGAACGGGGCCGGGCAGCGGTCCTCGACCCGCAGGCACTTCGGCAGGAGCAACAGCCGCCGCTCATACGGCACCGTCGCCAGTGCCGACCGGTTGGCCTCGGCGTTGACGACGACGCCCACGTAGTCGCGGAACTTCGGGTCCAGCCCGGACGCGGCGATCACCGCGTCGGCGTGGGTGCGGAGTTCGTCGAGCGAGAGGGGGATGACCGGCTCGACCCGGGCGACGTACCGCTCGGCCAGGGTGCGGACCCGCTCCCGCTCCTCGCGGGTCGGCGGGACGGTGTCCTGGGTGGGCCGGCCGGACAGGACCGGGACGGCCCGGGGCAGGGTGAGCAGCGGCAGCGGCATTCACAAGGCTCCGGGCGGCGGACCCGGCGGGTCCGCCGCTAACCGTGGGGGTCGGCGGGTCAGGTGTACGCCCCGAACCCGAAGAACCAGTGCTTCTTGGCGAACCGGTACGCCCAGTGCTCCTCCGGCACCTCGTTCCCCGGGTTGTGCTGGCTGTTCCGCGGGGTCATCCGGTCCAGCTCGGCCAGGGCGGTGCCGCGACTCGTCGTGTCCATCGCGGCGTGCTTCTGCACCAGCTGCTTCACCAGGTCCGGCCGCTCCAGCACCACGCACCCGCGGGTGGCCTGGGCGGACGCCTCCCGGAAGTCCTTCAGGAAGGCGGACTGTGTGAGCAAGTTATAGACGCCCCGCTGGTCGTACACCGACTCCTTTGCGAACTGGATGATCGGGCACGGCTCGATACCGCCGCTCGGGCCGATGTGGTGGCTCACCCCGGTGGCCATCGGGCAGAGCGCCTGGCCGTCGTGGTCCCAGTACGGGTCGACGATGGCGAGCGGCAGCTTCGACCGCATTTTCACCACGAACCGCCGCACCTGGAGGATTTGCTCCGGGGTCAGAGCCAGCTCGAACGACGGGTCCGGGCCGACCGGGCGATAGGTGTGGAACCAGGCGTAGTGAACGCCCAAGTCGATCAGCCGGCGGAGCCACGGCTCGGTGAGCAGGTCGTCGATGTTCGTCCGGCAGACGCTGGTGGCAACGCCGGTGATGAGGCCGTGCTTGCGGCAGTTCTCGATCCCGTCCATCGTCCGGTTGAGGACGTTCAGCCGGCCGCGCCGCTGGTCGCTGACCGTCGCCGTCCCCTCGACGCTGATGAGGGGGGTGGCGTTCCCGGCCCGGTTCAGCCGCCGGGCGACCGCGTCGGTGATGAGCTGGCCGTTGGTGAAGATTTGGAAGTAGCAGTCCGGGTGGGCGTCCAGCACGTCCAGCAGGTGCGGGTGCAGGAACGGCTCGCCGCCGAGGATGCCGAAGTAGCTGTTGCCGTGCTTCTTGGCGTCCCGGATGACTTTGTTCAGGGTGTCCTTGTCGATCATCTTGCGGGGGGACTGGACATCCACCCAGCACCCCTGGCACTTCAGGTTGCAGCTGTTGATGACGGAGATGTACAGGAACGGCGGGAAGTGGACCCCGCGGCGGAGGCGGGCCTTGAACCGCTCGACCGATACCATCCCCTTGAACCCGAAGTTGAACGCGAACTTCCACAGGAGCCGGGGCGGCACCTCGGTCAGCATCCGGCGGGCGAGGGGGACGATCACGAGGCGCTCCCATTTCTCCTCGTTCCCACGCTCTGCGTGGGAACGAGGAGAAGACTCGGGCGGTCATGGGGCGCTCCCCGCGGGCTGCCCGGCCAGCGCCACGGCGGCTTTCGCTGCCGCCTCGTCCGCCTTGGCCCGGATCTGGTCGAACGTCGGCAGGGAGGCGAACACCTCCGGCGGCACGTCGAGCTGCTCGCCCAGCTTGGTCAGGCACTTCTGCCGCTCGGCCAGCGCCTTGTCCGCGTCCCGCTCCTTGCTGAACCGGCTCTTGAACTTTGCCGACCGGTCCCGCAGGGCCGCATAAATGTCCCCGCCGAGCAGGGCGGAGATGTCCACCTTCAGGTTCTCCCGCCGCAGGTCGTCGGCGCTCACCACGTCCCCGTTGATCGGCCCGTGCCGGTACTTCGGGAACAGGATCGCCACCTCCGGGCAGACCCGCGAGCAGGCCGGGCAGTCGGTCTTGCACTTCGACTGGTTCTGCACCTGGATCTTCTTGTCCGCGGACACCCCGTACACGTCGAACAGGCAGAACGACAGGCACTGCATGCAGTTGGTGCAGCGGTCGTAGTCGATCACCGGGAACCACGGCTTCCACTTGCCCGGCGCCGCCAGCCCCAGCTCGCCCCGCGCCGCCTCGACCTGCTCGGCCACCTGGGCGGCGTCCAGCCCGTCGATGTCCCGGAAGCAGACGGTCACGTCCCCGTCCACCCGCGCCGGCTTGGCCTCCTCGAACCGGCCGACCACGACCAGGTGCCCGGCCGACGACCCGCTGACGCTGCCGCCCGGCCGGACCACCGTGACCGCGTACCCCTTCTGGAGCAGCGTGCTCACGACGGCCGTCCGCACGGCGGGGTCGAGCGGCCGGCTACCGGCGCCTTCGTACACGGCCACCCGGAACGGGGCGGCGGTTGCGGTCGCACTCACGACGCGGCCTCCGAACTCTCCTGGCCCAGCAGCCCGGCGATTACCTGGTCGGCGGTGTCCGTCCGCATGTTCAGCACCGCGACGCCGTCGGCCGGCAGCGGCGCCCCGGCCCCGGCGAACATCCACTTCACCGCCCGCGGGTAGCAGGCGGCGATCTTCACCGGCCCGCCGCCGGCGGCCAGCTCTTTGACGCACGGGTCTTTCTTGGCGGTCAGCTCGCACAGGTCCGGGACGGCGTCGAACGGCAGCCCGGACTCGGTCAGCCGGCGGAGGACTTCCTCCTTGACCGCCTTCGGCACCACGTTGGCGTAGGCACAGTGGCAGTACAGCACCCGCAGCGGCAAGCTCATCACACCTCCGTCAGCCGGTGGGTCGGGACCGGGCGGCCGGGGCGGAACGCCTCCAGGTGGGCGACCGTCGCCTTAACGCCGGCCGCCTTGTCCCGGGCGTCCAGGGCGAGCAGGACCGCCTGCCGGAGTTGCGCCGGGTCGGCCTCGGCCCGCAAGTTGACGATCAGCTCGCCGGACTCCAACGGCTCTTGCAGCTCGTGGGACGCCTCCGGCCGGCCGTCGGTGCGGGTCAGGTTGACCACCGCCAGGTCGGTCCCCTCGTCCGGGCTGAGGGTCATCTTCAGGTGGGCGATCTCGACCCCGGTCGCCTCCAGCCGGCGGTGCAGGTCGGCCGCCAACTCCGCGAGGTACAGGTTGCCGTCGAACGGCCCTTCGGCAGCGAGGGTGGCGGTGCAGTTGGCCCAGCCGAGCAGCGCCTCGCCCTCGGCGTAGGTGTCGTAATCGACGGCCATCGCCGGCCCGCCGGCCATCTCCCCGGCGGCGATCCGGTCGGCCCAGTCGGCGAACCCGGTCCCCTCCCGGGCGGACATCGCCCGCACCTCGGCCTTCGGGTACTTCGCCTTCAAGGCGGCGACCAGCCGGTCGAGACGGACCGGGTCGAGGGTGTCGGCCTTGTTGACGACGATGACATCGGCCTCTTCGAGCTGCTTGCCGTAGATGTACAGCACCTTCGGCGAGAACGACTTGCCGGACGCCAGCCCGAGGACGCGCTCGGCCCGCACCGGGTCCACCAGCACGCTGTACGGGGCGATGGAGAAGGCGTCCCCGTACAGCCGGCGGAGCGGGTAACTCACGGTGGCGGCCAGGTCCGTGCAACTGCCGACCGGCTCGGCCAGGAACACGTCCGGCCGCTCCCCTTGCGACAACTTCTCGGCCGCCTCGGTCAGCGAGTTGAACCGGCAGCAGAAGCACCCGCCGGTGATCTCCTCGACGGGCAGGTCGTGGGCGGCCAGCAAGGTCGTGTCCACCAGCCCGACGCTCTGGTCGTTGGTGATGAGGCCGACCCGCTTTCCTTCGCCTTTCAGGCGCTCGGCCAGGCGCAGCAGGGCGGTCGTCTTCCCCGCCCCGAGGAACCCGCCGACCATGACGTACCGTGCCGCCGCCATGCCGCCCTCACTGGGTTTTGCCCAGAACCTTGTCGATCGCCAGGTCGAGCAAAGCCGTGTACCCGGTCACGTCCACCGCCGCCGGGTCCGGGTCGCCGCGGAGCCGGTACAGCCACCCCTCGCCGTAGGGGTCTTTGTCGAACACCGTCGGGTCGGTCTCCAGCAGCGGGTTGCCGCCCAGGAACGTCCCGGTGCCCACGCAGTACAGGTCCGTAATCGCCTTGAACGCCTCCACCCAGCCGACCGTCTCGCCCAGGGCCACCGCCGCGTCCGGCTTCACCTCGAACCCGTGTTCGACCAGGTCGCCGAGCATCCGGGTGGCGAACTGGGTGAACCCGACCCGCCACACCCCCGGCTCCTGTTCCAGCAGCCAGAAGTGGGACGGGGTGTACCGGCGGTCGTCCGGCAGCCGGGTGGAGAACCGCGACCGGCGGTACGGCACCTTGCACACCGGTTTGTTCAACATGCCCGTCCCCGGTCCCCGCTCGTCCGCCGCGAGAGGTTAGAGTCGGTCCCGGCCGCCCGGCCGACAAGGGTTTGCCCCAACAAGTACAGCCGGCGGGGCTTCATCTTACAACCGAAAACCGCCTGGAAATGGGCGCATGAGAGGGGGATGAATGCCGGTCGGTGGTGAGACGGGACCGGCCGGCCGTTCGCTCCCGGGCGGCCGGACCGCTCGGGCGTACAATACTCGTCCCGAACCCGCGCCCCGGGGTCGTTGTCTTGCCCGCATGACTGCTGTTGAGCCGACCGCCATTATGGACGCCCACACCCTCGGGCTGCTGGAGTTCGACAAGGTCCGCGACCTGCTCGCCGGGTTCGCCGCCTCCACCCTCGGCCGCGACCTGGCCCGGGCGGTCGAGCCGTCTACCGATCTCGATTCCATCCGCACCGACTTGGGCCTTGTCACAGAAATGGTGACGGCCCTCGGCCAGAACCAGGCACCGCCGTTCGGCGGGCTGCACGACGTGCGGATGGTCGTCCGCCGGGCGGCCATCGGCACCATGCTGACCGCCGAGCAACTGCTCCAGGTGTCCGAGACGCTCAACTGCACCGGGGCGATCTACCGCTACCGGATGCGGCTCGACCAGCGGCTCGTCGGCCTGATCGAGCTGCTCGGCGGGATCGAAGACCTGGGGGTGGTGGCGAAAACCATCGGCGGGTGTATCGACGGCCGGGGGCACGTCCTCGACATGGCCAGCCGGGAACTCGCCGCCGTCCGGCAACTGCTGTTCGAGCTGGACGAGAAGGTGAAGGCCGAGGTCCGCCGGCTGCTCCGCGACCCGAAGCTGCGGGAAATCCTCAGCTACCCGAACGCCACGGTCAACGGCGACCACTACGTCCTGCCGGTCGCCGCCAACCACCGGCACAAGATTCACGGGGTCGTCCACCGGGTCAGCGGCACCGGCGAGACGGTGTTCATCGAGCCGGCCAGCATCGCGGCGTTGAGTGCCGAGCGGGTGACGCTGAAAGCGGACGAAGACCGGGAGGTGAAGAAGATCCTCCGCCGGCTCAGCACCGAGGTCGGCCGGGTGGCGAAGCCGCTGAGCTTCGCCCTGGACGTGATCGCCAAGCTCGACCTCATCACCGCGAAAGCCAGGCTGAGCCGGGAGTACGACATGTACGCCCCGGACTTGAACACCGACGGCCGGCTCTGGCTGCGAAACGCCCGCCACCCGCTGCTCGAACACCTCTTCCGTCAAGACCCGCCGGACAAGCGTCGCAAAGTGGTGCCCATCGACGTGCGGCTCGGCATCGGGTTCAACCTGCTGGTCATCACCGGGCCGAACACCGGCGGCAAGACGGTGACGCTGAAAACCACCGGCCTGTTGTGCCTGATGGCCCAGTGCGGGATGCACGTTCCGGCCGGTGAGGGGAGCCAGGTGCCGGTGTTCCGCCACATCCTCGCGGACATCGGCGACGAGCAGAGCCTGGAGCAGTCGCTCAGCACGTTCAGCTCGCACGTCACCCGGATCGCCGCCATCTTCGGCAAGGCCGACGCCGACAGCCTGGTACTGCTGGACGAACTCGGGGCCGGCACCGACCCGACCGAAGGGGCGGCCCTCGGCCGGGCGATCCTGGACCAGTTGGACGAAGTCGGCTGCCGGGCCATCGTGACGACCCACCTCGGCGACCTGAAGACCTACGCCTTCAACAACGACCGGGCGGAGAACGGGGCGGTCGAGTTCGACGTGGAGACGTTGCGGCCGACGTACCGACTGCTCATCGGTCAGTTCGGCATGAGCAACGCCCTGCGGATCGCCCGCCGGCTGAAGTTGCCGAAGGAACTACTCACCCGGGCGCACAAATACCTCCGCAAGCGGAAGGGGAAGACCGGCGATCTGGCCCGCCTCCAGCAGTTGCGGGAAGACGCCGAGAAGGCCCGCACCGCCGCCCTGGCCGCCGAGCACGCCGCGGCCAAGGAGCGGGAGGAGTACGAGCGGAAGGCCCGCCAGTTGGACCAGGACGCCCAGGCCGAGGCCGAGTTGCGGGAGAAGCGGGCCGCCCTCCAGCCGAACGACGTGGTGCGGGTCAGCCGGTTCGACAGCACCGGCAAGGTGGTCCGGGTGAACCCGCTCAAGGGGACGGTGCTGGTGCGGGTCGGGCTGGGTCAGTGGGAGGTGCCGTTCGCCGAGGTGTTCCCCGAGCCGGCCGGCTGACCCCCGGCCAGCCACTCCGGCTTGGCCCGGTTCAGGTACGCGACCACGAACCCGACCCCGACCGCCTCCACCGCCACCACCGGGACGTGCAGGAGCAGCACCAACTCGGCCTTGTCCGCGACGGTGGCCGTGCCACCGAACCGCAGGCTCAGGACCGTGAGGCCGACGGTGGCCCAGGCGGTCAGCGCCCCGAGCAGCAGGCCGACCGGGAACGCCGGGTCCGCCTCCAACCGCCGCTCGAACAGGGCGAACCCGGCCGCGACCGCCAGCAGCCCGCCAGCCAACACCGGGTCGGCCGCCCACCACCCGGCCCAACCCTCTGGCCAGTCCCCCCGCCCGAGTTTCACCCACGACGTCTGCATCGCGACGGCCGCGGTCAACAACCACCCCCAGCCGACCAGCGTGACCACCAGGAACCGCGGAACGGGGCGGTGTAATAGGCGGGACCGGAGCAGGGGCGGGAAGGCGGCCCCGGCCAGTACCGCCGGCAGCGCGTAGTGGGCGATGTTCAGCCCGAGCGTCTGGACCAGCCCGCCGTGGCCCAGGAGCAGGGCTTGCAGGGTCAGCCCGACGGCGACGGCCAGCACCGCCCGCCCGCCCAGCACCACCCCGAGCAGCCCGTTCAGCAGCAGGTGGACGCTCACCCCGCCGGCCGGCAGGTGGACCTGGGAGGCGACGAAGAAGGCGGCGGTCAGCACTCCGAGACGTGGGATCTCGTCCTCGGTCAGCCGCCGGCCGCCGAGTGCGAGCAGGGCGGCGGCCACGGCCCACCCGCCGGCCGCCCACGCCCCCGTCACCACCCCGTCGGACAGGTGTACCGCGAACAGCATGGCGGACCGAACCCGGTGAGGCTGAGTGTTACGCTTTCAGTATACGGTAACACTACGGGCCGTTCGGGTTCGGGAGGCGGGCCGGGCCGCGAATCGGCCGACAGACCGTTGCAAACCGTGGGGCGGGCGGTTCAATTTTAGGTCTGGCCGTCGTGCGACGGCCGTCATTGGCTCGCACCCGTGAGGCACCGATGTCGAGAGTTCGCCTGTCCGCCTTCCTGGTCGGGGTGTTCCTGTTGGCCGGGGTGTCCGCCGGCCAGGACAAGGGGAAGAAGGACGACCCGCCGAAGGAGCCGGCCACCAAGTACAAGGGGCAGCTCCCGCAGAACTGGAAGAAGCTCGGCCTGACCGACGACCAGACGCAGAAGGTGTACAAGGTCAACGCCAAGTACAACGAGCAGATCGAAGCCCTGGAGGCCAAGATCGCCGAGCTGAAGGGGAAGCGGGACAAGGAGCGGCTGGACGTGCTGACCGCCGAGCAGAAGAAGCGGCTGGCGGAGCTGAACAAGGCCAAGTCGGGCGGGTGACACCGGCCGTCGGGTCGGTTCCGACGTAGGGCGGTGCCGACGCTTTGGGAGGCCCGCCGGCCCGGCGAAAACGGTTGCCGGGCCGGCGGGCCTCCCAAAGCCTCCACCCGGCACCGCCCTGGGGCATCAATCACGTCTCTTTTCGCGAGTGTTCCCATGCAATTCCACCGTCTCGTCGCCGACCGGGCCAAGTCGATCGAGGTGTCCGGCATCCGCAAGGTGTTCGACCTCGCCAAGTCCCTGAAAGACCCGGTCAACCTGAGCATCGGCCAGCCGCACTTCGACGTGCCGGAGCCGATCAAGGCGGCGGCCAAGGCGGCCATCGACGGCGGGAAGAACGGGTACACCGTCACCCAGGGGGCGGCCGAACTGCGGGAGCGGCTGCTGGCCGACGTCCGCCGGCGGTTCCCCGGTCAGGACCGGGACGTGCTCGTCACCAGCGGGACCAGCGGCGGGCTGCTGCTGGCCATGCTGGCGGTGGTCAACCCCGGGGACGAGATCGTCACCCCGGACCCGTACTTCGTCAGCTACCCGAACCTGGCGGCGCTGGCCGGCGGCACCCTGGTCCCGGTGGACACGTACCCAGACTTCCGCGTCGACCCGGACAGGATCAAAGCGGCCCTCACCCCGCGGACCAAGGTCATCCTGCTGTGCAGCCCGGCCAACCCGACCGGGGCGGTGATCGACCCGGCAGCCATGAAGGCGGTCGCCGCCCTGGCCCGAGAGCGTGGGATTCTGCTCGTCAGCGACGAGATCTATCGGGCGTTCCACTACGACGGCCCGGTCCACACCCCGGCCGCGTTCGACCCGGACGTGCTGGTGATGGAAGGGTTCGGCAAGACCTACGGCATGACCGGCTGGCGGATGGGGTACGCCCACGGGCCGAAGGCGGTCATCGACGAGATGACCAAGCTCCAGCAGCTCACCTTCGTCTGCGCCCCGAGCGCCTTCCAGTACGCCTGCGTCGCGGCCCTGGACTACGACGTGGCCGGGATCGTCGCCGACTACAAGCGGAAGCGGAACCTGCTGATGGACGGGCTGCGCGACCGGTTCGAGTTCGCCGCCCCCGGCGGGGCGTTCTACCTGTTCCCCAAGTGTCCGTGGGGGACCGGGGCCGAGTTCGTCGCCGCCGGGGTCCAGGAGAACCTGCTCGTCATCCCCGGCGGGACGTTCAGCCGGCGGGACTCCCACTTCCGCATCTCTTACGCCGCCACCGACGACACCCTCCGGCGGGGGATTGAAATTCTGAACCGGCTGGCCGTCCGATAGACCGGGCCGGAAACCCGGGCGGGATCGCCGATCCGGGTTGACCGGACGGATTCACCACGTCCAGAATACGGTGATCGGCCGCACGGCTTGGCGCTCGCTGCCGCGCCCGGCGGGGACGGCCGGCACCCACAGACAGGGGACGGACTGATGCGTCTCGCGAGGATGGCGTTGCTGCTCGCGGCCGGACTGACCGCGGCCGGCGGTGGTCGCGCGGCCGACCCGCCGCAACCGGTCGCCGCCAAGCCGGCGGCCGGGCCGTTCGTGGTGCTGGTCGGGGTGAGCGAGTTCACCGACCCGGCCATCAAGCCGCGGCCGACGGCCGACGCCGACGCCCGGCTGGTGTACGACACGCTCGCCGACCCGGCCTACCTGGCGTCGCCGGACCGGGTCATCCTGCTCACCTCGACCCCGGACGCCAAGCGGAACGAGCGGAAGGCCACCCGGGAGAACGTCCTGAAGGCGTTGGACGAGGCGGTCGCCAAGACCGGCAAGGGCGACCTGGTGGTGTTCGGGTACTTCGGCCGGGGGGCGTCGGCCGGCGACCGGACCGCCCTGTTCACCCCGGAGACGGTGTTCAAGGAGCGGGCCAAGACCGCCCTGGTCGGGGCCGACCTGGACAAGGACATGCGGGCCATGCAGGACCGCAAGCTGCTGCTCCTGCTGGACGTGGCGTTCAACGGGTTCGACGCCGGCAAGGAGACGCTGGCCGAGCCGACCCTGCGGGACATCTTCAAGCCGGTGTTCAACCAGGGCGAGGACGAGGGGCTGGAGCAGACCCCGCCGACCAACAAGCTGATCGTCCTGGCCACCACCCCGGCCCACCCGCCGCTGACCAAAGACAAGACCGGGCTGTTCGCCGCCACCGCCGTCGAGGCGCTGCGGGGCAAGGCGGACGCCGAGGGGTACGAGCCGGACGGGCTGGTGACGGCCGACGAGTTCACCGACTACCTGGAAAAGCAGATCACCGAGCAGGCCCGGACCCTGGGCACGACCACCGCCGAGAAAGAGTCGGTGCCGTTCTTCTCCGGCCGGGCGACCAGCCACTTCGCCGTCACCACCAACCCGGCGGTGGCCGGCAAGGTGGCCGACCGGGTGAAGGCGCTGGCCAAGCTGAAGGACGCCGGCCAGGTGACCGCCGAGGCGGCCGAGGAAGGCCGGCAGTTGCTCACCCGGATGCCCAAGCTCAAGAGCCGGCAGGAACTCCGCAAGGCGTACCAACAGTTGGCCGACGGCGGCCTCGCCCCGGACAAGTTCGCCGCCGAGCGGGTGGCCATCCTGGAGAAGCTGAAAGTCACCCCGGAGCAGACCGAGAAGTACGCCCGGACGGTGCTGGAGGCGATCGACCAGGTCCGCCGCAAGTACGTCCGCGAGGTCAGCACCGGGGAGTGGGCGGCCCTGGCGGTCAAGGGGCTGTACTGGCGGCTGGACGAGCCGGTCCCGGCCGAGGTGACGGCCGCCCTGGAGAACGCCAAGGGGATGAGCCGGACCAAGGTGATCGAGCTGCTCCAGGACGTCCGCAGCCGGCTCGGCGTGCGGGACGACATCCCGGACAACAAGGACGTGGACAAGACGATCGACGGCATGTGCTTCGAGCTGTACCTGACCTACCGCGACCCGTACACCTCGTACTTCGACTCGGAGACGCTCAAGAAGATCGAGAACCAGCTCCGGGGCGAGTTCACCGGGGTCGGCATCCAGATCCGCCGGGATCTGGTCAAGGACGGCCTGCTGGTGGTCAGCCCGATCAAGGGCAGCCCGGCGTACCGGGCCGGGGTGAAGGCCGGGGACGTGATCACCGAGATCCGCCGGGAGGTGGACCCGCAGGGCGACCCGCTGTCCGCCGACGCCCCGAAGGTGATCTCCACCAAGGGGATGAAGACCGAGAAGGCGCTGGACATCATCCTCGGCAAGCCGGGCGTCCCGGTCACGCTGGTGGTGGACCGGGAGAAGCCGGACGGGACCACCGAGAAGATCCCGTTCACCATCCGCCGGTCGCGGGTCCAGGTGGAGACCGTCCTCGGGGTGAAGCGGACCCCGACCGACGACTGGACGTACATGATCGACGAGGAGAACAAGATCGGGTACGTCTGCCTGTCCCAGTTCAACCCGACCAGCGGGAAGGAGTTGAAGGAGGTCATCACCAAGCTCCAGAAGGCCGGGATGAAGGGGTTCGTGCTCGACCTGCGGTTCAACCCGGGCGGCCGGCTGGACCAGGCGGTGGACATCTGCGACCTGTTCATCGACGACGGGCTGATCGTCTCCGTGCGGTACCGGGACCGGGACCGGGAGGCCAAGTTCTTCGACAAGGGGTTCGGCAGCTTCACCAACTTCCCGATGGCCGTGCTGGTGAACGGCAAGAGCGCCAGCGCCAGCGAGATCGTGTCCGCGTGCATGCGGGACCACGAGCGGGCGGTGGTGGTCGGCGAGCGGACCTACGGCAAGGGGAGCGTCCAGAACCTAGAGGAGTTCGAGCCGACCCACGGCCTCCTGAAGATGACCACCGCCCGGTACTTCCCGCCGAAGGGGGTGAACATCGACAAGGCCAGCACGTCCGGGGCGGCGGAGGCCGACTGGGGCGTCCGCCCGGACCGCGGGTACGAGGTCAAGCTGACCGACGAGGAGGAGCGGGACCTGGAGACCTTCTTCCGGGACCGGGAGATCATCCCCCGCCGGGATCTGGCGGCCAAGGACAAGGAGAAGGAGCAGAAGGCGTTCAAAGACCGGCAACTGGAGAAGGCGCTGGACTACGTCCGCAGCCAGGTCCGGGCGACCGCCCGGAAGGCCGGTTGAGCCGGCCGGTCCGCGCGTGACGGTTGCAGCAATCGAACCCGCCGGCCGGTGCCGGCGGGTTCTCTTTTTGCGGGCTACCGCCGGCCGTCCGGTCAGAAGCCGTGCAGAATTCCTCAAGCCGCCGGCGGTCGCTGGTGGAACGAGGGATGTTGGCCATGTGGCGTACCGGACTGATCGGCGGGTTGCTCCTGATCGCGGCCGGCACCGGTTGCCGGTCATCGTCCTCGTCGTGTAGCAACCAAAATTCGTTCTGGGACCGGCTCACCGGCAGCGGCAAGTCGTCGGCCGCCCCGGCCCGGACCGCCTCGAACACCGACCCCGGCTGCCCGACCGGGTGCGGGACGATCGGCCAGCCGGTGTCCTACGGAATGGCCACCCCGGTCCCGGCCGGCGGGTTCCTGGGTCCGAGCTACCCGGAAGGGACGCCGTTCCCGATCACCCCGACCGCGCCGGGTCGGTCGGACGAACTGCCGCTGCCGGCGAACATCCCGCCGACCAACCTACCGGCCACCCCCTCTCCGGCGATCCCGTCAACCGGGGGGATCGGGTCCGCCCCGGCCCGGGTGACTGCCGAGCCACGCGGGAAGTGAAGTCATTCGGGAAGTGACGCGGCCCTGCCGGCAAACCGGCAGGGCCGCGTCCCGTTCACCGGTTACGGGTTGGTGAACGGCTTGCTCACAGACGGGGCCGCGCCGCCGACTGGAGCCGGGGTCGGGGCGGCGGGCATGGCCGTTGGGGCGGCCGGAGTCGCGGCGGGGGTGGCCGCCGGCGGCGGGGGCAGCCCGGCCGGCCCGTACCCGGCCGCGGTCGGCGGGCAGAGCGGGTTGGCGAACCGGTACGTGTACGGCCGCTGGCCGCACACCCCGGCGGTCGCCGGCGGGCAGCCGATCGAGCAGTTCAGCGGGCCGCTCGCCGGGGTGGTGATCGCCATTCCGCCTGCCCCACACGTCCCGGACAGGCAGTTGACCGGGTGACATCCGCGGTCCGAGGAGAAGCGGCCCAACAGCCGGTCGAGCAGACTGTCCCGGCACGGGTCGCACCCGCCGAACAGGCCGAACGAGTGCCCGCGGAGGAACGGCGTCCCGCACCGGCCGCTGGTGCAAGTGGACTCGGCCGCCTTGACCGTTTTCCGAGCCGGGGCGACCGACCCGCCAGCGCCAGTTTGGCCGCACCCGACGGCCTGCCCGCACCCCATCGCCGGCGGCCGGCAGGTGAAGTAGGCCCGGGCCGGGGCGGTGTATGGGGTCGGGGTGAACACCGGCAGAACCCGTGGCGCCGGCTTGTAGCACAGCCACTCCTTCAGCCGGCCCAGCACGTTCCGCCCGCCCCCGCCCGTCGCACAGTCGCCGGCCGCGGGCGTGGCGCAGGTCGCGCACCCGGCGGCCGAGGTCGGTGCTGGTGTTGCAGCGGCGGTCGGCGGCGGCACCGTCGGGGCGGTCGGCAGCGGGGATTGCAGGATCTCGCCCAGCGGGCGGCTCATGTCCGCCGGTGACTTGGCCGCCGGCAGCTTGGCGGCCGGGGCCGGCATCGCCACCGGCGGCTGGTTGGCCTGGGCCGGAACCACCGTCCCCGGGAGCATCGCCGGGGCGGCCGTCGGGTGAACGGACACCGGGGTCTGGGCCGACGCCGTCGCCGCCCACGCGACCCCCAACCCACAGAGCACATTCCGCAACATACGTCCGCCCTCCGCGACTGATGCGACCGGCTCGGGTCGCACGCGGATTGCATCGGTCGCCGGGGTCGGACGAGGTGGTCGTGTCGGGGCGAATCGGCGGCCGGGCGCGGTCGGGTGGGGCGGGCAACCGTCACCGGCTTCCCAGCTTCTCAGTCCCCCAGCCCGGGGAGCACCGGCTGGGTGGTCCGCCGGGCGTCGAACCGGACCGGCCGCACGACCCGGACCGGGTTCGGTGCCAACTCGAACGGCCGGGTCGGCTGTCGCTGGCTGGCGGTCAACAGGGCGGCGGTCGGGGCGTCCGTCCGGATCGCCTCCCGACCGGCGACGGCGGCCAGTTCGGGCCGGTTGCAGTCCCGGCTGAGGTGGAGCTGCACCACGCACTGTAGCCCGCCGGTCCCGGCCACCGCCCGGGTCAGGGTTGCCGCCTGGGCGTTCGACAGGTGGCCGTCGTCGCCGAGGACGCGGTTGATGAGCATGGCCGGCCGGCCGCTCGCCTTCTGCATCCGGACATCGTGGTTGAACTCCAGGGCGAGTAGGTCCACCCCGGCGAACGCCTCGGCCAGCTCTGCGGTCGGGTGGCCGACGTCGGAGGCGTACCCGACCGACCAGGCGGCGTGCGGGCCGTCGATCCGGAACCCGAACGTCGGGTCCGAGTCGTGCGGTACGGGGACCGGCCGCACGGTCCAGCCGGGGCCGAGGGTGTCCGCCCGCCCGGCCTCGTACTCCCGGGTCAGCCCGGCCCGCCGCAGCGGCTCGTAGTCATCCGTCCCCGACAGGACGGCGTGGTGGGCCGGGTGGGCGATGAGCGGCACGTTCTGTCGGCGGAGGTGGGCCAGGGTGTGGCGGTTCCAGTGGTCGGTGTGGGTGTGGGTGAGCAAGACCGCGGACACGGACGCCCAGGACCGGCCGATGAGTGTCAGCCGCTCGGCCAGGTACTCCGGCCGCAGCCCGCAGTCGATGAGCAGGCCGAACCCGTCGGCTTCGAGTAGTGCGACGTTGCCGGAACTGCCGCTGGCCAACGCCGTGAACCGGACCGCCATCACACCCCCATCGCTGGATCATCAACCGGGCACACCAGTTCTACCCGACCGCCGGCCCCGGACGGAAGGGCGGTAGCGGGGGTCGGCGCTTGTGACCGCCGGCGGCGGCTGGTAACTTGACCTGTTGAGCAGACGCACAGAGGAGTTGGCATGGCCGAGCCGAAAACCATCCTCATCGTGGACGACGACCGGGAGCTGGTCGACGGGCTGCGGGCCGTGCTGGAGCGGCAGGGGTATCGGGTGATCCAGGCCCACGACGGGCACCAGGGCAAGCAGCAGGTGTACAACCAGCGGCCAGACCTGATGATCCTGGACATGATGATGCCGCGGATGGGCGGCTACCCGGTGCTGGAGCACTTCAAGGGGAAGCCGGACGCCCCGCCGATCATCATGATGACGGCCAACGAGGGGAGCCGGCACAAGGCGTATGCCGAGTACCTCGGGGTGATCGACTATCTCCGCAAGCCGTTCGCCACGGAGCGGTTGCTAGCCGCCGTGGACAAGGCGCTCAAACCGGTCTCGCCGGAGCTGGTCGAGGGGGAAGGGGCGTAGGGCGGGTCAAGCCGGCTCTGCAGCGCCGACCCGCCGGATTGGCAACCCCACCTCACCCGGGCCGGTATGTGTAGGGTGCGTGGAGCGAGGCTTTGGGAGCGCAACGCACCGGCCCGGCAACGACCGTTGCCCGTGGCCCGAAGTCTCGCGGTGCGTTCCGCAGAGCCTCCACACACCCTACGAAGAGGACCGTTGATCCGGTATCCAGTCCCCACCGGGGCCGGCGGGTCGGCGCCGCAGAGCCGGCTTGACCCGCCCTACTCCAGATCCGCCCGATGGACCAACTCCCGATCCCGCGCCCCGCGGGTCAACTCGTACACCGCCGGCGGGTCCAACGTCTCCCCCGGGGCGAGCCGACAGGCGGCCCGTTTCGTCTTCGCCGACGCGTATAACCGGGGCAAACAGTCGGGACAGGCGAGGAAGTAGGTCTTCAGCTCGTGCGTCACACCGTCGCTCCACCGGGCGGCGATCTTGAAGGCGGCCGGTCGGCCGCACCCCGGGGCGTAGCACAGCACGGGGTACGGCGACATCGACATGACGGGCGTCAGTTGGACGGGTAGGGGATCGCGTCGTTTTGGATGTGGGCCAGGGCGTTGAGCGCGGCCTTGAGTTCGGCCTCTTTCTTGTTCTTCCCCCACGCCGCCGGAAACCGGTGCCCGGCCACTTCGGCCGAAATCTTGAAGCACTTGTTGTGGTCTGGCCCCTGCTCGTCCAGGATCAGGTAGCGGGGGGTGCCGCCGTACTCCCGCTGGACCACCTGCTGCAGCAGCGACTTGGCATTAGCTCCGACCGCATCCCGGGCCACCCGTTCGACTTCCGGCTCCAGGAACGGGGTGACGAACGCCTTGGCCGCCTCCCACCCGCCGTCCAGGAAGATGGCCGCCACCAGCGCCTCGAACACGTCGGCCAGCATGTTCGACGGCACGTCCCCGTAGTAGTTCATCCCCTTGCCGAGGAACAGGTAGTCGCCCAGCCCGATCTCCTGGCTGAACGCCGCGCACGTCTTGCGGGAGACGACCACCGACTTGATCTTGGTCAGATCCCCTTCCTGGTGTTCCGGGAACCGCTGGTACAGCAATTCGCAGGTGATCAGGCCGAGGACGCTGTCGCCCAGAAACTCCATCCGCTCGTTGGACGCGGCCCGGGTGTTCGCCCCGGACGTGTGGGTCAGGGCCGCCCGTAGCAGTTCCGGCCGGCGGAAGCGATAACCGATGGAGTCCTGGCAGTCTTCGAGCACGGTTCGTTCACGGGTTTTAGTGAGTTCCGTTGTTGGCATGATCTGCGTGTGGTCGGGGACGAGGCGAAAATAAGTGGAATGTGTAAAGACCGTACCACCGGCGGGTGGGGGAGTCAACGCGGCGGGACGCCGACCGGTGGGTCGGGGGCCGGTGTCCGCGGGGCGCCGGGCGTGCGAGTCGGAAGCCCGGTCGGGCTGCGGATCACCCGTCGGCGTCGGGCCGGGCGGACGAGGCGAGGGCCGGCGGCTACACCATCTTAGTCTACCTCAAACTTATACTCGCCGCACCCGGTCTGACCAGATGACAGTTCCCGAACCGCCTGCCGACCGCTTCCGGATGCCGGCCGAGTGGGAGCCGCACGCCGGCACCTGGCTGGCCTGGCCGCACCGCCGGTCCGACTGGCCGGGCAAGTTCGCTCCCGTGCGCTGGGTGTACGGGGAGATCGTCCGCACCCTGGCCCGGTTCGAGCCGGTGAACGTGATCTGCCGGGACGCCGAGCAGCGGGCTGAGGCCCGGCGGGTGCTGGCCCTGGCCCACGCCGACCCGGCCAACGTCCACTTCCACCTCTGCCCGAACGACCGCGGCTGGGTCCGGGACAACGGGCCGATCTTCGCCAAGGACACGGCCGGCGGCCGGGCAGTGTTGGACTTCGGGTTCACCGCCTGGGCCAAGTACCCGGACTGGGAGGTGGACGACCGGATCGCCGGGTTCGTGGCCGGGGTGCGGGGGCTGCCGGCCGTCCGGCCGACCGTCCGCGGGCACCGGGTGGTGCTGGAGGGCGGCAGCATCGACGTGAACGGGGCGGGAGTGATGCTGACCACCGAGGAGGGCCTGCTGAGCGAGGTCCAGCAGCGGAACCCGCCGTTCAGTCGGGCGGACTACGAGGCGGTATTCGACCAGTACCTGGGGTGCCGCAAAACCATCTGGCTGAACCGAGGCATCGTCGGCGACGACACCCATGGTCACATCGACGACCTGGCCCGGTTCGTCGGCACGCGGACGGTCGTCACCGCCGTTGAGGCGAACGAGGCGGACGACAATTACGCCCCGCTCCGGGAGAACCTGGACCGGCTGCGGGCGGCGACGGACGCGGACGGTCGCAAGCTGGAGGTGGTGGAACTGCCGATGCCGGCCCCGCTCTGGTTCCGCAAGCAGCGGCTGCCGGCCAGCTACGCCAACTTCTACATCGCCAACGGGGTGGTGATCGCCCCCACCTTCAACGACCCGGCCGACCGCCGGGCGCTCGGCGTCCTGGCCGACCTGTTCCCGGGCCGGGAGGTGGTCGGCATCCACTGTGTCGATCTGGTGTGGGGGCTGGGCACGCTGCACTGCATGACGCAGCAGGAGCCGGCATGATCCCGTAGGGCGGTGCCGACGCTTTGGGAGGCCCGCCGTCTGGGGGCGAACTCGTTGCCATGCCGGCGGGCCTCGCGGACTCGGCACCGCCCTACTTCGGTAGCCTCGCCCCCAACGCCAGCCCCACCCCGGCGAGCAGCGTCGTCACGCCGCTGAGGGCCAGGCTGACCAGGTGCCACGGGCCGAACGCTGCCCTGGCCGCGTCGGCGACGGCCGGGTTCGGGTCGAACCGCTGCAGCCGCAACTCGCTCACCCTGTCCGAGATGGCCCACCCGGCGACCACCAGCCCCAGCGCCACGGCCAACACGACCAGCCGGGCGAGGTGAACCCGCGTCCCCGGCTCGGCCCGCACCCAGACGGCGGCGGTCAGCACGGCGACCAGCCCGCACACCGCTTGCATCAGGAAGTACCGCGGGAAGACCGGCCCGACCGCCGACCCGGCCAGCGCGCTGGCCAGGGCGTCCCGGGTCGGCTGGGGGGCGTCGGCCGGCAGGATGCGGACGTTCGCCGTCCGGTCCGACGGCTGGTCGGCGACCACCTGCTTGAACGACTCAAAAATGGCCGGGGCGGCGGCGAAGTTGAAGAACCCGGCCCCGCCGAACCAGAACCCGACGGCGAGCAGGTGTAGCCCGCGGAGCAGCGTCTGACGCATCGGCCCGTCCCCGATCCGGCTCTCGGTGCCGGCCCACAGCCGGCGGAGGTTGCCTTTGTGTTTAACGACGACGAACGCCGACCCGACGACGCAAAACGCTGTCACCGGCCCGCCGAAGCCGGCCCGCCAGACCGGTACTTCCGCCAACCGCGCCAGCACCAACGCCACCACCGCAGCGACCGACGCCAGTGACACGTATCGGGTGAGCAGCGCGACCACCACCCACGCGATGACAGCGGCAGCCGTCGGCCCGGGGACCAGGACGCTCACCGCCCCGGCCCCGGTCGCCACGCCCTTACCGCCCCGGAACCCGAGGTAGACCGGGAACAGGTGCCCGAGGAACGCCGCCGCGGCCGCCCAGACCCGAAGGCTATCGAGTGTCTCGGCGGTCACGAAATAGATGGGCGGGTAGATTGTGTACGCCCCTAATTTCGGGATGATTCCCAGCCGGTCGGCGACTGGTACGATGGCCGCGACCGGCACCGCCCCTTTCAGGAAGTCGAGTACGAACACCGCCACGCCCCACGTCCGGCCGAGCACCCGGCCGGCGTTCGTCGCCCCGATGTTGCCGCTGCCGGACTTGAACAGGTCAACGCCTTTCAGGCGACCGACAAGGTAGCCGAACGGGATCGCGCCGATCAGGTACGCGGCCAGAACCAATGACGAACAGGCGAGATTCATGTCAATGTGTGTTCGGGAATCGGCTCAACAGTTGTTGTAGGGTGCGTTGAGGCTTTGCGAAACGCACCGGCCCGGCAACGACATCACCGGAGGATCGCCGCCCCGCTGGTGCGTTTCGCAAAGCCTCAACGCACCCTACACAAGATCAGCCGGATGTTGGAGGCCGCCTTACGCCGCCCGCTTCGCGGCCCGCACTTCGGCAAAAACGGCGAGTATCGCCTGGTAGTGGTGCTCGAATGTCCACGCGGCGGCGGCCCGGCGGGCGGCCTGGCTGGCCGTTCGCCGGTAGGCGGGGTCGAGCATCCGGTCGATGGCTGCGGCCAGTTCGCCGGCGTCGTGCGGGTCGGCGACCACCAGCCCGGCGTCCGGCGACGGGTACAACTCGCTCGCCCCGTTGTACCGGCTCGTAATCACCGGCAGCCCGCACGCCAGCGCCTCCAGGGCGACCAGCGAGCACGGGTCGTAGAAGGTCGGGTGAACGAGGAAGTCGGACGCGAAGTAGGCGTCCTTCGGGTCGGCCCGGAAGCCGAGGAACCGTACCCGATCCGTAACGCCCAGCCGACGGGCGAGCCGCTCGTAAGACCCGAACTTCGGGTGGCCGACGACCGCGATCGTGAACCGCCGGCCGGCCGGCACCGCGGCCACCGCCCGGATGAGCGGGGCCAGCCCCTTGAGCCGGTAGTTCATCGCCACGAACAGCCCGACCGGCTCGTCCGGGGTGACACCCCAGGCGTCCCGCTCCGCCTGCCGCCGCTTCGGCCGGTCGTCGGCGACGAACCGCAGCGGATCGATGGCACTGTGGACCACCCGCACCGCGTCCGGCCCGAGGCCGTAGAACCGCTGGAAGTGCCCGGCGACCATCCGGCTGTTGGCCACGATCAGCGACCGCCCGCCGAGGTACTGCTTCCGTTCCAGGGCCGCGAACGACCGGCCGGCCGGGTCGAGCCACTTGCCCGCGTCGGCGAGCCAGCGGCCGGCCCGGGTCGGGTGCTTGAGCCGGTTGTGCTCGCGGCTGGCCAGGTGCAACCCGCCCTGCGGGTAGAGCACGTCCTGCCCCCAGGTCTTGTCGAACCCGACGCTGACGTCGTGGTCCGCCCCCGCGAGTGCCGTATCGCAGGCTTCTGCGAACCGCCACGGTCGGCGGTGCCGCGGGCCGGCCGGCACGTCCAGCTTGTGGAAGACGGTCGAATCCGGCAGGGACGCGGCGTCCCACCGGCAGGCGTACAGGTGGACGCGGTGGCCGTCGGCGGCCAAGTGGCGCGCCAGGTCGCCGAGGTACGTCTCCGCTCCGCCCTTGGCCGGCAGCACGGACTCGTAACAGAGGGCCACGTCCATCGGCGTCACGCCGTCCCCCGCTTCGCGTTGTGCTGGGTGTATCGGGCCGCCTTCCACCGGGCCAGTCTCCCGACCCATGCCGCCGGCGGGCGAACGTCGCCCCAGTCGCCAGCCCGGTATAGCTTCCAGAACCGGGCCGCGTCCCGGGCCGTCACCCCGGCCACGCCGACTGTCGAAAACAGCAGTTGCCCCAGGTCTTTCGCCAGCCACCACTGCCGTCCGAGCCGGCGGCGGGCGAGCCGGTGGAAGTCGATCATCGTCACCCGCCCGGCCCACTGCTCAGGCACCCGCTCACAGTCCGCCGCTGGGATGTAGTAGTGGCAGAGGTACAGGTCCTGGTGGAAGTGCCGGCGGCGGTGCAGCTCCCGGCTCAGCCGGGCCAGTTCGCCGACCAGCCCCCGCTTCCACTGGGCGAACGCTTCGGCCGACAGGTGCCGGTGGGCGAGGGGAATTGCCTCGTGCAACGCCAGGCAACCGGTCAACTCCTCGACCGCCAGGAAGCTCTGCAACCGGCCGCCCGGCCCGCGGTATTCCCCGGCCGCCAGCACCCGTGGCACCGGCAGCCCGGCCGCCCGCGCCCAGGCCAGGTGCTCGTACTCCTCCAGCCCCGGCGACCACACCCGGCCCGGGACCAGAGAGGCGAGCCAGCCGTGCCGCCGGGGCAGCTCGTAATGCCGCTTCAGGTACACGACCAATTGCCGACCGCCGGCGGTCAGCGTCCACCGGCCTATGGACCGCCCCTGCTTGGCGTGGAACCGGTCGGTGACGGGCACGTCCATGATCCGGTCGAGCCAGTCGGCACCGGCGAACGCGGCCCACTCCGGGTCGGCGTGAACCACCCACGAGCCGGCCCGCCGCGGCACGGCCGGCAAGCGGTTGGCGACGACGGTAGCGGGTCGCGGGGACGTGTCACACCACCTTTCGCGCAAACTTGTCCACGGCTCGATCGGCGTACCCGCGGGCGACCCGGCAGCGGTCGGCGAGGGACAGCCCCGGCAGGTCGAGCCGGAGCACCGCCTTCAGGTCGGCCCGGCGGTCGGCGTCGGTCAGCCGCTTGACCAGCCGGACGGCGAACGGAGAGCCGACCGCCACCCGCGGCTCGCCCGTCCGCGGGCAAACCAGCCGGGGGCCGGCCGTCGGGCGGAAATCGGGCCGGCCGCCGGCATCGTGCAGCTTCCGCAGCAGCCGCCCACAGCCCGCCAGGATCGCCCGCCGCTCGGCCTCGCCCCCGGTCCATTCTGTCAACCGGACCGGGACCGGCACCCCGTCCGCCGTCGGCTCGAACAGCACGAACGAGTCGGTCGTCGCCCGCCCGGTCGGCCGCTGGCCGAACGCGAGCAGCTTCGGGCCAGGCACGTCGTACCGGGCCAGGTGGAACAGCACCCGCCCGGCGACCGCCGCCGGGGACCGCCACGGCCGCTCCCGGACGGCGGCCAGTAGCCGGCCGACCGGGTCGGCGGTCTTGAACCGGACGAGCAGCCCGCGCTGGCCGTTGCGGAAGGTGATCCACTCCTGACCCGTCAGCCGGTCGGTCGGGTCCGGGTAGAACAGTGGGCCGTCCGCCGGGGTCGGCCAGTGTTCGACCAACGCCGGGACGACACACGCCGCCTCCCCGGCCAGCCAGACGAGCCGCTGCGACCCGGCCGCCTCCTGCCGCTGGTCGCGGACGGACGACCGCCCGGCGCGCCGACCGGCTGTGGCCATGATTGCCCGGGCCAGGGCTGAGAACCGGGGGACGCCGGTCGTCGTCCGCCCGTGTCGCCAGACCCGGCGGTACGCCCACAACACCCGCAGCCGGTCCCGGACGGGCGCCCGGTCGCCGGCCAGGGAGGCGTGCAAACCGGCGAGCTGACGGAGCCGGTCGGCGGCCGCCACGACACCCGGCGGCCCGACCGACTGCCAGTCGATCAGGGTGACGGCCAGCGTCCGCGGGTGGACGAGCAGGTGCTTGGCGGCCAGCTCCGGGGTGCCGAACCCGGCGTCGTGCAGGTCGGCCAGGGTCCGCCCGACCCGCTCGGCCAGCGCCCGCCGGTCGCTCGGTGACAGCCCGCCGTCACCGAGCGTGGCCCGCAGATCGGCCGCCCCGGGCACCTCGTCCACCAGCAGGAACGCCCGGCCAGCGGCGTCGGTGCCGTAGGCCAGCCACTGCGGCCCCGGCAGCCGGGCCGCTTCGAGCCGCCGGAGCGTGGCCGCCTCCCGCTCGCACCGGGACACCCACCCGAACCCGGCCCGCCAGTTCCGCAGCTTCACCTTCCGGCCGACCACGTGCTCCCGCTTCAGGTACACCACCCGCCGGCCGGCCCCGCCGTCAAGCTCGACCCGGCAGACGTGCCGGTCCGGGTGCCCGCACACCACCTCCCCGCGGAGGGCCAGCGCCGCCTCCGCGGAGTCGATCCCGCACCGTCGCAGGAACCGCTCGTACCGCGGGTGATAGGTGATCGGGAGTCGGGAGTCGGGAGTCGGGCGCCGGGGCGCCGGGGCGACTCGCGGGACCGGCGGGTCGAGCAGGCGGAACAGGTTAGCCGGCATGGCGGCGCTCCTGGCGGGGTCCGTCCGTGAACGTCCGGAGCAGGCGGTCGGCGACGGCCGCCACCTCGGCCGGGTGCAGGTCGGTCATGCAGCGGTGGTGGCCGAGTGGGCACACCCGCTGCTGACACGGGCCGCATGGCAAGTGCTTCTGAAGGTGGATCGCTTTCGGGAAGTACGTCTCCGTCCAGCCGATGTGGGTGGGGCCGTACAGGGTGACGACCGGCACGTCGAACGCGGCGGCGAAGTGCCGCGGGCCGCTGTCCGTGGTGACGAGCATCGCCAGCCGGCGGACGGCCGCCTTGGTCAGCCCGAGGGACATTCCCCGCTCACCGAGGCTGACGACGGCCGGGCGGTTCGCTTCGGCGGCGATCTGTCGGGCCGTCTCGCGCTCGGCCGGCCCACACAGCACCGCCACCCCGCACCCCTGGTCGGCGAAGTGTCGGGCGAGTTGGGCGAAGTACGCGGTCGGCCAGTGCTTCGCCGCCCCGAACGCCCCGCCGGGGTTCAGCCCAACCACGGCCCGGAAGCGGGTCAGCCCGAGGGCGTGCCAGGCGGCGTCCGCCGCGGCCTCGTCGGCCGGCGTGGTGAACAGCTCCAGCCGGTGCCCTTGGTTCGACACCCCGAGCCGTCGGACCAGCCGGTTGTAGTCGTCCACCACCGGGACCGGTTTGGGCCGGCCGTGTGCGTTGCGGGTCGGGTAAAGCCGGTCGGTCAGCAAGGCGTCGCGGAAGTAGCGGGCGAACCCGACCACCCGTCGGCACCCGCCGATCCGAGCCAGCACGGCCGCCCGCAGCGAGTTCGGGAACAGCACCGCTGCATCGGTCGGCTTCTCGCGGAGTTGCTTCGCGACGGCCAGGAACCGGCGGTCGGCCGGTCCGCCCTTGTCGAACAGGATGACGCGGTCGAACCACGGCGAGCCGGCCAGGGTGTCGGCCACATACGGCTTGCAGACGGCGACCAGCTCGGCGGCCGGGAAGTGGTCGCGGACGGTCCGGACGGCCGGCGTGGCCATCACCACGTCGCCGATCCAGTTCGGCAGGAACAGGGCGATCCGCTTCACGAGGCCGCGCTCTCCGGGATCACCGCCCGCAGGCGGTCGTGGAAGGCTTCTTCACCGGACCGGAAACGGATACCGATTCGCACGGCCCACACCGGCCGGCCGGCCAGCTCTGCAACCCGCAGCTTCACCAGGTCTTTTTGCGTCGTCACGACCCAGGCGTCCGCCGGCAGGGTGGCGGCCCACCGGGCCAGATCGTCCACGTCGGTCCGGGTGTACGGGTGGTGGTCTCGGAACGGGCGGAACGCGGCCACGGTCGCTCCCAGCCCGTCCAGCGTGCGGCGGACCGACTCCGGGTTGCCGACCCCGCAGAACGCTCCGACCGTTCGCCCCTGAAGCTCGCCGACCTCCACGGTTCGACCGTCGCCGGCGAGCAACTCGACCGGGGCGTGGACCGTTTCCGCGAGCGTGACTCCCGGGCACCGCTTCGCCAGCCACTCGCGCTGGGCTGCCACTGAGTCCGGCGTTGCCTGGTCGCACCGGGTCAGCACCAGAACACCGGCCCGCCGCAACCCGCTGACCGGCTCCCGGAGCATCCCGCGCGGGAACAGGTACTCGTCGGCCAGTGGCCGGGTGGCGTCAACCAGCACCACGTCCAGGTCGCGGGCCAGCCGGCGGTGTTGGAACCCGTCGTCCAGGACGATGACTTCGCTGTCCAACTCGGCGACGGCGGTCAGCCCGACGGCCACCCGGTCGGCCCCCTGCAGGTGCGGCACGTCCGGCAGGTTCTCCTCCAGCACCATCGCCTCGTCGTTCCGCCCGGCCTCGCTGCCGTACCCACGGCTGACAATCGCCACTTGCAGGCCGAGGTCGCGGTAGAACCGGGCGACCGCTTCGACCACCGGCGTCTTGCCGGTCCCGCCGACGGTCAGGTTGCCGACGCACACCACCGGCACCGGCAGCCGGGCGGCCTTCTTCCAGCCGCGGTCGAACGCCCGGTTCCGCACCCAGACGCCGGCCCCGTACGGCAGCCGCGCCCACCAAAGCCCGGCCCTCGCTAGCCGGGCGGCCGGGTTGGTCCGCTCCCGGCGGATCAGCGCGTGCCAGGCGGCGGAGCGGTCGGTCACGGTGCGGGTTCCGGGCGGGGGCGGCCGTTGCTGGGTTGTAGCAGTTGCGAAAGCGGGGCGTCAACCGCAGCCGCCGGCCGCTACCATACCGCCATGAGGGTGCTCGTCACTGCCGGCAACACCCAGACCCCGATCGACCGGGTGCGGTGCATCACCAACGTGTTCAGCGGGCGGACCGGCGGCCGGGTGGCGGTCGAGGCGTATCGCCGGGGGCACGCCGTCACCTTGTTGACCTCGCACCCCGAGGTGGTGGCCGACCTGGCGCCCGGTGAGCGGTACGACCCGGCCCGCTGGACGGTCCGGCCGTACCGCACCTACGACGACCTCCATGCCGGCATGGCGGCCCTGATCCCGACCGGCGGGTTTGACGCCGTTATCCACGCGGCGGCGGTCAGCGACTATGCGACGGCCGGGGTGTACGCCCCCGCAGCGGCGGCACGGTTCGACCCCAAGGGCTTGCGGTTCGAGTCCGGGGGCGGGCCACAGTTGGCCGACGTCGGGGCCGGGAAGGTGAAGAGCCACCACGGCGAGGTGTGGCTGCGGCTGGTGCCGACGGTTAAGCTCGTTGATCTGGTCCGCCGCGAGTGGGGGTTCGCCGGGGTGCTGGTCAAGTTCAAGCTGGAGGTCGGCGTGTCCGACCCCGAACTGCTGGCCGTCGCCGAGCGGTCCCGGCAGGCGTCGGCCGCCGACGTGATGGTGGCGAACACCTTGGACGGGATGCACGCGGTCGCGTACCTCGGGGTGCGGGGGGCCGCTTACGAGCGGCTGTCCCGGGAGGAACTGGCCCCGCGGCTGCTGGCGGCCGTCGAGCGTTTGTACCAATAGGAGCAGATCATGCCCGTTTCGCGCCGTGCTTTCATGGGAGCCGTCGCCGCGCTCGGTTGCGCCTCGCGGCTAACCGCCCGACCGGCGAAGAACCGTCGGCTAGTGATGCTCGCCGGGACGCCGAGCCACGGCCCCGGGGACCACGAGCACAACGCCGGGGTGCAACTGCTGGCCAAGTGCCTGGCCGGCGTCCCGGGGCTGGAGACGACTGTCCTCCTCAACGGCTGGTCGGACAAGGTGCCCGCCGCCCTGGACGGGGCGGACGCCTTGCTCGTGTACGCCGACGGCGGGGCCGGCCACCCGCTCGTCCGCGGCGACCACCTCAAGGTGGTCGGCGAGAAGATCAAAGCCGGCCTCGGGCTGATGTGCGTCCACTACGCGGTCGAGGTGCCGGCCGACCTCGGCGGGCCGCAGTTCAAGGACTGGATCGGCGGGTACTACGAGACCAACTTCTCGGTCAACCCGATGTGGGCGCCCGAGTACACCACCTTCCCGGACCACCCGATCACCCGCGGGGTGAAGCCGTTCCAGACCAAGGACGAGTGGTACTTCAACATGCGGTTCCGGGACGACCCGAAGGGGGTCACGCCCATCCTGTCGGCCGTCCCACCGGACACGGTCCGGGACGGCCCCTACGTCCACCCGCGGGGGCCGTACCCGCACATTCAGGCGGCGAAGGGCCGGCTGGAGCACACCATGTGGGCGGTCGAGCGGCCGGACGGCGGCCGCGGGGTCGGGTTCACCGGCGGCCACTTCCACCGCAACTGGCAGAACCCGGACTTCCGCAAGGTGGTGCTGAACGCCCTAGTGTGGGTCAGCAAGGCGGAGGTGCCGGCGAACGGGGTGCAGTCCGCCGTCACCGCCGAGGACATGGCCAAGAACCTGGACCCGAAGCCGGGGCGAAAGTAATGGCCGAAGTCTAATGTAGGGTGCCGTTGAGGAGGCTTTGCGACGAAACGCACCAGCCCGGCAATGACTGCGTCCGAGGGTGGGAGGCGTGATGGTGCGTTTCGTCGCAAAGCCTCCTCAACGGCACCCTACGAAAGCCGGTTCACCCCGGCACGTGCCCGCCGTAGGTGGCCGCCAGGTTGGCGTCGGTGAACGCCTCGCCGACCGGCCCGCTGGCCACCTTCCGCACGTTCAGCAGTGTCACCCAGTCGAAGTACTCCGGCACCGTGGACAGGTCGTGGTGGACGACCAGCGCCGTCCGCCCCTGCGACCGCAGCTCGCGGAGCAGCTCGACGATGGTCCGCTCCGTGACTGCGTCCACCCCCTGGAACGGCTCGTCCATGAAGTAGACCGGCGCCTCCTGCACCAGCGCCCGGGCCAGGAACACCCGCTGCTGCTGGCCGCCCGAGAGCTGGCCGATCTGCCGGCCGGCGAACTCCGCCATGCCGACCCGGGCCAGGGCGTCCCGGGCTGCTTCTTTCTGCTCCGCCCCCGGCCTGCGGACCCACCCGAGCTGGCCGTAGGTGCCCATCAGCACCACGTCCAGTGCTGAGGTCGGGAAGTCCCAGTCGACGCTCCCCCGCTGGGGCACGTACCCGACCGACTTCTTGTCCGCGTGGTACGGCTGGCCGTGGATCAGCACCCGCCCGGACACCGGCCGGACCAGCCCGAGCATCGCTTTGATGAGGGTCGTTTTGCCGGCCCCGTTCGGCCCGACCACGGCCATTAGGACGCCGGGCGGGACGACCAGGTCGATGTCCCACAGGACCGGCTTCTCCCGGTAAGCGACGGTCAGGTCGTGGACCTCGACGGCGGGCAGCGGGGTCATAGGGGCGTCGGACTTGCTTTCTCCCCTCTCCCCTTGGGGGAGAGGGGCCGGGGGTGAGGGTGGACACTTCACCCGTCGCCGTCGCCGGAGCGGGTCGGGGCACTTTCCCCTCACCCCCAACCCCTCTCCCCCAAGGGGAGAGGGGAGGAACAAGTTTTCGGGGTCATGGGGCGAGCGCCTTCACCATCACCCCGACGTTGTGCCGGACCATGCCGACGTAGGTCTCCCCGGGGCTGCCCGGGGGCCGAGGGAGTCCGAGTACAGGGCGTCCGCGTCGCCGACCAGCCGGACCGTCCGGCCGTACCGCTCCCTCACCGTGTCCAGCACCTTCTGCAACCCCTTCGGGGCGACGGACGACTCGGTGAACACCGCCGGGACGTTGCGTTCGCCGAGAAACTTCGCCAGCTCCTCGACGTCCTTGGTGCCGGCCGCCGCGGCGGTACTCACCCCTTGAAGCCCCCGCACCTCCACCCCATAAGCCCGGCCGAAGTAGCCGAAGGCGTCGTGCGACGTGACCAGCACCCGCCGGGCCGGCGGCAGCTTGCCGATGCTCGCCCGGACCTCGGCGTCGAGGGCCGCCAGCTCGGCCAGGTAGGCGTCGGCGTTCGCCTTGAACTCGGCCGCGTGGGCCGGGTCGAGGGCGGCCAGCTCGTCCCGGACGACGGCCACGCACTCCATCCACAGCCGCACGTCGAACCAGACGTGGGGGTCGTGGGCCAGTTCGCCGCCGTCCGCCGGCCGGAGGCGAGCCGGATCGATCTTGCCGGCGACCGCGGCCGCCCGGCCGGCCGGCCCGTGTTCGAGCAGGTCGGTCATCTTCCCCTCCAGGTGCAGCCCGTTGAACAGCACCAGCCGGGCGGACGCCAGCGCCTCGGCGTCGGCCGGGGAAGGGAGGTGGGTGTGTGGGTCCGTCCCCGGTGGCATCAAGGCCGTCACCTCGACGCGGGGGCCGCCGACCCGCTTGGCCGCATCCGCCACGATGCTCGTGGTCGCGACCACACGGATCGGCCCGGAATCGGGCGGCCTATTCGACGAAGACGGACAGCCGCTCGTCAGGCAGGCAATGAGGATCCCAGAGGCGGCAAGGAGGAGTCGCATAGGCACTACAAATGCTCAAGTCGAAAGGCGTAGTCTACCCTAACTGTCGGCTTTAGGTGGAGCAAAATTTGGCGCCGATCATGCGAAATTAATCGCTCCCTCATTAATTTCCCTTTGCCCCCTCATCGCTCATCAGGTTATCATCTGCCCACGGCGGCATCTTGATTCCCACACTTCCTGATCCGACGCCGCCGGGACTCGCACTCGTAAGGGGACATGTCGATGCCACTCTCCCGGACCCGGTGGGGGCGACCCGCCTTCACCCTGATCGAGCTGCTAGTGGTGATCGCGATCATCGCGATCCTGATCGGCCTGCTGCTGCCGGCCGTCCAGAAGGTGCGGGACGCGGCCGCCCGCGCCCAGTGTCAGAACAACCTGAAACAGCAGGGGCTGGCCCTGCACGGCCACCACGACGCGATGGGCACCCTGCCGCCGGGCGGGATGCAGACCGGGGGCAACGGCACCGTCTGCTACACCACCTGGTCGATCGAGATCCTGCCGTTCATGGAGCAGAGCGCGCTGTACGCGCGGTACGACCAGAAGGTGACGAACGAGCACGCGAACAACACGTTCGTGTCCCAGCAGCGGGTGAAGAGCTACGAGTGCCCGGCCGACCAACTGATCGGCAAGTTGGAGCGGCCGGCCAGCGGGCCGACCGGCGGGCACGACTGGATGCACGGCAGCTACCGGGCGGTGTCCGGCCGGGCGTACAAGGGGAACCAGACGTACCCGCGGGGGTTCTGGGACACGTTCGAGCCGCAGTTCTGGGCGCCGGACGGCGGGTCCCCGTCCACCCTGATCCAGAGCTACAAGGGGCTGCTCCACGGCACCGCGGCCACGTACAACGGGGTGCCGGCCCAGACCGCCACCAGCAACAGCGCAAGCGTGTCCACCATGGGCGGGCCGGAGCGGCTGACGAGCTGCACCGACGGGCTTTCGAACACCCTCATGGTTGGTGAGAACACCTTCACCGATGTGACCAGCCGGGCTACCTTCTGGGCGTACACTTATGCGTCGTACAACCAGTCGTCCATCTACCCGGAGAGCCGGATTCTGGGCAACTCGTACTTCAAGTGCTGGGAGGCGGTCGGGACCAACCGGCCAGGCAATGGCGACCACATGTGCAAGCGGGCGTTCGGCAGCAACCACTCCAGCGGGACCAACTTCTGCATGGGGGACGGGTCGGTCCGGTTCGTCGCGTACAGCATCGACATGACCGTCCTGAGCTACATGGCCACCATGGCCGGCGGCGAAGTGACGACCAACCAGTAATCCGGAGGTCGCCGATGCGGATGCGATTATCTGTCGCGGCCGTCGGTCTGCTGGCGGTCGGGCTGGCCGGCGGGTGCGGGGGGGGCGGGCCGAAACTGGCCCGGGTGACCGGGGTCGTCACCCTGGACGGCAAGCCGTACCCGAACGCGGTCGTGTCGTTCCAGCCGATGGGCGGGAAGGACAACCCGAACCCCGGCGCGGGGTCGATGGGGGTGACGGACGAGGCGGGCCGGTTCGAGCTGATGTACGAGAACACCTCCCGCGGGGCGGTGGTCGGCAGGCACCGCGTCCGGATCTCCACCCAGCCGGGCAAGGGGACCAAGGACGACCCGGCTTACGCGAGCGGGTCGCCGGACGGGGAGGTCCAGCCCAAGGGGGCCAAGCCGAACTTCGAGTACGACCCGATCCCGCTGGAGTGGAACGAGAAGTCGGAAAAGACGTTCGACGTCCCGCCCGAGGGGACGGACAAGGCCAACTTCGACATCGTCAGCCCGCCCAAGAAGGCGGCCAAGGGCGGGAAGAGGTAACCCGGCCGACGCCTGCCCCATCCCGCCCCGGCCAGATACACTGGCCGGGGCGGCTTCGTTTGCGGGCCTCGGCCGCCGGCACCGGGAAGGCATGCCACGAATGAACGTGCTGGTCGTCGGGAAGGGCGGGCGGGAACACGCCCTGGTCTGGAAGCTGAGCCGGTCGGCCCGGGCCGGCAAGGTGTTCTGCGCGCCCGGCAACGCCGGCACCGCCATCGACGGGACCAACGTCCCGATCACCCTGGACAACACCAACGAGTTCGACAAGCTGGCCCGGTTCTGCGCCAAGGAGCAGATCGGGCTGGTGGTGATCGGGCCGGAAGACCCGCTCGCCCACGGCCTGTCCGACTACCTGCGGAAGCGGGGGGTCAAGGTGTTCGGCCCGTCCCAGGAGGCGGCCCGAGTGGAGACCAGCAAGGTATTCGCCAAGACGCTCATGCGGCACGCCGACGTGCCGACCGCCGAGTTCCAGATTTTTGACCACCCGGACCCGGCTAAGTATTACGTGGACACCCGGGACTACCCGGTGGTGGTGAAGGCGGACGGGCTGGCGGCCGGCAAAGGGGTGATCGTCTGCAAGGACACCCCGGAGGCGAAGAAGGCGATCAACCGGATCATGGTCCAGGACGAGTTCGGGGCGAAGGCCGGCCGGCAGGTGGTGATCGAGAAGCGGATGGAGGGGGAGGAGGTGTCCGTCCTGGCCCTGGTCAGCGGGCGGACGGTGCTGCCGCTGCCCCCGTGCCAGGACCACAAGCCGGCCCTGGACGGGGACAAGGGGCCGAACACCGGCGGGATGGGCGCCTACTGCCCGGCCCCGGTCGGCACCCCGGACCTGATGAAGCAGTTCGAGACGGGCGTGTTCGTCCCGGTCGTCCACGCCATGAAGCGGGGCCGGTACCCGTTCCAGGGGGTGCTGTTCGCCGGGCTGATGCTGACCAACCAGGGGCCGCGGGTGCTGGAGTTCAACGCCCGGTTCGGAGACCCCGAGACGCAGTGCCTGATGATGCGGCTCAAAACGGACCTGCTCGACCTGCTCGAAGCGGTGGCCGACGAGCGGCTGAACGAGTTCGCGGACGAGAAGCTGGAGTGGGATCCGCGGCCGGCGGTGTGCGTGGTGCTGGCGTCCGGCGGGTATCCCGGCAAGTACGAGACGGGCAAGACGATCACCGGGCTGGACGAGGCGGCGAAACTGCCGGACGTGCAGGTGTTCCACGCCGGCACGAAGCGGGTCGGGGATCGGGTGCTGACGGACGGCGGCCGGGTGCTGGCCGTGACCGCCCTCGGGGACGACCTGGCGGCGGCCAAGGCCCGGGCGTATGAGGCGGTCAAGCTGATCCAGTTCCCGGGGATGCACTACCGGACGGACATCGCCGACAAGGCGCTCAAGAAGAAGTGACCGGCCACGCTTGCCGGCCCGCCGCGGATCCCCCTCGTTCCCACGCTCCACCCCCTCGTTCCCACGCTCTGCGTGGGAACGGTCTTCTGCACGCTCCGCGTGCCGTCGGCGTCTGGCGCCCGGGGCGCTGTCACCGGCCGCTGGACACTCGACGCGGAGCGTCGACCGCGCGTTCCCACGCCGAGCGTGGGAACGAGGAGGGATTTCGACAAAGCAACCGGTCACGCTCACCCGCCCGACGCGCGAGCGAGGGTGGGCCTAGTGTCCTCGCTCGCGCGTCGGGCTGGTGAGGGCTGCGGGTCAGCGGATCACCTCCGCGACTGCGACCGTGCCGACCCGCGTGCCGTCGAGTACGACCGGCACGGAGGTTCCGACCGGGTACTCCGTGCGGTCAGCGTAGGCAGGCGCCTCGGTCGGCCCGGACGGGTCAGTGAACACCTCGATCCGCCGGTCCGGGATGTTCACCACCCAGTACACGGGGATGCCGGCCCGGGCGTAGATGCGGGCCTTGTCCGTCCGGTCGATGACGAGCGAACTGTCCGACACCTCGATCAAAAGTCCGATGTCCGCCGGCTGCGGGTGGGTGGTCCGGTAGCGCCCCCGCGGGGCGCGGACGACGGCATAGTCCGGCTCCGGCTCGCTCTCGCTGAGCGTCACCGCCCGTTGGCTGCGGACGAACCAGCCGTCGGGCACGAGCCGGGACAGGAGGGCGTCGAGTTCGTCCATCACCGAGTCGTGCGGGGTGCCACGGGACATCTTCTTCACCAAGTACCCATCGATCAGCTCGAACGGCTCCCCGTCGAGCAGGATGCCGGCCCGGATCATCCGGTGGTACTCGTCGATGGTGAGCCGCCGGAACGCGGCGTAGGACAGGAACCCCGGGGGCGGGGTGGCAGTGGTCACGCTCATCACTCCCCTCCGGTCGTCGCCCCGGTTGTACCACCGAACCGGCCCGCGGTTCAACCGAAGACGACCCGCCGGCCGTCCACCCGCCAGCCGCCGACGGCCACCCGTCGGATCGCCTCCGGGTACGCCTCGCACTCGGCCGCGAACACCCGGGCGGCCAGCGCGTCCGGGGTGTCGGCGTCCAGCACCGGCACCGCCCGCTGCACCACCACCGGGCCGGTGTCGTAGGTGTCGTCGGCGAAGTGGACGGTGCAGCCGCTCACCTTCGCCCCGTAGGCCAGCACCGCCTCGTGGACGTGGTGCCCGTACATCCCCTTGCCGCCGAACGCCGGCAGCAGGGACGGGTGGATGTTCAGCACCTTCCACCGGAAGTCGTCCGGGATGCGGACCAGGTGCAGCCAGCCGGCGAGGACGACCAGGTCCGGCCGCCAGCCGCGGACCGCCTCGAACACCCGGTCGGAGAACGCGTCGGCCGGCGATCGCTCGACCACCCGGATCGGCAGACCGGCCCGCTCGGCCCGCACCACCCCGAAGGCGTCCGCCCGGCTGGACACCACCCCGACGATCTCGGCGTCCAGCCGGCCGTCGGCGGTCCGGTCGATCAGGTTCTGCAGGGTGCTGCCGCCGGCCGAGATCAGGGCGGCCAGGCGGGGGCGGGCGGTCGACATCGGCGGGCGTCCTTCTCTGGTTCGATGGGCGATCCTGTTTTATGCTGGAGTCAGAGTGTACGGCCCGGTCGAAAAGGATCCCGGATGGACGGCGTGTTCCCCGAACTGACCCGGCGGTTCGACGGCGCGAAGGCGGTCGGCTACCTGACCTTCGCCGACGGCCGCCCCGACCCCCGGTTCCGGTCCGCGCTGGCGGACGTGTTCGGGTTCCTCCAGACGGTCAACGACCCGGCCCCGTGGGCGACCGCGGGGGCGTGGCTGGCCGCCCGGGCGGACGAGCTGGAGCGGTCCGGCTCGGCGGCGTACAAGGACGTGTCCCAGGCCCGGCAGGTGATCCCGGCGGCGTTCACCGAACTGCCCGCCCTGTACCGTGCCCACCACGCCGACCTGCTCGCCCACCAGCCGGACGCGGACCTGTTCACCGCCTTCTTCCTGGCCCGCTGCTGCGAGGCGGTGTTGGCCGCCCGGGCGGCCGGCAAGCCGCTGACCGCCGCCCTCGACGCGCTCGACGACTTCGTCGGCTACCGGCCGATCGCGGTCCTCGAAACCCGCCCGCAGACCGACTTCTACCCGCACGAGAAGGTGTGCCCGATCCCGCTGTACTTCCGGGGCGTCGGCACCGCCCCCGGCCGGTACGCCGACCTGGTCCGGGCGACCCTCGACCTGCTGGCCAAGACCGACCGCGGGCAGCTCGAGGAAGCGGCCCTCGACCCGGACAAGATGGACGAGCTGGCCCTCGACCCGCGGGCGATCGACCACTTCCACCCGGTGAACAAGCGGCCGAGCGTGTTGTTCGGCGAGTGGGATCCGCACAAGATCGACGGCCGCGGGTTCTACCGCCGGTTCGTGCTGCGGCAGCCGACGCTCGACGCCCTGCTCAAATGGGCGACTGGCCCCGAGAAGCTGTTCGAGGCCGCCGCCGCCCTGTGCGGGACGATCCTGATGGGCGCCGGGGTGAGCGGGTCGGGGCCGACGTACCACGACTCGACCGTCACTCTGTCCGGGCTGGTGCAGCGGATCGCCCGCTACCGCGACGAGTTCTACAAGCGGCTCATCACCGCCGTCCCCGGACCGCACGGCGAGCGGCTGCGGGCTGAGGCGGCGAAGCTGAAGCAGCCGTTTGCCGGGGTCCGCCAGTACCTGAACCAGACGATCGCCGCCGAGCGGGCCTTACACCTCCAGGAGCGGCGGCTGGCCCTGCTGTTCGCGTCGATGGGCTACCCGGCGGCGGCTCGCCGGCGGACGGCGAACATCCCGGCCCCGGCCGCCCGGTTCGGGGCCGAGATCCGGCTGCGGCAGACGGAGGCCGGGTTCGCCATCAAAGCCGGCAGGCTGGCCCACGCACAGCAGCTACTCGCCGAGGCGGAAGACTTCTTGAACCGCGGGATCGACTGCGGGGCGATGATCGACCCGTGGAACGTTCTGGGGTTCCAGGGGCTGTTCCCGATCTTCCCCGGCCGGGACGACACCGTCCGCGACCCCCGGGCGGAAGACCTGATCCTGACCGTCGGCCGGCAGTTCGACCTGTACGCCCAGGGGCTGTCGGCCGCCGCCGCCGGCACCGACCGCGGGCTGGAAGGGGAGCTGCACGGGGCGATGACCCGGCTGGCGGCCTGGTGGGACCGGTTCGCCACGACGGCCGTTTCCGACCTGCCGCGGGTGCAGGGGGCGGAGCGGACCGAGGCGGCCGAGCACGTCGCCCGGGCGATGACCCTGTGGAAGAGCGGCGGGGCGGCCGACCCGGCGTTCTGGCGGAGCCACCGGGACGGGTTCAAGACGCCCGCCGCGTTCGCCCAGGTGATCGACGCCCTGCTCGCCCACGGCGACCACCGGGCGGCGCTGGCCCTGCTCGTCACCTGGCTGAGCGAGGCGGACTCGGTGCCGCTGCAAGACCCGTCCGCCTCGTTCTTCCGGCTCGCCTTCCGCTGGCTCCGGGGCGTGACCACCGGGGACGAGATCCCGGCCGCCGACCGGGCCGGGCTGGTCCGCCGGTTCTTCGAGCTACTGGAGGCGAACGCCGAGGACCGGTGGAGCGTCCCCGACCTCGGCCTGACCCCAGCCAAGAAAGAGCGGGGCGAGGACGAGGAGGAAGAGGACGACGGCGGCGAGTTCGCCTCGGCCTACGAGGGGATGACGTTCAAGGACTCGGCGGACGACGGCGAGGAGGGGGCGGTCGCCGAGGGCGGCGGGCCGGCGCCCGGCGAGTTCCCGCTGGACGGCGAGTCCGACCGGGCCGAGGACCGACTGCGGTTCCTGGCCGCGGTCGCCCGGCTGTGGCGGACCGCCGCCCGGCCCGACCTGTGGCCGAAGTCCGACCCGCAGGCGATGGGGGCGGTCGGCGAGTGGCTGCGGGCCGCCCGGGGCAACCTGGCCGCCCTGCGGGCCTTGGCCGAGCGGCTGCACGCGGTCGAGGTGCCGGAACCGACCAGCGGGCTGGAAGGGGTGATGGAGTTCGACCGCCGGCGGGCGGTGAAAGGGCACCTGCTCGAACTGGCCGTGCAGACGGCGGTCGAGACCGGAGCGGCGGCCCGGGCGCTGGCGGCGGTGCTGGCCCGCACCCCGGAGCTGACCGGGCCGTCCGGCCCGACGGCGGACCTGGCCGCGTGGGAGGCGGTGGCGATCAAGCTGGAACGGGCGGTGGCGTCCGCCGACCCGCCCGGGGCGCGGCGGCTGTTGCCGGCGTTCGTCGGCCTGTTCCGGCACGAGCCGTTGCTCGTCTCCCCGCCGGCCGACGGCGGCCCGCCCGGTCCGGCCGTCCGCGCCCAGACCGCCCAGCAGACGATGGAAGCCCTGCTCGCCCGGCTCCCCCGCCTCGGCCTATTGCGGGAGACGTACCAGCTCACCAAGCTGGCCCGGGCGATGGAGCGGAACGACCCGCCGGACGGCCGCCGGGTGAGCAGCTTCGACCAACTGTTCCGCACCGCCGTGACGAGCGTGGTGGACGCCCTCCTGCTGTCCGCCCGGGAGTGGGGGGAGGACGCGAACGAGGACGGCCCGCTGGCCACTGCCCTGCGGCAGGTGGCGGACGCCTTCCACACCTTATGGGTCGATCACAGCGTCGGTCTGCGGCTGTCCACGCTGGAGGCGGTTCTGGACAAGGACGACTGGACCGAGTTGAGGCAGTTCGTCCGCACCTACGGCGGCGACCTGTTCACCGTCCGCTTCCTCACCCTGTCCAACATTCGCGGCATCCTGGCTCAAGGGACAGCGGCGTGGCTGGACCGCCAGGCCGAGCAGGGGGACGACCCGCGGCCGAAGCTGGTCGAGGAGTGGGCGGCGGACGAGCTGGACAAGCCGAAGGCGGCCCGGCTGTTCGAACTGGTGTTGCAGTCGCTCGTCGAGCACTACGACGAGTACCGGGACTACAACACCACGACCACCCAGTCCGACTACGGCGAGAACCTGTACATCCTGCTCGACTTCCTCCGGCTGAAGGTGCAGTACGACCGGTACGCCTGGCGGCTGCGGCCGCTGGTGCTGGCCCACGACGGGCTGTGCCGGCGGGGGTTCGACCGGCTGGCGGCCAAGTGGCGGGAGTTCATCGCCGGCCGGACCGGCAAGCTGGCCGACGACCTGCTGGCCGAGCTGACCGCTCGGGAGGCCGAGCACGCCCTCAAGCTCCGCACCGTCCGCGACCGCCTGGAGGAGCGGTTCGTCCAGCCGCTGCGGATCGACCAGGCGGCGGCCCGGGTGGCCCGGGCGGCGGTGGCGGCCCGGGACGGGCAGGGGGAGGACAACCCGTCGTTCGCCGGGCTGTTGGCCACCGTCCAGCCGTTGGCCGACCACCCGAGCGGGGTCGGGCTGGACGTGCCGGCCTGGCTGCGGCGGCTGGAGGACGAATTGCGGAAGGTGCGGACGGCGGACGCCGACGGGGACGCCGAGCCGGCCGAGCAGTGGCCGTTCCCGCAGCCGCTGGCCATCGACTTCGACCAGTTCAAGCGGCAACTGCAGGAGTGGGAGAAGCCGATCGGGGAGTGACTCGGCTACCCCCACTCGTTACCGTTTCAGGGTAGCGCGTAGCAGAGCCTGCTGGCTGAGGAAGTCATCCCATTCCGCTGCCGGAACGTGCCGTTGATCGCCGCGCACGAAGTGGACGATATGTCCGCCGCCACTTAACCGCTCACCGTTGTGCCCCAATCCGGCCTTGTCCCAGAACAGCGCGAGCCGAACGTCATCGTCGTTCCGTAGTCCCTCAACGTATTGCCACCCGCACGTCTCCGGGGTAAGCGGCTCTCCTCGTTGTAAGCGGCCGACCGTCACCTCGGTCGGGACCGTCTTCCCTCGTAGGGTCTGCCCGATATCGGGGTTGCCGCCGTACAGGAGTCCAAGTGACGCCTCGGGGCACGACTCCCCGCGCGGGAACCAACCCTGGTGAGCGTCGGCGTATGCTTGGAGTTCAAGAGCCAGAGCCTTGTCGCAGCAATGGCTCCAACCGAACGGGTATCTGTGGCGATGGTGGGCGTACCACCCCGTCACCGACCCGATCAGTAGGACCAGACCGGCCCCGACGATGAACCGGTGGCTGCGCATCCGACCCTCGGAATGCTCTCTAGAGCGGTTTGCAGTTGGTTGTAGCGTCGTACCCGGCGTGCCGGAAGTAGTTCCGGCACTCGTCGGCGGAGAAGGCGTCGAGTGATCGGCCGAGGAGCGCCCACAGCCCGTCGATGGCGCGCTCCTCCGCTGCCCGCAGCATCGCCTTCAGCTTGCTGAACGCGTTCTCCGATCAGGTTCAGGTCGGGTGAGGAAATGAGCGGGCAGGAACCGCACCTCCGCCCCGACCGCCGCCACCGCCGCCCGCGCCTCCGCCCGCCTGTGGCAGGCCAGGTTGTCCCACACCACCACGTCCCCCGCCCGCAGGGTGAGCACCAACACCTACCGCACGTAGGCGACGAAGTGGTCGCCGGTCATGGCCCGTCGATCACCATCGGGGCGGTCAGCCAGTCGCTCCGCAGGGCGGCCACGAAGGTGGTCGTCTTCCAGTGCGAGTGGGGGGCCGGGCACACCACCCGCTCGCCCCTCCGCCCGCGGGCCATCCGCCGGCTCATGGCCGTGCTCGCCCGTCTCGTCCACGAACACCAGCCGCTCCGGGTCGAGGGCGGTCTGGGCGGTCCGCCAGGCGGCACTCAAGGCGGCGGCTACGTCCAGGCGGTCCTGCTCGGCCGCGCGGACCGACTTTTTGAGCGTCAGCCCGAGCCGAGGCGATGGCCCGCCAGAGGGTGGCCAGGCTGACCGCCGGGTCGAGCCGGGCCTTCAACTCGGCCAGGGTGGCGTCGAGGTCGGCGGCGATGGCCTGCCGGATCGCGGTCCCCGTCGGCCGCCAGTGCTTTGCCGCCGGTGCCCCCGCCGCCGCGGGCTCGTCTCCCCGCCGTCCCGGTGCCGCTGGCGAGACCCGCCGCACCCACGACGCGCTCACCCGGACCGCTCGGCCACCGCCGGCGGCGACTTCGCCCACCCTGAACCGCCGCCAGCACCCGCGACCGCAAGTCCGCCGAGTACGCCCGCATGGCCAACCCTCCGGGATTGGCTCCGTCATACCGATCCGCCCCCGACCGCGGCACAACCAACTGCAAACCGCTCTAAGCTCGACTTGTGCAGTTTTCGGCAGGTGGCCGCGGTAGCATGGCAGGTTGATCCGTAGCTCACGGACGGCCGCCATGCTCCTCCCAGTCGAAGCCGCTACTCGCCGTCCTGCTCCCGCCACTTCACCCAACCGACGGCCGCACAGTTCGTGGTACTCACCGCCGCGGCCATCCTCACCCCGGCCGTCGCACCGTCGCCAACCTGCTCCGCACCGTCGGGGGTTTGGCCCAAGGCCACGACGCCAGCTACCGCCGGGTATTGTCCGCCGCCGCTGGTCCGGCCTGGCCCTCGGGTGCGGCCCTCACCCGCCACCTGCTCGCCCACCTTGTGCCCGCTGGCCGATAACCTGGTGGGTGACGGCTTACGGTGGACGGGCACCCCGGCCGGCGGGTGTTCGGGAAGGGCCGGCACCGCGACGGTCCGGTCGTCCCGTACACCGCCTGGCGGTACGGCCACCGCTGGGTGGTGGTCGCCATCCTCGTCCGCTTCCCGTTCGCCGCCCGCCCGTGGGCCCTGCCCGTGTTGGTCGGCCTGCTGCCGCCCGCCGGAAGTCGGCGGGCCGGGGGTGCCCGCCACCGAACGCCCGCCCAACTCAACCGCCCCGGCTAACCGCCTCCTGCTCATCCGGTTCCCCGGCCGGTCGTTCGTGTTCGTCGGCGACTCCGGCTACGGGACGCACGAGGTGGCCCGGTTCTGCCACCGGCACCGCGACCGCCTCACCTGGTCGGCAAGTGCCACTGACGTCAACCTGTTCCACCCGCCCCCGCTTACGCCGGTAACGGGCAGCCGCGGGTAGAAGGGCGACTTTCCTCTGCCCAACCTCGCCAGGCCGTCGCCGGGCTGCGGCCCCAGTTCCCGGTCCCGGTTGACCGTCCCGTGGGCGGCGGCGGCACGGCAGGTCGCCGTGGTGGGCGGCAGCGGGCACTGGTACAAGGGCGGTGAGGGACTCGTGCCGGTCCGCTGGGTGTTCGTCGAGACCGCTCCGGCACCCACCGCGACGAGTACTTCCGCCACCACCGACGCCACCCCCTCTCCCCGCTCAAGTCGTCGCGGCTTACTGCGGGCGGTGGAGCCGCCGGAGACCACCTTCCGGAGTGCCGCTCGTGCCTCAGGCCAGACCACCGCGGGCGTGTCGCTCGACGGTAACCCCGGGCGGCCCCCGTGCCTGTTCGCCCTGTATACCGTCGTCGCCGTGTTCCACGCCCTGCCCGCGGACAAACGCGCGGCGGCGGGGTGCAGTGGGCCGGGAAGGCCACCGTGCCTTCTCCGACGCCCTCTCCGCCGTCCGCCGGTGCGTCTGGGCCGACGGCGTATTCCCACAGGCCGGGGCGGACGTGGCCGTCGCAGAACTCCCACCCGCCGCTGCGGGAACTCCTGCTATCCGCACTCGCCCCGGCCCCGTGAACCGCACAAGTCGAGCTAAGGTGGGTCGTTAACTCGGTCCGTCGGCCGCGACCGCCTCGCATCGTCGAGTGAGTAACGCTTGGGTGGTCGGCGACCCGTCGTAGTCCAGCCAGCGGTGGTCGGCGTAGTCGTACAGCTTGCACGTCCGCAGCGTCTGCATGAACCCGCCGGGCGTCCAGATCACCCGCACCATGTCCCGCCGGTACGCCTTGGTCAGTTCCTTCTGGGCGTCGGTCAGCTCGTACAGCGGGACCGTCGGGTCGACGTGGTGGGCGGTGTGCTCCATGACGTGCCGCATCAGCCAGCGGGCCGGGCCGAGGAAGTAGATGTGCGGGGTCGCCTTCACCTGGGCCTGGAAGAAGCTCGGGGACGGTGAGTCCAGCTCCGAGTACCACGGCACCCGCGGGTGGGTGTGCTGCTGGAGGATGAGGAACCCGATCAGCCAGTTCCACACGGCATACGGCAGGACGAACCCGACCAGCACCAGTCCGACGGCCGAGTCCCCCTGCCAGACCGCCGCAGCGACGAGGCCGCCGACCCAGGCGAGGGCGAATAGCGCCACCAGCGCTCTGTCGAACCGATAGGCCTTCGGGTTCCGCGGCGCCCGGTGCCGGGCCGGCAACACCTCCCACTTCAGCCACATCTCGACGAAGTACAGGAGGCCCAGCCCGTACCAGGTGCGGTAACGGCGTTGCAGCCAGCGGTGCCACCGCGGGAGTGCCCGGTACTCGGCCAGCGACAGCGGCGGGAAGCCGGGGTCGCGCTCCTTCACGTTGGTGAAGGCGTGGTGCAGCCCGTTGTGGTTGTGCACCCAGGCGGTGAACGGGTGGAGGGCCGGGAGCAGCGACAGGCGGCCGGCCAGCCGGTTCATCCACCGGCGGGGTAGCAGGGTGCCGTGACAGGCGTCGTGCCCGACGATGAACAGCACCCCGATCGCCAGCCCGTTCAGCAGCCCGAGCGGGACTTTGGCCCACCACGGGGCGAACGCCACCCCGGCCAGGGTGGCCGCCCAGACGGCGGCGGGGCCGAGGAACGTGGCCAGCCCGGGCCAGAGCCGCCGCAGGCGGCGGGCGTCGGCGATCTGCTCGCGGACTTCGGCAACGGGCGGGTCGACGGCTGCACGAGAACCCATGCCACACAACCCGGGGGTCAAGGGCCGTCGATCGGCCGGTCGGTCCGAACGGGCCGCGCCCTGTTCGGCGGGGCGTCAAGCGGGCGTGCGGGTCAGTTGCGGACCCGGAAGGTGATCCGGCCGCGGGTCAGGTCGTAGGGTGAGAGTTCGACCTTCACCCGGTCCCCGGGGATGATGCGGATGTAGTGCTTCCGCATCTTCCCGCCGATGTGGGCGGTGATCGTCCCGCCGATGTCCAGCTCGACCCGGAACTGGGTGTTGGCCAGCGCCTCCTTCACCCGCCCCTCCACCTCGATCGCTTCTTCCTTCGCCATACTCGTTTACCTACCCCCGCGTGTGGGAACCGGACGATGAAGCCGGCCGCCGGGACACCCCGACACGCGGGCTTACGAGAATCATTCTATACACCCGGGCGGTGGTCCGCCGGCCCGCCGTCCGCGAATCGCACCCCGGGCTGTCGGACCGCCGCCCGGACCCGCCGCAAGTACTCGGCCCGCGGGATCTCCGCCGCCCCCATCCGGGCCGTGTGCTCGGTCCGCATCTGGATGTCCAGCAAAGTGAACCCCTTCTCCTGGAGCCGCTGGACCAGGGCCACCAGGGCCACCTTGGACCCGTCAGCCGCCCGGTAGAACATCGACTCGCCGGCGAAGAGGCCGCCGACCGCCACCCCGTAGACGCCGCCAGCCGCTCGTCGCCAACCCAGGTTTCAACGCTGTGGGCGTGCCGAGCCGGTGCAACTCGGCGTAGGCGTCGATCATCTCCGGGGTGATCCAGGTGCCGTCGTCCCGCCGCTCGGCGCACGCCCGGATGACCGCCCCGAACGCCCGGTTCACCGTCACCCGGAACTTGCCGGTGCGGAGGGTTCGAGCGAGCGACCGGGAGACGTGCAGCCCGTCCAGCGGGATGACCGCCCGGGGGTCGGGCGACCACCAGAGGATCGGGTCGCCCTCGTTGAACCAGGGGAACACCCCGTCCGCGTAGGCGAGCAGCAGGGTGGCCGGGCGGAGGTCGCCGCCCACCCCGACCAGCCCGTCCGGGCCGGCGTCCTCCGGCGGCAGCCACGGCCGCGGGCGGCTGAGCGCTTCCTTCACGGGCGGCCTCCGGGGCGGGCGGGGAGCGATACGGGTGATCGTACCGAACCGCCCGCGGTTTTGCTCCCCTCTCTCGGCATCGGGGATCAAACTACCCGCGTGTATCCGGAACTGTCGAAGTCGCTCAGACGGGTGGCAGGCCTCACCCTCCCCCCAGCCCCTCCCCGGAGCGGAGAGGGGGAGCAGAAGAGGTGGCGGTCCCGGCCGCAGCCTCCGATGTTGTCTGGACATTCGTCCCTTGCTCCCCTCTCGCTCCGGGGAGGGCCCGGAGGGGTCACGACTCCGCCCACCCCCGCGGCTCCCGAGTCCCGGGATCTTGGGACAGGGATGCCCCTTAAGGGGGAGCCGGAACGGGCGGGGCGCCCGCTCGGACCGCGATTTTTCGCCGGCCTTCTCCGACCTCCTTCCGACATGGCCGGACCGCCCGAAATCCGTAAAATGAAGGCAATTGGATCATCTCGATTTGTGGGGAGACTGGCTTGGCCGACGACACCCCGCCCCCGACCGCCGCGGCCCCGGACTCGTCCGCCAACGGGGCCGCCCTGGACATCGTCGACGAGCTGCGGGACAGCTACCTGACTTACGCCCAGTCGGTCATGGTCAGCCGGGCGCTGCCGGACGTGCGGGACGGGCTGAAGCCGTCCCAGCGGCGCATCCTCGTCGCCATGCGGGACCTCGGGCTGAACCCGTCGTCCGCCACCAGCAAGTGTGCCGGCATCATCGGCGAGACGATGAAGCGGTATCACCCGCACGGGGACGCCAGCATTTATGACACCCTGGTCCGGCTGGCCCAGGACTGGGTGATGCGGTACCGGCTGATCCACGGCCAGGGGAACTTCGGGTCGGTGGCCGGGCTGCCGCCGGCCGCCCACCGGTACACCGAGGCCCGGCTCACCACCGTCGCCGCCGAGCTGCTGGACGACCTGGACGCCGAGACGGTCGACTTCATCGACAACTACGACGGCAAGTACCGGGAGCCGCTCGTCCTGCCGGGCAAGTTCCCGAACCTGTTGGTGAACGGGTCGGACGGGATCGCCGTCGGCATGGCCACCGACATCCCGCCGCACAACCTGCGGGAAGTCTGCAACGGCATCATCAAGCTGATCGACGACCCGGACACGACCCTCCACGAATTGTTGGAGATCGTCCCCGGCCCGGACTTCCCGACCGGCGGGATCATCATGGGCCGGCAGGGGATGATCCGCGGCTACCTCGGCGAGCGGAGCCGGCTCACCCTCCGCGCCCGGGCGGACATCGTCGAGGAGGGCAAGAGCAGCGTCATCGTCATCCGGGAGGTGCCGTACCAGGTCACCCGGAACAAGCTGGCGGCAGACATCGGCGAGCTGATCAAGGACGAGCGGATCAAGGACATCAGCGGCATCCGGGACGAGTCCAGCGCCCGCAACGGCGAGCCGGTCCGGCTGGTCATCGAGCTGAAGCGGAACGCCGACCCGCACCTGGTGCTGAACCAGCTCTACCAGTACAGCCCGCTGCAGAAGACGGTGAGCGTGGGGATGTTGGCCCTGGTGGACGGCCGGCCGCAGTTCCTCACCCTCAAGGAGATGATGCAGAAGTACCTGGACCACCGGGTCCAGGTGATCCGCCGGCGGACCCAGTTCCTGCTCCGCGAGGCCAAGCGGCGGGGGCACGTCCTCGAAGGCCAGCTCATCGCCATCTCGTCGCTGGACGAGGTGATCGAGATTTGCCGGCGGTCGCCGAGCCGGTCGGCGGCCAAGGAGCGGCTGCAGGGGATGACCGTCGCCCCGGCGGTCATGAAGCGGGCCATCGGCGACGCCGCCTTCACCGCGTTGCAGGCCGAACTCGGCATCACCGACGCCTACCGCATGACCGAGGCCCAGGCGGAGGCGGTGGTGCGGATGCAGCTCGGCCAGCTCGCCGCCCTGGAGTCGGACGAAATCCTCAAGGAGTACACCAAGCTCCGCGAGGAGATCCGCGCCCACGAGGAGCTGCTGGCCGACGACGCCAAGGTGAACGCGATCATCCGGGCGGATTTGCAGGAACTCGCGGCGAAGTACGGCGACGACCGCAAGACGGAGATCACCGACGACGGGGCCGATGTTGATTTGGAAGACCTGATCGCGGACGAGCCGACGGTGGTGACGGTCAGCCACCAGGGGTTCGTCAAGCGGATGCCGGTGGACACGTACCGCCTCCAGGGGCGGGGCGGGAAGGGGGTCCAGGGCGGGCTGAAGGACGACGACTTCATCGAGTTCTTCTTCACCGCGACGACCAAGTCGTACCTGCTCTGCTTCACCGACCGCGGCCAGTGCTACTGGCTGAAGGTGTACCGCATCCCGGAGGCCACCCGCACCTCGGCCGGCCGGTCGATCGCCAACGTGCTGTCGCTCAAGCCGGACGAGAAGATCGCCGGCATCATCCCGGTCCGCCAGTTCGAGGACGGGTACTACCTGCTGAAAGCGACCAAGCAGGGGCTGGTCAAGAAGACCCCGCTCATGGACTACAGCCGGGTGCGGGCCGGCGGCATCATCGGCATCGCCCTGGAGGACGGGGACGCGCTCATCGACGTGGCCCTGTGCAAGTCCGGGGACGAGGTGGTGTTGAGCACCCGCAACGGCATGGCCATCCGGTTCGCCGAGAGCGACGCCCGGCCGATGGGCCGGAACACCAAGGGCGTGAAGGGGATCAACCTGACGGAGGGGGACGAGTTGGTCGGGATGGTGGTGGCCGACCCGGACGGGATGCTGTTGACGGTGTGCGAGAACGGGTACGGCAAGCGGACCCCGTTCGGCCCGAACACGGCTGCAGAGGCCTCGGACGATTCCGTTGACGACGAAGCCCCCGAAAGCCCACCCGTTGCAACGGGTGGGCTTGAAGACGCCGGTGAAGGGGAAGAAGGCGCTGAACCGACCGACCGGTCGGCGATGCGCTACCGCCGCCAGCGGCGGGGCGGCAAGGGCGTCCGGGACATCCGCACGTCCGAGCGGAACGGCAAGGTGGTCGGCATCACCGACGTCCGCGACGGCGACGAGATCATGCTCATCACCGTCCAGGGCATGGTCACGCGAAGCAAGGTGGACGACATCCGCACGACCGGCCGGAACACCCAGGGGGTGCGGGTGATGAACCTGAACGACGGCGACCGGATCGCCACCATCGCCAAGGTCGCCCGGGAGGCGACCGCCGAAGTCACAGCCGTCACGAAGGGGTGAGCCGTGCGGGTTCTGATCACCGGCGGGTACGGGTTCATCGGGGCGTGGATCGCCAAGTCGCTCCTGGCCCGCGGGTGCGAGGTGGTCGCCTACGACCTGAAGGAAGACCCCCGCCGGCTGCAACTGATCCTGCCGGACGACCAGGTCCGGCGGGTGACGTTCGCCCAAGGGGACGTGACCGACCAGCCCCGGCTGACCGACGCCCTACGGCAGCACTCGATCACCCACGTCATCCACCTGGCCGGGTTGCAGGTGCCGACCTGCCGGGCCAACCCGGTCCTCGGGGCGACGGTCAACGTGCTCGGCACGCTGGCCGTGTTCGAGGCGGTCAAATCGCTCGGCGATCAGGTGAAGCGGATCGTCTACGCCAGCTCGGCGGCGGTGTTCGGCGGGCCGGAGAAGTACCCGGCCGGCAGCCAGCCGGACAACGCCCCGCTGGTGCCGAGCACGCACTACGGCGTGTTCAAGGTGTGCAACGAGGGGAACGCCCGCATCTACTTCCAGGATCACGGGATTTCCAGCGTCGGGCTGCGGCCGTGGACGGTGTACGGGGTCGGCCGCGACCTGGGGATGACCAGCGAGCCGACCAAGGCGATCAAAGCGGCTCTGCTCGGCCGGCCGTACCCGATCAGCTTCGGCGGGTGGACCGACTTCCAGTACGTGGCCGACGTGGCCGAGGCGTTCGTGCTGAGCTGCGAGCGGCCGTTCACCGGGGCCGGGGCGTACAACCTCCGCGGGGCGGTGGTGACGCTGGACGAGTTCAAACGGACACTGGCCGAGGTGCTGCCGCTGGCCGAGTCGCTGGTGACGGTCGGCTCGACGCAGATCGCCATCGCCTACGACCTGTCGGACGCCGGCATCACCCGCGACCTGGGGCCGATGCCGAAGACGCCGCTGGAGGCCGGCATCCGGGAGACGGTGGCCATCTTCCGCAAGCTGCGGGACGACGGGCGGCTGGACACCAGCGACCTGGAAGGCCCGAAGCCGCCGCCGGTGACGACCATCGACGAGGTGTGAGCCATGAAGTTCATGATTACCCTCGACCGGGACGAGGACGGGGCGTGGGTGGTCGAGTGCCCGGCCATCCCCGGCTGCGTCAGCCAGGGGGCGACCCGGGATGAGGCGCTGGTCAACATCCGGGACGCGATCAAGGCGTGCCTGGAAGTGCGGGCCGAGCGCGGCATGCCGCTGACCATTGAGACGCAACAAGTCGAGGTGATCGCCTGATGGCCTGACTCCCGGTGCTGAGCGGCCGGCAGGTGGCCCGGACGTTCGAGGCGCTCGGCTGGGTGCAGGCCCGCCAGTCGAGCAGTCACTTCATCCTGGTCCGGGCCGGCCATCCCGCAACGTTGTCCGTGCCGGACCACGACGAGGTCGCGAAGGGGACGTTGCGGGGCCTGATCCGGGCGGCCGGGCTGACCATCGCGGAGTTCGTCGCCGCCATCCCGTGACCCGAGTTACAAGTTCCACGTCCCGGGGCCGGGCTTCTTCTTCTTGCGTGGCCTGGCCGGCGGCGGTTCCACGGGGGTCGGCTCGTCCTGATCCGGGGCCGGCGGGTCGATCTTCACCGGCTCCAGCGCGTCCACCGGCGGCTCGTCGGCCAGGGCCGGCAGCTCCATCGTGTCGTGCAGCCCCTTCGGCTGTGGCGGCACCGGCTCCGACTCGGCCGCCCCGCCCCCGCCCCCGCCGCCGACCTCGTTCTTGGCCCGCAGCACCAGCTTGATCGCCACCTCGCCGAACGGGAAGGCGTCCCGCAGCGCCTTCAGCAGATACCGCTGGTACGGGTCGTCGAGCAGCTCCGGGCCGTTCGTCACCAGCACGATCGTCGGCGGGTGGACACCGACCTGCGTCGCGTAGAACACCTTCGGCGTGCGGTTCAGCCGCATCGGCGGCGGGTTCGCCTCCACCGCTTTCTGGACCACCCGGTTCAGCTCCCCGGTCTTGACCCGTTTGCCGGCCTGCTTGTGGAGTTGCTGGGCCAGGTTGAGCAGCCGGTACACGTTCTTCCCGCTCTTGGCGGTGACGAACGCGATCGGCACGTGTTCCAGCATCGGGAACACGCTCCGCAGGTAGTCGGCCCACTTCTCGGTCGGGATGGTGTCCCGGGCCAGGTCCCACTTGTTGACCACGAAAATCGCCGGCTTGTGCTCCTCGACGATGTATTCGGCGAGCTGCTTGTCCACCCGGCTGATCCGCAGCCGGGGGTCGAAGAAGTGCATGACCACGTCCGCCCGGCGGATCGACCGCTGGGCCCGGTGCAGGCTGTAGAACTCGATGTCGGTGGCCAGGCTGCGGCGCTTGCGGACCCCGGCCGTGTCGATGGCCAGGAACGCCCGGTCGTCCCGCTCGAACCGCACGTCGATGCTGTCCCGGGTGGTGCCCGGCACCTCACTCACGATGACCCGCTCGGCCTTCGCCAGGCTGTTGATGAACGTACTCTTGCCGACGTTCCGCCGGCCGACGATGGCCAGCTTCAGCTCGACCGGGGCCGGCGGGGCGGTGTCGGCGTCGGCCGGCAGCTTCTCGGCGATGGCCGCCAGCAGCTCGTCCTTGCCCCGCAGTTGGTGGGCGGAGACGATCAGGGGTTGGCCGTACCCGAGGCGGAAGAAGTCTACCGCGGCGACCTCGTGCTTCGGGTCGTCCGCCTTGTTGGCCACGAAGATGACCGGCTTGTTCGCCCGCCGCAGCCGCTCCGCGACGACCTCGTCCAGCGGCACCACACCGTCCCGCACGTCTACCAGGAACAGCACCACGCTGGCCGCCTCGATGGCGTACCGGATCTGTTTCTCGACGTCGTCGGTCAGGTTGTCGTGGTCCTGGATGCCCATCCCGCCGGTGTCGACCAGCTCACAGTACCGGTCGCCGACGTGCAGGGCGGTGCCGACCCGGTCCCGGGTGACGCCGGCGGTCGGGTCGACGATGCTGATCCGCCGGCCGGCCAGCCAGTTGAACAGGGACGACTTGCCGACGTTCGGCCGGCCGACGATGGCGACAACGGGCAGGGACATTTCCGTCTCGTAGGGTGCGTTTCCTCGTTCCCACGCTCTGCGTGGGAACGGTCTTCTACACGCTCTGCGTGTAGTCTTCTGACAAACTCGACGCGGAGCGTCGAGGGGAGCGTTCCCACGCAGAGCGTGGGAACGAGAGACAGAGGCCTCGCTCACCAGCAGGTGAACCCGCCGTCCACGACCAGCGTCGCCCCGGTGACGTAGCTGCCGGCGTCCGACGCCAGGAACACCGCCGCCGGGCCGACCTCGGCCGGCTCGCCGAGCCGGCCCATCGGGATGTGATCGAGGAACAGCCCTTCGAACTCGGGCTTCTCCCCGAACCACTTCCGGTTCGGCCCCGTAGCGAACACCCCAGGGGCGATGGCGTTCACCCGCACCCCGCGGCCGGCCCAGTCGGCGGCCAGCGACCGGGTCAGGGCGGCCAGGGCGGCCTTGGACGTCTCGTAGTGCCGGCCGCCGATCCCCTTGATGGCGATCGGGCCGGCGATCGAGGTCACGTTGACGACGCTCCCCCGGCCCCGGGCTAACATCGGCTTGCCGACCGTCTGACAGCAAACGAGGGCGCTGGTCAGGTTCAGGTCGACCAACCGCTGCCAGTCGGCGAGCGGGAACTCCTCCGTCGCCACGTCCACCCGTCGGCCGCCGACGTTGTTCACCAGGATGTCGATTTCCCGGCCCAGGTTCAGGGCGGCGGTGCAGGCCGCCGCCGCTCCGTCCGGGGTGCCGACATCGCCGACCACCGGTTCGACCCGTCGGCCGGTGACGTTCGCCACCTCCGTGACGACCGTCGCTAGCCGGTCGGCGTCCCGGGCGACCAGGATCAGGTCGGCCCCGGCCTCGGCGAGCGCGGTCGCGATGGCCAGCCCTAGCCCCTGGCTGCCGCCGGTCACGAGGGCGGTCCGGCCGTCTAGCCGGAACCGGTCCAACACACCCATCGGTCCCCCCTTCGCGGCCGCTGATTAGTTATCGTAGCGGGCCGGGCGGGTTTGGGGCGAGGGGGCGGAGGAGGTGGACGTCGAGCAACTCGATCGGCTCGGCCGCGTACAGCGGCCTGAGCCAGAGCACCGACGTCCGGGCGTTCACCCAGAAGTCCAGCTCCCAAACCCCGGGGATGAGCCACGGAAAGCAACCGGCGACGGCGGTCCCAGGCGCCTGGCCAGACCGGTCGGGCCACAGGACGTGGACGGGCACCTGGACGCTGTCCCGCCCGTACCGGAACCGGACCCGCAGCCCGATGACCGTCTGCTCGCCGCCCAGGTCGAACCGCCAGACCGCCGGCCGGCCGAGGACGGACGCCTGGAGCGGATCCCCCGGCACCGGGTCGTAACCGGGGGGCGGGAGGGGGAGCGGGACGACTTCGACCGGCGGGCCGTCCGGGATGCCGGCCCCGGCCGGGTGGCCGTAGGCCCGCAGCGAGCGGACGGCGTCCCGGAACCCGGGGTACGGGAAGAGCTGCCGCCGGGACGCCAGATACTCCAGCGGCAGGCCGGCCAACCGGTCCTGGGTGTAAAAGTCGTTCCAGATCTGTTGCTGGGCGGCCGTCCGGACGCCGGCCACCCACCCGGCGGAAACGACCAACCCGCCGAACGCCACGGCCGCCGCCGCAGCTAGCCGGCTGACCCACCGCCTGGCCGGCACCGATCGGACGACGGTCAGGTAAGCGACGGCAACCAGAAGGGCGGTCAGGTGGAAGTTCCGCGGGGCGAACCCGCTCGTCCGCCGGGACGCGACGCCGTACCCCATCAGGCCGACCGCCCCGATCACGGCCAGCCAGCCGACGGCCGACGCCCGCCGCGGCGGGGTGGCCGCCTGGGCCGCTAACCCCCCGACCACCACCGCCAGCAGTCCGACCGCGACTCCCCCGGACCCCGGCCAGCCCTCTTGCCCGATCGGCCCGAACGCGGTCGAGACGAACTCGCACCACACCCGCGCCGCGGCGGCCGGCGGGTTCGTCGTCGCGCCCGGGAGCGGGTTCCGCCGGATGTCGAGATAGCTCCAGACGAAATAGCCCGCGGCGGTTGCCGGCAGGACGAGCAGGGCCAGCGCCCGCCCCCGCCCGCCGCCCGACCGGTAGACCCGCCAGGCCAGTAGGGCGACCCACCCGACCCCGACCGGGACGAACGCCAGCCCGACCCACCCGCTCAGTGCGAGCAGCCCGATCAGCAGCCCGGCGGCGGCCCCGGTCCGGGCCGGGGGGGCGTCGTCGGCCGTCGCGGCGAGCCGGATCATCAAGGCGGCCAGCAGCACTGCCAGGGTGAACGCCACCTGATACCCGAGGATCAGGTTCTCCGCCCCGCCCGGGTTCAACAGGACCGCCGGCAACAGGGCGTCGGCGGCGTGCGGCCGGCCGCGGACCCGGGCGGCCGTCCGGACGAGCACCAGCGCCGCCGCCGACAGGGCCGCCACGCTCAGCACCATCCCCGCACGAAAGTCCCGGCCGGACAGCTCGAACGCGGTGAGCAGCACCGCCCGGCCGAGGACGTACCGGTGCTCCTGCAGGCGGCCGACCACCCACCCGCCCCGGTCGTCGTCGCCGAACAGCACCGGCAGGTCGAACCACTCCTCCCACGCCGGGATGTTTCGCCCGAACTTGACGACGAACACCAGCAGCCCGGCCGTGAGCAACCCCCAGGCCGCCCCCACCGCCAGCCCGTGCCGGTCGATCTTGCCCATATTGCACTCGACTCCCGGGACGGGACGGCCCACGATGGTGCGGGGGTAAGTAGACGCCCGCCTACTCGGTGTCAACCCCCCGTGCGAGCGAGGCCATGGCCCGGTGCGACGAGGGGTATCGGTGCGAGGTGTGCGGCCGGGACGTGGAGGCGATCACCGACTCCGACCTGTACCTGCGGTACGTGCTCGGCGAGGTGCCGTTGGACCTGCTCCACCGGCTGCCGGAGCGGCACGTCCGCTGCAACCCGGCCCTCGCCCAGCACGTCGTGGCAGACGGGTTCGAGCCGGTGGCATGCGACGGGCCGTTCGACAAGCGGCACCTTGACCCCGAGCACACGGCGGCCGAAGATCGGCGCGTCACCCGCGGCTGGCATCGGCTGCAAGCCCTACCGACCCTGCGGCTGACCATCGCCGAGTACCCGCTGGCAATCACCCCCGACCCGGAGCCGTCATGATCCTGTTACTCGCGGCGTTGGCCCTCGATCTGGAGTCCGGGCCGAAGCCCGGCGAGGCGGTTCCCGCGCTGAAGGCGACGGCCGCCGTCGGCGGCGACGAGGGGAAGGAATCGGACTTCGCCAAGGACCGCAGGGCCGAGCCGACGGTGTACCTGCTGGTCGCCTCGGACAAGTTCAGCCGGCCGATGTTCCGGTTCATGAAGGCGTTGGACGAGAAACTGGCCGACGCCGGCGGCGAGAAGGCGAAAACGGTCGGCGTGTGGGTCGGCGAGGACGTGGAGAAGGATAAGGCGTTCCTGGAGCGGGCGCGTGGATCGCTCAAGTTCGAGCACGCCACGCTGGCCGTGTTCACCGGCGGGAAGGCCGGGCCGGACGGGTGGGCGCTCAACCCGGACGCCCACCTGACGGTGGTCGTCGCGGCCAAGGGGAAGGTGACGAAGTCGTTCGCCTTCGACACGGTGAACGACACGGACGCGAAGGCGGTGTTGGCCGAGCTGAAGAAGGCCGCCGGGAAGAAGTAAGCACCCGGAAAGCCCACGGACGATCATCCGTGGGCTTCTTGACCTCACCCCTTGCCCTTGCTGCCGACCCGGATCAGGGTCTTCTCCCCGCGGAGGAACAGCCCACCGCCGCTGATCGCCGGCGTGGCCAGCCCCTCCTCGCTCAGCTCGCTCACGCCCAGCACCTCCGGCGTGTCGCCCAGTTTGAGTACGGTCAGGGTGCCGGTCTCGTTGATGACGTACAGCTTGCCGTCGGCGGCGACCGGGGAGGCGGAGAACGGCCCCTTCGCCCGCTCCTGCCACAGCACCTTGCCGGACTTCAGGTCGGCGCACGCGATCTGGCCGGTCGTCGGGTTGGCCGCGTACACCCGGCCCTGGTAGGCGAGCGGGGAGGTCATGCCGGTGCTCAGCCGGGCCTTCCACGCCTCCGCCGGCTTCTCCCCCAGCTTGATCGCCGTCACCCCGCCGCTGGCGTGCAGGAGCAGGTCGCCGACCAGGGTCGGGGTCGGGATGCTGCCGGCCGCCGGGACGTACCCCCACACCCGGTTGCCGGTGTCGGCGTCGTAGGCGGACAGCCCGCCGTTGCCGGCGAACAGCACCTCCCGCCTGCCGTCCGCCTCCCGGACCGTCGGGGACGACCAGTTCACCCCCTTCGGCCGGCTCGCCTTCCACACGTTCCGCCCGGTCCTGGTGTCCACCGCGGCCAGGAACGACTCGCCGTCATTTTCCATCGGCACGATCAGCTTGTCCCCGGCCAGCACCGGCGAGGAGGCCATGCCGACCTGGTTGGTGACGGTCGGGTAGTCGCCGACGATAGAGCGATACCAGAGCTGGTTGCCGGCGGCGTCGAACGCCACCAGATCGCCGGTGGCGAACAGGGCGTACACGGCGGAGGCATCCGCCACCGGGGTCGGGGCGGCCATGCACGTCTTCGGGTGGCAGTAGGTCAGCCCGGTGGCCGCGAGTTGGCGGTGCCAGCGGGGCTTGCCGGTGGCTGCGTCGAACGCCAGGACGTGCAGCCGGTCGTCCCGCGTCCCGCTGCTACACGTGACGTACACCGCCCCGCCGGCCACCACCGGGGACGACACCCCGCGGCCGGGCAGGGGGGCGGACCAACTGACCCCCTCGCCGGTCTTGCGGTCGAACTTCACCGGCAGGTTCGTCTCGTCCGACACGGCCGACCCGTTCGGCCCGCGGAACTGCGGCCAGTCGCCGGCCGCGGCCGGCCCGGCGAAGGCGAGTGACAGGGCGATGACAGCGACGCGCATCACTTCCCCTCCGTCTTGGGTTCGGCCTTCTTCTCGCTCGGCTTGACGGCCCCCGGCTTCACCTCGGCCGGCTTGCCGTCCTTCACGATGGTCTGGGTCAGCGGCAGCGGGCCGCCGGTCGGGTCGCACACCCGGGCGGCGAACTGCCACTCCTGCGCCCACGAGTCCTTCTGGTCGTTCTGGCACAGTTTGATGAGCAGTTCGTTCTTCCCCTTCACCAGCGTGCCGGCAGCGGCGTACTGGTCGAACGGGGTGCCGTGGTGGTACTCCTCCCGGGCGTACAGCTTCTTGCCGTTCAGGAACACCTCGACCGCGTTCGGGGTGGACACCCGCACCTCACACGCCGTCTCGGCCGGGGCGGTCAGCTCGGCGACGGCATACGCGGTCGCGTTCTTGTGTTTTCCGAGAGCGGCGTTCAGGTCGATGCTGCCGTACTTGTCGGACGATTGGGCGTACTGCCACCGCAACTCTGCCCCGCCCTTGCCGACGTACTTCGCCGCCGGCTCGGCCCCGGTCTCCGGCGGGAATGCCTTGCCGTACCCGGACCGCCCCTCGCCGTCGAACGGCCCGGCGACGAGCCATTCGGTGACGAACCCAAAATGTCGCGTCAGATCGACGGCGACCTTGCCGGCCTCCAGCCGCTTGGCAAGCTCTTCGACCTGGTCCTTGTCGCGGGCCTTGTCGAACAGCCCGCGGAGCTGAACGAGCCGGTGATCGGTCGAGATGGCCTGGGCGTTTTCGATCCGCCGCAGTTCGGCCGCGATGGCGTCCCGGCGGAGGTCCGGACTGGGGTCATCCCGGAGGTTGCCGAGCAGGGCGTCGGCGGCGGGCTTGTCCTGGGCGGCCACCAGTTCGAAGGCGATTCGCCGGGCGGCCGTGCTCCGCTTTGTGTCCTTGACGAACGCGGCCAGCCCGGCCGCGTCCAGCTTGCGGCCGGCGGCCCGCTCCTGCTCGGCGATGGCGTCCACCGCGGACCGCAGCCAGTTGGCGGCCGTCGGACTGGCGGTGTCGAACGCGGTCAGGGTCGGCAGCAGGGCCGGCGAGCCGACGGCAGTGAGTTGCTTCCAGCCGGCCGCCGCCTTCTCGTTCCCGTCCCCCTCCCGGCCGACGGCCAGGATCGGGGCGAGGACGGGTTCAAGGTTTGGCGGTGCCGTGGGGGCCAGGACAAATAGGGTGAGCAGGCAGCGCATCGCGGTCCTCGCAGGTGGCTGAGATGAGCCGTATCAGTGTGCGCGAGCGGTCGCCGAGAATCGACGGGAATCTGCTCAATGGAGCGAGGTACGGCGGGCGGACTCTTCCATCTTCGCCCGCAGGTCGGCGAAGTACGCGGTCAGCTCGTCGGCCGACTTAACGGAGCCGCGGGAGCAGCCGCCGGTCGAGCACCCGCCGCCCGACCCGGAGCCGCCGGTCGAGCACCCGCCCTCGCCCGAGCCGCAGCCGGGCTTGCCGCAGCCGGTCGGCGGATCGGTCAGCGTCGGCGTGCGGGACACATCGTGCAGGCGGACTGTTAGCCCGAGTTCGGCCGACAGGCTGGCCGCGAGCGCGTCCCCGTCGAACGCGGCCCACGGCAAGACGTGCAGAGCGGCGGTCGCCCCGTCGAGCAGCACCTCGGCGTCGAGCACAGTCGCCGGCAGGCCGGCCGACGTGATGTGCGCCTCGGCCGCCGTCAGCAGCCGCCGACAAGCCGTCTCACACCGGTCGGCGTCCGCCGCGTCGGCCTCAGTGACCTGGCGGATCAGTTGGCCGCCGGCGGACGGGTCGAGGGTGCCGGCGAACCGGTCGAGGGCCGGGCCGAGGACGTGGCCGAGTTCCAAACCGCGGGGGGTGCGGACGACCACCCGGTCACCGCGGGTCAGGTCGGCCGGCGTTTCAGCGGTGAACCGGCCGACGAACGCCGACCGGCCGTACTGCACCAGATACGCGCTCATGACGACGCCCCGGGGTCACTTGGCCGCGTCGTCCTCGAACCCGAAGAACTCCCGCATGTACTTGTCGTACTCGGCCGCCCCGAACTCGGAGCTGAGGTCCAGCCGCAGCTCGTTGATGACCTTGATGCTGTAGTCCTTCTTCCAGGCGTCCCAGCAGTCGGCGCAGACGTGGGCGGCGATCCGCATGCCGATCGGCTCCGGGATGGGCGGGGCCGGCAGCGGCTTCGCCCGCCGGCCGGCCATGCACCCCGGCCGCTCGCACTTGAACCCGGTCTCCGGCCCGTCGTCCGCCGCCGGTGCGGCGGCCTGTTGCGGGATCGGGGCGCCCAGCTCGGTGAGCAGCTTGCCCATCGCGTCGCGGGGCATCTTGTCCCCCCGCTCGTCGGCCGTCTTCCACCCGGCGGTCAGCACCTCGACCGCCTTGGCGTTGTCCCCGAGCTTGGCGTGGCTCTCGCCGAGCAGTTGGTACACCTTGGAGAACTGCGGGGACAGCTCCAGCGTCCGCTCGAACGACTTGGCGGCCTCGGCGAACTGGCCATCCTCCATGAGCAGTTGGCCGAGCCGGAAGTGCCCGAGTTCGTTCTCGGGGTCTTCGGCGGCCATCTTGCGGAACTGGGCGATCCGGTCCGACAGGCTGGTCATGGCGGCTCTTCAGGTGCGGGCGGTTCTGTGTAGGGTGCGTTGAGGCTTTGCGAAACGCACCGCCGGGAACACGGTTGTTGCCAGGACCGGTGCGTTTCGCAAAGCCTCAACGCACCCTACGTCGAGCCGACCATCCGCGGTCAGTTGACCGGCGGGCTGACCGTCACCGGCAGGCTGTAGGTGGCCGTCTTGCTAGCCACCGTGTCCGTCACCTTCAGGTTGACGGTGAACTTACCCGGCCGGGTCATCGGCAGGAAGAACATGATGAAGAAGGTCGGTTCCTTCTCGTCCACCCCGCCCTCCAGGGCGACCACCTGGGGCTTCGGCAGGGTCGGCTTGCCGGCCTCGTCGGTGATGACCATCTCGGCCGTCACCTTCGGCTGCTTGGTCTTCGGATCCCGCTGGAACCCGACCACCCCGAAGTGCAGGAACACCGCCTGGCCGACCACCCCGCTGGTCGGGGCGGACAGCCGGTTCCGGTCGTCGTAGCTGGTGTTCACCCCGACCACCCCGAACCCGGGCGGCAGGACGGTGTACTTGTGGTCGATCACCTTCTTGGCCTTGGTGGCGTCGTCCGTCACCGTCACCCGCATGACGTACTCGCCGGCCGGCTGCTGGAAGCCGACGGCCACGTAGGCCCGGGCCGGGATGCGGCGACCGCCGAGCGGGACGGTGTCCTTGAGCGGGGCCGGGTCCTGCTTGAACCAGGTCTTGCCGCTCTTGTCCAGCGTGTCCATCGCCATCGTGTACGCGGCCTTGCCGTCGTCGGTGACGGTGATCCCCTCGATGTCGAACGCCAGGGTGAGTACGTCCCCGGGCAGCAGCGGGGCGTCCGGCCGGGTGCCGCCGAGTTCGCCGTACACCCGGCGGACGTTGGACAGGTTGAGGTCGCCGGCGGCCGGCGGCTGGGCGGCGGTGAGGGCAAGGGCGGCGGCCAGCGGCAGGGTGGTCCACATCACGGGCGGTCCTCGGCGGGAGGGACGGCGGGGCGGATCCCCGTGGCGGTATTGTCACGCCCGGCCGGCACCCCGACCAGTCCGATTGCCGGTCCGGCGCCGGCCGTCACCTTCGGCAGACCGCCGGAGTGGCCCATTTTTTCGCTCCGCCGGGCTAGCCGGCGGGTATGATGGGGTGTCGGTTTCGGGTGGTGCGAACCGTGGCACCACGGGCAAGAGGCCAACGGCGGTCGGACTGGTTCCCGGTCGCCCACGGCGAGGCCAACAAGTAAAGGAGGTGATTCGTGAGTAGTAGCCAGGTTGGGCGGCTGTCCTAACAGCCGCAGACGGGCGACTGTCTGCGACGGCCGCCTCTTTCGCTACGGGCCGCCGGGGGTGTATCTACCCCGGCGGCCTCTTTATTTCCTCTTGCCCATCGGCTTCGCTGCCACGCCGGCAGCCATCTGTTCGATTCGCCGCCACAGGGCGTCCGGCACCGGCATGACCGACAGCCGCGCCTGCCGCACCAGTTCCCAGTCGGCGAACGCCGGGTCCGCCTTGATCGCCGCCAGGGTGACGGGGTTGGCCAGCCGGCGGACCGGTTTGACGCGGACGTCGGTCGGGGTCTCCCCGTCGTCGGCGGCCGCGCTCACCTGCATCACGCCGACGATCGCCTTCTCGTCGCCGGTGTAGTACAGGAACACCTCGTCCCCGACCGTGGCGGCTCGAAGGTGTTTCCGGGCGAGCGGGTTGGCCACGCCGTCCCACACCGTTTCCCCGTCCCGCTCCAGGTCGTCGAAGCTGTAACAGTCCGGCTCGATCTTGAACAGCCATCGGGCCATCTCGGCCTCCCGGGTTGGTGGTCGTTCGACGTCATACTCTGATCGACCGCGACGGGCTAGCCGCCCACACTCCGGCCCCTGGATGGCACCGGTTTAGCGGGTTCTGACGCCGGACGGGCCGCCGCGTGTGGCAAGTCGTGCCGGTTCCGACGGTCGTAGCGATTCGTCCGTTCCGCGGGGTTTGGGCAGGATCGGGTCGGTTTCGGCTCTGGGCGGGAGGGCGAAAAGCGGCGGGTGTCACTTGGCCCCAGACGATGTATGCCGTGCGACGCCAGGGACGGTGCGCGGGCCGGGGAGGACTCGCCCCAGCCCCGCTGGAGGGACCGGCATGGGTGTGCTCCCGGACTGGATGATCGAGCAGGGGGTCAAAATTGACCCGTTCGCCCCCCAGCAGCACCGGCCGGGGGTCATCTCCTACGGCGTGACCAGCTACGGGTACGACGTGCGGGTGGATCGCCGGTTCAAGGTGTTCACCAACGTCTGGGGGAGTACCGTCGACCCCAAGCACTTCGACCCCAAGTCGTTCGTCGATGTCGAGGCGGACACCTGCATCATCCCGCCGAACAGCTTCGCCCTGGCCGAGACGATCGAGTACATGGAAATTCCCCGGGACGTGATCGGGGTGTGCGTCGGCAAGAGTACCTACGCCCGGTGCGGCATCATCGTCAACGTCACCCCGCTGGAACCCGAGTGGCGGGGGCGGGTGACGATCGAGATCAGCAACACCACCCCGCTGCCAGCCAAAATCTACGCCGGCGAGGGGATCGCGCAGATGCTGTTCATCCGCGGAGTTGCCGTCTGCAAAACGAGTTACGCCGACAAGAAGGGCAAATACCAGGACCAGCCGGGGCTGACGCTGCCGTTCGTGACGGCCGGCGCGAATGCGCCACCGGCGCGGGGGTCTGGGAAAGCTAGGAAGCGGTGAACGGTCGTAACTGACATCCAAAGCCGGCGCGCGAAGCAACAATAGTGGTCGCCGTTCCGGTGGCCGAACTTGTCAATCTGTACAGGTAGACAAACGGAACGTAAAATGGCGGCCGCGTGACGGCCGCGATGGTACACCGCCCCGCGGCCCGGTCGCCGGGGCGGCCCGACACCCGACCTCGTTACCCCGTTGACCGCCATGCAGATCACTCGCCGCTTCACCCGTGACGGGCAGGACGCCTTCGCCGGGATCGCGTTCACCCCCCGGGCGTCCAAGATCGTCAACCCGAACGGGTCGGTCGTGTTCGAGATGACCGACATCATGGTGCCGGACGGGTGGTCGCAGGTGGCGGTGGACATCCTGGCCCAGAAGTACTTCCGCAAGGCCGGGGTGCCGGCCCGGACCATCCCGGTCGCCGAGGACGGGGTGCCGGGCTGGCTGCAGCGGCACGTCCCCGCGTCGGCCGACACCCCGATCGTCGGCGAGCGGGACAGCCGGCAGGTGTTCCGGCGGCTGGCGGGCTGCTGGGCGTACTGGGGGTGGAAGGGCGGGTACTTCTCGTTGGAGGCGGACGCGAAAGCGTTCTACGACGAGACCTGCCACATGCTGGCCAAGCAGATGGCCGCCCCGAACAGCCCGCAGTGGTTCAACACCGGGCTGCACTGGGCCTACGGCATCGAAGGCCCGCCGCAGGGCCACTACTTCGTCGATCCGGCGACGGACGGAGTGACCCGCAGCACCTCGGCGTATGAGCGGCCGGCCCCGCACGCCTGCTTCATCCAGGGGGTCAGCGACGACCTGGTGAACGACGGCGGGATCATGGACCTGTGGGTCCGCGAGGCCCGCATCTTCAAGTACGGGTCCGGCACCGGGTCCAACTTCTCGGCCCTCCGCGGGGACGGCGAGCCGCTGTCCGGCGGCGGCAAGTCGTCCGGGCTGATGAGCTTCCTCAAGATCGGCGACCGGGCCGCCGGGGCGATCAAGAGCGGGGGGACCACCCGTCGCGCCGCGAAGATGGTCGTTCTCGACCTCGATCACCCGGACATCGAGGAGTACGTCAACTGGAAGGTGACGGAGGAGCAGAAGGTCGCGGCGCTGGTCAGCGGCAGCCGCCTGCTGAACCGGCACCTGAACGCGGTGCTGGCCGCCATCGTCGGCCACCCGAACGCGGCCGAGAAGTACGACCCGACCAAGAACGCCGCCCTCCGCAGGGCGGTGCTCGACGCCCGGACGGCGCTCATCGCGGAGAACTACATCGCCCGGGTGATGCAGCTCGCCCGCCAGGGGTTCACGTCGCTGCACGTCGAGGAGTACGACACCGACTGGAACTCGAAGGCGTACTACACCGTCTCCGGGCAGAACAGCAACAACAGCGTCCGCATCACCAACGGGTTCATGCAGGCGGTCGAGGGCGACGGCCCGTGGCACCTGTACTGGCGGACCGAGCTGGAGAAGGCGCGGAAGCAGAACCGGGCGCCGAAGCCGAAGAAGACGATGAAGGCCCGGGAGCTGTGGGACCAGATCGCCTACGCCGCCTGGAGCTGCGCCGACCCCGGGGTGCAGTTCGACACCACGTTCAACGAGTGGCACACCTGCCCGGCCGACGGCCGGATCAACGCCACCAACCCGTGCAGCGAGTACGCCTTCCTCGACGACACGGCGTGCAACCTGGCGTCGCTCAACCTGCTCACCTTCCACGACGCCAAGGCCGGCCGGTTCGACATCGAGGCGTACCGGCACGCCGTTCGGCTGTGGACGCTGATCCTCGAGATCAGCGTGTACATGGCCCAGTTCCCGAGCGTGCCGGTGGCCCGCAAGTCGTACGACTTCCGCACCCTCGGCTTGGGGTACGCCAACCTCGGCGCCCTTCTCATGGTCCAGGGCATCCCCTACGACTCGCCGGCCGGCCGCGCCCAGTGCGGGGCGCTGACCGCCATCATGCACGCCGGGGCGTACGCGGCGTCCGCCGAGATCGCCGCCGAGGTCGGGCCGTTCCCGCGGTACGAGGCGAACAAGGAGGCGATGCTGCGGGTGGTCCGCAACCACCGGCGGGCGGCCTACAACGCGGCCACGCACGAGTACGAGGGGCTGACCGTCACCCCGGTCGGGATCGACCCGGCCCACTGCCCGCCGGCCCTGCTCGCCGCCGCCCGCAGCGAGTCCGACCGGATGCTGGAGCTGGGCGAGAAGCACGGCTACCGCAACGCCCAGGTGACGGTCATCGCCCCGACCGGCACCATCGGGCTGGTGATGGATTGTGACACCACCGGGATCGAGCCGGACTTCGCCCTGGTCAAGTTCAAGAAGCTGGCCGGCGGCGGGTACTTCAAGATCATCAACCAGTCGGTCCCGCCGGCCCTGGCCCGGCTCGGGTACACCCCCTGGCAGGTGGACGACATCGTCCGCTACTGCCGCGGGGCCGCCACCCTGGCCGGCTGCCCGCACGTCAACCCGCAGAGCCTGAAGGCGAAGGGGTTCACCGACGAGGCGCTCGCCAAGGTCGAGCAGCAGTTGCCGGGGGCGTTCGAGCTGCCGTTCGTGTTCAACCGCTGGACCCTCGGCGACGACTTCCTGACCGGGTCGCTGGGTATCCCGAAAGCGGCGCTCGACGCCCCGGGGTTCGACCTGCTCGCCCACCTCGGGTTCAGCAAGAAGCAGGTCGAGGAGGCGAACACCTACGTCTGCGGGACGATGACCATCGAGGGCGCCCCGCACCTGCGGGCCGAACACCTGCCGGTGTTCGACTGCGCCAACAAGTGCGGCAAGCTCGGCCAGCGCTACCTCAGTGCCGAGTCGCACATCCGGATGATGGCCGCCGCCCAGCCGTTCATCAGCGGGGCCATCTCGAAGACCATTAACATGCCCTACGACGCCACCGTCGAGGACGTGAAGAAGGCGTACTGGCTGTCCTGGCAGCTGATGACCAAGGCGAACGCCCTGTACCGGGACGGGTCGAAGCTGAGCCAGCCGCTGAACTCCGTGGCCGACTCGCCGGAGGCGGCGCTCCTGGCCGCCGTCGTGCCGGACGAGCCGACGCCGGCCGAGGCTCCGAAGCCGCCGGCGGTGCAGGTGGCCGAGAAGATCACCGAGCGGATCGTCCACCGGTACATCGCCCGCCGCCGCCGGCTGCCGGACCGCCGGGCCGGGTACACCCAGAAGGCCCGGATCGGCAACCACAAGGTGTACCTGCGGACCGGCGAGTACGAGGACGGGACGCTCGGCGAGATCTTCATCGACATGCACAAGGAGGGGGCCGCCTTCCGGAGCATGACCCACTGCTTCGCCATCGCCGTCAGCCTGGGGTTGCAGCACGGGGTGCCGCTGGAGGAGTACATCGACGCCTTCCTGTTCACCCGGTTCGAGCCGAACGGGGTGGTGCAGGGGAACCCGTACATCAAGATGAGCACGTCGATCATCGACTACATCTTCCGGGAGCTGGCGATCACGTACCTGAACCGGCACGACCTGGCCCACGTGCTGCCGGACGACCTGCGGGCGGACGCCCTGCACGACGAGCCGGGGGACGCGGCGTTCGACGACGAGGAGGTGGTGAGCGAGCGGGAGGTCGAGGCGCTGGAGGCGGACGCCGGCGAGTTCCACGGGCTGAAGTCGCGGATGGCCCCGCGGTCCCCGCACGTCCGGCCGAGCGTGGTGTCGCCCGCGGAGCCGCCCGTGAAGGCCGACCCGGCCCCGAAGGCCGCGACGGCGGCGGCCATCTCCCCGCCGGTCGCGGCCCGGCTCAGCGGCGGGGCGGTGTCGAAGGAGGAGCGGATCCGACAGGCCCGGCAGAAGGGGTACGAGGGCGACCCGTGCCCCGAGTGCCAGTCGCTGACGCTGGTCCGCAGCGGGGCGTGCGCCAAGTGCGACACCTGCGGGGCGACCAGCGGGTGTAGCTGACGGCTAGGTTGAAGTCAGCGACCCAAAGCCCACCCCTTGCAAGGGGTGGGCTTTATTCACTTCTTGCCTGCTCGGAATCGGTTTGACCGCCCTTCGTCGGTCGTCGTACCATGCGCCGACCTGGCGAGGGCGACCCGATGACCGCACTGCTGCTGACGCTGGCCCTGTCCGCCGGGGAGCCGGAGTTCCAGGGCCGGCCCATGTCCCAGTGGCTGGCGATCCTCAAAGAGGACGACACCCCCCGGCGGCGGCGGGCGGCGGCGGTCGCCCTCGGCCAGATCGGGTCGGCCAACCCGGAGACATTGCCGGTCATCCTGCCGGCGCTGGGTCGGGCGATCCGCCAGGACGCCAGCCCGGTCGTCCGGCAGCAGGCCACGGCCGCCATTGGACTGCAAAAGGCGGAAGACGCCGCCCCGGCCGCCCGCGACCTGGCGGAGGCGTTACGGTCCGAGCGGGACGCCGGGGTGAAGCGGGAACTGGCCGGGGTGCTCGGCCGGCTCGGGCGGGCAGCGAAGCCCGGCGTCGGCCCGCTGACGGCGACCCTAAGCGACCCAGACGCTCGGGTGCGGGCCGCCGCTGCCGACGCCCTCGGCCGCATCGGGCCGGATGCGGCGTCGGCCGCCCCGGACCTGCTCAAGCTGTTCAAAGACGCCGAGAAGCCGGTGCGACAGGCGGCCGTGTTCGCGGTCGGTCGGGTGTCCCCGGAGGACGTGGCCGGGGCGGCCAAGGCACTGGTCGGTGTTCTGACCGGCGAGAAAGACGCGGACCTACGGCGGGAGGCGATCGGCTCCCTCGCGTTCGTCGGGGACCGGTCCCCGGAGACGGTCCGGGCGGTCGCAGGGGTGCTCGCCGATCCGGCCGTCGAGTTTCGGTTGACGGCGGCAACGACCCTGGCGAAGTTCGGTCCGGCCGGGCGGCTCGCTGAAACGGAGTTGAAACGGGCCGCGTCTGCCGACGCCGATAAACAGGTCCGGGTGAACGCCGTCCAGGCGCTGTCCGCCGTCGCTGGTTCTGACGTGTCGCAGTTGATCCCGTTTTTGGCCGACCGGCTGAAGCATGATGCCGATTTTGAGGTTCGGGTCGCGGTCGCCGAACGACTCGGATCGTTCGGGTCAGCCGGTCGCCCGGCCCTACCGGCTCTACGCCAAGCTCAAAGCGACCCTCAACTCAAAGTCCGCGAGGCCGCCGTGTCAGCAATCAAGCGGATCGAAAAAACAGCCGGGCCTGGCAAGTTTTAAGATGTTGTCTAGTATCATATTCCGCCGTTTTCTGTTTGCCAAAATACGGTCGCCCAAGCTGGTCTGTCGGCGCTAGCGGTTTACCGTCGGCTTTCAGGTGGAACGCCAAAAATCGGTTGACTTCGAGTAATGGTGTTCTAGATATGCCCTGAGTTCAACTTATTCATGCCACGCAGAAGGCCGCGGCCGCCCCCCGTCCCGTACCGGCCTCCTGGGAGCAGGTGATGTCTCCGCATGGCGGCCTATCGAGCGGGTTGGCGTTCCTCCCGAACTGGCTCAACGAGGCCCGGGACGCGGTCGCCCTCGAGGCGCTTCTCAGCGGGTGGGTGCGGACCTCCGGGTGGCGGTCGGCCGGTCTGGTCTGGCCGGCCGACGGGGCGCCGACACTCGGGATGATCGCCAAGCCGGACGCGACCGAGAAACTGGTCAACCCGCCGGCCGAACTCGGCGAAATGCTCCGCTCGTTACGGGCCGGCAGCACGACGGTCGTCTGGCAGACGCCCGGGTCGTCCGGCCGGCTGTACAGCCTGCTCAGCCCGACCGGCCGGTCGTCCGGTCTGGTGTGGGCCGAGCGGGGGCCGGCCGAGCCGTGGACCGATGCGGACCGGAATTACCTCCGGCTGTCCGCCCGGTTGATCGAGCGTAGCCCGGCACTGACCGCCCAGCTCGGCCCGACCATCGACCCGGAGCGGCTCCAGCAGCGGCTGGCGGACGCGGCCGTCATCGCTGGCCGGATGGCTCACGATTTCGATAACATACTGACTGGCATAATCGGGTTCTCGGACCTGACGGTGCCGCTGCTGCCGGCCGGCAGTCAGGCGACGAAGTACGTGTCCGAGATCGCCAAAGTGGGGCAGCGGGGCATCCACTTCACCCAGCAACTGCACCAGCTTAGCCGCAGCGGGCAGGGGAAGCCGCACCCGGGGTCCGTGGCCCAGGCGATCACCAAGGAAGAAACTCGGCTCCGGCCGACCATGCCGGCTAATGTCCAGGTGTATAATTCGGTGCCGCCAAACATGGCGGCCGTGGCGATGGAGTCCGGGCCGCTAGGCTTAGTGATCGGGCACCTGTTGGAGAATGCGGCCGACGCCATGCCGACCGGCGGGCGGATCACCGTGTCCGCCCGGGCGGTCGAGCTGTCGGCGGCCGACGTCCGCGGGTTCCTGGGGCAAGTGGCCCCCGGCCCCCATGTCGAGTTGACCGTGCAGGACACCGGCCCGGGGATCAAGCCGGAGGTCCGGGCGAGGCTGTTCGCCGAGCCGTTCTACACGACCAAGGTCCGCCGACGGGGGCTGGGGCTGGCCGTCGTCTACCGGACCCTGTCCGCCCACCGCGGGGGGGTGCGGATCGAGGCGGTGCCGCCGCCGGACACCGGGACGCTCGCGCGGGTGGTCATCCCGCCGGCCGCCACCCGCCCCGCTGTCCTCCCAACCCTGGTCACCACCACCCCCGTCACCGGAGGGTAACTACCCATGCCTGTGGAACTCGAAGACCGGCTCCGCCAGACGCCCAAACCGGTCCGCACCCCGGCCCCGCTCGGGGAGCTGCAGTCGAGCGGCGAGATCCGCCTGCTCATCCTGGACGACGACCCGGCCACCTGCGCGGTCATCCAGGCGGCGCTGTCCAACCGGGACTTCCAGATCGACACCGTGTCCGACCCGATGCTGGTCGAGTCGGTCCTGTCCCGCAAGGGGCACTACCACCTGATCGTGATGGACTACGTCATCCCCGGGCTGGAGCCGGACCAGGTGTTCAACTGGATCCGGGACAACCAGCCGGACGCCAACATCGTCGTCGTCACCGGCTACCCGTCGGTGGACAGCGCCCTGAACTGCCTGCGGGCGCGGACCTACGACTACCTGACCAAGCCGTTCCAGGTGGACCACCTGCGGGAGATCGTCATCCGCTGCCTGGAGGGCAAGGGCCTCCTGCGGATGACCGAGGAGGCGCTGCGGGAGAGCCTCGGGGCGGCCATCCGGGAGCGGCGGAAGGCGCTCGGGTTCACCCTGTCCAACATGAGCGAGCGGACCGGGGTCAGCCTCGGCTACCTGAGCCAGATCGAGCTGGGCAAGAACTCGGCGTCGATCGAGACGCTGTACCGCATCTGCCTGGCCCTCGGGATCAAGATGAGCGAGCTATTCACCGCCGTCCAGCGGCACTAACAGCCGGTCGCAACCGACGCCCTCACAAGCCCGGGTCGCCCCCGGGCTTGTTCGTTTTCCCACCAGCCCGACGCGCTAGCGGGGGTGGCCGATTCCCCTCGCTAGCGCGTCGGGCTGGTGGATCGGGTACGATGGACCGGTCCGCCCCGGAGCCGCCCGCATGTCCGCCGCCCGCTACCGCGCCCCGCTCATCGACCTGGCGGCCATCGCCGTCAGCCCGGCCCTGGTCATGGGCATGGTCGGCAGCCTGGTCTTCTTCCTGGTCGAGGTCATCTACTCCGGCGCTTACCCCGGCCGGCTGCACTGGTGCCTCGGCTTCTTCGTCTTCGGGGCGGTGCTGATCGCCCGGCTGTCGATCCAGGAAAGCCGCAAGTACGCCAGCATCTACGCCGCCGGGCTGGGGTTCGCCACCTTCCTGGCGATGATGCAGTACGTCAAGTTCGAGTCCGGCATCGGGCGGACGTTCGGCCCGGTCATCAATCTGGGGCTGATGGGGCTGATCTGGTGGGCGGCCGACAAGCTGACCTGGGACTGCACCCACCTGGACGAAGACCGGAAGGCGTCCGGCCGGGGGGTGTTGGCCGCCGCCGGGTTGGACGAGGCGGCCCCGCCCGAGGAGCCGGCCGAGCCGGAGGACGACGCCCCGAAGGGCAAGAAGAAGAAGCCGGGCGAGGGGTTCGTCGGCTGGGTCGAGAGGTATCAGGCGTTCAGGAAAGAAGAGCGGAAGAAGCCGCACACGCCGGGGGTGTGGGTGCTGTACTTCACCCTGGCCGCCCTGCCGCTGTTCGCCCTCGGGCAGTCCCTCATCGACCCGGCCGACACCGACCGCCGGCGGGCCACCTTCCTGCAGATGGCGTTGTACGTCGGCAGCGCCCTCGGGCTGCTGGTGACGACCACCCTGCTCGGGCTGCGGAAGTACCTGGAGCAGCGGGGGGCGACCATCCCGGCCCCGATGGTCGCCGGCTGGCTCGGCCGGGGGGCCGGGCTGATCGTCGCCTTCCTGGCGGTGGCGGCGATCCTGCCGCGGCCGCACTCCGAAACCGCCTGGTTCGGCATGAGCCGGGCCGGCGGCGGCAAGTCGGAGCGGAACGCCAGCCGGTTCAACGCGGTGCCGGACGAGTCGGCCGGCAAGGGCGAGGGGGCACAGGGCCGCAAGACCGAGGCGGGGGACGGCAAAGGGTCGGCCAAGGGGGGTAAGCAGGGGGGCGGCAAGGGCGGCGAGAAGGGGTCCGGCGGCGGCAAGGGGAAGGACGGCGGCGGCGAGGCCAAGGGCGGCAAGTCCGGCGGGAAGTCCGAACAGGGGAAGCAGTCCGGCGACGACCGGTCCGACTCCAAGAGCGAGCGGCAGCAGGACGACCAGAAGAGCGACGGCCGCGACCCGAGCCAGCAGAAGGGGTCCGAGGAGCGGCGGGGCGGGCCGCAGGAGCGGCAGCAGAAGCAGTCGGAGTCGCAGAAGTCGGACAGCGACCAGCAGAAGGACGCGAGCGAGAAGAGCCAGGACGAAGCGTCCAGCCAGAAGGACAGCTCCTCATCCTTCCAGAAGATGATGGAAGCCCCGTCCCGGGTGCTGTCCGGCCTGCAGACGGTCATCAAGTGGGTGGTGTACGCGGCGATCGTCCTCGCCGTCCTGTACGCCGCCGTGCGGTACGGCGTCGGCTGGCTGGCCAACTTCACCGACTGGGCCAAGAACCTGCTCGAATGGTGGCGGAACCTGTTCGCCCGCAAGCCGGGTGCCTGCGGCCGGGAGGCGGACGACGAGTCGGCGGACGACGGGCCGACCCGCCCGCCGTTCGACAGCTTCAGCAACCCGTTCGAGGACGGCACCGCCCGCCGTCGGTCGCCGGCCGACGTGGTGGCGTACACGTTCGCCGCCCTGGACGCCTGGGCGTGGGAGCGGGGCCGGGGCCGGCAGCCGGGGGAGACGCCGACGGAGTTTGCCATCCGCCTCGGGCACGAAGACGAGCGGCTGGACGAACCGGGGTTCCAACTGGCCGAGTTTTACGTGCGGGCGCTGTACGCGAAGGGGCCGCTGCCGGCGGACGCCCTGAAGTCGGCCCGGGCGGTGTGGGTCACCCTGGCGGCCGTGCCGGCCGTGCGGCGGTGAGGGTTATTTGTACATGTACCAGGTGGTCGTCTTCTTCATCAGGTTGCCGTTCTTGTCGTAGTAGTACTCGTACCGCTGGCCGGTGGTCTGCTTCTGCGCCCCGCCGCCGGTCCTCAGCCCACCGCCCTTGCCGTCGAACCCCTTGTTGAACGACACCACGCTGTACACGAGGACGGCACACCCGCCGCCGATCACCACCAGCTTTTTCAGCCCGTCCATCGTCTGACCCCGGGGCGCCGAGAAGGAACGCACGCCCGACCCCCGGGGGGGTAGTTGCCTGCGTTTCGCGAACCCTAGCTCGGGTTTGACGGTCCGGCAAAACAATCCGCCGGGACGGGGTGTCAGACTCGCTCCAGCCGTTCCGACCGTTCCCCCTTTCCCGCCCGGCCGGATCGGACCTACCACTGAACCGTGGCGGTCCGTCGCCGGGTCGGGTAGTTGTGTTAACACCCGGGCTGCGTCCGCGCCCGGCTTCGCCTCGCGACTAAACCTTCAGAACCGATCCATGAACCCGCCGCCCACCTCCGACAGCGAACTCGCCTGGCTCTCCCCCCAGGACTTGTTCCTGTTCAACGAGGGGAGCCACGTCCGGCTGTACGACAAGCTGGGCGCCCACCCGGCCACCCGGGACGGGGCGACCGGGTATCACTTCGCCGTCTGGGCGCCGAACGCCGCTTACGTGGCCGTCATCGGCGATTTCAACGGCTGGCACCCGGGCAAGCACCCGCTCTGCCCGCTCGGCTCGTCCGGCGTCTGGGGCGGGTTCGTCCCGGGGGTGCCGGCCGGGGCGTGTTACAAGTACCACGTCGCCAGCCGGCACAACGGGTACACGGTGGACAAGACCGACCCGTTCGCCTTCACCTGCGAGATCGCCCCCAAGACGGCCGGCGTCACCTGGACCCTGGACTACGTCTGGAACGACGCCGACTGGCTGAAGGCCCGCAAGGAGAAGTTCGCCCACACCGCCCCGGTCAGCATCTACGAGGTGCACCTCGGCTCCTGGATGCGGTTCCCGGACCAGCCGTACCGGTCCCTGAGCTACCGGGAGATCGCCCCCCGGCTGGCCGACCACTGTTTGAAGCTCGGGTTCACCCACGTCGAGTTGCTGCCGATCACCGAGCACCCGTTCTACGGCTCCTGGGGGTATCAGGTGACGGGGTACTTCGCCCCGACCAGCCGGTACGGCACCCCGCAGGACTTCATGTTCTTCGTGGACCACCTGCACCAGCGGGGCATCGGGGTCATCCTGGACTGGGTGCCGAGCCACTTCGCCACCGACCAGTTCGCCCTCGGGTACTTCGACGGCACCCACCTGTACGAGCACGGCGACACCCAGCAGGGCTACCACCCGGACTGGGGAAGTTACATCTTCAACTACGGCCGGCACGAGGTCCGCAGCTTCCTGCTCAGCGCCGCCCTGTTCTGGCTGGACAAGTACCACCTGGACGGGCTGCGGGTGGACGCGGTCGCGTCCATGCTCTACCTGGACTACTCCCGCAAGCACGGGGAGTGGATCCCGAACCGGTACGGCGGGCGGGAGAACATCGAGGCGATCGACTTCCTGAAGCGGCTGAACGCCGAGGTGTACGGCCACCACCCGGACGTGCAGACGGTGGCCGAGGAGAGCACCGCCTGGCCGATGGTGTCCCGGCCGACGTACATCGGCGGGCTGGGGTTCGGGTACAAGTGGGACATGGGGTGGATGCACGACACCCTGCGGTACGCCGGCCGCGACCCGCTGTTCCGCAAGTTCCACCACAACGAGCTGACATTCCGCGGGCTGTACGCCAACTCGGAGAACTACGTCCTGCCGCTGTCCCACGACGAGGTGGTCCACGGGAAGGGGCCGCTGTGGGACAAGATGGCCGGGGACGAGTGGCAGAAGTTCGCCACCCTGCGGCTCCTGTACGCCTACCAGTGGGGGACGCCGGGCAAGAAGCTGCTGTTCATGGGCGGGGAGTTCGGCCAGCGGCGGGAGTGGAAGCACGACCATGGGCTGGAGTGGAACCTGCTGGAGTACGAGCCGCACGCCGGGGTGCAGGCGCTGGTCGCCGACCTGAACCGCCTGTACCGGTCCGAGCCGGCCCTGCACGACGGGGACTGCCCGCCGATCGGCCTGGACTGGATCGACGCCAACGACGCCCAGAACAGCGTGTACGCCTTCGTCCGCCGGCCCCAGGCCGGGCACGACCGGGTGCTGTGCGTGTTCAACTTCACCCCGGTGCCGCGGGACGGCTACCGGGTCGGGGTGCCCGGCCCCGGGTACTGGCAGGAGGTGCTGAACACCGACGCCGACGTGTACGGCGGGGGCAACGTCGGCAACCGCGGCGGGCTGCACGCCGAGTACATCCCGGCCCACGGCCAGCCGTACAGCATCGTCATCACGGTGCCGCCGCTCGGGGCGGTGTTCTTCAAGGGACAGGTGTAGCACCAGCCCGACGCGCGAGCGAGGGTGCCGGAATCGCCCTCGCCGCGCGTCGGGCTGGTAAGATTGGGTCATGTCTCTTCGCGTCACCAACCTGCGGCTGCCGGTCGAGGAGCCGGAAGCCAACCTGCCGGCCCACCTGGCCCGTGCCCTCGGCGTTCCCGCCGGCGACCTGGCCCGCTGGCGGATCCTCCGCAAAGCGCTGGACGTCCGCGACAAACACCGGCTGCGGTTCGTCTACAACTTCGAGGTCGAGCTGCCGGACGCCGAGCTGCGGGTGGCCGACCGGTGGGCCGGGACGGCTCATCCGCCGGCCAACGTCGAGCTGTTCGACGAGCCGCCGTTCGCCATGCCCGAACCCGGGAGCGATCCGCTGCCGGGGCGGCCGGTGGTCGTCGGGTCCGGGCCGGGCGGGCTGGTCTGCGCGTACTTCCTGGCCCTGCACGGCTACCGCCCGCTGGTGCTGGAGCGCGGCACCAAGGTGAGCGACCGCATCCGGGACGTGAAGCGGTTCGACGACGGCGGCGACTTCCACCCGGAGAGCAACTACCTGTTCGGCGAGGGCGGGGCCGGCACCTTCTCCGACGGCAAGCTGACGTGCCGCGGCACCGGCCCGGACGTGATGCGGGTGCTGGAGCTGCTCGCCGAGTGTAAGGGCCAGCAGCCGGGCCGGCCGAGCATCCTGTACTACCACCGCCCGCACCTCGGCAGCAACCGCCTACCGGCCGTGGTCAAGGCTCTGCGGCAGCGGATCGAGGGGCTGGGCGGCGAGGTCCGCTTCCTCACCCGGGTGGAAGACCTGGACCTGGACGAGTCGGGGTTGAAGGGGGTGGCCACGTCCGGCGGGTTCGTGCCGGCCGGGGTGGCGGTGCTGGCCATCGGCCACAGCGCCCGGGACACCTTCCAGATGCTCGCCCGGCGGCAGGTGCCGATGACCCCCAAGCCGTTCCAGTTCGGCGTCCGGGTGGAGCACCCGCAGGAGGTGGTGAACGCCGTCCAGTACGGCCCCCGGCACGCCCACTACGAAGACGCCCTCGGCAACGCCGACTACTCGCTCGTCGCCCACGGCCGGCACGACCTGTTCACCTTCTGCATGTGCGCCGGCGGGTCGGTCATCCCGAGCGTGTCGCAGCAGGGGTACTTCTGCACGAACGGGATGAGCCTGAGCAAGCGGGACTCGGCGTTCGCCAACAGCGGGCTGGTCGTCACGGTGCCGGTGGAGGCGTTCGACGGGGCGGACGTGCTGGCCGGGATGCGGCTGCAAGAGAAGTACGAGAAGACGGCGTTCGAGCTGGGCCGCGGCGGGTACGAGGCGCCGGCCCAGCGGGCACGGGACTTCGTCGCCGGCCGGGTGTCGAAAGCGGTGCCGGCCAACAGCTACCCCCGCGGGGCGGTGTCGGCCGACCTGCGTGCCGTCCTCCCGCCGCTGGTCGCGGAGGCGGTCCGGCACGGGCTGCCGCAGATGGACCGCCGGTGGCACGGGCGGTTCCTGCCGGACGCGGTGCTGTTCGGGCCGGAGGCCCGCGGCTCCTCCCCGGTCCGGATCGACCGGCACCCGGAGACGCGGGAGTCGCCGGGGCTGCGGGGGCTGTACCCGGTCGGCGAGGGGGCGGGGTACGCCGGCGGGATCGTGTCGGCCGCGGTGGACGGCCTCCGCACCGCCCGGGCGATCATCGCCCGGTACGCCCCGGCCCGGTAAAGATCGGGTGAAACCCCGCCTTCCCTGCTGACACGCCGCCGCCCGGACGATACCCTTTCCGACGGCCCTGCCCGTTCCCCCTTCCCGCGGACCCGCCGATGAAACGTCTGCTCCTCCTCGCCCTGGTCGGCGGCCTGGTTACGGCCGCCGTCGCCCTCTCCCGCCAGCAACCGGCTGCCGACGCCACCACGACGGCGGCCGCCCCGGCCGGGTTCAAGGTGGCCGTCGAGGCCAAGAACCCCTGGACCTCCCTGGCCCCGAACAACGACCCGGCCCAGTTCCAGTTCGCCGTCGTCACCGACCGGACCGGCGGCCACCGGGCCAAGGTGTTCAGCCGGGCGGTCCGCCAGATCAACCTGCTCCAGCCCGAGTTCGTCCTGTCCGTCGGCGACCTGATCGAGGGGTACACCACCAAGCCGGACGTGATGGACCAGCAGTGGGCCGAGTTCGAGGGGTACGTCAAGCGGTTCCAGATGCCGTTCTTCTACGTCCCCGGCAACCACGACCTGACGAACAAAGAGCAGATCGCCCACTGGGGCGGGCGGTACGGCCGCAGCTACTACCACTTCCTGTACCGGGACACCCTGTTCCTGGCGGTCAACTCGGAGGACGGCAAGGCTAGCACCGTCTCCGACGAGCAGGTGGCGTACTTCAAGAAGGCGCTGGAGGAGAACAAGAACGTCCGCTGGACGCTGGTCTTCCTGCACAAGCCGCTGTGGGTGGTCGGCGGGGAGGAGGCGGCCGCGGGGAACGGCTGGGCCAAGATGGAGGAGGCGCTGGCCGGACGGAACTACACCGTCTTCTGCGGGCACGTCCACCGGTATCAGAAGTTCGTCCGCAACGGGATGAACTACTACCAACTGGCCACCACCGGCGGCGGCTCCAAGCTGCGGGGGGTCGAGTTCGGGGAGTTCGACCACATCGCCTGGATCACCATGAAGAAGGACGGCCCGCTGATCGCCAACGTGCTGCTCGACGGGGTGCTGCCGGAGAACCTGGAGGTGTACGAGTCGGACGAGAAGGGGGCCGAGCGGAAGGTCGAGCCGACCTACCCGGTCCGCGGGTACGTCGGGGCCGACGGGACGCGGCTGGCCGGGGCGGCGGTCGGGTTCCACCGGGCCACCCCGAAGGCCCGCAACCCGTTCGCCCTGGTCGGGGACGGGCGGACGGACGCCGACGGGGCGTTCGCCGTCAGCACCTACGCCAAGAACGACGGGCTGCCGGCCGGCGAGTATCGGGTGACCATCCGCCCGGCCGGCAAGGCGGACGCGGCCAACGCCAAGTATGCCAAGCCGGAGACGTCCCCGCTGCGGGTGACAGTCCGCCCCGGTGAGGCGGCCGTGTTCACCTTCGACCTGACGAAGTGAGCGCCCGGTTCGTGTGCGGAAGCCGCGAGGCCGCACGGCTCACCCTCGCGGGCTGGGCCGTGCGGCCTCGCTTCTGATCGCCTTCCCACTACAAGTCACTCGGTTGAGATCCTGGCGAGCGGGGGTGTCAGCCCCCTGTTGGCACGCCCGGGGAAGGACTCGCCTCCCCGACAGGAGCGCCAACAGGGGGCTGACACCCCCGCTCGCCTGCGCCCAAAGGTTTCAACCGAGCAACAACAAGTTTGTCCCACGTTCCCGGTCGGCTTCTCACCCGTAACGGGCCAGCCGAACCCTGTTACCCGGTTGTCAACTGGCCGCAACAGCGCTTCCGGTCGGCGACACCCGGCCGGGCCGGCGGGTGTGAATCCCGGTCGAAAATGTTCAGCGGCGGTTGAGCCGACCCGGTTGATCGGGAAGGGTTGGTGAGGCGCCTCCCGCGCCCACCGATCCTCACCCGGGTTGCCGCGATGCTCGCTCGCCTGGCTCTGATCTGCTGCCTGTTCTCCGCGTTACCGGCCGTCGGCGTGGCCGGCACGATCACGACCACGTTCGCCGGCGGGAACGGCCAGGCCGGCAACATGTTCGACCTGACGGTCGGGAACAATCCGCTGACCGTCACCCGGTTGGACATCAATGTCAGCCAGTTCGCCGGCAGCCCGGGCGACCCGGTTCCGCTGGCCGTTTACCTCAAAGTTGGCAGCTACGTCGGGGCCGAGTCCACACCGGCCGCGTGGACCCTGGTGTCCAGCACCCCGATGACGGCGGTCAACCCGTCCGGCGTCCCGACCCCGGTCGACGTGACCGATTTCACACTGGCCGCCAACACCACCTACGGGGTGTACGTCCTGTTCCGGGGCCAGCCGAACGGCCCGGACCCGACCACCTATTTGGCGTACACGAACGGCGTGAACGTGTACAGCAACGCCGACCTGTCCCTGACCCTGGGGGTGGGGCTGCGAGGGGAGTTCGGCACCGTGTTCAGCCCGCGGACGTGGAACGGGACCGTCCACTACGACGTGACGGCGGTGCCGGCCCCGGCCGGGCTGGTGCTGGCCGGGCTGGGCGTTCCGGCGCTGGCCCTGCTGAGGCGGCGGACGCCGGCCTGAGCGCGGGGAAGCGGAACAGGCCCCGCCAGACCCCGGGGTCTGGCGGGGCCTGTTCTTCGACCGGCCGGCCCGCTCACCCGGCCCGGGTGCGGCGCTCCTCTTCGTACTTGTGCAGCTTGTTGTACAGTGTCTTCAGGCTGATCCCGAGTTCGGCGGCCGTCGCCTGCTTGTTCTGGTTGTTCTTGGCGTACACCTGCAGGATGTACTCCATCTCCACGTCCGACAGGGTTTTGCCGGGGCCGCCGAAGTGGGCGGCCGGCGGCGGGGCGTGGGAGGCGGCCGGGAACGGGACCACGCTCGGGGCGGCGGCCGGCTGGGGCCGCGGCGCCCGCACGTCGTACGGCAGGTGCTGGGCGGTGATCGGCTGGCCGGCCGACACGATCCAGGCGTACTCCATCGCGTTGGCCAGTTCCCGGACGTTCCCCTGCCAGTGGTAGTGGACCATCACGTCCAGGGCGTCGGCGGTGAGCAGGTCGGCGACCATGTCGAGCGGCTTCTTGGCCGCCCGGGCGAGCAGGTGGCGGGCCAGGTCCGGGATGTCCGGCTTCCGCTCCCGCAGGGGCGGCAGGTGGACGTGGAACATGTTCAGCCGGTACAGCAGGTCTTCCCGGAACTGGCCGTCGGCGATCATCTGCCGCAGGTCCCGGTTGGTGGCGGCGATCACCCGGACGTCGGCGATGACCGGCTCGTTCGCCCCGACCGGGCGGATCTCACCGGACTCCAGGAACCGCAGCAGCTTGACCTGGATGTTCTTGTCGAGTTCGCCGAGCTCGTCCAGGAACAGGGTGCCGCCGTTGGCCACCTCGAACAGCCCCTTGCGGTCCCGGTCGGCCCCGGTGAAGGCGTTCTTCTTGTGCCCGAACAGCTCGCTCTCGACCAGGGTCGGGGAGAGCGCCCCGCAGTTCACCGGGACGAACGGCCCGTCCGCCCGCTTGCTCTTGAGGTACAGGGCGCGGGCGACCACTTCTTTGCCGGTGCCGGTCTCGCCGGTGATGAGCACCCGGGCGTCGGTCGGGGCGATCTGGTCGATCAGCCGCTGGACCGGGATCATGGCCGGGCTGGTGCCGATCAGCTTGCCCGGCCCCTCGGCCGCCTGGACCCGGGTTTCGAGCGCCGCCGCCTTCTGCTTCAGCCGCTTCTTCTCCTGCACCCGGATCAGGACGGCCTCGATCTCGGCCATCTTGCACGGCTTGCGGAGGTAGTCGCAGGCCCCGAGCCGCATGGCCTGGACCATGCTGTCCTCGGACGCGTACCCGGTCATCATGACCGCTTCGGTGTCCGGGCTGACCTGCTTGAGCCGCTGGAGGACGTCGATCCCGGTGACGTCCGGCATGCGGATGTCGAGGATGGCGACGTCGAACGTCTGGGCGGCGATGGCCTGGAGGGCGGTGGTCCCGTTCGGGCAGACGGTCACGTCGTGGCCGAGCCGCGGCAGCTCGGTCCGCATGACCTCCTGGAGCGACCGTTCGTCGTCCACGAACAGGACTTTCAAGCGGGTGTGCGGCGGGGTGGCCAAAGGCTCTCTCCTCGGTCGTCGGCTCAGGCGTAGGGTGCGGTGAGGCTTTGCGACACGCACCGCCGGGACTTCATCCCTGGGTTGTCATCCTTGCGGGGCCGGTGCGGGTCGGCGCCAAGCCTCCTCAACGCACCCTACGGGTCATTGGTCAGGCGGCGGCTCTTACCCCGGGGAAGGGGAGGGTGGCCGGCTCCCGCGGCCCCCGGGCGTCCTGCCCGGCGGCCGCCGGCAGGCGGACGACGAACGTGCTCCCCCGGCCGGGGCCGGGACTGGAGGCGGTGACCGTCCCGCCGTGCTTGGTGACGGCCTGGTGGGCGATGAACAGGCCGAGGCCGTTCCCCTTGCCGGTCCGGCTGCGGGTGAAGAACGGCTCGAACACCCGGCGGGCGACCTCCGGGGTCATGCCGCAGCCGGTGTCGGCGACGGCGACCTCGGCCGCGTCCCCGGCCTGGCGGAGGGCGACCGTGACCGCCCCGCCCGGGTCGGTGTGCTCCAGGGCGTTGACCACCAGGTTGTTCACCACCCCCTGGATCTCGTGCGGGTCGATGGTCGCCAGGACCGGCCCGTCGGCCGCCAGGGTGAGCCGCTTGCCCTGGGCGACCGGGTTGTGGCGGAGCAGGTCGAACACGTTCTGGACCGGCCCGGCCAGGTCCGTGACCTCCCGCCGCCCCGGGCCTTCCCGGCTGTAATTCAGCAGCCGGTCGGTGATCTCCTTGCACCGGAACGCCTCGTTCTCGATCATCCCGAGGTACTTGCGGATCACCTCGGCGTCGTCCGGGACGAGGGCCAGGAGCGGTTGCAACCGGCGTTCCAGCGCCTCGGCCGAGAAGGCGATGGAGGCCATCGGGTTGTTGATCTCGTGGGCGACGCCGGCGGCCAGGTAGCCGACGCTGACCATCTTCTCGGCGTCCACCAGTCGACGGCTCTGCTCCTCCACCTGCCGGGCCAGATCCTTGTAGATGTCTCGCAGCCGGGCGGTCATGGCGTTGAACTCGGCGGCCAGCTCCTCCAGCTCGTCCTGGGAGGCGAGCTGGATCGGGTGGTCGAAGTCGCCCCCCTTGACCCGCCGCACCCCGGCCTGCAACTGCTGGATGGGGGCGAACACCCACACCCGGAAGTAGTACAGCAGGGTGAGGACCAGCACGACGGCCACCGCGGCGGCCGACCCGGCCACCCAGTTGCTCCGCCGGTGGTTGGCGTAGGACCGGTCGAACGCCTCCTTGGCGTCCCCGGCCAGCAGGTTGACCAGCTCGCCCGAGTAGCGGATGAGTTCGACGTGGGCGGCCATCACCTTCGGGTGGCCGGTGATCGGCCGGTCGGACCCGCCGGCCGGCGGCGCCCCCGGGCCGGCCGCGTCGGCCACCGCCCGCTCCAGTCGGCCGAGGCCGGCCGTCAGCCCGTCCACCCGGGCCTGCACCTGCTCCGGGGTGACCCGCCCGCCGGCCCGGTACGGCTGGTTCTCCTGGTACATGTCCCGGAACACGCCGAGCGTCTCCCGGGCCTTGCCGGCGAACTCCTGCACCTGATCCCGCTCCCGGTCGATGGTACTCTGCCGGGGGTCCGGGGTGCGGGTGGGGTCGCCGGTCAGGCACAGGTGGAGGTGGTCGCGGAGCTGGATGGCGACGATGATCTCGTCCAGGGTGCGGCGGGTGGACTGGGTGGCGTCCATGTACGAGGACAGACCGAACAGCGCCCCGCCGAGCAGCAGGGCGACGCTGCCGACCACCAGGGCCAGCCCGAGTACCAGCTTGTGTCGTAGCCGCCAGGCGCGGGCCACAACGGACCTCCTTGCCGGCCCCGGCCGCCCCGTCCGTGGGGCGGTGTCGGCCGCGAAGCGGGCGGACTCTACCAGAACCTTTTTCCGGCGCGGAGGGCAATTTTTACCCGCCGGGTGCCCTTTTTTACCGGACCCAGGTCCAGGCCGGTGCGGAAACATAAAACTGCGGTTTGCAACCCCAAGGGGCAAGCGCGCGGACCTGTCTCGCAGGGGGACGGTCCGTATCCTGACCCGGTATGACCACCCCCGTGACCATCGGCCAACACCCGGTCGGCGGCGGCCGACCGCTGTTGTGGATCGCCGGCCCGTGCGTGATCGAGACCCGGGACCACTGCCTCGGGGTGGCCGACGCCCTCCGCCGGCTGGCCGACGAGATCGGCTTCCCCCTCGTCTTCAAAGCCTCCTTCGACAAGGCCAACCGGTCCTCCGGCAAGTCGTTCCGTGGGGTCGGGCTGGACGCCGGGCTGAAGATTCTCGCCGAGGTGAAGGCGGCCACCGGGCTGCCGGTGACGACCGACGTTCACGAGCCGTCGCAGGCTGCCCCGGTCGGCGAGGTGTGCGACGTGCTCCAGGTGCCGGCGTTCCTGGCCCGGCAGACGGACCTGCTCGAAGCGTGCGGCCGGACCGGCCGGGCGGTGAACGTCAAGAAGGGGCAGTTCATGGCCCCCTGGGACATGAAGAATGTCGTGGCCAAGCTGGCCGAGGTCGGCAACCGGCGGGTGCTGCTGACCGAGCGGGGCACGACGTTCGGGTACGGCAACCTGGTGGTGGACTTCCGGTCGGTCCCGTGGATGCAGGAAACCGGGGCGCCGGTGATCTTTGACGCCACCCACAGCGTACAGAATCCGGGGGCGCTCGGGGACCGCACCGGGGGGGACCGACGGATGGTCCCGGTGCTGGCCCGGGCGGCGGTCGCGGCCGGGTGCGACGGGCTGTTCGTGGAGACCCACCCGGACCCGGACCGCGCCCCCAGCGACGGGCCGAACATGGTCCCGCTGGCCGAGTTCCCCGCCCTGGTCCGGGCCTGCCTGCGAATCCGAACCGCCGTCACCGACCCCGCCTGAGACCCGCGATGACCCGTTCGTGCCTGACCGCCGGCCTGCTCACCGTCCTCGTCGCGGTCGCCGGCGGGTGCTCGACCCGGCCGAGCAAGGGCGTGAACTCGGGCGGCGGGGCGACGAAGGCGACCGAAGATCCGTGGGCGGAGGCGGTCGGCACCCTCCGCAAGCAGACGGATGCGGCCGCCTGCCGGCAGGCGCTGGCCCAGCTCAACGCCGGGCTGGCGGCCAACCCGGACCCGAAGTTCCAGCCGGACCCGCTGGCCCCGGCCGCCGAGCCGGCCCTCCGCGACCTGCTCAAGCTGTCCGACGCCGACCTGCTGACGCTCAAGGGGGCCAGCTTCGCCCCGATCGACGGCCATTACCTGGCCGAGTGCTTCTATCTGCGGGACGCGGCCCGGTCGCTGGACGTGGGCGGGCTGCCGCCGGCCCGGCAGGCGGAGGCGGCGTTCGCCTGGGTGTGCCGGCAGGTGGTCCTGTCCCCGTGGGTGTCCGCCGACCCGCGGACCATGCAGAAGGCGTACATGCCGCCGGTCCCGCCGGCGTACGCCCTCCGCCGGGGGGCCGGGTCGGGGCTGGAACGGGGGATGGTGTTCCTCGGCCTGCTCCAGCAGCTCGGCCTGGACGGGTGCTTGGTCGGTCCGCCGGACGCGGCCGGCAAGACGTGGAGCGAGGGGGCGGCCGCCGACCGGCCGCCGCCGGGGCCGTTCTGGGCGGTCGGGGCGCGGGTCGGCCCGGACGTCCTGCTGTTCGACCCGTTCCGTGGCGAGCCGGTGCCGGGGCCGGGCGGGCAGGGGGTCGGGACGCTGGCCCAGGTGAAGGCGTCCCCCGACGTGCTCAAGCCGTGGCGGGAGGACAAGGCCCGGCCGTGGGCCGTGCCGGCCGAGGCGGTGGCCAAGTCGGTGCCGATCACCGCCTGCCCGCTGCCGGCCGTGGCCCCGCGGATGAAGCGGCTGGAGGCCGAGCTGAAGGACTTCACCCCGGTCCGGCTGGCGGTCGATCCGGTGGCGGTCCGGCAGCGGTTCGCGGCCGAGGCGAAGCAGCCGGACGCCCGGTTCTGGGCGGCCCCCGGCGACCTGTTCGGCGCCCTCCGGGTGCTGTCCGGGTTCCTGCCGCCGGACGAGGGCGGGGCGGCCCCGGTGCCGGACCTGATCAACCGCTACCGGGCCGACCTGATCCCCCGGTCGGTGTTCGCCGCCGCCGTCCCGCCGGGGCTGATCACCCGGGCGGACGACCCGGACCCCGGCGCCCCGGAGGCGGCCGACCGGTTGCGGCTGGAGGCGCTGACCGCGTTCGCCGTCGCCTTCCTGACCGACCCGCCGCCCCGGGAGCGGACCCAGCGGGGCCAGTTCGACGAGGTCACCCGGGCGATGGTCGAGCGGCGGCGGGAGTTCGCGGCCGGGCTGGAGCGGCTGCGGACGGACGCCGGCCGGGAGAAGGCCGTCACCGAGTTCGTGAAGAAGGTGAAGGCGGCGTACACCAAACTGAGCATCACCCGGGACCGCCGGCCGGCCGAGGCGGCGGCCGCCCAGGAGGAGGTGGACGACCTGTGGAAGCGGGAGACCCCGGCCGTCCGGATGCTGGTCGATTCGGCCGTCTCCCAGGCCGGCATGGCGGAGGCGACGTACCTGCTGGCCGGGTGCAAGCACGAGCAGGCGGAGCGGGTCCAGGCGCGGGCCGACCGGCTGGCCGCCGACCCCGCCAAGAAGCCGGCCGCCGACGCCGCCCGGGCGGACGCCGTCCAGGCGTGGCGGGAGGCCCGGGACTGGTGGGAGCGGTATCGGCCGTATGCCGCCGAGCAGGACCGGTACTACCCGGGGCGGGCGGCCCACGCCGACCGGCTGGCCGCCCGGGCGACAGCCCGGGCCGGCGGCTGACCGGCCGGATTCCGCTTGGCAGGGCGGCGTCCCGGAGGTACGGATACGGTGTGACGACCCGGCCCCCGGCCGTGGCCACCCGGGGGAAACCGCAGTGACCCGCGCCCGCCTCATCCCGCTCGGCGACGCCCCGCCGATCGACCTGGTGAAAGACCTGACGCTGGTCGGCCGGGACGACGGGTGCGACGTCCGGATCGACCACAAGAGCGTGTCCAAACTGCACTGCGTGCTGGTGGTGTCCGACGGGGTGCTGCTGGTCCGCGACCTGGGCAGCACGAACGGCACCCGGGTGAACGGCCAGCGGGTCCGCCGGGCGACCGTCCTGCCGGACGACCAGTTGGCGGTCGCCGCGTTCAAGTACCAGTTCCGGGTCGGCGAGGCGGGGACCGACCCGCTGCCCGACCCGCTCCCGTCCGAGCTGCCGTCCGACCTCCGCCCGGCCGAGGACTCGGCCGACCACCCGAGCCTGCCGCCCGGGTCGCCGCCGCTTCGGCGGAACCCCCTCCCCGACCACTACTGACCGCCCCCCGCTCGCCTTGCGTCCGGGGAGTTCAACAGAGCAACTGCCCGTCTGCAATCCCATCGACGCCGGTGCGGGTGGTGGCTTACACTCGGGGCGGTGGGCCGGCCCGCGTGCCTGGGCCGACCCGCTCACCGAGGGACCGCCATGACCCGTTATCACCGCCTGTTCGCCGCGTCCGCCGTGACGGCCCTGCTGGCCGGGGCGGTCGCCCCGACGGCCGACGTGCCGCCCACCCCGCCCAAGAAGGACGCCGGCCCGCCCGAGCCGAAGCCGCTCAAGCTGCCCACCCGGAAGGAGGCGATGCAGCGGAAGCTGAAGAGCATGCAGGGGATGCTGGAGGGGATCGCCCTGAGCGACTTCGCCCGCATCCGGTCGGCGGCCGAAGACCTGGTGCTGGTGAGCAACGGGTCGGACTTCCTGAACGCCTACAAGGGGCCGGAGTACCTGTTCCACGTCGAGACGATGCGGCGGCCGGCGGAGGCGGTGGCGAAGAAGGCCAAGGCGGAGAACATGGACGGGGTGATGGTCGGGTACAACGAGCTGACCCTGTCCTGCCTGCGGTGCCACCAGGGGATGCGGGACAAGAAGTTCGAGGTGATCAGCACCCGGCGGGGCGGCGGCCGCTGACCGGCCGCCGCCGGGCGGCGGTCACTTGGCCCCGACCGCCCACAGGTAGTCCCAGCCGCGGAAGTACAGCCGGCCGCCGGCCACGGCCGGCGAGGCGGTGAACGTGTCCGGCAGCTTGTTCTTGGCCACCAGCTCGAACTCCCGGCCGGCCTTGACCACCGGCATGTCCCCCTCCCGGCCGACCAGGTACAGCTTGCCGTCGGCGGCCACCGGGTTGGCCCGGTGGCGGGTGTTGGTTAAGTCCTCCGAGTAAAGCTCTTTGCCGGTCCGGGCATCGACCGCGGTCAGAGTCTTAGTTTCCCGCCACAGGTAGACCGCGTCCCCGACCCGGACCGGGGACGGCACGTCCGGCGTCCCCTTCGGCATCCGCCACAACTCGCCGGGGGTGCCCGGGGCGATCTCCCCGCTCGCCTTGAGCGGGTCGACGCCGACCGTCACCCCGTTCTTGCAGCTCGGCACGACGATCAGGTCCGGGGTGACGAGCGGGGAGGACACCGCCCGCCACGTCCGGTTGTACTTGGCCTTGGGGTTCAGCCCCATGACCCGCCACAGCTCCTTGCCGTCCGCCAGGTCGTGGGCGGTGCAGTAGTCGTTGCCGTGGACGATCAAGGCCGCCCGGTCGCCGTTCCGCCAGACGAACGGGGAGGCGTACACGTCCGGGGATTCGGTGCCCGGTGGGCTGTCGCTCGGCCGGCTGGTCTGCCACAGCTCCTTCCCGGTCGCCGCGTCGAAGCAGAGGACGAGTTGGGCCTTGCGGTGGAGCAACACCTGATAGAGCTTGCCACGGTCGAGGACCGGGGTCCAGTGCGGGCCGAACTGGATGGCCTTGCTGCCGGCGGTGAACTTGCCGTACTTGTCCGACAGGTTGACCCCCCACACCTGGTTGCCGGCGAAGTCGAACGCGGCCAGCAGCCCGGACCCGACGAACACGTACACCATTCTGCCGTCGGAGCTGGGGGACGGGGTGGCCAGGTTGCCGCCCTCGTCGCCGCGGGTGAAGAACTCGCCCGAACCGACCGGCCGCCGCCACTTCTCCCGGCCGTTGGTGCCGATGTTCAAGAGGTACACGTCCGTCCCGTCCTGGGCGGTGAGGAAGATGTGATCCCCCCAAATACACGGGGTGGACGACCCGACCCCGGGCAGCTTGAACTTCCAGGCGACGTTCTTGTCCGGCCCCCACTCGGTCGGCAGGCCGGTCTCGGCGGAACTGCCGTCGTTCCTCGGCCCCCGCCACTGCGGCCAGTCGTCGGCGGGGGACGGGGTAGCGACGGCGAGGGCGAGCAGTAGCGCAGCGGTGCGGGGCACAGCGGACCTCGGAAGTGGCGGGAGGGCGGGGCCGGGCGGGGCCGGCGGGCAGGTCCGGTCAGCCTACCGCCCCGGCCGGCCGGGTGCAACCGGGTGGCGGCGCCCGGCCCGGGTCGTAGCTTAATCCTGTTACCGTCCGTTCGCCGTCCGACAGGACAGGAGTCTCCCCGTGGGCCTGGTGGTGCAGAAATTCGGCGGGTCCAGCCTAAAGGACGCGGACCGGGTGATGGAAGCCGCCCGCAAGGCCATCCGGGCGAAGAAAGCGGGCCACCAGGTGATGGTGGTGGTCAGCGCCCAGGGGCGGACGACCGACGACCTGATCGCCAAGGCCCACGAGATCACCGCCGCCCCGTCCGCCCGCGAAATGGACATGCTGCTGGCCACCGGCGAGCAGATCTCCATCGCCCTCACCGCCCTGGCCATCCACGAGCTGGGCGAGGAGGCGGTCAGCTTCACCGGCCCGCAGATCGGCATCGTCACCGACAGCACCCACCGCAAGGCCCGGATCAAGTCGATCGACACCCGCCGGCTGCGGGACGCCCTGGACGCCGGCAACATCGTGGTGCTGGCCGGGTTCCAGGGGATGGACGAGCAGGGGGACATTTCCACACTGGGTCGGGGCGGGTCGGACACCACCGCCGTCGCCGTCGCCGCCGCCATGAAGCGGGCCGGGTACGAGGTCGAGTGCGAGATTTACACCGACGTGGACGGGGTGTACACCACCGACCCGCGGATCGTCCCGGACGCCCGCAAGATGGACGCCATCAGCTACGACGAGATGCTGGAGATGGCCAGCATGGGGGCCGGCGTCATGCACTCCCGGTCGATCGAGTTCGCCAAGAAGTACGACGTGCCGCTGGTCGTCCGGAACGCCCAGTCGGACGCGGCCGGCACCTGGATCGTCACCGAGGCGGAGTGGATGACCGAGTTCCCGGTGTGCGGGGCCGCCCTCGCCGCCGACGAGGCCCGGCTCGCCCTGGAAGGCGTCCCCGACCGACCGGGGGTGAGCCACCGCATCTTCGCCGCCCTGGCCGACGCCGCCATCGCCGTGGACATGATCGCCCAGAGCTACGGTCGGGAGGGGAAGGCGACCATCGGGTTCACGGTGCTGAACGCCGATTTGGAGAAGACGATCAAGACGCTCAAGCCGATCGTGGCCGAGCTGGGGGCGACGATCACTCAGAGCGGGCGGGTGAGCAAGGTGTCGGTGGTCGGGGCCGGAATGCGGACCGTGTCCGGGGTGGCGGTCAAGATGTTCCAGGCGCTCGCCGCCGAGGGCGTCAACCTGAAGATGATCACCACCGGGGACATCAAGATCAGCGTGCTGATCGAGGAGGACGCGGCCGACGTGCCGGAGGCGGTCGACGCCGGCGGGAAGAAGGCCCACGAGGACGCCAAGAAGGCGGTCCGCGGCCGGCGGGCGCTGCGGGCGGTCCACGCCGCTTTCGGGCTGGCCGAGCCGCGGAAAGGGGCGGGGGAAGGGGTCGGGCCGGGGTACAAGCCGCGGCCGAAGCCGGCCGTCGTCCCCGGGGCGGACGACCGGGCGGCGGCCGTCGCCCGGCTGGACGGCATGGAGGACGTGCTGGTCAGCGGCGTCCACCTGGCCACCGACCAGAGCCGGATCACCGTGTTCGACCTGCCGGACAAGTCGGGCAACTGCTCGGCCGTGTTCAGCGCGGTGGCCGCGGCCGGCATCCTGGTGGACATGATCGTCCAGAACATGACCGGGCCGGACCGGGCGGAGTTGTCGTTCACCGTCCCGGCCGCCGACCTGACCCGGGCGCTGAAGCGGACGCAGGACGTGGTCCGAGGGATCGACACCGGGTGCCGGGTGGCCGGGGACGCGGACGTGGCGGTGCTGTACGTCCTCGGGGTCGGGATGCGGACTCACACCGGGGTCGCCCGGGCGATGTTCGGGGCGCTGGCCGCCCGCGGGATCAACATCGCCATGATCAACACCAGTGAGGTGTGCATCGGCGTCGTGGTCGAGCGGAGCCGCGGCGAGGAAGCGCTGGCGGCGCTGAAAGAGGCGTTCAAGCTGGGCTGAGGCTGAGGTTAGTGTTGTCTTGGATCGGTGGGGCAGGCATTTCTGCCTGCCCGTCGTCGAACCGGGCAGGCAGAAATGCCTGCCCCACCAGACAAAAGCTGTCAGCCCTCCGCACTTCCGGTTGACAGCCCGCCCCCCGGTTTGCGACCATCTCCGCCACACGGCCTTGCACCATCGCCCCGTTCCACGGATGGGACCGGCATGTCGGACACGTTCACGGACCTGCTCGCCCGGCTGGAGTCGAAGTCCGCCCGGGTCGGGATCATCGGCCTCGGGTACGTCGGGCTGCCGCTCGCCCGGGCGTTCACCGCCGCCGGGTTCCGCACCCTCGGGTTCGACATCGACCCGCACAAAGTCGCCAAGCTGGCCGCCGGCCGGTCGTACATCAAGCAGATCCCGGACTACGTCATCTCGTCGATGGTGGCCGGCGGGTTCGAGCCGACCGACCGGTTCGACCGGCTCGGCGAGGCCGACTGCGTGCTGGTGTGCGTGCCCACCCCGCTGACCGACGCCCGCGAGCCGGACCTGAGCTACGTCGTCAACTCGGCCCACGCCATCGCCGGACAACTGCGGCCGGGGCAACTGATCGTGCTGGAGAGCACCACCTACCCGACCACCACCCGCAACGACGTGCTGCCGGTGCTGGAGCGGACCGGGCTGACGGCCGGCACGGACTTCTTCCTGGCGTTCAGTCCGGAGCGGGAAGACCCGGGGAACGCGACGCATTCGGTGCAGAGCATCCCGAAGGTGGTTGGCGGATTGTGCGACAAGAGCGGCGACCTGGCCGAAGCCCTGTACTCGGCGATCGTGCCCACGGTGGTCCGCGTCTCCACGCCGGAGGTGGCGGAGGCCTGCAAGATCCTCGAGAACACCTACCGGGCGGTGAACATCGCCCTGGTGAACGAGCTGAAGGTGCTGTACGACCGGATGGGGATCGACGTGTGGGAGGTGGTCGACGCGGCCAAGACCAAGCCGTTCGGATTCCAGGCGTTCTACCCCGGCCCCGGCCTCGGCGGGCACTGCATCCCGATCGACCCGTACTACCTGAGCTGGGTGGCCAAGAAGTACGGGATGAACACCCGGTTCATCGAGCTGGCCGGGGAGGTGAACACGGCCATGCCGGCCTACGTCGTGGGCCGGGTGGCGGACGCCCTAAACGACCGCGGCCGGGCGGTGAAGGGGAGCCGGGTGGCGATCCTCGGGATGGCGTACAAGAAGGACGTGGACGACCCGCGGGAGTCGCCCGGGTTCGAGATCATGGACCTGCTGCTGAAGAAGGGCGCCCGGGTGACGTACAACGACCCGCACATCCCGGCCCTGCCGCGGATGCGGCACTGGCCGCACCTGAGCATGGAGAGTTCGCCGCTCACCCCCGGCTACCTGGCCGAGCAGGACTGCGTGCTGATCTGCACCGACCACACCGCCTACGACTACGAGTTCATCGCGGCCAACAGCCGGCTCGTCGTGGACACCCGCAACGCCACCCGCGGGCTGACCGCCGGGCGGGAGAAAGTGCTGCGGGCGTAAGCCGAGGTCGAGCCGTGCAAAGCCCGCGGACGGCCGTCCGCGGGCTTTGTTATCATCCGGGCATGTCCCACGACGCCTTTCTGCGGGCGGTCATCGCCGACCCGGACGACGACACCCCCCGGCTGGTGTACGCCGACTGGCTGGACGAGCACGGCGACCCGGCCCGGGCCGAGTTCATCCGGGTGCAAATCGACCTGGCCCGAATGGACGACGACGACCCGCGGCGGTCGGCGCTGGAAGATCGGGAGCACGACTTACTCGTCACAAACGAGAGCGGTTGGCTGAGTGACGCGGTCGACGGGTTACAGGAGTGGGACTGGGTCCGCGGGTTTGTTGAGCAGATCACCTCGGGGCTGTACGGCACCCGGTTGTTCGGCGACTTTATCGATCGCCACCCGGTGTCACGGTGGCGTGTTCCGTACGACTTTCGAGACGATGCGAGCCACCCCGGGATGTGGCTGGCCCTTCCCTGGATCGGCCGAATTCGCAGCATCGATCTCGACGGCGGGCGTTGGGCCATCGACGACCTCGACGACCTCCTCAATGCCCCTCTTCCTTCACACCGTGAGCTCGACCTGTCGAACTGTCCGGGCCTCAGCTCCCTCGCCGAATCGCTTGATGGCAGCCCCGCGTCGCGACGGTTGGTGTCACTGGCCTTCGGCGGGCACACAGGGCCGAACTTCCGGGCCTGGGACGCCGAACACGAAACTGTAGACTTCCCCGGCTTCGTCCGCGCGATGGCCGACGCGCCGCTCGAGCACCTGACCGCGTTCGACTGCGGGCTGACCACGGCCGGCCTCCGCGAACTGCTTGCGGCCCCGTTCGCCCCGCGGCTGAAGTCTCTCGACATCTCGGACAACCCGCTCGCCCCGGACGGCTGGCGGGCGTTCCGCCAGTTGCCGGCCGAGGCTCCGCTCGGTCGGTTGGATGTGTCCGGCACCCCGCTCGCCGGAATCAGCCTGGAGCCGATGCTCGACGCGCCCGCGCTCGGCCGGCTCACCGACCTGGAGATGAACCGCTGCGGTAGCGCCCGGCGGAACCTGGAGGTACTGGCTGCGTCCGGATTTTGGACGCGGGCGAAGCGGCTCCGACTGCATTCCGGCACCATCCCGGCGTCCACCCTCGAACCGCTCTGTCAGTCGGCCGGCCCGCCCCGGTTGCAACTGCTCGACCTGGCCGACAACTTCCTCCGCACCGAGGGCGTCCGGCTGCTGTGCGACGCCCCGTGGAGCGGGTCGCTCACCTGGCTCGCCCTCAGCCGCAACTACCTGGACGACGAGTCGCTCGATGTGTTCGCCCGGTCCGGCCGGTTCGCCAAGCTGCGGACCCTGCACCTGGCCCACAACAACTTCGACCTGGTCGACAGCGAGCAGCAGATCACCGACCACGGCGTCTTCGCCCTGACCGCCGCCCCGAGCCTGTCGAACCTCCGCATCCTGACCCTCAGCTACACCGGCGTCACCGACCGGTGCGTGGAGGCGGTACTCAACGCCCCGCACTGGCGGCTCTCCGGCCTCGGTCTGGGCGGGTGCGATCTGTCCCGGGTGGCGGTCGAAGCCATCGCCAAATCACCACGACTCGGCCGGCTCCAGTGGCTCGACCTGTCCGGCAACCCGCGGCTCAGCGGCGACGCCCTCCGTCCGCTGGCCGAGTCGCCCTACCTGTCCCGGCTGTGCGAGCTGGACATCGGCGGGGTGTACGCCGACGACGCGGTCCGGCAGGCGCTCCGCGACCGCCTCGGCCCCCGGCTGTCGGAATGACGCCGCTGGTCTGGTATGCTGACCGTATGCCGACCCCCGCCGAGGAGCTGGCGTTCACGGCACCGATCCTCGCCCGGTACGGCGACGACGGGCCGCGGCTCATCTACGCCGACTTCCTCGACGAGTCGGACGACCCGGCCGACCACGCCCGGGCCGACCTGATCCGGGTGCAGTGTGCCCTCGCCCGGCTCCCCGACGACCACCCCCGCCGGCCGTCGTTGCGGGCCGCTGAAACAGACCTGCTCGCCCGCTACCAGAACACTTGGGCCGCCCCTATCGCCGGGCTGGCGGCCGGCGTCGAGTTCCGCCGCGGGCTGCTCGACACGGTGGCCGTGGACGCGGGCACGTTCCTGGCCCGGGGCGGGGAGCTGTTCCGCCGGGCACCGGTCCGGCGGGTGCGGCTGCTCGCCGCCGGCCGTCACCTGGCCCGTCTCGCCGACTGCCCGCACCTGGCCCGGGTACGGGAGCTCGACCTGACCGGCAACGACCTGGGCAACGGCGGGCTGAATCTGCTCGTCCGTTCCCCCCATCTCGGTCGTGTGGTGCTCCTCGACCTGAGTTTCAACGGGGTGTGCGACGGCGGGGTGCGGCTGCTCGCCGGGGCGGCCACCCTGCCCCGGCTGCGGGCGCTCTATTTGACGGACAACGGCCGGGTCGGGGACGACGGCCTGAAGGCGCTGGCCGAGTCGCCGCATGCCGCCGGGCTGCACACCCTGGACGTGTCCGGGAACGCCGTCACGGACGTGGGGGTGCGGGCGGCGGCGGAGCCCAAGTCCTTCGCCCGACTCCACACCTTTCGGGTGTTCGCCAACCCGATCGGCGACGCCGGGGTGTCTGCCCTCGTCCGCTCCCCGCTGTTGGCACGGCTGTTGGAGAAGGTGGCGGTGCTCGATCTGCGGGACAACCAGATCACTGCGGCGGGTGCGGCAGCACTGGTTTCCTCCCCGTTCGCCGCTGCCATCGAACGCCTGAACCTGTCCGGCAACTGGCTTGGGGACGCCGGGCTGCTCGCGTTGGCTGAATCCCCACATCTCGGTCGCCTCCGGCGGCTGACGGTCGGTCGCAACCACGTCGGGGACCAGGGGGCGGTCGGTCTAGCGAGGTCGCCGCTGATGTCTCGGCTGACACACCTCGACCTGTCCAAGAATCAGATCACCGAGACCGGGGTGGACGCTTTGTGGGCCGCACGGGGGAGCTTCCGGACGGTGCTCAAGCTGGACGGCAATCTGGTCACGGGCGGCGACCCGGCCGGACATCGCTTGCTCGTTGGGAACTGGCTCGCCAACGACCTCGCCGGGTCCGGCCCGCCGTACCCCCTCCAGCCGGAGGTCAGCCGGGTGCTGCGGCGGTACTCCGGCACCGGGGCGGGTTGAGCCGGGGGCGGCCGGACCTATAATGGCCGGGCAGCCGTCCCACCGGTTCCCAGGGCCGCCCGATGACCGACTCCCAGTCCGCCAGTCTGCTCAAGCCGCAGTTCAAGCGGGTGCTGCTGAAGCTCAGCGGCGAAGCGTTCGGCATGGCCGGCAAGGGCGGCGGCATCAACCTGGACGAGACCTACGCCATCGCCCACAAGCTGGCCCGGGTGGTGCGGATGGGCGCCCAACTGGCGGTCGTGGTCGGGGGCGGGAACCTGATCCGCGGGGCGTCGTTCGCGGCCGGCCAGCGGACCATCAAGCCGGCCACCGCCGACAGCATGGGGATGCTGGCGACCGTCATGAACGGGCTGGCCCTCCAGGACGCCCTCGAGACGCTGGACGTGGAAACCCGGGTGATGTCCGCCATCCAGATGGACGAGGTGTGCGAGCCGTACATCCGCCGCCGGGCGATCCGCCACCTGGAGAAGGGGCGGGCGGTCATCCTGGCCGGGGGGACCGGCAACCCGTTCGTCACCACCGACACCGCCGCCGCCCTCCGCGGCCGGGAGCTGGGGGCGGACATCCTGCTGAAGGCGACCAAGGTGGACGGCGTGTACACCGCCGACCCGGAGAAGAACCCGCACGCCGAGCGGTACGACCGGCTGACCTACCACAAGGTGCTGCACGACCGGCTGAAGGTGATGGACCTCGGGGCGTTCGAGCTGTGCCTGGAGGCCAAGCTGCCGATCCTGGTGTTCGACTTCAAGGCCGACCGGGCGATCGAGCGGGCGGTCGCCGGCCACCCGGTCGGGACGCTGATCGCGGCGGAGTGACGGCTTGCTTTCGTAGGTCAGGCTGTGCCTGACGGATGCGCTCGTCGTGTCAGGCACAGCCTGACCTACCAAATCAGGGACCGATCATGAACACTGCTCAGACGCTCAAGGACGCCGAGGCCCGGATGGAGAAGGCGCTGGACGTGCTGCGGAACGGGCTGAAGGGCCTCCGCACCGGCCGGGCCAGCCCGGCCATGCTGGACGGGCTGCGGGTCGAGTACTACGGCTCCCCCACCCCGGTCAGCCAGCTCGCCACGGTCAGCTGCCCGGACCCGTCCAGCATCATGATCAAGCCGTTCAGCGGGGACGACCTGAAGGAGATCGAGAAGGCCATCCGCAGCAGCGACCTGGGGCTGGCCCCGAACAACGACGGCAAGGTGATCCGGCTGAACATCCCGCCGATGAGCGGGGACCAGCGGAAGAAGATGGTCCAGCACATCAAGAAGCTGGCCGAGGAGCAGAAGGTGTCCTGCCGGAACATCCGCCGGGACGCGAACAAGGCGATCGAGGACGCGGAGAAGGCCAAGGCCATCACCGAGGACGACCGGGACAAGGCCAAGGACAAGATCCAGGCGCTGCTCAAGACCTACGAGGCGAAGATCGACGACGTCGCCGGCAAGAAAGAGAAGGAAGTGATGGAAGGCTAAGCCGACACCACCCGTAGAATCATCGCACCCGGCCGGACGGCCGGGTGCCGTCCTTTCCCGCCGGCCCGACCCCATCATGCGGACCCTTCGTTCCGTCCTCGACCTGTTCCCCGACGCCCGGGCCGCCGGGCTGACGGCCGAGCTGGTGGAGGCGAGCCGCGCCCGGTTCGGGCTGAACCGGCTCACCCCCCTCCCCCGGGAGCCGGGGTGGAAGAAGTTCCTGGAGAAGTTCGACGAGCCGATCATCAAGATCCTGCTCGCCGCCTCCCTGCTGAAGATCGCCATCGACGTGTTCGACGGGTCGGTGGCGGCCGGCGGGGCCGCCCTCGGGGTGATCGCCGCGGCCGTCGCGGTGGCGTACCTGCTCCGGCTCGGGGCGTGGGTGCCGTCCCTGCTGTTCGTCCTGGCCGGCGGGCTGTTCGTCCTGTCGGCGGCCGTCGGCCACCCGTCCGTCGAGGGGCTGGCGGTGATGGTCGCGGTCGGGCTGGCCACCGGGGTGGCGTTCCTGAGCGAGCACCGCAGCGACCGCGAGTTCGAGAAGCTGAACGCCGAGAAGGACGCGGTGCGGGTCAAGGTGTCTCGGGGCGGGGCGGTCGAGCAGGTGGCGCTGGACGAGGTGGCGGTCGGCGACCTGATCCTGCTCGAGACCGGGGACGAGGTCCCGGCCGACGGCCGGCTCGTCCGCGGCCAGGAGCTGCGGGTCGACCAGTCGCTGATGACCGGCGAGAGCGAGCCGGTCCGCAAGCAGGTCCGGCCGGCCGACGACCCGGCCGACGGCCCGGACCAGCCCGGCTGCCTGTACCGCGGCACCCAGGTGGTGGACGGCCTCGGGGCGATGGTCGCCACCAACGTCGGCGACGACACCATGCTCGGCCAGATCGCCCGCCGGCTGTCCGGCGGGGACGAGGCCGACGCCGTCCCGGCCGACGGGTCGCAGGCGGCCCGGGTGCAGCAGAAGCTCACCCTGTCCAAGTCGCTCACCCCGCTCCAGGAGAAGCTGGCCCACCTGGCGACGCTCATCAGCCGGGTCGGGTACGCGGCCGCCGGGCTGATCTTCCTGGCCCTGGTCCTCCGGGGCGCGGTGTTCGCCCACCCGCGGGAGGTGTTCTGGCCGGCCACCGCCGCCGACGCCCTGGTCGTCGGCCGGAACCTGCTCGGCTACTTCGTGTACATGGTCATCATCGTGGTGGTGGCCGTGCCCGAGGGGCTGCCGATGAGCGTCACCGTGTCGCTCGCCCTGGCCATGCGGAAGATGACCCGGGCGAACGCCCTGGTCCGCCAACTGGTGGCCACCGAGACGATCGGGTCGGCGACCGTCATCTGCTCGGACAAGACCGGCACCCTGACCCAGAACCGGATGCGGGTGGTCCGGCTCGGGGCGGCCGGGGGGGTGGTCGAGCAGACGGACGAGCAGGTGACGCCGGTCGCCCTCGGGGAAGGTCCGCCGGTCCGGCCGGTCGAGTGGGTGGGGCTGAACGCGGCCGTCAACTCGACCGCCACCCTGGCGACGAAGGAGGGCAAGACGGTCGTGGTCGGGAACTCGACCGAGGGCGCCCTGCTCAACTGGCTGAAGGACGGCGGCACCGACTACACCGCCGTCCGGCTGGCCCACCCGGCCCCGTACCGCGTGGCTTTCTCGTCCGAGCACAAGCGGATGACGACCGTGGCCGTCGTCGGCGGGCGGCTGGTGGTATTCGTGAAGGGCGCCCCGGAGGTCGTCCTCGACCGGTGCTCCCACCTGCTGACCGCCGACGGGAGCCGCCGGCCGATCACCCCGGCCGACCGGGCCGCCCTCCGGGAGCACCTGGCGGCCGCCTCCGCTCAGGAGATGCGGACCCTGGCGTTCGCCCACGCCGAGCTGCCGGCCGACCTGCCCGCGGACGAGAACGTCATCCACGACCACCGGGAGCGGTTCGACGCGGGACTGACGTTCGCCGGCTGGGTGGGCATCCGCGACCCGCTGCGGACGGACGTGCCGGCGGCGATCCGGCTGTGCCGGCAGGCCGGGATCGAGGTGAAGATGATCACCGGGGACAACCCGGACACCGCCCGGGCGATCGCCGCCGACGCCGGGCTGCTCGACCGGCCGGACGCCCTGGTGCTGACCAGCGACGAGTTCGCCAAGCTGACCGACGCCGAACTGGCCGACCGGCTCCCCCGGCTGCGGGTGCTGGCCCGGGCCAAGCCGCTGGACAAGTACCGGATGGTCAAGGTGCTCCAGGGGCAGGGGCACGTGGTGGCCATGACCGGGGACGGGACGAACGACGCCCCGAGCCTCAAGGCAGCGGACGTCGGGCTGGCGATGGGGGTGGCCGGCACCGAGGTGGCCAAGGAGGCGAGCAAGATCGTCCTGCTGGACGACTCGTTCAGCACCATCGTGAAGGCGGTCCACTGGGGCCGGGCGCTGTACGAGAACATCCAGCGGTTCGTCCAGTTCCAGCTCACCATCAACGTGTCCGCCCTGGTGATCGCGCTGCTGTGCCCGCTGGCGTTCGGGTTCGAGCCGCCGTTCACCGTGCTCCAGTTGCTGTGGATCAACGTCATCATGGACACGTTCGCGGCCATCGCCCTGTGCAGCGAGCCGCCCCGGGCCGGGCTGATGCGGGCGCCGCCGAAGCGGCGGGACGAGAGCATCCTGACCCCGGCCATGCGGACCAACATCCTGCTCACCGCCGGGTTCTTCGTGGTCGTCATGCTCGGCCTGCTGTGGGCGATGGCCGGCACCCCGGACGCCCCGGGGCTGTTCGGGTCGGCCGACCCGCAGGCGGCCTGGCAGGTGCGGGCCGGGGCGGAGAAGGAGGTGCTGCCGGGCGGGGCGCTGCGGCCGGGCGACGACGGCCGGTGGTACTCGGTCGGGGCGGACGCCGCCCGGCACGAGTGGGACGTGCGGTTCACCGTCCGCCAGGCGACCATCTTCTTCACCGTGTACGTGTTCTTCCAGGTGTGGAACCAGATCAACTGCCGGTCCCTCACCCCCGACCGGTCCGGCCTGCGGGGGCTGTGGCGGAACCCGTACTTCCTGCTGATCGCCTCGCTCACCGTGATCGGTCAGGTGGTGATCGTCACCTTCGGCGGGCGGGTGTTCGACGTGGAGCCGCTGGCCGCCCGGGACTGGCTGCTGATCGCCGCCGGGACGGCGTCCGTTCTGGTGTTCGCCGAGGCCGCCCGGCTTGTGCGGAATCTGGTCGCGGAGAAGGCTCCGGGGTGATCGGCCCGGCGTAGGGCGGTGCCGACGCTTTGGGAGGCCCGCCGTCTTGGGGGCGGAGCGGTTGCCATTCCCGGCGGGCCTCGCCGACTCGGCACCGCCCTACAGGAACGAGACGGCCCGCGAACCGGCCAAGGGGGCATCGTGGACAAGCAGAAGCTCGCCCAGGTCGCCGACAAGCTGTTGATCGGCCGCTACCACCGGCACGTCTTCCTGTGCGTCGGCGGGGCGTGCTGCCCGGCGGAGGTCGGCGAGGCAGCGTGGGAGGCGCTGAAGAAGGAGCTGAAGGACCGCGGGCTGAGCACCGCGGCCGGGCCGACCGCCTGTTACCGGACCAAGGTCGGCTGCCTGCGGGTGTGCCAGGACGGGCCGGTCGCGGTCGTTTACCCGGAGGGGACGTATTACGCCGGGCTGACCGCCGACCGCGTCCCGGAGTTCGTTCAGAAGCACCTGGTCGAAGGTCAGCCGCTGGAGGAGTTGGTGTTCGCCCGCAACCCGCTACCGCTCGCCGACCCCTCGGCCTGACGCACCCACGGCACCAACACCGAGCGGACGAACCCCGGCGCCCCGACCGCCAGGTGCCCGCCGACCCACCCGTCCCGCAGTCGCCCGGCCGACCACCGCAGCCGGACCAGCTTGGCCGCCTGGGCCGCGTCGCTCGGCGGGGCGAACCCGACCAGCCCGGCGGCCGGCCCCCACACCCGGTCCACGCAGCCCAGCATGGCGGTCCCCAGCCCAAGGTAAAAGGCGTCCAGCCAGCTCTCCACCGACAGGATGCCGGCGGCCGTGCGGCGGAGGGCGGCCGACAGGTCGTACCCGCCCGACAGTCCGGACCCGACGAACACGGCGCTGGTGACCGGGGGGGCGGCCGGGTCGAGCCGTTCGAGGGCGTAGGCGGTGATGGCCGTGCCGGCCGAGTGGGCCAGGACGTGGACCGGCTCGCCCGGGTGGTCGGCCTGGGTCTGACGGATGCGGGCGGCCAGCCGGTCGGCGGTGGCGTGGTGGTGTGGCACCCGCCACAGGTCGGCGAAGGTGAGGACCGCGAGCAGCCCCTGCTGCCAGCGGACGACCTCCACGCGGTGCGGCAGCCCGGCGTGCAGCAGCCACCGCCGCCACAGCCGGTTGACGATGACCGTGTCGTTGATGCCGCCGACCAGGAACAGCGTGCCGCGGCTCATCGGGCGAACTCGTCGCGGAGGAACGCCTGCACCTCGTCCCAGCGGTCGGCCACCCGGCCGAAGTCGACGGCCATCCGCTTCACCGTCAGTCCCGGCCGCAGCGGCTCCGGCAGGGCCGGCTTGACCTGCGGGTTGAGCGGCAGCTGATACCCACCGCCCTCGGCGAGGCGCTTTTCCGTGTCGGCCCGCAGCAGGTAGTCCACCAGCCGCCGCGCCCCGGCCGGGTTCGGTGCCCCCTTCAGCACGGCCACGGTGTTCGGCAGGAACAGGGTGCCGAGGCCGTCCGCGTCCGGGAACACCATCGCCACCGGCTTGCCGGCCTGGATCTCGATGAGGGCGTCGTCCGTGTCGGTGACGCCGACCGCGGCCTCGCCGGCGGCCACCCCGGTCGCCACCTGCTTGTTGCCGGCCACCAGCCGCACGTCATTCGCCTTGAGTCGGCGGAAGAACTCCTTGGCCCGGTCCGCTCCGGCCGTCTCGAACAGGCAGGCGGCGTGGGTGGCGGTGGTGCCGAACTGCGGTTTAGCCAGCGCCACCTTGCCCTTCCACTTCAGCTCGGCCAGATCGAACGCTGACTTCGGGTAGTCGACCGGGTTTGGCACCAGCGACGTGTTGACGACCAGCACCCGGGCGCGGGCGGCGAACGCCTGCCAGGTGCGGTCGGCCGGCCGGGTGAACCCCGGGAACGGGGCGGCGCTCGGTGACTCGTAGGGGTCGTACAGGCCGTCCCGCTGGAGGCGGACGGTGCCGATCGGCTCGTTGTTCCAGTGGACGTCGGCCCGCGGTCGGCCGGCCTCCCGCCGCAACTCCTCGACCAGCCCGACAGACTTGTTCGCCTCCGTGTCGAACTTCGGCACGACGGTCAGCCCGGTCTCCCGCTCGAAGTCGGCGAACACCCCCTCGGCGAACTCCCGGTCCTGGGCGCAGTACACGACCACCCGGGTCTCGGCCCGCTGGCACCCGGCGAGGGCGACGAGGGCGGAGGCCAGGAGTCCGGGGAGCGGGCGCACGGTGCCTCCAGGGTTACACGCCGGCCGGCGGTCGCGGCTCGCCGTTCTTCTCGGCGGTGACGTCCCGGGCGGCGGCGAAAATGACCCCCTCCTCGGGGATCGATTTGGCCGTCCACTCGAACCACCGGTAACTGCCGCCGGCGTCCACGTACCGGTTGCAGAACCGGACGCACGGCACCCCGTTGGCCCTGTCCGCCATTACCGCCACCGTCGCCGGCCGGTCGTCCGGGTGGATGTAGTCGAGGAACGGCCGGGAGACCAGCTCGGCGGTCGAGTACCCGAGCACCCGGGAGAAGTTGGCGTTCACCCGGTGGAAGTACCCGTCCAGCCCGGCGATGCAGAACAGGTCCATGGACAGCTCGAAGAACCGGACCAGGTCCCGCTCGGCCCGCCTCAGCTCGGTCTCCAGGTAGGCCGTCACCGCGGCCGCCACCACCCCGGCGTGCGGCGGCCGGTCGGCCGGGTCCGTCGCCAGGCACCGCCGGGTCAGGGCGACCAGCGGGCCGGGGCCGCGGCACCCGTCGAGCCGGGCGAACGCGGCGGCCAGGTCGGCCCGCCGGGCGGCCCGGATCAGGGTCGCCCCGTCGGCCCCGTCATACGGCGGGTGGCCGGTCAGCACGTGACACAGGATGGTGCCCAGGCCGAACACGTCCGCCCGCTCGTCCACCCGGTCCACCTCCCCGCGGGCCTGCTCGGGGGGCATGTACGCCGGCGTCCCGAGGACGCTCCCGGCGACCGTGTGCAGCCCCGCCCCGGCGTCGTCGGCCTGCCCGTCGGGCGGCTCGTCGGCCGGCTCCTCCGGGCCGTCGGCCAGCGCCTTGGCCACCCCCCAGTCCATCACCAGCACCTCGCCGAACTCGCCGACCATGACGTTGGCCGGCTTCAGATCCCGGTGGATCACCCGCCGGGCGTGGGCGTAGGCCAGAGCCTGGGCGACCGTCTCGAACACCTTGAGCAGCCGGGGCAGGTCGTCTTGCGGATCCCGCCGGTCGGTCAGCAGGTCGGCCAGGGTCCGTCCGCCGATCAGCTTCATGGTGAAGAACGGCCGCCCGTCCGGCAGCCGGCCCAGCTCGTACACCGGGACGATCCCGGGGTGCTGGAGCCGGCCGGTCAGCCGGCCCTCGCGGACGAACCGGCGGCGGAGCAGGGGGGTCTCCCGGTGCTCCTCGAGCAGCAGCTTCATCGCCACGTCGCGGCCGAGTTGGGCGTCGTGCACCCGCCAGACGGACCCCATCCCGCCGCGGGCGATCAGCTCGCCCGGGACCGGCAGGTCCGGCCGGTCGGCCGGGGGCGGGGTGTCGGCCCCGGCCGGGGTGACGAAGGTGGGCGTTCGGCCGGTCGGGGCGGCTGCCGCCGGGCCGGCCGCCGGCGGGACGGGGATCGTCTCGGTCGGGTGGGGGTCGAGCCGCCGGGTCTTACCGGGATCGTGGGGCAGCGCCATCGGTGGCGACGACCTCGGGACGGGGTCATCGGACCCCGAGCCGGGCGACCCACCTCGTCCTGCCTACCCGGCCGGGGGTCCGCACATGTTGTCATTCATAGCCACACGCACGACCCGGCTGTCAGCCTACCCTAAAACCCCCGTCCCAGTCACGCCGTTACACCCCAAAAATCTCCCGCACGTTGTCCCGCAGCAGGCGGGTGCCGAGGGCGACGGCTTCGGTTTCGGTCAGCCGGCCGGGACGGACGAACTCGTCCGCCAGCACCCCGGCCAGCAGCCGGCGATACATCCGGTACTTCGGCAGCACGAACTCCAGCTTGTAGGCGTCCGAGTAGTAGCCGACCAGCTTGGTCTTCGGCACCGCCTGGAGCCGTTCGGACAGGTCGGCCCGGATGTACGCCGGGATGTTCGAGTACCACCAGTGGCCGTTCGGCACCACGTTCGGGAAGATCCACGAGTACGCGACCAGCTCCTGGTTCTGCCCGCTGGTCAGCACGCTGACCGGGAACGTCACCTCGGGGAAGGCGTTGAACAGCTCGCGGTACTGGATCAGTGAGCACCGGCGGTCGAACAGGTCTTGGCCCTGGTAGACCCCCTTCGGGTAGACGGCCCGGTTCACCCCGATCATCAAGTCGAACGGCAGCCGGAACTCCCGGCAGTGCTCGGCCAGCATCCAGAAGATGCTGTTCCCCTCGCGGGTCGGGGTGAAGTCCGGCGGCAGGGAGATGGCACACGCCTTCGCCCCCTTGCTGACGAACCGCTCGAACAGCACTCGCACCGCCTTCCGCAGCGTCGGCAGGTCGCCGGCGTCGATCCCGGTCGCCTTCGCCAGCCGCTCCCGGGTGCCCGGCTCCTTGAACTTGAACACCAGCGTGTCGGTCCGCAGGCAGAGGACGTAAACGCTCGTGTCGAACCCCTCCAGCGGGTCGTCGAACTCGTTGGTCAGGAAGATCTTTTCGAGCTTCGTCTTGGCAAAGACCTGCTGCTTCCAGTCCGGCTGGGCGAACGTCCGCTCGGACCGGTCGAACAGCTCGTCGGCGTCGGCCGCCGTCACCCGGTCCTTCTCCCAACCGAGGAACGTCCGGCAGATGTCCACGAACCAGGCGTACTGGGCGGTGTTGTCGAACCGGTCCATGTGGCCGAGGATGGCCCGCACCCGCTCCCGGGGTGGCACGTCCTTGCCGAGCGGGGCGTGCGGCATGCCGGCCGAGTGGGCCAGCTCGGTGTAGTAGTGGTAGCCGAGGATGTCGTCGAGCGACTTCGATACCGGGGCGAGTGGGTCGATGTGCGAGTGCGGGTCGATGAGCGGGATCGCGTCGAGGGCTGCGGTCAATTCCCGGACCAGGGTGTCGGACATGGGCGGCCTCGTGGCAAGTTTTACCGGTGTGGACTAGCGTAGCGGTCATAGCGACCGGGTAACAATTACAATTGGTTGCCAGTCGCTCGCGAAGGGTGAAGTCTGGTCCGGCGTAACTGTCAACAGGACAGACCCTTCCATCGCCCGACGCTTCTCACCTGCGGTTTGGCATCACCTCTGCATTACCTATCACCGTCCTGGTCAGCCTTCCCCCGGCGAGCCAGGACGGTGTGACGCCCGCGACGGCCGAGTCGATTCCCCCCGGCGAGGCCATCCCCCAATACGCGGTCATCACATCAGCGGAACTGACGCCGGCCGTTCCCCCAACGGTCGGCGTCCCGGGGCGAGATTCCCCCCTCGCCCCGCCCCTGTCCCCCGACATGTCCGAACATCATCCCCCAACGCCGCCCGCCGATCCCGGCGGGCGGTGGTCTTTCCCACTCGGTGCAGTCTGTCCAAACCCGTAGGGTGCGTTGAGGCTCTGCGAAACGCACCGGCGTCGCAACGGCATCAACGGCGGGGCCGGTGCGTTTCGCAGAGCCTCAACGCACCCTACTCAATCTAACTTCATGACCAGCCACGCCAACAGCAGGAACCCCATCCCGAACGCGGCCAGCACCCCGCACGCGAGCCAGATGGCGGTGTGATCGGCGGCCGGGTTGTCCGGGCTGAGCAGGTGGGCGTAGGCGTCCAGCGCCCAGGCGTGCGGCGTCACCAGGCTGATCTGCCGCATCTCCTCCGGCATCAGTTCGCGGGGCAACATCGAGCCGCTGATCCCGGCCAGCACCAGCACCAGCAACGTGCCGTAGACCGCGACTTGCGTCTCGGTCCGAGCCAGCCCGGCGACCAGCATCGCCAGCCCGACGGCCGCCAGCGACGTGCTGACCACCACCGGTACCAGCAGCCACGGCTCGGCCCCCCAGGTCATGCCGAACACCAGCTTGCCGCAGAGCAGCAGGAAGAACCCCTGCACCAGTGACACCAACAGGCACGGGATCAGCTTGCCGAGGAGGATTTGCCCGCGGGTCAGGGGGGCGGCCCGGAGGCGGACCATCGTCCCGTGCCGCCGCTCGGCGACGAACAGCCAGCCCACCGTGAGCACCAGGAAGAACGCGAACGTGACCGTGTACCCCGGCACCAGCACCTGATACCGGACCGCCCCGCGGTTCAGCCCGAACCCGGCGGGGGGGGCGTCGTAGGCCAGCCGGTTCTCGTCCCGCCGGTCCGGCGCCTGGCTCTTGGTCAGCCCGGCCCACGTCTTGGCCGTGAACCGGTAGTTGCTGAAGAAGTTCTCGATCCCCTTGCGGATGCCGCCGCCGAGCGTCTGCTTGGAGAACCCGGGGATGCGGTACGCCAGTGACAGGGCCGGGATGTATTTCTCCATCCGCACCATGAACGGGTCGGTGCCGATCAGCTCGAAGGCCTGGCCGATCATCCACGGGATGATGACCCGCAACAGGCTGACCTGCACCACCTGCTGAATGACCGAGCTGCCGACCGGCTGGGTCGGGTTGGTCAGGAACTCGACCCCGAGGGCGTCGGTCCGCACCCCGTCCCGGTAGAGCGGGTTGATCGGGTTCGGCCGGAACTCCTCGCCGACGAACGAGCACCGCTGGCAGCGGTCGCTGAACACCGGCCCGAGCACCACCACCGCCGCCCGGTCCCCGCGGCGGACCAGCCGGTCCGCTTCCGCCCGTGACGCGATCCGCTCCACCCGGATGTTGGCCGTGTCCGTCAGGTCGTCGGTGAACACCTCGCTCCAGGGCACCTTCGGGAAGTCCCGGGCCGGGTCCGGCGGCAGCCCGCTGTCCTCGACCACGACCGAGATGCGGATGCGGTCGTCCGGCTTCTTGCCGAACGCCTCCCCGAGCGACAGCCCCAGCACCAGGATCATCGCCAGCGGCATGAGCAGCAGGATGACCGCGCTCCGCGGGTCGCGGAGCAGCAGCCGGAGGTCTTTCAGGGCGATGGTCAGGATTGGGGTCATGAGATTGGTTGTAGGGCGGTGCCGAGTCTTCGAGGCCCGCCGCGGGACTTCGCGCCGCTGCCCGGACCGGCGGGCCTCCCAAAGCCTCGGCACCGCCCGACACAATTCAGTCCCGCAGGCCGCGGCCGGTCAGGTGCAGGAACACCCGCTCCAGGTTCACCCGGTCCAGGTCGATGGCCGTCGGCTCGGTGCCGGCCTCGGCGAACGCGGCGATCAGCTTCGGCAGCACCGGCCCGATGTCCGGGGCGGCCAGTTCCACCCCGTCGGGCAGACCCTTCACCCCGCTCACGCCGGGGAGCCGGGCGAGCCGGTCCGTCAGCCCGGCGGGGACGGCGGTCAGTTTCACCCGGGCCACGTCGTCCAGCCGGCGGAGGATGCCGGGGAGGGTGTCGCTGGCGACCACCTTGCCGGCGTCGATGATGGCCAGCCGGGGGCAGAGGGTCTGCACCTCTTCCATGTAGTGGCTGGTGTAGACGACGGTCAGCCCGGCCGCGTTCAGCGCCTTCACGTGCTCGAAGATGTGGTTGCGGCTCTGCGGGTCGACGCCGGTGGTCGGCTCGTCCAAGAGCAGCAGGTCCGGGCCGTGGACGACCGCGACCGCCAGGTTGAGCCGCCGCTTCATCCCGCCGGAAAAGGTGCCGGCCCGGTGGTCCGCCCGGTCGGTCAGCCCGACGGCTGCGAGTTGGGCGTCCACCCGCTTCCGTAACGCGTCGCCGGTCAGCCCGTAGAGCCGGCCGAAGAAGGTGAGGTTCTCCCGGGCGGTCAGTTCCGGGTAAACGGCCAAATCCTGGGTGGCGATCCCCACCCGGTGCCGCAACGTCCGGGCGGTCGTGCCGAACGCCTGGCCGAACAGCCGGACCGCCCCGGAATCCGGGTCGGCCAGGCCGGCGAGGGCGCTCATGAGGGTGGTCTTGCCGGCCCCGTTCGGCCCGAGCAGCCCGAACAGCTCGCCCCGGCGGACGGCCAGGCTCACCCCGTCCAGGGCGACCGTGCGGCCGTACCGCTTGCGAACGTCCGTCACGTCGAGAACCGGGTCGTCGGCCATGCCTACCATGATATGTCTGTCCCGCGGCCCCTGGACCCGCCGATGACCGACTTCAACGCCGCCCGGGTCCGCCCGGCGAACGACCGGCCCGTGAACCCGGCCGGCGAGTATGTGCTGTACTGGTGCCAGCTGGTCCGCCGGCTGCACGGCAACCACGCCCTCGACTACGCCGCCGGGTGGGCGGCCAAGCTGAACAAGCCGCTGGTGGTGTACGAGGGGCTGAAGCTGAACTACCCGTGGGCCTCCGCCCGGCTACACACCTTCGTCATCCAGGGGATGCGGGACAGCGCGGCCGCGGCGAGAAAGCTGGGCGTCAGCTACTGGCCGTTCGTGGAGACACCGGACCAACCCGGGCGGGGGCTGGTCCGCCAGATCGCCGCCGGCGCCTGCCTGGTCGTGACGGACGACTACCCGCAGTTCATCGGTCCGGCCCACGTCCGGGCGGTCGCCGGGCTGGATGTGGCGGTCCACGCGGTCGACAACAACGGGCTGATCCCACTCGCCCGGCTCGGCCTGCCGGTTGCCGCGGCGGCCCACCTTCGGCCGCGGATTCACAAGCTGTTCGCCGAAGCGTGGGCCAACCGGCCGGCGGACACTCCCGACCTGCCGAAGTCGGTCCGCACGCCGGTCGAGCCGCCATTCAAGACGTGGCACCCGCCGAAGGACATCGCCGGGTTCGTGGCCGGGCTGCCGGTCGATCAGTTCGTGACGCCGGTCCCCGGGGCGGAGGGCGGGTCGGCCGCTGGCCGGCGGCAACTGGCCGCGTTCGTCGCCGACAAGCTCGGCCGGTACGCTGACGAGCGGAACCAGCCGGACGACCCGGCCCGGTCCGCGGCCAGCGGGCTGAGCTGGGCGTTACACTTCGGGCACGTCGGCATCCAGGAGGTGGCCGAGGCGGTCTTGGGGCCGGACTGGACGCCGGACGAGCTGAACCTCAAAACCCGCAATAAGGACGACTTCTTCTGCCGCGACCCGAACGTCAACGCCTTCCTCGACGAGGCGATCACCTGGCGTGACCTCGGCTTCCACTGGCACTTCGCCCGGGGGCAGGCGGCCGGCGGGGGGCGGGTGAGCTGGCAGGCAGGTGAGCGGATGCCGTCGTTCAACTACGACACGTTCGACTACTCGCCGCTACCCGAGGGGGGCACGCTGGCGCGGGTGCTCCCGGAGTGGGCGAAGGCAACTCTGGCCAGGCACGCCGCCGACCCCCGGCCGCACCTGTACACGCTGGAGGAGTTCGAGCACGCCGACACCCACGACGAGCTGTGGAACGCCGCCCAGCGGGAGTTGGTGGCGTCCGGCCGGATGCACAACTACCTGCGGATGCTGTGGGGCAAGAAAGTTCTGGAGTGGAGCCGCACCCCGGAGGAGGCGTACCGGACGCTGGAATACCTGAACAACAAGTACGCGATCGACGGCCGCGACCCGAACAGCTACTCCGGTATCCTTTGGTGCTTCGGGCTGTTCGACCGCCCGTGGCCGCCGGACCGGGCCGTGACCGGCACCGTCCGCTACATGACCAGCGAGAGCACCGCCCGCAAGTTCAAGCTGGGTGGGTATTACGAGTACGTCCGCTCGCTGCCGGCACCGGCGGGCGACCGTCGCCCCGCCGGGCCGGCGGTTCTGACCCCGGAAACCCCGGCGGGCGGTGGAAACCCGCACCGCCGTTCGTAAAACCTCCCTCGGTTTGCCGGGTGGCGGTCGTCCGTCGTTCGGCCCATCGAGCCACAGCGAGTCCCACCGATGTCGATCGTGAACACCGCCCCGTCCGCCACCGTCCGCCACGAGGTCAAAGACCTGAACCTGGCGGTGAAAGGGAAGAAGCGGATCCTCTGGGCCGACCAGGACATGCCGGTGCTGGCCCAGATCCGGGAGCGGTTCGAGCGGGAGAAGCCGCTGGCCGGGCTGCGGATGAGCGCCTGCCTGCACGTCACCGCCGAGACCGCCAACCTGGCCCGGACGCTCAAGGCCGGCGGGGCCGACCTGCTGCTGATCGCGTCCAACCCGCTGTCCACCCAGGACGACGTGGCCGCCTCCCTGGTCGCCGACTTCGGCATCGGGGTCGGGGCCATCCACGGCGAAGACGCGAACAGCTACTACAAGCACGTCGCCATGGCGCTGGAACACCAGCCGAACGTGACGATGGACGACGGGGCCGACCTGGTGACGGCGATGGTCCACATCGCCATGAACAACCTGGACAAGTTCAACGAGGGGCAGAAGGCGGTCAAGGACTGGGCCGGGAAGTTCACCGCCGACCAGCGGAAGACGCTGTTCAAGGACGTGATCGGCAGCATGGAGGAGACGACGACCGGCGTCATCCGGCTGCGGGCGATGGAGAAGGACGGGGTGCTCCAGTTCCCGGTGATCGCGGTCAACGACGCCGAGACGAAGCACTTCTTCGACAACCGGTACGGCACCGGCCAGAGCACCATCGACGGGATCATCCGGGCGACCAACACCCTGCTGGCCGGCCGCAACGTGGTGGTCGCCGGGTACGGGTGGTGCGGCAAGGGGGTGGCCCTCCGCGCCCGCGGGCTGGGCGCCCACGTCATCGTCACCGAGGTCAACCCGATCCGCGCCCTCGAGGCGGCGATGGACGGGTTCCAGGTGAAGACCATGGCGGACGCGGCCCGGGTCGGGGACGTGTTCATCACCGTCACCGGGAACAAGCACATCCTGGCCGCCGAGCACTACCCGCTGATGAAGAGCGGGGCGATGGTGTGCAACAGCGGCCACTTCGACATCGAGATCGACCTGAAGGCGCTGGCCGCCCAGGCGACGGACGTGGTGTACGGGGTGCGTCACGAGGTGGACGAGTACAAGCTGAAGTCGGGCAAGAAGCTGTACGTGATCGGCAGCGGCCGGCTGGTCAACCTGGCGGCCGCCGAAGGCCACCCGCCGTCGGTCATGGACATGAGCTTCGCCACCCAGGCGCTGGCCACCGAGTGGTGCCTGAAGAACAAGGGCAAGCTGGCAAACAAGGTCATCACCCTGCCGCGGGAGATCGAGGAGTTCATCGCCGTGGCCAAGCTGAAGTCGATGGGCATCACCATCGACACCATGACCGCCGACCAGAAGAAGTACAGCGAGAGCTGGGAACACGGGACGTGATCGGCGGAATTGCCGCAATCGCAAAGCCCACGGACGCGAGTCCGTGGGCTTTCTTCTTTCACACCAGCCGCAGGCGCCGCAGCCGCAGTGCCCCCAGCCCGCCGGCCCCGATCCCGGCCATGAGTAGCGTCGCCGGCTCCGGGGTGGGGTTGAGCGTCACGTCGGCGAACAGCCGGTCGTCCCGGCCGGCCAGTTGGTCGTACAGGGCCACCCGGTAGGTGTTGGCCCCGAGCTTCCAGTCGAACTGGGTCCGCGGGCCGATGTCCCAGAACACGTAGGCCGGTTCGACCTCGCCCGGGAACCCGCCCTGGTGGTAGTGCATCGTCACCGTCCCGGTCCAGGAGGTGGTGGCCGTCCGGCCGGAGGCGTTGTCGGTCAGGGAGAACGTCAGCCGGAACCGGTCGGTGGACCGCTGCCCGGCCGGGACCGGGTCGTACTGCAGCCCGTACCCGTCGGGCACGGTGAACCCGATCACCTCGACGCCGGGCGCGCTCCCCGCCCGCACGCCCGACGTGCCGAACCGGGCGGTGTCGAACTTCCAGCTCGGGGTCGGCAGGGCGGGCGATGACCCGTCCGGGTACGGGTCGACGCTCGTCTGGAACACCAGCCACCCGGGGCCGCCGACCGGGCCGAACGTGGCCTGGTAGGTCCACAGGATCGGCCCGGCGGACGCCGCGCGGGGGGCGGGGAGTGACAGCAGGGCGGCCCCGATCAGGGCCGCGAGCGGGCGGTGTCTCATGGCTGAGGCGTCTCCGGTCCGCGGAGGGCGTCGCCGCGGGCCGGGAGGATATGGGATATCGGAAGTCGGCACAACATCAGCCGGCCCGGCGGCGGACCCGCCACCCGGCCGCGGCCGCCAGCCCGACGGCGGCCAGCGCCAGCGTCGCCGGCTCCGGGTTCGGCACGATCGCGTGCGGCGACACGGTGGCCGTCAGGAACGAGATGTCCCCGACCCCCGGGTCGGTGGCGAACGCCAGGTCGTACCGGTTCCCGCCCAGGTCGAACGTGTACGTGGCGTCGCCGACCAGGCTCAGCCCGACCTTGCTGTCGTACATCATGGGGTCGGATTGGTACTGCCCAATGCCGAACAGGCTGACCTCGGCCTGCTGGCCGGACGCCTCGTCGGTGAGCCGGAACCACAGTTTGAACCGGTCCGGGGACGGCCCCCGCTGGTACGGCACCTGGTTCCACGTGAGCTGCACGTCGATGTCCAGGATCGCCCCGACCTTGACCGCCTGCGACCCGCTGCCGAACCCCTCGGGCGACTCGGTCCGCAGCCCGCCGGTGATGTCGCCGGTCCGGAACCCGCCCGGCGTGTCGGCGTCTTGCCGGACGTGGCGGCCGAGGTAGATGGCCGGGCCGCCGTCCTCGGCCGTCATCTGGGCCTCGTAGGCCCACCGAATCGGTCCGGCCGCAACGCACACGGCCACCGAAACCAGAAGTGCAACGGGGAGCCGAACGGACATCCGTGAAACCCTCGTGGCGGCCGGGCGACCTTGGCGCGGCCGGAGAGTAACGGATGACGACGGGCGGAGACAAGCCGGGCTAGGCCACGGGCACCCGGCCGGCCGGCTCGCCCTTGTAGATCCGGGCGATCCGTTCCCGGGTCAGCCCGAGCACCTTGTCGAACCGGCTCAGCTTCAGCCCGTCGATGTCCACCGTCTTGTCGCCCATGTGCTCCAGCATGGAGATGTCCTGCCGGACCTCCCGGTCCACCTCCCGGCGGAAGAGGTACTTGGCGAACCGCAGCCCGCCGGTCGGCCCGGGGTACTTCGACTTGGCGTACACGAACGACGTGACCGCCGTCCGGTCGGCGTCGACCGGCCAGAAGAACATGTACAGCCGCCACCGGATCATCGCCTCCCGGGAGCCGTCCGGGCTGGTCCACCAGTGGTCGTACACGCTGTACACCGGGGAGAAGTAGGTCGTCCAGTCGTCGTGGAACAGGTCGTCCTTGCGGATGCCGAGCAGCCAGGCGAACACCCGGTTGATCCGCTTGGTCGGGCCGACGTTCACCACCCGCACGCTGGTGTCGGTCGGCTCGAACCGCACCCGCACCTCGTGCATCCGGTCCAGGTCGTACCCGAACGTGTCGTGGACGGTGCCGCTGTGCTCGATCTCGGTGAAGTTGTCCACCGTCAGCTCCAGCGGGGCCGGGACGGTGTGCTGGAAGTTGCCCAGGTGGTACCAGCCGTCCGCGTTGATCGCCGGGAAGTCGGGGGCGCTGGCCTTCGACTTCACCCAGACGTACCCGTGGGCCTCCTTCGTGTCGAACGCCTCGGTGCAGGTGTGCAGCTTCGGGGTGCTCGGGGACTCGCCGTTGCCGCCGGCGTCGAACGTCCACCCGTGGTACTTGCACTCGATCCGGTCGCCGACCACCCGGCCGTAGCTCAGCTTCAGCCGGCGGTGCGGGCAGACGTTGTCCAGGGCCACCGCCTCCCCCGTGGCCGTGCGGTACAGGCACAGCCCGCGGCCGGCCAGCTTCACCTCGACCGGCTTGGCCCGCAGCTTCGGGGACGGGAAAACGGGGTGCCAGTGGTCGAGCATGCCCATCGGCGGAACCTCGGAGAGGGGACACCACTAACGTAGCCGGCCGGCCTGCTACAATCATCCCCATGTTCACCGGACTGGTACAGGCGCTGGGGGCCGTCGCCCGCGCGACCGACGACGGCCACGGCGGGCGGACCCTCTGGGTGACGGAGCCGGGCATGGCCCCGGGCCTGGTCCTGGGCGAGAGCGTGGCGGTCAACGGGGCGTGTCTGACCGTGGTCGAGCGGGCCGCCGACCGGTTCGCCTTCCAGGTCGGGCCGGAGACGGTGAACCGCACCAACCTCGGCGAGCTGGCCGCCGGCGACCGGGTGAACCTGGAGCGGGCGCTGCGGGTCGGGGACGCGATCGGCGGCCACTTCGTCAGCGGCCACGTGGACGCGGTCGGCCGGATCGCCGAGCGGGTGCCGAACGGGGACTGGCAGACGGTCTGGTTCGGCGTCCCGCCGGAGGCCGACGAACTGCTCGTCGGGAAAGGCTCCATCGCCATCGACGGGGTCAGCCTGACGCTGGTGGACGTGCGGCCGGGACGGGTGAGCGTGATGCTCATCCCCCACACCCTGGCCCACACCACCCTCGGCTTGAGGCCGGTCGGGGCGGCGGTCAACCTGGAGTTCGACCTGCTCGCCAAGCACGTACAGAAGCTGGTTCAGAAGATGGCGGTTCGTCCGATGTAGGGCGGGTCGAGGAGGCCTTGCGACGACGACCCGCCGGACCGGGCTGGGGTCGGTTGCCATTCCGGCGGGTCGGGCGCTCGCAAAGCCGAGCTTGACCCGCCCTACGAGAACACCATGCCTGATCGCGAAATCCCCATCCTGCCGGCCGAGGGCACCCCGCCGGAACCGCCGCCCGCCCCGCCGGCGGAGCCGAAGACCCGGGGGCCGTCCCCGCGGCAGACGCTGTCGTACCTCCGCGGGCTGATGCAGAGCCACGGGATCGAGCCGAAGAACAAGCTCGGCCAGAACTTCCTCATCGACCTGAACCTGCTCGACCTGATCGCCCGCACCGCCGAACTGACCAGGGCCGACGCGGTGCTGGAGGTCGGCACCGGCACCGGCTCGCTGACCGCCAAGCTGGCCGACACCGCCGGGTGCGTGTTCACCGTCGAGGTGGACCGGGACGTGCAGCAGATTGCCGACCACCTGATCGGCAACCGGCCGAACGTCGAACTGTTCTCCGGGGACGCCCTGGCCCGCAAGAACGAACTCAACCCGGACATGCTCGCCGGCTGGGCGGCGATGGCCGCACGGCACGGCTGCACCCGGCGGAAGCTGGTCGCCAACCTGCCGTATGTGATCGCCACCCCGCTAATGAGCAACCTGCTCATCTCGGACATCCCGGTCGAGCGGATGGTGGTGATGGTGCAGTGGGAGATCGCCGAGCGGCTGCGGGCGGCCGTTGGCACCAAGGACTACAACGCCCTGAGCGTGCTGGTCCAGGGCGTGGCCGACGTGGAGACGGTGCGGAAGGTGCTGCCGAGCAACTTCTTCCCCCGGCCGAAGGTCGATTCCGCCATCGTGATGATCCGGCCGAACGCCGAGAAGCGGGCGAAGGTCGGGGACGTCGCACGGTTCCGGGTGTTCCTGCGAGATCTGTACGTCCACCGGCGGAAGAATTTGCGGCAGGCGCTCGTCGGGTGGCCGGGCGGCCGGCGAGAGAAGACGGACGTGGACGCGAAGCTGAAGGAACTCGGCATCGACGGGCTGGTCCGGGCCGAGACGCTCACCGTGGATCAGCACCTGCAGTTGATGGCGGCGTTCGGGTAACGAAGAACGCCCACGGATGATCATCCGTGGGCGTTGGTTGCGATCGCGTAGGGTCCGCTGTGCGGACCGGTGGCCTCCCACGGTCCGCACAGCGGACCCTACCCAGTTACCGGCTCACCACCAGGAAGTTGCGGTCCGCGGCCGGGGCGACGGTGATCTTCCGCTGGAAGGTCGCCTTGCCGTCCCCGGTGCCGACGTACATGTACCAGTCGCCGGCCGGCAGTTGCAGGTCGAAGTTGCCGTACCCGTCGGCGGTGGCGTACTCCCGCTGCTTCTGGTCGGCCACGTTCACGAACACCAACTTGGCCCCGGCCCGCGGGGTGATCTGGTCGTTTAGCACCACCTCGCCGCGGATGCTGGCCGGGCCGGCCGGGCGGGAGGTCGTCCGGGCGTTCACCTTACCGGGCGGCATCGTTCGGGGCATCGACTGCGGGGTGGTCGGGAGCTGTTGCGGCACGATCGTCTCCGCCCCGCCGCGGTCCGGGGTGACGGTCGGCGGGCTGGACGGCAGCCGCTCGACCGACGGGGCCGGGGCGGCCGACCCGGCGGGCAGCTCGCAGTCCTGGACGTACCGCCGCTGTTCGGGGTAGTAGTACGTCACCACCGGGCGGGTCACCTCGATCTTGCGGGTGGTCTGCACCGGCACCATCCGCATCCGCTCCACGTACCGCATGACCGTGTTGCACTGCTCCTTGCGGACGTAGCTGGTCTTCGGCACGCAGATGTCCTGGTAGCACCCGGTGCACGGGTCGTAGTAGCTGGACCGGGTGTAGGTGGTGACCGGCTCGTAGTAGAAGCTCTTCACCTGGACCGGCACCTCTTCCGTGTACCGCTCCGGCTTCATCACGGTGACCGGCTCGTAGTAGTAGCTCCGCTGGTACTCCACCCGCTTCTGGGGCTGCGGCTCGCAAGTGTTGCAGTTGTCGCGGAAGAACGACGACCGGGTCTTCGGCTTGCAGTCGTGACAGCAGACCTGGAACACGTTGTTCCAGCCGGCGGTGGCGGCGTTCGGCACCCCGGCGAGGGCGAGGATCGCGGGTACGGCAAACCGTGTCAGATGTCGTGTCATGGGGGCGGTCTCCGTAATGGGGCGACGGTCGGCGGGTCCGTACCGCCGAGGGCCGCGGTCGCGCGGCCCCGAGTCGGAACACCCAAGTTTAGACTAAATCCGTGCCACCCGGGTACAAACGGAATTCCTCCGCCGGGAAATCGGTGTGACCGGATTGGGCCGTTACCCGCGTTACACTTTGCACAGCCCGCACACCTTCGCCAGTCCCAATCAATCTGGGCAGGCTGGGACGGTCGCGCGGTTCGCGTCGGCGCAATAAAAAGCCGCCCGAATTCCGGGCGGCCCACCGACTTTAGGCTCAAGACACTAGCCGGCCGCGGTCTTCAGCGCCGCCAGGGCGGCGTCGTAGTCCGGGTGGGCGGTCACTTCGGACACGTACTCGGCGTGGGTGATCGCCCCGCCCTTGTCCACCACGAACACCGACCGGGCCAGCAGCGGCAGCGGCAGCCCCTCGATCAGCACCCCGAACGCCTTCCCGAACGACTGGTCGTGGACGTCCGACAGGGTCTGCATGTTCTGGATGTGTTCCGCCCCGCAGAACCGCTTCTGGGCGAACGGCAGGTCGAGGCTGACGGTGTAGCACGCCGCCTTGTCCCCGAGGGCGGCGATCCCCTCGTCGAACTTCTTCGTCTGGGTGCTGCACACCGGGGTGTCCAGGGACGGCACCACGCTGAACAGCCGGGCCTTGGCCGGGGTGTCGGCCAGGGTGACGGTCGCCAGCCCGTTGTTCAGGCAGGCGAAGGTCGGTGCCTTGTCGCCGGCCTTCAGCTTCGGCCCGACCAGCGTGACCGGGTTGCCCTTGAACGTGACCGCGTTCGCCCGCTTCTCCATGACCGCTCCGGGGGTGAGGGGTGTCAGTTCGGACTGAACTCCGGGGGAAATGTACGGCTGGCGGCCGGCCGGGCCAGCCGGAGGGCGTCGGCCAACACGTCCGCCCGGAGGCCGACGTCGGCCTCCGCCAGCAGCCGCTGCTTCAGGTCGAGCGGCAGCGGCAGGGCGTAGGCGAGCACGTCGCACAGTTGGCCGAGCGGCAGCTCGCCCTCGAACAGCTCGCGGAGGTGCTGGTGGGCCGACCCATCCGGCCCGAACCGGTGCAGCACCGCGTCGGCCAGCCGGCGGCGGTGTTCGATCAGCCGGCCGAAGTCGGGCGGGACGGCGTCGGCCATCAGCGACGCCTCGGCCACCCGGTACAGCTTGTCCGACGGCAGCTCCGGCCCGATCCGCAGCCGGGCCAGCCCGCGGAGCCGCAGGTTGTACCGGCCGTCCGGCAGCTTCTCGTGGTCGATCACCCGGCCCAGGCAGCCGACCGGCTCAATCCCCGGCCGGTCGTCGTACTCCCCCTCCCAGCCCGGCTTGAGCAGCACCAGGGTGATGAGGGTGTCGCCGGCCAGGGCGTCCGCGGTCATCTGGCGGTAGCGCGGCTCGAAGATGTGCAGCTTCTGAACCACCTGCGGGAACAGGACCAGGTTCGGCAGCGGGAACAGGCGGGCCACCCCGCCGAATTCCGTCAGCGCTACCAGGTCATCGGTCATCGGTCGGGCCTGTGAGCGTGGGCACCCCGATCAGCGGCCGGGCGGCCGGCCGGCGGTCGAGAGCGGCTTCGGTATAGGTAGCGACCCCGCGCCAGAAATCCGCGATGTCGATCCCGTAATACCGCGCCGGGTAGCCGGCCGCCTTCTCGCGGCCGGCCTCCCTCAGTCGCTCCGCCCCGGTCCGGTTGCCCCTCTCCGCATGGTAGATGGCGACGGCCGCCTGAATCAAGGAATGATAGAACCGCCGGTCCGCGGCCCGGCAGTCCCGCCACAGCTCCTCCCACACCTCGTGGGCGGCGAAGTAGTCGCCGGCGTTGAACCGCTCGACCCCGGCCAGATACCGCGGGTCGGCCGCTTCCGGGGCGTCGCTCATGCGGGTAGTGTAGAGGACGGCCGAACGTCCGGGCTGAGGGGAGCGGGTCATGCTGTTCGCGTCGAAGTTGCCGCCGGCCGCACTGGTCCAGTGGAGCCGGGCGCTCAAGCACGGGGCGGACATCGGCATCTCCCCGGTGAAGACGTTCCGCCAGCAGGCCAAGTCCGGCCCGGCGGTCGGCCGGACCCTCGCCTCCGACGTGGCCGACCGGCTGGCCCGCGGGGACACCCTGGAAGACGCCCTCGAACCGGACCGGGACCGGTTCCCGATCCTCTTCACCGAGTTGACCGCGGTCGGCGAGCAGGCCGGCCGGCTGACCGAGACGTTCGGCGAGCTGGAGCACTACTACGAGGCGGTGGTCTCCGCCCGGAAGCAGCTTTACGCCGCACTGACCTGGCCGGCGATTCAGTACGTCGGGGCCATCCTGACCATCTTTTTGATGCTCCTGGTGCTCGGCCTGCTCGGCGGCCGTGACCCGCTCGGGCTGGGGCTGGCCAGCACGTCCGGGGCGTTCGCCTTCCTCCTCGTCATGACGCTGTTCACGGTCGCGATGGTGTGGGGGTTCTACATCTGCCGGGAGAACGAGGGGCTGCGGAGCAAGGCCGAGGCGTTCGTGCTCAAGATCCCCGTGCTCGGCACCTGCTTCCGGACGTTCGCCCTGCAGCGGTTCGCCCTGGCCATGTACATGACGTTCGAGGCCGGGCTGCGGGCGGACAAAGCGCTGCTGCTCGCCTTCCGGGCGACCGCCAACGACGCCTACCGCAACTCGGCCGAGCGGGTGGCGAAACAGGTCCGCGGCGGGAGCGACGTGCACTCCAGCCTGGCCGGGTGCGGCCGGCACCTGTTCCCGGACGACTTCCTGGACGCCGTCCAGGTCGGCGAGGTGTCCGGCCAGTTGACCGAGGTGATGCGGAAGCAGTCCGACCGCTACCGGGACGAGGCCACCCGCCAGCTCAAGACGCTCACCTCGTTCGCCGGCGGGGCGGTGTACGCCCTGGTCGGGCTGATGCTGGTCGTGCTCATCTTCAAGATGGCGATGACGGTGTACGTCAACCCGCTGAACGACGCCATGAAGGCGGCCGACAACCCGCAGGAGTGGCTACGCGCCGGCGGCCGGTGACGACGGCCGAACTAGCTGCCGCTTGCCCACTACTCCGCTTCGATGGGGGAGTACGCAACCGGTCACGGCGATGCCCGGCTCACCGAACCCGGGCGGGGGGCCTGACCCCACCCCCCGGCCCCCTCCCCGAAGCGGAGAGGGGGAGCAAGTCGGGCGCTCATCAGGATTATCACCGGTGCCGCTGCTTGGACCGGCCTCCCTCTTGCTCCCCCTCTCCGCTTCGGGGAGGGGGCCGGGGGGTGGGGTCAGGCCCCCCGCCCGACGCGGAGATCCCGAAGTCGTTGGAACCGGTGCGGATGTGACCCCTCCCGAAGCGGAGGGGGAGAACAGTGGGCGGTCACACCGGTCGGGGGTTGCCGGCGTCGGCGTCCGTCGCCCGGCGGGTGTCGGCGTCCAAGAACGGCACGCCGGTCAGCCACAGCACGCCGCCCAGCAATACCATCCCGCCGGTCAGCAGGAATGCCGTGTGCAGGCTGGACCGGCTGGCCACCAGCCCGATGAGCGGCGGGGAGATCACGTCCCCCAGTGCGTGGATGACCAGGATGTTGATGGCGAACGCGGTCGCCCGCACCTCGGACGTGACCACGTTGGCCAGGGCGGTGAACGCCGGGCCGGTGTGCAGGAACAGCCCGAACACGGCGAAGAACACCAGCCCCCAGCCGAGCGGGAACGGGGTGTACAGGAATCCGTAGTACGCCGGCAGCGAGGCCAGCGCCCCGCCGCCGATCACCCAGAAGTACCCGCCCCTGACCCGCGGCCGCAGCCACTCCCCGAGCCACGCCCCGACGGCCGTGGCCACCAGCCCGCCGATCACCACGATCGCCCCGAACGCGGTGTTGATCCCGGCCAGCGTCGGGGACTCCTTGGTCACGGCCGCGGTCGTCACCGACTCGAAGTGTCGCGCCGCTTCCGCCTCCGACCACGACCCACTGAGGTAGGCTTTGAGGTCGGCAAGGTTCCGTTCCTGACCGTCCGCCTTGGGGGCCAGTTTGGCGACCACCTCGGCCGGCACCGGTCGGCGGTTGGCCTCCGGCGACGGGTCGGCCAGGGCGGTGAGGACGGCCGGGGTGAGGGCGAACCGGGCCTCCCGCTCGAAGATGTATGCCGGCAGCCAGGCGGCCAGCCCGCCGAGGACGAAGGTGACGGCCGTCATCCCGGCGCAGCACAGGGCGAACGACGGGTTGCGGGCCAGCCGGCCGAGGACGGTGAAGTACCCGGGGGCGTCCACCTCGGCGGCCCGCGGCGGGCGGGGCAGCTCCCGGCGGGTGAAGCAGAGCACCCCCAGGCCCAGCCCGGCGAACGTCACCCAGAAGGCGTGCCGCCAGTCGTTGAAGTACCCCGACACCTGGCCGCCGATCACGAACCCGAGGGCGCTGCCGACCGGGATGGCCATGTTGAACAGGGCCATCACCAGCCCCCGCAGCCGGGCCGGATAAATGTCCGCCAGCATGGCCGACGCGACCGGGCCGTATGCCCCCTCGCCGACCCCGACCAGGCAGCGGGTGGCGAGCAGCGCCCAGTACGTGGTGGCGAACCCGGACCCGCCGCTGGCCAGGCTCCAGACCGTCACCCCGAGGCCGAGGATCACCCACCGCCGGTAGCCGTGCCCGTCCAGCCAGCCGACGATCGGGGAGAACACCATGTACGCCACCATGAACGCGCTCGGCAGCAGGCCGAGCCAGAACTTGGTGTCCGGGTCGTCCGGGGCGAACAGGGTGCCGTCCATCTCCAGCCGCGGCAGCACCGCCGACAGCACCTGCCGGTCGATGTAGTTGAACAGGTTGATGGCCAGGAGCAGGGCCAGGGCGGCGGTCGCCCCGGGGGCCGGGGCGTCGGGGCCGGGGGCGGACGACGGGGCGGGGTGGGCCAAGGGGCGGCTCCGCGGCGGTGGGTTCCCTCGAAACCGCCCCACGCTACGATAACGTCGGCCGGCTGTCGATAAGAACCCGACCCACCGGGCGAATCCCCCGTCATGCCGCTCACCCCGGACGAGCTGAAGGCCCGGTTCCTCCGGGAGATCGACCGCCGCGGCGGCGAGGACCGGTACATCGACGCGGACGAGGAGCGGGAGTTGCTCCAGATCGCCCTGGCCTACGGGTTCGACGCGGCCCGGGGTCGGGGGCTGCTGGCGGACGTCTGCCGGGGCAAAGGGTACATCATTGAACGCGACCTGCGGGACCGGTTGAAGGAGCGGCTCGCGGCACTCGCGGCCGGCGGCAACCGGCTCTCCCGGGCGGACTACGAGCAACTGGTCAAGGAAACGGTCGCGGCCGTCGCCGGCACCCACCGGACCGAGCCGGACGTGCGGCGGCTCATTCTCACCGTAATCGAAGACACGCCAGGGGTGCGGGTCAAAACGGGCTGGTTCACCGACTGGTTCGCGTCCCAGCGGCGGCGGGCCGGGTTAACGTGACTGGGCCTTGGGTGTTGTAGGGTGCGTGGAGGCTTTGCGGAACGCACCGGCACCGCAACGATCGTCACCCGGGCGGAATCGCGGTGGTGCGTTCCGCAAAGCCTCCACGCACCCTACAAAAGACAGCCTTCGTCCCGGCATCCGGCGGGTGACAGCCCCCGTCGGCGTCACTACCGTAACTCTTTCCGACCATCCCGACCGGGCGGGGAACCCCGCCCCCCGAGAGGCGTCCGACCGATGATCCAGAAGAAGGCTCTGCGGAGCCGCAAGAGCCGCTGCCGGTTCTGCACCAAGGAAGGCTGCCCGCGACCGGCGTTCGTCGACTACAAGGACGTGTCGTCGATGAAGAAGCTGGTCACCAGCCAGGGCAAGCTGTTCAGCCGCAAGCGGAGCGGGCTGTGCGCCGCCTACCAGCGGGCGGTGTCGGTGGCCGTCAAGCGGGCACGGTTCATGGGCCTGATGCCCTACGTCGGCGAGTGACCGGCTGACGTGAGATACACCACCGGCCGGGGCCGAACGTCGGCCCCGGCCGGTCGCCGTTCCGGGGGTCGGCGATGGCCGACGTGAACGCCGCGTTCGCCGCCGCAGTTGCGAAACATCAGGCCGGGGATGACGCCGGGGCCGAGCAGGCGTACCGGGCGGTTCTGACAGCCGACCCGGCTCACGCTCCCAGCCTGTGCAACCTCGGCGTGCTGTTGGTCAAGGCCGGCAAGCCGGACGAGGCGGCCGCCTGTTACCGCCAGGCGCTGGCCGCGCACCCCGGGTATCCGGACGCCCACTTCAACCTCGGCAACCTGTACCGCCGGGCCGGCCACTTTCCGGCGGCTGCGGACCACTACCGGGCCTGTCTGGCGGCGAACCCGGGTCATTCCAGCGCGGCGTACAACCTGGGGCTGGCACTGTCCGCGGCCGGCGACCTGGCCGGGGCGACGGACCAGTATCGCGCCGTCTGCAAGCTGGAGCCGACCAACGCCGACGCCTTCGGCCGGCTCGGGGATGTACTGGTCCGGGCCGGGCAGGCGGCGGACGGGGTGGCGGCGTTCCGCAAGATGGTGGAGCTGCGGCCCGCTGATCCCCGTGGCTTCTACAACCTCGGTCTGGCCCTGTCGGCCGTCGGGCAGGCGGCCGAGTCGCAGGAGTGCATCCAACACGCGCTCAAGCTGAACCCGAACTACGCGGAGGCGCACAACGCCCTGGGGCTGAACCAAGAGGCGATCGGCCGCAAGGACGACGCCCTGTTCCACTATCAGAAGGCGGTCCAGCTCAAACCGGACCTGGCGGACGCCTGGAGCAACCTGGGCACGAACCTGACCGAGCAGGGCCGGGCCGACGAGGCGATCGACTGCCTGCGGAAGTCGGTCGCCCTGCGTCCGTCGGCGGCGCAGATCCACAGCAACCTGCTACTCACACTCAACTACTCGTCCCGGCTGACCCCCGAGCAGATCTTTGAGGAGCACCGGGCCTGGGCGGAGCGGCACGCCGCCCCGATCCCGGACCGGCCGCCGATCCCGCTGCCGCACGACCCGGACCGCCGACTGCGGATCGGCTACCTGTCGGCCGACTTTCGCACCCACACCGTCGCCGGGTTCATCGAGACGCTGCTGCGGCACCACGACCGGACCCGGGTGGAGGTGTACGCCTACCCGCAGGTGCCCCGGCCGGACGAAGTCACCGAGAAACTGTGCCAGCTAGCCGACCACTGGCGACCGGTCGCCGGGCTATCTGACGAAGCGGCGGCCGCCTTGATTCGCCGTGACCAGCTCGACGTGCTGATCGACCTGAGCGGCCACACCGCCGGCAACCGGCTCGGGGTGCTGGCCCGCCGCCCGGCCCCGGTACAGTGCCTGCTGTTCGGCTACCCGAACACGACTGGGTTGGCGGCTGTGGATTACCGTATCACGGACCCGGTGTCCGACCCGCCGGGGATGACCGAGCAGTTGGCGGCCGAGAAGCCGCTGCGGTTGCCGGATCTGGCCTGGGTGTACGCCCCGCCGGCGACCGCCCCGGCGGTCACGCCGCTGCCGGCCGCGAGCGGGAGGACGTTCACGTTCGGCTGTCTCAACAACCCGGCCAAGATTTCGGACGCCTGCCTCGAAACCTGGGTCCAACTGCTGCAGGCGATCCCCGGCACTCGGCTGATCCTGCTCGGCGGCCAGTCGCAGACCGGGGCGAAGCGGCTCACCGACCGGTTCGTCGCGGCCGGCATCCTGCGGGACCGGGTCGAGGTGCTGATGCGGCTCCCGAAGGACAAGTACTTCGAGGCGTACCAGCGGTTCGACCTGGCCCTGGACCCGTTCCCGTACAACGGCGGCGTCACCACCGCGGACGCCCTGTGGATGGGCGTGCCGGTCCTGGCCGTCGCCGGGGGGAGCTACGTCTCGCGGCAGGGGCTGGCGGTGATGACGGCGGTCGGGCTGCCGCAGTTCGTGGCCGACACCCCGGCCGCACTCGTCCAACGGGCGAAGGAGTGGACCCAGCGGCGGCCTGAACTGGCAGAGATTCGCGCCGGACTGCGGGACCGGGTGGCCGCATCCCCGCTGGCCGATGCCCCGCGGTACTTGCGGAACCTGGAGGACGGCCTTCGCACCGCCTGGCTGGCATGGCTCGGTTCGGCGTAGGGTCCGCTGTGCGGACCGGATGCTCCCACCGGTCCGCACAGCGGACCCTACGCCGGTCGCCCCATCTGCCGGCGAACGACACTCAGCCCCAAGATGGCGAACCACCCAACCCCGGCCCACTGGGTCGGCCAGTGGCCGTATACCACGGTCGCGTTGAACATGACGAACGCCAGGAACCCGTGAACCACCCACCCCACCCACCGGGGCCTTCGGGCGTACCGCTCCGGGGCCGCCGCGAGCCACGTCGCGTCCAGTCCCCACACGAGCAGCACCAGGTAGTTGACGTACACCCCCTCGCCGACCCCGGCCGTGCGGGCGGTGTCCGCGAATGCCGCGGCGTGGGACCAGTGGTGAACCAGCCGGAACGCGGTCCAGGTGTGAATGAGTAGCCACCCCCAGCCCGACAGCCACGTAACGGCACAGAGAAGCAGGCCGGTGTCAGCGGTCGTCCAATCCCGCGACCGGAGCCAGAGATGTTTGGCCGAGCCGAGCACCCACAGAGCCACGGCCACGTGGGCGGTCTTGTACACCAGGAAGTCGGTCGGCTCACGCCGCGGTCGGCATGCGCCCAGAATCATGTACGTCAGGACCGTCGCCGTTCCGGCCATGCAGGCGACTAGCGCGAGCCGGTGCGCCGATTGAAGAACCCGACCCATGCCGTACACCACCTGAACGCCTCTCCGGCCGCTCTACGGTAACAGAATGGACACGCGAATGCCCCGGCGGACCAAGATCGTCGGCACCCTCGGCCCGGCCGTCGATCCGCCCGAGGTGCTGGCCGCCGTGATCGCCGCCGGGCTGGACGTCGCCCGGGTCAACTTCTCCCACGGGTCCGAGGCCGACCACCTCGGCCGGGTCGCCCGGCTGCGGGAGGCGGCCCAGAAAGCCGGCCGGATCGTGGCCGTATTGGCCGACCTGCCGGGGCCGAAGCTGCGGGTGCGGATCCCCGGCCCCCGCCCGCTGCGGGTCGGGGACGTGATCCACTTCTCGCTCGCTGCCGACCCGCCGGCCCCGGACGTGATCGGCATCACCGAGCCGGAGGTGCTGGCCGACGTCCGCCCCGGCCACCGCCTCCTGCTCGACGACGGCCGGCTGCAACTGGAGGCCGGGGAGGTGGCGAACGGGGTGCTGTCCGCGACGGTGATGGTCGGCGGCACCCTGCTGGAGAACAAGGGGCTGAACCTGCCGGACACCCCGCTCGGCATCCCGTCGGTGACGGCCCGCGACCGGGACGCCCTGGCCGTCGCGGCGAAAGCCGGGGTGGACTGGGTCGCGCTGTCGTTCGTCCGCGGGCCGGAGGCGGCGGCCGAGGTGCGGCAGGCCGCCGCCGACTTCGGCCTGCGGGTGCCGGTGATGGCCAAGATCGAGCGGCCGGAAGCGGTCCGCCGGTCGGCGGCCATCATCCAGGCGTTCGACGGCATCATGGTGGCCCGCGGCGACCTCGGGGTGGAAACCGCGTTCGAGGAACTGCCGACGGTCCAGAAGCAGCTCATCGCCGCCGCCCGGCTGGCCGGCAAGCCGGTGGTCACGGCGACGGAGATGCTCGACAGCATGCGGCAGAACCCGCGGCCGACCCGGGCCGAGGCGAGCGACGTGGCCAACGCCATCTACGATGGGACGGACGCGGTCATGCTGTCCGGCGAGACCGCGGTCGGCCAGTACCCGGTGGAGGCGGTGCGGTGCATGGCCCGGATCGCCGAGGAGACGGAGAAACACCTGCAGGCGACCGACCCGGGGACGCGGGGGCCGGCCGTCTGCCATACCAACGGGGACGTGGACGAGCCGCTGGCGGTGGCCGCCTGCGACCTGGCGCGGCAGGTCGGGGCGACGGCCATCGTCACCCCGACCCTGTCCGGCCGCACCGCCCGGATGATCGCCAAACACCGCCCGTGGGCGCGGGTGGTGGCCCCGGCCCCGACGGCCGCCGTCGTCCGCCGGATGGCCTTGGCCTGGGGGGTGCGGCCGGTCGTCATGGCCCCGCTCTCCCCGGGCGAGAGCCGGATGGTAGCCGCCGTCCGGGACGCCTTCCACGCCGGGGCAGTGGCCGCCGGGGAGCGGGCGGTGGTGATGGCCGGGCACCCGCTGGAGGGCGGGCCGCGGCTGCCGACCCTGCGGGTGGTCCGGGTGGGCGAAGGGGGAACGTCTTTGGAGCCTTGACCGGCGACGCCCGACCGGGTGTGTGGAACCGGTCGGCCGAATCGTTGGAGTGCTGACGGGCCGGGGCCGCGGGAGGCGGTCCCGGCCCGGGTCATTTCCTGGCGCAAGTCCGGCCCCATCTCCGAAGTATGACGCACCCGTCGGACGCCCACAGACCGGCGGGTTGCGCCACGCTCTGCATCAGACCGGCCGCCGCGGGCCAGCCCCGCCCGCACGGCCGGCACGATCCGCACCCAGGAAGGAGCCGTCGGCCGATGGCACGTCCTGCTCCGCGTTTCCAACCCCGGCTCGACACCCTGGAAGCCCGCGAAGTCCCGGCCATCATCGCCGAGGCGTTCGACCAGGTTCGCGCCCCGTCCCTGCCGGCCGGCTGGTCCCAGTGGAGCAACACCGGGGCCGACGGGTACGTCACCACCCGGATCACCTCGGCGGACAAGGGGAACTCGCTCGCTTCCACTGGCACGACCGCCACCGAGTCCCGGTTCTGGTACGCTGACCCGGTCCAGGCGGACACGACCGTCTCCGCCCGACTGCTGTCGGACTCGCCCGCCCCGGAACTGGTCATCGCCCGCGGGCGGAGTTTGGGCAGCAAGTCGCCGAGTTACGTCGCCGCCGTCGTCAGCCCGACCGCCCGACAGGTCCGGCTGGTCGAGGTGAAGGACGGCGTGACGCGGGTGCTGGGCACAGTCAACGGCCGGGCGGCGGTGTACGGCCAGTGGCTGACGGTGACGGTGCGGCCGGTCGGTGAGGCGGTCGCGGTACAGGTCCAGCGGCCGGACATCAAACAGTATCTTTCCCCGGCCGGGGTGTGGCAGACGGCCCCGGTTGATGCGATCCTGGCGGCGAGCACCTGGCTGCCGGCGACCGGGCAGGTCGGGCTGGGGCGCGCCGCCGGGGGGCAGGGGATGACGTTCGTTGACGGCTTCGTGGCCACCACCCCGCCGGCCATCCACGAGACGTTCGACGCCGTCCCGGTGGCGGGGCTGCCGGTCAACTGGAAGGAGTGGACGAGCGACGGGACGGCCGGGTTCGGGGCGACGGCCGCGCGGGCGGTGTCCGGGAACGGGTTCGCCGCCGCCGGCACGTCCGTCACCACCGCCCGGGCGTGGGTCGGGTCGCCGCAGCCGGCCGACGTGCAGGCGTCCGCCTCGGTCTACGCCGACAGCCTGATCCCGGCGTCCCTGGTGATCCGCGGGGCGAACCTCGACTCGGCCCGCCCGACGTTCTACGCCCTGACCGTCGCCCGCGGGCTGGACGTGCGGCTGGTGCGGACGGTGGACGGGGTCGAGACGGCCCTCGGGGCGATCAAGTCGAAGGACTACGTCAGCGGCAAGTGGGTCCGGGTCACGCTGACCGCGGTCGGCGACCAGCTCCGGGCGGTGGTGTTCCGCACCGACACCGGCCGCTGGCTGACCCCCGACGGGACGTGGTCGGACACCCCGCAACCGGCGCTCGAACGGACGGACACCGGCATCCGGTCGGAGGGGTTCGTCGGGCTGAACCGGGCGGCCAGCTACTCCGGCACGGTCACGTTCGACGACGTGGACGTGAAGCCGGCCAGTGACGCGACCGGGCCGAAGGTGACGGTGACGGCCAATCTGCCGGTGGCCGGGGTGGTGGGGGATGTCACGTTCAAGGTGTCGGCCCCCGGCGCCCGGCGGGTCGAGTTCCGGCTGAACGACCGCCTCCGCTCGGCCGCCGCGGCCGCCACGGCCGACTGGACGCTCGACACGACCACCCTGGCCAACGGCCTGCACACGCTGGTCGTCCGGGCGGTGGACGAGGCCGGGAACGTCGGCACCGCGACCGTCCAGTTCGTGACCAACAACCCGAACCCGGCCCCGCCGCCGGACCGGCCGGAGCTGCCCCGGAAGCTGCCCAGCATCCGGATCGCCCAGCTCGCCTACGACGGCACCCCGATGGGGGCGTTCGAGCTGGCCCGGTTGAAGGACAGCGTCGACCTGGTCATCCCGAACCCGAAGTACCTGGATGCCATCGACAAGGCGTCGCCGACAACCCCGCAGGTCATCTACTCGAATGCGACCAATCTGTACCAGGGGTTGCTCACCGACTGGCTGGGCTACGCGGACAAGAACGGGCTGAGCCGGGAGCTGGCGTTCTACCACGTCACCCAGCCGACCCCGTTCACCGGGAACAGCCCGTCCTCTCGCCCCGTGTCGTGGCTGTGGCAGGTGACGCGGACCCCCTCGTCGAGCATCGGGACGGCGGTCGACCTGACCTCGGCGGCCACGGGCGGCCGGCTGTTCGGGGTGCAGTTCGGGAAGGCCGGCGAGGCGGTCGCGTTCGGCTACCCGGACCGGTTCCGCGAGCTGAACGTGGACCTGAAGACGACCGCCGCCGGCGGCTGGCAGGGGGCGGTCGATTACGTGTCCGCGGTGGACGCGAACGGCAACCCGACCGCGTGGAAGCCGCTGCCGCTGCGGCAGGACGGGACTTATGGGCTGACCGCGTCCGGGCAGATCACCTTCGACCCGCCGCCGGACTGGGTGGCGGCCCGGATCAACGGCGGGGAGCGGCTGTTTCACGTCCGCGTCCGCACCACGGCGTCGCCCCAGGGGGCGGTCGTGCCGGAGGCGCGGACCGTCTTCGGCCGGGACTACGTCGGGGCGAACGGCACCACCAAGGGGACCATCCCGGCGTTCGACGCGGCCGCCGACGCGGACGCGGACGGCTACCTGTCGGACGCCGAGTACGCCGGCCGGCGGGCCGGGTTCGACGCCCGGTTCGTGTACGAGAGCCGGCTGTTCCACCCGCAGTACGGGCAGATGCGGTTCGTCGTCAACCCGCCCTCGTCGGCCGTCCGGCGGTGGGCGGCCGACTTCCACACCCGGCTGCTGGCCCAGTACCCGCAGGCGGACGGGGTGTTCCTGGACAACTCGTCCGGCCGGCTGCCGTTCGCCGGCGTCTCGGTGATCGAGCCGACGGCCAGCTACAGCGAGGACTCCGGCGCGCTGACCGCGGCCGTCTGGCGGGCGGTCGCCCCGAAGACCGTCTGGTCCAACACGGTCGGCGGGCAGGACGACGCCACCCCGACGACGCGGGCCTCGACCGGGGCGGTGGAGGAGTTCCTGCTCCGCCCGGCCGAGGCCAACTGGTCCGCGGTGCTGGACACGGCCAGCCTGGTCGCCGGCCGGCTAGCGGCCGACTCCCCGTCCCCGTATGTGGTGCTGGACTCGTACAGCAGTTCGCTGCCCACGACCGACCCGCGGCTGAAGCTCGGGGTGCTGGCGTACTACTACCTGGTCGGCGACCCGGACCGCACGTTCCTCATGCTGTTCGGCGGGCAGAACCCGGCGGCCGCGTGGAGCGCGACCTGGGTGCCGGCCGTCGGCACGGACATCGGCCAGCCGGCCGGCGGGATGACCACGTTCGCCACCGGGGCCGACCCGCAGAACCCGGCCCTCGGGTACAAGGTGTTTCGCCGGGACTACGGCAAGGCGGTGGTGCTGTACAAGCCGCGGTCGTACACGCTAGGCGTGGGCACCGGGACGCTGGACGACGCCACGGCCACCACCCACGACCTCGGCGGCAGCTACCGGGTGCTGAACGCGGACGGCACGCTCGGGGCGGTGGTGACGAGCGTCACCCTGCGGAATGGCGAGGGGGCGATCTTGATGAAGGCGTGATCTCGATGAAGGCGGGACAGGGTTTTCCGCCCGAACGAGGCGGGAGACTCTAGCGCGGTTTGCGTTTGGGTGGAGCGGTTGCCGCGAGCAGCCGGGCCGCCACGGAGGGGGCCCCACGGTCGGTGACTGGTAGGGGCCGCCCTCCGTGGCGGCCGCGGGCAACGCTCTCGCCCAGGGCTTACGCCCTGGGCGAGACTCTCCCGCCCCGTTGGAGCGAAGACGGGGGATCGTTCGCCTTCATCAGTTCCTCGATGATGCCGTCCGCAACGCACTTCCCCTGACGGGTGAGTCGAACTGACACCCCGTTGTCACTCAACAGCCCAGCGGCAACCGTCCCCGCGAGCCGGTCGCCTAACAGCTCGTCCAGCGCCGTTCCCGTTTGCTCGGCGAACCGCGGCCGGTCGATCCCGTCGGCCCGGCGGAGCTGCGTCGCCACCGTCTCGAACGCCCGATCTCGTTCGCCGAGCCGCTCGGCCTGGAACGTCGGCGACTCCCCGGCCAATACCCGCTGAATGTAGAGCTTGGTGTCCCGGACGTTCAGCTCCCGCGACCCGCTCACGTACCGGGCTGCCCCGACCCCGAACCCGTGGTACGCCTCGTTCGCCCAGTACCGCATGTTGTGGACCGACCGCCGACCCGGCTTGGCGAAGTTGGAGATCTCGTAGTGCTCGAACCCGGCTTCGGAGAGGGCGTCGATGGCGTGCAGGTACATGGCCAGCTCGTCCGACTCCGGGACGGGCGACACTCGCCCCTTCGCCCGCTCCTTCCACAGCGGCGTCCCCTTCTCGTAGGTCAGCCCGTAGGTGGAGAGGTGGTCCGGCTCGAACCGCAGGGCGGCGGCCAGGTCCGCCTGCCACTCGGCCGGGCTTTGCCCGGGGGCGGCGAAGATCAGGTCGAACGACACGGCCGGGACGAACCGCCGGACCGCGTCCACCGCCCGGCCGATCTGCTCGACGCCGTGCCGGCGGTCGAGGGCGGCCAGGGTGTGGGCCTGGAACGACTGCACCCCGACGCTCACCCGGTTGACCCCGAAGTCGGCCAGCACCCGGGCCTTCTCGGCGTCCAGGCTCTCCGGCGTGGACTCGATCGAGAATTCGAGGTAACGGCCGCCGGTTTCGGGCGTCATCCAGCGGGTGATGGTGTCGAGCAGTCGGGCGAGCTGAGCCGCGGACAGGTAGGTCGGGGTGCCGCCGCCGATGAACAGGGTTTCGACCGCCGCCGGGCCGTTCGTCCGCATCTCCTCGGCGAGCGATTCTAGATACAGGTCGATGAGGTGATCTTGGCCCGCAGTCACGGCGAAGTCGCAGTAGCCGCAGTGATGGCCGCAAAATGGGACGTGGACGTAGGCGGTCCGCGGGTCGAGCCAGGGCGGCGGGCGATCGGTGGAGACGGGAGACGACATCATCCCCATTCTACCGGAACAGACAGACCAGCCCGACGCGCGAGCGAGGGTGCTCGGCCTCACAGGGGCCGAGCACCCTCGGTCGCGCGTCGGGCCGGTGTCAAGCGCTCAGTCGGTCAGGGCAGGATGGCGGCCACCCCGATGATAGCCCCGGCCCCAACGGTCGCCCCGAACAGGTCCACCCCGGGCGGGTACAGGTAGTACGGCACCGGGCTGCCCGGCAGGCACTTGCCGGCGCTGGCGTCGTACCGCTCGAACAGGTTGGTCGCCGCCCGGGCCGGGAACAGCAGGCCGTCCTTGTAGAAGTGCAGGGTGGAGACGACCGGCTGGATGAACCCGAGGTCCCACCCATACCGCTCCGCGTTCAGCTCCTCGAAGTACAGCCGGCGGTGCACCACGTACCCCGCCTCCACCGGCCGCTGGGTCGGCGGGTAGTCGAGCGTCTTCGGCCGGTACGGGGTGCCAGGCTCGACGAGCTGGGGCGGGGCCGGCGGGCGGAAGTAGTCCGCCGTCGGGGGCGTGCCCTCGCCGGGCTGTTGCCGCTCCCGGGCCTCCCGCTGGAGTTCGTCGACGATCCGCCGGAGCAGCACGTCCTCGCTCTGGAAGCGGAACTCCTTGTACGGGTCCGCCAGCCCGCTCGGGGACCGCACCTGCACGGGCGGGTTGGTGTCCGTCCCGGGCTGGGCGCGGTTCGGGAGTTGCGGAACCTGTGGGGCGTCCGCCCCGCCCGGCTTCTGGAACGTCACCCGCATGCTCGACCGGCCGCCGTCGGCCGGGGCCATCTGCGGCCGGCCCGTGGACGGCACCGGGGCGGTCGCCGCCGGCAGCGGGGCCGGCGGGGCCGCCGGCGGCAGTTGCGCCCAGGTCGTGGCCGGCGGGGCCGCCGGGGTGGTCATCGGCGGGGGCGGCGGGAGCGTCGGGGCCGGCACCGCCGGCACCGGCTGGGCCGCCGCCGGGCCGGCCACCGCGGCCAGCACCGCCAGACTAATCCCCGTCCGCCGCCGCGTAGTCGGCGGTGGAGTAGTTGGGCGACTCTTGCGTGATCGCGATGTCATGTGGGTGGCTCTCCTGAACCGAGGCCCCGGTCACCTGGACGAACCGGGCTTTCGCCCGCAGGTCGTCCAGGGCCGCGGCCCCGACATACCCCATCCCGGCCCGCAACCCCCCGACCAACTGGAACACGAACGGGGCGAGCGGACCCTTGTACGGGACCCGCCCTTCCACCCCCTCCGGCACCAGCTTGCCGTTCCGCGGCGCCGCCCCCTTGTCCGCCTGGCCGTACCGGTCGGCGGACCCGGCCATCATGGCCCCCAGTGACCCCATCCCGCGGTACGCCTTGAACGTCCGTCCGCGGTACAGGATGGTCTGCCCCGGGCTTTCGGCCAGCCCGGCGAACAGCCCGCCGATCATGACCGCGTGCGCCCCGGCGGCCAGCGCCTTGGTGATGTCCCCGCTGTACCGCAGCCCGCCGTCGGCGATCAAGGTCACACCGGTCCCGTGCAACCCCTTGGCCGCGTTGGCGATGGCGGACAACTGCGGCATCCCGACCCCGGACACGATCCGGGTGGTGCAGATCGACCCCGGGCCGATCCCCACCTTGACGCAGTCCGCCCCGGCGTCCGCCAGCGCCTTGGCCCCGTCGGCCGTCGCCACGTTCCCCGCGATCAGGTCGATGCTGTACCGCTTCCGCAGCTCCCGCACCGTCTCGATCACGTTCCGGCTGTGGCCGTGGGCGGAGTCCACCACCAGCACGTCCACGCCGGCCTTGATCAGCGACTCCGCCCGGCCGTAGTCCCGCACCCCGATCGCCGCCCCGACCCGCAGCCGGCCGCGGGAGTCCTTGCACGCGTTCGGGAAGTTTTGCGTCTTGTCAATGTCCTTGATCGTGATCAACCCTTTCAGTCGGAATAAATCGTCCACCAGGAGCAATTTCTCCACCTTATTTTTCGTCAGCAGTTGCTCGGCCTGGTCGAGCGTGGTGTGTTCCGGGGCGGTGACCAGGTTGTCCTTGGTCATCACGTCGGCGATCGTCTGGTCGTTGTCGGTCAGGAACTTGAGGTCGCGGCGGGTGAGGATGCCCTTGAGCCGCTTGTCGTCGCCGACGGTGATCGGGATGCCGCTGACGTGCTGGGTCCGCATCACCTCCCGGGCGTGGCCGACGGTGGCGTCCGGGGGGAGGGTGATCGGGTCGGTGATGATCCCGTTCTCGCTCCGCTTGACCTTGTCCACCTCCCGGGTCTGGGCGTCCACGGACAGGTTCTTGTGGATGATCCCGAGGCCGCCCTCCTGGGCCAGCGCGATGGCCAGCTCGCTCTCGGTGACGGTGTCCATCGGGCTGGACAGGAGCGGGAGGTTCAGCCGCACGGACCGGGTGAGCTGGGTGCGGATGTCCACGTCCTTGGGCACCACCTCGCTGTACCCGGGTTCGAGCAGCACGTCGTCGAAGGTGATCCCCTTGTAAGCGATGCGGTCCTGCATGGCGGCACCCCGGGCGGTGTGGTCGGGCTTCTGGTAGGATGGGGCATTATACGAACCCCCCGATACCCGGCGGGAGCTGGGCTGACCAGCCCGACGCGCGTGCGAGGCGTGGGGAAGGCCCCCCCCCCCCCCCCCCCCCCCCCCCCCCCCCCCCCCCTCTCTCTCTCTCTCTCTCTCTCTCTCTCTCTCTCTCTCTCTCTCTCTCTCTCTCTCTCTCTCTCTCTCTCTCTCTCTCTCTCTCTCTCTCTCTCTCTCTCTCTCTCTCTCTCTCTCTCTCTCTCTCTCTCTCTCTCTCTCTCTCTCTCTCTCTCTCTCTCTCTCTCTCTCTCTCTCTCTCTCTCTCTCTGCGCAACGCACCGCCGAGACTTCCGCCCTCAATGCCGTCACTGCGGGGCCGGTGCGTTTCGTCGCCGAGCCTCCTCAACGCACCCTACACCGAGCCGGCCCCAGACGGGTTCCAGTCGCCCGCTGACATCGCTCAGCCCGGCATCGGCTCGACCGTCACCCTGAGCGGCCCCGCGCCCGCATCTTTGCGAGCCGGGTCGGGGCCGCAGCTCTTGATCTGGTCCGCCTTCAACTCGGCCACCTCCAGCGGCCCGACCCAGACGACACTGCGGCCGTTCTGGTGGGCCTCCATCATCAGCTCGACGCACCGCTCGACCGTGTACCCGAACACCTTCCGCAAGACGCCGACGACGAACTCCATCGTGTTGATGTCGTCGTTGTGCAGGACGACGGCATAAGGTGGCTGGTGCCGGACGACGGGTGCTGTGTCGGTTTCGGGTAGCACGTCGGGGAAGGCGGTCGGCATCGACAGGCTCCTTCCGGGCGACCGAGCGGTGAGACGGGCGACTTGTACTGTACCCGACACGGCCCCGGGCCGAAACACCGTGCCTGAAATCGCAGTGGTCGGCGGGCGTCAGGTTGGTACACCGGTCGGATCGCCTGACGGCCGGGATCGCTCGGCGAACACGAGGAACCCCGATGCCCCTCCGTGCCACCCTCGTCGCTCTGGTCCTGCCGGCATTCGCGGTCGCGGCCGACCCGCCGGACCTGCGGATCGTCCCGGCGGACAGCGCTGTGTTCCTACACCTGGACGTGGCCGCCGTCTGGGACAGTAAGCTCGGGGAGACGGTGCGGTCGGCCAAGGCCCGTGACCTGGACGCCGGGCTAGCCTACCTGAAATCGCTCGGTGTCACCCCGGACATGGTCAAGGCGGTCACGTTCTACGTGCCGCAATTAAAAGGGCCGGCGGACAGCGAGACGTTCGGGGTGCTGGTCTCGTTCCGCAAGCCGTATGACCGGGCCGCCCTCCTCGACGGACTGAAAAAGCGGAAGGTGAAAGTGACCGACCGGCCGGACGGGAGCGTCAATCTGGCCCTGACTGACGGCACCGAGAAGGATGACAAGGACGGCCGCTCGACGCTCACACTGGTGACGCCGGACGCGACCCATCTGGCCGTTTTCTCACGGATCCCGGCGGAGAAATGGGCGGCGAAACCGGCTGGCTCCGGGCCGATCCGCCCGGCTCTACAGGCGGCGGCCGAAGGGGCGGCCGTCGCTGCCGGGTTCACGATGGGTAGCCTGCCGGACGAGTTGCGGAGCGACGACTTGCCGCCGGAGGCCCGGGCGTTCCAGCCGATCGCCAAGGCGGACGCGGTCATCCTGGCCGGCAAGCTGACCGCCGATGCTCTGACCCTCGACCTGCGGGTGCGGACGGCCGGAAACCCGGCCGATGCCGAGAAGTCGCTGGCCGTCGGCGTGCAGTTCTTGCAGGCCGCCCTGATGGCGGCGGCGACGCAGGTGGAGAAGGGGAAGGAGGAGGACGCGAAGCCGCTGGCCGCCCTGGTCCGGCAGGCGGGCGAGGTGCTCAAGGGGGCCAAGATCGGCACCGACGGGGCGGACGCGACCGCCCGGCTGGTGGCCAAGCTGGACCTCGGGTTCGGCCCGCTGCTGCGGCAGATGTTCGGCGAGGGCGGGCCGGCGGACAAGGCGTCGTCCGCCGCCAGTCGCGCCCGCTGCCAGAACAACCTGAAGCAGCTCGGGCTGGCGATGCACAACTACGAGGCCGCTTTTGGGGTGTTCCCGCCGGCGGCGGTGGTGGACAAGAAGGGCCGGCCGCTCTTGAGCTGGCGAGTCGCCGTGCTGCCGTATGTCGGCCAGGCGGAACTGTACAAGCAGTTCAAGCTGGATGAGCCGTGGGACAGCCCGCACAACAAGAAGGTGTTCGACGAGAACCCGATGCCGACGGTGTTCGCACTGCCCGGCGTCACCCCGGACGGCGGCAAGCTGACCCACTTCCGGGTGTTCGCCGGCGGCGGGGCGATGTTCGACCCGGTCATCCCGACCCGGCTGGCGGGCGTCACGGACGGGCTGTCGAACACCATCCTGATCCCGACCGCCAAGGACGCGGTGCCGTGGACCAAGCCGGACGAGCTGAAGTTCGACCCGACCGGCAACCCGCTCGCCCTGATGGGCGACCACTACGGCGGCGGGTTCAACGTCACCTTCGGCGACGGGTCGGTCCGGTTCATCAAGACGAGCATCGACGCGACCGTGTTCAAAGCCCTCATCACCCGGTCCGGCGGCGAGGTCGTCGGCGACTTCTGACCCGCGACTCGCCCGCATCCGGGTAGCATCTGGGCTTGGGCTGGTGGGGCAGGCATTTCTGCCTGCCCGGTTTGACGACGGGCAGGCAGAAATGCCTGCCCCACCAGACAGTGGCACATCAACGACAGGAGGCTTTATGACTCGCACCCGTTCCGCCCTTGCCGCAGCCGCCCTCGCCGGGCTGGCCGCGGTCGTCGGGCTGTCCCAGGCGCCGCGACCAGCGGCGGCACAGCCGCCCGCCGCGGCTACCCTCCCGCCGGACCTGGCCCTGGTGCCGGGGGACGCCCTCGGGTTCGTCCACGTCCGGCTGGCGGACATCTGGAAGCAGGACTCGCTCAAGGAGTACCGGGACATCTTCCGCCGGGCCGGGCCGAAGGCGCTGGCCAGCCTGGACGAGCAGTTCGTCCCGGCCCCGTCCACCATCGACCGGGTGACGGCCGTGCTGCTGTCCCTCGACCCGCAGCAGGGCAACCCGGCGTTCGCCGCCATCGCCCGGTTCAGCGCCCCGTTCGACCCGGCCAAGGTGCGGGCCGCGTACTTCACCGACGCCCGGGTCAAGCAGGCCGGCGGCAAGGAGTACTACGTCGACGACAAGACCAAGGCGGCCGTCTACTTCCCGGACCCCTCCACCCTGGTGCTGTCCGACGAGAAGGGCGTGGCCGCGTTCCTGGCCATGCCGGCCGGGTCGGGCGGGCGGCTGAGCAAGGCGGTCGCGCTGGCGGCGTCCGGCCCGCACCTGACCGCCGCCGCCAACGTGAAGGGGCTGCCGATCCCGCCGGACGCCGTCGAGCAGATCCCGCCGGAGCTGCGGCCGCTGGCCAAGCTGGACACCGTCACCGTCACCCTGGAGTTGAAGCAGTCGGCCACGCTGACCGCCCGGCTCGGCTACCCCGGGGACGCCGAGGCGGAGCAGGCCGAGGTGGCCCTGAAGCGGGCGGCCGGGATGGCCCGGCAGATGCTCGCCCAGCCGCGGCAGGAGGCCGAGGCGATCCTGGCCGACGCCAAGCCGGGGGTGCCGCGACCGCTCGAAGACCTGCCGAAAGCGGTCGCCGCGGTGGCCGGCCTCGGGGCGCTCAACCTGGTCGACGAGATCCTCGCCAACCCGCCGGTGGCCCGGGAGGGGGCGAACCTGACCGCGACCGCCACCCTGCCGAACTGGGCCACCCCGTACCTCGGCATGTCGACCGTGTCCGTCGGGCTGTTGCTGCCGGCGGTGCAGAAGGTGCGGGAGGCGGCCGCCCGCACCCAGGGCCAGAACAACATGAAGCAGATCGGCCTGGCCATGCACAACTACCACGACACCTACGGCAAGTTCCCGCCGGCGTCCGTCGTGGACAAGAAGGGCAAGCGGCTCTTGAGCTGGCGGGTGCTGATCCTGCCGTACATCGAGCAGGACAACCTGTTCAAGCAGTTCAAACTCGACGAGCCGTGGGACAGCGAGCACAACAAGAAGCTGATCGCCCTGATGCCGAAGATCTACGACGACCCGCGGGCGCCCAGCCCGGCGGCGTCCGGGCTGACGCACTACAAGGTGTTCGTCGGCAAGGGGGCCGGGTTCGACTGGATCAAGGGCGGGACGTTCCAGAACATCACCGACGGCACGTCGAACACGATCATGACCGTGGCCGGCGGCGACCCGGTGGTCTGGACCAAGCCGGACGACATCGAGTTCGACCCGGAGAAAGCCCTGCCAGACCTGACCAAGCCGTTCGGCCCGATGCTCATGGTCGGCATGTTCGACGGGTCGGTGCGGATGATCAACCTGGCCGGCAAGGACATGGACAAGCTGCTGAAGCGCGGCTCATCACGGCGAACGGCGGCGAGGTGATCCAGATCCCGTGATTTTTTGTAGGGTGTGTTGAGGAGGCTCTGCGACGAAACGCACCGGAGTGGCGCCTCCCCACCGGGGCCGGTGCGTTTCGTCGCAGAGCCTCCTCACACACCCTACAAGTTACTGCGGGTTACTTCCCGGCCGTCTGGGCGGCCGGCTCGTCCGGCCGGTTGAAGTCCACCTGCACCGTCTGCCCCGGCTTGGCGACCACCACCCGGCTCTCCGCCTTGTCCCGGCCGTCGGCCGACCACCGGGCGACGATCGTGTACTTGTAATCCCCGTCGGCCAGCGGCGGGGACTCGAACACCCGGTCCGTCCCCTTCTGCTTCATCGCCACCTGCTCCACCCACACGTCGGCCCCCGGGTCCGGCAGCTTGACCGCCAGCCGGATGCACGGCGACCCCTCGGCCGTCACCGCCGGCGGGGCTTGCATCACCGACACGCTCGGGGCGACCGCCGGGTGGACGCTGACGTTCGGGGTGAAGTACCGCGGGGACGGGCTGCGGGTGCCGACCCAGCCGAGGCCGATGTACAGCCCGGACGTGGGCGGCGGGTTGCGGAAGAACCGCTTGTCGTCGTCGGTGGTGCCGAACACCCCGGGGGTGGGGCCGTAGGTCGGGACCGGCGGGCCGTACAGGCTGCGGCCGTTCGTCCAGAAGCTGCCGGCCGCCCCCGGCGGGCCGAACCATCGCCACCCCGGCCCGCCCCACGGCCGGCCGCCCCACGGGGCGACCCCGGCGGCGACATACGGGCCGTCTTGCACGCCGTAGTAGTTCCAGCCGTACCCCGGGCCGGGGTCGTTCCACCGGCCCCAGGCCGGGCCGGGGCCGAACCACCCGGGCGGGGACACCAGCCCGCCGTCCGCCGCCGCCGACCCGGCGACCGCCCCGACCGTCAGCCCCGTGAGCAGCCAGCGCATCCGTTCGCCTCGCCCGGCGACCGCCGGCCGGGTGCCGGCGGGGTCGCCAGGAGTACGGATCGAACGGGCAGGGAGGGGGAGTGAAAGGAGACACCGGTCGGGCGGCCACCGGGGTGGGGCGGCCACCGGCATTCCGCGAACGACCGGCGGGACCGGAGGTCTGCCTGCCCCCGTCCCCCTTCCCTACGAGGGAAGGGGGAGCCGCGGGGGCGCGTCCGGGCGGTGTGATGGATGTTGGGATGGGGCGAGCACGAGTCTTGCTCCCCTCTCCCCTTGGGGGAGAGGGTGGCCCGGCTTTGCGGGCCGGGTGCCGACGCGACCCCACCCCGTTTCAGTAATTGCGAACGGTGGGGTCGCGGCCCCTCCCCCGGAGGGAGCAAGTGGGTTGGAGGTCGGGCAGTACCTCCGGATTCAAGCGGGACGCTCATCCCCCTTGCTCCCCCTTCCCTCGTAGGGAAGGGGGCCGACAAGGTTGCCTTCTGGCACGTCTCACTTGGTCCCGCGCGGTTTGACCCGCACGGTCAGCGGCTCGACCCAGTGCTTGGCGTCGGCGTTGTAGTACGGGTACGCCCGGCTGGCCGGCCCGCGGAACTCGCCCGGCAGGTCGGCGATCAGCTCGACGGCCACCGCCTGCGACTGCTTCGGGGCCAGCCCCCGCCAGTACAGCACCAGATCCCGGCCGCGGACCTCCCAGAACCCGAGCTTCGGCTCGCCGCCGTCGGTCGGGCGGGCGGTCAGCCCCTTGAGCTGTTTCGCGTCCTCCGGCAGCCGCAGCCCGGCCGGCAGCCCGACGACCGCCACCACCATCCCGTGCGGCGCGGCCGTCACATTCTCGACGCCGACCGTCAGCCGTACCGACTCGCCCTCGATCGCCTCGGCCCGGTCCAGAGCCGCGGTCAGGTTCACGCCGCGGTTCGGGTCGTTCGCCGGCTTGGTGGTGCGGGCCGACCAGGCGACCGTGACGGGGTAGCTTTGGGCGGCGGTCAACTCGACCCGCACGGCGGTCTCGCCGGCGGGAAACAGCCGGTCCGGGTCCGGCAGTGTGATCGCGACCGGTTCGCCGCTGGCCGTGTTGAACGGCCGGGCGTCCACCTTCTTGTCGCCGACGAACACGGTCAGTTCGCCGGACTCCGGCGACCGCTTGTTCGCCTGGGCGTGGGCCACCAGCGCCTTGAGGGCGAGGACGGTCGATTGGGACGAGCCGAACGTGCCGGACGGCCCCCGCTGGGCGATCACCCAGCGGATGCCGCTCTGGGCCGGGCCGGCGAACACCTCCGGCCGCCCGGCTTGCAGCCAGCCGAGGACGGCCAAAGCGGTCGTCTCGATGACCAGGTCGCGGCCGGCCGACGCGGTGATGCTGGTCATCGCCCCGGGCACGCTCCCGTCCTTCGCCTGCAGCCCGACCACCTGCTTCAACACGGCCTCGGCGTCGTCCTTCCGGCCGCGATTCAGGAGGGCGTTACCGAGCAGGCTGAGGAAGTACGGGTCTTTGCCGGCGTCCCCGCTGCGGGCGGCGAGCAACGTGGCCAACTCGCGGTCGAGGTCGGACTTCTCCGGCTCGGTCCGCTCGGCCTCGGTGATCGCCCAGACGATGTACGCGTCGGTGACGTGCTGCGGGGCGCGGCCGAACCGATCGAGGGCGACCTTGCTCCGGGCGAAGGTGCCGGTCCCGTCCCGCCGGGCGAGCAGGAACGCCTTGGTCCGTCGCAGCATCTCCGGGTCCACCGGGTAGACGGCGGCCATGTCGGTGAACTGGAGCAGCCCGTAGGCGGTGAGCGCCTCGTGCGGCCGGTCCGGTGCCCCGAACCACTCGTACCCCTGCTTGCCGCCGGACGGGGTGTCCGGGCACTCGAACCCGGTCAGCTTGCGGTAGCCGGTGTCGAGCAGGGTCTTGGACCGCCGGCTCACGTCCGGGTCGGCCCGGCCGGTTTCCGTCAGGTAGTTGAGGGCCAGGACGTTCGGGTAGTTGGCGGTGGACGACTGCTCGAAGCAGCCGTGCGGCTCGCGGAGCAGCCCGTCCAGCCCGCCCTGGAGGTCGGCCATCGTATTCGGGAACAGGGTGACGGTGACGGCCGACGCCCCGCGGACCCGGTCGCCCGGCATCCGCACCGTCGCCCGTAACTGCTTCGAGATGGTGTCGGAAACCGCTCCCGTCACCGGGAACCCGTCCGGCACGACGGTGGTCGTCCGGCGGACGGCGTCAGTGGCGTCGGGGCCGCCGTCCGCACGGGCGGACACGGTCAGTTGCCCTTCGGCCTTCGCGGGCGTCACCCGCACCAGCTTCCGCCCGCTGCCGCCGGCCGGCGATTCCACCGGCAGCACCTCGTCGGCGTCGGCGGCGAACCCGGTCAGCCCGAGCCGCACCCCGACCGACCGGGCGTCCGGTGTGGCGTTGCTGACGACCACTGGCAGGTCGAGGGCGTCCGCCGAGCCGATCTCGGCCGGCAGTTTCACGTCCACGGCCAGCGGCTTCTGCACCCGGATGGTGCCGGTGACGGACCCGAGCCGGCCGTCCAGGGTGTGCCCGGCGAGGGTCACGTCGTACCCGCCGATGGCGTCGCTCAGGTCGAACTTGATCGCCCCTTTGCCGTCGGACGGCAGGACCAGGACCGGGTGCCAGAACACCGTCTCGGTGAAGTCCTGCCGCACCCCGTCGGCCTCGGTCCGGGTGTGGGCGTACTCGCGGACGACCAGCGGCCGGGTGCCCGGGGCGGTCCGGCGGATGATGTCGAACGCCTCGGCGAAGTTTGGGACGTTCTCCCCCTGCTTCTGCTGCTTGGCGGACAACTCGCCGAGGTAGCTGAGCAGCCGGCTAACGTAGGGGTTGCCGGGCAGGTCCGGGGCCACCTTCACCGGCGGCTCGACCGGACGCGGGCGCGGGGCCAGAGCCTCGACGGGCAGGTCGGGGAGCGGTCCGCCGGTCGCGTTCACCCGCGGCGGGGGCGGGAGGACGGGCTGCTTGGCAACCCCTACTTTCTCCTTCACCGACGGCACATTCGGAGAGGCCGGGGCGGGGGCCAGAGTCGCCTGTTGGATCGGGTTCCCCCACCGGTCGTACTTCGGCCGCGGCACGGACGCGTACAACTGTTGCCAGCGGGCGTTCGACTCGGCCGTCGCCAGGGTGGCGGTGATGACGAACAGGCCGATCAGCCCGAACCCGACCGCCCCGACGAACAGGGTCCGCCGCCCGCCCGGACCGGCCCAGCCAGCGGACAGCCCCAGCCCGCACAGCAAGGCCAGCCCGAGCGTCACCAGGGCCGTCAGCGGCAACCAGGTGCGGCGGCTCCGCATCCCGCTGTCCGCGGACTCCAGCCGGCGGGCACTGTCGCTGAACCGGCTGAACTGTCCCTGCACGGCGTTGTTCGCCACATTCAGGTTCATCTCCTCCTTCACCCACCCGCTGTCCGGCCCGTCCTTGGCCGCCTCCAAAGCGGCGTCCCAGGCGGCCGCCGCGGCCTCGTACTTCGGCCAGTACCGGTCCGTCACCTTGACCACGTCCGACCGCCACTCGCCCGGCAGTCCGGCCCCGAGGGAGGCGAACAGCGCGTCGGCGTCGCCCGGCCGGGCGCGGATGCGGAACTGCTCCGGGTTCTGCTCGGCGAACCGCCGCCACCCCTGGGTGCCGAGCAGCAGGTCCAGCCCGGCCGCCGCCCGCGGGTGGTCGGTGAGCAGGAAGTCGGCGTGCTCCAGGTCGGCCGCCGTCCGCACCTCGCCGCCGAGCAGGAAGTGGGTCGGCAGACTCTGGAGCGATTTGTCGTCGGCCATCACCCGGGTGCTGCGGTTGGTGACGGCCGCGTACAGGATCGCGCCCGTCGGCCGGCCGGCTTCGGTCGTGGCCGTCAGGTCGAGCGTGACCGGGTCGCCCGGGTTGAACGCGTCGGTGGTGGCCGTGCCCCGTTTGGCGGTGAACCCGAGCTTGAGAGCCTCGCCGGGCCGGCGGAACACCAGCCGCTCGGCGACCGGCCGCAGTTCCTCACGGCCGACGCCACCGGCCGGCGGCTCCTGGAACACGGTGATCCGCGTCACCCCGCCGAGGGCAGCCGGCCCCGGGTCGAGCGTGACCGGAGTCGTCTTGCCGGGCTGCAATTGGGCCGTCGCGTGGGCCACCGCCCGGCCGCGGACGTACGCGCCGACCAGCACGGCCATCGGCCGCTTGCCGGCGTACCCGAGTTGGACGGCGATCGGCTCGCCCGGCTTCGTCACCCCCGTCGGCACGGTCAGGGTCACGCCCTCGGCCTTGGCCTCCGGCATCAGGTAGCCGCGGACGCCGGGCAGCGGCTCGACTTCCGGCTGAACCAGACCCGCAGGCGTCTTGACCTTCAGGGCGTACCGCTTGCTCGCCTCGGGGGTGAACGTGAACACCCCTAGCCCCTGGTTCACCCCGGGGTTGCTGGCGTCCCGCTCCGTCGCCACCGGACACACGTCCCGGGTGCCGTCGGTCAGCACGCCGGACACGTCGGCCGGCTTGCCGGACGGCGTGGTCGCCCGGAAGTAGACGCGGTTCGGCAGCCCGGCGACCAGGTCGCCGCCCTCGGGGAAGAAGTCGATGTTGACCTTCCGGCTGAGCAGCGGCACCGGGCGGACGATCGTCTCGGTGACGGCCCCACTCGTCACGGTGAACGTGACGGTGGCGTCGGCGATCTCCTCGGCCTTCGGCAGCGTGAACCGCAGGACGGCGGCCCCGGCGGCGTCAGTCGTCGGGGACACGGTGTCCGGCTTCACCGGCTGACCGTCGGCTTTGATCGCCACCTCGACCCGGGCATTGGCCACCGGTTTCCGCTGGGCGGACACGGTCAGCTTCGCCTGCACCACGTCCCCGGGGCCGTAGCTCGCCCCGTCGAACTCCAGCGTCTTCTCCAGCCGGTCCGGGGTGTACCGGGCGACGATCAGCTTGAGGGCGGCGGCCGGCCGGGCGTTCGGCGGCGGCAGGTAGCCGTTCACCGGCACCTCGAACACCCGCAGGTGGTACACCCCGCCGGGCAGGTCCGGCGGCAGGGCGAACGCCCCACACCCGACCCCGCGGACCGGCTGGCCGTCCGGACCGCGGACCAGCGCCACCGGGCCGGTCTGCGGGCCGGGCTCCGCCGGCTTGGCCAGCCCGACGTTCGACAGCACCGGCTTGCCGGACGGGTCGACCAGCTCGAACCGCAGGTTCAGCTCGCGGGCCGGCGGCTGGAACCGGGTGCGGTCCAGGGTGAGCGACCGGTAGTAGACCGTCTCCCCGGGGCGGTACAGCGGCTTGTCGGTGGCCAGGTGCGTGGTGAACACGGGGGCGAGCAGCCGGATCGGTTCGCTCAGCTCGACCGTCGCCCCGTCGGCAGCCCTGGCGGAGACGTGCAGGAAGGCGGAGCCGTCGGCCGGCAATTTGGACCACAGGTCGGCCGGCAGCTCGACGGTCGCGGACTCGGCCGGCGGGAGCGTGGCCTCGAACCCGGCCTTCCCGTCGGACCCGCGGACGGCGGCCGTGACCGTCACCCGCTTCGGCTTCTTCTCCCGGTCGGTGGCGGTGACGGTGTACCGGTTCGGGGCGCCCGGGACGGCCGCCGCCGGGCCGCGGACCTCGACCACGAACGGCCGCTCGGCCGCCCCCTTGACCGCCGCAGCCTCCGCCGTCACCCACTCCTCGGCCAGCCGGTCGTGCTCGGTCTTGGCCCGCTCGACCCGGGCGAGCGTCCGGCTCTTGGCGTCGTCCAGTTCCTTGAACGCCTGGCCCCGCTTGCCGACCGCGGTGTCGTAGGCGGTCAACTCGCGGTCCACCGCCCGGCGGTTCAGCAAGTAGCCGGCCGTGTCGGTCGCCGTCGGCACCGCCAGCCCGCTGACGGCGAGCAGCAGTCCGGCCGCGACTGCCCACCCGGTCCAGGCCCGGCGCACCGTCCGCAGTGGGGGTTCCTGCTCGGCCACGTCCGGTCGCCGGCTGGGCACGGTGGGCGTGGCCGCTTCCGGCGGCGGGGGGACGAACTCGATCCGCGGCACGGACAGCTTGGCCGCCTGGCCGAACAGCCCCTGGGTGCGGACCGCCTCCGCCCAGGCCGCGGCGCACCCCTGGCACCCGGCGACGTGCGCGTCGATCTCGGCCGCCTCGGCCGCGTCCAGCAGGCCGTACAGGCGGTCGAGCATCACGGCCTGGCAGTCGGCACACCGCTGCATCTTGAACCTCTCCGCCGGGCGCGTCGCCGTGGGCGTGGGGGCGATCGGCCGGTACTGCCGGCCGGTGTTCGGGTTACGAGTCCGGGTCGGCCGGGCCGCCGGGGTTGAGCACCTTCCGCAGCTTGATCAGGGCCGACCGCATGTGCGTCTTCACCGTCCCGACAGGAGCCTGGCGAACTTCGGCGATCTCCTCGTAGGTCAGCTCGCCGTTCTGCCGCAGCAGGAACACCTCCCGCTCCTCCGGCCGCAGTTGGGTGATCGCCTCCCGCAGCCGGGCGAGTGACTCCTGACGTTCCAGGTCGTCGACCGGCGGATCGTCCCGGGAGGCCAACATCAGCTCCTCACCCACCAGCGGCCGGACCCGCCGGCTCCAGGCGCTGCGGCGGTGGTCCCGGGCGGTGTTCATGGCCACCCGGAAGATCCACGCCCGGACGTTCTGAACCCCCTCCAGGCTGGCCTGCGCCCGCCAGCACTTGAGGAACGTCTCCTGGGCCGCGTCCTGGGCGTCGTCCCGGTTGCCCAACAGGTACACCAGGGTGCTCACCAACTCGTCCCGGAGCGAGTCGAACACGGTGACGAGCGGGTGGGCGGCCGGCACAGCGGGGCGGCTCTCGGGGGGCGCCGCCGTCGGCGTCGGGTGGACGGAGGGGTTCGTCCCGCGGCCGGCCATGGGCACCCACCTGACCAGACGGGGGACAGGGGGCGGCGGATTGAGCCGACCCGATCCAGCCTGTGAAGAGGCGACCCGAAAGGGGTACAGAATGCTACCGGACGCGGGAATCTGGGGGCAAGCGAAAATCTGGGACCGGGCAAAGCGGTAAGCTGTGCAGTCTATGCCGGTTATGGCAAAACCGCAGTCGATGCTCCGGAAGGCCCGGTCGCAGCCCTGGTTCAGAATTAGGCCGTCCGGCGAAACGCGAGCGTCGCCCCGGGGGCTGACTCAGCCGCTGCCTGGACCAGCCGCTCCCAGGCATCCGGCGGGGTGGGGAAGAGTGCCGCGAGACGTGTCAGGTCGGCGACCAGTTCGGCCGCGGACCGGTACGGCACCGCCCCGGCAACCGTGTCCCCCATCGGGGTCTCCGGGTCGGCTTCCAGGCGGCGGATGACGGCCGCCAGGGAGTCCGGTAGCCCCTTGCCCCGTCGGCGGCGCGGCCCGGCCGGCTGGCCGAGCTGGCTCCAGGTGTACGCGAGCTGGCCGACCGCTCGCAGGTCGGTTGCCGGGGTGGGGTCTTCGGGCACCGGGCCGACCGCGAGCCACGGCGGGTCGCCGACGCCGGTCAGCTTGACCAGCCCGTCCGCGGCCAGCACCACTGCGTCGGAGGTGAGCCGGCCGTGGGTCAGCCCGACGGCGTGGACGGCCGCCAGTCCGGCCGCCACTTCGCCGACCAGCCGCACCCAGACCCCGGGCGCAGCGGCCTCGGCCGGCCAGTCCCCGGCGGGCAGCCCGGCCACCCACTCTTGCAGCACCGCCGGCCGGCCGTTGATCTCCAGCACCTCGAACGTGGTCTGGAGGTTCCGGTGGCCGGCCTCCCGGGCGGCCGCGAGCCGCTGGCGGAACTCGTCCGGCCGGACGGCGTCGTCCATCTCGGCCTCGGCCAGGTGCCGCAGCACCAGCCCGCCGGCGGACGAGTCCGGCCGGCTCGGGTCGAACACCCGGTACACCGCCTCGTGGCCGTTGACCCGCACCCGGTCCAGCACCCGGAACCGGCCGAGGACCAGGTGGTCCAGGTTGCCGGCTTCGATCAGGGCGAGCTGGTACAGCGTAATGGCCCCGCTGGCGAGCAGCACCTGGCGGAGCGTCCGCCGCTGGCGGCGGGCGTCCGCCCACAGGTCGGCCAGGGTGTCCGCCTCGACCAGCCCCATGGACCGCAACAGGTCGCCGAGCTTCCGGTCGCCCGGGTCCAGCTCTTCCGAAGGCGGAAGGCGGAACGCGGAAGGCGGACCGGACAAGTCTTCTCCCCCTTCCGCCTTGCCCCTTCCGCCTTCCGCGGACGAGGCGGCCAGCTCCCGCAGCTTCTTGCGATACCACTCCCGCATGTCGGCCAGGTGCTGCTCGACCTCGGCCCGCCGCTCGGCCACCCGCTGCCGCTCGTGCCGCAGCTCCTCCGCCTGGCGGGCCAGTTCGACGGTCGCGGCCTCGGCCTGGCGGGCCGTCGCGGCCACCTCGTCGTGCCGGGCCTCCAGCCGGGACTCGCCGTTGGCGAGTGCCTGCTTCAGCTCGCTCACCCGGGACTGCCAGTCGAGGAGCTGTTGTCGGAACCCGGCGACCGCCAGCCGGTGTTCGTCCCGGGCCTGTTCGAGCTGCCGCTCCCGCTCCCGGACGCGGTCGGCCTCCGCCCGAAGCTCGGCCCGGGCGGCGTCCAGGTCGCCCCGGCTCTGTCCGGTGAACCGGTGCAGCTCGTTCAGTTGGGCGTGCAGCACTTCGCGGACGGACGCCAGCCGGTCGAGCGCCGCCCGGGCCTGATCATCGAGTTGTGGCAGTTCGGCCTTCATCGCGGCCAGCCGGGCGTTCGCCTCGTCCACGACCGCGGCCGACGCCGACCGCTCCTGCTCCCACTGGCGGCGGGCCTCGGCCAGCTCCTTGCGGGCGGCGGCGGTCGCACGGCCGGCCTCCCGGAGCCGGGCCACCTGCCGCTCCAGAGAGGTTTCTCGGTCGGCGAGTTGGGCCGACCGGCGGGCCAGCTCCTCCGACTGCCCGGCGAGTTCGGCCCGGACCGTGCCCAGTTCGCCGTTCGCCTGCTCCCGGTCGGCGTGAATGGCCTCTCGAAGCCGGTCGATTTCGGCCTTCGCGTCGGCCAGCTTGCGGGACTCGTCGTCGAGGTGCTTGGTCCGGGCGGCCAGCTCGTCGGCCCGGCGGCGGAGCTGCTCCTGGAAGGTTTGCCGGGCGGTGTCGGCGTCGGACACGTTCGCTTCCCGCTCCCGCACCGCCGACCGGTCGGCCTCCAGCCGGGCCTGGAGATCCTGCACCTGGACCGCCCGTGCCTTGAGCACGGCCGTCTGTTCCGCCAGGTCCGCGGACCGCTCGTCCAGCTCCTGCTCCTTCTGAAGCAGCCGGGCCTGGTCGGCGGCGACCGCTTGTTTCTGCTGGCTGATTTCGGCCAGGGTGGCGTCCAGCAGGGCGGTCCGCTCGGCGATCACCCGCTCTCGCTCGGCGTGCCCGTCCCGGACCGAGTCCAGGTCCGCCCGCACCCGCTCGGCCTCGCGCAGCCGGTCGTCCAGCTCGCGTTGCGTGTCGTCCAACCGGGTGCGGTCGGCCGCCACCTGGGCCGCTTCCTGTCGCAGCTCCTCCTCGCGGCGGTCGAGCCGGGACCGCAGCACCGCCAGCATCGCCTGCTGGGCTTCCAACTGGGCGGACCGTTCGGCCTGGCGGGTCGCCTGGGTCTCCAGGTCGGCCTTCAGCTTGACGAGCCGGGCGGACTCGGCGGCGAGCCGGTCCTGATCCGCCTCGGCCAGCCGGACCTGCTCCTCCAGTTCGAGGCTGGCCCGCCGGAGCTGCTCGACCCGCTCGTCCGCCTCGGCCGCCTGTCGCTCGACCGCCCGCTGGCGGTCGGCGAGAGCGGCCTGCTGGCCGTCGAGCCGGAGGAAGCCGTCGGCCAGCTCCTGCCTCTGCTCGGCCAGCCGGGCCGCGGCGTCCTGCAGTTCTTGCTCGCGGCGGAGCAGGTCGGAATCGGGGGGGCGGGCGGCGAGTTCGGCCGTCAGCGCCTCGATCGCCTGCTCGCGGGCGGCCAGCTCGGCCGACCGCCTGGCCGTCTCCGCTTCGAGCCGCTGCTCCCGCTCTTGCAGAGTCGCGGCCGCCTCACGGACGGCCTCCTGCATCCGGGCGAGCTGGTCCCGGCGGTCGCCGTATTGGTTCGACAGGCTGCGGTGGAGGGCGTCCAACTCGTCCCGGGCGGTGGCCAGCTCGGACTGCTGGTGGTCCCACTGGTCGCGCTCCGCTTCCAGCACCTGAACCCGCTGCCGCAGGGCGTCCAGTTCGGACAACGGGGCGGCCGGCCGAGGCGGCAGGGCGGCGGGCGGCTGGTCGAGGAGGGCTACGAACCGCGGTCGGAGATACCCGTCCCCCGACACGGCCGCGAACGTGAGTTCCGCCGGCCCGACGGTGACACGGTCGCCGACCGCCAGCCGGACCGGGGTCAGGTCGGTGAGCGGCTTGCCGTTCACGGACACGGGGTAGCCGCGGTCGTGGCGGCGGACGGTGGTGCCGTCGGCGGACGTGGCGAACACGCACACGACCGGGGGCAGCCCGGCGTCCGGCAGGTGCAGGTCGCACCCGTCCGCCCCGCCGACCAGGAACTGGCCGGCCGCCAGCGGGGCCGCCCGGGCCGGCCCCGGCCCGAGGCGGACGTCGAGCCGCACCCGGGGGAACCCGGGTCGGCGGGCGGGCGGGGCAGGGGGCGGGCGTCATCGGCGGTCCGCGTCGCCCCGGGCGCGGCCTCACACGAGGGCCGCGGAGGTCCGGGGGCCGGATTGGACCGAAATCCGCCGATCCTGGCAAGCCCGACCGCCGTACCGGTTCTTGAAGGCGCTAGTCCCCGGCGTATCGTGACGGGGTCGTTGTCCGCCCCGGCCGAGGACCACCTGTGAAGGCCAGTTCGTCGCCTCCCCCCGGCCCCCAGCCCGAATCCGAGCCGCAACCGTCGCCGACGGCGGTGCCCGCGGTCGCCGCCGCTGACCGGCCGGCCGTCTGGCCGGAGTGGTTCCACGCGGTGGACGTGGCGGCGGCCGTGCTGGTGGTGGTGACGGCCTTCCTGGTCGGGTCGTTCGCCGCCCGGAACTCGGACCTGTGGCTGCACCTGGCCGGCGGCCGGCTGCTCACCCAGGGGAAGCTCACGCCGGGGGTGGACCCGTTCGGCCAGGCGGCCGACCGGCCGTGGGCGAACACGTCCTGGCTGTTCGACCTCGTAGCCTACGCCCTTTACTCGGCGGACCCGGCCGGGGCCGCCCTGGTGGGGGTGAAGGCGGCCGGGTTCGCCGCCGCGTTCACCCTGCTCCTGTTCCTCCGTCGGGCGGGCCAGCCACTCTGGCCCTGGGTCGTGCTCGTCGCCCTGGGGGTGCTCGCCGCCGGGCCGTATGCCGCCGTCCGCCCAGCCGTCGTCTCGATGCTGTTCCTGGCCGTCACCCTCTTGCTGCTGTTCCGGCTGGACTGGACCCGGCCGGGGTGGCGGAACCCTCTGCTGGTCGGCGGGCTGTTCGCCGTCTGGGCGAACACCGACGCCTGGTTCGTGCTCGGCCCGCTGGCGGTCGGGCTGACCCTGCTGGGGGCGGTGCTCAACCGGTTCTTGCACCTGGAGGGGCCGGCGGGGTCGCCGGTGCTACCGACCCCGCCGGCGGCCGCCCTGGCCCGTGCGTTCGGCGTCGGGCTGGTGGCCTGCCTGCTCAACCCATTCGTCCTGGCGGCCGTGGCCCGGTCGCCGGGGGAGGCGTTGACCCAACTTGTCCCGTCCGAACTCGGGGTCACGCTGCCGGCCGCCCTGTCGACGGACCGGAGCGAACTGGAGCTGCTGACCTTGAGCCCGCTCAACGAGCGGTACTACAAACTGCCCCACCGCGGGTGGAACCTGAACGGGGCGACCGCCGCCCTGCTGGCCGTCGGCGGGGTCGTGTCGCTGGCGGTCGGGCTGGCCCGGCTGACCGCCGCCCACATCCTGCTGTTCGTCGGGTTCCTGGCCCTGGCCGTCACGCACGTCCGGCTGATCCCGTACTTCGCGATCGTCGCCGTGCCGTTGGCGGCGGCCCACCTGAACGGGCTGTCGGCCCGGGTGCGGGCGGGGCGGGCGGCCGACCCGGGCACCCGCATCCTGCTCACCGCCAGCGGGTTCGGCCGGATGCTGACCGCGCTGGCCGCGGCCGTCCTCCTGCTGGCCGCCTACCCCGGCTGGCTGCACCCGTCCGGTGGGGATCCGGTTTACGGCCGGGTGTACCCGAGCCGGGTGGATTGGGCGGTCGAGCCGGACCCCGCGCTGCGGCGGACGGCCGAACTGCTGCACCGGTGGCGGGAGAAGGGGGCCATCCCGGCCGACCTCCGCGGGGTGGCGACCGGCCCGGAGTTGGCTAACTACTGCGCGTGGTTCGCCCCGGGCGAGCGGGCGTTCGTGAACGGCCGGTACGCGTACCACCGGGCCGACCTGGCGGACCTGCTGACCGTCCGCCGCGGGCTGATCGGCCGCCGCACCCCGGCCACCGACGCCCAGCAGATGATCGCCGAGATCACCCAGGAGGTCGGCGACCTGCAAGACCTGATGGACCGGCTCGGGGCCGGGTACGTCGTGCTCACCCGGAACGCCGGCGGGCGGTGGGTGGACGAGCCGGTGGCGACCAACTTCTACCGGCTGATCGACGCCGCGGACCGGTGGCAGGTGTGGCACCTGGACGGCCGGGCGACGGTCCTCGGCTGGGCGCCGGCCGTCCCAGCGGCGACCCGCGACCGGCTCCGGTTCGACCCCGGCCGGCTGGCGTTCGGGCCGGACGTGGAGCCGGTGCCAGCCGGCCGGGCGACGCCGCTCCCGCCGGACCCGCAGTCGGAAACCGATTGGCTGGTCCGCCAGTTCATCACCCGTCCGGCACCCCTGCCGGCCGAGGCGGACGACGCCCGGACCTACGCCGTCTACCTGCTGCGGGTCCGGTCCGTGGAGGGCGAGCGGTGGGCCCGCCAGGCGGCGGCCGACGCCACCACCCGGGCGGCGGCCGGCGGCGCGGTGTCGGCCATCCTGCCGCCGGTCAACCGGGCGGTCCTGACCGACGACCAGGACGCCGTGCAGTCCGGGCTGTGTACCCTGGCGCTGCGGGCCGCCCGCACCGGGGTGGCCAAGGCGCCCGACCGGCCGGACGTGTACCACGCCCTGGCCCTCGCGTACTCCCTGCCGTTCTGCCCGGTCCCCGACCTGGTCAACCCATACCTGAACATTCAAGAGGCCCAGCTCCAACTGATCACCGCCCAGGCGCGGTTCCTGGCCCGGGTGCCGCCGCCCGCCGACTGCCCGCCCGGGCTGGCCCGGGACTTGGTGGCGACGGCGACCGAACTGGCCGGCACTTACGAGCGGACCAACCAGATCGACCTGGCCCGGGACGCCGCCCAGCGGGCGGCCGACATGGTCAAGGTGCACCGGGACGTGCTCCGCCCCCTGGGCGTCCCGGCCGACAAGGCGGACGAGGCGGCCAAGCAGTCGGAGCAGCGGCTGTCGGACTACGTGGACCGGCTGAGCGTCCTGGTGCAGCGGGGCACGGCCGCGGCCCAGCAGCAGCCGACCCTGGTCGGCAAGTTCCAACAGCTTGTGGCGGCCCGGCTCCCCGGCAAAGCGTTGGCGCTGGTCAAGGGGGTGGCCGATCTGAAAGAGCTTGGCGAGAACCAGCTCCCGGTCGCGCTCGACACGGTCGTGCTGGAGATCCGGGCCGGCCGGCTCGAACAGGCGGCCGAAGACCTGGCCCTGTTGGCCGAGGGGGTCGACAAGCTCGGCGACCGGCCGCCGCCGGACGTGGCCGCCTTGGTGCCGATCGTCCGCGATCTGCAGTCCGTCGTCCCGCGGCTGGAAGGGGACTACGCGGCTGCGGCCGACCGGTTCCGGTCGCCCCCACAGCCGGTGTCGCCGGCTGACGTCGAGCGGGCCGTCGTCACCCCGCCGCGAGAGCTGGCCGCGATCATCGTCCCGCTGTTCGCCTCGCTGGGCGGCGGGCCGGCCGTGTCCCAGGAGGTCGTCATGGGCCTCCTGCCGCTCAAAGCCATCAACGACCGCGACACTCTGCTGGCCACGGCGGTCCAGCAGTACGACCGCGGGCTGCTCGCCCTGTGCGGGGGCGACAACGTCGAGGCCCGCCGGCGGCTGGACCAGGCGAACCGCCCCCAGGGGGTGGTGGACCTGGCCCGGCTCAGCCCGGCCCTGGCCGAGCGGGTGGCCCGGTATCAGCGGCTGCTCCGGCGGTACGACCCGGCGAAGTGACTGGCCCGTTGGGGAGGAAAGCGATGGCGGCGTGGACCGTGGCCGCGGTGCAGATGGACTGTCGGCTCGGCCAACCAGCCGAGAATCTGGCGGCCGTCCGTGGCAAACTGGCCGAGGCGGCCGGCCGGGGGGCGCGGCTCATCGTCTTCCCCGAGTGCGTGCTAACCGGGTACGGGTTCCCGGACCGCCGGGCGGCGGCAGCCGTCGCCGAACCCGTCCCCGGGCCGACGACCGCCGCACTGGCCGCCGACTGCGAACGGCTGGGCGTGTGGGCGGTGGTCGGGCTGCTGGAGGCGACCGGGGACAAGCTGTTCAACACGGCCGCCCTGGTCGGCCCGCGGGGCGAGGTGTTCTGCTATCGCAAGGTGCACCTGCCGTGCGTCGGGGCGGACCGGTTCACCGACCCCGGGGACCGGCCGTTTGCCGTCCACGACCTGGGCGGGCTGCGGGTCGGGCTGGGCATCTGCTTCGACTCGGCGTTCCCGGAAACGGCCCGGGTACTCACCCTGCTCGGGGCGGACCTGATCGCCCTGCCGACCAACTGGTCCGAGAAGGCGCTCAAGAACGCCACCCTGGTGAGCCGGGTGCGGGCGCTGGAGAACGGTGTCTACCACATGGCGGTCAACCGCATCGGGGAGGAGAGCGGGTTCCGGTACGTCGGGCACAGCTCGGTCGTCGACCCGGCCGGCGAGTTCCTGGCGTTTGCCGACCACGACCGCGAGGCGGTGCTGGTGACGGAGGTCGATCCGGAGAAGGCGCGGGCGAAAAAGGTGGTCCACTGTGCCGGCGAGTACGAGATCGACCGGGTGAACTGGCGGCGGCCGGAGCTGTACGGCCCACTCACCGAGCCGAAGCCGGCGTTCGTCGGACATTGGAAGTGATCGGCGACCAGCGAGCCGCGACCGCAGGTCGCGGGTGACGACTGCAACCCACTGACGGGTTCGTGTCGTCACCCGCGACCTGCGGTCGCGGCTCGCTCCGTTGCGTGCGACGTCAGCCGGCGACGGCCGCGGCCTTCGCCTTGGCCGCCCGCTCGTCCGCCTGGAGCTGGTCGATCAGCGGCCACAGCTCGTCGATGTCGTCCTTGAACATGTTGCCGATCAGCACGTCGGTGATCAGCCCCTTCTTCTCCGGGTGCCGGCGGACCAGCTTGCCGAAGTTCAGCCCGTCGTAGAACTCGCACACCAGCCGCCGCATCCGCTCCATGCCGCGGACGAACTCCGGCTCCCACCGCCGCAGCCGGGCCTCGCTCGGGTCGTTCGCCGCCAGGGCGTCGCCGATCGCGTCCGCCGCCATGGACGCCGAGGTGAGGGCCAGCAGCACCCCGGACGAGTACAGCGGGTCGAGGAACCCGAACGCGTCCCCGACCATCACCCACCCGTCCCCGGCCACCTGCTTGGCCCGGTACGAGTACTCCTTCTGGGCGCGGAAGATGTCGCACCGGGTGGCGTTGGCGAGCCGCGGTTGCAGCCCGGGGCAGGCGGCCACCTCCTCGAAGTAGATCGTCTCCAGGTCTTTCGACGCCCGGTTCTGGAACAGGTGGTCGTAGGCCGCCACCACCCCGACGCTGACGATGTCGTCGTGCAGCGGGATGTACCAGAACCACCCCTTCTTGCCGGCCGTCTGGAGGACGATGGTCGCCCCGGCGTCCTTCCCCTGGTCCCGGTACGCCCCCTTCCAGTAGGTCCAGACGCCGGCCTTCTTCAACACCGGATCCCACTCCCGCAGCCCGAGCCGGTCGATCAGCAGGGCCGACTGGCCGCCGGCGTCCACCACCACCTTGGCCCGCACCTCCCGCTCCGGCCCGTCCTCCGGCTTGACCCGCACCCCGACCGCCCGCTTCCCCTCGAACAGCACCTCCAGCACCCGCGCCCCCTCGTGGACGGTGACGCCGTGCGCCCGGGCGTTGTCCAGCAGCATGTGGTCGAACTCGCTGCGGCGGACCTGCCAGGTCTGGCTCCGCTCGTGCGGGTCGTGGTCGGTGAAGTAGAACGGCTCGCTCAGCTTGCCGTGCTGGGAGACGAACTGGACGCTGTACTTCTTGGTGAAGTGGCTGCCCTTCATCTTGTCCAGCAGGTTCAGCCGCTTGAGTACGTGGTACGTGTGCGGGATGAGCGACTCGCCGATGTGGAACCGGGGGAAGTGGTCCCGCTCGAACAGCTCGACCTTATAGCCCTTCTGGGCGAGCAGGGTGGCGGCGGTGGTGCCGGCCGGGCCGCCGCCGACAACGATCACGTCGGGTGAGGACATCGGGGTCTCCGGGGTTGGGGTCACTTCCACGGGCTGCCGTCCGGTTCGTGCGGCGCCCGCACACGTTTGAGAAGGGCGGTCAGGGCGGACAGGTCGGCCGCCGTCAGGTGCCCGAGCTGGGCCTGGTGGCAGGCCCGGAGCGGGTGGGCGATGTCGTCCAGCAGGGCCAGCCCCGCGGGGGCGATGCCGACCAGCACCGCCCGCCGGTCCGCGTCCGACCGGGCGCGGGTGATGAGGCCACGGGCCTCCAGCTTGTCCAGCATCCGGGTCACGTCCGGCGCCCGGGAGACGAGCCGGTCGAGCAGCCGGGATGTCGGGGTCGGGTCCGGGTGGCCGGCCCGGAGCAGGCGGAGCAGGTTGTACTGTTGGGCGGTCAGGTCGAACCGGGCGAACAGCTCGTCTTCGATCGCCCGCAGCCGGTCGTAGGTCCGCCACAGAGCCAGGTACGCCTCCTGCTGCGGGGAGTCGAACCGGCCGGGGGTCGCTCGCCGGCGCGCAGGGGAAGTCGCCATGACGGGAATTTATCCGTTCGGACGGTATTTGTCCAGACAATTATCTGCCTGCGGCCGGCGTCGCTTCCCGCCAGGGGCTACCGTTCCCGTGTTGGCATCCGGGTGAGCCGCGGGGTATAACGGCTTGCACGGCCCGTGTTTAAAGCCCGCGTCGGCCCGGTCCGGCGGATCTGCACACCCTCGGGGGCGGTGTGAACCTGCTCGTCGTCGAAGACGACCCGAAGACGGCGGCCTACCTGAGCCGGGGGCTGGCCGAGCACGGGTTCGCGGTGGACGCGACCGCCGACGGGGCCGACGGGCTGGCCCGCGCCGCCGGCGGCCGGTACGCGCTGGTCATCCTGGACGTGCTGCTGCCGGGGCTGGACGGGTGGGCGGTACTCCGCAAACTCCGGGAGCAGGGGGTGACCACCCCCGTCCTGTTCCTGACCGCCCGGGACCGGGTCGCCGACCGGGTGAAGGGGCTGGAACTGGGGGCGGAAGACTACCTGGTCAAGCCGTTCGCGTTCGCCGAGCTGCTCGCCCGCGTCCGGACGATCCTGCGGCGGGCCGCCCAGCCGCCCGCCGACACGGTCCAGGTGGGCGACCTGCGGGTCGACCTGGACCGCCACCGGGCCGCCCGCGGCGGGGTGAACCTGGACCTCACGCCGACCGAGTTCCAGCTCCTGGCCCTGCTCGCCCGCCGGGCCGGGGAGGTGGTGTCCCGGTCGGTCATCACCGAACACGTCTGGGGGGTGCGGTCGGACCACGGGACCAACGTGGTGGACGTCCACGTCCGCCGGCTGCGGGCCAAGGCGGACGACCCGTTCCCGGTCAAGCTGGGTCACACCGTCCGGGGGGCCGGGTATGTCCTCGAAGATCGCGGCTAGCCCGGGCCGGCCGGCCTGGTCGGTGGCGGCCCGGCTGACGGCGTGGTACGCGGCGGCCGCGTTCGCCCTGGTCCTGCTGGCCACCGGCTACCTGTACCTGACCCTGGTCGAAGCGCTCGATCAGGAGGACGACCAGTTCCTGGCCCACAAGGTGGCCGAGGTGCGGGCGGTGCTGGACGCCCGGCCGGGCGACCCGACGGCCCTCCGGGCGGAGGTCCAGCCGGTCCGCCCCGACCGGGAGGCCGGACGGTTCTACGTCCGCGTCACCACGGGCGGGGAGACGGTCGAAACTCCGGGGATGGCCCAACTCGTCCCGCCGGAAGCGTTCGCCGGCCCGGCCGACTGGTCGGGCGGGTGGCGGGCGGCCGACGGGCGGACGTTCCGCCTGCGAACGGCCGCCGACCCCGGCCGGGGGTATCGGGTCCAGGCGGCGATGGACACGTCCCAGGACCGCGAGCTACTCGAGGAGTTCCGTCGGCACCTGGCCTACGCCCTCGGGTTGAGCCTGCCGGCGGTCGCGGCCGGCGGGTACTGGATTGCCCGCTGGGGGCTGCGACCGATCGCCGAGGTGTCGGCCACCGCCCGCCGCATCCGCCCGGGCCGGATGGGCGAGCGGATCGCGACCGCCGGGCTGCCGGCCGAAGTCCGCGAGCTGGCCGGGACGGTGAACGACATGCTCGACCGGCTGGAGGCGGCGTTCGACCGGCTCGGCCAGTTCTCGGCCGACATCGCCCACGAGCTGCGGACCCCGGTGAACACCCTGCGGGGCGAGATCGAGGTGGCCCTCGGCCGGCCCCGCACGGACGCGGAATACCGGGCCGCCCTGGCGTCCGGCCTGGAGGAGAGCGACCGGCTGGCCCGGGTGATCGACGCCCTGCTGTTCCTGGCCCGGGCCGAGAACCCGCAGACGGAGGTGGTGGCCGAGGCGATCGACCTCGGCCAGGAGCTGGACCGGATGCGGGACTTCTTCGGCCCGTCTGCGGCGGACGGGGGCGTCTATCTGCGGGTGGAGGCGACCCCGGGCTGTCGGGTTCGGGGGGACCGCCAACTGATCCAGCAGGCGGTCGGCAATCTGGTGAGCAACGCCCTCGCTCACACCCCGCCGGGCGGGACCGTCACGCTGTTCGCCGACCGCGACGGGGACACGGTGACGGTCGGGGTGACGGACACCGGGACAGGCATTTCGGCCGAACACCTGCCACGGGTGTTCGACCGGTTCTACCGGGCCGACCCCGCCCGGTCGGCCGGACCGGGGCGGACCGGCCTGGGCCTGGCAATCGTCAAGGCGATCGCCGAGCTACACCGCGGCCGGGTGGCTGCTGTCAGCCCGCCGGGGCAGGGGGCCACAGTTACCCTGCAACTGCCGGCAGACGGCGGGTAGCGGTCCGACGGCCTAGCCACCGCCCGGCCTGCTCAAATCTCCCATTTCCCGCTAGACATCACCCGGTCGTAACATTACGTTTTCGTAATACTCTCCTGCCGCACAGAAGCCGCCGGCCGTCCCGTCCGCACGCTCGCCCCACCTGGAGAGGGTAATGCTGCCTCCCGTTTCTCGCCACCGTCGTGGGTTCACCCTGATCGAGTTGCTGGTCGTCATCGCCATCATTGCCATCCTGATCGGCCTGCTCCTACCGGCCGTCCAGAAGGTGCGGGAGGCCGCCGCCCGCGCCCAGTGCCAGAACAACCTGAAGCAGCTCGGCCTGGCCACCCACGGGTATCACGACAACTACCTGTTCTTCCCGGCGTCCGGGTGGACCAAGGCCGGGGCCGGCAACCCGGCCGGCAAGTGGCACTCGTGGCGGGTGGCCATCCTCCCGTTCGTCGAGCAGGACAACCTCCGCCGGCTGATCGACCTGAACATTCACTGGTGGGAGGGGACCAACCTGGACGCGGCCGCCACCCAGTTGAAGCTGTACCAGTGCCCGAGCGCGGCCGGCCGGACCCCGGTCACGGCGGCCGTGGCGAAGCCGTCCCCGGCCCCGGGGCGGCCGGCCCTGACGTTCGCCAAGCCGATCGGCCCGACCGACTACGAGGCCATCCAGGGGGTGCAGCACGGGAGCATCAACCCGCACTTCCCCGCCCCGTTGTACGACGCCACCAACCGGTTCGGGGTGATGCACCGGGACTCGCAGAACACCATGCTGTCGATCTCCGACGGCACGTCGAACACGATCATGGTCGTGGAGTGCGCGTCTCGGCCGCTGGTGTACCGGGGCCGGACGGCCAACTCGGCACTCACTAACGACCAGGGGATCGGGTGGGCGGACAACGAGGGGCCGTTCAGCTTCGACGCGGCCCGGCCGGACGGCGGCGCCGAGGGGTGCGGGCCGGCCGGCGGGTGTACGGCGGTGATGAACGTCCGCAACGACAACGAGCCGTACAGCTTCCACTCCGGCGGCGGCAACTTCCTGTTCGCCGACGGGCACGTCCAGTTCGTCCGGGAGGCCGTCCCGCTGGCCACCTTCGCCGCCCTCGTCACCCGGGCGGCCGGTGAGGTGATCGGCGACTTCTGACACGACCGAGCCCCGCAACGCCGGGCGGACCGCCCGAGAGCATCTGACCACACCCCTAGAGGACGAACACGTCCTCGCCCCACAAAGGCCCGTCATGCCCCGTAAGTACGCCCACGCCGCGTTCACGCTGATCGAGTTGTTGGTGGTGATCGCGATCATCGCCATCCTGATCGGGCTGCTGCTCCCGGCGGTGCAGAAGGTGCGGGAGGCGGCCGCCCGGACCAAGTGCAGCAACAACCTGAAGCAGATCGGCCTGGCCCTGCACAACTACGAGAGCGCGACGCAGTGCTACCCGGTCGGCGGCCAGTACCCGGTCGGCGTCACCTCGAGTGATGTGTACTCGGTCCAGGCCCGGCTGCTGCCGTACCTGGAGCAGGGCAACCTGTACGCCATGATCGACCTGAACGCGGTGCCGGCGACCCAACTGGACGTGATCAAGCAGCGGATCGCCATCTACATGTGCCCGAGCGAGGTGAAGGACGTGGCCCGGGACCAGGGGGGCACCCCGGCGAAGATCACGTACCCGCTGAACTACGCGGCCAACCTGGGCACCTGGTTCATCTGGAACCCGGCCAACGGTCAGGGCGGGGACGGGGCGCTGTCGGTCAACCGGACCACCCGGCCGGGCGACTTCTCCGACGGGATGAGCAACACGGTCGGGTTCGCCGAGGTGAAGGCGTACCAGCCGTATGTGCGGAACACGTCCAGCCCGACGGCCCTGAACGCCCCGCCCCCGGCCACCCCGGCCGACCTGGCCACCCTGGCCGCCTCCGGCTCGTACCGCGGCGAGATCGCCCACACCGAGTGGACGGACTCGCCCAGCCACCAGTCGGCCTTCTCGTTCGTCTTCCCGCCGAACACCAAGGTGCCGTTCGTCACCGGCGGGGTGACGGTGGACGTGGACGTGCTCACCCAGGTGGAGGGGTCGTCCCCGACCAAGCCGACGTACTCGGCCGTGACCAGCCGCAGCTACCACTCGGGCGGGGTGGTGAACGTGCTGCTCATGGACGGGTCGGTCCGGTCGGTCACCGCGTCGATCAACCCGCTCGCCTGGCGGGCGGCCGGCACCCGCAACGGCGGTGAGGTTCTGGGCCTAGACTGACCCGACTAAACGGCCGGCGGGCGACCCGCCGCTGTGGCCGTGTACCAGGAGGAGACCGCGTGCGCTCCCTGTTCCTGCTCCTCACGGCCGCGGCTCTGACCGCCGGCGGCCAGCCGCCGCCCGACAAAAAGGATAAGGATCCGCAGTCCAAATTCGAGCCGCGGTCCGGCCCCGGGGCCGGGCAGAAGTACCTCGAACGGTACGTCGGCGAGTGGGCGGTCGAGAAGTCGTTCTTCCCGCGGAACGGGGGCGACCCGTCGGTCAGCCGCGGCTCGTGCAAGCAGGAAATGATCCACGGCGGCCGGTTCCTGAAGTCCGAGTTCACCTTCGACGGGCCGAACGGTCCGACCACCGGCACCGGGGTGATCGGGTTCGAGCCGGAGTCCGGGCGGTTTACCAGCAGCTGGATCGACTCCCGACAGACCCGGATGTCGTTCCGCCAGAGCAAGGACAAGTTCGGCGGCGAAGAGATCGTCCTGTTCGGGCAGGAGTTGGGTACGGATCAGCAGGCCCGGCGGTCAAAGACTGTCACCCGTCTGGAGGCGGGCGGGGCGAAGGTCGTCCACCGACAGTTCTCGATCGCGGCCGACGGGACGGAGCGACTCGTCATGCAACTGCAGTTGACGCGGAAGCCGGCCGCCCCCGCCAAGTCCCCATGACGGGGGGCTGAGGACCGCAAGCCCAATCCCCCGCCGACCCGTGACGCGGCAACCTGTCGTCACGGGTTCTGAGCAGCCGGGGCCGAAACCCGCCGCAGTCCCCAGCCGATCAGGCACAACTGGCCAACCCCGCCCCACACCCACACCAGGGTGTTGACGGCCGCGGCGACATAAAACCAGAAGACGAGTGTGTCGCGCCATTCGGACACCTGGCCCCGGGTCGCGGCTAGCTCCCGGCGGGCCGCCGCCAGGCCGTCGGCGAGCCGTTCGGAGCCGGCCACGGCATCCCGGGCCAAACTCACCAGCTCACGGGCGATCCGGGCGGCCTGAGCCGATTTAACGGCCTGAATCCGCTCACGTGGGATGTTCAGGAGGTCCGCCGCCCGATCGATCGCGTCGGCTGCGTCCCGGACGCGACCGGGGTCGCCGCCGAGTTGGGTGGCTATGTCTGCTGCCGCCCGCAGCCCCGCCGCGACCGGCCGGAGCGAATCCGCGAGCGCGGCCGCCCGGTCGATCGTCGGGTCGAGCCGGTCCAGGAGCCGTTCGACCGCGGACCGGACGCGGGGAAGGTCCGGGTTTTCGGCCGCGACCTGTTCGGCGGCACCGCGGATCTCGTCGAGGTCCGCCCGCACCCCTCCTAACCGGTCTTCAACTCGCGCCAGCCGTGACTCCGCCTCGACCAGCCCTTGGTCCAACCGGTCGGCAACGCGGGTGACGCGGCCGGCAGCCTTCACCGCGCCCCACCAACCAAACCCGACGGCCGCGGCGCAGGCCAGCACGCCTACGCCCCCGAGGATCACGGTAACGATGCCCAGCGGCCTTCGCATGTGTCACCGGACCCCTTCGGGAGAGTGTCGTCACGTCTGGCGTCTGCCAACTCTCAGTCCGGTTGGAAGGGCGGCGCCGCGTCGGCAGCCGACCAGTCGCGGCAGGCGTCGGCCACCGCCTCGGCTAGCCGCCGTGACACGCGGAACGTCACCCGCTCCACCCCGTCGAACTGCCACGCCACGTGCGACCCGAGCCAGCTCTGCCGGGCCTCGGTCCGGAGGGCCGCCCACGGGACGGAGATCGGCGGGTGGAACGGTCGGAACGGCCAGAACACGGCGAAGTACAGGCCGGCGGGGTCGGCCCCGACGGTGACGATGCCGCCGTAGTTGGACGGCATCCAACCGGCCCGGATCTCGAGCGACCGGAACCGCCACCGCCGGTCCGGCCGCCGCCCTTGGGCCGGGTACGCCCGGGCGACCGCCCCCCACCCGCCGGCGCTCGCGACCGCCATGGCGGCGGTCCACGCGAGCGGCAGGACAGCGAGGGGCCACACCCAGGGCGGCATACGACACCTGCGAAAAAAGCCCACGGACGGCCGTCCGTGGGCTTTGCAGCAGACAGTCCGGTCCGGGAGTTAGACGGCCGCGAGCGCCACCGAGCAGTTGTGCCCGCCGAACCCGAAGCTGTTCGACAGCAGCTTCGTCACCCGCGCCTCCCGGGCGACGTTCGGCACGTAGTCCAGGTCGCACCCGGCCTCCACGTCCTGGTTGTCCAGATTGATGGTCGGGTGGACGACCCCGTTCTTCAGGGTCAGGGCACAGGCGATCGCCTCCACCCCGCCGCTGGCCCCGAGCAGGTGGCCGACCATGCTCTTGGTGCTGGACACCATCAGCCGCCGGGCGTGCTCCCCGAACACCTTCTTGACCGCCTTCGTCTCGGCCACGTCGCCCAGCCCGGTGCTGGTCCCGTGGGCGTTCAGGTACTGCACGTCGGCCAGGTTCCAGCCGGCCTCCCGGACCGCCTGCCGCATCGACTCGGCGGCCCCGGTCCCGTCCTCGTGCGGGGCGGTGATGTGGTACGCGTCGGCGGTGTTGCCGACCCCGCAGATCTCGCAGTAGATCTGTGCCCCGCGGGCCTTGGCGTGCTCGTATTCTTCGAGGATCAGCAGCCCGGCCCCTTCGCTCAGGACGAACCCGTCCCGGTCCTTGTCCCACGGCCGGCTGGCCTTCTGCGGGGCGTCGTTGCGTTCGGACAGGGCCTTGCAGTTGATGAACCCGGCCAGCCCGATCGGGGTGACGGCCGCCTCGGTGCCGCCGGACACGATCACGTCGGCGAACCCGCCGGCGATCTGCCGGAAGGCGTCCCCCATGGCGTGGGCGGCGGACGAGCAGGCGGTGCTGACGGTGGTGTTCGGCCCCATCAGCCCGAACTTGATGGACACATTCCCGGCGGCCGAGTTGGCGATCATCTTGGGGATGACGAACGGGCTGACCCGGGCCGGCCCCTTCTGGACCAGCGTGGTGTGCCCGTCCTCGAACTCGTTCAGCCCGCCGATCCCGCTGCCCAGGATGCACCCGGCCCGGAACGGGTCGAGCTTGCCCAGGTCCAGCCCGCTGTCCTTGATCGCCTGGTCGGCGGCGACCAGGGCGAACTGGGTGAACCGGTCGAGCCGGCGGGCCTCCCGGGCGTCGGCCACCCCGGACGGGTCGAACCCCCTCACCTCGCCGGCGAACTTGACCTTGAAGTTGGCCGTGTCGAAGTGCGTGACCGGGCCGATCCCGCTCTTCCCGGCGAGCAGTCCCCGCCAGTATTCGGGGACGGACAGGGCGAGCGGGTTGACGGTTCCCAGCCCGGTGACGACGACGCGGCGGCGGTTCATCGGTTCACTTGGCCCCGGCGTCGCCGGTCCCCTTCTCCTTCAGCTTGGCGTCGATGTAGTCGACCGCCTCGCCGACCGTCTTGATCTTCTCCGCCTGGTCGTCCGGGATCTGGATGTCGAACTCCTCTTCGAGTTCCATCACCAGCTCGACGATGTCCAGCGAGTCGGCCCCGATGTCCTCGATGAAGCTGGTGTTGCGGGCCAGCTTCTCCTTCGGGACGGCCAGGTGCTCGCTGACGATGTCGATGACGCGTTGTTCGACGGACACGGGACACCCTCCCCGGGCGGGTGGGGCTGGGTGATGGCGGTGGTCGCTGCACCGGCGGCCCGCACGGGCCGGTCGGGTACTCGGGTAGACTTTATAAACGCCGGCTGAAAAAGGAAAGCCGGGCGGCCCCGGGGTCGGCCGGAATTCCGGCCCCAACCCCGGTCAGGCCTGGACGTTCCGCACGTCCGCCTTGCGGTGGACCCGCTTCAGCAGGCCGGCCAGCACCCGCCCCGGGCCGATCTCGTAAAACGTCTCGACCCCGGCGTCCAGCAGCCCTCGCAGCGTCTCCTCCCAGCGGACCGGGCTGAGCACCTGGCGGACCAGCAGCGGGGCGATCTCGGCCGGGTCGGTGTGGGGCTTGGCGTCCACGTTGGACCAGACCGGCACCCGCGGGGCGGCCAGGGTGATCCCGGCCAGGGCGGCGGCCAGCTTCTCGTCAGCCGGCTTCATCAGGGCGGTGTGGAACGCCCCGGCGACCGCCAGCCGGACGGTCCGCAGCCCGCGGGCCTCGGCCAGCTTGCACACCTCGTCGATGGCCGCCGTCGTCCCGGACACCACCGTGTTCCCCGGGCAGAGCAGGTTGGCCACCTCCAGGGTGCCGGCGGGTCGGGCCTCGTTAACCAGCGCCTCGACCTGTTCGGCTTCCAGCCCGAGGACGCTGGCCATGCCGCTCGGGGTGGCCTCGGCGGCGGCCTGCATCGCCTGGCCGCGGGCCTTCACCACTCGTACCCCGTCCTCGAACGAGAGGGCGCCGGCGAACGCCAGGGCGGTGTACTCGCCGAGGCTCAGGCCGGCCGTGGCGACCACCCCGTCCAGGGCGGCCGGCTCGGTCGCTTTGAGCTGTTCCAGGGCCGCCAGGCTGGCGACGAAGATGGCCGGCTGGCTGACATCGGTGGCGTTCAGCCGCTCGGCCGGGCCGTTCACGCAGACGGCCAACAGATCGTAGCCGAGGACGGCGGACGCCCGGTCGAACAGCTCTTTGGCGGCCGGCAGCTTGCCGCACAGGTCGCCGGCCATGCCGACGGTCTGGGCGCCCTGGCCGGGGAACAGGAAGGCGGTGCGGGGCATGGTCAAATTTGGTAGGTCAGGCTGGGCCTGACGGAAGGAGCGCAAAGCGTCAGGCACAGCCTGACCTACAAATACCACCGGTCGCTCACTCGTCGTCGCGCATGGTGGGCAGGGCGGCCAGCCCTTCGACGATCCGGTCGTTCAGCTTGACCCGCACGTCCTGGGCGGCCACCCCGAGGGCGTTGGCGATGGACCGGTCGTCGCTCGATCCGTGGCAGATCACGCACACCCCGTCCACCCCGAGCAGGCTGGCCCCGCCGGCGGCACTGTGGTGGAACTTGTCGACGAGCGCCTTCACCGCCTGACCGGCGACCGCCCGCTCGGCGGTCAGCGTCCCGAGCACGTCCTTGCCGATCATGCCCATGACGAACTCGAACACCCCCTCGGCGTGCTTCAGGATGACGTTCCCGACGAACCCGTCGGTGACGATCACGTCCACCACGCCCTTGTGGATGTCCCGGCCCTCGACGTTGCCGTGGAACTGGTCCCGGAGCGGGCTACCGCGGAACAGCTCGTAGGTGTGTTGGACCAGCTCGTGCCCCTTGCCCTCTTCCTCGCCGACGTTCATCAGCCCGATGGTCGGCCGCTCGACGCCGAGCATGTGCTTGGCGTACACCGCCCCCATCACCCCGTACTGGAGCAGGTGGCTCGGCTTGGGGAAGACGTTCGCCCCGACGTCCAGGATGACCGTCCGCCCCTTGGCGGTCGGCATGGCGGCGGCGATGCCCGGCCGGCGGACGCCCTTCAAGAACTTCTTGGTGAGCAGCCCGCCGGCGACGACCGCGCCGGTGTTCCCGGCGCTGATGACGCCGTCCACCTTGCCGGTGGCCATCAACTGCCAGGAGCGGGCGATGGAGTTGTCCGGCTTTTTGCGGAGCGCCTCGACCGGCTTCTCTTTCATGCCGACCGAGTCGGCGCAGTGGAACACCTCCACCCGGCCCGGCGGCAGGTCCGGGGTGGCGGCCAGCAGCGGTTCCAGCACCGCCTTGTCGCCGACCAGTACGACCGACAGGTCCGGGGCGGAGCGGACCGCCCGGGCGGCCCCGGCCACATTCGGGAGCGGGCCGTGGTCCCCACCCATCGCGTCCAGAGCCAGCCGCATGAGCTTACGCCCCCTTGCCTTCCTCGTCCTTGATCTGGATGGCGTCCCGGCCCTGGTAGTTGCCGCAGTTCGGGCACACCCGGTGGGGCAGGACCGGCTCGTTGCACCGGGCGCAGTACTGCACCCCGATCGGCTTCTTGTGGTGGTGGCTCCGCCGGGTGCCCTGGCGGGAGTGGGAGGTGCGTCGCTTGGGTACGGCCATGACTGCGGCTCGGCGGGAAGGCCCGGGTACGGAGTAAGACGGTTATGATAGGGTGGCCGGTCGGGCTGTCAACCCGGGCGAATGTCGGCGTGCGTAGGGCGGTGCCGAGGCTTTGCGAGGCCCGCCGGCCCGGGCAGCGGCTGGAAGTCCCTCCGGCGGGCCTCGCAAAGCCTCGGCACCGCCCTACCCCGATCCGCACCGCCGTATACTGGACACGGGTCGAGCCCACTCTCGCCGGGGGACGCTCCGTGGACCAGCTTTGGGCACCGTGGCGGCTGTCCTACGTCACCCAGCCGGCCAAGCCGAAGGCCGCGGACGACTGCTTCGTCTGCCGCGGGCTGGCCGAGTCCGACGACCGGGCGAATCTGATCGCGGAGCGGACCGGGTCGTCCGTCGTGGTGCTGAACCGCTTCCCGTACAACACCGGCCACCTGCTCGTCGCCCCGACGGCCCACAAAGCCGGGCTGGACGACCTATCGGACGACGAATCGCTCGACCTGCAACGGACTATCCGGCGGATGGTCGGGGCGCTGAAATCGTTGCTGAAGCCGGACGGGTTCAACGTCGGGCTGAACCTGGGCGAAGCGGCCGGGGCGGGACTACCAGGGCACCTCCACTGGCACGTCGTCCCACGGTGGGCCGGGGACACCAACTTCATGCCGGTGCTGGCCGACGTGAAGGTGATGGTCCAGTCGCTGGACGTGTTCTGGGACCGGCTCCGGGACCAACTGAAAAAGGGCTGACCCCGAAAGCCCACGGACGATCGTCCGTGGGCTTTCCGAGACCGCACGCATGTCCGACCCCCTGTCGCTCGACGCCTGGCTCGACCACGAGGACTGCTGGCAGGCGGCCTACGCCATGCCCAGTCGGGAGACTCGTGGCCGGCGGCACCCGGAGCCGCCGCACTCCTATCGCACCCCGTTCCAGCGGGACCGCGAGCGCATCGTCTACAGCTCCGCGTTCCGGCGGATGACCGGCAAGACGCAAGTCCTGGTGGCATCAGTCAATGACCACCACCGCACCCGGTTGACGCACACCCTGGAAGTCGCCCAGGTGGCCCGCACGGTCGCCCGGCGGCTGCGGCTGAACGAAGACCTGACCGAAGCCATCGCCCTCGCCCACGACATCGGCCACCCGCCGTTCGGCCACGCCGGCGAGCAGGCGCTGGACGAGTGCCTGGCCCCGCTCGGCGGGTTCGACCACAACCTGTACGGGTTGCGCCGGGTGGACGAGCTGGAAGAGCGGTATCCCGAGTTTCCCGGGCTGAATCTGACCTTCGAAATCCGGGAAGCGTTCGTCCGACACAGCGGGGACACCGCCGCCGCGGAGGCGGCTGAGTTCGTGGGGGTCGGGGCGCCGCTGTTGGAAGCCCAGGTCGTGGATGTGGTGGACAGCGTGGCCTACGACACCCACGACGTGGACGACGCCCTCGGCCTCGGGTTCATCACACTGGACGACCTGACGGACGTGCGGTTCTGGCAGGAGGCCGCCGACGAGGTGCGGAAAACTCACCCGACCCTGGCCGGGCACGCCTTCCGCACCGCCGTCGGTCGGGAGTTGCTCTCCCGCCAGGTGACGGACCTGTTGACCGCCACGGCCGCCCGCCTGGCCGACGGTCGGGTACGGTCACTGGCCGACGTGCGGGCCGCGACCGAACCGCTGGTCGGCCCGAGCGACCGGGTGGCCGGGATGAAGCGGGAGCTGGAGCAGTTCCTCCGGGAGCGGGTGTACCGGCACCACCGGGTGCTGCGGATGACGGCCAACGGCAAGCGGATCCTGAAGGCGCTGTACGCGGAGTACGTGGCCGCCCCGGAGCTGTTGCCGGAGAAGCACCTGCGGCGGTGGGCCGGGGCCGACCGGGTGGCCGGGCCGCCGGCCGGCCGGCCGCTCCCCGGGCGTACCCCGGTCGCCCAGTTGGAGCGGGTGGTGGGGGATTACCTGGCCGGGATGACCGACCGGTTCGCCCACCAGGAGTACCGGCGGCTGTTCGCCCCGTCGGCCGACTTGTAGCATGAGGGACGGCCCGCCCACGTCCCGGCCGTTGACCGAGGTCCGCTCATGTTGTTGTGGCTGCTCCGCGGGGCTTACGCCGCCCTGTTGCTGGCGATCGCCGGGTTCGCGTTCGCGTTCTTTTACAACGACGAGAACGGCACCCTGTGGGCCGGGCTGGGGGCGGCCGGCACCATCCTGTTTTTCGGCGGGCTGATCCTGTTCACCGACGTGCGGGAGCCGAACAAGCAGATCGCCGTCATCTCCGCCCTGTACCTCGGGCTGCTGCTCGGGCTGCTGCTCGGCTGGCTGTTCTCGTTGGCCCTGGACCCGATCATCGAGGCGACGTACAGCGGCACCGCCGCCCAGACCAAGACGGTCACCCTGATCTGGCGGACCGCCCTGACGATCATGAGCTGCTATGTGACGATCACGACCCTTTTGCAGACCCGTGACGATTTCCGGTTCATTATCCCCTATGTCGAATTTGCCAAGGAGATCAAGGGCGGCCGGCCGCTGGTCTTGGACACCAGCGTGATCATCGATGGCCGGATCGCCGACTTGTGCGATACTCGCGTCGTGGACACCCGGCTGATCGTGCCGCGGTTCGTGTTGCAGGAGTTGCAGGGGATTGCCGACAGCTCGGACAAGCTGAAGCGGAACCGCGGCCGCCGCGGGCTGGACGTGCTCAAGCGACTGCAGGGCAACCCGAAGATCGACCTGGAGATGAGCGACGGGGTCGGGGAGGTCCGGCCGGGCGAGAAGGTGCGGGTGGACGAACGGCTGGTGCTGTTCGCCAAGGCGGTCGGCGCCCGGGTGGTGACGAACGACTTCAACCTGAACAAGATCGCCCAGCTCCAGGGCGTGGACGTCATCAACCTGAACGAGGTGGCGAACTCGCTCAAGACGGTCGCCCTGCCCGGCGAGTACCTGCAGGTGAAGCTGGTCAAGGCCGGGGACCAGTTCGGCCAGGGGGTCGGGTATCTGGACGACGGCACGATGGTGGTGGTCGAGCAGGGGCGGAACATGATCGGCCAGGAGACGTCCATCCTGGTCACCAGCGTGCTGCAGACCCCGGCGGGACGGATGATCTTCGGCCGGCCGGAGGGCCGTCCGTCCGGCGCCTTCCCGGCCGCCGGGTCGAGCAGCACGCACGAGCCGGTGAAGGGGAGCGGGCCGGGGTCGGGGTTCCAGCCGCCGCCGAAGGACGGGCCGGGAAAGGCGTGAGTCACGGGCCGCGGGGACGGACGCCCACGGGCACGGCCCGTGGGCGTTTTCGTTTCCAGAGGGAGGGGCACCCATGACCGTCAATCGACCGCACGCCGCCGCACTGCTGGTCGCCGTCGCCGTCGCCGGCCTGGCCTGGGCGGCGGACGGGCCGCCGAAAGGGAAGCCGGCCGCCGGGGACGCCGAACTGGTCGAGCGGGTGATCGCCGCCCGGAAGGAGTACCAGGCGTCCCTGGTCGGGGTGTACGAACACTACATCAAGACCGGCGACCGGGAGCGGGCCAAGTGGGCCGAGGACGAGCTGAAGGCGTTCCACCTGGTGTGGAAGCCGTCCTACCGGCTGGACATCCTCGACGTGCCGAGCGAGAAGCTGGTGGCCGAGAAGAACATCAAGGAGGCCAACGACCTGTTCGTCTTGGCCATGCAGTACAAGGACAAGGGGCTGGGCACCGACTACGTGCTCAACCAGCGGCGAGCCGAACTGCTGCTGCAAGAAGTGCTCCAGAAGCACCCGAACTCGGACAAGATCGCGGACGTGGCTTACGAACTGGGCGACCTGTACGAAGGGCGAGCGTACAAGCAGCCGGACCGGGCGGCGGCGTACTTCGAGCGGGCGTTCCAGTGGCGCAAGGGCACCCGGACGGACGCCCGGATGCGGGCCGCCCGGCTGTACGACCGGACGCTGAACGAGCGGGCCAAGGCGATCGATATGTACCGGGAGGTGATCCAGCACGACACCGACCCGGCCCGGCTGAAGGAGGCCGAACGACGGCTCTCCGAGCTGACCGGCGGGCGGAAGGGATCCTAGCCGGTTAGCCGCGAGGCGGAGGTTTTGCGGAGCCGAGCGCGGAACGATCGCCCCGATTCGGCGAGCGCGACGCCCCGGCGTGCAGGTGTCGCGCTCGGCTCCGCAAAACCTCCATCACGCGGCTATCCGGTCGCGGTGACTACAATTCCGGCTATGACCCAGCCGAACCTCCGCGGCCCGATCGTCCTGTCCGTCGTCGCCGCCGTCCTGACCATCGGGATGAAAGGTACGGCGTACCTCATCACCGGGTCTGTCGGCCTGTTCTCCGACGCCCTGGAGTCCGGGGTCAACCTGCTCGCCGCCCTGACCGCGTACTTCTCCCTGTGGTACTCGTCCCGGCCGGCCGACCCGAACCACACCTTCGGGCACGAGAAGATCGAGTTCTTCTCCAGCGGGCTGGAGGGGGTGCTGATCGGCGTCGCCGGCATCGGGACCGCCTATTACGCGGTCAACCGGCTGATCTTCCCGGCCGAACTCCAGGCGCTCGGGCTGGGTGGGGGGCTGGCCCTGGCGGCGTCGGCGATCAACTTCGCCGTCGCCCGGGTGCTGCTGACCGTCGGTCGGCGTCACGGGTCGGTGGTCCTAGAAGCGGACGGCCACCACCTGATGACCGACGTGTGGACCTCGGTCGGGGTGGTCGGCGGGCTGGGTCTGGTCTGGCTGACCGGGGTCCGGGAACTGGACGCCCTGCTGGCCCTGGCGGTCGGGCTGCACATCGTGTGGGTGGGGGTGCGGCTGGTCCGCGTGTCGTTCGACGGGCTGATGGACCACGCCTTGCCGCCGGCCGAGGTGGACGAGCTGCGGGTGGCGATCACCGCCGCCCTGCCGCCGGGGACGGCGTTCCACCTGCTCCGCACCCGGCGGGCCGGCCGGCGGAAGTTCGCCGACTTCCACGTGCTGGTGAGCGGGGCGCTGACGGTCCGGGAGGCCCACGACATCGCCCATTCGGTCGAGGAGCGGCTGCGGGAGCGGTTGCCCGAGCTGATGGTCGCCACGCACATCGAGCCGATCGACGACCCGAACTCGTGGGAGGCGGACGAGCTGGCCCGGCTCGGGGAGGCGGTCGAGCCGTTGGCCACGACCGACGCCCCCGCCGGCCCGACCGCGGGGGGCACCGGTGTTCGCTGACAACCCGCTGTCACTGGTTCTGGACCCGAGCGTCCGGCCGGTCGCCGTGGGGACGGCCGCCCTCGGGGCGGCGACCGGGGCGGTCGGCACGTTCGCCGTCGTCCGCCGGCGGAGCCTCCAGGGGGACGCGGTGGCCCACGCCGCCCTGCCGGGGGTGGCCCTGGCGTACCTGGCCGGCGGCCGGTCGGAGGTCGGGCTGGTGCTCGGGGCGGCTGTGACCGGCTGGCTGGCTCTGGCGGTCGTGAACGGCTTGACCGGCCGCAACCGGGTGCCGTTCGACGCCGCCCTGGGCGGGGCGCTGGCCGTGTTCTTCGGCCTGGGACTGGTGCTGATGACCTACCTCCAGCGGGCGTACCCCGGGCCGGAGGGGGTGCGGGCACAGAAGTACCTGTTCGGACAGGACGCGGCCCTCATGCGGGCCGAGGACGTGTGGCCGGTGATCGCCCTGGGCGGCGGGGCGGTGCTGGCCGTCGTGCTGTTCTGGAAGGAGTTCAAGCTGCTCAGCTTCGACCCGGACTTCGCGGCCAGCGTCGGGCTGCCGACCGGCCGGCTCGACCTGGCCCTGTCGGGGCTGATCGTGCTGGCCGTCGTGATCGGCCTGCAGACGGTGGGCGTGGTGCTGATGAGTGCGCTGATCGTCGCCCCCGCGGCGGCGGCCCGCCAGTGGTCCGACCGGCTCGGCCGTGTGACACTATTGGCCGCCCTGTTCGGGGCCACATCCGGGTTCGCCGGCACCCTGCTCGCCCACCTGCTGAGCCGGCCGCGGGCGACCGTCCCGACCGGGCCGACGATCGTGCTGGTGGCGACAGCCGTTGCCGTGCTGTCGCTGCTGTTCGCTCCGGCCCGCGGGCTGGTGTGGCGGCTGCGGTCCCAGACCCCGGTGGCGCCGTGAGCGTCCTCCAGCTCGAAACGGCGCTTCTGGCAGCGGCGGTGGCGGCGGCGTGTGCCGTACCCGGGGTGTGGCTCGTCCTCCGCCGGCTGTCGTTGGTCGGGGACGCCATCAGCCACGTCCTGCTCTTCGGCATCGTGATCGCCTACTTCGTCGTCCCGGACCTGTACTCGCCGTGGCTGCTGGCCGGGGCGGCGGCCAGCGGGGTGCTGACCGTGGCCCTGGTGGAAGCCCTACAGCGGACCCGGCTGGTTAAGGAGGACGCGGCCATCGGGCTGGTGTTCCCGGCCCTGTTCGCCGTCGGGACACTTCTCGCCTCCATATACTTCCGCGGCACCCACCTGGACGTGGACAACGTGCTGCTCGGCCACCTGGAGTTCCTGTACCTCCAACCGCGGTGGCTCGACGGGCCGTTCGGCCGCAAGCCGACGCTCATCATGCTCGGCTTCCTGGCGGCGAACGCCGGGCTGGTGGCGATGCTGTTCAAGGAGCTGAAACTGTCCACGTTCGACCCGGCACTGGCGGCGGCCCTCGGCTTCGCCCCGGCGGTGCTGCACTACGGGTTGATGACCGCCGTGTCGCTCACCACGGTCGCGGCGTTCGACGCGGTCGGGCCGGTGCTGGTCGTCGCCTTCCTGATCGTCCCGGCGATCACCGCCCGCCAACTCACCGACCGGCTCTGGCTCATGCTGGTGCTGAGTGTCGCCGTCGGGGTCGTTGCGGCGTTCGCCGGGGTGTGGGTGGCGTTCCGGCTCGGGACGAACATCGCCGGTACCGTCGCTGTCGGGCTGGGGCTGCTGTTAGCACTGGTGCTAATCGCCGCCCCGCGGGACGGGCTGATCGCCTCGGCGGCCCGACGGTGGCGGCAGCGGCGCGCGCTTCACGAGACGATGCTGACGATCCACCTGGCCCAGCACGAGGGCACGCCGGCCGAGCCGGACGAGGCCGCCGCCGACGGGCTGCACCGGCACCTGCACTGGGACAAGGAGCAGGCCGCCCGGGTGGTCCGGCGGGCCGAGCAACGCGGGCTAGTGGTCCGGCGGGACGGGCTGTTGAAGCTGACGACCGCGGGGCGAGAGCGGGCGCGAGAGGTGCTGGGCAGACTGTAACTCGCACCCGAATCCAACGACCCCCGAAAGCCCACCCGTTGCAACGGGTGGGCGAGACTTCACCCCGCAAGAACTAGCATCGGCGGTGTGGGACGGAGCGATTGCCGTTCGACCCACGGACTGCTGTCCGTGGGCTTTGGTAAATTCTGTATCATCTCACGCCTGCCGCAGTGCCTCGACAGGGTCCAGCCGGGCCGCCCGCCGGGCCGGGTACAGCCCGGACGCCAGCCCGACCAGTGCCGACACCCCGAACGCCAGCAGCGTCGACCAGGTGCGGACGATGGCCGGCAGCCCGAACCCCCACGACACCAGGTACGCCAGCCCGATGCCGACGCCGATCCCGATCACCCCGCCGAAGCACGACAGGGTCAGCGTCTCCACCAGGAACTGCAGGGCGATGTCCTTCCGCTTGGCCCCGAGCGCCCGGCGGACGCCGATCTCCCGGGTCCGCTCCGTCACCGTGGCCAGCATGATGTTCATGATCCCGATCCCGCCGACCACCAGCGAGATGCCGGCGATCGCCCCCAGGATGAGGGTGAACAGCCGCTGCGTCTCCTCGGCCTTCTTGAGCAGGTCGAGCGGGACCACCACCTGCACGTCCTTGTTCGGGTGGAAGTGGTCGATGAGGGACTGCACCGCGGCGGCCGTCCGCGGCACGTTGGCCAGGTCGTCGACGGTCAGCGTCACCTGGCTGATGTCCAGCCGCTCGATCTCGTACCCGTTCGCCTTCAGGGTGATGACCTCCCGGCCGATCCGCACCCGGTCGGTGGCGAACGGGATGAACAGCACCTTGGTGTAGTCGGCGTTCCCGCCGTCGGTGCCGGTGGCCAGGGTCTTCGGGGCGGTGACGCCGACCACGGTGAAGGTGAGCAGCTCGCCCAGGTTCTCCACCCCGACCGTCTTGCCGACCGGATCCTCGGCCGGGAACAGCTTGTCCGCCGCCTCCGCCCCGATGACCGCCACGTTGGCGAACCGCTCCTCGTCCGGCGGCTCGATCCCCCGGCCGCGGACGACCGGGATGTTAGTCTGCCGGAGGAAGTCCGGGGTGACGCTCACCACCCGGGTTTCCAGCTTCTTCTCCTTGACCCGGACGGTCTTGCGGAACTCCCGGACCGGGGTGGCGGCGGTGACGGTCGGGATGGTGGTCTTGAGCCGGTTCAGGTCGGCGTAGGTCAGCCCGTAGGCCAGCAGGTCGGTCCCCTTCTTCTCGCTCACCTCCTCGGTCGGCTTGACGCTGCGGAGCAGGATGGTGTTCGCCCCCAGGTCTTCGAGCTGCTTGAGCGCCTGATACCGGGCCGCCTCCCCGACGGCCAGCATGACGATCACCGACCCGACCCCGAGGACGATGCCGAGCGTCGTCAGCCCGCTCCGCAGCCGGTGGGCGGCCAGGCTGCGGAGGCCGAGCTTGAACGCGTGGGCGAAACGGGTGGGGAGCATCACAAATCCTCGTTCCCACGCTCTGTGTGGGAACGCACGGGGTCCACGCTCCGCGTGGAGTTTGCCGGCTGACTTCACTCGACGCGGAGCGTCGATCGCAGCGTTCCCACGCAGAGCGTGGGAACGAGAAGCAGCCACCCAACCGCCTACCGCTGGGCGACCGCCGCCGACCCTTTTCCGGTGGCCGGCGTCTTCTCGTCCTTCTTCTCGGCCGGCTTGCCGTCCTTCGGACCAGCGGCTTTCAGGTCGGCGGCCGCCCGGACGCGGGCGTCCAGGGCCACCGCCTCCCCCTCGGCCAGCCCGTCCGTGATCTGGATCAGCGACTCGTTCGTCTCCCCGACCGTCACTTCCCGGCGGTCAATCTTCGACCCGTCCACCACGTAAACGACGTGCTTGCCGTCGTACTCCGTCACCGCCTGGACCGGGACGGTGATCGCGTCCGCCAGGGTGTTGATGAGGATCTTCACCTCGGCCGTCATTCCCGGCTTCAGCCCGGCGTCGGTCGGCAGGTCGTCGATCGACACCTCCGTCTCGTACTGCTTGACGCCCCCGCCCCGCCAGCCGTCGCTCTGGGCCAGGGTGGCGATCTTGATCACCTTGCCGTTGAGCACCCGGCCGGGCAGCGCCTCCAGGGCCATCGTCACCGGCTGGCCAGGTTTCACCTTCTTGATGACCGACTCGTGGACCTTCAGCTTGACCCGCATCTTGGTCAGGTCGGGCAGGGTGAAGATAGTCTGCTGGAAGTACAGGGTGGCCCCGGGGCGGATGCGGGACGAGTCGTCCCAGTACCGGGCGTTGTGGTACACCAGGATCCCCTCGGACGGGGCCTTGATGGTGCAGCGGTCCATCTGCTTCTTCAGCCGTTCGAGCTGGTTCTTTTCGATCTCGGCCGTCTTGTCCGCCGCCTTCAGCTCCCCCTCGGCCTTCTCGATGGCCGCCTGCTGGCTCTCCTTGGTCCGGGCCAGCTCCCGCTCGGCGTCGGCCGCCTTGGTGCTCAAGTCCTTCACCTGCTTCCGCCGCTCGAACCGCTCCAGGATGTACAGGTCGGCCTCGGCACTGGCGACGGCGAACTTGTACTCCAGCTCGGCGTCCCGCTTTCGCCGCAGCTCCTCCAACTGGGCGAACCCCTTCCTGACCAGCCCCTCGGTGAACTCGACCTCGTCCAAGGCGTTCTTGTGGTTCCGCTTGGCCTGCTCCAGCTTGCTCTTCTTCTCGTCCCGCTCCTTGGCGTACTTGCCCTTGGAGTCCTCGTAGGCCTCCAGGTCGATCTTCGCCAGGTCGAGGGTGAGCTGGCCCTTGCTCACCTCGCTGTCCCGTTTGTTCTTGGCCTGGGACAGCTCGCTCTTGGCCGACTTCGCCTTCCCCTCGGCCTGCTCCCACTTGACCTCCTGCTCGGTGATCGACTTGACCAGGGCGTCGGTGTCCAGCTTGGCCACCTCCTCCCCCTTCTTGACCCGGGTGCCCTCCGGGACGATGCTGACCAGTTTGCCGCCCCCCTCCAGCTCGCACGCCACCTGGACCGAGTCGGAGCTTTCCAGTTCGCCCCGGTCGGTGACGGTCACTTTCAGCTCGCCGCGGGCGGCCCGGGCGGTGAGCGGGCGGTCCCCGGACCCGCCGCCGCCGACCCACTTGGGGCCGACCCAGACGGTCCCGCCGACCAGCCCGATGACGAGTGCGGCCCACGCCGCCCGGCGGAGCCAGCGGGCGGCCGGCCGGCTACCGGGTTTGGTTGCCGGCGGGCGGACCGAAGACGGGGTTGTCAGGACCGGGGCCAGGACCGTCTCGGCCGCCGGGGCCGGCGGGCTGCTCGGGGCGTGCGGGGGCGGCATTGGTGGGGAACCCTCGGTCGTCCAACTGCAGTGCTTCCAATTCTAACAGAAGGCGGATCCGGAGTTGCTCGTAACTGACGAAACTGCTGGCCAGGCCGTTGCGGGCCTCGAGGAGCTGGTTTTGGGCGGTGAGAAGCCGGAGGGTGGCGTCGCCGCCGCTGCCGCCGCCGAGCTGCATCCCTCCGCCCCCGCCGGCCCCCTCCGCCCCCTGTGGGGCGGACAGTTGCAGCCGCTGGCTTTCGAGCTGGCGGGAGGCGGCTAGCAGCGACTGCTTGGCGATGTCGAACTGGAGTTGCTGGACCCGCAGCGACCGCAGAGTGTCACGGACGGCGAACTCGATCCCGTCCGACAGGAGCATGTACGCCCGCCTGGACCGCTGGTAACTGATCTGGGCAGCCCGGTATGTGTTTCGCTCGGCCTGCCGGACGAGCGGGCTGTCGAACTGCACCCCGACCGAGTACCGGCTGACGTCGTTGCTGAAGTTGAACGGGTTGCGGCTGGCCGGGTCGGTGATCACGTTCGCCCCGGCCACGACCGTCAGGTCGGCCTCCAGGGCGTTGGCCGTCACCGTCACCTTCCGCCAGGCGTCCGTCACCCGGCCGAGCTGGTTCATCAGGTCGAGCCGGTTGGCCTTGGCGAACGCCAGCGACTCCGGCTCGGTGGCGTGGATCTCCGGCAGTTGAATCAGGTAAATGCGGGCCTGGGTCTGGGCGGCGATCAGGGCATCCAAGACGGCGGCCAGCTTCCGGGACCATGCGAGTGTGGCGTCCCACCCGCCCTTGCGGTCGGCGTCCGTGACCGTCGCCCGCTGGTCGGCCAACCCCCGTCGCAACGCTGCGATCGCCTTGGTTTGATCTGGCACCACCCCGGTCGAGGCGGCGAACGCGGTCGTCGCTTGATCCCGCTGCTCCGGCGTCTCGCCCGGGGCTGGCCGCTGCAGCACCGCCCGCCACCGGTCGATGTCGGAGGCTGTCGAGACGAGCGCCACGTCCGCCCGGCCGGCCAGCTCGAGCAGGGTGGTGAAGTGCCCACGAATGGCGGCGGCCGGCGGCGGGTTGCCGACCTCCTGCTTCCGCTCACGCTCAAACGTGTCCACCGCCTCCCGCAGTTGCTCGACGGCCGGATCGACCAGCACGAACTGGTCCAGGTAACTGTCGTCCACCTCGACCGGCAGCCGGGGGGGCAGGCCGAGCCGCAACTTGAACTGGTCCAGGGCGGTCTGAAGGGCCAGCTCTGCCTGGATCACGTCCCGTCGGGCGGACAGCAGCCCCTGTAGGATCTGGTCCACGTCCACCACCGACTTCCGGCCGCCGCGAAACTGCTCCTGGACGACGGCGTAGTTCTGCTCCTGGCTCTTCAGGTTGGCCTGGGCGTTGCGAACGTTCTGCTGCAGCAGCAGCAGGTTCAGGTAGCCGCTGCTGTCCACCGCGACCCCGGCCCAGAACTGCTTGCGGAAGCGGGCGTAGTCGCGGACCGCGTACAGCACGTCCCGCTCCCCCTGGGTCAGCCCCTCCAGCCGCACGTCCCGGCCGAACCCCCGGAGCAGCGGCTGGATGAGTTGGCCGCCGAGGTTGCCGGTGACGGTGTGCGTCTTGCCGGTGAACTCCCAGACGAAGCTGTTGGCGAAGTTGACCAGCAGTTGCCCGCCGGCCGCCAGGTTGCGGTGGAACCCGGCCCCGCTGGTCACGTCCAGGGTGTTCGCCTCGAACGGCAGGCTGCTCGCCCCGATCCGGGTGTACGTCGGGGCGGTCCGGGCGAACCACTGGACGTCGAAGTCGAACCGGTTGAGGGTCAGGGCCAGGGCGGACAGGTACACGTCCTCCCGGGCCGACTGCAGGTCGCGGTTGTTCAGCAGGGCGATCTCGACCGCCTTGGTCTGGTCGAGCTTGAGCGTGCCGCCGGGCGGGATGCCGAGGCCGGCCTCCCAGTCCACGAACTCCACCCGGTCCACCGTGCCGTCCTTGGCCCACCCCTTGCACCCGCGGAACTTGTACGGGTGGGCCATGAACGCGGCGGCGGCCGGGTCGTCCGGCGGCTTGGGCGGGAAGTTCGGGTCGAACGGGTCGCCGATCCGCGAGTTGGGGGGCGGGTCGGCGGAGAGCGGGCCGACGGCGAACGCCGGCGACAGCACCCGCTCGCCGATGATCGGGTACGTCTCCCCGTCCGCCTGGTTCCGCCAGAACGGGCGGGAGCAGCCGGCCGCCGTCAGGACGGTGAGTAAGAACACCCGCTTCCGCACGCGCCGTTCCCCCCAGGTCGCGCAGGATCGGGCGGCGGGATAGCAGAACGGCACGACGGCCGGAAGGCGAGTTTACGTCCAGTCGCACTTCACCCGGACCACCTCGTTTGCCGAGAACTCCAGCGGGATCACCCCGTCATTCAGCAGCACGTCCTTCAGATGGGTGCCCTCGCCGTCGATCAGCTCGGCCCGAGCCGGCGGCACCGCGAACCGCAGGTCGGCCGCCCCGCCGAACCCGGCGGTTTCCAACAGCCGGGCGGTGACGGTCCGCCCCTCGCCCGGCCGCAGGGACGTGAGCAGCAGGCTGGGCAGGTCTAGGTGGGCGAGCCAACTGCTGGCCATCCCGCCCGGCGGCCCCTTGTCCGTGGCGACCACCGGGGCCGGGGCGGTCCACCCGGCGGCCGTCTGCATCGGGTAGTCGCGGTCGGCGGCGATCAGCAGGTCGAACCGCCGAGACGCTTCCCCTTCTGGGATGAGGACCAGGTCGAGTATCCGGCCGGTCTGCTTCTGGGCGAACGGCAACCCGCCGGTGAAAACGAACGTCCGCTCCTTGCCGAGCCGCACCTCCAGGTAGTCCGGCGATCCGGGCCGGGTGTAGTGGGTCTGGGTGTTCGCCCCGCTCACCCCGCGGAACAGGGCGGCCCGGTCGTCCCGCCAGCCGAGCCGGGCGGCGTAGTAGGCGTGCCACGGGTAGCCGGTCGGCGGGTGCTTCAGGTCGAACTCCAGGCTCAGCTCCAGGGCCGGCCGGCCGACCCACGCCCGCAGCCGGTGCCGGAAGGTGGCCAGCACCCGGCCGTGCTCGTCCAGCAGATCCCCGTCGGCGGTGACTTCCCCGAGGGCGGCCCCGGCGTGGGTGACGGCGACGGACCGCGCCCGGGGGGTGCTGCCCGGGTTGAACACGGGGAGTAGCCCGAGCCGGTTGAGCCGGGTGCGGGTGTCGCGGAACGCTCGCAGCCCCCCCGTCGCCGGGTCGAGTTCGGCCTCGAAGAACTCGTTGCGGACGACGGCCCCTTCGGCCGTCTTGATCCGCGGCTTGGGGGCCGGGCCGGGCTGGGTCGGGCGGGCCAGCCAGGCGTACCCGAGGGCCGGCACCTCGACGACCACCCGGGCGGTGCCGTCGGCGAACTCGCTCGCCTTCACCGGGTCGGCCGCCGGGATCGGGCCGGGCAGGCCGGGGAACTCCAGCCCGACCCGCCGGGCGAACCCGCACGGGTTGAACACCAGCCACCCCGGCTGGCCGGCCTGGGAGCGGGCCTGGAGCCGGTCGGCCAGCCGCTTCGCCCAGGCGGATTCGGCGGCGTGTAGCCGGCCTTCCGTGGGAGGGCGAGGCTCCTGCCGAGCCGGGCTGCCTAAGGCATCGGCTGCAGTTACACCCGTGGCTCCCACGGGTGTGGCACCCGGCCGTTGCCACGCGCTCCCCGGCTCGGCAGGAGCCTCGCCCTCCCAGGTCTGCCGACCGTTGTCCGCGCCCTGCGCCTCGATCTCGTCTTCGATCGCTGTCAGCTCGCGCACCGCGTCCGCTTCGCCGGGCTGCTCCGGGGTCAGCATGCGGTAGAGCGCTGCCAGCGAGAACGCCCCGTCCAGCCGGCGGCGCAGCCGCTGATGCACGGCGAACCCGCTCACCGGGTCCGGCCGCTTCCGCGCCGTCACACGCTCGTCGAGGGAGTCCGAGAAGAAGTCGTCGGCGGTGGCGGTCCCGAGGTAGTCGCCGTAGTGGTGCTCGCCGAGGTAGCGGCCGACCGAGGTGAACTCGCCCAGCACGCCCGCCAACTCGGACAGCGCGACCAGCTCCGCGTACCCAATCGCTGCCGGCTCCCCTCTGTGGGCGAAGGCGACCGTCGGGTTGGAGTCCTGGTTGATGGCGGTGTGCAGGGTGTAGGGCAGGTTGAAGAACGTGGCCGGCTCGGCCGCCGGGATGGGGTCGCGGGCGTAGGCGTCTACCGACCGGCCGTCCGGCCCCGGCCAGGTGGCGACCGGCCCGGACCGGTGCGGCACTGTCGCCCCGTCCAGGCTGAGAAGGGTGGCGTGCTTGAACCCGCAGTGCAGCGCCCAGCCCGGCACCTGCGGGTGGTTCGCGGACTTCGCCCGGCCGTACACCGCCGCGTCCGCCCCGAGCAGCCGTTGGGCCGTCGCGCGGGCCTTGGCCATGTTCCACCACTGCGACTCGGGCGGGAGCAGGGCGTCCTCCCGTTCGCTGTACGCCCCGGTCGTCAAGTCGACGGCGCTCGGCAGGTTCGGCAGGAACTTCGACCGCAACTCGGCGAACCGGTCCGGTTGGTCGGCCGACAACCGGTCGAGCGACTCGCCGCTCGCCAGTACGGTGCAGGGCAGTCCACGGCGGAGCGATTCCGGCCACTCGGCGACGGGCTTGCCCGGCTCCAGGATGGCCCAGTCGAGTAGGTGTAGCGGGTTGGTACTTAGCCCCTCCCTCGCTGTTTTGAGCTTCTCGGCGGCGGCCTTCAGGTGCGTCCAGATGCCGCTGGCGTCGTCCGGATTCAGCACGGCTTGCACCGCAGCCGACACGTCCGCCCAGAACCCGTCGGCGTCAAGCAGCCGGTCATGGCTGGCCGCCTCGAACAGCGTGTCCACCACCAGATACCCGTACCCGAGGCCGGCGAACGCCTGCACCACATCGGCCGGTGCCGCGAACAACCGGGCCGCCTCCTCACCGTCGCCCATAGCCTCGCGGAGGTCGGCCATGACGGCCTGCCGGTCCGGGGTCGCCACCACCCGGATCGCGTTCGCCTCCCGCACCCGGTCCGGCCAGTCGTCCGGTTGGAACACGGCCGGCGACTCGGCCACGGCGTACACGAACCCGTCGGCCGGCTGGTCGTGGTCGTAGACGGAGGAGACGGCCGGCGGCTTGCCGATGCGGCGCAGGACGGCCGGGTGCCAGAGGGCGAAGTACCCGGCCAGCCAGGCGGTCGCCTCCGCCGCGCTCACGGACGACGGGTACGAGGTGGGCGGGCGGTACGGGCTGAGCAGGTGGGCTTCGGGTCGGGTCATCGGGCCGTTTGCTTTGTTCCCTCCCCCCTTGTGGGGGAGGGTTAGGGGTGGGGGCTCAAGATCGCACGCCGCTTCTTCCGATTCCCCGAACGTGCGGGAGCATGCCGACCCCCACCCTAACCCCTCCCCCACAAGGGGACCAGTCCGCCGGGCGATCTCGACGGCCCGGACCGCGCGCCGGTAGCCAGGTCGGGGGTTTCGGTTATAGTACACGGCACCCGACCGCCGCCCGGTTCCAGGTACGAGGCTCCCGGCTTGCCCCGCCCCCGCGCCACGACCGCACCGCCGCCCGCCGTGTTACACCCGGCCGACCGGGCCGTCCGCTCGCGGAACCGGTCCGAACTGCCCCCCGATCAGCACCCGGCGTTCGACGCGGTGGTTTCGGCCTTTGATGCGTATGAAACTGGGAACGGCGAGGCCGCCCGGGCCGCCCTCCAGGCGGTCGGGTTGGGGTCGCCGTTCCTGGAGTGGAAGGTGCTGCTCCGTGGGCTGATGGCGTACTCGGCCGGCGACGACCAGCGGGCCGTCGAGAACTGGCAGCGGCTCGACCCGGCCCGGCTGCCGGCCAAGCTCGCTGCCCCGGTGCGATCCAGCATCGACCCGGCGTTCGCCGCCGCCCAGCCGGAGAAGGTCCGGGCCGCCCAGGCCGAGCAGTACCGCAAGCTCGCCCTCGGGCCGCTGGCCGAGACGCTGGCCGCCGTCCGCAAGGAGATCGCCCGGGGCAAGTCGCTGACGGCCGCGTTCCGGCATGCCCACGCCGCCTTGCCCCGCTTGCGGGAGCTAGCCCCCCGCCTCGTCCCGCGGCTGGCGACCGCGTTCTACCGGGCCATCCTGGACCACGGCGAGCCGGCCGACCTGACCCAGTACCGGCTCACGTTCGGGGAGCCGCCGGACGACCCGAAGTTCCACAAGCTGGAGGCTCAGGCGAACGAGGACGCCGGCCACTGGGCGGAGGCGAACCGGCACTGGGCCGCTTACGAGGCCTGGCTCGCCACCACCCCGCCCGGCTGGCCGGCCGACCTCGCCCGCCGGGCCAGGGCGACCGTCCTGCACCGGATGGGCCGCAACGCCCAACAGCAGGCGGATGCCCCGCACCGCGAGCTGCACGACCTGTTCGAGGCGTATTTCGCCCGGGACCGCCGGCCGAAGTCGCCGCCGGCTGACCCGGCGAAGTTCTGGCGGCAGGCCGCCGTCCTCGCCCCGGACTGGGTCGCCCCGGCCCAGGACTTGTTCCACCGGCTGATCGGCCAGGGGAAGGTCGAAGATGCCGAGGCGGTCGCCCGGACGCTGCTGGAGCACCGGCCGAACGCTCTACCCGTGTTGGATGCTCTGGCCGGGCAATTGGCCCGGCAGGGACGAGCTGCCGACGCCCACGAGCTGCGGGCGAAGGCGCTGGCCGCCAACCCGCTCGACCAGCGGTTGCGGGTGTTGTCCGCCCACGCCGCCCTCGGGCTGGCCCGGCATCTCCTGATCGACGGCGACCCGTCTGCGGCCGATCGGGTGTTGACCGAGGCTGCCGGGCTGTGCGAGGAGCACACCCCAACCGGGTGGAAGGCTCTAGGAAGCGTGGTCGCCTGCAAGCTCCGCCGCTCGGCCGACGCTGATCGGCTCCGGGCTGAGGCGGTGGCCGTCCCCGGCGGCCGGCTGGCGGCGACGCTCTTCCTCGCTGTCGATGCGCTGCTCGCCAAGCTGAAGCCGGCCGAGCGAAAGCCGCTGGACGCCGCGTTGGCTGAAGCGCTCGCCGGCCCGGCGACGCCGCTCGAAGCCAACCTCCTGTATGCCGCCTGGGACCAGTACCATTTGGAGGGCGTCAGCTACCGCGGGCAGAAGACCCAGGAGAAGAAGATCGAGGAGGTGATCGTCCGCTCCGCGGAGTCGGCCGCCCCCGAGTTCGACTTCGAGAACCTGGCCCGCGGGGTGGCCATGCGGCAGGAGTGGAAGCGGCTGGCCAAGCTGGCGGCCCCGCTGCGGTCCCGGTTCCCGGCCAACCCGGTCTTCCCGCTGCTCCTGGCCGAGATGGAGTTCACCCTGGCGGATGGGCTGCCTCGGCCGCACAAGGTCGCCGGCCTGTTGCGGGCTGCCCTTGCCGCCGCCGAGCGCAGCCCGGAGCTGCGGCACAAAGAACTGCTGCCCCGGATCAAGAAACTACAACACGACGCCGTCCACCCGGCGTACTTCGACGACTTCTTCGGGGCCGACCCGCTGGTGTGACCCATGCCCACCCCCTACGACATCCTCGGCCTGCCGCCGGACGCCCCCGACGAGGCGATCCGCCAGCGGTACTTGCAGCTCACCCGGGAGTTCCCGCCGGAACAGCACCCGCAACGGTTCGCCGCCGTCCGGGCGGCTTACGAGAAGATCAAGGACATCGACGCCCGGGTGCGGTATCGGCTGTTCGACGCCGGGGCCGACGACTCCGTGGACGCGATCATCGAGGAAGCCGCATGTCCGACGCCCCGCCGCCGGTTCGGGCTGAGCCAACTGCTGATGGCCGCCGGGATGTCCGCCCGCTGACCCCAGCCCGGATCGACGCGGTGCTGGCCGACTTCCGCCGCTGGCTGGAGTCACTGGCCGACGCCGGCGGGGTCGCCCCCGGCCGCCCGCCCGAGCCGGTGGACCTGGGGATGCTGGTCGGCCAGTTCACGGCCCTGCGGCACGAGGTCAACCTGCAAACCCGGGCGAGCCGGGCCGCCGTCGAGCAGAACGCCGAGACAGTGAAGCAACTGGCCGCCGCGACCGCCCCGACGGATGTGGCCGGGGTGCAGCGGCCGCTGGTGAAAGCGCTGATAGACATCGCTGACGTCTTGGTCATCGGGCTGCGGCAGGTGGAACAGGCCGTCGCCGGGTTGGAGGCCGCTCCCGAACCGCCGCGGCCCGGCTTCCTGGCCCGGCTGTTCGCCTCACCGGCTGCGGCGCCGTCAATCCAACCGCGGCTCGCTGGCGTCGCCGATGGCTACGCCCTCAGCCTGCGGCGGGTGGAACGGGCGCTGGCGGGCGCCGGGCTGGAGGCGGTCGAGTGCGTCGGCCGGCCGTTCGACCCGGAGCGGATGGAGGTGGTCGAGGCGGTCGCCGCTGACGCCCCGACCGGCACCGTGATCGAAGAGGTCCGCCGCGGGTATCGGTGGAACGGCACCCTGTTCCGCTACGCTCAGGTGAAGGTAGCCCGATAAGCAATGGCACGCGGATGACGCAGATCATCCGAACGCGGATTTCCGCAGATCAGAACTAAATCTGGATTTGATCCGCGTGAATCTGCGTTGAAATCCGCGTCGTCCGCGTGCCATACAGGACAGCAAGCATGGCCGAGATCATCGTCGGGATCGACCTGGGGACCACCAACAGCGAGGTGGCCGTCGTCACCGACGGCCGGCCGCGGGTCATCCCCGTGGACGGCGACCCGATCCTGCCGTCCGTCGTCGGGCTGGCGGACGACGGACGGCTGCTCGTCGGCAAGCCGGCCCGCAACCAGTGGGTGCTCGCCCCGGACCGCACCGCCAAGTCGATCAAGCGGAAGATGGGCCAGGACGCGACGGTGACGCTGGGAACCCAGAAGTTCCGCCCGCAGGAGGTGTCGGCGATCATCCTCCGCAAGCTGAAGGAGACCGCCGAGCGCGACCTCGGCCAGCCGGTGCGGAAGGCGGTCGTCACCGTCCCGGCGTACTTCAACGACACCCAGCGGCAGGCCACCCGGGAGGCGGGCGAGCTGGCCGGGTTGGAGGTCGTCCGCATCCTGAACGAGCCGACCGCCGCCGCCCTCACCTACGACCCGCACCCGGACCGGACCGAGCGGTTCCTGGTGTACGACCTGGGCGGCGGGACGTTCGACGTGAGCGTCGTCCAGGCCGAGGGCGGGGTGTTCGAGGTGCTGGCCAGCCACGGCGACACCCAGCTCGGCGGGGACGACTTCGACGACCTGCTCCGCAATCACCTGGCGGCCGAATTCCAGGACATGTACGGGGTGGATTTGCGGGCCGAACGGGTGACGAACGCCCGTCTGCTGCAAGCCGCGGAGGCGGCCAAGCGGCAGTTGTCCGACCACCCGTTCGCCCGGGTGGAGGAGGAGTTCATCGCCGAGAAGGACGGGGTGCCGCTGCACCTGAACACCGAGGTCGAGCGGGCCGAGTACGAGGCGCTCATCCGCCCGCTGATCGACCAGACGATGGCCTGCGTCCAGCGGGCCTTGGACGACGCCCGGCTGACCGCTTCCCAAATCGACCGCGTCGTCCTGGTCGGCGGCAGCACCCGCACCCCGCTGATCGGCCAACTCCTGGAAGACCGGCTCGGCCAGCCGGCCCACCGGGAGGTCCACCCCGACCTGTGCGTGGCGATGGGGGCGGCGGTGCAGGCGGCGCTCGTCAGCGGGGCGGACGTGGGGGCGGTGCTGGTGGACATCACCCCGCACACCCTGGGCATCAAGTGCCTGGACTACCCGGACGAGTACACCCGCCGGCCGAACGAGTTCAAGTTCGCCCCGATCATCCCCCGGAACACCCCGCTGCCGGCCAGCCGCAGCGAGGCGTTCTGCACCGTCGCCGACAGCCAGCCGACGGTCGAGGTGGACATCTACCAGGGGGAGAGCGGGGACGTGCGGCGGAACCACCGGGTCGGCAAGTTCCTGGTCGAAGGGCTGGCCCGGGTGCCGGCCGGCAACCAAATCCTCGTCCAACTGGAATTGACGCTGGACGGCACATTAAAAGTGTCCGCTCGGGAGAAGGGGACTGGCTTACAGAAGCAGGTGACGATCGAGAACGCCCTGGCCCGGTACGCCCTGGAGGAGCGGTCGGCCGCCCGGGAGCGGCTCAACCGGCTGTGGCGGTCGGAGGAGGTGTCGGCCGAGGAGCCGCACGCGCCGGCCAACCGGCTCGGGTTCGACGCCCCTCAACTGGCCCCCGGTCCGGCCGAGGGGCAGCGGGAGGTGGTGAACGCGAAGGCGCTGCTGGAGAAGGCGGATCGGATTAAGGAGGTGGCGTCCGACGACGACAAGGCGGAACTGGACCGGCTGGCCGAGCGGGTGCGGGTGGCGATGGCCGACCGGGCCTGGGGCGACCTGCAGACGGCGTGCAACGAACTGGCCGACGTGCTGTTCTACCTGGAAGACGTCTGACCATGACCGACGATGAGCGAGCGCTGCTGGCCGCCGTCGCCGCCGCCCCGGCGGACGACGTGCCCCGGCTGGTGTACGCCGACTGGCTGGACGAGCACGGCCGGCCGGAGCGAGCCGAGTTCATCCGCCTGCAAATCGCCTGGCACCGGGCGCTGACCGACCCGGTGTGGTTCCACACCCGCAACCACTACTACAACCGGCTCCAGGACCATAGCTGGAAGCACGGACTTGCGAAGTGCGAGGACCGGCCGCCGCTGTTCAATGGGGTGGTGTGGGAGGCGCATTGCCGGGGGTTCGTCGGCACCGTAATCGTCAGCGCCCAGAGCCTGGACGTGCCGCTGACCGAGGTGCTGACTTCGACGACCGCCCCGCTCGACCACCTGGACTTCCGCTACCTTAACTCGGCCGGGCTGACCAAGCTGACGGACGCGATCCCCCGGCTGGCGGTCCGGCAGGTAGCGGTTAATCAGGTCTACGACTGGCCGCCGGGTTCCGTGATCGACCTCGCCGGGGACACCCTGCGGCTGGCGATAGCCGACTGGCCGCCGGCGGTCGAAGTGCTGCGGCTCGGCCCGGTCTTCCCACCCGGCTCGGTCGCCCCGTTCCTGCCCATCCCGACGAGCCGCTATCTGCCTCGCCTCGACCTGCGGGCGGTCCGCGGCCTGTCGGACGCCGACCGCCTCCGGCTCCGCACCCGCTTCGGCGACCGGGTGCTTTTGCCGTGACTGAACGGACCTCAGACTTGGGCGGACACCCTCCGACGCCGCCACGCCCCGCCGGCGACGCTCGCCGTTCCCAGAACCGCCAGGGTGAGGGTGGTCGGCTCGGGCACGGCCGTGGGGGTCGCCTCCAGGGTGATCACCGCGCTCGAGCCCGGCCCCCATCCGGACCCGTCGAGCACCATCGACACCGAGGTGCCGGTGAACGAGATGTCCGACTGGGTGAACCCGCTGACCGGGCCGAAAGTCTGGAGCGTGGCCCCGGTGATCAGGCTGGGGGGGCGTTCCAGTTCAGGTCGCTGAGAACATACAACTCGCCCGCCCCCATACTGAGACCGCCCCCGTTCACGTAGTTCAGCGTGATCGTTGTATCACCCACGTCGACCGAGAAGAACGCCCCAAAACCGGCTAACGACAGGGTGAACTCGCTGCCCGCCCCAACGACCGCCGAGGTTGGGGTTGAGACCCAGATGCCGGGGGTGATAGTGCTGGTGACGGTGTCACCGATCAAACCGGCCTGGGAGCCCGACGGGGCGAGCAAGGCGGCGGCCGACACGGCCGCCAGAAGGACACGAATCGACACTTTACCGCCCTCACAACAGGGGGCTAGATTTGCGATGGAAGGACAGGCTCGTTCGAATGCAACTGTGATGCCGCACCCGGCGGCCGACCTTCGCGGCGCCGGAATCGCTGGAGATTAGGCCGGTCGGAGGAATCGCCGCTGGGAATTCAGCGACCCCGGGTTCGGCTACGTTAACATTCGGGGTTACACCCAGACACTCCGCGCGTCTGCGGGGTTACACCTTCTGGTCAGAGCAAACCGTTTCGCTGAGAACCCATGCCGTCCCCGATCACCTGCCCCTGTTGCAAGGCGTCGAACGACGCGGCCACCTGCCGGCGTTGCAAGGCCGACCTGTCACTACTGGTCGCGGTTGCGGACCGGCAGGGGTTTCTGCTATCCCGGGCACGAACCGAGGCGGCCGAGGGCAAGTTCGCCGACGCCTTGCGTTCGCTGGACGAGGCGGAATCGCTTCTTGGCGGGGCGGACGTCCGGCAGGCGCGTGCGGCCGTGCTCTTGCTGAGCGGCGAGTTTTCCGCCGCCTGGGCCGTGTATCATGAAGCAACGGCCGTGAGCCGCCCGGGGTAGCCGATGCCCGAGACGGTGCTGATCGTCGACGACGAGGACGGGGTCCGCCGCACCTTCCAGGAGTGGCTGACCGGGATGTCGAACGTCCGCGTCCTGGCCGCCCCGGACGCCGAAGCTGCCCTCACTTACGCCAACCAGCACCCGATCGACCTGGCCGTCCTCGACTGGAACTTGGGCAGCGGGTCGGACGGGCTGAAGCTGCTCGAAGACCTGGTCGAGTTTCAGCCGGACATCGTCGCGATTCTCGTCACCGGGTTCGCCAACCAGGCGACGCCGCTGGACGCCCTCCGCATGGGCGTCCGCGACTACCTGGACAAGAACCAGGACTTGAACCGGGACACCTTCCTGAAGGCCATCAGCCGGCAACTGGAGCGGATCCGCCCGGCCAAGCGGCAGCGGGAGCTGAACCGGTCGCTGGCCGCGTTCCGGGAGGCGGTGGACAAGGTGCTGCCGCTGGTCCGCGGGGCGGCGGCCCTGAACGACCCGGTGCCGCTGCCAGACGCCGTCCACTCGCTGTTCCGCTTCCTCCTCCGGGCGACCGGGGCGAGCGACGGGGCGCTCCTGGTCCGCCACCAACACCCGGACGGCACCGAGTCGAGTGCCGCCTACGCTGTCGACGGAACCCGCCTCCCCGCGCCGGCGGTGCCGTTCAGCCGGTCGCTGGCGGCCAGCATCGTCAGTCTGCAAGACCCGGCGGTGATGACCGACTTCAGCCCGGCGGCGGTCGGGGCGGTCGAGCTGCTGCCGTTCGAGCAGGGGCGGACCTCGCTGCTGGCCGTCCCGCTGCGGGTCGGGGCCGGGGCGCACGTGGTTTTAGAGCTGTTCGACAAGCCGGTATTCACCGACGCGGACCGCAAGCTGGTGGCCGCCGCCGCCGACATCGGGGCCGAGCTGCTCCGTCAGGCACTTGCTGAACGGCAGACGCAACGTCTGCTGTTCGACGCGGTGGACGCCGCCCTCAAGGCCAGCGAGGACGTGTCCCAAACGCTCGCCGGGCCGACCGACGCCGGCCCCGAGTCTCCGCCCCCGCCGGCCGTGCTGGAGCGGCTGAAGGCTGGGCTGGCCGCCGACGCGAACGCGGTCGCCGACCCGGACACGAGTCTGCGGCTGGTGGAGGCGGTGCGGGTTCTGGCCGTCCGCCACGGCCCGTTGGCCGTCGATCATTGTGTCGCCCTGGTCGAGAACCTCCGCCGCCTGCTGGACGGACTCACCGGAACGGACTGAGAGGATACATGGAACGCGGATGACGCAGATCTCCGAACGCGGATTAACGCGGCTCAGAATACAAAGAGTGATTTAGTTCTGATCCGGTTTTCATCCGCGTTCTTATCCGCGTACTCCGCGTTCCATCGCTTGAAATGCGCGAGCCGACCGTCTTCGACGAGATCTTCGCCCGGCTGACCCCGGACCGCATCCTCAAAGACCCCCGCGCCACCGGGGACGGGGTGGCCGTCGCGGTCATCGACTCCGGGGTCGAGCGGGGCGTCCTGGAAGCCAAGTTCCGGGAGCGGGGGCAGGAGATCCGGCCGATCGAAGGGGTGGTGTTCAAGCCCGGTGGAACGGTCCCGTTGCCCTACGACGGCCACCAGTCCAGCCCGCACGGCACCACCGTCGCGGACATCATCCTGACCCTGGCCCCTGGGGCGAAGCTGTACTCGGCCGACGTGTTCGGCCCGCAGGGGGTGTGCGAGGTGGAGACGGTGATCGCCGCCCTGCACCACGCCATCGACGTGTGGAAGGTGAAGGTGGTCAACCTCTCCCTGGGCGTGCCGGAGCACAAGCTCCAGCAGTTGCCCCGGCGGAACGCGCTGTTGAAGGCGATCGAGGCGGCGTACTTCGCCGACGTGTTAGTGTTCGCCGCCGCCCACAACGAGCACCCGCTCACCCGCAGCTACCCGGCCGTGTTCAGCCCGCCGCTCATCTCGGTGGACAAGGGGGTGTTCGACGACCCCCTGCGGTTCGCCTACCAGTTGCGGGAGTCGATCGAGTTCCAGGCCCACGGCCGGGGGTACCTGGGGCCGTTCGCCCGGGAGCCGGCGACCAGTTGGGCCACCCCCCACCTGGCCGGGATCGCCGCCCGCATCCTGTCGCTCAAGCCGGACCTGAAGCCGTTCGAGATCAAGACGGTGCTGTACTGGCTGTTCCGGGCGGCCGGCCAATCCGCTCAGTAGCCCGGCGGGTGCCGGGTTTCCCGACAGGCTTCTCACCGCCAACCCGTCAAAGAAGCGACCCCATCCGCCTCCGTACGGTCGGTTCGGGCGCACGGCTTCCACCCCGCGGGAATCTTGTGCCGGCAGGCCGAACGAGTCTGCCGGAGATTCCGTCGCTGCCGTTGGACCGGACGCCCCGGATGACCTACGCTTACGCGCCATCCGCCCCGACCGTCGCCCGAGCGCCTGCTGTCGACTCGCACCGGTGGACCTATGAACTGGCTCCGCGAGCCTGACACCGAACCGATCCCCGGGTACCGGCTCGTCGGCCCGCTCGGGTCCGGCGGGTTCGGTGAGGTGTGGAAGTGTCTGGCCCCGGGCGACATCCACAAGGCGATCAAGTTCGTCTACGGCAACCTGAACGCCCTGGACGGGGACGCGGCCAAGGCCCAGCAGGAGAAGAACGCGATCCAGCGGGTGAAGGAGGTGCGGCACCCGTTCCTCCTGTCCACCGAGCGGATCGACGAGGTGGACGGCGAGCTGCTGATCGTCATGGAGCTGGCCGACAAGAGCCTCTATGACGTGCTCCAGGAGTGCCAGCAGGAGGGCCGGCCGGGCATCCCCCGGGAGGCGCTGCTCGGGTTCATGGCGGACGCGGCCGAGGGGCTGGACCACCTGATCGAGCGGCACGCCCTGCAACACCTGGACGTCAAGCCGAAGAACCTGTTCCTGATCGCCGACCGGGTGAAGGTGGCCGACTTCGGGCTGGTCAAGCACCTGGAGCGGCAGAGCGCGTCCGGGATCATGGGCGGGATCACCCCCGTCTACGCCGCCCCCGAGACGTTCGCCAACAAGATCAGCAAGCACTCCGACCAGTACAGCCTGGCGGTGGTGTACGTCGAGCTGCTGACCGGCCGCCGGCCGTTCGGCGGGAAGAACATCCGCCAGTTGGCCCTCCAGCACATGTCCGAAGCCCCGGACCTGGACGGGCTGCCGGAGGCCGACCGGGCGGTGGTGGCCAAGGCGCTGGCCAAGAACCCGGACGAGCGGTTCCCGAACTGTGCCGCGTTCGTCCGGGCGCTCGGCGCCCAGTCCCTGCGGGCGGACGTCACCGCGGCGGCCGGCAGCAGCCAGATCGAACCCCCGTCCCCGCAGCGGCGGCGGACGGCCACCATGCCGGACGTGGCGGTGGGCAACACCACCCACCCGACCGCCCCGACCCGCCCCCGGGGCACGCCCCAGCCGGCCAGCTCCCGCACCCTCAGCCGGTTCCCCACCCTGCCGGCCCCGGACCACCCGGTGTCCGCGTCGGTCAGCTTCCGGCCGGAAGAGGGGGTGCTACGGCCGGCCATCCTGATCGGGATCGGCAGCTTCGGCCGCAAGGCTCTCCAGCAGGTGCGGTGCCGGCTGCTCGACCGGGTCGGGGAGCTGGCGGCCGTGCCGTGCTGGCGGTTCATTTATCTGGACGTCGAGCCGGACTCGCCCGGCCGGGCGACCAGCTCGGCCGACGCCGGGCTGCTCCACGAGCACACCTTTCACGCCCCGCTCCAGGCGCCGACCGGGTACCGCCGGCGGCAGCTCGACCAGCTTCTCGAGTGGCTGCCCCGGGAGAAGCTGTACAGCATCCCCCGGTCGCTCCGGGTGGACAGCAACCGGGCGCTCGGCCGGCTGGCGTTCTGCGACCACTACCTGCGGTTCGCCCAGCGGCTGAAGACCGAACTTCAGACGTGTACCCACCCGGAGGCGGTCACCCAGGGGAGCGACCACACCGGGCTGCCCGTGCGGACCAAGGTGCCGGCGGTGTACGTGTTCGCCAGCGCCGCCGGCGGGACCAGCGGGATGCTCCTGGACGCCGGGCACGCCGTCCGCCGGGCGCTGGAGAAGTTCAACATCCCGGACGCCCCGGTGACGGCGTTCGTGTTCGCCGGCTCCCCGGACGACCCGAGCACCCCGCCGGCCGAGCAGGCGAACGTGTTCGCCACCCTGACCGAGCTGAACCACTACGCCGACCCGGACGTTTCGTTCGCCGCCCAGTACGGCGGGCCGGAAGGGCCGGCGGTGGGCGGCAACGGGCCGCCGTTCACGGCCACGTACCTGCTGCCGATGGCCGAGCGGACGATCGAGGCGTTCCGGGACTGCGTGTCCCACCTGGCGGCGTACGTCACCCACGACCTGACCACCCCGCTCGGCGTCGGCCTGGAGAAGCTCCGCCGGCGGCCGGCCCCGGCCGGGCGGACGCCGTTCCGCGGGTTCGGCACCTTCGGGGTGTGGTACCCCCGCGGCCTGCTGCTCCGGTCGGCCGCCCGGCAACTGTGCGTCAAGCTGATGCGGGGGTGGTCGGCCCCGCTGCACGGCCAGCCCCCGGCCGACGCCGAGCAAGTGCTACACCTCGTCCTGGCCGACAACCGGCTGACCCCGGGGGACGTGCAGCAGTACATCGCCGCGGAGTCCGCCACCTCGGCCGAGGGGAACCCGGTCGACCGACTCCGCGGGTGGGCGGCCGGGCTGACGGCCCAGGCGGACGCGGCGACCCGCCGGGCGGACCCGTCCGGGTGGGCGATCCAGTTGTGGGACCAGGCCCGGGACGTGGTCGGGATGGAGCCGACCGTCGAGACCGACAGCACCTTCCGCCGCGGCCGGCTGAGTAAGAGCCTGGACGGCGGGGTGCGGCGGGCGCTGGAGGCGTGGCAGAACGAGCTGACCGAGCTGCTCCGGCCGTTGGACGAACTGGCCGGGGCACGGCTGGCTGCCGCCGAAGCGGTCGTCGCCCAGTTGGCCCAGGCCTGTTCGACCGCCGCCCTGGGTATGGACAAGGCACTGGCCGCCCTGTCCGAGCCGCGGGCCAAGGCCCGGGCCGAGGTGCAGGCGGCCCTGGACTCGTGTGCCGGGGCCGAGCCGGGGGCCGGGTTCAGCCTGTTCGGCAAGCGGGCCGCCCGGGCCACCCGCGGGCTGGCGGACAAGGTCCGGGCGTTCGTCGAGGTGCGGGTGAGCGAGGACCTGGCCCTGTCGGCCAGCCAGTTCTACCGCCGGCTCCAGGCGTGGTTCGACGAGCGGGCGCGGGATCTGCGGTTCGCCCGCGAACGGGTCGACCAGTTGGCCCGGACGCTCCAGGCCCAGTTGATGCTCCCCGGGACCGACCCGACCCCACCACCCGGGGTCTCGTCCCCGCGGCCGGACCCGGTCGACGAGGCGATGCAGAACACCCTCCGCGGGTCGAACACCATCCGGGTGGTGCTGCCGTACGGGACCACGCACCTGGACGCGTCGGCGGCCGAGATGCTCACCCTGTTGCCGCCGGAGGAGGCGGCCCGGTTGGAGCTGGTGCTCACCCGCCTGGTGGTGGACCCGCGGGGCGGGCTGACCGGCGCCTGTCGGGCGTCAGCCGACCTGTTCCGCCAACTGGCCGCCCCGATGATCGAGCAGGCGACCGCGTTCCTGAGCAACCTGCTGCCGACGGAGGACGTGACCGCGGTCGAGCTGACGACGGCCGGGGACAACCCGGGGGAACTGGCCCGGCGGGTGCAGAGCTACGTCCGGGCGGCGGCCCCGCTGGCCGGCGGCCCGGCCGAGGAGGAGCGGACGTTCGTGCTGGTGCCGGACACCGACGCCGGGGCGGAGTACTCGGCCGAGGTGAAGCGGTCGGTGCCGACGGCCACCGCCGTCCCTGTCCGTGGCCCCGGGGCCGACCTGATGTTCTGCCGGGAGCAGGGGTGTCTTCGGACGGTCGATCTGTTCCGGCTGCTCGAACCGTGTTGGGAGGCGTACCACCAGGCGACCACCAACCTGGAGACGAACCCGCACGCCCGGTTCGATGTGTCCGGGTGGCTCCCGCTGGTCGAATGACGGCCGGGGCCGGACGGGACCGGCCCCGGCCACTGCCCGTCAGCGGAACAGTCGCGGGGCCAGCTCGTTCAGGTAGTGCCGCCAGTTGATCCAGGTGTGCCCGCCGCCGGTGATCTGCAGCTCGTGCTTGATCCCGTGCTTCTCGAACAGCCCGGCCAGCGCCTTCGACCCGGCCAGGGCGAAGTCCTTGTCCCCGACCGTCACCGCCAGCAGCTTGACCGACTTGTTCACCATGTCCGCGTCCTTGAAGAACGCCTCGTTCTGCTGCTCGAACGCGGTCGGGTTGCCGCCGAACAGGCCGGCGCTCCAGATGGCCACGTAGGCGAACTGGTCCGGGTGGGTGGTCAGCACCCGGGTGGTCTGCCCGCCGCCCATCGACAGCCCGGCCAGCGCCCGGTCGGCCGGGGTGGTGCCGACCCGGAACTTCTTCTCGACCAGCGGCACCACGTCCTTCATCAGCTCGTTGGTGAACCGGTCCTGGATTGCGGCCATCTCCTTCGGGTCGAGCTTGGCCCCGGGGGCGACGGCCGGCCGGGGCAGGCTGCCGTTCGGCATGACCACCAGCATCGGCTTGGCCTTCCCGGCGGCGATCAGGTTGTCCAGGATGAACCCGGCCCGGCCGATGGTGCTCCACCCGCTGTCCTCGTCCCCGCCGCCGTGCAGCAGGTAGAAGACCGGCAGCTTGTCCGTGCCGGCGTCGTACCCCGGCGGGGTGTAGACGTGCATCCGTCGCTGGGTCTTGAGGGTGGACGAGTCGTACCACACCTGCCGGATGTCCCCGTGCGGGACCGGCTTGTTGGCCTCGAACTCGGCCTCCGGACCGGGCAGGAAGAACATGTTGTCCAGGCTGCTGACGCCCTGCTTGATGGCGGCGTTCTTCGGGTCCAGGGTGCGGACGCCGTCCACGGTGAAGGCGTAGCTGTAGTAGTCCGGCACCAGCGGGCCGACGGTGGCCGACCAGACGCCCTTATCATCCTTGGTCAGCTTGACCGGCGGCCCGGTCAACCAGTCCCCGCCGACGGTCACGTCGCTGGCCTTCGGGGCGTACAGGCGGAACGTCACCGTCTTGTCCGGGTGGGCCTGCGGGGAGACGAGGGTGTCGTTCGGGGTGGGCGTCCGCTTCGGCGGCTGGGCAACCACCGGTGTGACCGCGGCGAACAGGCCGAGGGCAGTGAGCGTGGCTCGGGACATGCGAACCGTCCTTTCGGGGAAGGGGAGGGCGACGGCCCACCCGGAGGGTATCGACCGGTCCGGCCGCCCGCAAATGAGAATCCGGCGTGGGCGCGCGGAGGTCGGGCGTCATGTCGTCTACACGGGTGAGGGGTGCCCATGACCGACGCCGACAGCGTGCTGGCCGAGCGGGCGAAAGCCGGCGACCGGGCCGCGTTCGAGGAACTGGTCCGCCGGACCGGACGGCTGGTGTTCGCCCGGCTGTACCTGGACACCGGCGACCCGCACCGGGCCGACGACATCGCCCAGGACACGTACCTGCTGGCCTGGCGGCAGCTCCGCACCCTGCACGACCCGACCGGGTTCCGGCCGTGGCTGTTGACCATTGCCCACCGGGCCATGCTGGACGCCGCCCGGCGGACCGCCCGCCGCGCCCGGCTCGCCCCGCCGGCCGCCGCTGGCGCCCTCGACACGGTTCATGCGGCCGGTGCCGACCCGGAGCAAGCTGCCCGCCAGGAGGAAGCCCGGCGAGCGGTGCTGGAGGCGCTGCGATCGCTGCCGGACGAGTATCGCCTGCCGCTGTCACTGCGCTACCTGGCCGGGGCCGACTACGACGCCATCGGCACCCAGCTCGGGCTGACCAACGGCTCGCTCCGGGGGCTGCTGCACCGCGGGCTGAAACTGCTGCGGGAGCGGTTGCCTGCGAGCCTGGGGTCAGACGAGCCGGCGTAGGGCGGGTCAAGCCCGGCTTTGCGGGCGCAGGCCTGCCGCAAGCAAGTGGCAAGACGCCTCCGCCCGGACTGGCAGGCCTCGTCGCAGAGCCTCCTCGACCCGCCCTACGAAAACACCGCGCCCGACTGAACGACAAGCCATCCGACAGGGGATCGTCATGACCGCCGACCACACCTGGGCGCAGGATCACCTGGCCGCCCGCGCCCTGGGCGGGCTGTCCGCTGCCGACGCCGCCCGGTTGGACGCCCACGCCGCCGGCTGCCGAGAGTGCGCGGCCGAGTTGGCCGCCGTCCGGGCGCTGGACCGCGACCTGAACGCCCTGTTCGCCCCGGTCCGCAGCCTGGCCCCGCGGCCGGTTGGCGACGTGTGGGCGAGCCGTGGCTGGCAGGTCGGCTGGCGGAAGCCGCTCGTCGCTGGGCTGGCCGCATCGGTCGGGCTGGGGTTGACCGGCGTCGTCCTGGCTTCCCAGACGTTCGGGCTACCGCTGCGAGCCGGCGGACTGCCACTCCCCGGCGGGGGTTCGCTTCCTCTGTGGGGGGAAGTCGCCTCGACCACCGGTATCGCCAAGGGTGTGGCTGCGGCCGATTTCGACGCCGGCGTCCACTTGTGGGCGGAGGCGGCTCAGACCGAGGGTGCGGCGAAAGGCCGGGCACCGACTTCGCAAGGGCAGTCGGCGGACGGGACTCGGCTCGATGCGACCGCGAGGTGGGGGAGCCGGCGTGCGGACAGCCCGGCCGCGGCGCCCCAAGGTGTACCTCGGCCGCCGGTCACGACCTGGCACTTCCAGGCTCCTGACCGCGGTGAGGGGCTGGGTGACATTGCCGGGCGGCCGATCGAGCGGTTTGACGAGCAGGGCAAAGACCAGGCTAAGCAGTACGGCTATTTTGGCAGCAACCCGGCAGACGCGGACCGCTTCTTCCAGCCGGGCGGGTACGGCCTCGGTGCGGCCCCACCGGCCCCCGAGGCCAAGCCCGGAGGTGGCCGACAGCTCGGTCGTGCCAGCACGCCCACGGCCGACGACCACCTCGGTGGCAAACGGACTGCTGGCGTCGAACTCGGCTACCTCAAGGATGCCAAGGGGGTTGATTTCGCGGCGCCGATCATCCCGGGCCAGCCGGCCGACAGCGGGATTGCGGCGTACGCCGCTGTGACAAATGGTCTGCGTGGCATGCTCGGTCAAGGCGGGGCTCCCAAGCCCCCTACCCCCGAGCCGCAAGTCCCGCCGCCGTCCGTCCGCAAGGTCATCATCCGGTCCGGGGACATCGACTTCGAGGTAGACGCCTTCGACCCGGCCGTCGCCACCGTCACCAGGCTCGTCGCCGCCATCCCCGGCGGGTACGTCGCCACCGTCAACAGCGAGAAGCTGGCCAACGGCAAGGTGAAGGGGTCGGTCGTCGTCCGCGTCCCGCCGGACCACCTGGACGCCCTCGTCTTGGACCTCCGCAAAGAGGTCGGGGCGCACGGCGAACTCAAGGGCCAGCGGATCGGCAGCCAGGACATCACCAAGCAGTACACCGACCTGGAGAGCCGGCTGAAGGCCGCCCGGACGATGGAAACCCGGCTCCTCCAGGTCATCAAGGAGGGGAAGGGGGAGATCAAGCAGCTGCTCGAAGCGGAGAAGGAACTCGGCGTCTGGCGGACCAAGATCGAGGAGATCGAGGGGGAACTCCGGTACTACAGCAACCTGGCGTCGCTCAGCACCCTGACCATCACCCTGACCGAGAAGCAGATTCGCGCCGCCGCTGGGCTGACTGAGAGCGAGCGGGTGCAGGCCGGGGTCGAGGTCGAGGAGGTGGAGACGGCGTTCCGGGAGGTGCTGAAGGCGGTCGCCGATGCCAAGGGGCGGGTGCTCAAGTCGGACCTGAAGCAACTGGCCGCCGGGCAGTTCAACGCGACGCTGCAGTTCGAGGTGGCCCCGGACGCGGCCGGCCCGGTCCGCGACCGGCTGCGGCAGCTCGGGCGGGTGGCCCGGCTGGAGATCGACCGGGTGCAGCAGCCGACCGACCCGAACACACCGGTCCAGAAGGACGCCAAGCTGACCCGCGGGGACACCGTCTTCCAGGTCCAGCTGTACAACCTGGCCAACGTCGCCCCGCGGGAGACGGCCACCCTGCAGGTCGCGGTGTCGGACGTGCCGGCCGCGTACCAGGCGCTGCGGGACGTGGCCGCCAAGTCCGGCCGCATCCTGGCGGCGCAGCTGAACGAGCAGGACCGGGCGAACGTCACCGCCCAGCTCGACTTCGAGGTGAAGCGGACCGACGACGCGGCCGTCCGGGCGGCCCTGGACGCGGCCGGGGAGGTGATCGCCCGGCAGGTGGACCGGGCGGCCGAGTCGGACAACGTGACCGACACCAAGGTCCGCTACCGGGTGACGGTGCTGAGCGCCGCCCGGGTCCGGCCGCGGGAGACGGCCACCCTGCAAGTCGAGGTGCCGGACGTGGACGCGGCCAGTGCCGTGGTCGCCACCCAGGTGGCCGAGGCGAAGGGCCGGCAGGTGGACAGCCAGGTGACGCGGGAGCGGTCCGGGCGGGTGACGGCGAAGATCGTCGCCGACGTGCCGCTGGCCGCCGCGGCCGGGGTGGCCGAGCGGGTGAAGGGGGCGGGGATCGTGCGGGTGAGCCAGACGGCCCGCGACCCGCAAGCCCCGGACGGCCGGTTCGCCCTCGCCCGGCTGGACATCACCCTGACCAACGCCGAGGCGATCGTCGCCCCGGACGACGGGGTGTGGCCGCAGGTGCGGAAGGGGCTGATGTACAGCGCGTCGGTGCTGCTCACCAGCCTGACGTGGGTGGTGTTCGGGCTGTGCGTGGTGCTGCCGTGGGCGGTGGTCGGGTACTTCGGGTATCGGCTGGCCCGCCGGCTGTCCGGCCGCGGCTCGGCGGGCGAACGGCCGGCGTAAGCCGGCTGGTCCGGCACCCCTGGTGAGGGCGAGTAGTCAGACGGCGGTATCGTCCGACCTGGGACTTGCTCCCCTCCCTGCTTCGGGGAGGGGGCCGGGGAGGGTCACGGCTGCGACCCATCACCGCGTCTTCAAACTCACCGGATCGGGTGGCGGGTTTCAACCCCACCCCCGGCCCCCTCCCCGAAGCAGGGAGGGGGAGGGCGGACAGAGACTCTGCCCCGTGTCGAAGGCCACCTGGGCTAGCGGGACCAGCCGACTTACGCCGGCCGTTCGCCGTTAACTGGCACGTCGTTCGCTCCTCCCATCGGGTGCCGGATACCGGCTGGAGGGGGGCGCGTGGATATCCTGGTCGTGGACATCGGCGGGTCTCACGTCAAGATGCTGGCCACCGGCCAGCCGAAATCCCGCCGGTTCGACTCGGGTAAACACCTCACCCCGGACCACCTCGTCGAGCGCGTCCGCAAGATGACCGCCGACTGGCGGTACGACGTGGTGTCCCTCGGCGTCCCCGGGCTGGTCGGGCCGGCCGGCCCGGAGGATGAGCCGGGCAACCTGAGCGACGGCTGGGTCGGGTACGACTACGCGGCCGGGTTCGGCAAGCCGGTCCGGGTGGCGAACGACGCGGCGTTGCAGGCGCTCGGCGGTTACGTCGGCGGGCGGATGCTGTTCCTCGGGCTGGGCACCGGCCTGGGGTCCGCCCTGGTCGCCGACCGGGTGGTGGTGCCGCTCGAACTCGGCGATTTGCCGTACTCCCGGCGGGAGACGCTGGCCGACCGGCTCGGCAAGGCCGGGTTAGCGCAACACGGCCCGGACGCCTGGGTGCGGGCGGTGGCCGAGGTGACGGCGAACCTGCGAGACGCCTTCGCGGCCGACTACATCCTGCTCGGCGGCGGGAACGCCAAGCTGGTCCACCCACTCCCGGAGGGGGTCCGCCGGGGCGGAAACAAGGACGCCTTCACCGGCGGGTTCCGGCTGTGGGAAGAGGACGTGGAGCCGCACGACCGTCCGCCGTCCGCTGCCTGGCGGGTGGTGAGATAGTCACGGAGGGATGATGCGATACCTGGCCCTGGCCACCGACTACGACGGGACGATCGCCCACGACGGGGTCGTGGACGAGCCGACGCTGGACGCCCTCCGTCGGCTCCGCGGGGCCGGCCGGCGGCTGGTCCTCGTCACCGGCCGGGAGCTGGACGACCTGTTTGCCACCTTCGCCCACTGCGACCTGTTCGACCGGGTGGTGGCCGAGAACGGGGCGCTGCTATACCGGCCGGACACCGGCGAGAGCCGGGTGATCGCCCCGGCCCCGCCGCAGGCGTTCGTCGCCGACCTGGCCCGGCGGGGGGTGCCGGTGTCGGTCGGCCGGTCGATCGTGGCCACCGTCGAGCCGCACGAGTACGCCGTCCTGGCCGCCATCCGCGACCTCGGGCTGGAGTGGCACGTCATCTTCAACAAGGGGTCGGTGATGGCCCTGCCGAGCGGGGTGACGAAGGCGACCGGGCTGGCCCCGGCGCTGGAGGAGCTGGGAATTCCGGCCGACCGGACGGTCGGGGTCGGGGACGCGGAGAACGACCACGCCTTTCTACGGCTGTGCGGGGTGGCGGTGGCGGTGGCGAACGCCCTGCCGGCGGTGAAGGCCGCGGCCGACCTGGTGACGGCCGGGGCGCGGGGAGCGGGCGTGGCCGAGTTGATCGACCGCATGCTGGCCGATGACCTGGCGAACCTCGTCCCACGTCCCGACCGGCACGCCCCGCGGCCTCCGACTGCGTAGCCTTCGCTCGTCACCGGACCGGGGTCAGGAACCAGTCCCGCTGGACCGCCTCAACCACGCCCGGCGGTGGGAGCGGTTCGCCGGTGAGTTGGGCGACCGCCCATCGACAGGCGGTCGGCAGGAGGTCCACAGTCGGCCGGCCGTCCCCGGCCCACTTCCGCAGCGACGGGAGGGCCGGTGTCGCTTTCATCCGGCCGAGGGACACCGCCGCCATCCGCCGCACCCGCTCGTCGTCCGGCCCGTCGGGCGGGGTCTCGGTCAGCCGCTGCTCCAGGGCCGCCGCCAGCTCGGTCGGGCCGCCCCCCTCGTGAAGCAGGCCGAGTGCCCAGACCGCTGCCGCCCGGGTCTCGCCGCCGACCGGGGTCGGCGGGGGCGGGGCCGCCCCGGGCGAGTTGGGGAGCGACTTGCCCGACGCCGGTTTCCCGGACCACCGCCTGGGGACCAGGGCGCGGAGCGTCGGTTCGGCCTCCCGATACCTGGCCCGCCCGAACAGTTGGGCGAGTTGGGACAGTTGCCGGTCGAGCGCGTCGGGCGTGACCCCCCGCAGGCCGGCGGTCGGGCCGGCCGTCATCAGTTGGCCGTGCCGCAGTTTGAGGTGGGAAAGGGCCGCGGCGAAGGTGTCTGGGACGGCCAGCACCCGCAGCCCCCAGGCCGCGGACACGCACACCTCCGGCCGGTCGGACGCCAGCAGCTCGACGAGCCGGCCGGCCGCGGGCTTGTGCCCGAACTGTCCGAGGAGCAGGGCGGCCTGCTCCTGACCCCGCCAGTCGGTCGTGCCCAGCGCCCGGACCGCCCGGTCGATGACCGGGCCGCGCCACTCGGCGACCGCAGCCACCTGCCGCAACGCCCGCCGGGCTTTATGCCGCACCTCCGGGTGGGGGTCGGACAGACGGTCGCCGAGCCGGCGGACGTGCTGGGCCGACGGGTGGCTGGCCATTGCGTCCACGCCGAACGCCCGGACCCGGCCGTCCTCGCTGCCGAGGACCGGGTCGAGCACCGCCAGGACGAGCCGGGGGTCGATCTCGGCGAGCCGGGTCAGGGCGACCGTGGCTACCGCCGGTTCGGCGTCACGGGCGAAGGTCTGCAGTAGGCGGACCGCCGTGTCCCCGGTGTGTTGGCGAAGCAGGGACGCCGCGGCCAGCCGCCCGGTCAGCCCGCGAGGTGAGGGGTCGGCCGCCAGTTTGGCCGCGTCCGCCTCCCAGCCGTTCGGTCGGATGACGGCCAGGGCACGGGCCGCTTCCAGGCGGAAGGGCGGCGGCACGTCCGTCGGGAGAAGCTCTTGAAGGCGGGGGATGGCCTTCTCCTCCCGGACGGCGGCCAGACCCTGTATCGCCAGCACGTGCGACCGGCGGAGCGGAGCCGGACGGCTCAGTTGGTCGAGCCAGTGGGCCGCAGCCGGCCGGTAGCCCCAACGGGCCAGGGCCGGTTCGACGACCGCGGACAGGTCCGGGTTGGCGGCATCGACCAGGCGGAGCAGGGTGGGGGCTGTGTCACGGGCGTCCAGCGCCACGAGAGCCTGTACCACGGCCACCCTCACGGCCGGGTGAGCGTCCGGCCGGTCGAGCACTCGCAGCAGGGCCGGCACAGTGGACGCCAGCCCCGGCATCCCGGCCTTGTGAGCGGTCGCGATCGCCTGGGCCGCCTGGCCCTGAAGCTCGGCCTCGGGCCGGTTCAGGGCCGCGAGCCACAGTGCCGCCAGGCCGTCCGGATACGTCTTCACCACCCGGGCCGTCGGCAGGGCCGGATCCCGGTACATGTCGGAATCGACCCCGTCGCCGTCCGCCCGAGCCGGGCGGGCCGCCAGCAGGGCGACCGCCACCGCGATCCGCAGAGACCCCATTGTGAACCCCCGCCGTTGGATCGTCACTCGGGCCGGCAAAGTTGTCGGGTGCGGACGACCAGGATCGCCAGCAGCATGAGGCTGGCGGCCCCCGTCAGCCACCAGTTGATCGGCAACAGGTCGTACCCGGTGAACCCGGGGGTGTCGGCCGCGTGCAGGGCCGCCGCCACGGGGTCGATGGTCAGAGCCAGCTCGACCACCCGGTGGCCGAACGGCACGCCCCGCCCGACCCACACCAGCAGCGGGGCCACGCACACGGCCACCAGGGCCAGATAGGTGGCCGCGGTGGCGGCGGCGGTCGTGCGGAACAGGCTGCTGGCCGTCGCCCCGACCAGGACGGTGAACACCGCCGTCAGGGCGAGGGTGATTAGCACTCGCTGGACCTGCGGCACGGTCTCCGGCTTGATGGTCGTCATCACCACGTACCCGGGGACGGTGGCCGCCAACAGCAGCAGGATCGGCCAGGCGGCGCTCATCAGCTTGCCCCGCAGGATCGCCCCCGGGGAAAGTGGCGTCGTTCGCAACAACTGCCACCCGCCGCCCTCCCGCTCCGTGCTGATCAGGCCGGCCGACAGGCTCGGGGCGAACAGGACCAACAGCACCGCTTGCAGGATCACCAGCGCCCCGCCGATCACCTCCGTCCCCCAGCCCAGCGCCCCGATGGCCGCCGCACAGCTCAGTACCACGGACAGCACCGCGCTCGCCGCGATTAGCCGGAGCATCCAGTGCGAGCGGCCGAACCGCCGGGTGCGGAACTCCTTGGCCATGACCGGGTTCACCAGCGGGCCGATCCCCTTCGACCGCCGCTGCGGGTCGATCAGGAAGAACAGCCGGCGGGCCGCCCGCGCCCGCCGGGACCGGTCCTGGGTCATGACCCCGGGCGGGCGGGCGCGGTCGAGCGGGGACCGGCTGAGCCGCACTAGTGTGGCGGTCGCGAAGCCGACCGCCGTCACCCCCGCCAGCACGAAGTACCGGGCCGGGGCACCGGCCGGGTACTCGGCCCCGGGCAACCCGGCGGCCCCCTGGCCGACCGCCTCCATCACGGCCGGGATCGGCGACAGCCCGCCGACCCATGCGGCGATAGCGGTCTCGGTCGGGCCGTCACGGGGGATCAGCCAGTGGGCGGCAAGGGGCAACACGCACAGCGCCAGCACGGCCGCATAAGTGGCCCGCAGCGCGCCGTCAGCGGTGGTGGCCCGGCTGCTGACGAGCAGCCCGAGTGTGGTCAGTTGCACGGCGGCCGCGGCCAGCACCGCGTACAGCAGCCCGACACCGCCGCCGACCGTGGACCCGCCGAGTGCGTAACAGGCCGCCGCCCCCGGCACTGTGGCCAGCAGCATCAGGGCGGTCATGCCCAACACCCCGCCGAGCTTGCCGGCGTAGATGGCCGTCACGGACATCGGCGAGTTGAGCAGCAGGGCCAGCGTCCCGCTCACCCGCTCGCGGACGATGGCCGTGGCCGGGAACGCCGGCAGCACCAGCAGTAGCCCGGTCAAAAGCCCGTACCCGAAGACGCGGAGCACCTGCGCGGCGGTCGCCCCGCCCAGGTCGCCGACCCCGCCGGCCGGCCACCGGGCCAGCACCAGCAGGGCGGCCCCGAGGGCCAACGCGACCTGCACGGCCACCGCCCGGCGGGTGCGGAGGAACCCGAGCAGCTCGCGGCGGACGATCGGGTTCATGCCCCCACCCCGGCCGCCGGCCTGGCCCCGTCGGTGGCGGCGGCGGTCATGAACGCCTCCTCCAGGTCCGACTGGACCTCCCGGAACTGCGTCACCCGGACCCCGGCCGCCACCAGCCCGGCCAGCAGGTCCGCCAAACCGGCGTCGGCCCGGGACGTCCGCACCCGGACGGCGAACTCGGCCGGGGACACGACCACCTCCGCCCCCGGCTCGGCGAGCCGGCGGACGACCGCGGCGGCCCGGTCCGCCTGGTCGGCGGCGGCCACCAGCACCTCGACCGTCCGCAGCGGGCTGAGCTGGCGGGCGATCTCGTCCAGGGTGCCGACGGCCCGCAGCCGCCCGCGGGTGATGATCGCCACCCGGTCGCAGATGCGGGCCAGCTCGGGCAGGATGTGGCTGGTGACGATCAGCGTCTTGCCCCGGTCGGCCAGCTCCCGCAGCAGCTTCCGCATCTCGATCCGGGCCGGCGGGTCCAGCCCGTTCGCCGGCTCGTCCAGGATCAGGGCGACCGGGTCGTGGAGCAGCGTCCGGGCGATCGCCACCCGCTGCTTCATCCCGTGGCTGAGGGTCTCGACGAACAGGTCCTTGAACCCGCCCGCCCCGGCCACGTCGAGCACCTCGCCCACCCGCCGGCCGCGGTCCCGGCGGGGGAGGCCGAACGCCGCCCCGAAGAAGTCCAGGTACTCGCCGACCCGCATGTTGTCGTAAGAGCCGAACGTGTCCGGCATGTACCCGAGCAGCCGCTTCACCTTGCGGGCCTCGGTCGCACAGTCGATCCCGGCGACGGTCGCCGTCCCCGAGGTCGGCCGGGCCAGCCCGACCAGGATCTTGATGGTGGTCGTCTTGCCGGCCCCGTTCGGCCCGATGAACCCGAGGATCTGGCCCTTGCCGACAGCCAACGTCAGCCCGTCCAGGGCCAGGAAGCTGCCGTACCGCTTCGTCAACCCGCGGGCCTCGACGACCGGCTCGCCCGTCCCCATTGCACTCCCCCGTGATGGCCTTACCGGTCCGCCCCGACCCGCCCGACGACGTCCAGCCCGACCGACTCGATCCGCCACAGGTCGCCGCCCGCCGGCCCGCGGTCGCCGGCCTGTTCGCTGAATGCCAGCCCGAACACCAGCCCGCCGGCCGCGTCCGGTCGGAGCAGAGCCGGATCGGCGACCTCAATCCGGAGTGGTTCGACCGGGCCGTCCACCTGCTGAATCGGGACGGGCTTGCCGTCCGCGATGCCAGTAACGGACACCCGCCGGCCTGGCGCGCGGACGCGGATGTGCAAGGTGGCACGCTCCACCGTCAGCGGGCGGACGGACGCGGGCAAATCGAACCGCAGGCGTTGTTCGCTCGACCGGATGCCCTCGGTCACGACCGGCCGCGGCCGGTCCTGGACGATGGACCAGCACGGGACGAACGCCCGCGGGACCGTTACCCGGGAGCCGGCCGCCGGCTGCTCGAACGACAGCGGGATGACCATCAGGCATTCGCCGACGGTTCGAGTCTCCTCCCCGAACGTGAACGGCAGACCGTCCGTCGTTGCCCAGGCGAGCAGTAGGTCGCGGCCCTCCAGGTGCTTCGGCATCGGGCGGGTCAGCAGTTGCCGGTACGCCTCCTGCCGCCGCTGCTGGCGGTCGGTGAGGACCGCCCCGGTCAGGTACTGGCCAGCCGGCAGGGTGTCCCCGAGTCCGGCAGAGAACCGGTCGGCCCCCTCGAACCGCACGGCGGTCTGTTCGGCGGCCGGGGCGACGATCACCCCGTCGGTCGGGCCGGCGAATCGGCCGGCGTCCAGGCGCCCATCGGCTCCGCCCGGGCCGAAGCGGGCAACGGCCGAGACGGGTCCGGTCCGGATGGTGGTGCGGAACGTGCCCAGTCGCACGCCGGCCGGCAGAGAAAGTCCCTCCCAGTGCCACCCGCCCAGGTCGGTCTGAAATCGCCGCCGGGTCTGGCCGGCCAGCCCGCCGGGGTCCAACTCGAACAAGCCGCCGCGCTCGCCGCTCAAGAGCGTCGGCCCCGAGTCCGGGCGGTAAACGGCGAACTGACCGACGGCCGACGCCTCGCCGGCGCCCGGGGCGATGTCGACCACCGCGGCCGCCCCGGCCGTGGGCGGGACGGCCTGCCGGGCCGCCGACCCGAGTGCCACGAACAGCCCGGCCGCCCCAGCCGCGGCGAGTGGACCGAGCCACCCGGCGGCTTCCGCGCGGCCGAAACGTCGTAACCCGACCCCCAGCCCGGCCAGGGTTACAGCGAACCCGCCGAGGATGACTGCGGCTGTGGTCCGGTCGACCACCGAGTAACCGATCTCGCCCGTCAGCAGCGGCGCAAGCCCGTCGGGCCGGCCGCCCGGTTGCGACTCCGGGTAGATGACGGCGGCCAGCCGCTCGAGCGGCGGGAGCGGCACCGGCACGTCTGGGAAGTTGGCGAACGGCGACCGGGCCTCTCGTCCCCCCTGCGGGCTTGACCCCCCTGGAGGGCGTCGGGGTCGGTGCCAGGCGGGGCCGGCGAGGGTGGTGAACACCACCCGCCCGCGGGCCAGCGGTTGGCTGAATGCTGCCGGCCACCCTTCCACCTCGTAATGGATGGTCTCGTTGCCGGCGAGCGCCACCCGAACCAGGTCCACCGGCCGGTCCAATTCTCTCGCCTCGGCCGATTCGTCCCCCGGCCGGCGGAGCCGGACCGTCGTCAGGCTGGTGCGGCCGACCACCTGGAAGCCGAAGCCGTCGCCGAGGAGCGGGGCCACCGTCTCCGGGCCGACCCGGTCGAGCATCACCCAAAGGGTGCCCCCTTGCTGGACCCAGTGCCGCAGGGCCGCCTGGCCGAGCGGGTCGGCGGCGAGTTGATTGCCGGCGAGAACGACCTGATCGATCGCGTCAAAGGTTTCGGTCGCGGGGGGCAGGAACCGGTCCCGCACGACGGTCAGCGACTCGCTCAGCCCGCGGGCCAGTCGGAAGGTGCGGGCAAAGGTCTCCGCCTGCTGGGCGGGAGAGTCGTCCGGGCCAGGCCGACCGTCGGCCGCGTCGGCGTCGTCGGAGTCCAATAACAGGGCGGTCGTCGGTTCCAGCCGTCGATACCGCACGGCCCGGTTGCGGAGCCGCTCGTCCTCCGCCGCACGGAGCACCTGGGAGTCGCCTCCGGTCCGGTCGGCGAGCAGAAATTTGACCTCCCGACTGGCGGTCGAAGACTGGGCCGGGGCGGGTCCGATCGGCAACCAACTGGCCCGTCTGGCCCCGGCCGGCAGCCACACGTCCCGACCGTACTGCACGTCCGGCTGCTCCGGATAAAAGACGAGGAGTCGGCCGGTTCGGTCGGTCAGGGAACGGTTCTCCAGGCTGAAGCCCAACGTCCCCCAGCTCTCCGTGACCGCGTTCGCCCCGCCGGTCGGGTTCAGCCCGTCCAGCCGCAGCGACGCCGGATCCCCGCCCTGGCCGTGGGCCGCCGCTGCGAGCGCGACCAGCCCGATGACCGACGCGGCCAGAAACTTCGTCGGTGTTCGGCTCATGCCCTGCTCTTCCGCGAGTCGTGTCCGTCGGCGACATGCCGCTCGTCGCTCCCGGTCGCATGTCCACCACAAGCATAGGTCGTTTTTCCGCAACTACGGCCCTTGGCCGCACTCGCGGATGGCGCTCGGGCTGGGCAGCGTGAATAGCACATACCTCCCACGGCCCGCACCGGTCCGGAAAACCGCCGGTAGGTAGTACGGGAAGTTCGCGCGCAAGCTCGGGTTGAGCCGGCGTGGCAACCTGTCCGGTCCGGCGTCGGCCAGGCTCTCGGGGGAGTCCGGGGCGGGCGGGCAAACGTACAGCAGGTCGGCCGCCACCCACCGCACCCGCGGGGCGACCTGGCAGAGTTCGGCCATCAGCCGGGCGTCCTGGTCCGGGCCGATCTCTCGCATCTGGTTGACGTGCAGGAACCGGAACCCCGGCTGCCGTCCGAGCAGCAGGTACAGGGCGTGGGGGCTGTCGTCCCAGCAGAGCAACTCCCCGTCCCGTACCCCGCGGCGACGCAGCTCAGCGGCCAGCTCATCCAGCTCGGTCCAGTCGGCGGCCGCGTGGAACCCGCGGACTTGGGCCAGCCGGTCCCAAAGGGCCGCCCGCTCTTGGTCGGACTTGGCGGGTCGGACGCAGGCGGTCCAGAGCTTCAGCCGACTCGGGTCGGCGAGCGGGTGGCGGGACTTCCACCCGGCATCGTTACCGGGCAGTGCCCCGGCCCCGGACACGTCCGGCGGCAGCGCGATCAGGAGCGGGACGACGGCCAGCCATCCGACCGCCAGCGGGACGACGGCCCACCGGTGGGCGGCCAGCAGGGCGAGCAGGAGCAGCACCTCCGGGACGTGGACGTAGTGCATCTGCCGCTGGAGGTACAGCGCCTGGGCCGCCCACCCGAGGTACAAGGCGGCGAGGGCCACTCGGGCGGCCCGCTGTCGCGAGTCCGCCGGCGGCGCCCACAGCCAGCCGGGCAGCCGCGGCGTCACCTGCCACCAGTCGTCCGCCAGGGTCAGGAAGGCCACGGGCAGTGCGAGCAGGTGGAGGTAGCTCCATGGCGGGAAATAGTGGAACTCGATCTCGTACCGGACCGGCAGCTCGTTCCACATCTTGGCCGCGTAGCCGGTGTTCCAGACGGTGAACACCTCGACGAAGTACGGCCAGGTGCCCGACGCCAGCAGGTAGCCGACCCCGACCAGTCCGACGGCCAGCCCGCCGAGCAAGTTCCCGGCGAGGTCGCGGCCCCAGGATTCGCGGCGGGCGGTGGCCAGCCAGACCGCGGCGGCCGGCACGACGACGTGCGGCTTGACCCAGACGGCCAGCCCCCACAGCACACCTTCGACAACCGCGGATGGCGGACGGGGCAGGGCGGGCCGGCTTTCTGCCCCCTTCGCCTCGCCCCTTCCGCCGAGCCGCAGAAGGACCGCCGCCAGCGCCGGCAGCAGCATCCACACGTCCCGCTGGCAGTGGTTCGGCTCGGGCAGCGACGGGTACAGCACCGCCACGCCGGCGACCAGCCACGCCCGGCCCGCCGGAGTCGCCCCGCCGTACCGAGCCAGACGCACCAGGCCGCCGGTGATCCCGGCCACGATGAGCAGGTCAACCGCCTTCACCGCCTCCCACGACGGGCCGACGACCACCCGCACCCCGGCCAAGGCCCACACGAACCCCGGCGTGTTGGTGTCGAACACGTCCCGGTAGTGGACCCCTCCGGCGAGCAAGTTCCGGGCGGCCAGCTCGTACAGCGTGAGGTCGCACCACGGCGGCGACCGGAGGAAGAGGGGGACGCCCAGGACGAGGGCGACGGCCGCGACCCCCGACCCGACCGCGGCCGACCGCCACGGCCGGAGGAGCGCGGCGGCCGGGTGGTCCAGAGGCATCGGGATACCGTCTCGTATGGGCAGGTTGTTAAACGGCCGCCGGCGGGGTCGGGCAAGGGGCGGGTGTCAAGCATAAACCGGCAAGGCCGGACGAACATTCCGGAAAACTGGTTGCATGGCATGTATCCGCCGGTTAACGTGGAGTCGCGGGAAAGGACAACCCGACCGTCTCGCGGCCTCGGACGGATTCGCCCCCGTCTGCCGCCTCGCCCACGAAGACGACCCGCCCGGCCGCCACGCACCGGCGGCCGGACCCCGGCTCGCACCGGACCTCGCCCGGTAGGAGAATGCGATGGCCACCGCCGTGCTGACCGCCCCCCCCACCCCCGAAGCCGTGCTGTCCGCCAGCCCGATGCCGGAGCTGCGCCGGTTGGCGGTCGAGTCCACCGAGGAATCGGTGATCCTGTCCGGCCGGGTGTCGAGCTATTACATGAAGCAGATGGCTCAGGAGTGCGTCCGCGGGGTGACGGCCGGCCGGCGGGTGGTGAACCGGGTCGAGGTGGCCGTGCGGCGATAACCCCCCCGGTCCTCCCGGCGACCCAGGCCGGGAGGACGGTCGCACCGGCTCATTTCCGGCACGAACACCAAATCGAACTCAACAACGCCTGTGCGAATTGCCTCGTCGTAAGTCCGGCTCAGGCCGGGGCGGCGTAGGTGCGGTGTTGACAGACATACCGGAACCCGAGCCGCTCGTACAACGGCACGCTCTTCGGCCCGGACCGCAAAGCCGCGTTCGTGCACCCTTTCGCCGCCCCATCGGCCAGCACCGCCCGCGTGACCGCCGCCCCGATCCCCCGTCCGCGGTGCGACTCCAGCGTGGCCAGACAACTGACCACGGCCGTCGGCCCGACGATGCAGTGCCCGCCCCCGCCCACCGGTTCGCCGTCCCATTCCGCGATCAGCCAGCACATCTGGGGGTCGGTGGCGTAGGCCAGAGACGGCATGATGATCGCCCCCAGGTCCGGCGGGGCGTTGAACGCGGCGGTACACACCCGCTCGAAGGCCGCCCGGTCGGTTTCGGTTCGCACCGGCCGGATGACCAGCCCGGTAGGCGGCGGCGTGTCTGGTTGCAGTCCGTCGGTGATGTCCGGCATGACGAACGCCGGTTCGTCCTCGTCCACCTTCCAGCCGGCGGCCTGTAACTCCGCCTCGACCGGGTGGCCGGCGTCCCCTTCGACCAGAACGCCCCACCCCTTGTCCGCGTCGGCGAAGAACTCCCGGGCGACCGGCAGGATCTCGGCAAGGGGCGGGGTCGGGGTCAGGCAGGACGCCGAGTTGAAGCCGGGGCCGGGTAATTCGCTGCCGCGGAACGCGACGCTGTTCCAGGTCGTTTGCCGGCCCCGGCGGTAGTGCCGCAAGTAGGGCGGGGTGTTGAGCTGGAGGGCAGCGTGGGCGATGAGCCGAAGGTCGGTCATGGGAGCCTCGGGTGGCGGTCCGGCAGAGACACCCCGGCCGGCGGTCGGGTTCGCGCTCACTCGGCCTCTTCCCACACGCTGCGGTATGCCCCGGTCCGTTCGAAGTATTCGAGCATCCGGGCGTAGAACGGGTGGCCGGCCAGCGTGGCCGAATCGCCGACCACGACCAGCTTCCGCCGGGCGCGGGTGAGGGCCACGTTCGTCCGCCGCACGTCCGCCAGGAAGCCGATTTCGCCGGCCGGGTTGGACCGCACCAGGCTGATGACGACCGCCTCCTTCTCCCGCCCCTGGAACCCGTCCACGCTGTCGATCTCCAGACCCGGCACCGGCAGCAGTTCCCGCAGCCGGCGGACCTGCCCGGCATACGGGGCGATCACCGCGATGTCCTCGGCCCGCACCCCGGCGTCGAGCAGCCGGCGGACGTACCGGGCGGCCAGTCCGGCTTCCTGCGGGTTCAACCGGCTGTCGGTGTCCTCCTCATCCTGCTCGTCGTACCCGGCCCCGGCGGTGTCCACGAACGTGACCGGGGATTCGGTCAACGGGTCGGCCGTCACCCCGGGCAGGTCGCACAGCCGGTGTGACACCACGCTGTCATCGGCGACCAGCTCATGCCGGTAAAACTCGCCGGACGAGAAGCCCATGATGTCCGCGTGCATCCGGTACTGGACCGTCAGCAGCCGGGACACGTCCGGGCCGAGGGTGTTCATCACCCGTTCCATCAGGCTGACCGCCAGCCCCTTGCCCGCCGCCTCTGGGGATAGAATCGTCGGCGGCAGTTGACACGGGTCGCCGGCCAGCACCACCCGGTCGCACCGCAGGAGCGGCACCCAGCTCGCCGGCTCCGTGGACTGGCACGCCTCGTCCAGCACCGCCAGGTCGAACCGCCGCCGGCCGAGCACCCAGTCGTCCAGCCCGGTGAGGGTGGCGCAGATCACCCGGGCGTCATCCAGAACCCGTTCGACGGCCAGCCGCTCGGCCCGGTCGGCGTCGGCCAGGAGTGCCCGTGCCTCCGCCCGCAACGCCTGCTTCTCGCCGGGCAGCGGCTTCGCCTTGGTCCACTTGTCCGCCTTGCGGAACAGGGCGTGGGCTTCCCGGGCGAACTTGCGGGCCTGTCGGGCGTCCGGGTGGGATTCCACGAGTGAGTCGAGGGCGCGATCCCGCAGCGGTTCGGCGACCCGGGCCGGGTGGCCGAGGCGGACCGGCTCCAGCCCGGCGGCCAGCAGCTTGTCAAGTAGGTTGTCCACGGCCGCGTTGCTCGGGGCGCAGGCCAGTACCTTCTCCCCGCCGGCGACGGCCCGGCGGATCAGCTCGACCACGGTCGTCGTCTTGCCGGTGCCCGGCGGCCCGTGGATGACGGCGACATCCGGGGCGGTCAGGGCGTGCTCAACCGCGGCGATCTGCGGCGGGTTAAGAGCCGCGACCGCAAGGGAGCGGCTTGAAGGCTCAGGCCGCTCCCTTGCGGTCGCGGCTCCTTCCCCGAGTAGCACGTCCCGCAATTCCGCCAACCGGTCCTTCTCGGCACCTGCGACCCGGCGCAGCGCCGCGATCTGCCGCTTGCGGCTCACCTCGTCCGGCGACCGGTCGAGCCGCCACAGGGTGTCGTCCGGCCACTCCTGGTCGGACCGCTCGAACGCCACGCTCACCGTCCGGTCGGTCCGCTCGAACACCACCCCGCGGGCGGTCAGCGGGCGGGGGCTGCCGAGCTGGGTGAGCAGCACCGGCGACCCCGGGCCGAGTCGGGTCGGCGGCAGCGGGTCGGACCGGCCCTGCCGGGCGAACGTGCGGATGACCCGGCCGCCTAGCCCGGCGTCGTCGGACACGACCGCCAGCCGGGTCAGGGTGCCGCCGTCCTCGGCCAGCCCTTGTGCCGCGAGGTCTTTGAGCCGCTGCTGCTCGGCCCTTGCCTCCAATTGCAGAAGGCGGGTCAGGTGGTCGAAGTGCGGGTGCGACATGTCGTCAGCTTACCAGCCCGAGCGGGTCGGTTTCGCGGCGGCTGGCCCAGGCGGTCAACCCGGGGAACGCCTCCCCGAGCCGCGTCGCCAAGTCCTCGACGCCGGGCCGCTCGGTGGCGTAGTGGCCGGGCAGGATCACTCGAACCCCGGCGGCCCTTGCAGCGAGCGCGTCGTGGAACCGCAGCTCGCCGGTGAGAAAAAGGTCCGCTCCGGCACGGATCGCGTCGGTTAGAAACTCGCCGGCCGCCCCGCACGCCACCGCCACCCGCTTGACCGGTGCGACCGGGTCGCCGACGCTCTGCACGACCGTGGCCCGTAGCTGTTCCTTCGCCGTGTGGGCCATGTCAGCCAACGTCGCTGGCTTCGGCAATTCGCCGATCCGTCCCTCGCCGCCGGTCGGAATCGTCCTCAGTGGGTACACGTCGAACGCCGGCTCCTCGTAGCTGTGGGCCGCCCGCATAGCCGCCACCACGGCAACCACCTTGGCCTCGGGGACGACTACTTCCAGCCGCCACTCGTTCACCTCCTCCCGGCGGCCCTTCTGGCCCACGGTCGGGTTGGTAGCGTCGGTCCCGAAGAAGGTGCCGGTGCCGGCCAGCCGGTAGCTGCACTGCTCGTACTGGCCGATCCGCCCGGCCCCGGCGGCGAACACCGCGTCTGACACCTTCGCCAGATCGGGGTCCGGCACGAATACGACCAGCTTGCACGCCCGCTCGCTCGCCGCCGGCCGCAGCGGCTTCACGTGCGTCAGCCCGAGCCGGCGGCAGAGGCCGTCGTTGATCCCGCCGGGGCAGTTGTCGAAAGCGGTGTGCGGCGAGTACACGGCGATCCCGTTCCGCAGCAGCGGGAGTAAGACCTGACCGTCTGACGTGCCCGTGGTCAGTTTCTTCGCCCCTTTGAACAGCACCGGGTGGTGCGAGACGACCAGTTGTGCGCCTTCGGTGACCGCCTCGGCAGCCACGTCCGGAGTGAGGGTCAGGCAGGTCATCACCCGGTCGGCGGGGGCGGCCGGGTCGCCGGCCAGGAGGCCGACGTTATCCCACTCGGCGGCGGTCGCCGGCGGGGCGAACCGGTCCAGGTAGGCGGCGAGGTCGGCGACGGTCAGCATGGTGCGGCCGGAGAAATGGTGGGGGATCGACCCAACCCCCCGGCCCTCTTCCCTCAGAGGGAAGGGGGAGCAAGGGAGTGACTGGTTCGGATCGCGTCTCAGGGTACGGGTGGGACACTGGTCCCGAAACCTAACCCCCCGGCCCCCTTCCCTCAGAGGGAAGGGGGAGCAAGGAGGTACAAGGTCCGGGTAGGGGACTTGGTCGCGGGCGGTGGGAGCGCCTCGCTTGCTCCCCCTTCCCTCTGAGGGAAGGGGGCCGGGGGGTTAGGTTTCTCCCCCTGGCCAACCTGCAACCGGAGCCACAGCCCGGACTGCCATCCCCCTTGCTCCCCCTTCCCTCTGAGGGAAGGGGGCCGGGGGGTTAGGTTACACCTGCCCTCCGCAAACGGGTATAACCGAGGCTCCGAACCCAGAGGCTCGCCATGCCCGCCCGTTCACTCCCCCTCCTCGTCGTATTGTTGCTCCCAATCCCGGCGGTCGCTCAGGACAAGGCGCTTCCCCGCGTCCTGTTGCTCGGCGACTCGATCCGCCTCGGGTACGCCTCGCTAGTGGCCAAGAAACTCGACGGAGTCGCGGTCGTCGTCTCCCCGAAGGACAACTGCGCCGACACCCCGACCACCCTCGCCGGCCTCGACAAATGGGTGGCCGATGCCAAACCCGACCTGATTCACTTCAACTGCGGGCTACACGACCTGAAGCTGAGCAAGAAAACCAGGTCGCATCAGGTGCCGCTCAACGAGTACGGCCCGAACCTGGAGGCGATCGTCGCCCGACTCCGCAAGGCGACGCCGCACGTCCTGTTCGCCACCACGACCCCGGTGATCGACGCCCGCCACGCCGCCCGCAAGGCCGACTTCAATCGGCTCGCCGCCGACGTGACCCGGTACAACGACGCCGCGCTGTCCGTGATGAAGCGGCTCGGTGTGCCGGTCGACGACTTGCACCGAATCGTGATCGACGGCGGGCCGGACAAGTTGCTCGGCAAGGACGGCACCCACTACACCCCGGCCGGCTACGAGCGGCTGGCCGACGCCGTCGCGGACACGATCAAGCGGCACCTGTACGCCCAGAACCCGCCGAAGCTGAAGCCGCCGGCCGGCGGCCCGGACGCGGTGACCGCCTACCGGAAGGCGGAGACCGAGCTGGATGCCAAGGTGCCGGAGCCGTTCCGCAGCGTGACCGTGCCGAGCTTCCCGGTGCCGGCGTCGAAGGCCGAGTGGGACACCCGCCGGCCGGACGTGCGGACCAAGGTGGTCGCCTCACTCGGCGATCTGCCGCCGCGGCCGGCCAAACCGATCGTTCACCTGGTTTCGGTGGAACACCGCCCCGGATACCGGATCGAGCGGATCCGCCTGGACAACGGCATGGGCGAGCGGATGTCCGCGATGCTGCTCGTCCCGGACGGGCTGACGCGGCCGGCCCCGGCGGTGCTGTGGCTGCACTCGTCCAGCTTCGACCACCGGCAACTGCTAGCCCCGGACACGAACGGCGGGGCGGAGCCGATCGGCGAGGTGTTCGTCAAGCGGGGCTGGGTGGTGTTCGCACCGGACGCGGCGTGGTACGGCGACCGGGCCGGGGCCGGCCCCGGCGGGCCGGCCGAGACGGCCGCCGCCCAGCAGACCAGCCAGCACAAGTACCACCTGTGGTTCGGCCGGACCCTGTGGGGGATGTTCGTCCGCGACGACCAGGTGGCGCTCGACTACCTCTGCTCCCGGCCGGAGGTGGACGCGTCCCGGATCGGGGCGACCGGGATCAGCATGGGCAGCACCCGGAGCTGGTGGCTGGCGGCGGTCGACGAGCGGGTGAAGTGTGTGGCCGGGGTGGCCTGCCTGACCCGGTACGAGCAGCTCATCCGCCACGGCCAGTTGAAACAGCACGGGGTCTACTACTTCGTGGACGGGCTGCTGAAGCACTTCGACACGGAGGCGGTCGTCAGCCTGGTCGCCCCGCGGCCGGCCCTGTTCCTGACCGGAGAACTCGACGCCGGTAGCCCGGCCGACGGGATCAAGGTGATCGAGGAGAAGGCCGGCGGGGTGTACCGGGCGGTCGGAGCCGCGGACGCCTTCCGCAGCGTCCGCTACCCGGACGTCGGCCACACCTACACCCCGACCATGCGGGCCGAGGTGCTCGCCTGGTTCGACCGCTGGTTGAAGTGACAGCCGGCCGTCACCGCCGGCGGCGGGGGCGGTCGTCGTAGTCGTCGAACTCGTCGTCGCGGTAGCGATCCCGGCCGCGGGACCGGGGCGGCCGTTTCTCGTGGCTGGCGTTCGCCGACCGGGCGATCAGCAAGCCGACGGCGGCAGTGACTGCCACCACAACGAACGCGCCGCCAACACCGAGAAGCAGGAACCGGGTGGAAAATCCGTCGTCGCCGGCAGCCGGTTCGGGCGCGGACGATGGTTGGGTGAGGGACGGGGCCATTGGTGCGTTCCCGACCCCACCCGCCTGCGGTGTGGTGCTACCTCCCGGCTGTGTCCCCGTCGGCGAGTCGGTCGATGACGTCCCACCGGCGGTGACGCTCCCGCCCTGGACGACCCGGGACTGGCCGGTCGCCTCGTCCGTGACCGTCACCGCGTCGACCATCACCACCGTCCACGCCTTGCCGCTCGGGGACGGCTGCGGCCGGCCGGTCACGCTCACCCGCAGGCGGGGGTTGCTCGGCGAGTGGTCGATCACCCCGGCCGCGGCGAGTGGGGCGATCAGGTCCGGGCGGAGGACGAAGTCCAGGTTGCTCGGCTGTTGGCCGGATAGGTCGAGCAGGGCCAGCGCCGGCCCGTCCCCGAACCCGCCCCGGTGGACGCCCTGGGTGTACCCGTCCACCGTTATCGTCTGGCCGTGGAACCGCTGCGGACTGGCGTTCAACTCGGTCAGCGTGCCGGCGGCCGGCCCCGCCCCCGGGCGTTGCTGCTGCCGCTGCATGGCGCGGGGGTCCGGGGTCGATTCCTGCGGTGTGGGCCGGGGTTGCATCCGGTCCCGCGGGCCGTCCCGGGGCGAACCGGCCGGCGGCGGGTTCCCGCGGCCGGGGCCGGCCCGCCTGTCGGGGGTGGGGGAGGTGCCGGGGCCGCCGAACGCGTCCGGCGGCAGCCTGTACCCGGGGTCGTCCGGGTCGTTCGACCGGCCCGGCGTGATCACCGGCACCCGGCCGGCGGTGCTGCGGTACGTCCGGTCCTCGCCCTCCACCCGCACCGTCCACTCGGACTGGACCCAGGCCGAGTCCAGCGCCGCCGGCATGCTGATCGGGCAGAGGGCCAAGCCCTGGTGCTGCGGCTGGAGGACCAGCCCCATCGGGGCGGCCCCGGCCAGCTTCGCCACCTCGGCCACCGTCTTGGCGGTTGACGCGGTCGGCGGGGCGATCACCCCGCGGAACCCCTTCAGCTTGCCCATCGGGTCGCACACCCAGGCGACGGCGAACGTCTGCCCGCCGGCCCGGACCAGGACCGGCTCGCTCACCCGCCCGCGGAGCATCTCGCCGACCATGTGTTGCGGCACCGCGAACCCGATCCCGGCCCCCTTGATGGTGGTCACCGCCACCCCGATCAGCTTGCCGTCCGCGGACACCACCGGCCCGCCGCTGTTCCCGGGGTTGAGCGCGCCGTTCAACTGCACGCGGGACAGATACCCCCGGTCGTCCGACCGGTTGCTGGACACGCTCGCCTGGCCGATGCTGATCTCCGGGTTCTTGTCCCCCTCGGCCAGCAGATCCCCGAACGGGAACCCGCACACGTACACCGGCGTCGTTTCGGGCAACCGGACGGCGCCGGCGGCCAGCGGGAGTGGCACCGGCATCGGCTTGGGCGAGGTGAACCTCAAAACCGCCAGGTCACGCTCCGGGTCGCGGGCGACGACGGCCGCCGGCACCTCCCACTCGGTCGCGGTGCCGCTGTTGAACACGATCGTCAGCTTGAACTGAGCGTTCTTGTACTCCTCTGGCACGTTCCGCGGCACCGCCACGTGGTCGTTGGTGGCCACGTACCCGACGTTGGCGTCGGCTTTCACCAGAAACCCGGACCCGCTCGCCCGGGCCTTCCCGGCGGTCAGTTTGACGAAGACGGTCGCCGCCTTGATCTTCTGCAACTGCTCGGCGGGCAGCCCCTGGGCGGCGGCCCGCGGCCAGCCGCCCCCGAAGAGATAACAACCTGTCACGACCAAAACCGTGACGGCCCGGAGGCATCGGGTGCATGACATGAGGGAACCCGGCGGCGAAGAGCGGGTACGAGCCGTCGTCTGACTATACCCGCCGGCCGACAGCCGGGGAAGCCATTACCGCCGGGCACTTGGACGGTATGACCCGACCGGAGCAGTTGTCAGAGGTGTAACAATTCTACAGACCACACCACCGACCTGCACCCGCGGTATCGACCGAGGACGCCGGCTCGTGTGGTCCGCCGCAGCCCGGAATAGGCGGTCAGATGGTGAACCCACCGGACCGCCGTACCCCGCTGCCGTTGGTGCGGAACAGCATCCCGCTCAACTCCCACACGCCCCAGAGGAGCAGCACGCCGATCCCGGCCATCGCGAGCGTTTCCATGACCCGACTCCGTCACGGTCGGACGGCCTCGGTGCCCGGGGGAGATAGACCCGGGGCGGGGCCGCCTCTATTATGCCCATCCGGATCGCCTTGTCCATAATTTTGCCCCGGTGGTCGTTTGGCGTAAGCGTGGCAGTCCCTGCTAGTATCCTCAACGGTGCTTCCGTCACACCCGGAGTCGAGCCGATGGCCACGTCCAGCAAGCAGTCGCAGGCCGCCGCGGGGCGGATGTTCCCGACCCGCAACGACCTGCCGGCGGACACCCGCCGCCAACTGGTCGCCCTGCTCAACCAGCACCTCGCCGACTACATCGATCTGTACAGCCAGGTCAAGCACGCCCACTGGAACGTGAAGGGGCCGGACTTCATCGGCCTGCACAAGCTGCTGGACGAGCTGGCCGGGCTGGTCGAGGCGTCGATCGACGAGGTGGCCGAGCGGGCGACCACCCTGGGCGGGGTGGCGGTCGGGACGACCCGGGCGGTGGCCGGGGCCACCCGGCTGACCGAGTACCCGGCCGACGCCCACCACACCCGGGCGGTGGCCGGGGTGGTGGCCGACCGGTTCGCCGAGGCGGGGAAGGCCACCCGGGCGGCCATCGACGCGGCCGACGACCTAGGGGACAAGGACACCGCCGACCTGTTCACCGGGGTGTCCCGGATGCTCGACAAGTCGACGTGGCTGCTGGAGGCGCACGTCCAGCTTGAGGGGTGAGGGGATGAGTGATCCGGTCGAGACCGTGGACCGCGGGCGGGGGGTCGGGAAGCGGGTGGCGATCGTCGCCGGGCTGCTCCTCCTGCTGCCGGTCGGGCTGGCCGTCGGCGTGTTCCCGTTCCTGGTCGAGCAGCCGTTCGACTCGGTGGAACAGATCCGGCCGGAGCACGTCCGGTCGGTCCGGGTGTGGGTGCTGAACCGGACGGAGTTGGACGGCGGCCAGGACGTCGGCCCGTTCGTCGCCGCCGCCGGTGACATCCAACCCTTGCTCGCCCCGCTGGCGAATGCCGCCGAGGTGTCCGACTACCTGGACGCCCGGGGGCCGTGGCTCGGGGAGTACCGCATCCGCACCGTCACCGGCCGTCGGGGGACGATCCGGCTGTACTGGACCCGCCGGCCGGCCGAGCTGGCGAGCCTGACCGTGGTCGGGGCGGCGGCCGGCGGGGCGGTGTACGAACGGTCGGTCGACCGGGCCGAGCTACGCCCGACCGAGGTGCGGCTGCGGTTCCAGATCGGGGACAAGCGGTACGACGGCGGGTCCGCCCACGCCCTGATCGCCTCCGTCGAGGATGCCGCCACCCGCGGGCTGCCGACCCGGTGATTGCAACCCCACGTCCGATTTCGTAGCGTGCGTGGGGCGGTCCGAACCGCCTTCACGCACGCTTATGAGACGATTTCGCCCATGAGTCAGCCGTTCTGGCGCCGCTGGCACCGCTGGGTCGGCGCGGTGGCCGCCCCGTTCCTGGTGTTCGTGTCCGTCACCGGCGTCGCCCTGGCGTGCGTCGAGTGGTTCGGCGAGGACGAGGAGCGGCGGGAGCGGCTCCGCGAGCAGGTCAGCCCGGTCAAACTGCCGGCCGACCCGACGGGCTGGTCCGGGCCGGCGGCGAAGGCGCTGGCCGCGGTTGCGGCTCAGGCGCCGGGGGCGCCGGTGGACAAGTTGACAATCGAGTTCAAGGGGGAGCCGCCGACAGTGACGGTCTACCTCGGCAAGCCGGGCGGCGGGGAGGACCGCAAGTTCGTGTGCGACGCGGCCACCGGGGCGGTACTCCGGGTCGAGCGGTACGAGGACAAGCCGTTCCTGGTCCGGCTGCACAGCGGGGAGGCGGTCGGCGACTGGGGGCTGGGGCTGGCCATCCTGTGGGGCACGGGGCTGCTGGTGCTGACCGCTTCCGGGACGGCCATTTACCTCGGGATGCGGAAGCCGGACCGGAAGGGGATCGCCCGGGTGTTCTGGTAACCAGGGGGCGCCATGGGCCGCGTTCTGCTTGGGATGGCGGTCGTGATGGTCGGCGTCGCATCGCGGTTGCCCGCCGCCCCGCCCCCGAACGTGGTGTTCATCCTGGCCGATGATCTCGGGGTGAACGACCTGGCCTGCTACGGTCGCAAGGAACACAACACACCGAACCTGGACCGGCTCGCCTCGCAAGGCGTCCGGCTGACCTCGGCGTATGCCGCCTGTCCGGTCTGCTCGCCCACGCGGGCGGCGCTCATGACCGGTCAACACCCGGCCCGGCTACACCTGACCACCTTTCTGCCAGGCAGGCCCGACTGCCTGTCGCAAAAGTTGCTCCACCCGGCCATCCGCCAATCGCTCCCGGCCGGTATCCCCACCCTGGCATCACGCATGAAGGCGGCCGGCTATTCGACCGGCTGTTTCGGCAAATGGCATCTCGGCGGGAAGGGGGCACTGCCGACCGACTTCGGGTTCGACACCTACTATGCCGGCCTGGCGAACACGTCGCCGAGCGACACGGAGGGAGGCAAAGGGGAGTTCGACCTGACCGCGAAGGCCGTCGCGTTCGTCGAGCGGAACCGGGACAGGCCGTTCTGTCTGTACCTGGCCCACAACAGCCCGCACATCCCGTACACCGCCCGGCCGGACCTGGTGGCCAAGAACAAGGCCGCCCTGGAGCCGACATACGCGGCCGTCATCGAGAGCCTGGACGCGGCCGTCGGGGTGCTGCTGGCCAAGCTGGACGAGGCCAAGCTGACCGACCGGACGGTCGTGGTGTTCACCAGCGACAACGGCGGGCTGCACGTCCCGGAGTTGAGCCACGTCACCGTCACGCACAACACCCCGTACCGGGCCGGCAAGGGCTTTCTGTACGAGGGCGGCATCCGGGTGCCGGCGATCGTCCGCTTTCCGGGGCGTGTATCGGCCGGAGCGACGAACGCCGTCCCCACGACGACGACCGACTGGCTGCCGACGCTCTTCGACCTGTGTGGACTGCCGGCAGTCGAGACGCCCGACGGGGTGAGCATCGCAGCCGTGCTGACCGGCCGGGCCAAGCCGGCGGCCGACCGCCCGATGTACTGGCACCTGCCGCACTACACCAACCAGGGGAGTCGGCCGGGCGGGGCGGTGCGGGCCGGCAGGTGGAAGCTGATCGAGCATTACGAGGACGGGGCGGTCGAACTGTACGACCTGACCGCCGACATCGGCGAGACGCGGAACCTGGCCGCGACCGAACCGGAGACGGCGAAGCGGCTGTTAGCCGACCTGCGGCGGTGGCGGCTTGAGATCGAGGCCCAGCAGAACGCCCCGAACCCGAAGTTCGATCCGGGCCTGCACCGGGTGCTCTATACCGACACGGACCCGTCACGCTATTCCGCCGCGACCGCCACCCCGGACGATGTGGGCCGGATGCGGGCGTGGCGGGCGGTAATGGACTGGGTGGTGCCGAAGAGGAAGTGAGCCATTGGAGCGGGTTTTGGGTCAGGCTGTGCCTGACGTTCTGCGATTCAAGCGTCAGGCCCAGCCTGACCTACCAAAATCGACCCCACTCAGCTCTCCATCAGCAGCCGGATCGGGTCACTGAACAGTTGCGTCAGCCGGCTGGTGAACCGGGCGCCGTCCGCCCCGTCCACGACCCGGTGGTCGTAGGTCAGGCTCATCGGCATCATCAGCCGCGGGACGATCTGCCCGTCCCGCACCACCGCTTGCAGGCTCGACCGGCTCAGCCCCAGGATCGCCACTTCGGGGTAGTTGACGATCGGGGTGAACGCCGTCCCGCCGATCCCGCCCAGGTTGGTGATGGTGAACGTCCCGCCCCGCATCTCGTCCACCGCCAGCTTGCCGGCCCGGGCTTTGTCGGCGAGGCCGGCGATCTCGGCGGCCAGGTCGCGGATGCTCTTCTTGTCCGCGTCCCGGATGACCGGCACCACGAGGCCGCGTTCCGTGTCCACCGCGATGCCGATGTGGAAGTACCGCTTGAACACCAGCTCGCCGGCGTTCATGTCGTAGCTGCTGTTGAAGTTCGGGAACTCCTTCAGCGCCGCCACGCACGCCTTGACCGCCAGCACCGTCATCGTCACCTTCGGGGCACCCTTCGGCAGGGCGTCCACGATCCGCTTGCGGCCGGCTTCCAGGTCGGTGATGTCGGCCAGGTCGTGCTGCGTGACCATCGGCATGGTCCGCCAGGCGACCGTCAGGTTCTCGGCGATCTTCTTGCGGATGTTGCTGACCGGCTTCCGCTCGACCGCCCCGTACTTGGCGAAGTCCGGCAGCGGCGGCAGGGTGAACGCGTCGACCACGCTGCCGCTCACCTTGCCCGCACTGGCCGGGGCGGAGGTGAGGCGGTTCTTGATGTACCCTTTCACGTCGTCCAGGGTAACGCGACCGCCGCGGGCGGAGCCGGCCACGTCGGCCAGGGCGACGCCCAACTCGCGGGCGAGCCGGCGGGTGGCCGGACCGGCGGGGACGAGCGTCTTGGTGCCGGACGCGTGGCCGTTAGACGACGGCGGGGCGGCGACCTGCGCCGGGCCGGCGTGGGTGCTGGCCGCGACAGTGGGTTGAGCCGCGGGAGCCGCCGGCGTAGGGTCCGCTGTGCGGACCGCCGAAGCTCCACCGGTCCGCACAGCGGACCCTACGCCGGCGGCCTCACCGGACAGGACGAGCAGCACCCCGCCGACCGGCACCTTATCGCCCGGCTTGACCCGCACCTCGGCGACGGTCCCGGCGGTCTCGGCCGGCACGTCGACGGCCGCCTTGTCCGTCTCCACCGACAGCACGCTCTGACCGGCCGTAACCGCGTCGCCAGGCTTGACCATCACCCCGACGACGGTCGCCGCGTCGATCCCTTCGCCGAGTGCGGGCAGCTTGAACTCGACCTTGCCGCCGGCTGCGGCAGGGGCAGCGGGGGCTGGCGCGGCAACCGTCGGCTTGGCCGCCTCTGTTGGAGGAGCCTTCGGGGCGGCCTCCGGCTTGGCCCCGGCGCCGGCCAGCTTCAACACGACGCCGCCGACCGGCACCTTGTCCCCGGGCTTGACCAGCACCTGCTCGACCGTGCCGGCCGCGTCCGCCGGCACGTCGACGGCCGCCTTGTCGGTCTCGACCGACAGCACGTTCTGCCCGGGCGTGACGGCGTCCCCCGGCTTGACCAGGAGGCCGACGACGGTCGCCGAGTCGATCCCCTCACCGAGCGCGGGCAGGCGGAACTCCATGCGATCCTCTGCGTAGGGCGGGTCAAGCCGGCTTTGCGGCGCCGACCCGCCGAAGCGGCAACGGGCGGTTGCGGGGCCGGCGGGTCGGCGCGTCCAAAGCGACGCTTGACCCGCCCTACAAAATCACACCGTCCACGGCGGCGGGGCGGCCGGGTTCAGCCCGAAATCCTTGATCGCCTGCTCGACCGCCTTGCGGTCCAGCTCCTTCCGCTCGGCCAGGGCGTACAGGGCGGCGACGGCCACGTGTTCGGCGTCCACCTCGAAGAACCGCCGCAGGGCGGCCCGGGTCTCCGACCGGCCGAACCCGTCGGTGCCGAGGGCCAACAGCCGGCCGCCCAGGTACGGGGCCACCTGCTCGGGCAGGGTCCGCAGGTAGTCGCTGGTGGCGACGATCGGCCCCTTCGTCCCGCCGAGCACCTTCTGCACGTAGGGCAGCTTGCCCTCGGCGGTCGGGTGCAGCCGGTTGTGCCGCTCGCACTCGATCGCGTCCCGGCGGAGCATCTGGTAGCTGGTGGCGCTGTAGACGGTGCTGGCGATCTTGTACTTGTCGGCCAGGATCTGCTGCGCCCGCAGCGCCTCCCGCAGGATGACCCCGCTGCCCAGGAGCTGGACCTCCAGCTTGGCCCCGTCCGGCCGGACCGTCTTCACCGGGTACAGGCCGCGGACGATCCCCTCGCGGGCCTCCTCGCCGGGCATGGCCGGCATGTCGTAGCTCTCGTTGTAAACGGTCAGGTAGTAGAAGCACTCCTCGTTCCGCACGTACATCGCGTTGATGCCTTCCTCGATGATCACCGCGAGTTCGTAGGCGAACGCCGGGTCGTAGGCCCGGCAGGTGGGGATGAGCAGGGCCTGCACCGGGCTGTGGCCGTCCTCGTGCTGCAACCCCTCGCCGTTCAGGGTGGTGCGGCCGGCGGTCGCGCCCATCAGGAACCCGCGGCAGCGGGCGTCGGCCGCCGCCCAGGCCAGGTCGCCGACCCGCTGGAACCCGAACATCGAGTAGTAGATGTAGAACGGGATGGTGTTCACCCCGTGGGTGCTGTACGCGGTCCCGGCGGCGATGAAGCTGGCCATCGCCCCGGCCTCGTTGATCCCCTCCTGGAGGATCTGGCCGGTGGTGCTCTCCTTGTACTCGGTCAGCGTCCCCTTATCGACCGGCCGGTAGAGCTGGCCCTTGCTGCTGTAGATGCCGAACGCCGCGTACATCGGCGGCATGCCGAACGTCTGCCCCTCGTCCGGGACGATCGGGACCAGGTGCTTGCCCACCCCCTTGTCCCGCATGAGCTGGGCCATGAGCGTCACCCAGGCCAGGGTGGTGGACTGGCCCTTGCCCGGCTGGGTGGCCTGGTACAGCCGCTCGAACGCCTTGCGGTCCGGGGCCGGGGACGGGGTGAACGCGGTGTTGCGGAACGGCTGGGTGCCGCCGAGCGCCTTCCGCCGCTCGCGGAAGTACCGCATCTCGGACGAGTCCTCGGCCGGTTTGTAGAACGGGAGGCCGGCCAACTGGTCGTCGGTGAACGGCAGCTCGAACCGGTCGCGGAACCGGCGGAGGGCGGCGACCATCGCCTGCTTCTCCTTGTCCACCGCCCCCAGGTCGTTGTCCCCGGCCCCCTGCTTCACGTCCACCTTGAGCGCCAGCTTTTTCAACTGGTGGGTGGTGTTCTTCCCCTCGCCCCCCTCGCCCGGAATGCCGTACCCCTTGACCGTCTTGACCAGGATGACCGTCGGCTGCCCCTTGTGCTCGACCGCCGCCTTGTACGCGGCGTACACCTTGAGCGGGTCGTGCCCGCCGCGTTTGAGGTGAGCCACTTCGTCATCGGACAGGTGCTCGACCAGCGCCTTCAACTCGGGGGTGTTGAAGAAGTGTTCGCGGATAAACGCCCCGCCCTTGACCACGTACTCCTGGTACTCGCCGTCCACCACCTCCATCATCCGCCGGGCCAGGGCGCCGGTGTGGTCGGCCCGCAGGATCGGATCCCACTCGCTGCCCCAGATCACCTTCAGGACGTTCCACCCGGCCCCCCGGAACAGCCCTTCCAGCTCCTGGACGATCTTCCCGTTCCCGCGGACCGGGCCGTCCAGCCGCTGCAGGTTGCAGTTGATCACCCAGGTCAGGTTGTCGAGCTTCTCACGCCCGGGCAGGGTGATGTTGCCCAGGCTCTCCGGCTCGTCGCACTCCCCGTCCCCGAGGAACGCCCACACCCGCACGTCGTCCGTCTTGGCCAGCCCGCGGTCCCGCAGGTAGCGGTTGTACCGGGCCTGGTAGATGCTCATGATCGGGCCGAGGCCCATGCTCACGGTCGGGTACTGCCAGAATTCCGGCATCAGCCACGGGTGCGGGTAGCTGGACACCCCGCCGCCCGGCTTCAGCTCCTGGCGGAAGTGGTCCAGCTTCTCCTCCGACAGCCGCCCCTCCAGGAACGCCCGGGCGTACATGCCGGGGCTGGCGTGCCCCTGGAAGAAGATCACGTCCCCGGGGTGGGTGTCGGACCGGCCGCGGAAGAAGTGGTTGAACCCGATCTCGTACAGGGTGGCGGCGCTGGCGAAGGTGGAGATGTGGCCGCCGACGTTGGTCGTCTTGTTCGCCCGCAGGACCATCGCCATCGCGTTCCACCGGACGATCGACTTGATCCGCCGCTCGAGCGTGCGGTCGCCGGGGAAGTTCGGCTGGTCTTCGAGCGGGATGGTGTTCAGGTACGGGGTGGTGATGCCGCTGGGCATCTTGGCCCCGGCCTTGGCCGCCACGCTCAGCAGGGTGTCGAGCAGGAACCGGGCCCGCTCCGGCCCCTGGTGCCGGATCACCGCCTCCAGGGACTCGAGCCACTCCGCGGTTTCCTGCGGGTCGCTGTCGTCCGCGAGCTGGGACGCCCGGGCGGCGAGGACCTCGGGGGTGACGAGCATGCGTCGGCCTCGGGAAAGCCGGCCCCCGGCGGACCCCAGAAGGGTCGGGGGGCGGGGTGGGTCGGTGTCCGTCCGGCGGGGGGGCGTCCGCCCTGGCAAACCGGCCGCGGGTCGAAACGGCCGGGTGGCGCGGTCGCGGTGCGGTGTTAGGATAGGAAGGCGGTTTCGGCCCGTCCACGCCCGCAGGTCGCCGATGATCGGCTTCGTAGTCCTCGCCGCCCTCACGGCCGCCGCCGACCCGTTCCCGCCCACCCTGGTCGCCCCCCCGCCTTCCCCCACCAGTCTCGGTGCGGCGCTCGCTTGCCTACAGGGACAGGGCGGCGTCGTCGCCCGGGCTGTCGACTTTTCGCTGCAGATGCCGTGCCCGACGCGGCTCGGCCGCCAGCCGGTGTGGGCCGCCCTGGAAGACGTGGCACGCGCGGTCAACGGCCGGCTGGTACTCGCCCAACATGGGCGACAGGTGAATCTGGCCCCACTCGGCAACCGGCCGCCCACCCCGTCGGCCGTGGCCGGGGCGTTCCGGGTGGCGGTCCGGCAGGTCGCCTCTCGGGTGGACTTCGACACCGGCGGCCGGTTCACCGACGTGACGCTCGACCTGCACTGGGAGCCGCGGTTGACGGTGTTCCGGGTGGACGCCCAGCCGGCCATCGAATCCGTCTCGGACGACCGGGCGAGCAAACTCGTGGTCACGACCGCGAAGGCCCGCACCCCGCCGACCGGCTCTGTCCACACGACCACCGTGCGCGTCCCGGACGTCCCCCGATCGGCGACGAAGATCACGCAACTCGCCGGCACGTTTACCGTGACCGCGACCGACCGCTACCTCAACCTGCGGTTTCCTGAACTGCCGGTCGGCAAGCCGGCGTCGCAGGAGCAGGCCGGGGTGCGGGTGACGGTCCACCCGCCGCGGAAGCTGGACGACGTGGTCGAGGTGCGAGTGGTGCTCGACTACCCGGAGGCGCATCCGGCGTTCGAGAGCTTCGAGTCGTGGACGGCCGGCAACCGGCTGAGGCTCGTCTCGCCAGGCGGTAAGCCGGTCGAGCCGACGGACTACGCCACCCAGGAGGCCGGCCGGCGGGCGGTGTGCGAGTACCGGTTCCCGGCCGCCGCGGTCGGCGACCTCAAGGGCTGGTCGCTGGCCTACGACACGCCGGCCCCGCTCCGGGAGTTCCCGGTCCGGTTCGCACTGACGGACATCCCGCTCCCGTAAGCAATCGCCCGCAGAGGACGCAGACTTCGCCACAGATGAAAACCGGATCGGAAGCACTACTTTCTCGGATCCGGTTTTCGCCTGCGGCGAAGTCTGCGTCCTCTGCGGGCCATTTCCGGCTATAGTGGGGCCGATGACCGCCGCCACGCTGCTGCTCACCGTGCTCGTCGCCCAGCCGCCGGTTGAGGACACCCGCCGGCTACTCGGGTCGTCCGAGCCGACGTACAAGCGGTTGGTCGAGGCCGACCGCAAGCTCCGGGCCGGTAACGCGGCCGACGCCGCCGAAGAGCTGCAAAAGCTGATCGACGAGGCGGGAGACGATCTGGTGTCCGCCGACGGCCGGCAATACCGGCCGGCCCGGACGGTGGCGCAGCAGGTGTTGGTCCAACTCCCCCCGGCGGTTCTGCAGGGCGTCCGTGACCGGACCGACGGCCCGGCCCGGGCGCTGGTCGACGCCGGCAAGCGGGACCGGGATCCGCGTCTCCTGAAGGCCGCGGTGGACCGGTACTTCCCGGCCCGGCCGACCGAGGAGGCGCTGCTCCTGCTCGGCGAACTGGCGTTCGAGCGGGGCGAGTTTCGGGCTGCAGAGACGTACTGGCGGCGGCTGCTGCCCGCGGCCGAGGCGGGGGCCGATGCGCCGGTGTACCCGGCCCCGACGGCCGACCCGGCGACCGTCCGGGCGAAGGTGGTGTTGGCCGTCATCTATCAGGGGGACCGGGAGCGGGCGACCGCCGAGTTGGCCGAATACACCCGACGCCACCCGACCGCGGCCGGCTGGCTGGCCGGGACGAGCGGCCGATATGCGGCCACCCTCGACCGGGTCCAGAACAGCCGGCCACATGTCGGGCTGGCCGACGCCGGCGACGGCATCTGGACCGGATTCGCCGGACCGCCGACCCGCAATAGCCGGACGTCCGGCCCCCTGCCGCGGTATTGGCCGGACCGGCCGACCTGGGCGGTCAGCTTCCCACGGGAAAGCGTCCGACAACTGACCCCGATGTCGGGCACCCCGACCGGCCGGACGGCGGCCTATCACCCGGTGGTGTTGGGCGGGCGGGTGTACGTTTCCGACACCGCCCGCACGTTCGCCGTCGACCTCCGCGGCGGCCCGCCCCGGCTGGTCTACCACCTGGGCCTCGACGGCGGCCAGGCGAACCCGACCGGGTTCGACCTGCCGGTCCCGCCGCACTCGGACACCGACTACACCCTGACCGCGGCCGACGGCCGGCTCTTCGTCCGGGCCGAGGGGACACCGGGCCGCGGGGCCGACCCGTCCGCGAGCTGGCTCGTCTGTCTCGACCCGGCCGGGCTGGCCGCCGGCACCGACCCGATCACCCCGACCTGGCGGCTGGCCCCGCCAGCCCGGCCGGGCACGGCCGCGTCGTGGGAGGCCGCCCCGGTGTGGGCCGCCGGCCGGATCTACGCCGCGTACACCCGGCTGGACGGCACCACCCGCACCTACGGCCTGGCGTGTTACGACGACCCGCCGGGCCGGCCGGTCTGGCAGACCGACGTGGCGACCGCCCCGGTCGGCCCGGCGACGGCCGCCCGCCCGCGGCCCGAGCCGCTGACGCTGGTCGGCGACACCCTCGTTTACTGCACCCACGCCGGCGCGGTGGCCGCGGTGGACACGCGGACCGGCAAGCCGGTGTGGGCGCTCCGCTACCCCCGGCCGGTCCGCGGCTGGCCCGGCCCCCGGCCGCAGCGGGATCTCTGCCCGCCGGTGGCCGACGGCGGGCGGGTGTTCGTCGCCCCGCACGACTCGGACCAGTTGTACGCTTTGGATACGGCGACCGGCCGGGTGCTGTGGCAGGCCGGGGCGCTGGCGGTCGATCAGTTGCTCGGCGTCGCCGGGGGGAAGCTGATCGCCACCATCAGCCGGCCGGTCCCCGGCATCCGCGGGTTCGACGTGGCCACCGGGTCGGACCGCCCGCCGCACGGCTGGGCGACTCACGACGACGCCCGGCTGCGGTCGTTCGGCCGGGGGCTGGTGGCGGACAACCTCGTCTTCTGGCCGACCGAGAGCGGGGTGTTCGTCCTGAACACGGCCGACGGCCGGCCCGCCCGCCGGCCCCTGATCGGGACGCACGGCAACCTGGCGTTCGCCGACGGGGTGCTGCTGGTCGGCACGTCGACCGGGGTGGCCGGGTACGTGACGGACGCCTTCAAGGGGAACCCGGCCGTTCCGGCACCGTCACCCCCCGACCGGTTGCCGGTCCGGGAACTGATCGCGAAGGCCGAGAAGTCGATCGAACGGGGCGATCCGGCGACCGCGACCCGGCTACTGAAGCAGGGGCTGAGCGCGGACCGGCCGGAGTCCTGGCGGGTCTGGGCGGCCGGCCGACTGCTGAGCCTCCAGCCGCGGGATGGTGGGGCGGCGGGGGCCGAACAGTTCGTAACCGGGCTGGGTCAGCCCGCCGGCTTCACGGACGGCTGGGTGACGCCGGGCACCGGCCCGCCGACGCGGCTCCGTGACCTGATTCGGGAGTGGTTTGGGCTGCCCGATCCGCCCCCCGCACCGACACCCCCCGCGGCGCGACCGGCGACGACTGTGCCGGCGCCGTCGAGCCTCGGTGCAGCCGTGTCGGTCGAGCGGACGACCACGTTCCCCACTGTTTGCCGGCCGCTCCTCTCGTTGGACGGCGGCCCCGACCTGCCGGGGCTGGATGGCGAGCCTCCGTTCCTGCTCGTAACCGATGGCCGCCGGGTGGTAGCGATCGCCCCACAATCCGGTCAGCCGCGCTGGACGACCCCGCTCCCGACCGGGATCGTCGTGGACCGGGCCGTCGTCATCGGCCCGGACGTGGTCGCCGTCGGCCGGTTCGGGGCCGTCAAGCTGGCGATCGCGGACGGCCGGCTGGGGTGGTGGTTCACGGTGCCGGACGCCGACCCGCTGACCCAGCCGGGGAGCGACTTCCCCCGGCCCGTGCTCGCCGACCCGGCCGTGAGTGGGCGGTGTCTGGTCGCCCGGCTCGGCCCTGCCCACCTGATCGGGGTGGACCTGGCCTCCGGGTCGGTCGCCTGGGTGCTCGACGGCTTGGGCCGCAGGGAGTACACCCCGTACCCGTTGCCATCTGTGTCGCGGTTCACCCACCTGTGGCCGGCCAAGCCGGGACTGGTCATCGCCCGCAGGAGCACCGGGGAGCGGGTGCAACTCGACCCGGATACGGGGACGGTGACGGACGTGTCGCCGACCAGCCCGGTCCCGTGGGAGGGGCCGCCCGCCCGGCTGCCCGGCCGCGGGTTCGTGGTGGCCGACGGGCCGGCCGCGCTGACTGCCCTGGCCGGGCCGGAAACCGGGCTGTGGGCCGCCGACTTCGGCCGGGAGGCGAGCCTGACCGGGCGGCCACCGCAACTGCTACCGCTGGCCGACGGGGTGCTGGCGGCAGTGTCCCGGAACCACGGGGTTGAGTTGGAGCGGGTGCTCGGGGCCGGCGGCACCCGGCCCTGGCCGGACGGCCCGACCCTGTTGCCGACCGGGAGCCTCGACCTGTCCGCAGCCGCGGCCACGGATACGGCCGTGTTCATGCCCGTTGGGGATCGGCTGACGGCCGTCCGCCTGCTCGACGGCCGCCAAGTGTGGTCGGTGCGGTTGCCCACCGATACGGGGTCACGGTGGCGGGTCCGGGTCGGCCGACGGGCCGTGTTTGTCTGGCCGGCCGTATCACGCGACGGGGCCGATTGGGAACGGGCGGTGCGTCGGCTGGCGCTGTTCCCGGCCGTGTGGCGGCTCCCCGCCCTCGCCGCCGCGGCGTATGATGCGTGGGCGACGGCCCCCGTTCCGCTGTTGGCCTTCGACCCGGACACCGGCCGCCAACTCGCCCAGCTGGAGTTGCCCGCCGGGGCGGACGCGGTCGTCAGCCTGGGCCGCCGGCCGGTGGTGGTCGGCAACCGTCGGGCGTACTGGCTGAAATCCTCCTGATCCGCTGGAACCACCCATGTCCGCCGAACCGTCCGCCGACCAGCCGATCATCCTGGACGACGACCTGGAAACCGCCGAGCGGCTGCGGGCGTCGTGCCGCAAGTTGCTGGCCGAGTGCGGCAAGGTGATCGTCGGCCAGCACGAGGTGATGGAGCAACTGCTCGTCGCCGTCCTGGCCCGCGGACACTGCCTGCTGGTCGGGGTGCCGGGGCTGGCCAAGACGCTCATGATCCGCACCCTGGCGGACGGCATGGCCCTGTCGTTCAACCGGGTGCAGTTCACCCCGGATCTCATGCCGACGGACATCACCGGGACGGAGATCCTGGCCGACGACAAGGTGACGGGACAGCGGGTGTTCCGGTTCGTCCACGGCCCGATCTTCGCCAACATCGTCCTGGCGGACGAAATCAACCGCACCCCACCGAAGACCCAAGCGGCTCTCCTGGAAGCGATGCAGGAGCGACAAGTCACCGTCGCCGGCCAGCGGCACAAGCTGCCGGACCCGTTCTTCGTGCTGGCGACGCAGAATCCGATCGAGCAGGAGGGGACGTACCCGCTGCCGGAAGCCCAGCAGGACCGGTTCATGTTCCACATCCGGGTGGACTACCCGACCGAGGCGGACGAGGAACAGATCATCACGGCGACCACCTCCTCGACCCGGGCGGCGGTCGAGCGGGTGGTGACGGCCGACGACCTGCGGGCGATGCAAGACCTGGTGCTGAAGGTGCCGGCTGCGAGCTACGTGGTGCGGTACGCCAGCAAGCTCACCCGACTGACCCGCCCGACGGGTGAGGCGGGGGTGGCGGTGCCGGACTTCGTGAAGAAGTACGTCGGCTGGGGGGCCGGCCCGAGGGCCGGGCAGAACCTGATCCTGGCGGCGAAGGCGAAAGCACTGCTCGCCGGCCGGACGTACGTGGCCATTGAGGACGTGCGGGCGGCGGCCCTGCCGGTGCTCCGGCACCGGGTCATGGTCAACTACCACGCCGAGGCCGAGGGCGTCACCCCGGACGACATCGTGACGCGGCTACTGCAACTGGTGCCCCGGGACGGGGAGCGATGAGTCACCGAAGAGGACGCCATGTGTCGATACAGTCTATCCGGCCCTTACAAGCGACACTTCGCCTGCTTCCGCTGTCGGAAGGGGTTCAAGCGACCGCCCGTCCCAGACAACCAGCCGTTGACCCATATAGACCCGGCCCCGTGCCCGGACTGTGGCGAGAGGATGGTTGATATGGGACTCGACTTCAAGCCGCCGAAGCGGGCCGACACCGAACACTGGGCTGTGGTCGAGTTTCTCAGCGCGAACGGCTTCCTTTACCACTCCTGCGGGTGTGGCGGTCCGGGCTACCGACCGTCACGGTGGTCTGAAGTGCCCGCCTTCCTGGAATCGCATCACTGCCAGACTGCTGGTGAACTACTGGCGACCCGGTTTGCCTCACGTGCTAAGGCCCGCCGATGATCCTTCGCATACGCTCCGTCGCCCTGGCCGGGTCGCACGTCCTGGACTTGGCGTTCACCGACGGCACCCGCAAGCGCGTCGATGTCCGGCCGCTGCTCGGCGGGCCGGTGTTCGTACCGGTGGCCGACCCCGAGTATTTCGCCCGGGTCGAGTTGGACCCGGTGTGCGGCACGGTCGTCTGGCCGAACGGGGCCGACTTTGCCCCGGAGGCGCTGCACGCCTTGCCGGCCGTCGGCCCGCAACCGGAGCTGTCGGCGGTCGGTTCATGAGCCGGCTCACCCCCGACATTCTGGCCCGCATCGACCGGCTGGAGCTGGACGCCCGGCAGGTGGTCGAAGGCTACCTGGCCGGCCGGCACAAAAGCCCCCGGCACGGGTTCGCCGTCGAGTTCGCCCAGCACCGGGAGTACGCCCCGGGGGACGACACCCGGCACATCGACTGGAAGGTGTACGCCCGGACCGAGCGCTACCACCTCAAGCAGTACGAGCAGGAGACGAACCTGGTCGCCTGGCTGGTGGTGGACGGTAGCGAGTCGATGCGGGTCGGCACCGTCCGCCGGGCGGACGGGTCGGCCGTCACCAAGTACGACACCGCCGCCACCTTGGCCGCCGCGCTGGGCCACCTGATCGTCGGACAGGCGGACAGCGTCGGGGTGAAGGTGCTGGGCCGGAACCCGCGGCCGGGGCTGAAACCGTCGGCGGCGAGTGGTCAGGCGCGGGAGGTGGTCCGCACCCTGGCGGCCGGCCCGACCGCCGGGGCGGCGGACGTCGGTCAGGGGCTGCACGCCCTGGGCGGGCAGCTCGGCCGGCGGGGGATCGTGTTCCTGTTCGCCGACCTGCTGGACGACCCGGCCGGGCTGGCCGCCGGGCTACGGGTGGTCAAGTCGCACAAGAACGAGGCGGTCGTCTTCCAGGTGCTCGACGCGGCCGAGCTGGACTTCCCGTTCCGCCACCCGACGCTGTTCCGCGGGCTGGAGGAGCTGCCGGAGATCAGCACCGATCCGCTCTCGGTCCGCGACAGCTACCTGAAGGCGCTCGGCGAGCACCTGACAGCGGTGGAAGCGGTCTGCCGGTCGGCGGAGGCGGATTACGTCCGGGTGCGGACCGACGACGACCTCGGCCGGGTGCTGGCCGAGTACCTGCGGCGTCGGGGCGGTCGCTGACGCAACTTCGATTTCTTCACTTCACGCTGCACGCGCCGGGCCGGGTGCGGGCATGATACTGGCATGGCTCGCCTGCACGACCTCTGGCGACGGCTCCGGCCGAACGCCCGCACCGACCCGCCGGACCTGACGCTCCTCACCCGATTCGTCCGCCACCGGGACGAGGAGGCGTTCGCCGACTTGTTGTCCCGGCACGGGCCGCTGGTGTACGCCGCCTGCCGCCGCCACCTGCCCGACCCGGCGGATGTCGAAGATGCGTTCCAGGCGACGTTCCTGGTGCTGGTGAAGCGGGCCAACCGACTGGGCGACCGTGACACCGTAGGCCCGTGGCTGCACCGGGTTGCCGTGTGGACGGCCCGGCGGGTGCGGCGGACCAACGCCCGCCGCACCGGCCGGGAGCCGGTCCGCCTCGTCACCGACACGCCTGCTCTCCCGCCGGCGGCCGACGCTGTTCTCGACCTCGATGACGCCCTGTTGTCGCTGCCGGAGAAGTACCGGGTGCCGGTGGTGCTGTGCCACCTCCAGGGGTGGTCCCGCCGGGAGGCGGCCGAACACCTCGGTTGCCCGGAAGGGACGTTGTCCGCCCTGCTCAGCCGGGCGCTGGTGAAGCTCCGTAAGCGGCTCGGCACCGACCTGGCGGTGTGGCTGGCGGTGTCAGCGGCGGTGCCGGCGTCGCTGGCCACCGCGACCACTCATTCCGCGAACCTGTACCTGTCCGCCGCGGCCGTTGCGCCGGCCTTGGCCGACCTGACCCGAGGAGTACTCCGCATGTTCTGGGTGAAGAAGTTGACGGCCGTCGGCCTGGTGCTGGCGGCTCTGACGGTCGGGGTAGTCGGGCTGCACGGCCCCCGCGGCCACCGTTCCGCGGCGGCCCAAACGCCGGCGAAGAAAGCCGTCACCGTTCAGCGGGTCGATCCGAAGGCGGCTCACGACCACCTGATGGCCGCCCACGACCAGCTTTTCCGCTGGGTGCATGGCCACATCCATGCGATCCACGACTGGTTGGGGATCGACGGGCCGGGCGCCACCGACCCAGAGCCGGACGACGGCGAGTGACGCGGTTGCCGTTCGGCCCACCCATGACAATGGGTGGGCGTTCGGGCCGGCGGTGGGTTACACGTCGCACAGCCTCATCGCTTCGGTCAGTCCGGCCCGGGGGTTCCGCGTTGGGATGAACTCGTGCCCGACGTACCCCCGGTAGCCGACCGCCGCCAGCTTCTTCATCACCGCCGGGTAGTGGATCTCCTGGTCGTCGCCGATCTCGTTGCGGCCCGGGCAGCCGGCCGTGTGGACGTGGCCGATCAGGTCGCGGCACTGGTCGATCCGGCGGATCAGGTCGCCGTGCATCACCTGGACGTGGTACACGTCGAACAGCAGCTTCACCCGCGGGGAGCCGACTGCCCGTAGGACGCGGCACACGAAATCCAGGTCGTCCCCCTGGTAGCCGGGGTGGCCCTTCATGGGGTGGGAGTCGTCCCGGCTGTTCAGGTGCTCCACGCACACCGTCACGCCCGCCTTCTCGGCGACGCCGGCTAACTCCCTCAGGCACTTGACACAGTTCCGTTCGGCGTCGTCCCGGGTGATCTCGCCGCTCTTGGGGTCGTCCGGGTTGAGCCACTTGTAACCGACGAACCCGATCACGCTCGGCACCTTCGCTGCCGCACACTCGGCGATGCGGGCCTTGGTGGCGGCGACCACGTCGGCGTTGTGCCGGGGGTTGTTCAGCCCGTACTTGAACCCGGTCTTCGGGAACCCGTTGCCGGCGATGGCGCACGTCAGCCCGTGCTTGTAAACCGTCGGCCACTGCTTGGCGTCGAGCAGCTCGACCGATTTGCCGCCGAGCTCGGCCGTCACCCGGCAGGTGTCGTCGAGCGACCACTTCTCGCCGTTGGAGCCGAAGCACCAGAAGCAGACCGACTGCGGCAAGGTGCCTTTGGTCGGGGCGGCCGCGGCCGGCATAGCGGCGGCGACGGACCCGGCGACGAAGGTACGGCGGGAGAGGGGCATGGTCGGCTCCTGGTCGGGTGTTAGCAGCATGACCGACCCCAACCGCGCGTGCAACCCGCTGCCGGTCCGGATATACTGCCGCCATCCCGCCGAGCGTACCCGTCCCCAGAGGTTCCCGATGCTCCGACCGGTAGCCGCCGTTCTGTTGGTCGCGGCCGTCGCCGCAGCCGCCCAGCCGCCCAAGTCCGACCCGCCGAAAAAGGACGCCAAAGCCGAGCCGCAAAAGAAGGACCGGAAGGGCAAGAAGGACGCCCCGAAGGTGCCGGCCAAGCCGTCGTTCGCCACCCCGGCGGACAAGCTGAAAGTGGCCAAGGGGTTCAAGGTCGAGCTGGTCTACTCGGTCCCCCGGGACACCGAGGGGTCGTGGGTCAGCATGTGCCACGACCCGAAGGGGCGGCTCGTCGTCAGCGACCAGTACGGCAGCCTGTACCGCATCACCCCGGCCCCGGTCGGCGGCGACCCGAAGGCCACCAAGGTCGAGAAGCTGACCGTGGACATCGGCATGGCCCAGGGGCTGCTATACGCCTTCGACGCCCTGTACGTGGTCGTCAACGCCCCGAACAAGGGCGGCCTGTATCGGGTGACGGACACCAACGGCGACGACATGCCGGACAAGGTGGAGCTGCTCCGCCCGTTCCTCGGCGGCGGCGGGGAGCACGGGCCGCACGCCGTCCTCAAGCACCCGGACGGCAAGCGGCTGACGGTCGTCTGCGGCAACCAGACCCGGATCGTCGACTTCGACACCACCCGCGTCCCGCCGCACTGGGGCGAAGACCACCTGCTGCCGCGGGTGCCGGACGGGAACGGGTTCATGAAGGGGGTGCTGGCCCCCGGCGGGTTCATCTTCAATTGCGACCCGATGGGCAAGAACGTCGAGCTGGTCAGCACCGGGTTCCGCAACGAGTACGACGCGGCGTACAACCGAGACGGCGAGCTGTTCACCTACGACGCGGACATGGAGTGGGATTACAACACCCCTTGGTATCGGCCGACCCGGGTGTGTCACGTCACCAGCGGCAGCGAGTGGGGCTGGCGGAACGGGGCCGGCAAGTACCCGGTCCACTACCCGGACAACCTGCCGCCGGTGGTGGACATCGGCCCCGGGTCGCCGACCGGCGTCTGCTTCGGATACGGGGCCAAATTCCCGGCCAAGTACCAGGACGCCCTGTTCATCTGCGACTGGAGCTACGGCAAGCTGTACGCCGTCCACCTGGCCCCGAAGGGGTCGACGTACACCGCGACGTTCGAGGAGTTCATCACCGGCACGCCGCTGCCGCTGACGGACTTGGTGGTGAACCCGACGGACGGGGCGCTGTACTTCGCCGTCGGCGGCCGGAAGACGCAGAGCGGGCTGTACCGGGTGACGTACACCGGCGGCGGGGCGGAGGCGGTCAAGGCAACCACCTCGCCGGACGACGAGGAGGCAGCGGGCTATCGCAAGCTGCGGCACAGTCTGGAAGAGTTCCACACGCTGAAGGACAAGGCGATCGCGGACCGGGCCTGGCAGTCGATCGGTGACGCCGACCGGTTCGTCCGGTACGCCGCCCGGGCCGCGTTGGAGCGCCAGCCGGTCGAACAGTGGCAGTCGCGGGCGCTGGCCGAATCGAACCCACAAGCCAAGCTGACAGCGCTGCTCGCCCTGGTGCGGTCGGTCGCGGTGGACCCGCTGCATGCCAAGAAGGACAGCCCGAAGCCGGACCCGAAGGTCGCCCAGGGGGTCATCCACGCCCTCAACCACCTCGACTGGGACAAGCTGACCGCCGACCAGCGGATCGAGCTGGTCCGCATCTACCAGATCCTGTTCAACCGGTTCGGCAAGGCGGCCGTGGCCGAAGACCAGTACCAGGGGGCGCAGGCCCGGCTCGAACACGTCTTCCCGACCGGCAACTGGCAGCTTGACGGGATGATCCTCGAAACCCTGGTGTACATGGACACCCCGTCGGCCACGGCCAAGGCGCTCAAGCTGATCGCCGACGCCCCGACGCAAGAGGAGCAACTGGAGTACGTCCGCAGCCTGCGGATGCAGAAGGCCGGGTGGACGCCGGACCTCCGCAAGCAGTACTTCAACTGGTTCGTGACGGCCCAGAACTACAAGGGCGGGAACAGCTTCCAGGGGTTCCTCCGGCTCATCAAGGCGGACGCCGTCGCCGGGCTGACCGACGGCGAGAAGACGGCTCTCAAGCCGATCCTGGAGGCGAAGCCGGCGACCGCCCAGGCGACCGCCGCCCCGCCCCGGCCGTTCGTCCAGAAGTGGACGCTGGACGAGCTGGCCCCGGTGGTCGAGAAGGGGCTGGCGGCCGGCGGCCGGGACTACGACAAGGGGCGGAAGCTGTTCGCCGCGGGGAACTGCTTCGCCTGCCACCGGTACGGCAACGAGGGCGGGGCGAACGGCCCGGACCTGACCGGCGTCGCCGGCCGGTTCAACCCCCGCGACCTGCTCGAATCGGTCCTCGACCCGAACAAAGAGATCAGCGACCAGTACGCGGCGGTCGAGATCGAGACGGCCGACGGCCGCAAGGTGGTCGGCCGGATCGTCAACCTGAACGGGGACGGCATCTCGGTGAACACGGACATGCTCAACCCGAACGGGATCGTGAACGTGAATCGGAACAACATCGAGGCGATGCGGCCGAGCAAGCAGTCCATGATGCCGGCCGGACTGCTGGACACCTTCAACCGGGACGAGGTGCTCGACCTGATGGCCTACCTGCTCAGCCGCGGCGACCGGTCCGCGGCGGTGTTCAAGAAGTAGGTGGCGAACGGTGAGTTCGATTCCGGCGGCCGGCAGGGCGAGCCTGTCGGCCGCCGGTTTCCGTTTGCGGTGCCGGCACTTCCGCGTAAACTCGGTCCGCGGTCTCATCGTCGCAGCCGTCCCCGGCCGGACCGCGCTCCTCTCCGCTGCGGAGGACACCATGCCCCCTCGCCTGACCGCGGTCGTCGCTCTGACCCTCCTCGCCGCGGTCGCCGCCGGCACGGCCGCCGACCCGAAGCGGGACGCCCTCTGGGCCGCCGTCCGGGCCGGGGACGTGAAAGCAATCCGGGCCGCCCTGGACGCCGGCGCGGACGTGAACGCCCGGAACGAGTACGGCGTCACCGCTCTGTGGGTCGCCGCCGGCAAGGGCAAGCCGGAGGTGGTCGAGTTGTTGGTCAAGCAGGGGGCGGACGTGAACGCCCGGGACGACATCTGGTATCAGACCCCGCTCAGCACGGCCGTCGGTAGCCTGCAGCTTAAGAGCGTCCAGCTACTCATCAAGTCCGGGGCGAAGGACACGGACGCGGCGTTCCTGACCGCCGCCGGGTCCGGCAACGTGACGATGGCCAGGGCCATCCTCGAACTGGCCAAGGTGAGCCAGGACACGCTCGACGCGGCCCTGTCCCTGACCGTCGGCGGGTCGAACACCCGGATGAAGTGGCTGCTCGTCAAAGCCGGGGCCAAGCCGTTCCCGCCGGCATCCGAAGCGGACAGGAAGGCGTGGGCCAAACTGGCCGGCACCTACGACAGCGACGGCGGGCAGAAGATGACCGTCGCTGTCAAAGATGTGGGGCTGACCGTCAACGGCCGGGTCGTGAAGCCGACCGGCCCGGACACGTTCGCCCCGCCCGGCCCGCCCGGCACCAGCTACCGCGTCGAACTCAAGGACGGCGCGGTGGCCCGCATCATCATGACCCGGTTCACCGCCGAGTACGCCTTCTTCAAATTCAAGGAGCCGGCGGCCAAGCCAACCCCGCCCACCGTCGTCGGCAGCAACAAGGTCATGGCGCAGGTCAACTGGCCGTCGTTCCGTGGGCCGGACGGGACCGGCGTGGCCGACGGCCAGCACCCGCCGGTGGCGTTCAACGGCAAGACCGGCGAGGGCGTCCGCTGGAAGACCCCCATCCCCGGCCTCGGCCACTCCTGCCCGGTCGTCTGGGGGGACAAAGTGTTCCTCACCACGGCCATCAGCAGCGGCCAGCCGGACCCGAAAATCCGCGTCGGCAACTACGGCGACGTGGCCTCGGTGGACGACACCAGCAAGCACACCTGGCAGGTGCTCTGCCTGGACCGGGACACCGGCAAAGTCCTCTGGACCAAGACGGCCTACGAGGGGAAGCCGAAGATCAAGCGGCACCTGAAGGGGAGCCAGGCGAACTGCACCGCCGCGACCGACGGCCGGCACGTCGTCGCCTGCTTCGGCTCCGAGGGGCTGTACTGCTACGACTTCGCCGGCAAGCTCCTCTGGCAGCGCGACCTCAGCACCCTGGACAGCAGCTTCGCCCTGGACCGGGAGTACGAGTGGGGGTTCGGCAACTCGCCGGTGCTGCACGACGGCAAGTGCATCCTCCAGTGTGACCTGAGCCGGGACTCGTTCATCGCCGCGTTCAGCCTGGCCGACGGGTCGAAGCTGTGGTCCACCCCACGGGACGAAATCCCGTCGTGGAGTTCGCCGGTCGTCTGGCGGAACAAGGTGCGGACGGAGATCGTCACCAACGCCGCCCAGTACGCCCGCGGGTACGACCCGGACACCGGGGCCGAACTGTGGCGGCTGGCCAAGAAGTCCGAGGTGACGGTCCCGACGCCGGTGCTGGGTAAAGACCTGGCGTTCGTCAGCAGCGGCAACCGGCCGATCCAGCCGATCATCGCGATCCGGCCCGGGGCGACCGGGGACATCTCACTGCGGAAGGATGAGGAGCGGAACGCCCACGTCGCCTGGAGCAAGCTGCGGGGCGGGCCGTACATGCCGACCCCGATCCTGTACGGCGACCACTTCTACACCTGCTCGAACTCCGGGGTGCTGGCCTGCTACGAGGCGGCGACCGGCCGGGAAGTGTACAAGGAGCGGATCGGCGGGACCAGCTACACCGCCTCCCCGGTGGCCGCCGACGGCCGGCTTTATTTCGTCAGCGAGCAGGGCGAAGTGCGGGTGGTGAGGGCCGGGCCGAACTTCGAGTTGCTGGCGGTCAACGAGCTGGGCGACTACTGCCTGGCGTCCCCGGCGATCTCGAACGGGGCGCTGTTCGTCCGCACCCAACACTACCTCTGGTCGCTCGGGACGAAGTGAGCGACGGCGGTTCTTGCAGGTGGTGCGCGAGGACACCTCGGCGACGAAACGCACCGGCCCCGTAACGGTGCCCGCCCCGAGGCGAAGCGCAACGGTGCGTTCCGCAAAGCCTCCACGCACCCTACGAAGTCAGGTCCGGCGTAGGGTGCGTGGAGGGAGGCTCTGCGACCGGAACGCACCGGCCCGACTGTGACAGGTGCCGGGGCGCGGAGTCTCGGCGGTGCGTTGCGCCAAGCCTCCACGCACCCTACGAAGACCAGCCCAGCAATGACACCAACCAACCCCGGGCGTGGAGTCGTAACGGTGCGTTTCGCAAAACCTCAACGCACCCTACGGAAGACGGGACTGGCGAATTGGATAGGCGGGGCCGCTATAACGGTGGATGTTCGGAAAGGGTGAGCACCCATCCTCCTACACCCGGGCGGGTCTGTTCGCACCCGCCCGGGGTCTTTTTCGAACCTCTGTCGTTCACTTTTGCTCAGTTTGCCTAGCTTGTGACCACTCAGTCACCGTCACCGATGTCGAGCCACAGGGTTGCGAGGTCGTCGTCAGGGTCTGGGGGGGGCGAGTAGTTGTCGACGGGCGGGCGGAAGTCGTCGCAGTCCGTGAGAATCGCGGTCTGCATGCACTGGCCCTCGCGAGTGGGGGTTGACGGGACCGGGTCTTGCCCGGCGTTCGAGTTCTGCCGCAAACCCGACGCCCGGGGCGGCCAGAACCCAGCGAGTTGGGAGAGGGGCCAGTCGTGCCACCCGCACGACGGGCAACGATCCAGCAGCCTACGCGATTTGACGCCCCGACGCCAGAGTTCATTCTTGCCCGCCCGCCGGCCCGTCTGGTAGCATTGGCTTCCCCGCCGAACTCCGCTCCGACCGGAGTTCCACCCGAGCCTCCCCGGGTTCCGCCTGATGCTCCTGACCCTGCTGCTGACGGCCGTCCCCGCCGCGCCGGCCGAGAAGGTCGATTACCTCACCGCCGTCAAGCCGGTGTTCGCCCGGCACTGTCGTCAACTGCCACGGCCCCAACCGCCAAAAAGCCGGGCTACGGCTCGACTCCGGGGTTGGGGTGCGAAAGGGGGACGACGGCGGGGCGGTGGTCGTGCCGGGCAAGCCGGACGAGAGCCGGCTGCTGCACGCCGTCCGCGGCACCGGCGAAGGGGAGCGGATGCCGCTCGACGCCCCGCCGCTGTCCGCCGAGCAGATCGACACGTTGAAGGCGTGGATCGTCCAAGGGGCGACGGTCCCGAAGGACGAGCCACGCCCCGCAAGCGCGTCCGACCACTGGGCCTTCCAGCCGCCGGCCAAGGTGACGCCGCCGCCTGGGGAGGCCAACCCGGTCGATGCCTTCCTGGCCGCCGAGCGGACCAAACGTGGGCTGACGGCCGCCCCGGAAGCGCCGCCCGAGGTGCTGCTCCGACGGGTGACGTTCGACCTGACCGGCCTGCCGCCGACCGATGCCGAACTGGTCGCGTTCCTGGCGGACAGATCGCCGGATGCTTACGAGCGGGCCGTGGACCGGTTGCTCGCTTCGCCGCGTCACGGCGAGCGGTGGGGCCGGCACTGGCTGGACATCTGGCGGTACGCCGACTGGTACGGGTTCGGCGGCGAACGCCGGCGGAACAGCCAGAAGCATCTGGCGGTGGCGGGACTGGGTGGTCGAGAGCCTGAACGCAGACGCCGGCTACGACCGCATGGCCCGGCTGATGCTGGCCGCCGACGAGGTCGCCCCGGCCGACCTGGACGCCCTGCGGGCGACCGGTTTCCTGGCCCGCAACTACTACAAGTTCAACCGGAACGTCTGGCTCGACAGCACCGTCGAGCACACCGGCAACGCCGCTGCTCGGGGACACTCAACTGCGCCAAGTGCCACGACCACATGTACGACCCGGTTAGCCAGGAGGAGTACTATCGGTTCCGGCCGTCTTCGAGCCGCACCAGGTGCGGCTGGACCGTGTGCCCGGCTCAGCCGATCCGGAAGTGGGCGGGCTGGCCTGCGTGTTCGACGCCGACCCTGCCGTCCCGACGTACCTGTTCGAGCGGGGCGACGACAAACGGCCGGTGAAAGACAAGCCGCTGTCCCCCGGCGTGCCGAAAGCGGTGGACCGAAGTGGGCTGACGGTCCGTTCCCTGAAGCTGCCTGCAGCCGTGGCTCATCCGGTCCTGATCCCGCACGTTGCCGATGCGCTGCGAAAGCGGCCAACGAAACGGTGAAGGCGGCGAAGGAGCCGTTGCGGAGAACGGCCGCCGAGGCGAGCCTGGCCGCCCTGCAAGGCATCGCCGCCGACCGGGCCAGGTTCAGCGACCCGCCGGCGAAGGACGCCGCCGACCTCGCGAAGGCGGCTCACACTGCGGTCGGCCGTGCGAACCTGCTTACGGCAGAAGCCGACCTCGCGGCCGCGACGGACGCCCTGTCCGCGGCCGAGAAGGCGGCCAAGCCGGACCGAAGGCGGTGGCGGCGGCGGAAAAGAAAGCGGCGACCGCGGCGAAGGGGTGGGCCGCCGCCCGCAAGGCCGCCGACACCCCCGGCACCGATTACCCCCCGGTCGTTCCGAGCAACCCGGCTACCAGCACCGGCCGGCGGGGGCGCTGGCCGAGTGGATCACCGACCGGCGGAACCCGCTCACCGCCCGGGTGGCGGTGAACCACATCTGGCTGCGGCATTTCGGTCAACCACTTGTGCCGACCGTGTTCGACTTCGGACGCAACGGCCAACCGCCGACCCACCCGCAGTTGCTCGACTGGCTGGCCGTCGACCTGATGGACAACGGCTGGTCGATGAAGCGGCTGCACCGGCTGATCGTCACCAGCAAGGCGTACAAGATGGCGTCCGCCCCGTCCGGCCCGGCGTTCGACGCGGACCGCACGGCCGACCCGGACAACGTTTCCCTGTGGCGGGCCAACGCCCGGCGGCTGGAGGCCGAGGCGGTCCGGGACGCGGTGCTGGCGGTGGCCGGCAAGCTCGATCTGACGGCCGGTGGCCCGGACCTCGACCCGGCGGCCGGCGCCCCGTTCCGCCGCAGCCTGTACTACCGGCACGCGCCCGAGAAGGTGATGACGTTTTTGGACGTGTTCGACGCCGCCAGCCCGACCGAGTGCTACCGCCGGCACCCGACCATCGTGCCACAGCAGGCGCTCGCCCTGGCCAACAGCCCGCTCGCATTGGATGCGGCGAAGGCGATTGCCGAGGCGGTCAAAGAGAAGGAGTCGGCTGCGTTCGTGGCGGCTGCGTTCCGCCGGGTGTTGGGCCGCGGACCGACCGATGCGGAAGCGAAAACGTGCGCCGAGTTTTTGAACGAGCAGAAGGGCCGGGGTCGGCAGAACCTCGTTCACGTGCTGCTCAACCACCACGAGTTTGTGACACTCCGGTAGCACACAGGGGCGTTTAGCGGTCCGGCCTCCGGCCGGACCGGGGCCGCCGGTGGCGGCCCCGCTACACGGGATTCCCGGACCAATTTTTGCGAGCCGCCATGCACCCGTCACTCCCCCGCCGCGAGTTCCTCGCCGACCTGGGCATGGGCTTCACCGGCCTCGCCCTCGGGGCCATGCTCGCCCGGGACGGGGTCGCCCGCGACGATGTTCCGTGGGTGCCGCCGGACGGCAAGCCGCACTTCGCCCCCAAGGTGAAGCGGGTCATCTGGCTGTTCATGGTCGGCGGCACCAGCCACATGGAGAGCTTCGACCCGAAGTCGGCCCTCGCTAAGTACGACGGCAAGTCGATCGAGGAGACGCCGTACAAGGCCACCCTCGACTCGCCGCACCTGAAGAAGAACCTACGCGAGTTTGTCGAGGGGCGGCACAAGGTCCGGCCGAAGCTGATGAAGCCGCAGGTCGGACATGCCAAGCGGGGCAAGAGCGGGATCGAGATGACGGACTGGTGGCCGCACGTCGGCGGGGTGGCGGACGAGCTGGCCGTCGTCCGGTCGATGTGGACGACCGACAACGACCACGGCGCCCAGCTCCAGTTCCACACCGGCCGGCACGCCCTGGAGGGGGCGCACCCGACCATCGGCTCGTGGGTGCGGTACGGCCTCGGCTCGCTGACCGACGACCTGCCCAGCTTCGTCGTCCTGGGCAAGCCGCTCGCCGACTGCTGCGGCGGCCAGTTCGGGCACGGCGGCCACTACCTCGGGCCGGAGTATAACGGCGTCCGGCTGGAGGTGGACCCGAAGAACCCGCTCCCGTTCGCCGTCGCCCCCGGCGTCTCGGCGGACGAGCAGCGGGCCAAGTTCGACCTGACCCGCCGGCTGAACGGCCTCGCCGCGGTGCAGTACCCGGACGATCCGGCGTTGCGGGCGCGGATCAAGTCTTACGAGCTAGCGTTCCGGATGCAGACCTCGGTGCCGGACGTGATGCGGTTCGACGCCGAGACCGCCGAGACGAAGGGGCTGTACGGCCTGGACGACCCGACCACGAAGCCGTTCGGCGAGCTGTGCCTGGCCGCCCGCCGGCTGTCCGAACGGGGGGTGCGGTTCGTCCAGGTGTTCCACGGGTCCAACGGCGGGGCGGGGGCGTGGGACGCCCACGGCGGCCTTAAGGACAACCACACCACCCTTTGCAAGCAGGTGGACAAGCCGATCGCCGGGCTGATCCGCGACCTGAAGCGGAAAGGCTTGCTCGACGAGACGCTGGTGGTGTGGGGAAGCGAGTTCGGCCGCACCCCGGGGGCCGAGGGGTCCGGCGGCCGGGACCACCACCCCTACGGGTTCAGCGTGTGGCTGGCCGGGGCGGGGGTCAAGAAGGGGGTCGTCCACGGGGCGACGGACGAACTCGGGTTCCACGCGATCGAACACCGGCACTACGTCACCGACCTGCACGCGACCGTCCTGCACCTGCTCGGCCTCGACCCGCGAAGGCTGGAGGTGCCCGGCCGCAAGCGGTTGGAGATCGACTTCGGCACCCCGATCCGCGACATTCTGTGGTGACCGCCCGGCTGCTGACCAGCCCGACGCGCCCGCGCGGGGTCACAGTAACCCGCGCGGGCGCGTCGGGCTGGTGAGTGAACGCCGATTGACATTGGCGGCCGGGTGTCGGCCGGGGTAGTGTGACGGCATCGTGTCCGCTCCCACGGCCGCACAGGAGGTGCCGATGCACGACTCCATTCTCCAGTCCGTCGGCCACACCCCGCTGGTCAAGCTCCGCCGGATCACCGCCGGGCTGGCCCCGACCATCGCCGCCAAAGTCGAGGCGTCGAACCCCGGCGGCAGCACCAAGGACCGGGTGGCGGTCGCCATGATCGCCGACGCCGAGAAGCGGGGCTGGCTGCGGCCCGGCGGCACCATCATCGAGGCCACCGCTGGCAACACCGGGGTCGGGCTGGCGATGGTCGCCGCCGTCCGTGGGTATCGGTGTATCTTCGTCCTGCCGGACAAGATGTCGGCCGAGAAGATCAGCCTGCTCAAGGCCTACGGGGCGGAGGTGGTCATCACCCCGACCGCCGTCGCCCCGGACTCGCCGGACAGCTACAACGGGGTGGCGGACCGACTCGCCCGGGAAATCCCCGGGGCGTGGCGGCCGAACCAGTTCACCAACCTGTCCAACCCCGAGGTGCATTACCGCACCACCGGGCCGGAGATCTGGGACCAGACGGACGGCAAGGTGACGGTCGTCGTCGGCGGGGTGGGCACAGGCGGCACCCTGTCCGGGGTGGGCAAGTATCTGAAGGAGCGGAACCCGGAGGTGAAGGTCGTCGGGGCCGACCCGGAGGGGTCGGTGCTGTCCGGCGGCAGCCCGCACGGGTGGAAGGTGGAGGGGATCGGCGAGGACTTCGTCCCCAAGACGTTCAACTCCCAGCTCGTCGACGACTGGGTGCGGGTGAGCGACGCCGAGAGCTTCCACGTCGCCCGGGAGCTGGCCCGGCGGGAGGGGCTGCTGTGCGGCGGGTCGTGCGGGACGGCCCTGGCTGCCGCCCTGCGGTACGCCCGCCGGCTGACCGCCGCCGACCTGGTGGTGGTGATCTGTGCGGACACCGGGCGGAACTACCTGAGCAAGATGTACGACGACGCCTGGCTGGCCGCCAACAACCTGCAGTGGACGCCGACCGCCGCCGCCACCGTCGGCGACCTGCTGAAGCGGCGGGGCGAGCGGCCGCTGTTCACCATCCGCCCGGAGGCGACGGCGGCCGAGGCCATCGACATGCTGCGGACGGCCGGCATCTCGCAGCTACCGGTGCTGGACGGGGGCAAGCCGGTCGGCAGCGTACAGGAGGTGACGATCGCCCGCATCCTGCACGACCACCGCGACCCGGAGACGGTGCCGGTCGGCGAGATCATGGCCCGCCCGCTGCCGCAGATCGACGTGGGCACCCACCTGGACGAGGCGTACCGGCTACTGTTGAGTGGCAACACCGGCGTGCTTGCGACGGACGGCGGGGAGGTGGTCGGGATCGTCACCCGGATCGACCTGATCGACTACTGGACGCCGAAGAAAGAGCCGGCCGGGGTCTGACGGATGCCGGCGATTCTTGTAGGGTGCGTTGAGGAGGCTCGGCGACGAAACGCACCAGCCCCGCAACGACTTCCTATCAGGCGTGCGGTCTCAACGGTGCGTTCCGCAATGCCTCCACGCACCCTACGAGGTCGTCCACCGATGTAGGGTGCGTGGAGGGAGGGCTTTGACGACTGGAACGCACCGGCTGACAAGGATATCGACCGACACGTGATGTCCCGCTGGTGCGTTTCGCAGAGCCTCAACGCACCCTACACAAACAGCACAAGAGGTCGCTGATGCCCGATTCCTCCGATCACGGCTTCTCCACCCGGGCGATCCACGCCGGCCAGCCGCCCGACCCGAGTACCGGGGCGACGGTGGTGCCGATCTCGGTCAGCTCGACGTTCACCCAGGCCGCCCCCGGCGACCACAAGGGGTACGAGTACGCCCGCAGCGGCAACCCGACCCGGGCCGCCCTGGAAGCCTGCTTGGCGGCAATTGAGGGCGGGGAACGGGGGCTGGCGTTCGCGTCCGGGCTGGCGGCCACCGCCGCGGTGTTCCAGGGGCTGCTCAAGCCGGGCGACGAGGTGGTGGCGGCGGCCGACCTGTACGGCGGCACGTTCCGCCTCTTGGAGCGGGTGTTCAAGCCGTGGGGGCTGGTCGCCAAGTACACGGAGGATGCGTCCGCCGCCGGGTTCGCCGCCCTGGTGACGCCGAAGACCAAGCTGGTGTGGATCGAGACGCCGACCAACCCGCTGCTGCAAGTCCTGGACATCGCCGCCATCGCCGAGGTGGCGCACAAGGCCGGAGCGGTGCTGGCCGTGGACAACACGTTCGCCTCGCCGTACCTCCAGCAGCCGCTCAAACTCGGGGCGGACATCGTGGTTCACAGCACCACCAAGTATCTCGGCGGGCACTCGGACGTGGTCGGCGGGGCGATCGTCGGCGGCAAAGACCTGCTCGACCCGGTGAAGTTCTACCAGAACGCGGCCGGCGGGGTGCCCGGGCCGTTCGACTGCTACCTGGTGCTCCGCGGGATCAAGACGCTGGCCGTGCGGATGGACCGGCACTGCACCAACGCCGCCGAGCTGGCCGGCTGGCTGGCGAAGCAGCCGCAGGTGGCGAAGCTGTACTACCCCGGGCTGCCGGACCACCCGGGGCACGCGACCGCCGCCAAGCAGATGAAGGGGTTCGGCGGGATGATCTCGCTGCAACTGGTCGGCGGGGCGGACGCGGCCCGGCGGTTCCTCTCCCGGACGCACCTGTTCAGCCTGGCCGAGAGCCTGGGCGGGGTGGAGTCGCTGGTCAACCACCCGGCGACCATGACCCACGCCAGCATCCCGAAAGCCGCCCGCGAGGCCCGTGGTGTCGACGACGGGCTGATCCGGCTGAGCGTCGGCATCGAGGACGTCGCCGACCTGCGGGCCGACCTGCAACACGCCCTCAACTGATACCGACCGGCTGAGAGTTCATATCCTTCTCCCCTCTCCCCTTGGGGGAGAGGGGTTGGGGGTGTGGGGTCGGGACTTGACCGTTCGCAAGCGCAGAAATGGGTTGAAGTCCCGACCCCTCACCCGGCCCGCAAAGCCGGGCCACCCTCTCCCCCAGGGGGAGAGGGAAAAGACAAGAGGCCAACCCCATTCGGTAAGCCATGCCGCCCGTCGTCCTCGTCAACGCCGTCGGACTGACCCCCCGCCTCCTGCAACACGCCCCCCGGCTGTCGGCACTCGCCGCCGGCGGGTGGGTGGTGTCGCTGCGGGAGGCGGTCCCGGCTGTCACCTGCACCGCTCAGGCGACGATTCTCACCGGCCAATCGCCCTCGGTTCACGGCGTTGTCGCCAACGGCTGGCTGTTCCGGGACACCACCGAAGTCCGCTTCTGGCAGCAGTCGAACCGGCTGATCCAGGCCGAGCCGCTGTACCTGACAGCGAAGAAGCGGGCGGCCGAGCGGGGCCGGGGGTTCACGTCGGCGAAGCTGTTCTGGTGGTTCAACCAGGGGGCGGCGGTCGATATCAGCGTCACCCCGAAGCCGTGGTACGGAGTGGACGGGAACAAGGTGTTCGGCGTCACCGGCACCCCCGTCGGCCGGGCGGAGGCGTTGGAGCAGAAGCTTGGCAAGTTCCCGTTCCACACCTTCTGGGGGCCGATGTCCGGGCTGCCGTGTACCGAGTGGATCGCCCGGTGCGCAGCCGAGGTGCTGACCGCCGACCGGCCCGACCTGACGCTGGTGTACCTGCCGCACCTGGACTACGAGCCGCAGCGGCGGGGGCCGTCCAGCTGCGACCTGGCGAAGCACGTCGGCGAGCTGGACGCCGCCTGTGCGCCGCTGCTGGACGCGGCGAAGGCGATGGGAGCGCAAGTGTGGGTGGTGAGCGAGTACGGGCACTGTGACGTGAGCCGGCCGGTTCACCCGAACAGGGCGTTACGGGAGGCCGGGCTGTTGCAGGTGCGGGGCGGGCCGTTCGGCGAACAGCTCGACCTGTACGGCAGCCGGGCGTTCGCCGTGTGCGACCACCAGTTGGCCCACGTGTACGTGCAAGACCCGGCTGACGCGCCGCGGCTGAGGGACGTGCTGGCCGCTCTCGACGGAGTGGGGCAAGTGCTAGCCGGTGAGGAACGCGAGGCGATCGGGCTGACCCACGAGCGGGCCGGCGAGATCGTGCTGTTGTCGAAGCCGGACGCCTGGTTCGCGTACCCGTTCTGGCTGGATGACGCGGTGGCCCCGGACTACGCCCGGGCGGTGGCCATCCACCACAAGCCCGGGTTCGACCCGTGCGAGCTGTTCTTCGACCCGCGGCTCACCTTCCCGAAGTTGCACGCGGCCAGGCGGCTGGCTCAGAAGAAGCTCGGGTTCCGCATGACGATGGACGTGGTGCCGCTGGACGCGAGCATCGTGCGAGGGAGTCACGGGCTACCGGCGGCTGATCCCCAGGACCGAGCGATCCTGGTAGGACACGGAGCGGACCCGGGCCGCGAGCTGCCGATGACGGCGGTGCGGGACTTGGTGTTGGGGGCGTTGGGTCTTCCGTAGGGTGCGTTGAGGCTTTGCGAAACGCACCAATGGGGCTCCGCCCCGACGACGTGGTCGTTGCCGGGCCGGTGCGTTTCGTCGCAAAGCCTCCTCAACACACCCTACGAAATCAGCTTTCGCAACTCCTGCACGTACTTCGGCACCGCTTCCAGCGGGTCTTCGGCCGCCTCGTGTTCGAGCGCCACGTACCCGTGGAAGTTGCCCTCCTTCAGTAGCTTCACCAGCCGCCCGAGGTCGGCCGGCTCCTTCTTCCCGCCGGGGAACATCTCCGTCTTCACCTGGGCGACCACCCCGTAAGGGATGATCGCGGCCAAATCGGCATACGGGTCGGCGGTGCGGAAGTTGCCGGTGTCCACGTTCACCCCGAACGCCGGGCTGTTCACCGCCTTCACCAGCGCCAGCATCCCCTCCCGGGTGGCCACAATCCCGCCGTGGTTCTCCAGAGCCAGCAGCACGCCGACCTTGGCCGCGTGGTCGCAGCACTCCTCGATTGCGGCCACCACCCGCTTGCGGCAGGCGGCCAGGTCGTCCCCCTTCTCCAGGTTGCCGGCGAAGATGCGGACCGTCTTCGCCCCGAGCTTGGCCGCCCGGTCGGCCCACTGCTTCACCTTCTCGATCTCGGCCTTCCGCTTGCGGTCGTCCCTGTAGGTGAAGGTGTTGCCGACCGGCACCCCGGAGACCGCCAGCTTCTTCGCGGTGGTGTGCGCCCTCAGCTTCGCCAGGTAGGCGTCGGACGTGTCGGCGAAGTAGTACGAGGTGAGTTCGACCGCGTCGAGCGGCAAACCGGCGGCCAGGTCGATGAACCCGAACAGGTCCATCGTCGGCTTCTTCAGGTCGAGCGCCTTGCGGAAGCTGTACGCGGCGAGCGACAGCTTCAGGTCGGCGGTCGGGCCGGGCCGCTTGATCGGGTCGATGGCGAGCGCCGGGCCGGCGGCCAGGGCGAGCGAGGTGCCGAGGAACTGGCGGCGGGAGAGGGCGGGCACGGGAAGGCTCCGGGTAGGGTCCGCTGTGCGGACCGGCGGCGCATCGCCGGTCCGCACAGCGGACCCTACCAGAATTACGCCTTCGCCGCCAACTGTCGCAGCACGTAAGGCAGGATGCCGCCGTGCTGGTAGTACAGCGCCTCCTGTGGGGTGTCGATCCGGCAGACGGCGTGGAACGTGACCGCCGTGCCGTCCGCCCGCTTCGCCGTGACGGCCAGCTCCTTGCCGCCGGCGAAGTTCGACTTCACCCCGTCCACCAGCCCGGCGATGTCGAACACCTCCTCGCCGGTCAGCCCGAGCGTCGCGGCCGACTCGCCGTGACGGAACTGGAGCGGCACCACCCCCATCCCGACCAGATTACTGCGGTGGATCCGCTCGAAGCTCTCGGCCAGCACCGCCTTCACCCCGAGCAGGTTCGTCCCCTTCGCCGCCCAGTCCCGGCTCGACCCGCTGCCGTACTCCTTGCCGCCGATGACGATCAGCGGGGTGCCGGCCGCCTGGTACTTCATGCTGGCGTCGTAGATCGACATCTGCTCGCCGGTCGGCAGATACCGGGTGACGCCGCCTTCCACCCCCGGCACCAGGGCATTTTTGAGCCGGACGTTGGCGAACGTGCCGCGGACCATCACCTCGTGGTGCCCGCGGCGGGCGCCGTACTGGTTGAAGTCCTTGGGCTCGACCCCGTGGCTGATGAGGTACTGGCCGGCCGGGCTGTCCTTCTTGATGCTCCCGGCCGGGCTGATGTGGTCGGTGGTGATGCTGTCCCCGAGCAGGGCCAGCACCCGCGCCCCGGTGATCTCCCGGACCGGCGGCGGGGTCCGGGTCATGCCGTCGAAGTACGGCGGGTTGGCGATGTACGTCGAGGCCGCGTCCCAGGTGTAGAGCTGGCCGGTCGGCACCTGCAGCGCCCGCCAGTTCTCGTCCCCCTCGTACACGCCGGCGTAGGTCTTCTGGAACGCCTCCCGGGTGATCGACTTGTCGATCACCGCCGCCACCTCCGCGTGGGTCGGCCAGATGTCCCGCAGGTAGACCGGCTGGCCGTCGCTGCCGGTGCCGACCGGCTCGGCGTCCCAGTCGATGTCCACCTTGCCGGCCAGCGAGTAGGCGACGACCAGCGGCGGGCTGGCCAGGTAGTTCGCCCGCACCTCCGGGTGGACCCGCCCCTCGAAGTTGCGGTTGCCGCTGAGCACCGCCGCCACCACCAGGCCTTCGTGGTTGATCTCCTTCGAGATGGCGTCCGGCAGCGGGCCGCTGTTGCCGATGCAGGTGGTGCAGCCGTACCCGACGACGTTGAACCCGAGCTGCTCCAGGTACGGCAGCAGGCCGGAGGTGGTGTAGTAGTCGGTGACGACCTTCGAGCCGGGGGCGAGGCTGGTCTTCACCCACGGCTTGCGGGTCAGCCCCTTCTCGACGGCCTTCCTGGCCAGCACCCCGGCGGCCACCATGACCGACGGGTTGGACGTGTTCGTGCAGCTGGTGATGGCGGCGATGACCACGCTGCCGTCGGTCAGCACGCCGCCGGGCAGCTCCGGCTCGGGGAGGACCGGCTTCTCGTGGAAGGCGGCCGCGGCCGGGGTCGGACCGGCGGCCACCACGGGCAGCGTCGGCTTCGGCTTGGCCGCCGCCTTCAGCTTCGGCAGCGCGGTGTGGAAGGACTGCTTCACCTCCTTGAGCGGCACCCGGTCCTGCGGCCGGCTCGGCCCGGCGAGCGACGGCTCGACGGTCGCCAGGTCCAGCTCCAGCACGTCGGTGTAGCTCGCCTCGGCCGCCCCCAGCCCGTGGAACATCCCCTGGTCCTTGTAGTACGCCTCGACCAGCGCGATCTGCTCCTCGCTCCGGCCGGTCTGCCGAAGATAGCGGAGCGTCTCGGCGTCCACCGGGAAGATGCCGCAGGTGGCCCCGTACTCGGGGGCCATGTTGGCGATCGTCGCCCGGTCGGCCAGCGGCAGTTCGGCCAGGCCGTCTCCGAAGAACTCGACGAACTTGCCGACCACCCCCTTCTTGCGGAGCATCTGGGTGACGGTCAGCACCAGGTCGGTGGCGGTCGCCCCGCCGGGCAGCTTGCCGTGCAGCTTGAACCCGATCACCTGCGGGATGAGCATGCTCACCGGCTGGCCGAGCATCGCCGCCTCGGCCTCGATCCCGCCGACCCCCCAGCCGAGGACGCCCAGGCCGTTGACCATCGTGGTGTGGCTGTCGGTCCCGACCAGGGTATCCGGGTAGGCCGTGCCGGCCTTGTCCACGAACACGACGCGGGCCAGGAACTCGCAGTTCACCTGGTGGACGATCCCAGTCTCCGGCGGCACCACCTGGAAGTTGTCGAACGCGTTCGACCCCCACCGCAGGAAGGTGTACCGCTCTTTGTTCCGCTCGTACTCCAGCCGGGTGTTGTTAGCGAACGCCAGTGAACTGCCGAAGTCGTCCACCTGGACCGAGTGGTCGATGACCAGCTCGCACGGGACGAGCGGGTTGATCCGGGCCGGGTTGCCGCCCAGCCGTTTGATCCCGTCCCGCATGGCCGCCAGGTCCACCACGCACGGCACGCCGGTGAAGTCCTGGAGCAGCACCCGGGCCGGGGTGTAGGCGATCTCCGTGTCCGGCTCGGCCTTCGGGTTCCAGTTGGCCAGCGCCTCGACGTCCGGCGGGCGGACGGACAGCCCGTTCTCGTTCCGGAGCAGGTTCTCCAGCAGCACCTTGAGGGAGAATGGCAGCTTGGCGACGGCCGGGAACCGGCTCTGGAGGGCGGGCAGGCGGTAGGTGGTGTACGTCTTGTTGCCGACGGTCAGGCTGGAGCGGGTGTCGAAACTGTTCGCGGACATGAGCGGGTCGCCCCGGGTCGGGTGGGTGTGTGTCTACCCGTATTGTTGGGGGGCGGTCGGACAGCGGCCACCGAAACCCCGGCCGACCGGAGGCGGCCGGCGGGGTCGGGCAGCAGACAAGCGGGCGGTGCCGCTCACGCCGGACGGTTTAGTGAGGGGCGTCCCCTTTCGACCCGTTCGGCTGGCCCGGCTCGGTCGGGTGGATTTGGTGGTGCCGGGGCGGGCTACTGACGTGCGGGGTGCCGGGCTGGGTGCCGACATCGGCCTCGTCCCGGGCGTACTGCTTGGCCTCCGACGGGGAGCGGTGTCGGGAGTTGTCACCCAGGATCTCTTCCGGGTCGTCCCGGGTGTCGGTCCGGGTGCCCCGGCCGGCCCCGCCGGACGACCCGGTGTCGTGGCTCGTCCCGGCCGGGGTGATCGAGTTGGTTCCGCCATGGTCGATCGGCCGGGTCGGCATCGCCACCCCGCCGCCTTCCGTGCCGCCGCGCAACTGGTCCGCCATCATTCAGTCCTCCGGTGGGCGAGAGGACTGTCCTGCCTTGCAAACCCGACGCCGGACCAGGATTATCGGCCGATCAGCCCGCCGGCCGGGGACTGCTGGGCGATCTCCTCCCACTCCCGGCGGACCTCCCGCAGCCCGACCGCGCACAGCTCGAACTGCTCGCCCAGCCGACGGAGGACCGGGGCTTCGTCCTGGTGGGAGCCCGGGTCGAGCGTGCTGGCGATCAGGTACGACCGCTTGCCCAGGACGGCGAACCCGACCCGGTGGTCCTTGGACGCCGTAGTCTGCAGCCGATTGACCGCTTCCGGGAACAGTCCGGTCCAGAACAGGGCGTAGTCGCCGATGTGCCGGTGGTACTCCCGGCGGGTGCGGCCGTCCGCCGGCAGCTTGTCCGCCTCGACCGCCATTGCGGTCAACTCGGCCAGCGGCCGGCCGTCGGCATCCCGCAGCCGGTAGACCGTGTCCGCGTGGACGAACCGGGAGAGCAGGCCGGACAGGTAATCGACCAGCGGCGGGTCGGCGACGCCGAGGGTGGTCAGGAAGGCGTGCTCGGTCAGCCCGGCGAACAGCCGCCGCAGCGGGTGGCCGGGGGGCGGTTCCCACATGGCCCGCGTCCTCGATTTGCTGGCGGCCGGGTTCCGCCGACCGCCTACATGCATTTACCCCGCAGGGGGCTACAAAGTCAAGCGGATCGTGGCAAGGAGTGGAGGCGGGAAAATCAAAAAAGTCACAGGGCAGTCTTCTGCCGCCGGGTGCGTGGAGCGAGGCGCTGGGAGCGGAACGCACCGGCCCCACAACGACGACACCCCAGAGTTGAGGTTATTCGGTGCGTGTCGCAGAGCCTCAACGCACCCTACACCGACGCCACATCATCCGCTGACCGGGTTGGTCAGGGTGCCGATCCCGTCGATAGAGATGTCCACCACGTCCCCCGGGGCGAGGGAGAACTCGTCCGGCGGGACGATGCCGGTGCCGGTGAGCAGCACCGCCCCGTGCGGGAAGCTGTACTCTCGGCCGAGCCACTCCACCAGGCTGTCCGGGGTGCGGGCCATCTGCCCCACGTCGGTCCGGCCGTCGAACGCCACCTGTCCGTTCCGCCGGATGACCAGCCGGATGCCCACCGTCGGCAGCGGCGGCATGGCGGCGGCCAGCGTCACCACCGGGCCGACCGCGCACGCCCCGTCGTAGATCTTGGCCTGCGGCAGGTAGAGCGGGTTCTCCCCCTCGATGTCCCGGCTGCTCACGTCGTTGCCGACCGTGTACCCGACCACCCGCAGGTCCGGGCTGATGACCAGGGCCAGCTCCGGCTCCGGCACGCTCCACTTCGCGTCACGGCGGACCCGGATGGTGCCGCCAGGGCCGACCACCCGTTCGGGCGTGGACTTCAGGAACAGCTCCGGCCGGTCGGCGGAGTACACCTTGTCGTAGAACCGGGCGGCCCCGGCCGACTCCTCTTCGCGGGCCACCTTGCTCCGCTTGTAGGTGACGCCGGCCGCCCACACCTCCTGGCGGTCGATCGGCGGCAGAAGTTGGGCCGATGACAGGGGAATCCCGGCGGCCGATCCGGAGCGGTCAAGCGCGAGCGTGGCCGGGTCGGGCGAGTCGAGCAGTTCGGCCAGCGTTAACCCCGGGACCGGGTACGCCTGGTCCCGGTCGTCGATCCGCACGACCCCGACATCCCCCGCCGTCGTCCGCACCCTGGCCAGCCGCATGACGCACCCCTTTTGGTCACTGGTCAGGGTGTTCTACCGGTCGGCGTCATGTCTGGCTGCCGGATCACGCACAGCGGCACCTGTCCTCCGGTTTGATACGCCGTAGGGGTATAGCCCGGCGGGGCGTAAGGGCCGAGTTTGTCCCGGGTCCAGGTGACCAGCGGCTCGAACAGCGCCTTGCCGGTGGCGAAGTTGTGCCGGCCGTTCGGGACGACGAACACGTCCGGGCGGATGCCTCGTCGGCCACAGTGCTCCATGAAACTCTGGGTGGTGGCGTCAATGTTGAACTCGTCCCGCGTGCCGTACCCGATGAACATGTTGAACTCCCCGGGCCGAACGTCGCAGGCCTCGAGCAGGTCGGCCGGGTTGATGCTGCGGACGAACGCCGACCGCTGGTCCAGGGCGGTTCGCCGGCCGACCAGCGGGTCGGTGAGCCGTCGCGAGCGGATCAGGATTACGCCGTAGAACCGGCCGACCACCTCGTTCCGCGGGTATTCCCCCCGGAACCCCCGGCAGAATGGGTCGTAGTCCCCCAGGTAGCGGCCGTGGCAGTCGCCGTAGGTCAGGTCCAGCGGCGGGAAGACGCCGAGCAGGTGGGCGAACTCAGACTTGTTCCTGAACCCCAGGTGATACGCCCCGAACCCTCCCATCGAAGCCCCGGCCAGCATGTGCGCCTCTCGCTCCGGGCGGACGGCGTAATGCCGGCGGACGAACCCGTGCCAGACGTCCTGGATGATGTAGTCCGCGAACCGGCCGGCGTGGGAGTTGACGTACCAACTGCCGGAGTTGAACAGGGCGATCCGGCCGCGGACGCTGCCGTCCGGGGCGGCGATGATCATAGGTGGGATCTGCCCCGTGGCGATCGCCCGGTCGAAGTGCGTCACCAGACGGAGGAACGCGGTCTCGTCCTGCGCGACCCCGTGCAGCCACAGCCCGGCCGGGAACGGGGTCCGCCCGTCGTACCCGGGCGGCAGGTACAGGTACAAGTCCCGCTTCTCGTTCAGCGCGGGGGAGTACAACCGCCGGTCACACCCGTGGTTGTCGGTGAAGTCGAGCAGCCGGCCGGCCAACTGCTTGTTCAGATTGGTCACCTGATCCCGGGTGCAGATGCGGAACAGGTCGGGGATCAGTCTGGCCCAACTCTGCCCGGGGAGGAGGGCGACGACGAGCAGGGCGGCGACGCGAACCCCGGCAGACGGCATCCCGGCCACGAAAACACCCCCCGGCGAACGGGTCGGCCTGATCGACTCTGACAATATCTGTCCGATACGGCCGGGCTGATGAGAACGATGACGGCCGAGTGGCCGGCAGACCGACGAGCGGGGTGGCACGACCGGTGTGACCGGCCTCAGCCGGGTAGGCAGGTCGTGAGGAGTTCGCGGACCCGGGCGGGGGCGCCGTCGGCGGCGGTGGCGATCAAGTCCGCCAGGTCGGGGGTGAACGGCACTGCTTCCCCGGGGGCGGGGGTGGCCGGGACCAGCCGGCGAACGATCTCAGCGATTAGTTCGGTAAGACCGGCACCCGTGAGAGCAGAGACGGCAATCATCTCGGGTCGAGCGGCCACGTCCCAGGCCGCCGGTTGGTCGGCTTTGCTCGCGACCACGACCGCACTTGCTCCGACGGTTCGGTCGGGGGGCGTCGGGGTCGGGTCGGTCGCGTCCATCACCCAGACGACCAGGTCGGCTGAGGCGAGCCGGTCTTTGGCCCGGCCGACGCCCGCCGCTTCGAGGGATTCGGACGCCTTTCGCAAGCCGGCGGTGTCGGCCAATTCGACCGGCCAGCCGTCGAAAGCCACCGTGGTCGTCACCACGTCCCGGGTGGTGCCGGCGACCGGGGCGACGACGCTCCGCTGGAACCCGGCCAGGGCGTTGACCAGCGAACTCTTGCCCACGTTCGGCGGGCCGGCGATCACCACCCGCCACGGCTCGACCAGGTGCCGGCCGACCGGGCCAAGGGCGTGCAGCCGCTGAAGGCGGGCGAGGTCGTTGTCGGCGAGGAGGGCTTCGACTTCGCGGGCGAAGGCCCCGTGATACTGGTCGAGCAGGATGTTTGCGGTGCGCTGGGTCGGGGCATGGGTGAGTGGTTCCAGCGCGCGGAGGTCGAAAGCCCACCCATTGCTAGGGGTGGGCTTTGCGACTTCTTGCCAGCTCACTTGTTCACAACCCGCAGAGACGAACTGCTCCACCACCCACCGCACCACCTGTCGGCCGCCGTGGCAATGCACCTCGACCCACGGCTCCGGCTCGACCGCCCGCACCGCGACCACGACCTCATCCCCGGCCCCGTCGCCGAGCGCCCCGAACCAGGTGCGGTGCTGTGCAAGGGAGTCCGGCAGCGGCTTCCCAGCCGCCGGCCGGAACCGCTCCTTCACGACCGCCCACGCCATCGGACCTATGACGGCGACGGTGGCAATCGCCCCGGTGCCGGGCGGAGTGAGGACAGCGACCCGTGTCACGGCAGCGCCTCCGCGGCCAGCCGGACGCCTTCGAGCGTCAGTCGCGGGTTGACCACCGTCCCATCGAGGGCCGCGTCGAACGACCACTGGTCGAGCTGGCCGACCCCGCCACCGGTCAGGAACAGCCACGGGTTTTTCCGCAGGTAGATGGTGAACGAGCTGATCGTGAGGTCGATGCCGCCGAGGACCGCGGACCCGACCCCCATTTCGATCGCCTCGGCCGTGTTCTGGCCGATGTTGCCGTACAGGTCGATCTCAGGGATCTCAATTTCCGGCAGCTTGGCGGTGTGCTGGTGAAGGGCGGTGGCCATCAGCTGCGGGCCGGGGAAAATGGCCCCGCCGGCGAACCGGCCACGGGCGTCCAGCAGATCGACCGTTACTGCCGTCCCAACAGACACGATGACGGCCGGGGTGTGTCGGGGGACGACCGCCTTCGCGGCCAGGGCGTTCAAGAGGCGGTCCACCCCGACCGAGTCCGGCTCCTTGATGGCGACGGTGAGCGGAACCTGCGCGCGGCCGGAGATAATCGTTACCGTCCCGCCGACCGCCCGGCACCACTTCGCCAGCCGGCTCAGGGTCGTCGGCTGCACCCCGGCCATCGCCCACCGCGTCCCCTTGGCCAGCTTCCACCGGGCGGCCTGCTTGTCCCAGGCGGCCGGGTCGTCGGGAGGCAGGGCGACCATCTCGGCGACCGTGCCGCCGGCCACCCGGCCCCACTTGATCCGGGAGTTGCCGACATCGACCACCACGTCCGGGGTCACGAGCTGCCCTCGTCGCCGGTGCGGATCACCTTCTCCGTGCCGAACTCGACCGGCTTCGCCCGTTCCTTTTCCTCTCGCTCCTTCCGCCGCTCCTCGGCGATCAACTCGGCCGCCCTGCCGACCACCTGGGCCATTCCTTGTCCAGTCACGGACGACAGCAGATACACGTCGCGGCCCAACTCGTCGGCCAAGCGTTTCCGCACGTCGGCTGCGCCGGGCAACTCGGCCTTGCTGACGCACACCACCTCCGGCTTGTCGGCCAGCGCCCGGCTGTACAGCTCCAGCTCCTTGCGGATGGCGTGGTAGTTGGCGACGGGGTCCGTGCCGTCCATCGGGAACGGTTCGACGAGATGCACCAGCACCCGGGTCCGCTCGACGTGCCGCAAAAACTCGTGCCCCAGCCCGACCCCTTGGCTGGCCCCCTCGATCAGCCCCGGCAGGTCGGCCAGTACAAACCCGCTCTCGCCGCCCAGCGTGACGATGCCGAGGTGCGGGTGCTTGGTGGTGAACGGGTAGTCGGCGATCTCCGGCGTCGCCCGGCTGAGCCGGCTGAGCAGGGTGGACTTGCCGGCGTTCGGGAAACCCACCAGCCCGGCGTCGGCGATCACCTTCAGTTCCAGGGTGATCCAGCGTTCCTCGCCGTCCTCGCCCGGCTCGTACTCGCGGGGGGCGCGGTTGACCGAGGTGGCGAAGTGCTTGTTCCCCCGCCCGCCCTTGCCGCCCTTGCCGACCGTCACCTCGTCCCCGGGTTCGACCAGGTCTTTGAGCAGGTTGCCGCGGTCCCGATCCCGGACGACGGTGCCCGGCGGGACCAGGATGACGAGGTCGCCGGCGTCCCGCCCGGCGCACAGGCTGGTGCCGCCGGGTTCCCCGGACTGCGCCCGCCAGTGCTTCTTGTGGACGAGCGGGGCCAGGTTGTCGGCGTTCGGGTCGGCCCGCACGATGACCGACCCGCCGTCCCCGCCGTCGCCCCCGTCGGGACCGCCCTTGGGGACGTACTTCTCCCGTCGGAAGGAGGCCATGCCACGGCCGCCGTCCCCGCCTTTGACGAACAATTCCACACGGTCAACGAACATGATCGACTCGTAGGGTGCGTTGAGGAGGCTTTGCGACGAAACGCACCGGAACGGCAACGACCCCGCCCATGGTACGCAGTCTCAGCGGTGCGTTTCGCAAAGCCTCAACGCACCCTACAAGATACTACATCCGCTCGACGGTCCGGATGCCGAGCAGTTCGAGCGCCTGCCGGATCACCCGGCCGGTGACATCCACCAGCAGCAGCCGGCTGTCCTTCACCTCGGGCGACTCGGCGGTCAACACCGGGCAATTCTCGAAGAACCCGCTGAACGCTTTCGCCAAGTCCCACAGGTAGCCGGTGACGAGGTGCGGCAGGTACTCGGCCGCGGCGGCGTGTAGCGTCTCCTCAAACCGCAGCAGTTGCAGGCAGAGCGAGCGTTCGGCCGGGTGGCCGAGGACCACCGGCGGCGGATTGGTGCGGAACCGGGTCTCGTCCGCCTCGCCCCTGCGGAAGATGCTCCGGCACCGGGCGTAGGCATACTGCATGTAGGTCGCCGTGTTGCCGTCGGTGGCCAGCATCTTGTCGTAGCTGAACACGTAGTTGCTGGTCCGGTTCTGGCTCAGGTCGGCGTACTTCATCGCCCCGGTGCCGACTGCCTCGGCGATGTCCCCGATCTCGGCGTCCGACAGGTCCGGTACGTCGTGCCCGGTCGCCTTCCGCTGGGCGTAACTGGCCTCGTACTTGGCCCGGCCGCGGGTCACAGCCTCGTCGATCAGGTCGGCGAGTTCGGGCGCACCCCCCTTGCGGGCCGCGAACGGCTTGCCATCCTCCCCGAGCACCGACCCGAAGCTGACGTGCTGGAGTTCCACATCCCGGTAGCCCCACCGGCGGGCGGCGGCGAACACCGTCTTGAAGTGCAGCGCCTGCCGGAAGTCGACCGCGTACAGCATCGCGTCCGGGCGGAACGTGTCCATCCGGTACTTGATGGTGGCGATGTCGCTGGTGGTGTAGGTGAACGCCCCGTCCCGCTTGCGGACCAGCCCCGGCGGGTCCTCCTTCTTCATCTCCTCCGGGGTGGACGGAATCTTCCCGGCCGCGTTCGGCACCACCACCGCCCCGTTGCTCTCGACCGCCTGCCCGGCCGCCATCAGCTCGGCCACCACCGCCGGCATCATCGGGTTGTAGAAGCTCTCGCCGTGCTCGTGGTCGAACGGCCGGGTGCCGAGCCGGCGGTAGATGCGGTGGATCGCCTCCAGGCAGTGCGGCATGAACTGGTGCCACAGGGCCAGGTTGGCCGGGTCGCCGGCGTGCAGCTTGGCCGTCTCCTGCTGGCAGGCGGTCTTCACCGGGTCGTCGGCCGGGCCGCCGTCGTCCTCGTCGTCCTCCCCCTTCTTGGCGAACTGGTTGCGGACGTAGACGTACAGCCGGGCCAGCTCGCGGACCGGGTCGGCGTCGTAGGCCGCCTGGTCGAGGTAGTGGCGGTAGCCATAGATGAGCATCCCGAACTGGGTGCCCCAATCCCCGAGGTGGTTGTCGGTGACGACCTTGTGCCCGAGGAACAGCAGCAGCCGGGCCAAGGCGTCGCCGATGATGGTGCTGCGGAGGTGGCCGACGTGCAGCGGCTTGGCCACGTTCGGGCTGCTGTACTCGACGATATAGGTACGGGGCTTGGCCGCCGGCGTGACCCCGAGCCGGGCGTCGGCCGCCATGCCGCGGACCTGTTCCGCCAGCCAGGTGTCCTTCAGCTTCAGGTTGATGAACCCCGGCCCGGCCACGGTCGCCGACTCGACCAGCGGGTTGTCCGGCAGCCTGGCGGCGATCTCCTGGGCGACCTCCGGCGGCTTCTTGCCGAGCTGCTTGGCCAGCCCCATCGCCATGTTGGCTTGGTAGTCGCCGTTCTTCGGATCTGCGGCCGGTTTGACCATCGCCACCAGGTCCGGCACTTTGGCTCGGTCCGGGGCGATCCCGGTCAGCGCCGGCTCGAACAGCGAACGGACTTCGGCCAACAGGTTCATGTGGTACTACTCGGCAGCAGCAGTTGCGACGGGTTGGGGCGGTTGCCGCAGGCTGACGGGCCGCCACGGAGGGCGGCCCCTACCAATGCGAGATCACCGCCCGGGGTGGGGGCCCCCCTCCGGGGCGGCCCGCGAATGGTCGTTCGCTTCACCCCATCGCAACAAGTTCGGCTCCACCCTACGAAAAACGCGACGACCCACCCGGTAGACCCGGGCGGGTCGGGTGGGGTTCAGTGTAAGCCTACAACGGCGTGCGGTTAGATGGGACGCATGGTGAAGAGCCGGACGAGCACGGCGATCACCCCGGCGAAGGTCGCCCCCATCATCCACCGCAGTAGCACTTGTTCACCGCGTAGGGTCGCTAATTGCACATCCATCCGGGCGGTCTGCTGGGCGATCTCTCGTTTGATCTCGTCCCGCAGGTCGGAAATTTCCCGGCGGAGATCTTTGGCAAGTCGATCTAAATCGTCCTTGGTCGCCAACTCCTTAAAGTTGGCCTGAATCAACTCCGCGAACGCGGCGGCCTGGGCTTCGGCTTGCTTGTCCGGAACCCCGGCCGCCTTGAGCGTGTTGGCGAACTTCAGCGTGTCGAACGTGGCCACCGCCATGCGGTCACTCCAGCTCGCTCTCCCAGTCCACCTTGGGGGCGTCGGCCCACAGCTCTTCGAGCTTGTAGTAGTCCCGGGTGTCCGGGTCGAACACGTGGACCACCACGTCGCCGTAATCCTGCACCACCCACTTGCTCGCCTCGTACCCCTCCACGCCGGCCCGCGTGTCCCCGACCGACCGGAGGGTCGCGTCCACCTCCTCGACAATCGTATGCACCTGCCGGCGACTCGCGCCGGTGGCGATCACGAAGAAGTCGAACACCGGCGTGAGCGACCGGAGGTCGAGGACGGTGACATCCTGTCCCTTGTTGTCGGCTGCGGTTTTGGCCGCCAGACAGGCCCGCTGGAGGGCGGTCGGCAGCTCGGACTGGGTTGTCGGCGACGCGGGGGCGCCGAACGAAGTGGGCACCGAGGACGGCACGGCGATGCGGCTCAAGATTCCTCCCTCAGGGTGCCTCCTCCGGAGACAACGGCCGCGGGGCAGGGGCTGGTGCCGGTGCCTTCGTGGGTGCCTCCGGGGCTAGGCGGTTAGTGGGTGCGGGCGGATACCACGGTCCACAACGCGGCACGGGTTTACCGTACCTACCGTATCATCCGTCCGGGGCCGGGGTTTTTCAAGCGGCTGGTCGGATTTCCCCCCTTGTCGGTCGGCGGGGCCGGCCCCCGGCCGGAACAACCCGAACCGCCGACCGCCCGGACCCAGAGTCGGACCCGCCCCCGGCCGCTCAGGTTCGCGTCCGCTATACCATTTCCACCCGCTTCCTTCACCTTACTCCCCGTCCCGCTATGCCCCCGCGCGTGCTGATCGCCCCGGCCCCGCTGAAGGAAATCGAGCCGGTTTACGGCCCGATCCTGCGAGCCGCCGGGTTCGAGCTGGTGTTCCCGACCCGGAACGCCCAGATGACCGAGGCGGAACTGCTGGAGCAGTTGCCCGGGTGCGCGGCCAGCCTGGCCGGGTCCGAGCCGTACACGCCCCGGGTGATCGCGGCGGCGGCGGCGGCCGGGCTGAAGGTGATCGCCCGGGCCGGGGTCGGGTACGACGGCGTTGATGTGACGGCCGCCACCGCCCACGGCATCTCGGTCACGATCACCCCGGGGACCAACCACGACTCCGTCGCCGAACACACCTTCGCCCTGATCCTGGCCCTGGCGAAGAACGTCGTCACCCAACACAACAAGGTGGTTGCCGGGGAGTGGACGCGGCGGGTGAACCAGCCGCTGCGGGGGCGGACCCTCGGCATCGCCGGGCTGGGCCGCGCCGGCAAGGCGGTCGCCCTCCGCGGGCTGGCGTTCGGCATGCCGGTGATCGCCCACGACCCGCTAGCCGACGCCACTTTCGCCGCCAAACACGACATCCCGTTGGTCAGCCTCGACGACCTGATGCGGCAGTCCGACTACGTGTCCCTGCACATGCCGATGCTGCCGGGCACCAAGCACCTGATCAACGCCCGGACGCTCGGGCTGATGAAGCCGACGGCCTACCTGGTGAACACCGCCCGCGGCGGGGTGGTGAACGAGGCCGACCTGTACGACGCCCTCCAGGCGAGGCGGATCGCCGGGGCCGGGCTGGACGTGTTCGACGAGGAGCCGCCCGGCCGGCACCCGCTGTTCACCCTGGACAACGTGGTGGCCACCGCCCACACCGCCGGGGTGGACTTGCAGAGCCGGGACGACATGGCCCGGTGCGCGGCCGAAGCGATCGTCAAACTGCTCAAGGGCGAATGGCCGGGCGATTGGGTGGTGAACAAAGAAGTGCAGGCGAAGTGGGGACGATAACTGAAGCCTTGAACGCCCACGGATGATCATCCGTGGGCGTTCTTCCCGTCACGCTCCGACCAGCTCCTCCCACTTCGCCTTGTACTGCTTCAGGAACCGCTTCCCCTCCTCCGGCGGGTAGCTTTTGCCCACCTCGCAGAGCGTGTACCGGTCGTAGCCGATGCCGGCCAGCCGCTGGAACAACGCCCGGTACGGGTACTTGGGGTTGTCCAGGTCGTTGATGTGGCACGACTTGATGTGCTTGGCCAGCAGGTCGAACCCGGCGTCCAGCGAGCCATTCACCAGGTCTGTCGGGTTGGAGTTCCAGGTGACGCCGACGGCCGGGTGCCCGCAGGTGTCCATGATCCGCTTCATGTTGGCCGGCAGTTGGGTGACGCCGCCGTGGACCTCGACCCAAATCTCCACCCCGGCATCGGCCGCCGCCGCCCCGCACAGCTTGAGCGCCTGGCCGATCTGCTCGCACGCCTGCTCCGGGGTCATCCCCTTGGCGACGCCGTTCGGCCGCACCTTCACCCCGGTCCCGCCCAGGTCTTTGACCAGCCCGACGAACCGCTTACACTCCTCGACATTCTTGGCCACGACCGCCTTGTACGCGGAGTGGAACTCGCACACGCTGCCGCAGCCCCAGAAGACGACACCGGCGTCCGCGAACATCCCCTTCACCCGCCGCCGGTCGTCCGCTGACAAGGACGGCTCGACCCCGTGCTTGTGGGTAGTCCGGCACTCGACGGCGGCGATGCCGACCTCCTTGCAGGTGGCCAGGACGGTCGGCAAGTCCCAGTTGGCCGGGACGTTGTAAGTGACCAGCCCGAGTTTGAACTTCGCCGCCGGACGCCGGGCGACAGGGGCGGCGATCGTGCCTCGCGCGACAGGTAAGGCGGCTGCGGCGGCCAGGAACGAGCGGCGGGAGAGAGGGGTCATGCGTCGGATTCCGGGGTGGCGGTGTCAGCCGAACCCATGATGCCGTCGGGAGATACGGACGCAAGCGAAAAAAGTTGCGGTTCGTGGCAATAAGTTTGCTCGCCGGCGCATCCTCACTGGTAGACAAGGCCGGTCGGAGACGGGGTTAGGCAGCGCCCCCGTAGCCGGCCGGCCTCGTTCTTTTCACTTCCGCTGATCGGCGAGTCGCTTCATCTCACTCCGTAACTCGTCCAAACCCTGCTGGATGGCGTCGATCCGACTCTTTCCGTCGCTTGTTTGAAGGGTGCTTCGCAGCGTGGCAAGCTGGCGGGTGATTTGATCAAGGCGATCACTTCCGATCGTGTTACCATCTAACGCCGCAGTGGGATCAAGTCCGAAGTCTAGCTGCATTTGGCGACGGAGCAGTGATCGCCGTAAGTCGCGGTAGACAGCCAGTTCGTCTTCGATCAAGCTGATTTGGTGGTCGATCTTCTGTCGGTTAACGGTCTGGAAGGCGAGTCTGGTGCGTTGTAACTCCAAACGATCAATCCTCAACTGGATACGCTGGTCCGCCTCCTTGACCGCAGACTCGTTGGCTGTAGTTTCAGGAAGTCTCGATCTCTCGTCCCTGGCGTCCATGATCTTACTGTCGAGCTGGCTGATAGCGGCTTGAAGGGCGGGCAATCCGACTTCTTGGACAGATCGATGGTTGAGATCAGCGAGCTGCGCCTGCGAACTCCTCAGCCTACGTTCGACCTCATCAGCCATCCGTCTAGCCGCCTTCTTCTGCTGCTCGATGTCCTCTCGGTCCTGGACCGCGGGTAGGTTTTTCGCTGATGACGGGTCCGCCTGCGGCTTCTCGGCCGCCGGTTTCTGAATTCTAGCAGCGACTTCCGGAGCGGGTTCGGGTGCGGCGTTTGGCCGCTCGCCGGCACCAACCATCACTCCGGTGCCAAGCCCAGCCGTCGCCACTAGCATCGCGGCCCAGCCGATCACCTGCTTGCGGACGCCCATGTGTAGCACCTCGTTGGCCAGTTGAACCGTCCCGCCGGTCAGCCCGCCGGCCACGAACCGGCCCGCCGCCGACACGCTCGCCGTTACATGCTCGGCCGTCACCGTCGCCGCCAGGCCGCCGACCGGTAGCGTCACGCCACGGCGGGTGAGCCGGGCGGCCAGCGTCTGCCGGGCGGTCGCCAGCCGGGACAGGACCGTGCCGCGGGGGACGCCGAGCAGCTCCGCCGCGTCCTCGGTGCGGCGACCGTCCAGGTAGCACAGCACCACCGGCAGCCGGAACCGGTCGGGGAGGCGGTCGATCTCGGCGTCGAGCAGAGCGGCCAGTTCGGGGTCGGATGAAGTCGTGGGCCGGTCCGGCGGGTCGGCCGCTAACCGCTCGTACTTCGCTCCTTTTGACGCCCGGATCGCCACCCGGCGGGCGACCCGGTGCAGCCAGCCGGCCGCGTTCCCGCGGACCGACCCGGCCTTGCGGGCCAGGATCAGGAACGTCGCCTGAAAGGCGTCCTCGGCCGCATGCTCGTCCCTCAGCAGTCGCCGACACACCCCGAGCGCCATCCCGCCGTGTCGCCAGACCAACACCTCGAACGCCGCCTGATCTCGGTCGGCGGCGAACCGGCGAAGCAACTCGGCGTCCGCCAGCGGCTCCCCGTCGGCGGGTAGCCGGCGGGTGAGCGAGCGGAGCAGCGACCAGGCGGACCGCGACATCACCACCTCCGCACGGAGGAGGCACCGGCTTGGCCGCCGATTCGGAAAAAATGCACAAGCTATTGCGACTTCTTCGGCGGGTCGGCGGCCGACGTGTGGTCGTGGACGATCTTCCACCCGTCCGGCTTCTTCCGCAGGATCAGGGTGAACAGCCCGTTCGGCTTCTCGTCGCTCTTGGCGAAGTCGAGCTTCCACCGGCCGTGGGCCATCGCCACATCCTGGCCCAGCATCTCGACACCCAAGCCAGCGAAGGTGAGCGTGCCCATCTCCTTGCCGTCCGCCTGATACCGCTTGCGGTAGCGGTCCAGGGTGGCTTGCCAGCCGGACGTGACCGTCCCGGCGCTGTAGAACCGCAGTTGGTCACTCTGCCAGTAGGTCCGCATGAACCGCTCCAGGTCGCCGGCGTTCCAGGCCGCCACCTGCTCGGTAAGCACCGCCCGGACCGGGTCCGCCGGGTCGGCCGCCGGCTCGGCCGACCCGTGGACGGTGAACCCGAGCCACAGGAACAGGCCCAGCGTCACCAGCGGGCCGAGGCCGGCGATCAGGGACAGGGCGGTCGGACGGGGGGTGCCCGGCGTGGACATGGTCGCCTCCGGTAAGTGGCCCGATCGTACCACACCGCCGGCGGGTTTACCGTTCCCCCGGCGGGTTGTATCGTGGAGGCACGACACCAACCCGGGGGCCGAATGAACGCCGCGCTCGACTGGCTGGAGAAGAACCACGAGGGGATCGTCCGCGGGCTGGCCGACCTGGTCGCCATCCCGAGCATCTCGACCGATGGCGAGCACGCCGCCGAGATCGAGCGGACGGCCAAGCTCACCTGCGACCAGATGCGGCAGGCCGGCCTGCAGAACGTGGACGTGCTCAAGGTCGGCAACTCCCTCCCCTACGCCTACGGGGAGTGGCTGGAGGCCGGGCCGTCCAAGCCGACCCTGTTCCTGTACGCCCACCACGACGTGCAGCCGATCAACTACGTCGAGCAGTGGAAGTCCGACCCGTGGAAGCTGACCCGCCGGGACGGCCGGCTGTACGCCCGCGGGTCGGCCGACGACAAGGGGGCCATCTCGGCCTTCCTCGGGGCCATCGCCGCCTACCGGCAGACCACCAACCACCTGCCGTGCAACGTCAAGATGGTGGTCGAGGGGGAGGAGGAGATCGGCTCCAAGAACCTGCTCACCTTCTTCGAGAAGTACCGGGAGAGGCTGAAGTCGGACGTGATCGCGGTGTGCGACACCGAGAACATCGAGGTCGGGCTGCCGTGCGTCACCTACTCCCTCCGCGGCATCGTCGCCGTCAAGGTGGAGGTGACGTCCGCCACCATCCCGGTGCACAGCGGGATGGCCGGCGGGGCGCTGCCGGACGCGGCCCTGGCGCTGAACCGGGTGCTGGGCAAGCTGTACTGGGGGAACGGCCCGGTGCCGGTGCCGGGGCTGTACGACAGCGTCCGCCCGCTGACCGACAAGGAGAAGGCGGCGTTCAAGAAGCTGCCGTGGGATGACGCCAAGTTTCGGCACGAGATCGGCGTCGTGCCGTCCGCCCGATACGCCCTGGAGGACGGCCTCGGGGTCTACGAGCAGACCTGGCGGCGGCCGGCCGTCACCGTCATCGCCCAAGAGGCCAGCAGCCTGAAAGGGGCGAGCAACCAGGTGCTGCCGAAGGCCAGCGCGATCGTGAGCTGCCGGATCGTCCCGGACATGAAGCCGGAGCAGGTGGTCGAGCAGTTGCGGGCGTACCTGACCGCCGACGCCCCGTGGGGGGTGCAGGTGAGCGTCACCCAGCTCGGCGCCCACTGTGACTGGTGGATGACCGACCCGAACGGGCCGGCGTTCGAGGCGGCGCGGCGGCCCTCCGCGGCGGGTTCGGCCGCGACCCGGTGGCCATCGGGTGCGGCGGGAGCATCGGGTTCGTCGGCCCGCTGTCCGACCTGTTCGGCGGCGCCCCGGCCCTGCTGCTGGGCATCGAAGACCCGGCCAGCAACGCCCACGCCCCGAACGAGAGCCTCCACGAAGGGGACTTCAAGAAGCTGATGGCGTCCCTGGTCCGGCTGTTCGACAACCTTGGCAAGTTGCCGGCCGGCAAGGTGAAGTAACCCTCACGCCCGCACGGGCCGGGAGGGGATCCCGGCCCGTGCGGGCGCCGCCAAATCAGCCGACCACCACTGGAACCTCCGGGCCTGTTGTCCGGCTTCGGGCGAGCATCGGCCGCCGGACTAGGGTATGATTGGCTCCAATCCCCCCGGAGCGCCCAATGGCCCGACGCCTCGCCATTGCCCTGGCCGTCCTGTCCCTCGGCCTCGTGTCCGCCGCCTCTCGCGACGAGCGGGAACAAGAGGTCGTGACCCCCGCCGATCTGAAGTGGGTTGACGGACCTGCTTCCCTGGACAAGGGGGCCAAGATGGCAATCCTGGAGGGTGATCCCACCCAGCCCGGGCCGTTCGTCATGCGGGTCAAACTACCGCCCGGGTTCAAGGTCATGCCGCACACCCACCCCAAGGACGAGCGGGTCACGGTACTCTCCGGGACGCTCCATCTGGGGTCCGGAGCGGAATACGACATGAGCCGGGCGAAGGCCATGCCGGCCGGTTCCTATGGCCGGACTTGCGCCGGGCTGCCGCACTTCGGGTGGGTCACGGGTGAGACCGTCCTGCAACTTCACGGGACGGGGCCGTGGGCAGTCGAGTACCTGAACCCTGCCCACGACCCGAGAAAGAAGTGACGGCGGGATTGCCGCTCCGGCACCGACTTTCGGAGCTTCGCCGCCCGGGCCATCGACTTCGGCCAGACTCGCGACACCGACAATCAAGTGCCCTCCGTGTAATAGTCGATCGGATAAGCTGTTGTGGCCGAGTATGGCCGGCTGGCACGTCGCCCGGGGGATTCGTGACAGAACCCTGCGTTTTAGATGTGCCGGTTCCAATTACGTCGCTGAGCCTGCTCGCGCGGGCCAGGGCGCACGAGCCGGCGGCGTGGAACCGGATCGTCGACCTGTACGCCCCGCTGGTGTACAGCTGGTGCCGGCGTCAGAGTCTCCAGGAGGCGGACGCCCTGGACGTCGGGCAGGAGGTGTTTCGGTCGGTGTACGTCCACCTTTCGGCCTACCGCCGGGACCGGCCCGGGGATTCGTTCCGGGGGTGGCTGAAGACGATCACCCGGAACAAGGTGAGCGACGCGCGGCGGCGGGGGCGGAACCGAGAGCTGGCCGGCGGTGGCGTGGTCGACCATCTCGCCCAACAACCGGCCGGCCCTCCCGACCCGGGGGACGACGACTCGGAGCGGAAGGCGGTCTTACGACGGGCGATGGAGTTGGTCCGCGGGGACGTGGCGCCACGGACGTGGGCGGCGTTTTGGCTGGCGACGATCGAAGGCCGGCCGGTCCCCGAGGTGGCGACCGAACTCGGCGTCTCGGAGAACGCGGTCTACCTGGCGAAGTCGCGGACCGTCCGCCGGCTCCGCGCCATGTACGGCGAACTGGTCGAAGGGCTGGACGACGGGGCCGGCACGGGCGGCTGACCCTCGCCACCCGCACCGTGGGCGGACGGTCCGTATGCGGCACCACACCACATCACTCGACTCCTGCCCCAGACCCACGGAGTGGGAGGCGGTCCTCGGCTCGCCCGACCCGGACCCCCGGTTCGACGTGCTGCTCGCGCACGCGGACGGGTGTTGGACGTGCCAGGGGATGATCGCCCGGCTCTCGTCCGCCGACCCGGCCGTCGCCCTGTCGACCGCCGTGATCGGCCCTCCCCTCCCGTTCGTCGACGAGCCGGGCTGCCGGCAACTCCTGTCCGCCGCCCGCCTCCTGCCGTCCGGCCCGGCGGGCGGCGGATCCCCGCCCGACGCCCTGCCGCTCCCGTTCGTACTCGGCGAGTACCGGCTGACCGAGGTGGTCGGCCGGGGCGGGATGAGCGTCGTCTATCGGGGGGTGGACCTTCGCCTGAGCCGGGAGGTGGCGGTCAAGGTGCTGTCCGGGTTCCCCCGCCTGAGTACGGTCGCCGTCCGCCTCCGCGAGGAGGCGGTCAAGCTGGCCCGGCTGTCGCACGAACACATCGTGCCCATCTACGCGGTCGGGGAGCACGACGGGCTGGCCTTCTTCACCATGCCCCTGCTCGACGGCGGCACCCTTCACCGGCTGGGCGAGCGGGGCGGGGTTCCGCCGCGGGCGGCCGCCGAGCTGTTGCGGCCGATCGCCGAGGCGGTCGAGCACGCCCACCAGGCCGGCCTCGTCCACCGTGACCTGAAGCCGGTCAACATCCTGCAGACCCGGTCCGGGAAGCCGATGGTGGCGGACTTCGGGCTGGCCCTGGAGGTGGCCGCGGAGGGGGCCGACCCGGCCCGGCGGGAGGTCGCCGGCACGGCCGGCTACATGGCCCCCGAGCAGTGGGACGGGCGAGTCGGCGGGATCGACGGGCGGACGGACGTGTACGGGCTGGGGGCGATCCTGCACTACCTGCTGACCGGCCGGCCGCCGGGACCGGGCGGGGCGGTCGGGGGGCGATCCTGCCCCCGGGATCTGGACGCGATCCGGGCCAAGTGCCTGGCCCGCGACCCCGAACAGCGGTATCCCACCGCCCAACAGTTGGCGGACGACCTGGGGCGGTTCCTGGCCCGGCGGCCCGTGTCCGCCCGGCCGGTGTCGGCCGTCGGCCGAGGGAGGTACTGGCTCCGGCGGAATGTGGCGGCGGCGGCGGTGGCCGGGGCGCTCGGGGTCGCCGGGTTGGCCGTCGCCAGTGGGCTGGTGCCACCGGACCCGCCCCCGGTCGCCGTCCAGACCGAGTACGACCGGGCCACCCGGGAGTGTGAGGCCGGCCGCATCTGGGCCGGGTTGGAACTGCTGGCCGACCTGCGACGCCGGCTCCCGGCACAGGACCGGGACTGGATCGAGTACATCGATCAGACGACCGCGTTCTGGCGGAACCGATTCACCGGCGAGTTCCGGATGATTGCGGAACTCGACCACCCGGCCGCTGTGTCCGCCGCCGCCGTCTCCGAGGACGGCCGTCAGATCTTGACCGGGTGCGACGACGGCAGCGTCCGGCTCTGGTCGTCGGCGGGCAAGCTGCTTTGGTCGCGGAAGGGGCACACGGCCCAGGTCTCGTCGGTGGCGTTCGGCACGACCGGCCGGCTGTGCGTGTCCGGGGGGTACGACCACAAGGTGTCCGTCTACCGGACGGCCGACGGCCAGGCGGTCGCGGGCCGGGAGTGGCCCGGCTGGGCGGTCGAGGCGGTGGCCCTGACCGCGGACGACACCCGGGTCGTCGTCGGATCGGCGGACAAGAGCCGGTCGGTCCGGATGTGTGAGCTGTCAGACGGGTTGCCTGGGGTGCTCACCGAGATCGCCGTCAGCGACCCTTCGGCCGAGGGGGTCCGGCAGGTCGCCGCGGACGACCGGGGAGCGTCCTTCGTGTCGCTCTCCCAGGGCGGCGAGGTCTACTTCCGCGACGGGTTGACCGGCCGCTTACGGAAGGGGTGGGGGTCACGATCGGCTGCCACTGTGACCGGGGCCGTGCTCACTCCGGACGGCCGACCGGTGCTGGCCACGACCAGCGGGCTGGTCGTGCTGACGCCAGAAGACGGGGGCCGCCGGCTCGACATCCAGCCGGCCCCGTTCGACGATGACGACAAGCTCAAAGCCGTGTCCGTTGTCAGCGACCGGGGCGAGGTGACAGCCCTGGTCGCCCGGGGAAACGAACTGGTGTACCGGGAGTGGAACCCCGACACGGGCGTGTGGCGGGACACCGGGTTCGGGCCGGCCGACCGGCGTGCGTTCCTCCGGGGCCGTCGGGTTTTGGATGTTCCGCCCCCGAGGAACCGGGTGAGCGTTTGGGAGCCGCCCGCGACGACGACCACGACCCGGAGCCTGGAGGGCCGTCTGCTCGGCCGGGCCGTCGTCAGCTCGCGGGACGGAACCCGGGTGGCGGCGTTCGGCTCGGTGCCGAGCCGCCCCCGGTCAGCGAACGTGGCCCCGGGCCAGTGTTACGTGCAAGTGTTCAACGGCACGACCCTCCTGCCCGAGACCCCGGCGGCTACCGTCCGGCAGGCCCGGATGACCGGCCTCGGGATCAGCCCCGACGGCCGCCGTTTGGCCGTCGGGGCCGACGGGCCGGACGCCGAGGTGTTTGTGGCCGACATCGTCGCCGGGAGGCCGCTGGACTTCCGGCCGGTCGGCCGGCACCAGTACGCGGTGTCTACTCTCACCTTCCGTCCGGACGGCCGGCGCTGGCATCCGCCTCGTCGGACAACACCGTGGTCGAGTGGGATCCGGACGGGCGGGAGCCGCCGTCCGCCCCGCTGACCCATCCGGACGCGGTCAAGCAGGTGGCATACACCTCCGACAGCCGGCGGCTGGTCACCGGCGATACGGCCGGGACGATCCGCGTTTGGGACGTCGAAACCCGAGCTTTACTCCGCGAGTTCGCCGCCGGTGCGAACGTCTTCTCCCTCGCGATCTCTCCGGACGATGAGCTGGTGGCCGTCGGGACGGTCAATGGCTGGGGGGTGTGGCGGCTGGACGGCGACGGCGTCCGGGTCTACGGCGCGACCCAGCCGACGAGCGCGGTCTACGGGATGCGGTTCATCGAACCGGGGCGGCTCCTGGTCGTAGGTGAGACCGGGCGGAACCACGGCATCACCTGTCACAATACCCGGCTCTGGCGGCCGGTCGGGATCCAGACGACCGAACACGGAAGCATGATGGGGCTGTCCGGACCGTCGGCCACGCCGGTCGTTCACGCGGTCACGGCGACCGGCCACTTGACCCGACGCGTGCTGGCCTCACCGGATTGATCTGGTCGTTTCGGTAGTTGTCCTGTCCCAAATTCTGGAGTGCATTATGCCCGATGACACCCCGGTAAGCTCTGCTGAGCAACTGAAGGCGGCCGTGCCTCCCCCGGACAATTGGCTCGTCAACTGTCTCCTCCCCGGAGCGAGTGAAACGGTCGTTATCACGGTCAAGAAATGCCGGGATGACGGCGGCGATCAGGTCGGCCCGCCGTTCCCGCCCCCGCCAGCCGCCGCTAAGTCGTAACTCGTCGTCCGGCCACCCAGGGACGGGCGTTCCGGCGACCAATCGGTTGGCCCCGGACGCTCGTCCCACCCTGCAAGATCGGTCGCGGAACAGATTTCACCGCCGCATTCTCGTCCCCTCGTGCTGGGCCGGCCCGGTCGGGCCGATTGTACTCGCTACAAAAAAGGGCGCTGGCCGGACGCACGCCCCTACTCGTCGCCACGACCGACTGCCTATTGTGTTTGAACTGGGCAATAGCCGCCCCTGGAATCAAGGGCGGGCCGGCGGGTTCCCGGCACACACCGGCCTTCCTGGGCGGTGTCGTGCCGGGGGACTCCTTCGACCATTCGGGTTACGGCGGATTGCGTGATGACCGACCGACCGACCGGCGTCAGCCGTGGCCACTCCGGGGCACGGCTTCCCGCCCCGCTCGCCCTGGGTCTTGCGGCCGTGGTGCTGTTCTTCGTCGCGGCGGGGGGCGTCGCGTACTGGAACGTCAGCGCGCTCATGGGTAATACCCGGCTCACGACTCACACCCACGACGTCCTTACGGCCCTGGATGACGTACTGGCCCTGATAAAGGACGCGGAGACCGGCCAGCGGGGGTTCGTCATCACCGGGGATCCCCAGTACCTGGACCCGTACAACGCGGCGGTGGCCCGGATCGACGCCCGGCTGGCCGATCTGGAGCGGCTGACCGCTGACAACCCGGACCACCAAGCCCGGCTGCCGGCCCTGCGGGAGTCTGTCGCGGCCCGGGAGAAGCAGTTCGCCGACGTGGTCGTCGCCCGGCGGGACCGGGGGTTCGAGGCGGCCCGGGCGATCATCGCGACCGACCGCGGGCGGACGGCCATGGAGGCGATCCGGACCCAGGTGGAGTCGATGGAGCAGGCCGAGCGGGGGATCCGGTCCAGGCGGCTCGACGAAATGGAGGCGGCCTACCGGGTGGCGGTCGGGAGCGGGATCGTGACCGGGCTGCTCGGGGTCGCCCTGTCCGGCGCGGTCGGACATCTGGTGCGGCGGAGCGTGATCACCCAGCAGCGGCAGGACTGGCTCCGGTCCGGCCAGGTCGGACTGTCCGCGGCTATGACCGGGGACAAACGGCTCGACCAGGTCGGCGACGAGTCGCTCCGGTTCCTGGCCGAGTACCTGGACGCCCACGCCGCGGCGTTTTACGCCCAGGACGGCAAGGCGTACCGGCGGGTGGCGACCTACGGGGTGCCGGCCGACGGCGGGACGCCGGAGGGGTTCGCCGCCGGGGACGGGCTGCTCGGGCAGGCGGTAAAGGACGCCCGCACGTTCGTCGTGCGGGACGTGCCGGACGGCTACCTCACCCTCGGCTCGGCCCTCGGCCGGGGCACCCCGCGCCACCTGGCGATCTCGCCGGTCACCGCCGACGGGGTCGTGACCGGGGTGATGGAGTTCGGCTTCGTCCACCCGGTCGCCGACCAGACCACGGCCCTGCTCGCCCAGGCCGCCGAACTCGTCGGCACGGCGGCCCGGTCGGCGAACTACCGGGCGCACCTGCAGAACCTGCTCGACGAGACACAACGGCAGGCCGAAGAGCTTCAGGCCCAGCAGGAAGAGTTGCGGGTGTCGAACGAGGAGCTGGAGGAGCAGGGCCGCGCGTTGCGGGAGTCCCAGTCCCGGCTGGAACAGCAGCAGGCCGAGCTGGAGCAGACCAACGCCCACCTGGAGGAGCAGACGCAACTTCTGGAGGCCGAGCGGGACGCCGTGACCCGGGCCAAGGAGGCGCTCCAGCTCCAGGCCGGGGAGCTGGAGCGGGCCAGCCGGTACAAGTCGGACTTCCTGGCCAACATGTCGCACGAACTCCGCACCCCGCTCAACTCGTCCCTCATCCTGGCGAAGCTGCTGGCCGACAACCCGCAGGGGAACCTGAGTGGCGAGCAGGTGCGGTACGCCGAGACCATCCAGGCGGCCGGGAACGACCTGCTCACGCTCATCAACGACATCCTCGACCTGTCGAAGATCGAGGCCGGGCACATGGAGGTCCGGCCGGAGCCGGTGCGGGTGAAGCAACTGGCGGACGACCTGGCCCGGATCTTCGAGCCGGTCGCCGGGCAGAAGGGGCTGGGGTTCGCGGTGCGGCTCGCCCCCGACTGCCCGGAAACGCTCGACACCGACCGCCAGCGGCTGGAACAAGTGTTGAAGAACCTGCTGTCGAACGCGCTGAAGTTCACCGAGAAAGGGGAGGTGGAGCTGACCGTCGGCCGGGCGGCCGACGGGCGGGTAGCGTTCGCCGTCCGGGACACGGGGATCGGTATTGCCGAACACCAGCGGAAGGTGGTGTTCGAGGCGTTCCGCCAGGCCGACGGGACGACCAACCGGAAGTACGGCGGGACCGGGCTTGGGCTGTCCATCTCCCGTGAGCTGGTGCGGCTGCTGGGCGGGGAGATCCGGCTCGACAGTGCGCCCGGCCAGGGCAGCACGTTCACCGTCGCGCTCCCAGTGGCCTACGACCCGGCCAAGGTCAGACCGCGTGCCGAGCCGGCGGGTGGTCCCCGGCCGCCGGTCGCCCGTCCGGCGGCCGAGGCGAAGGCGCTGGCCGCCCCGCCGCCGGCCGTCCCCCGACCGCGGCGGATCCCGGACGACCGCGAGCAGTTGACCGGGGACCGCCGGGTCATCCTGGTGGTGGAGGACGACGAGCCGTTCGCCCGGATCGTGTACGACCTGGCCCGGGAGCTCGGATTCCAGTGCCTGGTCGCGACCACCGCCGAGGAGGCGGTCGCCGTCGCCGCCCAGTACCGGCCGAGCGCGGTGGTGTTGGACGTGGGCCTGCCCGACCACTCCGGGCTGTCGGTGCTGGACCGGCTGAAGCACGACGCCCGGACCCGGCACATCCCGGTCCACGTCGTCTCCGCCGGGGAGTACGCCGAGACGGCCCTCGCCCTCGGGGCCGTCGGGTACATGCTCAAGCCGGTGAAGCGGGAGCAACTGACGCAGGCGCTGCAGCGGCTGGAGACCCGGCTGGAGCAGCGGCTGCGGCGGGTGCTGATCGTCGAGGACGACCCGGTCCAGCGGGACAGCGTGCAGCAACTGCTCGCCGCCCGGGACGTGGAGACGGTCGGGGCGGCGACCGCGGCCGAGTGCCTGGACCGGCTTCGGTCGGCCACCTTCGACTGTATGGTGCTCGACCTGTCGTTGCCGGACGCGTCCGGGTACGCCCTGCTCGAAACCCTCAGCCGGGAAGACGCGTACTCGTTCCCGCCGGTGATCGTGTACACCGGCCGGGAGCTGTCGGCCGACGAGGAGCAGCGGCTGCGGAAGTACTCGAAGTCTATCATCATCAAGGGGGCGAAAAGCCCTGAGCGGCTGCTCGACGAGGTGACGCTGTTCCTCCACCAGGTGGTGGCCGAGCTGCCGCCGGAGCGGCAGAAAATGCTGGAGCAGGCCCGGAGCCGCGACGCCGCCCTGGAGGGCCGGCGGATCCTCGTCGCCGAGGACGACGTCCGCAACGTGTTCGCCCTGACCAGCATCCTGGAGCCGCGGGGGGCGACGGTCCAGATCGCCCGCAACGGCCGGGAGGCGCTCGACGCCCTGGAGCGGTCGCTCGCCGACCCGGCGGGTAAGATCGACCTGGTGCTCATGGACGTGATGATGCCGGAGATGGACGGGGTGACGGCCATCCGCGAGATCCGCAAGCGGGACGTGTGGAAGCGGCTGCCGGTCATCGCCCTGACGGCCAAGGCAATGAAGGACGACCAGGAGCAGTGCCTGGCGGCCGGGGCGAACGACTACATGGCCAAGCCCCTGGACGTGGAGAAGCTGCTCTCCCTGGTCCGCGTGTGGATGCCGAGGTAAGGGGGCGGGGCGTGCGGGACCGGACCGAGGACATCGAGCTGAGGCTGCTGCTGGACGCCGTCTACCGGACGTACCACTACGACTTCCGGGGGTACTCGCACGCGTCCCTCAAGCGGCGGCTGTCCCAGGCCCGGGAGCGGTTCGGCTGCCGCAGCTTCTCCCAGCTCCAGGACCGGGTGCTGCACGAGCCGGCCGTCCTGCCGCACCTGCTCGGATACCTGACCGTGCAGGTGAGCGAGCTGTTCCGCGACCCGGCATACTTCCTCGCGGTCCGCGAGCAGGTAGTCCCCCACCTGCGAACCTACCCGTCGCTCAAGGTGTGGGTCGCCGGGTGCAGCGCGGGGGAGGAGCTGTACTCGCTGGCCATCCTGTTCCGCGAAGAGGGGCTGGAGGACCGCACCCTGTTCTACGGCACCGACATCAACCCCGAGGCGCTGGCCCGGGCCGAGGCCGGGGTGTACGAGGCGGACCGCATCCCGCTATTCACCGAGAACCACCGGCGGGCGGGGGGGAAGTCGTCCCTGTCCGACTACTACACGGCGGCCTACGGGGGGGCGGTGTTCGACAAGACCCTCCGGCGGCGGGCCGTATTCTCCGACCACAGTTTGGTGACCGATCAGGTGTTCGCCGAGGTGCAGCTCGTGTCCTGCCGGAACGTGCTCATCTACTTCGACCGGGAGCTTCAGGACCGGGCGGTCGGGCTGTTCAAGGACTCGCTCGTGCGGAAGGGGTTCCTCGGCCTCGGGGCCAAGGAGAGCCTGCGGTTCTCGGCCCACGCCGCCGCCTTCACCGAGTTCGCCCGGGACGAGCGGATCTACCAGAAGCGGGGGGATCTGTGACACACCCAGGGGCCACGCCCGGCGCCCCCATCACCCCGGCCGAAGCGGTCGTCATCGGCGCCTCGGCCGGGGCGCTCGACGCGCTGTCGGCCATACTGCCGGCCCTCCCCGACCGATACCCGCTACCGGTGTTCGTCGTCGTCCACCTGCCGGCCGACAAGAAGAGCGTGATGGCCGACCTGTTCCGGGCGAAGTGCCGGGTGGCAGTGAAGGAGGCCGAAGACAAGGAGCCGGTGGCCGCCGGCACGGTGTACTTCGCCCCCCCGGACTACCACCTGTTGGTCGAGCCGGACCGGCGGCTGTCCCTGTCGAACGAGGAGCCGGTGCTGTACTCGCGGCCGTCCATCGACGTGCTGTTCGAGTCGGCCGCGGACGCCTACGGGGCGGGGCTGGTCGGGGTCGTCCTCACCGGCGCGAGCGCGGACGGGGCGCGGGGGCTGAAGGCCGTGTGCGAGGCCGGGGGCACCCCCGTCGTGCAAGACCCGGCCACCGCCCACTCGGTCGCCATGCCGCAGGCGGCGATCGTTGCCTGCCCGGGGGCGGCGGTCCTCACCCTGGAGCAGATCGCCGCTCGCCTCACACAGCTCGGGGGCGCGACATGAGCCAGGCGGCCCCGGTCCACTTCCTGCTGGTCGACGACCTGGAGGAAAACCTGATCGCCCTCGACGGCCTGCTCCGTCGGGACGGGCTGGTGCTCCTCAAGGCCCGGTCCGGCCCGGAGGCGCTGGAGCTTCTGCTCACGCACGAGGTGGCGCTGGCCCTGATCGACGTGCAGATGCCGGACATGAACGGGTTCGAGCTGGCCGAGCTGATGCGGGGGACGGAGCGGACCCGGCGGGTTCCGATCATCTTCCTGACCGCCGGCGACCCGGACCGGACGCGGCGGTTCCGCGGGTACGACGCCGGGGCGGTCGACTTCCTCACCAAGCCGATCGAGCCGCACGTCCTGCGGAGCAAGGCGGACGTCTTCTTCGACCTCTGGCGGGAGCGGCATGAGGTGGCCCGGCAGCGGGACGAACTCCGGGCGGCCACCGCCGAGAACGCCCGCCTGCTGGCCGAAACCCGTCGGACGGCCGACGCGTTGAAGGAGGCGGACCGGCGGAAGGACGAGTTCCTGGCCACCCTCGCCCACGAACTGCGGAACCCGCTCGCCCCGCTCGCCAACGGCCTCCAACTGATGCGGCTGTCCCAGGCCCCGGAGGTCGTCGCCCGGGCCAGGGGGATGATGGAGCGTCAGCTCGGCCACCTGGTGCGGCTGGTGGACGACCTGCTGGACATCTCCCGGGTGACGAGCGGGAAGGTCCGGCTGCGGCCCGAGGCGATCGACCTGCGGGCGGCGGTCGAGGCGGCGGTCGAGACCAGCCGCCCGCAGGTCGAGGCCGGCCGGCACGCGCTCGAGGTCCGGCTCCCGGACCACCCGCTCCCGCTCCACGCCGACCCCATGAGGGTCTCCCAGGTGGTGGCCAACCTGCTGACCAACGCGGCCAAGTACACGCCCGACGGCGGGCGGATCACGGTCACGGCCGACCGGGAGGGGGGCCGGGCCGTCGTCCGGGTCGCCGACACCGGGATCGGGATCCCGGCGGACATGCTGCCGCGGGTGTTCGACCTGTTCACCCAGGTGGGCAAGCACCTGGACCGGGCGCAGGGCGGGCTGGGGATCGGGCTGGCGCTGGTGAAACGGCTGGTCGAGATGCACGGCGGCGAGGTCACGGCCGAGAGCGCCGGGGCCGGGCACGGGAGCACGTTCACGGTCCGCCTTCTACTGGCTGACCCTGGCCAGGCCGAGGGCGGCGGGGGCGGGCAGGAGGGGTCGGCCGCCGGTGCCGCGCCACGGCCCCGCGGCCGGCGGGTGCTGGTGGTCGACGACAACACCGACGCGGCCGAGAGCCTGGCCATGCTGCTCGGGCTGTCCGGGCACGAGACGGCGGTCGCCTACGACGGGCCGACGGCCGTGGCGATGGCCCGGACGTACCACCCCGACGTGGTGTTCCTCGACATCGGACTGCCGGGGATGAGCGGGTACGAAGTGGCCCGGTCGCTGCGGGCCGACGGGTGTGGTCCGGGGACCGTTCTCGTCGCGCTCACCGGCTGGGGGTCCGACGACGACCGCCGGCAGTCCCGGGCGGCCGGGTTCGACTACCACCTGACGAAGCCGGTGGACGGCACGCAACTCGACGCCCTGTTCGCCGCGATCGGCACCGACCGCCGTTGACGCCCGGTGCCGTCAGCGGGTTGCACGGTTGGCCGGACACACGCCCTCGATTACAGTGTCAGCCGTTCCAGGCGAGCCGGCCGGACCGGCCCGCAGGTCAAGCTAGGTGTGGTCGGATGTCTACCAGCCAGCGGTGCGGTTGGGCCGCCCTTCTTCTACTCGCCTCCTCGACCCCCAGCGTCGGGGCGGAACTGCCGCCTCGGCCCAACATCGTCGTCTTCCTGGCCGACGACCTGGGGTACGCCGACTGCTCGCCGTTCGGCGGGGCAGAGGTGTCGACGCCGAGCATGGCCCGGCTGGCGAAGGCCGGGAAGGCGTTCACCCACGCCTTCGTGTCCTCGCCGAGTTGCGCGCCGAGCCGGGCCGCCCTGCTCACCGGCCTCGACCCGATGCGGAACGGGGCGATGCTCAACCACAGCCGGCCGAAGGCCGGGGTGAAGACGTGGCCGGCGTACTTCCGCACCCTCGGGTACGAGGTGGCCGCCGTCGGCAAGGTGGCCCACTACGCCCAGGTGACGGAGTACGGGTTCGACCACGCCAGCCACTACAAGTACCACGAAGACACCTGTGTGGCGGAGGCGGTGAAGTGGCTGGCCGCCCGGAAGCCGGGCAAGCCGCTGTGCCTGCTGGTCGGCACCAACTGGCCGCACGTGCCCTGGCCGAAGGCATCTGCGATCCCCGTCGCCGCGGTCCCGCCGACGCTTGTGGACACGGCGGAGACCCGTGCCGCCCGCAGCCGGTATCTGGCGGCGGTGGCGAACGCCGACCGCGACCTCGGCCTGGTGTACGACGCGGCGGCGAAGCACCTCGGCCCGGACCTGCTGTTCGCGTTCACCGCCGACCACGGCTCCCAGTTCCCGTTCGGCAAGTGGAACTGCTACGACGCGGGGGTCCGCACCCCGCTGATCGTCGTGTGGCCGGGGCGGGTGAAGCCGGACACCCGCACCGCCGCGATGGTCGGCTGGATCGACCTGCTACCCACGCTCCTGGCGGCGGCCGGCGGGGCGGCACCGGCGTCGCTCAGCGGCACCTCGTTCCTCGGCGTGCTGACTGGGACGGCCGACGCCCACCGGGACAAGCTGTTCTTCACCCACAGCGGGGACGGGGCGATGAACCGCTACCCGATCCGGGCCGTCCGCACCGCCGGCTGGAAGTACGTCCGCAACCTCGACTCGGCGGCCGAACACCATACGCATGTGGACAAGGGGAACGAGGCGGCTGACGGTCGGCGGTACTGGGACTCGTGGGTGGCCAAGGCGAAGACCGACCCGGCCGCGGCGGCCGTGGTCCGGCGGTATCACACCCGCCCGGCCGAGGAGCTGTACGACCTGGCCGCCGACCCGTGGGAGCTGACCAACCTGGCCGCCGAGCCGAAACACGCCGACCGACTGAAGGCACTGCGGGCCGACCTGGACGCCTGGATGACGGCGAACGGTGACAACGGCCTGGCGACCGAGAAGGCTCTTCCCGACCCCCGCCCAAACAAGAAGTGACCTCCGTGCGAACCGCCTCCTTCTTGCTGGTGCTGACTTGCGGCGGGCTGACCGCCGGCGAACCGGCCCGGAAGCCGAACGTCGTCGTCATCGTCGGCGACGACATAGGGTACGCCGACCTCGGCGCCCACGGGTGCAAGGACATCCCGACCCCCCACATTGACGTCCTGGCCCGGTCCGGGGTGCGGTTCACCAGCGGGTACGTGTCCGGCCCGTACTGCTCGCCGACCCGGGCTGGCCTGCTGACCGGCCGCTACCAGACCCGGTTCGGGCACGAGTTCAACCCGGCCGGCGGCCCGAACCAGGGACTGCCGCTGACCGAGACGACGATGGCGGACCGCCTGAAGGGGGCCGGCTACCGGACCGCACTGATCGGCAAGTGGCACCTCGGCACCGGCCCCCGGCACCCGCTGAAGCGGGGGTTCGACGAGTTCTTCGGCTTCCTGGGCGGCGCGCACGACTACTTCAACCCGATGGGCGTGCTCCGTGGCACCGAGCCGGCCGGGGACCGGACGTATCTGACGGACGCTCTCGCCCGGGAGGCGGTCGGGTTCATCGACCGGAACAAAGGCCGGCCGTTCTTCCTGTACCTGGCGTTCAACGCCGTCCACACCCCGATGCAGGCGGACGACCCGCGGCTGAGAAGGTTCGCCGCCGTCGCCGACCCGAAGCGGCGGACCTACGCGGCGATGATGTCCGCGATGGACGACGCGGTAGGCGAAGTCGTCAGGAAGCTGTCCGCCGAGTCCCTTGCGGAGAACACCCTGGTCGCCTTCCTTAGCGACAACGGCGGGCCGACGATGAGGGGGACGACGATCAACGCCTCGGTGAACGTCCCGTTACGCGGGTCGAAGCGGACCACGCTCGAAGGCGGGGTGCGGGTGCCGTTCGTCCTGTCATGGCCGGGCCGTATCCCGGCCGGCAGGACCGACGACCGGCCGGTGATCCAGCTCGACCTGCTGCCGACCGCGCTGGCCGCGGCCGGGATCGAACCGCGGCCGGACTGGAAGCTGGAGGGCGTTGACCTGATGCCGTACCTGACCGGGAAGAACGCCGCTGCCCCGCACGACGCCCTGTTCTGGCGGTTCGGCAGTCAGATGGCGGTCCGGAAGGGGGACTGGAAGCTGGTCAGGTACGACCTCGCCACCGAAGGCGGCACCGGCACGTCGGTGCCGAAGCTATACAACCTGAGAGATGACGTGGGCGAGGCGACCGACCTGGCTGCGAAACATCCGGACCGGGTGGCGGCGTTGCAGGCCGCGTGGGACGCCTGGAACAAAGGGAATGTGCCGCCGCTGTGGAGCGGCAAGGCGAAGGACTGACAGCCGCTGCCAACCCCATGTAGGACCGGGCGATGCGAACCCTTGCCACCCTCATAGCCCTGTCGTTCCTGGGGCTTGCCCCCGCAGCAGACCGGCCCAACGTGGTGCTCATCCTGGCCGACGACCTGGGCCGGAACGACTGCGGGTTCATGGGCGGGACGCAGATCAAGACCCCGCACCTGGACCGGCTGGCGAAGGCCGGCGCGGTCCTGGACGCCTTCTACGTCCAGCCGGTGTGCAGCCCGACCCGGGCCGCCCTGCTGACCGGCCGTTACCCGATGCGGCACGGCCTTCAGGTCGGGGTCGTCCGCCCGTGGGCGCAGTACGGGCTGCCGCTGGACGAGCGGACCCTCCCGCAGGCGCTGGCCGACGCCGGGTACGCCACCGCCATCTGCGGCAAGTGGCACCTCGGTCACTTCCGCCCGGAATACTTGCCGACCCGGCGGGGGTTCGCCCACCAGTACGGGCACTACAACGGGGCGATCGACTACTTCACCCACGAGCGGGACGGCGGGTTCGACTGGCACAAGGACGACCGGGTGTGCCGCGACCAGGGGTACAGCACTCACCTGATCGCCGACGCGGCCGCCCGGTTCGTGACCGCCACCGCCGGCAAAAAGCCGTTCTTCCTGTACGTACCGTTCAACGCGGTCCACGCCCCGCACCAAGTGCCGGACGAGTACCTGAAGGCGTACCCGGACCTGCGGGGCGAGCGGCGGAAGTACGCCGGGATGCTGGCCGCGATGGACGAGGGCGTCGGGAAGATCGTGGCGGCGGTGGAGGCGGCCGGCGTCCGGGGCAACACGCTGTTCCTGTTCAGCAGCGACAACGGCGGCCCACAGCCCGGCACCGTGTCCGACAACGGCCGCTACCGGGCGGGGAAGGGCACGCTATACGAGGGCGGGGTGCGGGTCGCGGCGTTCGCCACCTGGGACGGTCGCATCGCACCCGGCACGACCGTCACGGAGCCGATGCACGTCGTCGACTGGTACGCCACCCTGGTGAAGCTGTGCGGGGCGAAGGCGGAGCAGAAGCTGCCGGTGGACGGGTTGGACGTCTGGCCGACCCTCACCCAGGGCAAGCCGTCCCCACACGCATCCATTCTGCTGAACACCACGCCGGCCACCGGGGCGGTCCGGGCCGGGGACTGGAAACTGGTGGTGAAAAATGGCACCGACGACCCGGACGGCGGGGCCGTGAAGAAGGGCAGGGGGGTGGTCGAACTGTTCGACCTGCGAGCGGACCCGTATGAGAAGACGAACCTTGCGGAGCAGCAGCCCGACAAGGTGCGGGAGCTGAGGGCGACACTCGCCGAATATGCCAGGCAGGCGGTCCCCCCGAAGGCGAAGCCGAGGACCCGTGGGTTCGTCGCGCCTACGGTGTGGGGCGGAGGGGAGTGAACACGCGCCCGGAGTCGGCGTGCCGCGCTAGTTGCAAGTCGGTAGCCGGACTATGCAAAAAACGTTTCAAGGCTGGATGTAACTCGTCGGAATGTCCTGCCTTACAAGGCTATCGATGTAAAACAACGCAACCCCTGGTAAGGCCAGGGGTTGCGAGTCGGGCTGACAGGATTCGAACCTGCGACCTCTTGGTCCCGAAGCAACCGGACCGGAAGCGCCGATCTGCCTGAGAAGCCTTGGAATTGCAGCAGTGTATCGCATCAGGGGTGCGGGATCAAGGCGAGCAAATCAACGCAGTTCGTAGCAGATTTTCGCAGTACCGAGCACCCTTTTCCAGTACAGGTCCAGTACGGCAGTACCGCATGTTCAGCGGGCCACCCGGACGCGAGCCCAGCTCGAGGGGCACAGCGGGTTCCGCTATAGACTGGTGGGCACGTGCCTCGTGCCGTTCGACGGCGAGGCGCCTAGCGGGGTGAGGCCGGGATGGAGCGGTGAGTCGGGTGGGCGGTCGTCACCCACAACCTGGCCCGGATCGCCACCGTCCTCGCTGAGCGGCGGCGAGCAGCGGGACCCCTTTCGCAGCGGTAACTAGGACTAGTCCTACAGCCGTAGTTCGTAATTTAGCCCTGCCAAGGAGATGTGGCGAGGGCAGGTCATGGCTGTGCGACCGACGGGCCGGCAGGTGGCCGGGTGGGCGGGCGAGTTGGACGCGGTGGCCGAGCGGATCGGCCGGCACTTCGCCCGGCGCGAGCCGCGGCGGCGGGCGGCGGGCTACATCCGCGGCCTACTCGGTAATGCCGAGCGGAAGAACGGCTGGCACCTGGCCGAGGCGCTGGGGGAGGCCACCCCGGACGGGGTGCAGCACCTGCTGGCCCGGGCCGGGTGGGACGCCGACGCCGTCCGGGACGACCTGACCCGGTACGTGGCCGAACACCTCGGGGCGGCGGACGGCGTGCTGGTGGTGGACGAGACCGGGTTCCTCGGGGGGCCAGGATCGTGCGGGGTGGCCCGCCAGTACTCGGGCACCGCCGGCCGCATCGAGAACTGCCAGGTGGGGTGTTCCTCAGTACGCCTCTCCCAAGGGCGGGCCTTCTGGACCGCGCTGTACCTGCCGAAGGAGTGGGCCGAGGACGCCGGCCGGCGGGCCGGGCAAGGTGCCGGCGAACTCGGTTCGCCACCAAGCTCGTCCTGGCCCGGCGGATGGTCGAGCGGGCGATGGCCGCCGGGGTGCCGGCGGTGGGCGGCGGACGCCGTGTACAGGTCCGACTACGCCTTCCGCAAGGCGGTCGAGGACGCCGGGCTGGGTCCGTGGTGGGCGTGCGGACCGACCAGGCCGTGTGCGTCGGGTGGCGGCAGGTGCAGGTGCGGGCCCTGCTGGCCAAGGTGCCGACCGCCGGCTGGCACCGGCTCAGTTGCGGGGCCGGGGCCAAGGGGCGCGGCTCTACGACTGGGCGGCTCCTCCCGACGGCGCAGCCCGGCACCCGCCGGTACGCCAGTGGCTGCTCGTCCGCCAGGCCGACCCGGCCGAGGTGGCCGCCACCATGGCGCGGCGGGCCGCCGCGGACCCGCACGGCCGAGCTGGTGCGGGTGGCCCCGGGGGCGGTGGGCCGTCGAGGGTGCTTCGAGCTGGCCAAGGGGAGTGCGGCCTCGACGAGTACGAGGTGCGGAGCTGGTTCGGCTGGCACCGGCACGTCACCCTCAGCCTGCTCGCCCTGGCCGTGGTCACGCTGCCGAGCCCGGCAAGCGGGAAAGGGGGCGAGCGGTTGATCCGGCTGAGCGTGCCGGAGGTGCGGACGCTGCTCCTCCGGCTCGTGTGGGCCGCCGCCCCGCTGGCCGAGCGGGTGCTGGCGTGGTCCCGATGGCGTCGCCGCCACCAGTACCGCGCCCGGGCGTGCCACTACCGCCGCCGCGGGGCCAGACCGCCCAACTGACCATCTACGGCTGTAGGATCAGAGGGTGTCCAATTAGGGGGGTGTCAGTTCGCCAGGCCATCCCATTGGCTCTTGCTGGCCCCTCGGAACTCAGACGACGTATCCGCTGGCGGGTGCTCGCAGGTGATATACCCGACTTGGGACTGGGCGAACGCCAGGAGGGCGTTTAGCACTACTCCGTTAGACCTGCATCGGGTGCCGCAGCTGTGACCGGCAGTACACAGTCTGGTTTGGCCACCGGCCGGAGCAACTGCTGCAACGCCCGGCGGATGCCGGGAGGTCAGCGGCGGCTCGGGCTCCTTTTTCGCGCCCGCGGGACCGGGCCGCCGCCGGCAAGCCCGCTCGACCCGGACCCCGCTCCGCTCGGAGCAGGAACCCGTAGGCCAGCATGACCAGCGCCGCGTGGTGGTGGAACCCCCGCCACGACCGCCCCTCGAAGTGGTCAGGCCCAACTCCTCCTTCATCTGCTGATACCCCTGTTCGACCGGCCACCGCCGCTTCCCACAGGCGGACCGCCCGCAGGCAACTGGTCCGGCCGGCAAGTTCGACAGGGCGTACTGGATGTCCCCGTCGGCCTGTACTCCTCGATCAGCACCCAGACCGGGTCGGCACCGACGCGCTTCCCCCGCCCGCGAACCCGGGCGCACACCCGCACGGAACCGCCCCGACATCGCCCCCTTCGTCCCGGCCCGCCAAGGTCACCCGCCGGAGCGGGGCGCGGGCGGCCAACTCCCTGATCCAGTTCCGGCCAGGGCGAGCCCGGTCGCAGTTGGGGTTGGACTGCGGCCGGCCCCGGCCGGCCGGCCCACCGCGGCCGGTGGGCCGGTCCCAGGCCGGCCGGGGCGGTGAACGACCGCCTCGTCCGTCACCCCGGCGAGGTAGTGCAGCCCGCGGTCGGCCAGGGCTTGGCGGAACTCGCCGGACCACCCCGTACCCGGCGTCGGCCAGGAACGACCCGGCCGGGCAGGCCCTCGGCCCGCACCCGGTCGAGCAGGTCGGCGACCTGCCCCTTCGTCCGCTCCCGGCGGTGCTCCTCGGGCACCCCCGCGGTCCAGCCGGTCGGCGTCGCCGACCACGACTCAGGAGGTAGAGGCGGAGGCGGGTAGTGCCCCCGCGGGGCGACGTAGTGGACGGACACGGCGACCTGGCAGTTGGCCTTCTTGCCGACCGCCCCGCAGTACTACCGCTGCACCCCGACCGAGTGCCGGCCCTGCTTCGGGAACGTCGTGTCGTCGACCACTGAGCACGGCGTCCGGGCTGGCGAACGTGGCGGCCAGGTGGGCGCTGATGCCGGCGGAGGACGGCGTCGTGGTCCCACGGGCTCTGGCTGACAACTGCTGGAGGGCCTGCTCGGGGTCCTTGCTGGAAGCCCGGCGGGCGGGGCGACCCGCGGTGGGACAGGGGCTCGACGCTCTTCCGGTCGCCGTCGGTCAGCAGGCCGTGCAGGTAGCCCACTTCGCCGGCTTGGCCTGCGGGAAGTCGGCGGCCTGGGGCGGCGTACTCACGCAACCGGGCGAGGACGGCCGGGTCGAGGTCGGGGTGTACGTCTTCATGCCCGGTTAGGGCCGAACCCGCCGGCCGGGTCCGGACTTCTAACGGAGTAGTGTTAGAGGCCCGGACAATACCCCCGAAACGCCTGGAAAACCGTGGGTAACCAGGGGTTTTGTCCGGGCCTGTTAGCAGCCCGTCGGCCCCGTACCAGTCGGCCGTGGACAGCCCCAGTATCAACCCGCCGTCGGCCAGGAAGAAGACGTGGGCCGAGTGCGGCTCGCCGCCGAGCGTGGCATGGTTCCAGTACACGGACTGGTACAGTTCGGGCCGCCGCTCGCAGAGGCGGAGCAACTCGGCCACGTCGGTCAGGATGCGTTCCGGCTGATCGGAGCACTGCGGCACCACATACTCGCAGGCCGATTCTTCCCGGCGGGGCAGGAAGCGGTCCAGGAACCGCTCGACTTGGGCGGCCGTCCGGCTGTTCGCCAGCACATACACATCCGCCAACATCGGCCCTCTCCTTTGCCGGGCCACCCGAGACGCCCGCCCTACCGAGCCGGCCGCAGGCGGCGGGCCATCAGGCCGATCATGGCCACGGTGACGAACCCCTCGGCCGACTCGCACGTCCGCTCGTAGTCCTTGCTCAGCCGCCGCCACCGGCCGAGCCAGCCGAACGTCCGCTCCACCACCCACCGCTTCGGCTGGACGGTCAGCCCCGGCCCGGCCGGCTTGGCCACCCCCCCCAGCCCCACCCGGGCGAACCACGCCGCCCAGACCGAGCACGCCCGGTAGGCCGAGTCGGCGAACACCCCGACCAGCCGGGGGGCGGCCAGCCGGGCCCGCAGCATCGCCTCCCGGCCGCCGTCCCAGTCCTGGACCGACGCCGGGGTGATGACCACCGCCCACACCAGGCCGAGGGTGTCAACGACGAGATGCCGCTTGCGGCCGACGGCCCTTTTTCCCCCCGTCGTACCCCTTGGGGCCGCCCTGCTCGGTCGTCTTGGCCGTCTGGCTGTCGAGGATGCCGGTGGTCGGCCGCCGCCGCTTCCCGGCCGCCCGCCGGACCTTCTCCCGCAGGGCGGCGTGGATGGCCGCCCAGGTGCCGTCGGCCTGCCACCGGCGGAAGTAGTGGAAGCAGATGCGGTACGTCGGCAGGTCGGTCGGCAGCGATCGCCACGAGCAGCCGGTCCGGGCGACGTACAGGATGCCGTCCACGATCTCCCGACGGTCGTACTTGGCCGGTCGCCCACCCGGCTGGGGCGGGGGGACGAGACGGGCGATTAACCGCCACTGGGCGTCGGTCAAACTCGACGGATACGGCGTCCTGCTCATGCCCCGAAAATAGCGGCCTGCACCCTAATTGGACACCCTCTGATCCTACAGCCGTAGATGGTCAGTTGGGCGGTCTGGCCCCGCGGCGGCGGTAGTGGCACGCCCGGGCGCGGTACTGGTGGCGGCGACGCCATCGGGACCACGCCAGCACCCGCTCGGCCAGCGGGGCGGCGGCCCACACGAGCCGGAGGAGCAGCGTCCGCACCTCCGGCACGCTCAGCCGGATCAACCGCTCGCCCCCTTTTCCCGCTTCGCCGGGCTCGGCAGCCGGGCGCGGATGGCCGCGACCACGGCCAGGGCGAGCAGGCTGAGGGTGACGTGCCGGTGCCAGCCGGTCCAGCTCCGCACCTCGTACTCGTCGAGGCCGCACTCCTTAGCCCAGCTCGAAGCACTCCTCGACGGCTCACCGCGCCCGGCCACCCGCACCAGCTCGGCCAGCGGGGTGCGGCGGCCGCCGCACAGGAAGTAGGCCACCTCGGCCGAGGTCGGCCACGCTCCGGCGGACGAGCCACCGGGCGTGCCGAGATGCCGGGCTGTTCGTCGGGAGGAGCGCTGATCGTAGAGCGCGGCCCCTTGGCCCCGGCCCGCGAGCCGGTGCCGGCCAGCGCGTTGGCCACCCTCGGCCAGCAGGGCCCGCACCCACACCTGCCGCCACCCGACGCACACGGCCACAGCGGTCGTCCGCGCCCCACCACGGACGCCCCAGCCCGGCGTCCTCGACCGCCTTGCGGAAGGCGTAGTCGGACCCACGGCCCGGCGTCCGCCGTCACCCACCTCGCCGGCACCCCGGCGGCCATCACCCGCTCGACCATCCGCCGGGCCAGGACAGCTTGGTGAACCGGATGCCCGCCGGCACCTTGGCCTCGGCCCGCCGGCCGGCGTCCTCGGCCCCTCCTTCGGCGAGGTACATGCGCCGGTCCAGAAGGGCCCGCCCTTGGGGAGGGCGTATCCGAGGAACACCCCCACCTGGCAGTTCTCGATGCGGCCGGCAGTGCCGAAACGCGGCGGGCCACCCCGCACGACTTGGCCCCCTTCTTGAGGAACCCGGTCTCGTCCACCACCAGCACGCGCCGTCCGCCGCCCGGGTGTTCGGCCACGTACCGGGTCAGGTCGTCCCGGACGGCGTCGGCGTCCCACCCGGCCCGGGCCAGCAGGTGCTGCACCCCGTCGGGGTGGCCTCCCCCCAACGCGCCCTCGGCCAGGCCAGCCGTTCTTCCGCTCGGCATTACCGAGTAGGCCGCGGATGTAGCCCGCCGCCCGCCGCCGCGGCTCGCGCCGGGCGAAGTGCCGGCCGATCCGCTCGGCCACCGCGTCCAACTCGCCCGCCCACCCGGCCACCTGCCGGCCCGTCAGTCGCACAGCCATGACCTGCCCTCGCCACATCTCCTTGGCAGGGCTAAATTAACGAACTACGGCTGTAGGATAATCCTACAGCCGGACCTGCTGGCGAACACGAACGAGTGGCTGCATCGCCTCGACATCGGGTACGAGATCAAGATTCGCCCCCTTGGGGACGAGTCCAAAGACCTCTTCGAGTTCCGGTTACTGGACAGGCGGAGAACCCCGTCGGTCGAAGTCGGCCTGTCGGATGTGGGGTTCGGGATCAGCCAAATCCTTCCGCTTGTGGTGCAAAGCCTCGCTGCCACGGATCAGGTTATCTCCGTGGAGCAGCCGGAGGTCCACATCCACCCCCGCCTCCAAGCTGACTTGGGCGACCTGCTGATCGAGGCGATCAAGGAACCTCGCCGAAACCAGTTCATCATCGAAACGCACAGCGAGCATCTGGCCCTTCGGCTTCAACGTCGGGTGAGGGAAAAGAAGCTCTCGCCCGCCGGGATTTCAATCATCTACGTCAGCCGTGGCCCCAACGGTGCGTCGGTACAGCCGCTCCGGTTGGATGAAGAAGGGGATTTCATGGATGATTTCCCCGGAGGCTTCTTCCCCGAACGGCTCCGTGAACTCCGTTGAGGTAGTCTCATGCTGATGACGGCGGTGGTTCAGCCGGAAGCGTTCGATCAAGTACATTTCTCGACCCCTGGCTACCGTGACCAGGCGGAGATGCTACTGCGTGGGCTGGCGAGCAACGGCTTGTTGCTCTGCGATCCGAATTGCCGACTGCTTCGGGAGATAAACGAGCGTGTCGAAAGCCTCAGCACAAAGGTAGGTCAGCAGTTGCAGATTCGGCTTGCGGAATTGCAAAAAAGCGGCCGCCGCCGTGTCCTGATTACGAATAGAGCGGTGTGTACCTGCCCAACGTCACTGACCATGCTAGAGGCTTGTTGGGCGGTTCACTCATCGACAAAAGCCGACGCCCTAGTTATTGATCCGGTGTCGCACACGCAATTACAAACCGGCGGCTCTCCGCCCACCGATGTCGTACCACACGGCTCGTACATCAGCAGCGACTTTGAGCAACGACGGCACGTCTGGCTCGACCAATTGCCTCCGATTGACCAGATGCCCGTCGGCGAGTTTGAGGGGCATATTGTACGCATCACGAGGTTTTCCAAGCGACTCAGATTTTACGATAAGCAGATCGGTAAGAGGGTGTCCAATTAGGGGTGAGCGGTGCAGGATGGTTGAGCCGGCTCGATCGGCCGTCCGTTCGCCTGGGAAGCACGTATGGCACCACAGGATCACCTCCCGCCGGGCCAGCCGCTGCGGCCCGACCCGGACGCCCCCTCCGCCTCGACCGCGTTGCCGGCCTTCCTGGCCCGCCCGGCCGGTGCCCCGGTGTACCACGGGTTCCCGCTCGTCCCAGAGTCCCGGACCCCGGACGGGTGGTGCTTCGGGATGATCACCGAGCTGGACTGCCCGGACGGGAACGACTGGGGAGACGCCTTCGTCGTGGCCCCGGACGACAGCCGGGCCGGCCTCGTCTGGCAGACCGGGCTGACCAAACTGGAGGCCGTCCTGGAGCCGGACGAAGGCCGGTGGGGGTGTACGGGGTGCCGATCAGCCGGCCGGTCCACACTCAGGCCGAGCTGATGGCGGAGTTGGCGGCGTGGCTCCGGCCCTCCGACGGCGTCACGCCGCATGGGCCGACCGGCCGTCGCCCCCGCCTACGCCGGGCGCAGGCGGCGGGCCATGAGGCCGATCATGGCGACGGTGACGAACCCCTCGGCCGACTCGCACGTCCGCTCGTAGTCCTTGCTCAGCCGCCGCCACCGGCCGAGCCAGCCGAACGTCCGCTCCACCACCCAGCGGCTTCGGCTGGATCGTCAGCCCCGGCCCGGCCGGCTTGGCCACCACCCACAGCACCACCCGGGCGAACCAGGCCGCCCAGATCGAACACGTCCGGTAGGCCGAGTCGGCGAACACCCGGACCAGCCGGGGGGCGGCGAGCCGGGCCGCGGAGCATGGCCTCCCGGCCGCCGTCCCAGTCCTGGACCGACGCCGGGGTGACGACGACCGCCCACACCAGCCCGAGGGTGTCAACGACCAGGTGCCGCTTGCGGCCGACCACCCTTTTTCCCCCGTCGTACCCCTTCGGGCCGCCTTGCTCGGTGGTCTTCACCGTCTGGCTGTCCAGGATGCCGGTGGTCGGCCGCCGCCGCTTCCCGGCCGCCCGCCGGACCTTCTCCCGCAGGGCGGCGTGGATGCGGGCGAGCGTACCGTCCCGCTGCCACCGCCGGAGTAGTGGAAGCAGATGCGGTAGGTCGGCAGATCAGTCGGCAACGACCGCCAGGCACAGCCGGTGCGGGCCACGTACAGGATGCCGTCCACGATGGCCCGCCGAGTGTACTTGGCCGGCCGGCCCCCCGGCCTCGGCGGCGGCACCAGCGGCTCGATGAGCCGCCACTGGGCGTCGGTCAGGCTCGACGGGTAGGGCGTCCGGCTCATGCCCCGAGGGTAGGCTCCGGCACCCTAATTGGACACCCTCTGAACCCAGCACGGGCTAGCGGACCTCCGACCGTTCTTCAAACAGCACCGGCTCGCCCGTCCGACAGGCTGCACCGCCCGTAGTCACGTTCTCGGTCTTGCCGGGGAGGGCCAATGTCAACCTGCTCTCCCACCTCGTCCGTTCATGACACCGACTGAAGCGTCGTCACCAACCCACAGGGAGACGACGCCGTGTCGAGCCAGACCGAACTCCGCACCGCCATCACCACGCAGATCGTCGATGCCCTGACCGCTGGCGGGCTGCCCCCGTGGCGGCAGCCGTGGCGTCAGGCCGACCGCAACTGCGGCACCCCGACGAACGTCGTCAGCAAGCGGAGCTACACCGGGATCAACCCGCTGCTGCTCGCCATCGCCGGTCAGAAGCACGGCTTCCAGTCCCGCTGGTGGGGCACCTTCAACCAGTGGAAGCAGTTGGGCGGGCAGGTGAAGGCTCGCCCGGCCCACGTCCCGCCCGGCCGCTGGGGCACGCAAATCGTGTTCTGCCGACCCGTCACGAAGACCGAGAAGACGCCGGACGGCGACGAGGAGGACAAGACCTTCTTCTTCCTTCGCACCTACACGGTTTTCTGCCTCGACCAAGTTGAGGGTTCAGCCCTCGATCACCTGCGGGCCGGGAACGCCCCGCTGACCGCCGCCGACACGCACGCCCGGCACGAGGAGGCCGAGCGGGTCATCTCGGCGACGTGGGCCGACATCCGGCACGGCGGCGACCGGGCGTTCTACCGCTTCAAGGAGGACTACATCCAGATGCCGCACCGGGAGCAGTTCGTCAGCCCGGAGGCGTACTACGAGACGCTGCTGCACGAGATGACGCACTGGACGGAACACCCTGCCCGGTTGAACTGGTCCCGGAGCGAGAAGGAGAACACTTACGCTCTGGGCGAACTCGTCGCCGAACTCGGGGCGTGCTACCTGATGGGCGAGATCGGCCTGCCGCTCGCCGACACCTGGAAGAACTCGGCCAGCTACCTGCAACACTGGCTCAAGGCGATGAACGCCGACCCCCGGTTCATCTTCCGGGCGACCGCCCAGGCCAGCCGGGCGACCGATCACGTCCTCGGCTACTCCCGGCAGCACGCCCCCGAAGAACAGCCCGCCTGACACCGGCTGGTCCGCCGTCCCTGGGACGCACCGGGGACGGACGACACGAACGGTGACGGCCCCGCTTCGGCTTCGACGCCAAACGTCAAGCACCCTGCGACTGACCAACCGGCCGGTGGTCGCCGCACGGGACTTGATTCAGTGAAGCCACGAGGCTCCCGCCGCACCGCTCGGGCCGTCCGTCCCCGGCTTCTTTGACTCCCTGACACCCGCTGTCCGGGGGCCACCACCCACACCGGAGACGACGGCATGACCGAGGCCGGGCAGATGTCCGTGGAAGACGCCGCCGCAGAACTGGCGGGCAATTGGAAGAAGTTCGACAGCTTCGCTTGGTTCCGTCGCCGAGAACTGGCCGACCCGGACGCCTGGGCGGTGATCTACACCTGCCACCGGGACTCGGGCCTGCTCGACCAGAGCAACGCCGAAGTCATCACGAAGAAACTCGAACCCTTCACTGAGGGCGACAACCCGGACGTGGTGTTCGAGTCACACGGCCATTGGGTGGTCGGCCACATCGACGGGTTCAGCATCCGGGTGTTCAAGGACGGCGAGATCACGTCTGCGTTCAAGGCTTACCACGCCCTCGCCGAACGGCTGGCGAACTACCCGATCCTCGACGAGAGCGACTATAGCCAGCGGGAGTACGACGCCACGCTGGCGAACATCACCCACTCCGCCCACCGGCTGAAGCACGAGTACGCCCTGCCCGACGGCTGGGAGGGCGACGTGTTCTCGTGGTTCTGGGACCACAACCAGCGGGCCGTCGAGAACCGGGACGATCAGGGCGGCTACCCGAGCGAGGACAACTTGCGGAGTGCCTTCGACGCCCTGGGGTACGAGCAGATCGAGGAGTGAGAACCGTTCGGCGTCCGAACGGATTCGGCCCTGACACCGGCTGAGCCGGTGTACCAGCGGCACTTCGGGCCGCTCACCCACCGAGGGCACGCATGACGACGGCCACGCTCCGACTCCCGCACCCGACCGCCGCCAAGTCCCGCCGCACCCCCAAGCCCCGACCCGCCTCGCACCCGGCCCCGTGCCGGTACAAGCGGGGGCTGACCGTCGCCCTCGGGGTGTTCATCCCGCTCATGTCGGTCGCCACGAGCAAGGTGGCCGGGACGCTCGCCACCCACGGCCATCACGCCCTGGCGGCGTTCGGGGCGGGGATCGGGGCGGCGGTGCTGGCGGTCAGCCTGTCCCACTTGGCGTGGGCGGTCCGGGACATCACCGGCAGCGGCCCCCGGTCGAGTTGGGCACTGGCCGTCGCCCTCGACTGCTCGCTCGTGCTGTGCGAACTCACCCACGTCCACGCCGCCGACGCCGGGCTGGGGGCGGTGTGCTGGGCCGTGCTGGCGGTGGTGGCCGGGTTCAGCATGGTGCTGAACTGCCACGCCTTCCTGACCCACCGCCGCTGACACCGGCTGAACACCCACAACCGGGCTTGTGCCCGTCACCCGCCGCCGACACCAGTATTAGGGACCGGCGGCGGCACCCACCGAGGACTCACCGTGGCGAACCGCATCGTGATCGAAGTCGGCGGCGGCAACGCCTGCGAGGTTTACGCCGACGACCCGAGCCTGGAAGTCGTGCTGGTCGATTGGGACACGAGCGGGTTCGAGCCGGGGGACCAGTTCGTCCACGCCGTCGGCGAGGGGGGCGGCGAGCGGCTGGTGCTGGTGGTGCCGGGCTACCCGACCGCCCGGCCCGACAAGATGCCGGACGACACCCGCTCGGCACTGGAGCGGGCCGGGGTGGTCCGCCCGCCGCTCACGCTCGCCGGACTGGCGAAGGAGGGGGTGAAGTGAACACCGAGATCACCGACGTGAAGCCCACGTCCATCAAGCACCTGATCGGGCAGCGTGGCGTCCTCGACCAAGTGGCGGTCGCCCTGGACGCCGCCTTCGCCGACGGCAAGAAGTTCGACCACGCCCTGCTCGTCGGCCCGCCGGGGCTGGGCAAGAGCCAGACGGCGTTCGTCGTCGCTCAGGAGATGGCGACCGGGTTCCACGAGGTTCTGGGCCAGTCGATCACGACACCCGCCGACCTGAACGCCCTGCTGTTGGGTGCGAACGAGCGGGATGTCGTCCACATCGACGAGTGCCACGAGTTGCCGAAGGAGTACCAGACGACACTCTACTTGGCTCTCGACCAGCGGAAGCTCACCCTGGGCGGTGGGCGGTCCGGCAAGTCGGTGCAGAGCGTGCCCCTGGCCGACTTCACCCTGCTACTCAGCACCACCGACGAGTACGGGTTGCTCCAACCGCTTCGGGACCGGATGAAGCTGCTCCTGCGGTTCGACTACTACACGGCCGACGATCTCGCCCTGCTCGTTCGGCAGCGGGCCACCGCCCTCGGCTGGAAGGTGCAGGACGCCATCCTGCCGCTGATCGCCGGGCGGTCCCGAGGGACACCACGTCTTGCGTTGCGGTTGCTGCAAGCGGCCCGTCGGGTGTGCCGGGCCGAGGGTGACTCCACGATCACCGCCGCCCACCTGACCCGAGCCTGCGATCTCGAAGGGATCGACGGGCTGGGCCTCGGCCCGACCGAGCGGCAGTACCTCGACCTGCTCGTCGGCGGGGCGAGCCGCCTCAACGTGGTGGCCTCGATGCTGGGGCTGCCGACCCGCACGGTCGCCCAGGTGATCGAGCCGTACCTGCTCCGTACCGGGCTGGTCGTCAAGGACGACACCGGCCGTCGGGAAGTCACCGCCCGTGGCCGGGACCACCTGTCCGGTTCCCGCCTTGCTTCAGTCAAGGAGCCGTCCGATGCGTGAGCAGGTCGTGTCCACCAAAGCCGTCGTCACCGTGAGCGAGATGGCCCGCATGGTCGTGCTGTCTCGGGCGAGGTTCTACGAACTCGTCGAGGCCGGGGTGTTCCCGCACCCCGTCTACGACGTGTCCACCCGGCGTCCGATGTACGTCGAGGGGTTGCAGAAGACTTGTCTGGAAGTGCGACGGCGGAACTGCGGGGTGAACGGCAAGCCGGTGTTGTTCTACGCCTGTCGTCATCGGTCCACGACACCGGCGGTGAAGCCGTCGAAGCCGCCGGTCGCCAAGCCGATGCCGACCGCCGCCCACACCGACCTGATCGACGGGCTGGGTGCCCTCGGGCTGGTCGCCACCCCCGCCCAGGTCGCCGAGGCCGTCGCCGCTCTGTACCCGGCCGGGGTGGACGGCACCGACCGGGGGCAGGTGCTTCGGGCCGTGTTCCTGCGCCTGAAAGCGTCGGGACACAGCGGATAGTGTCCGGTGATAAGTGCCATTACCCGCCCGGATAGCCGTCAGGAGCGTCCAGAAGATGTCTGATTCCCGTCCAGAAAGCCGCCGGAACCCGGCGGATAAGGTGTTCGAGGGGGTATCGGTCGGAGCGGGCGAGGCCGACCAGTTCCGGTCGTACCTCGCCGCCCACGACTTCGCACCCCCGACCATCAAGGCGTTCAGCCTCGACCTGAAGAAGTTCGCCCGGTGGTTCATCGAGAGTAATCGGGAACCGTTCTCGGTGAATCGGGTGACGACCCGAGACGTGAGCGACTTCCGGGACCACCTGCGGCGGGAGGGTGGTCAGGCGGTCGCCACCGTGAACCGGGCACTGGTGACGATCCGCCGGTACTTCGGCTGGCTCGCCGACCACGATCACATCCCGGCGAACCCGGCGTCATCCGTGAAGAAGCTTCGCCGCCAGCAACTCGCCCCGAAGGGGCTGGACCGTGCCCAGGTGCGGAAGCTGCTGCGGGAAGTCGAACTGCGTCAGGACGTGCGGGCCGGGGCGATCTTCGCCCTGTTCTTGTACACCGGCTGCCGGGTCGGCGACGTGGTGGCCCTCGAACTCGGCGACGTGATGCTCACCGAGCGATCGGGGACGGTTGTGTTCCGGCACGGGAAGGGGAACAGGCAGCGAAGCGTACCGCTGCCGCTCCCCGCCCGGAAGGCGATGCAGGCGTACTTCGACACCTGCCCGCCGGTGGACTCGCAGATCGTCTTCGTCGGTGAACGTGGCCCGCTGACCGACCGAGGTATTCGGGCGTTGTGCGACAAGTACGCCGCCGCCTGCGGGTTCCACATCCACCCGCACCTGCTCAGGCACACGATGGCCCACCAGTTCCTCGCCGACAGCGGCAACGATCTGGTCGCCCTGGCCCAGATACTCGGGCACGAGAACCTGAACACTACCGCCCGGTACACGAGGCGGACGCCGCAGCAGTTGGGCGAGGCGAGCGAGAAGCTGACGTACTGACACCACAGCGGGCCGGGCCGACGCCGAACTGTTCCTCTCGGACGGTGCGAGATCACCGTCCGGCGACCCGTGTGGGGCCACACGCCGACCGGCCCGGCCGTGCCGGTTATAATGGCCCCTTTGCTCGTGCCGTACCCGGACACGACCCCGGCGGTCCGGGGGCTTGCCCCGGACCGACACCCCCGACTCGAAGACACGACCACATGGGCCGACCGCAGACCGCCGACGCCCCGCTGACCGCCGCAGAGGTTTTGGAGAGCATCGGCGATGCGTTCTTCGCCCTCGACCGGGACTGGCGGTTCACCTACATGAACTCGGCCGCCGAGCGGCTCCTCCAGCGGAGCCGATCCGACCTGCTCGGCGGGAGCATCTGGGAGGAGTTCCCGGCGGCCGTCGGGTCCACGTTCGAGACGGAGTACCGGCGGGCGGCGGCCGACCGGGTGACGGTCCAATTCCAGGCGTACTACCCGCCGCCGCTGGACTGCTGGTACGCCGTGCGGGCGTACCCCACGTCGTCCGGGCTGGCCGTCTACTTCCAGGACGACACCGACCGGCGGCGGGCCGAGGCCGACCGGCGGCGGCAGGCGGACCGGCTCCGGGAGGGCGAGGAGCGGTACCGCACCCTGTTCGAGTGCATGGACGAGGGGTACTGCGTGATCGAGTTCCTCGACGGCCCGCACGGGCCGCTGAGCGACTACGTTCACGTCCAGGCCAACCCCGCATTCACGGCGAACACCGGCATCCCGGACATCGTGGGGCGGACGGTCCGGGCGGTGGTCCCGGACGAGGCCGAGGAGTGGGTCGGGGTGTACCGCACCGTCGTCGTCACCGGCCAGCCCGTCCGGTTCGAGCGGGAGTTGGTCGCCACGGGGCGGCACCTGGAACTTGCCGCCTTCCGCATCGGGCCGCCGGAGCGGAGGCAGGTGGCCGTGCTGTTCAAGGACATCACCGCCCGGAAGCGGGCCGAGCGGGAACTGGCCGAGGCCCACGAGTTCCTGCACTCCTCGCTCGACGCCCTGTCCAGCCACATCGCCGTGCTGGACGAGGACGGGGTGATCCTGGCCGTGAACGATGCGTGGCGGCGGTTCGCCGACGAGAACCAGTACACCGGCCACAACTACGGCGTCGGGGCGAACTACCTGCGGGCGTGCGAGCCGGGCGGGGGCGATTGCGTCGAGGGCGGCATGGCGGCGGGCCTCAAGGACGTGCTGGCCGGGCGGCTGCCGCTGTTCGAGTTCGAGTACCCGTGCCACTCGCCGACCGAGGAGCGGTGGTTCGTGATGCGGGCGACCCGGTTCAAGTCGCCGGGGCCGGTCCGGGTGGTGGTGGCCCACGAGGACGTGACGGGGCGGAAGCGGGCCGAGGACGCCCTGAAGGACGCCGACCGGCGGAAGGACGAGTTCCTGGCGACCCTGGCCCACGAACTCCGCAACCCCCTGGCCCCTCTCCGCAACGGCCTGCAAGTCCTGCGGTTGGCTGGGGCGGACGGCCGGATAGCGGCGGACGCCCGGACGATGATGGAGCGGCAACTGAGCCAGATGGTGCATCTGGTCGATGACCTGCTCGACATCAGCCGGATCAGCCGGGGAAAGATCGAACTCCGCAAGGAGCGGGTCGAACTGGCGGGGGTCGTCCAGCAGGCCGTCGAGACGAGCCGCCCGCTGATCGAGCAGGCCGGGCACGCCCTCACCGTCGCCCTGCCGCCCGGCTCACTCTATGTGGACGGCGACGTGACACGGCTGGCCCAGGTGTTCTCCAACCTCCTGAACAACGCCGCCAAGTACACCGACCGGGGCGGGCACATCGAACTGGCCGTGCGGCGGGAGGGGGGCGAGGCGGTCGTCTCGGTAAAGGACGACGGTGTGGGCATCCCGGCTGAGATGCTGCGGAGGGTGTTCGACATATTCACCCAAGTGGACCGGAACCTGGAGCGGGCGCAGGGCGGGCTGGGCATCGGCCTGTCCATCGTCAAAAAGCTGGCGGAGATGCACGGCGGGACCGTCGAGGCCCGCAGCGGCGGGCCGGGGCTGGGCAGCGAGTTCGTCGTCCGCCTGCCGGTCGTCGTGCCAGACGCTGCGGCTGGTCGAGGGGCGGAAGGCCCGGCCGGGCCGGTCAACGGCGTCCGCCGCCGCATCCTGGTGGTGGACGACAACCGGGACTCGGCGGAGAGCTTGGCGATGATGCTGACCCTCATGGGGAACGACACCCGGACGGCGCACGACGGTCTGGAGGCGGTGGAGTCGGCCCCGGCGTTCGGCCCGGACGTGATCCTGATGGACATCGGCATGCCGAGGCTCAACGGGTTCGACACCGCCCGTCGCATCCGGTCGGAGCCGTGGGGCCGGGGCGTGGTGCTGGTGGCCCTGACCGGGTGGGGGCAGGAGGAGGACCGGCGGCGGTCCCAGGAGGCGGGGTTCGACCACCACCTGACCAAGCCGGTCGATCCGGCCCGGCTGGAGAAACTACTGGCCGAGCTGCGGGCGAACACGGCCTGACGGTTCGCACGGCCGATCTTCTCACGACCACCCGCCGAACGCCTGACCAACCGACCATCCCCTTGTCTGCCATCGATACACCAAGTAGTGTAATGGTGAATAAGAGGAGTCCGCCCATGCCCGCCCGACCTGCGGCCCGCCCGTCGTCGCTGAAAACCCGCCCCCTGCTCACCCCGATCCAGGCGGGCGGGCTGGCGGCGGTGTTTAAGGTGCTGGCGAACGACACCCGGCTGCGGCTCCTTCACGCCGTCGTCCGGGCCAACGAGTTGTGCGTCACCGACTTGGCTGCCGCCGTCGGGATGAAGCCGCAGGCCGTGTCCAACCAACTCCAGCGGCTCTCCGACCTGGGCATCCTGACCGCCCGCCGGGACGGGAACAATGTGTACTACCGGCTGGTCGATCTGTGCGTGTCCGGGCTGCTCGAACAGGCGTGGTGCCTGATGGACGAGGCGGGCGGGCGGGCCGGGTGACGGGCCGGTCGGCGTCGTGTTGTGGGGGCGGCGAATGAGGCGGCTCGCCGCCGAGGCGTTCGGCACCTTCGCCCTGGTGTTCGCCGGGACCGGGGCGGTCGTCGTCAACGACGTGACCGGCGGCACCGTCACCCACGTCGGCGTGGCCCTCACGTTCGGGCTGGTCGTGCTGGCGATGATCTACGCCGTGGGCGACGTGTCCGGTGCCCACCTGAACCCGGCCGTCACGCTGGGGTTCTTCGCCGCCCGCCGGTTCGAGGGGCGGTGGGTGGCACCGTACATCGCCTGCCAGTGCCTCGGGGCGGGCTTCGCCAGCCTGACCCTGCGGCTGATGTTCCCGACCCACCCGACGCTCGGGGCGACGACCCCGGCGGGGGACGCTGTGCAGTCGTTCGTGCTGGAGGCGATCCTGACCCTGATCCTGATGTTCGAGATTCTCAGCGTCTCGACCGGCTCGAAGGAGAAGGGCGTCTTGGCCGGGGTCGCTGTGGGGGCGGTGATCGCCCTCGAAGCGTTGTTCGCCGGGCCGGTCAGCGGGGCGTCGATGAACCCGGCCCGGTCGCTCGCCCCGGCCGTCGTGTCGCTGCGGCTCGACGCCCTGTGGGTGTACCTCGCCGCCCCGGTCCTCGGGGCGTGTGCGGGCGTGCTAGTCTGCCGGTGCGTGCAGGAGCCGGGGTGCTGTTGTCCGGCCGAGTCCGTCCTTGTGGAGAAGTGAGCCATGACCCTCGATGCGTTCGTCGCCGTGATGAAGGACAACCCCGGTGCCGCCCTACACCTGATGCTGCCGGACGGTTCGTTCGTCCCGGCCCACTTCCACGTTACCGAAGTCGGGCGTGTCCAAAAGGAATTCATCGACTGCGGCGGGACAGCCCGCTCGACAACAGCCTGCGTGTTGCAGGTGTGGGTGGCCGACGACACCCAACACCGGCTCGACACCACCAAGCTCGCCAAGATCATCCAGATCGGAACCCCGCTGTTCCCGTCGATGAACTTGCCGGTGGAAGTCGAGTACGAGAACGGCCTCGTGTCTCAGTACCCGGTCGGAGGGGCCGAGGTAACGCCCTCGGGTGTGCTGCTCCATCTCGGCAGCAAGCACACGGCTTGTCTCGCCCAAGACCGCTGCGGCGTCGTGCCACTGGACGGGGCGTGTTGCCCGACGCCCGGCTGCTGCTGATCGACCCGAACCCCTACACCGAGCGACGACATGCACCCGGTCAAGAGAGTCCTGTTCGTCTGCATCGAGAACAGCAACCGCTCCCAGATGGCCGAAGCCTTCGCCCGCATCCACGGCGGCGACGTGGTTGAGGCCCACAGTGCCGGTTCCCGACCGTCGGGGCGGGTGAACCCGAAGGCGGTGCAGGCGATGAAGGAACTCGGCTACGACCTGACCACGCACACGTCGAAGGGGCTGGACGAGTTCAACGGCACGGAAGTGGATGTCGCCGTGACGATGGGGTGTGGGGACGAGTGCCCGCTGGTGGTCGCCAACCGGCGGGAGGACTGGCAAATCCCCGACCCGAAGGAGTTGCCGCCCGCCCGGTTCAACGAAGTCCGTGACCTGATCGAGCGGAAGGTGAAGGAGTTGCTGGCGACGTTGTAGCTCGGCGAGCCGACGGGCAAGCTACCTGCCGCAATTTCGTGCGGACCACGGGAGAGTTTGATAAGACAGACCCGTCTGTATAATCCCGGCATGGGACGCACGCCTGCTGCTACCTCCGAGGCCCGCCAGCGGGTTCTGGAGACGGCCGACCGCCTGTTCTACGCCGAGGGCGTCCGGGCCGTCGGGATCGACCGGGTGATCGCCGAGGCCGGGGTCGCCAAAGCCACCCTGTACGCCCACTTCCCGAGTAAGGACGACCTGATCCTGGCCGTCCTCCAGTTTCGAGAGGCGGCGGTCGTGGCCTTCTTCGCCGAGGCCACGGCCCGCTATCGGAAGCGGGTCAAAGACCCGCTCCGGGCGTTTTTCGCCGCCCTCAAGGAGTGGTTTCAGTCGCCGGGGTTCCGGGGGTGTGCGTTCCAGAACGCCGCCGTCGAGTTGGCCGACCCGGACCACCCCGGCACCGCCTTCGTCCGGGGCCACAAGAAGCGGTTCCATGAAACGCTGGCCGGACTGGTGCGGGAGGCCGTCGGCCCGGCGGGGGAGGCCGTCACCCCGGCCGTCGCCGTGCTGGTCGAGGGGGCCATCGTGACGGCCCTCATCGACCGCTCCCCGGCCGCTGCGGACGTGGCCCGTGACGCCGCCGCCCGCCTCCTGGCCTCGGTCACGACGGGGTGAAAGCGGTTTTTTCGGGTAAGACTAGACAGACCTGTCTGTATACACTCCCGTCCGGTGGCTGTTCCAGCCACCACGGCCCGCCCGGACGGAGGACGCCCGATGCGACAGTTCCCGAGCGACATCGCCTTCACCCCGGCGGTGAAAGCCGTCCAGGTCCAGAAGGGTTCCCGCACCAGCTATGAGCGGGCCGAGCGGGGCCGGGGCTGGCAATCGACGGTCACGCCCGACCTGGAGGGGTTCCTGGGCGGGCTGGACATGTTCTACCTGGGCACGGCGACGGCCGACGGGCAGCCGTACATCCAGTACCGGGGCGGGCCGCCCGGCTTCCTCAAGGTGCTAGACGACCGCACGCTGGCCTTCGCCGACTTCGGCGGCAACCGCCAGTACCTCACGGTGGGCAACCTGTCGGAGAACCCGAAGGCGTTCCTGTTCCTGATGGACTACGCCAACAGTCAGCGGGTCAAGGTGTGGGGGACAGCGAAAGTCGTCGAGGACGACCCCGCACTCCTCGAACGGCTCCGTGACCCCGAGTATCCGGGCAAGGTCGAGCGGGCCGTCGTGTTCACCGTCGAAGCCTGGGACGTGAACTGCCCGCAGCACATCCACAAGCGGTTCTCGCAGGCCCAGGTCGCCTCGGTGGTCGAGCGGCTCCAAGCGAGGATCGCCGACCTGGAGTCGCAACTGGCCGCACGCACCGACAAGTGACCCACACTCGATCCGTCACCCGAACCCATTCACGAAGGAGAACGGTCATGGTCACACCCGGCACACGCTTCGCCCTGCTCGCCGCTGCGACGGTCGGCCTGGGGCTGTCAATCCCCCGGCCGGTCCACGCCGCCGACCCGAAGCCCGCCCCGGCGGTCGCCCACCGGACGGTGAGGATCGACGGGCTGGACATCTTCTACCGGGAGGCCGGGCCGACGGACGCCCCGACGGTGCTGCTCCTGCACGGCTTCCCGGCGTCCTCGCACATGTTCCGCCACCTGATCCCGGCCCTGGCCGACCAGTACCACGTCGTCGCCCCGGACTACCCCGGTTTCGGGCACAGTTCGGCCCCGCCGGTGGACCAGTTCGAGTACACCTTCGACAAGCTAGCCGACGTGGTGGAGAAGTTCACCGAGAAGGTCGGGCTGACCAAGTACGCCCTGTACGTTCAGGACTACGGTGCCCCGGTCGGCTACCGGCTGGCGGTCAAGCGCCCGGAGCGGGTGACGGCCCTGGTGGTGCAGAACGGGAACGCCTACGAGGAGGGGATCGACAACGACTTCTGGAAGCCGGTCAAGGCGTACTGGAAGGATCGCTCGGACAAGACCGCCGAGCCGCTGCGGAAGTTCCTCACCCTCGAAGCGACCAAGTGGCAGTACACCCACGGGGTCCGTAGCGTGGAAGCGATCAGCCCGGACGCCTGGACCCTCGACCAGCACTTCCTCGACCGGCCGGGCAACGCCGAAGTCCAACTGGCCCTGTTCCACAGCTACGGTAGTAACCCGCCGCTGTACCCGGCGTGGCAGGCGTACTTCCGCACGCACCAGCCGCCGACGCTGGTCGTGTGGGGCAAGAACGACCAGATCTTCCCGCCCGCCGGGGCCGAGCCGTACAAGAACGACCTGAAGACGCTGGAGTACCACCTGCTCGACACCGGCCACTTCGCCCTGGAGGAAGACGGGGACAAGATCGCCGGGCTGATGCGGGGGTTCCTGGCGAAGCACGCCCAGAAGACGGGCAAGTAACACAACTCGGGCCACGAGTCGGTCCACTGGCGGGCCGACTCGTTGTCGTGGGAGGGCACGGGTCATGCGGTACGAGTGGACGGCGATTCCCGACGGCGAAGTCCCCGCCGCCGTCGAACCGGCGTGGCGGTACGCCGTCGCCACCTACGCCAGCGAGACGAACAAGACGGCCTCCGTGTGGCGGGTCGTCCCCGATGACCGGCTCGACTTCAAGCCGCACGACAAGGTGAACACGATCCGCACCATCCTCGTCCACCAACTGCTGTCCGAGCGGCGGTTCTTCGGCCAGTTCGTCGGCACCGACGAGCCGCCGGTGGACGAGTTGCTGCCGCCCGGCGAGACGCCGCCGGTGGCGGCGTACATCGACAGGTACGTCGGGCTTTGTCGCAGGCGGTTGCCGCAGTTCGCTGCGGGCACGACGGCGTGGTGGCTCGAACCCCGGCCGTTCTTCGGCGGGCTGGTGCGGGAACGTATTTGGGTGTTCTGGCGGCGGGTGCTGCACACCTGCCACCACCGCACCCAGGTGCAGGCGTGGCTGCGGCTGGCCGGGGTGACGCCGGTGCCCGCCATCTACGGCCCGTCCGGGGACGTGACGTGGGACGAGGCCGACCCGACCTACTCCCTGGCGGCGGCGAACCGGGTAGCGACATGACACCCCCCGACTTCACCGAGTCAAGCCCGTCGGTCGTTCGTGCGAAACCGCCCCGAACCTGCCGGGCGGCGGCGGTGTCGTGTCCCCGAATCCCGCCCCGACCCGGTGAGAGCCACCCCCGATGATGCGCCCCGTCGCCCCCGCCGACACCCCCGCCCTCGTCGCCCTCTCCTGTAGCAGCGGGCTGTTCCAGCCGGAGGATACGGACGCCATCACGGGGATGATGGACGAGTACCACGCCGCCAACGCCAGCGGCGGGCAGATGCACGTCTGGGACGAGGGCGGGGGGCCGGTCGGGGTCGTCTATTTCGCCGCCAGGCCGTTCGCCGACCGGGTGTGGGAGTTGCTGATGATCGCCGTGGACGGCCCCCGGCACCGGCAGGGGGTCGGGTCGAAGATGCTGGTGGAAGTGGAAGCGATGGTCCGGGCGGCGGACGGGCGGCTGCTGCTGGTCGAGACGAGTTCCACGTCGGGCTTCGAGCGGACCCGGCAGTTCTACCGCAAGCACGGGTACGCCGAAGTCGCCCACATCCCCGACTACTTCGCCGACGGCGACGGCAAGGCGTCGTTCGTCAAGCGACTCTAACCCGCTTCCTTCCGCCCGCCTTCGCCACACCGGCGTAGCCAGGGCCGGTGACACCGCCTGCTCCGCGGCCATCACAACCCCGGAGCAACCATGACCACTTCTCGCAGTGAAGGCCACGGTCAGACCGAAATCAGCATCGTCTCCCACGAGGGGCGGGAGTTCGCCGCACTCGGGGCGACCGTCCACGGCCGGGACATCACGGCGTACACGAAGCTCGACGGCCACCGCATCATGCTGACGACGTGGGCCGGGAAGACCATACTCGCCTGCCGGAGCGAGATCGTCCGACGGCACCGGGACGGGTCGCTAGTCCTGATCTTCCGGCTCACGAACGCTCGGTTCGTCGTTGGCTACGCCCTGGGCGACAGCGGGATGCTGTTCCGGGGCGAACTCCTCACTGACGCCACCGACGACGAGGCCCGCCGGGCTGCCGTGTACATCACCAACATGTGCGCCGCCTTCGACGACGAGGACGCCGCCTGACACCACCTACTTGGTTCGGAAATTGGCGAGAAGGAACCGGCGGTTTAACCCCTGCGGCAGCCGGGCCGGGTGCTTGAACAGCTTGATGAGATCGACCAGTTCCGCCTTCGGCAGCAGTTTGGGCTGTCGAAGCACCGCCCAACTCACGTTCTCGTCGAACTCCGGGGTCGTGAGCGACCCCTCGTAGCGGTAATACTCGTCGGTGTTCTCGGGCAGGAACTCCAGCGGGTTGTGGGCGACGGTCGGGTCCGTGTCGTCGCCGGACCCGCCGAGGATGGCCTTCAGTTGCGGCACCAGGGCCGGGACGACGGCTCCCTTGTCCGTAGCCTCGATGAACACGCCGACCACCGCCCGGCTGCCGTCGTCGGCGTTCTGGTGGACGACGTGCAACTCCATCGTCTGCTGCCGCCCGTCCACCCAATGCTCGCTCGGGTGGTGGAAGTGGAACTGCACCAGATGGAACCTCTTCTGGTCAAGAACGACGTACTGCCGCTCGTCGGCGGCGAACGTCACCGTGACCCCGTGTTCGTCCTTCTTCACCAGACCAGAGGCCGACTTCTTCCAGTGAATCTGGAGCTTGTCCCGGCCAAAGTCGGCGTGAACCGGGTCGGTCAGGTTGATCGGGGACTGCTGGGGCATGGGCGTCGGCATCGTGGCTCCGTGTCGAGGGCTGAGATTGGTCGAATGTGCTGCTAAATGAAGTACCAACTGGTGCCGCCGCCCGGTAGACCTTCGCCTTCCCCGGCGTCTCTGACACCGCCTGCCCTGGTGTGAACCCGACCCAGACTGGAGCAATCGGATGGTCACGGCCTCGGCGACGTTCCACGGGCAGGAACTCAAGGACATCCCGGTCCTGAACCCCCGGCGGGTGGTTCGGCAAGACGTGGCTGCTGGAGATCGGCGGGTCGTACTGGCCGCTGTTCCTGGTCGTCGAGGCCGACACCGTGCTGGACGCCATCGGCGAGTTGGCCGACGAAGAGAAGTACGGGCACCACGTCGTTGTGCCCGAGGCCGACCTGGGCGACTTCCCGGAGGAGAGCCGCCACTACGGCCCGAGCGGGCAAGTCCTCGATCTCGACCACCTGATGATCCACGGCCAGGAACGGTCGAAGGTGCCGTTCCCGTGCCGCTACCACGGCGACGGGCTGCCGCCTGAAGGCGTCTACCCGACCAAGTTCGGTGAGGGGGCCGACGGTGACACCGACTGACGGCGGGTTTCCCTCACGGCCTGGAGCGATCCGATGGACCCGACCGAACGATCGGGACACCTGTGCCCGGAACTGCTCGCCTTCTACGGCGACGATGAAGGCACGAACTCGTCCGGGTACACCCTGGACGCCATCCTCAACTGGCCCGACGAGGATTGGGAACTCCAGCACGACTTCATCCAGTGGCTATTCGCCACCGATGAGCCGAGCATGTACAACCCCGATGCCCCGGTACTGGATGCCGCAACGGTCAGCCAGTTCCGGCCCGACCCGCTTCTGCGGCACCGGCTGCGGCGATCCTTCGACCGCTGGCTGGCCTTCTGCGGCATCATCCGCACCGGCGACGGCCTCGCCTTCGACAACCCAAACCCGGACGTGTGGAACCGGCCGAACCACAACTGGCTGCGGATCAGCCGTGTCCTCCGCTCCCTCAACCTGCTCGGTCTGCCGGACGAGGCCCAGGCGTTCTTCACCTTGCTGACGAGCATCCGGGCGAAGATCGACCCGACGACCTGGGAGTATTGGGAGCGAGCGGCGGGGCAGCGGACGTGACACCGGCTGGTCGGTCAAGGAGGTAAGGAATGATCGACACGCCGAAGTTCGAGTTGGGGCAGGTGGTGGCGACTCCGGGATGCCTGGATGCCTTGCGGAAGGCGGGGCAGACCGTCCGGGAGTTCGTGGCACGCCACCTGCGGCTGGAGCAGGGCGAGTTGTGCGATGACGACCGCCACGCCAACCAGATGTCGCTGATGGACGGGAGCCGCATCCTGTCGGCGTTCCGGCTGAAGACCGGGGTGAAGGTCTGGGTGTTGACGGAGGCGGTCGGGGACGACGGGAAACGGGCCTCGACCTGCCTGCTGCTGCCCGAGGAGTATTGAACGACCTGAGCTTGGGCGGTGCCCATGACCGCCCCGGCTCGTCTCATTACCTGCATCACATCCCGGCCGTCACTTCGTTGCCGTTGCAGAACGAGAAACCCAGCAATTCCGGGCCAACTCTGAAAAAGTCGGTCCCATCGACCGGGGTCTGTGCCACTGCCGCCCGGTCCTTTCTTTGTTCTCGGCCTGTTGCAAAAAATGTCGCCGTGGCAGGGCGACGATCCGGCTACAGGGCCAAACGCCCGCCCAAAGTGAAGTCCCAAAAATCGCCGCCACCCGGATTCCGCATCCGGGCGGCAGGGTTTCACTCGCCGATGATCTTGACCAGCACCCGCTTCGGCCGCTTGCCGTCGAACTCGCCGTAGAACACCTGCTCCCACGGCCCGAAGTCGAGCTTCCCGGCGGTGACGGCGATCACAACCTCTCGGCCCATCACCTGCCGCTTCAGGTGGGCGTCGGCGTTGTCCTCGCCGGTCCGGTTGTGGGCGTAGGTCTGCGGGCTGGCGTCGAACGGGGCCAGCCTCTCCAGCCACTTCTTGTAGTCCTCGTGTAGCCCCCGCTCGTCGTCGTTGATGAACACCGAAGCGGTGATGTGCATGGCGTTGCACAGCAGCAGCCCCTCCGTGATCCTGCTCCGGCGGACCAGTTCTTCAAGCTGCGGCGTGATGTTCACGAACGCCATCCGCTCGGGGACGGTGAACGTCAGGTACTCGGTCAACGACTTCATGCCCGTGCCTCCCGGCCTTCGGCGGCGAACCCGCAGGGTATCTCAGAGTCTGTCCAAAAAGGCCCGTCATCTGCTCACTTAAGCAGGAGGAAGGTCAGCGAGATTGCCGCCCAGCCTATGCCCAGCAGGCAGATGACTGCCGCCGCATACGATGTCCCCCTCTGCTGCTCCGGCCCTCGGCGGATGCCTGCGAGGGCCAGCCCGAACACCACGGCCATCCCCATCGCCCAATAACCCCGAGCAGCGGCATCCCGGCCGCCGTCCGAGAGGTCCCGGGCCTTCGCCAAGGACTCGGAGAGCCAGATGAGGGCCACACCGCAGAGAGCAACCGCCAAGGTACACCCCCCCGGGAGGCCGCCTGGGCTGGTCGATCGAGGGCGGCCGCCTGAACACGCCATACTCTCACCCCTGGCTGTTTCGCCCCGCCGCCTTGCCCAAGCTTATAGTGTGTCGCCTGACCAGTCGCCCTTTTTGGACAGACTCTCAGGTCGACTTGTGCAGTTTTTCGGGAGCGTCGGGAGGCCTGTTTTCCGGGCGTTCTTGATCGCCGAAAGGGGTTCTGCGGCACCCCACCCCTCGTAGGCCCACAAATTCACTCGGAAGAACCACTGGGAACACAGCGATTCCGCTCCACTGGTCTCCCGAAAACTGCACAAGTCGAGCTCAGGGGGTGTCTGAGAAGCGTCCGCCCGCCGGCCATCCGTAGGGTGCGTGAAGCGAGGGCTCTGACGAGCGGAACGCACCGGCCCGGCAACGAGCGGAACCGAGGGGCGGGGTCCCGGCGGTGCGTTCCGCAGAGCCTCCACGCACCCTACATCTACTTTTTGGCAGCAGCCGGCCGGACGACGGTGAACTTGTCGAACACGACGATGTATGGGGCGTTGCTGATGTTCGAGGCGTAAAGGGTCAGGTTGACACGTGTCGGGAACGGGTGTTTTCGGATGCCGCTAGTGACCCAAGTTCGGCCGTGGTCGCAAGAGTCAAACCGCCACCACGAACCTACCCTCGAAATACGTAATGCCTTGACCCGAGGCACCTCCGACCAAACCGAACATCGGTCGTTCCGGCTGAGCAGGCGAGTCAGTCTGGCACTGCACGTGCGCACGAACGAAGACTGCTCGACCCCTGTCTCAACCTTCCAATCGATGCTCCACTCTGTGGCGAACGGGACTGAGGATTGTGGGGTGAGGAAGAAACCGAGCTTGGAAACCACTGGCCCCTCCCTCAGTGCGCGTGCATAGTCTGGCAAACTCTCATCGACCTGAACGGTGGCTACGAAATCGCCAACAACGCTTTTCGTCACATTCGCACCCCATCCGGCGATCGCCGTATCTGGACCGGAGTAGTACGGGATCAAGAAGCGGAGCTTGTCGCATGGCGTAAGTTCGATTACACCCCCGTTCGGAGCCTGAGACGGGATGCCATATAGCCACTTCAGACGCTCAGCGCCAGTCGGTTCCGGCACCGGAGCGGCCAGCACCCCTGCTAGTCCGGCGGTAGCAATCAGCAGGTGAAGGCTCATCCGAATCCCTCCGGTCGTCGGTCACTTCTGGGCGATGCAGTACAGGTGGGTCTTGGTCCGCAGGAACAGCTCGTTCCCGGCGACGGCGGGGGAGGCCATGCAACTGGCGTCCAGCCGGTTCGTCTCCACCAGCCGGTACGGCGCCTCCGCCGCGACCACGAACGTCTTGCCGGCCTCGTTGGCGAAGTACAGGTGGCCGCCGGCGAACACCGGCGACGCCGAGAACCGGCCGTCCAGCGACTCCTTCCAGAGCTGCTTGCCGGTCCGCACGTCCAGGCAGAGGGCGGTGCCGGTGTCGTTCACGCAGAACAGCTTGTCCCCGACCACGATCGGCGACGGCCGGGTCGGGGCGGCCTTGGCCAGCTTCCAGGCGACGTGCGTCTTGGTCACGTCGCCCTTGCCGCCGGCCGTGATGGCGAACAGGCTGGACGTGTGCCCGGCGGTGACGAACACCTTGCCGTCGGCCAGCACCGGCCGGGACGCCTGGTTCATGCCGTCGGTGACGACCCGCCACAGCTCGGCCCCGGTGTCCGGGTCGTAACCGACCGTGCCCATCGCAGCCGGGGCCACCAGTTGCGGCCGGCCGTCGATCGTCAGCACGGACGGGGTGGCGTACGCCTTCTTGTAATCCCCGTCCACCTCCGGCTTGCCGCTGTTGCGGTACGGCAGGTTGCGGTCCTTCTGCCACACCGTCTTACCGCTCGCTTTGTCCAGGCAAACGACGTACTGCCGGTCGAACCCGTCGAAGCAGAGGAACAGCTTGTCCTGCCAGATGACCGGGGACGACGCCGGGCCGCGCCAGTGGTTGCACGGCAGATCCCGCCGCTGCCAGAGTACCTTGCCGGACGCGGTGTCCAGGCAGGCGGTGCCGTTGCTACCGAAGTGGACGTACACCCGGCCGGCCTCGATGGCCGGGGTCGGGGAGGCGTGGCTGTTGTACTGCTTGATGTTCGCCGGGTCGGCCACGTCGAACAGCGGCAGGTCGTGGACCACCGTGCCGGACTTGCGGTCCACGCACACGGCGAACAGCTTCGTCCCCTCCTCGGTGGCCGTCGTCAGCCACACCTGCTCGTCCCACACCACCGGGGACGACCACCCCTTGTCGTGGACCGGCGTCTTCCAGCGGACGTTCTCGGACTCGGACCAGCGGGTCGGCGGCTTGCCGGCGGCGTGCCCGTCGCCGGTCGGGCCGCGGAACTCGGGCCAGTTGTCGCCGGCGAACAGCGGGACGGTGAGCAGCAGGCAGAGGGCAGCGGTCCGAAGCATGGTGTGTGTCCCGGGACGAAAGCCCACGGGGGATCCCCCGTGGGCTTTGGAAGGAGTTGTAGTCTATCGCCCCGCCGCGGGCGACGCACGCACGAACAGCACGCAGTCCTTGTCCGGCGGCAGCTCCCGCCAGCCGGGGTGCGCTCGGAGTCTGGCGATCAGCCCGTCGTCGAACCCGGCGCGAAGGACGAACGCGGCCGGGTGACAGCGGCGGTCCAGTTCGTCCACCGGCACCTCCCCCCGTGCGGCGGCGTGGTAAGCGTCCCACTCGTCCTTCGACCGCAGGTAGTACCGACCGTCACAGGTGACGAGCCACCCGGGGTATCCGGAGTCGAGCAGGACGCCCGCCCAGACGGCGTGGGTGTACAGGACGCCCCGCACCCCTTCCGCCTTCAACCGTTCGACCGCCGCGAACGGCACGTAGTCGGCGAGGTGGGACGGCCGCACGGCCGTCGGCACCGCGACCGCCAGCCCCCACCCGAGCGCCACAAGCCACCACCGGCGAGCGGCGGGGTTTAACCCCGCCGTCCGACCCGACACCGGGCTG
>JAXMAZ010000003.1:0-433133 GCA_046350115.1 Gemmataceae bacterium
CCTGGCCGTACTATCCGCCGAGTTCGCCCGGGCCGGGGTGCCGTTCGCCGTGTCCGGTCGGGCCGTCCTGGACCCGCTGGCGGTGTTCCGCCGGCACGAACCGCACACCCTCTCCAACGCCGTCCGGGTGTACCTCGGCCGGGACCATGTCGACGCCCACGCGGCCCGGGCGGATGCGGCCGCCGCCCTGGCGGTGCTGGACGCCCAGGTCGGCCGGTACGCCCTGCCGGCCGACCCGGCCGACCTGCACCGGGCGCTGTGGCCGGTCGATGTCGGCGGGCGGTTCGCCCTCGGCCCGGGCGGGCAGCCGGTGTTCAGCTTCGGCAAGTTCAAGGGGGTGCCGCTGCCCGCAGTCGCAGCGGCCGACCCCGGTTACCTGCGATGGATGATGGCCGTCCTGCCGCTCATGGATGACGCCCGGGGGTTGGTCGCTCGCGCCTTGACCGCGGCAGGCCACCGGTAATAGCGGGAGTGATACCGCCTTCACTCACGGCTCGGTCGGGTGTCCCGGCTGAGCCGGCTGGTGTTCCGGTGGGTGACATCATGACGCTTTGGGCCGATGGCCGGGGTCGGCCGGCGGTACGCCGCGGTCTCGAGGTGACCAGACTAGGGCCTGTTGACGTTGACTTCTCCTGCCACACAACGAGTTGAGGCGGATCGGGCCTCGGCTCGTGCAGGGATGGCCATGCGATACATGCTCACGGACGGCCTCTGGGCGGCGATGGAGCCGCTGGTCCGTCAGGCCAAGACGCACCGGGGCGGGCAGCCGCCGGCCATTCCAGACCGGCAGTTCTTCGAGGCCCTGCTGTACCTCGGCCGGACGGGCATCCCGCTCCGCGACCTGCCGGCCGAGTTCGGGGCGTGGGATGCGGTGTACAACCGGCTCCGGCGGTGGGTCCACTCGGGGGCCATGCGGCGGCTGTTCGACGGGATGACCGCCGACCCGGCGTTCGGCGAGGTCCGGCGGGTGCTGATCGACTCCACCACCGCCCGCGCTCACCGGCACGCCGCCGGGGCCGCCCGGAAGAAAAAAAGATCGGCCCCGAGCGTAGCGCGGCGGCCGAGGGCCTCGGCCGGAGCCGGGGCGGGCTGACGACCAAGGTAGTGCTGACGGCGGCCGACGAGAACACCCCGATCGCGGTCGAGGTGATCCCCGGCCACCGGCACGACGCCCCGCGGCTGGGGCGGACGCTGGACGCCACGACCGTGGCGGCCGGGCCGGTCGATCAGGTGGTCGGGGACCGGGGGTTCGATGGCCGCCCGCAGCGGCGGGCGTGCCTGGCCCGCGGGGCCGAGCCGGTCATCCCGGCCAAGCGGAACCGGGTCGCCCCCGAGCCGCTGGACGCCGCGGCGTACCGGGAGCGGAACCGGGTCGAGCGGCTGTTCGCCAAGCTCAAGGAGTTCCGCCGGGTGGCCACCCGGTACGACAAGCGGAAGCGGATGTACCTCGGCTGGCTCCACTTGGCCCTCGGGTTCATCCGCCTCCGAGCCACAGTCAACGTCAACAGGCCCTAGACGGGTGTAGGGGTGAGTAGGAGTGGCTGGGCGTCAAACTCGGTGACCCAGGCCATTGGCCACCGCCAAGTCGCACCCCGAGGCGCACTGGCACGAGATGGCGGCCGGGGCCGTAGCCCTCTGGCCGTCCCGGGAGCCGCTGTACGAACTGACGGTCTAGATACCTCCCACGAATAGCAGAAGTGTTGCCGCTACATCGCAATCCTCGACCGCGTGGTGGGCAGGAGCCTTCGGACCGTTGGGCGGACCGCATCCACCGCCGGTGGCGCTTCGTCGACTGTCTACGATCCCTCCCCGTCACGGACCGACGCCGGTGCGGGACGGCCGAGTCCGCACCGGCGATGGGGACACCGATCGGTCCCGGACAGTTGTAGTGAGGTCCGAGGGATGTTAGGCTGACCCGCGGTCGGGGCTCGACCAATCCGGTCGGCAGTTCCCCAGCGACGGGTCAACACTTCGGGCCGGGGCACACATCCGCCGGGGCGAAGATGACGACGCCGCACCTCTCCCGCAGGTCGTTCCTCGCCGCGGTCGCCGCCGGTGCCCCGGCCGCCACGGGCCGAGCCCAGCCGGCCTCCGTCGCGGTCAACCCCCAGGCGGTCGGCGCCGCCACCGAAGCGGCGATGACCGCCTGGTCGGTTCCCGGGGCGTGCGTCGGCGTCGTTCACAACGACAAGGTCGTTCACCTGAAGGGCTACGGCGTCCGCGACGTGGAGACGCGGACGGAGGTGACGCCCGGCACCCTGTTCGGGGTCGGGTCGTGTACCAAGGCCGTGGCCGCCGCCACCGCCGCCGTGCTGGTCGATCAGGGCAAGCTCTCCTGGGACGACCCGGTCCGCAAGCACGTCCCGTGGTTCCGCATGGCCGACCCGCTGGCCGAACGCGACGTCACCCTCCGCGACTGCCTCTGCCACCGGACCGGGCTGCACCACCGGGACGACATTATCTACGCGAATGCCGCCTGGCCGCTGGAGGAGAACGTCCGCCGGATCGCCCACCTGGAGCTCGGGTTCCCGTTCCGCTCCACGTTCCACTACTCGGGCCTCGGCTACTTCGTGGCCGCGGCGGTGCTCACGGCCGCGGCCGGCCGGCCCTGGCACGAGTTCGCCCGGGACCGACTCCTCGCCCCGCTGGGCATGACCGCGGTGGGGTTCACCAAGGCCGACTGGGACAAGACCGGGGACCGCGCGACCACGCACCTCAAGACCGACGCCGGCAAGGTGGTGGTCATCCCACCGTGGAACCCGGTGGACGGCCAGATCGACGCCAGCGGGCGGTTCAAGGCGAGCGGCCGGGCGATGTGCGAGTGGATCCGGGTGCAGCTCAACGGCGGGAAGGTGAAGGGGAAGCAGGTGGTGTCCGAGGAGAACCTGCGGGAAACCCAGACGCCGCAGATGGCCATCCGACGCGAGGGCTTCTGGGGCGACGTGTTCCCGAAGGCGGAAACCATCCAGATGAGTTACGGGCTCGGCTGGAACATCCGCGACTACCGCGGGCACGCGGTGATCTCCCACGCCGGTAAGACGGACGGGTTCTCGGCCGAGGTGGTGCTCGTCCCCGGCTCCAACCTCGGGTTCGTCATCCTCTCCAACCTGGACTTCCTCACGAACTGGATGCCCGAGGCCCTGATGCACACGCTCCTCGACATGTACCTCGGCCTGCCCAAAACGGACTGGGACGACTTCTACCGCAAACTGGAGCGGCGGTGGAAGGACACGGCCGAGGCGGACAAGCAGGAGCGGGCAGGGAAACAGCAGAAGGGCACGAAGCCGACGCTCGCCCCGGGCGAGTACGCGGGGACGTACTCCGAGCCGGGATACGGGGAGGTCCGTGTGACCGAGAAGAGCGGCACCCTGACCACGCGGTGGAGCACGTTCGTGCTCGAACTGAGGCACTACCACTACGACACCTTCACGGCCGTGGCCGACGACGGCGGCAAGGGGTACGTCCTGAACGATCTGAACGGTGACGAGGTGGCGTTCGCCCTCGACGGCGGGGGGCGGGTGGGGACGCTTGAGTGGCGCGGCCGGCGGTTCAAGCGGGCAGGTGCCCGATAGGGGTGCCACCGCGACTGGTCGGGATCACCCGGACTCGGGGCGGTCCGCCGCCCTCATCATGACACGATTCGAGGCCGGGTCTCGCCACCGGTTGCTGGCCGCACCCGTCCCGTGGCGGGCCGACTCGTGGGCAACATCCGTCTGACCGTGGCGGAGCGGCGCGAACTCCTCGACCATTACCGCCGGTCAACTGATCCCGACGCCCGAGCCCGCGGTCACATCCTGCTCCTGCTCGACGCCGGACATACGTGGGCGACCGTCAGCGCCGTCCTGTTCTGTTCGATGAGCACCATCAGCCGCTGGAACCGGCGGTTTGAGAAGGAGGGCGTGGACGCCGTCTTCGGCCGGCCCCGGGGCCGGAGGTGATCCGCTGTCCCCGTCTGGGCGTCGCTGGTGGTCCGGTGGGTGCTGGGACTCTCGCCGGCCGATTTCCGGTTCGCCCGCAGCCGGTGGTCGTGCGAAGCGGCGGCCGTGGTCCTACGAGAGGACTACAGGGTCCGGGTCGGGCGGGAGACAGTTCGCCTCTGGCTCCGGTCGGCCGGGCTGGTGTGGCGGCGGCCCCGACCGACCATTCGCCCGAAGGACCCGGACCGGGGGAAGAAACTCGCCACCCTTCGGAGGTTGCTCCGGCACCTCCCGGACGACGAGACGGCGGTGCTCGTGGACGAGGTGGACGTGAACCTGAACCCGAAGGTCGGGTGCCAGTGGATGCGGCGGGGCGAGCAGGCGGCCGTCGAGACGCCGGGCAACAACGAGAAGCGGTACTTGGCCGGGAGCATCCACTGGCGGACCGGCCGAGTCATCCTGACGGAGGGGAAGCCGAAGGAAGGGCGGGGAGCGGCCTTGTTCCTGAGGCACCTGGACGACCTGCGGCGTGCGTTCCGGCACTACAAGGTCAGCCACGTCCTGTGCGACAACGCCGGGACACACACGCCCGAGGGGTCGAAGTTGGTCCGTGCGTACCTGAAGGAGTGGGGGCGCCGGGTGAGGGTCCACTACCTGCCGAAGTATTCCCCGGACACCAACCCGATCGAGCGGGTGTGGTGGCGGCTCCACGAGGCCGTTACCCGCAACCACCGGTGCCAGAGTATTGACGAGTTGCTCGACCTGACGTTCGACTGGTTCGAGACCCGCGCCCACTTCCGAGTCCAGTCGTCGGTGTACACTGGAAAGCCTGGAAATGAGGCCCACTTCCGCCTTTGGCGGGAGGTATCTAGCGGGGCGGGAGCGGCCCAACGGCGTTCGACCCGGAGACGCAGGACTGGACCGGCGCCGACGGGACGACCAAGTTCCGCGAGGAATTCTCCGACTCGCTGGCTATCTGGCCCAAGAGATTGTAATACTAAAGATGGTCATTATGACTTTGATTCGGTCAATCGGGGTCGCCTGATCAAAGCGTAGGCACTTCGATACCAGAGATGGGAAGAAAACTGCATTTTCCCCCCACCCATATCGGCCGGAGACTCCTTATCCTCGGGGGATGACCTGGGACGACATCCACGCCCACCTCCCGCGTCTCCGGGCCGCCGACAAGGCCGCCTGGGCCGAGCTGTCGGAGTTGGTCTACCCCCTCTTGGTGGCCGTCACGGCCCGGACCGTCTGCCGCGGGTGGGCCGACGCGAGCGGGTCCGACGTGGCCCAGGAGGCGTGGATGAACGTCCGGGCCGGGTTTCACACCTTCCACGGGGCCGGCACCCCGGCCGACACCGCCGCCTGCCTGCGAGCCTGGGTCCGGACCGTGGCCGGGAACACGGCCGCGCGGGCGGGGCGGCGGCACAGCGGGCCGCCGACGGCCTCGGTCGAGGAGGGCTACTTCGCGCCGGTGGCCGCCGGCCCGACGCCGAGCGGCCAGGCCGCGGCGGCCGAGTGGACCTCCCGGCTGGAGCAGGCGATCGCCGCCCTCGGGCCGGACGAGCAGCTCATCGCCCGACGTACCATCTACGAGGGGGCGAGCTGCCGGCAGCTGGCCGCCGACCTCGGCCTGGCCGATCACACGACGGTCGGCCACTGGCGGCGGCAGGTACTGGCCGCCCTCCGCCGGGCGCTCGGAGACCCGCCGTGACCGGCCCGCCGGACGGACCGGGCCCGTCGCCGCCGGACGCCGCGGCCGTGGTGGACGAGTTCATCCGCCGGCTCTGGGCCGGGGACGGCCTCGGCCCGGACGCCAACCAGTTCGTCCTCGACCACCCGGCCCACGCCGCCGACCTCGAAGAGCAGCTCGACGCGGCCGTCCGGCTGCACCGGGAGGTGATGGCCCTCCCGGCGGTCGGCCGGTACCGCCTGGCCGGCCGGATCGGCGGCGGGGCGTCGGCGGTCGTGTACCGGGCGGTCGACACGGCCACCCGCCGGGTGGTGGCCCTGAAGGTTTTCCCGGCCGGCCCCCCCTCGGAGGACCGATACACCCGGGATGCCGGGGCGCTGCAGCGGCTCAAGCACCCGCACATCGTCCAGCTCCTGGACGCCGGGGTCGCGGGCGGCCAGCCGTTCCTGGCCCTGGAACTTGTCGAGGGCGGGACGCTCGCGGACCGCCTGGCCGCCGGCCATCACTTCCCGCCGGCCGAGGCCGCCGCCCTGGCCCGGAAGCTGGCCGACGCCGCCCACTACGCCCACACCCACGGGGTGGTCCACCGGGACATCAAGCCCGGGAACGTCCTGCTGGGCGCGGACGGCGAGCCGCAGCTGGCCGACTTCGGCCTCGCCCGGGGCCCGGCCGCCGGCGGGCCGCCGACCCGCTCGGGGCCGGCGGTCGGCACGCCGCTGTACATGGCCCCGGAGCAGGTGGCCGGGGCGTCCCGGGACGTCGGCCCCCGGACGGACGTGTACGCCCTCGGGGCGGTCCTGTACGAGGTGCTGACCGGGCGGCCGCCGTTCCCGGCGGCCAACCCGCTCGAGCTGGCCCGGCGGATCGCCGACGACCGCCCGGCCCCGCCGCGGGCCCTCGCCCCGGCGGTCCCGCCCGCCCTGGAGGCCGTCTGCCTGCGGTGTCTGGAGAAGGACCCGGCCGACCGGTTCGCGACCGCGGCCGCCCTCGCGGCCGCCCTCGACCGGGTTCTGGCCGGCGACCCCGGGTCGGTGTGGCGGCCGTCCCGGGCCGGGCGACTGCGGCGGTGGTGGCGGGGTCAGCGGCCGTGGGTCCGCGGGATGCTGTCCGGGTCCGCCGGCCTGCTCGTCGCCTGCGGCGGGCTGGGGGCGGCGGCGTGGGTGTACCGCGGCCGGGCCGAGGTCTATCGGCAGCGGGCCGAGCTCGCCGAGGCGGCGGAGCGGCTCGACCGGCGGGAGGCCGAGGCCCGGGCCCGGGACGAGGGGCGGGCGGCCCTGGACCGGGGGTGGCGGGCCCTCCAGGGCGGCCAGGCCGGGCGGGGCCGGGTGGTGCGGGACGCACTCGCTGCCGTCGCCGCCGCCTGGCCGCGACTGGCGGACGACGAGCGGGCTGGGACCCGGTTCGAAGCCCGGACGTTGTTCGCCATGTCCCTCGCCGCCGCCGACCTGGACCGGGTGCCGGGGGCGACGTTTGCCCCGCCATACGCCGGGGCCGCCGGGTGGGTCTCGCTACCCCACCCGTCCGGCCGGTGGCTGGCCATCGCCGCCGCGGACCGCCCGGCCCGGTTCGACGCGGGCCGCCCCCCGCCGGTGGTGACGGCCCCGCCCACCGGTTCGCCGGTGCCCCGGCTGGCGTTCACCCCGGACGGCCGGCTGCTGGCGTTCGGCCCGGCCGGCGGCGGTCTGCAGCTGTGGGACGGGGAGCTCCAGCAGCCCCGGCCGGCGGCCCAGCTGGCGCCCGCCGGCGGGCCGGCGGTGGTCGCGGCGGCGTTCACCCCGGACGGGGGCGAGGTCCGGGCCTGCCTGGCCGACGGGCGGGTGCGGGCGTGGCGGACGGACACGCTCGCACCGGCCGGGGACTGGGCGCTGCCCGCCGGGCTCGGCCCGCCGGCGGCCGCCCGGTTCGCCGCCGACGCCGGCCGGCTGGCGGTCGGGACGGCCGCCGGCCGGGTGCGGGTGTTCACGGCCTCCGGGGAGCCGCTGCCCGGCCCCGCCGACCCGGGGGCCCGGACCCCAGTCCAGTCGCTGGCCTGGGCCCCGGACGGGCGGACCCTGGCCGCCGGGTTCAAGGAGGGGCGGGTCGTCGTGTGGCCCGCGGGCGGCCCGCCCCGGGACTTCCCGGCGCGGTACCCGACCGGGGTGGACCACCTGGAGTACGCCCCGGACGGCACGGCCCTGTTCGCGGGCCGCCACCTGCAATCCGGGACGGCGTGGGACGCCGCCGGGCACGTCCTGCTCACCGGCGATTTCCGGGTGTCCGGGTTCGCCCAGGACGGCCGAACGGTCGCCGCCGCCTGGGTCGCGGGGGTCGGGCTCGCGCGGTGGGTGGAGCCCGACGTCGTCCGCCCTTTCCGCGGCCACACGGCCGGGGTCGGGCGGCTGGCCGGGTCGGCCGACGGCGGCCGGCTCGTCTCACTCGACAGCCGGTACGAGTGTCGGGTGTGGGACGTGGCCGGGGGCACGACGGTGGCCGCGTTCCCGCTCCCGGTCGGCGGGTTCTTCCCGGGGAACGCCGGCCTGGCCCTGGGGGGCGGCGGGCGGCTGGTGGCCTACGCCGCCGGCGGGCGGGACGCCTCCACCGCCCTGGTCCGGGACGTGACGACGGGCGCGACGTGGGGGCCGTGGGAGTTGCCCGGGGGGTTCGACCACCTGGCCGCACTGGGCGGCGACCGGTTCCGGCTCGTCCGGGAGGAGTTCGTCCCCGGCACAGAACTCCTCCGCACGGTCCTGTACGACCTCGGCCCGGGACGAGCCCCGGAGCGACTGAAGGTGATCCGGGAGCCGCGACCCGGGGACACCCGGCGGTATTTCGACGCGACCCTCACCCCGGACGGCCGGTACTACGCCTGGTGTGGACCGCGGGAGCCACGGGCGGCGGCCCGGTTCGAACTGTTCGAGCTGCCGGCCGGCCGGCGGGTGTACGAGGCCGCCGCCGACCTGCGGACGACGGCCGACCCCGGGGTGGCCGCCCCATTCGACGGGTGGCTGACCTTCGTAGCGGACGGGCGGACGACGTCCGTCGCCCTCCCGCCTGAGGGCCGGGACGACCCGCGGGTCGCCGGCCCCGGCGAGCCCGTCCCGCGGCCGGACATCGTTACGGGCCGGAACCTCCACCCCCGCAGCAGTAGGTTCCCCTGGCCCGGCGACCAACCCTCGCTCGGGGTGATAGCGACCGCGTTCGACCCGAACGACCTGACCGCCGGAACCGAATCCCTCTACTGGCTTCCGGGCGGCCGGTGGGCGGCGTGGGCCGACCGGACCGGGGCCATCCTGGTGGCCGATCGCAAACGGCTGCGGGAGGCAGTGGTTGCGTTCGAGAGCGAGCACTTCAAGTGATGGCGCATCCGTTCGATGGGGATCTGTTCTGCGAAATCCGGCCATTTTCTCCCCACCGGGGCCGGCGACGGTCTCTTTGGAAGAAGATCGGTCGGCTCTCTCGACCCGCCACCCCTGGTCCGGCCCAAACCAGAGGCCCGTCATGCGCCCCACCACGCTCACGCACTGGCTGCCGACGTCCCGCTCCCGGCGACCCCGAACGCCTCGCCGGTCGACCCTGGCGGTCGAGCGGCTGGAGGACCGGGTGACTCCGGACGCCGGCCCGCGGGTCACGGGCGTCACGCCGCTGGAGGTGCGGAACGCCGCCTTCGACCACGTGGACGTGCAGTTCAGCCGGGCGATCGACGGGACCAGTTTCACCCCGGCGGACGTGACCCTGACGGGGTTGGGCGGAGCGGTGACGGTGACGGGGGTGTCCCTGACGGCCTCGGATAAGGCGCGCGTCGACTTCACCCCGTTGACGGTCCGGGGGGCGTACACCCTGGCCATCGGCCCGGACGTGCGGGACACGGCCGGCAACCCGATGGACCAGAACCAGAACAACGTGGCCGGCGAGGTGGTTGACGTGTCGGTGACGACGCTCGCCTACGTCAGTGCCAACGCGATCTTCACGACGGCCACGACGATCACCGAGACGAACCTGACCTACGACGGGAAGGATGTCCTGGTCGACGGCACGACGGTGGCCATCGACGGGCCGCACCAGTTCAACTCGGTCCACCTCGTCAACGGCGGCGTGCTAACCCACACCGCCGATTCGGCAACGCAGACGCACAAGATAAGCTTGTCAGTGACACAACAGGTGATCGTCGACGCGACGAGCGCGATAAACGTAGGGGCGAGGGGGTACGTCGCCGGATACACGTCGGGGAACATTCAGGCCGGCGGCAGCGGCGGGAGCCACGGCGGCCGGGGAGGGGGCGGGCCGGCCGTGTACGACGATTATCGAGACCCGGACGACGCCGGAGGCGGTGGGTCCGGCGTCGGCGGCGGGGTGGTGCGGGTAACGGCCGGGTCATTGGCTCTGGACGGCGGAATTTACGCCAATGGCCTTAGCGGCGGAGCCGGGGGCGGCATCTTCGTGTCCGTTGGGACGCTGACCGGGGCCGGGTCGATCCAGGCCAGCGGCGGCTTCGCCGCCGGCCGCTTCACCGGGGGTGGGGCCGGGGGCCGGGTGGCCGTCTACTATCGGACCCATGCGGGGTTCGGCCTAGCCAACGTCGCTGCCGGCGGAGCAGGGAGCCCTGACGGCCCCTACGGCGGAGCCGGCACGGTGTTCATTCTCCAGAATGAACCGCATACTCATGTCCGTTCCCATGCCCCTGCCGGTGGGGACATCGGCTTCGTGGATCACGGCAACGGCTTCCTCGCCGGGCCGATTCTCGCCATCACCTTAAAGACCAACAACCCCCTCGACCTCACGACCTTTACTCCGGCGGCGTTCGAGATCACCGGGCAAATGGGCCGCGTCACGCCCACCGGCATCACGCTCGTCGGCGACCGGACCTACCGCATCGACCTACCGTTCCCGCTTACCGAAAACGGCACGTACCATTTCCGCCTGCTGCCGACGGTCAAGGACGTCGACGGGTTCTTCCTCGACCAGGATGCGGACGGTGTGCCGGGCGAGCCGGTCGACGACGTGTACACCTTCGACCTGACGGTCGACACGGTCGGCCCCCGGGTCACCCAGCACACCCCGGCCGGCGATATCAGCGGGACGATTTCGAACGTCGACGTGTTCTTCAGCGAGCGGCTCGACCCGGCCCAGTTCACCACCGCCGACATCACCGTCACCCGGCCGGACGGCCAGCCGGTCGCGGTCAGTAGCCTCACCAGCGTCGGCCTCAACCGCTACCGCATTGCCTTCCCTGCCCAGACACTCGTCGGCACGTACCACGTCCGTATCGGACCAGATGTCCGCGATCTCGCCGGGAACAAGCTCGACATCGACCGCGACGGTACGTTCGGCGAGCCGGCCGACGACGTGTACGACGCCCGGTTCAACCTGGTGCAGGTGGACCTCGGGCTGAGCAACCTCGCCCTCGGGGCTGCGGCCCTGGTGGCCGGCGAGCCGCTCGCAGTCTCGTGGCAGGGCCGGAACCAGACCGGGGTGCCGCTGGTCGGCGACTGGGTGGACGCCGTGTACCTGTCCCGGGACGACCGGTGGGACATCACCGACCCGCTGCTCGCCACGGTGCCGCACACCGGCGGGCTGGCCGCCGGCGCGACGTACACCGGGTCGGCCACGGTAAACATCCCCGGGACTCTGCCGGGCGACTATCGCATCCTCGTCCGGGCCGACGTGGCCAACCAGGAGCGGGAGACGAACGAGGCCAACAACCTCGTCGCCAGCCCGGCGCTCCCGCTGGCGGTGCGGGCGCTCACCCCCGGGACAGCAGCTAGGGGAACGCTGACGCCCTCGGACCGGGCCGACTACTTCGCCGTTTTGGTCGCCCCCGGCGACAACCTCGCCGTCATCCTGCGCGGCCTCGCGGCCAGCGGGGTCAACGAACTGTACGTCCGACGCGACGCGATCCCCACCCGCCAGGACTACGACTACCGGGCCGTCAAGGACGAGTCCCGGGTGGACGGGCAGGACCAGCAGATCGTGGCGAGCGCCCCCGCCGAGGGCGGGACGTACTACGTGCTCGTGTACGGCGAGCAGATCGGCACAACGACCCCCTACACCCTGACGGCCCGAACCGGGTCGCTCATCGTGGCCGGCCTCACCCCGGACCACCACGGCAATAGCGCGACCGCAATGATGACCATCCGCGGTGCCGGGTTCGACGACACGACGACCGTGGAATTCGTGGACTCTGACGGGGTGGTGCGCCTTCCGGTCGAAACGCGATTCGTCTCGGCGGACACCCTGACGCTGACGCTCAATCTGCCGAACTGGGCGGCGGACACCTACGATGTGCGGCTCCGCAAGAGCGACGCCGTCGAGACGCTCACGGACGCCTTCCGGGTCACCGCCGGGGGCACGGCGCACCTCGAAACGAACCTGGTCGTGCCGAGTGCGGTCGGGTTCAACATCCCGATCCGGCAGACGATCTGGGTCGAGTACAAGAACACCGGCGACGTGGTTATGCCGGCCCCACAACTGCAGCTTACCGGGACGTTCGGGGCCAGGCTCACCACCGATCCCACTCTTCAACCGCGTGCGGGGTTCGGCGAGATCGTGGGTACTTCGGACAACGTGCAACTTTTGGGACTGGGAAAGAGTGCTACTCCGTGGCTATTGCAACCGGGCGAGTCGGTTCGGGTGCCGGTGTACTACCTGGGGTTGTCGCAGGCGGCTTCGTATCCACAAGTGACGTTCGCCTTGGGGACTCTGACGGCTGACGATCCGCGACCTATCGACTGGTCGACACAGGAATACCGGCTCCGTCCCACCGGCCTCGACGATTCCCGCTGGGTTCAGTTCAAGGCCGCACTTGAGCGATACACCGGCACTACCTGGGGCGGCTACGTGTCGGCACTTTCTTCCGCGCTGTCCACGGACGCCTCACCGACTCACGCGACTAGTGTCGGCGACGCCTGGCAAGCCCTCACTACTCTGACCATGCGTCTCAGTGGCCTGACTATTTTTGGCACTATCAACAGGCTCGGTCCCGACGAGTTCCCTACCGCGCCTGCGGGACCGCAGTGCCCTGACAGCGCGGAAGTCAACGCCCTGTACATTAGCCTGATCAACAAGTTCAACCAGCTCGATTTTCGCTATCACACTATCAATAACTATGCCGAGCAGCTACAAGAACAGATCAACGACCTACTGTTCGATGGCCTTGAACGAATTGCCTCCTACGCAGCATCGGTCTTCTCTGTAGCCGCGCTGGTCGATGCCGTCATCGTCGGGGCTGTCACCAAAGGCGTGATTGTGCCAGCGCAGGCGAGGGTCGCCACCGTGGACGTGTTCAACACTGTCGGCAATGCGTACCGAGTTTACAGGGATGCCAGGAGTGCGGACATCAACAACCTGCTCCACGACTTCTACGAACTTGGGAACGGAATACGACAGATAGCGGGGCGATCGTACTTTAACCCACTGATCAACAGCTACCATGTATTTGAGGAATGGTACCACGATGCGCAAGCATTGGTGGACTACATGACGAACTTCTCGGCAAGCGCCTCGGGCCTGAATGGCCGAATCCAAGACAATAACAAACGCATCGCAGACTACGATTTGATTCTACAGGGCTATAACTTAAGCCTCGCGGACTATAACTCAAGGAACGTCCCGTGCGACCAGAAGCCAGACGTTCATCCGGCCATTATCGTTTTTCCGATGTCCGGTTTGTTGACTAGCGAGGATGGTACCAACGCCACATTTTCGGTCGTTCTGAGTACAGTTCCGACCGACGAAGTGCGCGTGATCCTTACTGTGGGCGACCCAACCGAGGAATCGATCTCGACCACGACCCTGGTGTTCGCACCGGGCGTGCTGAACCTTCCCCAGACCCTGACCATCACCGGCGTGGACGACACTTTTCGGGACGGCGACATCGTGTCGGCGATCTTCCTGTCCATCTTCAGTGCCGACCCCAATTACAACGGTTTGCCGGGTGCCACCATTCGCGTGACGAACCAGGACAACGACGCACAGCCGCTATGGCCTTCGCAGCCGTTGTTGCCCCCGTTCAACCCGGGAGGCTCTGGCACCTCTCGCACCATAGGCTCGTTCGACCCCAACGACAAACTCGGTCCGGCCGGCGTCGGCGACGAAGCCATCGTCCGGGCCGACAGCTCCCTCGTGTACACCGTCCGGTTCGAGAACAAGTCGGACGCGACTGCCCCGGCCCGCCAGATCGTCGTCACCGACGTGCTCGACCCGAACCTCGATCTCGACACCTTCGAGCTGACCGAGATCACGTTCGCCAACCAGACGGTCACCGTGCCGGCCGGGCTCACCAGTTACGAAACGCGCAGCTCGATGACCGCCGGTGGTGCCGGCATACTTGCCGATGTCCGGGCGACGCTCGACCGGGCCACCCGCACGGTCACCCTGACCCTCCAGGCGGTGGACCCGGCCACCGGCTGGTTCCCCGAAGATCCGCTCGTCGGCCTGCTCTACCCGAACGACGCGGCGGGCCGAGGGGTGGGGTCGGTCAGCTACACCGTCCGCCCGAAGGCCGGCCTGCAAACGGGGACGGTCGTCGCCAACCGGGCTAGCATCACCTTCGACTACAACGACCCGATCGACACCCCGCTCGTCCGCAACACCCTGGATGCCGCCGCACCCACCAGTCGGGTGACGACCCCGAGTGGCACCACGACGGGCACCGAAATCGCCCTCACCTGGGCCGGCGCGGACGACGCCGGCGGCTCCGGGATCGCCGGCTACGATGTCTACGCCTCGACCGACGGGGGCATCTGGACCCAGATCGTGTTCGGCACCGCCGAAACCTCCGCCACGTTTGTGGCCACTCCCGGCCACACCTACGCCTTCTATAGCGTCGCCCGCGACAACGTCGGCCACGTCGAGGCCGTCCCACTCGCCCCGGATACGGTCCTCATCGTTACCTCGGCCAACCGTGTCCCGACCGACATCACCCCGGCGGCGGCGAGCGTGGCCGAGAACAGCGCCCCGGGCACGGTGGTCGCCACCCTGACAGCGATCGACCCGGACGCCGGCGACACGCACACGTTCACCCTGGTGACCGACGCCGGCGGGCGGTTCCGAGTGATCGGCAACCAGCTCCTGGTCGCCGGGCCGATCGATTTCGAGGCGACGCCCGTCCTCACCGTCCGCGTCCGCTCGACCGACGCCGGCGGGCTGTCGGTCGAGCGTGATCTCACCATCACCCTGGTGGACGTGCCCGAGGCGGTCGGGTTCGGCGTGCAGAACGGCCAGGCCCAGCGGTCCTACATCCGCTACCTGTCCCTCACCCTGGACTCCGCCCAGACGGCCCGGGCGCTGCTCCAGGCCGGCCGGGTGCGGCTGGTGCGATACGACCTGAGCGGGAACAACCCGGTGTCCGTGCCGGTCGGCACCCTGAGCGTGGCCGGCAACGTGCTGACCATCGACTTCGGAGTGTACGGCATCGGCGGGAACCGCAACTCAAACGTCGGGGACGGGTACTACCGGCTGGAGGTCGACCTGGATGGGGACGGGGCGTTCGAGACCGGGCGCTCGTTCTACCGCCTCCTCGGGGACACCAACGGCGACCGCAAGGTCGATGACGCCGACACGACGAGCATCGACGCCGCGATCCGGGGCGGGGTGTACGTGGGCGACTTCGACCTGAACGGCGACGGGGTGGTCGACGCCACCGACCGACTGCTCGCCCTCCGCCACCGCGGGCGGTTCCTCGCCCCGTGGCTCCCGCTGGACGGCTGACGGACCGACCCGGTCGGCCCCGCCTCCCGAACGGTTCGGGCCGGCGGGGCCGCCCCCTTTCATTCCCGTGGGGAATCCGCCCATGTTCCTCCGCGCTGTGCTCTGTTCTTTGGCTGGGGCCGCCTGGACGGCCGCCCCCGCCCCGGCCGCCCTGGTGGTGAGCGTCGGGTCGGCCTCGGTGGCCGCCGGCGGCACCGGGACGGTGGACGTGTTCGTGTCCGGCCCGGACCGGCTCGACTACTTCGTCGGCGAGTTCCGGATCACCCCGGTCGGGTCGGCACCGGCCGGGGGGCTACTGTTCGTCGCCCCGCCCCCGCTTCCGCCGCTGGCCGCGGCGAACTACGTGTTCGCGGGGAACAGCTTCGCCGCCTCGCAACTGCCGGCCAACCCCGGGGCGGTGACGACGAGCGTGAGGTTCAACGACACGTACACGGTCGGCGATTTCACCCTGGACAACCTGGGGGTGGACGTGTCCGCCCCGCGGCTCCTCACCCGGTTGTCGTTCTCGGCCGGCGGGGCAGTCCCCGACGGCTCGCGGTACACACTCAGCCTGAACCCGCTCGGCAGCCAGTTCCAGAACCCGGACTTCGCCGACCTGCCGTTCACCGGCACGCTTGGCACGATCACCGTGACCGCCCGTCCCACCGACCTAGTGGTGCCCGAACCGAGCTCGCTGGTGATCCTGCTGACCGGCCTCGCGGCCTGCGTGAGCGGCCGGAGCGTCCGCCCCCTGAGAACCGGGGGCGTCAGGCGGGTCGGCATCCGGGACATCGAACAGCCGGAGTGACCGCGTGATGATCTTATCCGTCCGGCGAGGCCGTGAGGGAACGACCGCTGTCGAAACTCGCGTAATCCGTGGTCTCAAGATGGGGTCCAGGTCAAGGGTCTGCGGCAGTTACGGGGCGTGGCCGACGCCGTGAACGAACCTCGCCCGGGCACACTGTCGCTAACTGGGCGCGCCCTGCCGGCCAACTGACTTTCGGGTGGTGTGAGGCATACGCCATTTGGCCCCCGGCAAATGGCGGTTACCCGATACCTCGTTGTGGCAGTTTTGTGGCGGTTGAGAAACGTCGGTCGGGAGGTCGGTAAGGGGTAAAGGGGTCTTGCACTTCCCGTAACGGCCCTTATAATCCCGTGGGTTGCTGCTCATCGTGTGGCTGTCCAGGCAGCGGTCAGAGAATCCCTCCCTCTCCGCTCAATAGATATGCCGGTTCGGATACTCCCCGGACGGCCCGGCACAACTTGAGCGATCGTGTTTGCAACCCGGTTTGCGCGTGGGGTTTTTCACATCGTGGCCCCCGTCCACCCGGAGATTCGCTCCGAGTCCCGGCGGCGCCCTGTACCGAACAAATCCCGGGGGTCAAAAGCGCACGCCGATGACCCGGCCGTCCCGGAAGGTGACGCTGGTGAACCGGTCCGGGTGGCCGGTCACCGGGTCGATGGTCGAACCCCCGTAGTACCAGGTCTGCTCCTCCCCGGCCCCCGATCCGGTCGACCGCGGTCGGCCGACCGCCTCGACCACCTGGTCGGCCGACCGGCCCAGCACCGCCGCCCGGAACTCGTCCCGGCTGAACCGTCGGTCCGCCGAGGGCGGTGGGCCGGCCGGAACTGCACCCTGTTCGTGGTAGTCCGCCCGCCAACCGGTCAGCCACGCCGCCCCGCCCCCTCCGGCGATCAGCCCGGCCGCGAACAGGGCGACCGCCAGCCACACCGGAACCCCGGGGGTGGTCGGCCGGTGAGCGAGTCGTGTGATCGCTACAGCCATGAGTGGTCACTCCCCCCCCCCGACCGAACGGTTCGGGGGCGGGTGTAGGGGGCGAGTTCCGAAAAGACTCGTTCGCAAGTCCCAGGCCAAGTCCGGCTACGGGTGGCCGGGATGTTCCGCCGATTGGGCGGCGAGGGCGGTCGGGGCGGTGGACGAGAGGGGGTGGCAGGTGGGGCATGTGGCCTGCCGGCACCGCGAGCGGGCCGCCGAGCGGGCGTACTAGAGAGCCTGGCCCGGGTGAGCATTCCGGTGGTGCGGAAGCCCCTCCTCCGGCTCGTATGAGCGGCGGTGCCGGAGGCCGAGAAGGTGTTGGCCTGGTCGGCATGGCGGCGGGCACAGCATCACCGCGCCCATTTTTAACACTGCCGCAAGCACAAGGCCAGACGGCCTGACTGATCGACTCCGGTTCTAGGACTAACCGATATGCCCGTCGGCGACGGCTGATACGCACGGACCACCGCCGTCCGGGCGTGCCACCCTGGCGCAATCCGTTGACCGGGTGACCTGAGTCGGTATTCATATGAACTGCGATGCCGCTGCGAGTCGAGGGATTACCTGTGAAACGCCAGCCGCCTCCCGGCCGGTGCGCCGCCAAACTCCGCATCCTCTCCGACCCGACCCGCCTGGCCGTGGTGGAACTGCTGATGGCCGGGCCGAAGCATGTCGGGGAACTCAACCGACGGATCCACGTCGAACAGTCGCTCCTGTCGCACCACCTCCGGGTGCTGCGACAGGCGGGCCTCGTCGTAGCCGCCCGTGACGGCAAATCGGTCCTCTACCGGCTATCGGCTGCCGCCGAAGCGGGACACGTCGAGAAGGGCATCGACCTCGGGTGCTGCGTCATCGCCTTCGCCAAGGCGTAACTTCCCCCGACCGCCGGAGGACACTCGGACATGGCCGATCCCGCGACCGGAAGCTCGCCCTCCCGCCGGGAACTGCTGAAGGGGGCAGCCCTCGGGGCCGTGACGGCCGGCGGGGTGGTACTCGCTCCGCCGGAGGCCCACGGCGACGAGGGCCGCTACCCGGCGACGGACGCCAAGCGGGCCGAGTTCGACTTCGCCAGGCAGTCCGCGGCGTTGCAGCCCGATCAGGTCATCGACAGCGCCTGCCAGTTCTGCAACTCGCTCTGCCGCCTCAAGGTCCACGTCAAGGGCGGGCGGGTCGTGGACGTGCGGGGTGAACCGGACGACCCGGTTCAGGCCGACGGCCTGTGCGTCAAGGCGTCCCTCATGACGCAGATGGTCTACAACCGGTTCCGGCTGAAGGAGCCGCTGCGGCGGGTCGGGGGTGACAAGGGGTCGCCCGACGCCCGGTTCGAGCCGGTCTCGTGGGACAAGGCTCTGGAGTTGATCGCCGAAAAGTTCCTGTCCCTGCGGGACGCGGGCGAGGCCCGGGCGATCGCGAACAAAACGTCGGGCCGGCTGCCCCGGGGCACCGGGTCTCTGGCGGGCCGGTTCTTCGCCCTGCTCGGCAGCCCGAACGACACCGACGTCGGCCCGGTCTGCAACGACGCGGGCGGCAACGCCCTGGCGTGGACGTTCGGCCTCGGCCACTTCACCAACGGCTACGGCATCGACGGGGCGACCGGCAGGCACGACCTGGGGTCGGCCAAGTTCCTGCTGCTCCTCGGCACGAACCAGGCCGAGACGCACCCCGTCACGTTCGCCTACCTGCTGCGGGAGCGGGCCAAGACGGGAGCGAAGCTGGTGGTCGTCGACCCCCGCATGACGCCGACGGCGGCCCAGGCGGACGAGTGGGTCGCCCCGAAGCCGCACACCGACCTGGCCCTCGTCCTGGCGATGCTGTACCACGTCGTCACGAACAACCTGCACGACAAAGCGTTCGTAACCCGGTGGGTGGTCGGGTTCGACGAACTGGCTAAACACCTCCGGGAGAACCGGTACACGCCGGATTGGGCGGCGGGCGTGTGCGGCCTCCCCGCTGACACGATCCGCCGGCTGGCCGAGGGGTACGCGGCGGCCAAGCCGGCGGCGGTCTTCTGCAACGCCGGCATCTCCCACCAGCTCAACGCCTTCCACACCTACCGGGCGATCGGCTTCCTGGCCGCGGTCACGGGCAACGTCGGGGTGCCGGGCGGCGGCTGCAACTTCATGCACAACACCTGGCCCGGCGACCTGAAGCTGCCGCCACTCGAGGGGAAGGTGCCCGAACCCGGTCCGGCCCTGCCTGTCGGCCCGGACTACTTCGCCGAGTCGATCCTGACCGGCCGGCCGCACCGCCTGAAGGCGGTCGTCACCGCGGGCAACCCGGTCCTCGGGTGCGCGAACACGGCCAAGGTGAAGGACGCCCTCCGGCGGCTCGACTTCTACGTGTACACCGGCCTGTTCATGGAGGAGGCGGCGTACTACGCCGACGTCATCCTGCCGGTGTGCAGCGGCTTCGAGATCGACGGCGTGTACATGCGGCGGGACGACCGGGCGGTCCGGTGGCAGAAGCGGGCGGTGCCGCGGGTGGGCCAGTCCCGGCCGGATTGGGAGATCTGGATCGACCTCGCCCACGCGATGGCGAGGCTCGACAAGACCAACCCGCCGGAGTACTGGACCTCCAACCTGCGGGCCGAGTGGCGGGACTACTCGAAGCTGTGGGCCGTGTTCGTCGAGAACACGCCCGGCATGAAGGGCATGACGCAGGAGCGGTTGGAGGCGCGGCCCGAACCGCTCCGGTGGCCGTGCCCGACCGCCGAGCACCCCGGCGTCAGCACCCTGTACCTGGATCACCCGTCGTGGTACGCGGCGGCGGAAGCCCTGGACCCGGCGAACAAGGGCAAGCGGTTCCTGACGCCGAGCGGCAAGGTCGAGATCGTCACTCCGGACATCGACAGGAAGCTGGCGGCCGCGGGTCACGCGGCCCTGCCCACCTTCTACACCCACCCCGAAGTGACCGGCCGGAACCCGACCCTCGAGTACGGCCGAGAACTGGTGCCGAACCCGGTCAACCCCAGGGCACTCACGCCGCGGGTAAAGCTGGGCGTCGTGTCCACCGGGGACGTGCATCGGCAGTACCCGCTGATGGGGGTGATCGGGCGGGCGGGCGTCGTCCACTTCGCCGGGGTGACGCAGTGGACGTACACCGGCAAGCAGATGAGCGGGGTCCGGTTCGTCCAGATTCACCCGAAGGCGGCGGACCGGGCCGGAGTTCTCAACGGCGACCGCGTCGTGGTCGAAAGCCCCCGCGGGTCGATCACCGGCACGGCGTTGCTGTGGGCCGGGATCCGGGAGGACACGATCTTCGTGCCGAACTCGTTCGGCCCCCAACAGCAGATGGGCGACGAACTCGGCACGCCCCGCTACGAACCGGCGAACCTGCTGACCGACGACCGGTACTTCGACAACCTGTCCGGCCAGCAGGCGTACAAGTGCTTCGCCTGCCGGGTCCGGAAGGCGTAACGTTCGGCCGCTGCGAGGCCCGTCTGCCGTGACGCTGGTACTGTTTGCGACCACTTCGTGGCAGACACGAACGGGGCGAGCGACAACTTCGAGGGCGTGGCGTGCGGCGCGGCCCTGAGCGTCGCGGCGGCGCCACGCGGTTCTGCGCCTCCTGTTCCGGGCACCCGCGGAATCGCTATCGACTCCACCGCATCGCCGTTGTCCGCGGTCCTGTCACGCCCCACGGGCCACCGGCCCGGTCGACGACGGGCCAGGTGGGGGTGACGGACTCACAGGGCACGTGGCCGCGGGTCAGTCTCCGAGCGGGCCTCTCGTCACCCGACCCGCGATGCCAGGTGTGACGGCAGTCCTTCCCGGTAAGCGTCCGGGGGCAGATAGATGTCGAACACGGCCGCCACCACCCGGACCAGCAGCCGCCCGAGTACCGGGGTTAGCCGCAGGCCCGTCTCGCTCAACTCGACCAGTCCGTCGGCCTCCAACTCGCGGAGCCGTCGCAGCTCGTCCGCGAACACGTCCGCGAACTCGACCCCGTGTGCCTCGCCGAACGTGTCGGTGTCGATCGCCCCGCTGCCGTACAGCTCTTGGAGCAACTCCCGGCGGAGGCGATCGTCAGCGGACAGCTTCAGCCCGCGGTGGGTGGCCAGGTCACGCCCGACCGCCTCCCGCCACGGGCCGCTCTCCTTGAGGTTTTGGGCGAACGCGTCGTCGAGCAGGCTGATGGCCGACGGCCCCAACCCCAGCACGTCCAGCCCGCGGCCGGTGGTCATCCCCTGGAACGTCCGCCGGATGGTTCGGTCCCGGGTCGCGGCCGCCAGAGCCTCGGTCGGCTTGGCGAAGTGGTCCAGGCCGACGAACTCGTACCCCGCACCCAGGAACCGGTTGACGGCCAGCAGGTTCAGCGCCAGGGCCGACTCCCCGTCCGGCAGGTCGGCCCGGCGGAACGCGCTCTGCCAGCGGAACATCTCGGGGATGAGGGCCAGCCGGTAGAAGGCCACCCGGTCCGGCTCCAGAGCGAGCACCTTGTTCAACGTCGCGGCCATGGACTCGGGGGTCTGGTACGGCAGCCCGTAGATCAGGTCGAAGTTGACAGAGTCGAACCCCAACTCCCGGCACCGAAGGACGGCCGTTTCGACCGCCTCGAAGGACTGAACCCGGTTGACCGCCGCCTGGACCTTCAGGTCAAAGTCTTGGACCCCGAGGCTGACCCGGTTGAACCCCAACCCGCGGAGCGCGGCCAGGTGCTCGGCCGTCGTCACCCGGGGGTCGATTTCGACGGCGATTTCGGCGTCGGGGCAAACGGCGAACCGAGACGAAACTGTCGCCCAGAGCCGTTCAAGCCCGTCGGGTGTGAGAAATGTCGGAGTCCCGCCGCCGAGGTGGACTTGCTGGACCTCGCCCCCGCCGACGGCGTCGGCCACCCGGTCGGCCTCCCGGGCCAGGCCGTCCAGGTACGCCGCGGACGGGTCCGCTTCCCGCCTTCGGGCGGCCGGCACGATCTCTTTCGTGCAGGCACAGTAGTAGCAGAGCCGCTCGCAGAACGGGACGTGGACGTAGACCGACAACGGCCGCCGATCGGCCCGGGACCGATCGAGCGCGGACCGGTAGTCGGCCGGCCCGAACCGGTCGGACCAGACAGGCGGCGTCGGGTAGGAGGTGTGCCGCGGCAGCGCCAGCCCGGCGTACCGGTTATAAACGGCCCGCTCAGCGGGGGTGAGATCGAAAGTACGCACTGCCGACCCTTAAAAAGGACTAATTTGTCCTAAATTCCTCTGGATTGAGTCTACGCGGAGTCTGTCCCCGGTCAAGCGGGGCGGATCTTCCCCGCCGAGTGTTGCCTTGGCTTTCGTGCCGTTGCTGTTGTGCAGGTGCGGCCAGACATATCAGCCGTGCTGGTTCCAAGGCCACTCGAGGGTCGGGGGCGTGTCAAGGGAAAGAAAACGATATAGTGGTCTTTAATTCCGTAATATAGACTCCTGGCAACCTGACTAGGATTCCCTGTCGCTGCCCACAGGAGGTGTCAATGCCCGCTCCGCCGTTGGCTCGGACGGTCGCGGTCGTCGTGAGTGTGGCGATCGTGGCCCACCTTGGGGCCGTGCTGACCAACGTCCTGGCAGCCCCTAGCGGTCCGTGGCCGTCGCCGACCGGCGGAGGGATGGCGACCCCGCCGCAACTCGCCTACTCGCTCAACCGGGATTTGACGCTCTCGTATCTCGAACCGCTCAAGCTCCACCACAACTATCACTTCGCCAGCAACCGGCCGGGCCGACCCGGCGTGTGGTTCGAGGTGCGGCTGATCAACGAGTCCGGTGCAACCATGGCGACCCGACGGTTCCCCGACCCGGACGCCGGTTCGGCGGTCCGCCAGCGGCATGCGCTTCTGGCACTGGCACTGGCCGACGATCAACCGGTCCCCCCACCCGCCGTGGAGGTGATCGCCCCGCCCGGGCGGGAGGTGCCGGTCGTCCCGATCTGGGAGGTCGCCGGCGACCGGGTGCTCCGGTTGCGGCCGGTCCCGGTCCACCTCGTTCCCCGGGACCGGCCGGTGTTCCGACCGTCCGAATGGTCGCTGGTCCTGGCCCGGTCGTATGTCCGACACCTCTGCCGGGAGTCCGGGGCGGCTCGCGGGGAGTTGATCCGGCACACCCGGGAGGCGATCCCGCCGGCCGTGCTGTTCGAGCCGAACGTCCGGGCCGATGCGTTCGCGGAACTGGTCAGCCACTTCGGGGAGGTGTCACGATGAGTTCCACGCCTCCCGTCCCGCCCTCGACCGCGTGGGAGCGGTTCTGGTTCACCCCCGCCGACCCGGTCGGGCTTCACGCCGTCCGGGTCGCGGCCGGGGTCTTGTTCCTGGCCTGGCTGCTCCCATTGGTCGGCCACCGGAACGCCTTGTTCGGCCTGACCGGGTGGTTCGACCGCCAGGCATTTGCCGCCGCTGCCGCCCTGCCGGACGGGCCGCCGAAGCCGCTCGGCTGGTCGGCCGCGTACCTCGGCGGCGGTGGCCCGGAGGCCGTCACCGCCGTTTACGCCACCGCCATTGTGGCGACCGCCCTGTTCACCCTCGGCGTCTGGCCCCGGTTGACCGGGGTGTTGACGTGGGTGGCCGTCGCCTCGTTCACCGCCAACCCGGCGGTGGACGTGGACGCCGACGCGGTCCTGATGGTCCTGGCGTTCTACCTGATGGTCGGGTATGTCCTCCTCGGCCAGCGGTCGGCCGGTCGGTCGTGGTCGGCCCGACTGCTGGGCGGCCGGCACAGCGGCCCGAGCGTCGGGGCAGGTATCGCGTTGCGGTTGCTCCAGGTGCATCTGGCGGTGCTGATCGTGACGAGCGGTCTTCACAAGCTGCAGTTCGGCGACTGGTGGGCCGGAGTGGCCCTCTGGTATCCGCTGTACCCGCCGCTGTATACGACGCTGGACCAGGCCCGGGCGCACGTCCGCCAGCCGGAGCAGTACCTGATGCAGCTCAACGTCGCCGCTTACGCCACCCTGGCCTGGCAGATCGGCTTCCCCCTATTCGCCTGGCGGCGGACCGGGTGGTGGGCGGTGGTCGGCGGGGCGGTGGTCGGCTGGGTGGGGGTTGCGGTCGTGTACGGCATGTCGCTGTACGGTGCCGCGCTCTTCGTCGGCTGCCTGGCGTTCGTCCCGCCGGCGGTCTGGCGGCAACTGTCCGAGCACGTGGCACGGTTCCGGCCGGGGCAGGGCAGGGTGGGGGGCCAGTCGCCGGCCCTGTCGGGGGGCGCGAAATGACCCGGTTGAGCGGCGGGCTGGCGGTGATCGTCCTGGCGTGCGGCTGTGCCCCGGTCCCGCCTCCCCGGACGGGGGAGCAGAAGGAATCCGAGTTGCCGCAGCCCCGGCTCGCGACCGCCGACCCGACGGACCTGCGGTCGCGGATCGACGCGGCGGTGGACACCGTTCGGCGTCGCGACCTGCACACGTCCCACGGGTTCTGGACCGTCTTTCACGGCGTCCTCGGGCTGGGGCCGGACGCCATCCTCTGCGACCCGTGGGGCCGGCGGGTGCGGGCGATGGACCACCTGTTCGATGGCGGCGACCTTCGCGGCCTGCGGTTCATCCCCACCAGGCACGGGCTTGACGTGCAGATGGGGCCGACGTTCGTCGGCCAGGGGCACCAGGACCAGTTCGTCGCCGAAATGGCCCAGTGGGGTGTGCCGGCCGACCGCCGGGTCCGGGTCGAGGGGAAAGACTATCGGTTTCTCGATTTCGTCCGTCAGAGCCAGATGCGGGCGCGGGTGACGGCCGGGCAGGAGCTGAGCTGGGCCGTCATCGCCGTCGGCCAGTACCTGGGGACCGAGCTGGAGTGGGTGAACGAGGCGGGCGAGCGGGTGCGGTTCGAGGATCTGATGCGGTACGAGCTGGCCGCGCCGGTTGAAACGGCGGCCTGCGGCGGCACCCACCGCCTGTTCGGTTTGAGCTGGGCCTATCGGCTGCACGTCGGCCGGGGCGGTCGCGAGGCAGGGGTGTGGGCGGACGTGCCGAAGGCGGTCGCACGTTACCGCGACCGGGCGCGCGAGCTTCAGAATGCGGACGGGACACTCTCCACCGCGTACTTCCGCGGCTGGGGTGATGACGCCGACAAGCAGCTCCGCGTGAGCAGCACCGGTCACACCCTGGAATGGCTGGCGCTGGCTCTGAGCGATGACGAGTTGCGTGAGCCGTGGGTCCGGAACGCGGCCGGCGCCCTGGCCGACCTGCTCACCGGGCTGCGGGACGAGCCGGTCGAGTCGGGCGCCCTCTACCACGCCGTCCACGGGCTGCTGATCTACCGCACGCGGCTGTTCGGCGAGCCGCCACCCGGATGCACCCGTCCTCCGATCCCGCCGTCGGTTCCCGCGGCCCAGAAGTGACGGGACTTGGGTGGGGTCACTTCCGGGCGGGAGCGGGAGGGATAGCCATGTCCGTCCGGCCGATCGGGGTGCAACTGTTACACGCCCTGATGGAGCACGGGGCGGGGGAGGTGTTCGGCATCCCCGGCGACTTCGTGCTGCCGTTCTTCCGGCAGGTGGAGGAGTCGGCGGTGTTGCCGCTGTACACCCTCTCCCACGAGCCGGCCGTCGGGTTCGCGGCGGACGCAGCCGCCCGCATTCGGCCCGGCCTTGGGGTCGCCGCCGTGACCTACGGGGCGGGCGCCCTGAACATGGTCAACGCGGTCGCCGCCGCGTATGCCGAGAAGTCGCCCGTGGTGGTGATCTCCGGCGGCCCGGGTCGCCGAGAGGGGCAGAAGGGGCTGTTGCTGCACCACCAGGCCCGGGCACTGGACTCGCAGGCGCGGATTTTTCGGGAAGTCACCTGCGATCAGACCCGGCTCGACGACCCGGCCACCGCGTCGGCCGACTTCGCGCGTGTCCTCCAGGCTGCCGTCGTCAGCTCCCGGCCGGTCTACATCGAACTGCCAAGGGACATGGTGGACGCCCCGTGCGGGCCGGTCACGCCGACCGCTCGACCGCCGGCCGACCCGGACGCCGTCGCGGCCTGTGCGGACGAGGTGCTGGCCCGGCTGTCGTCGGCCCGGCGGCCGGTCGTGATGGTCGGGGTCGAGGTCCGCCGGTTCGGCCTGGAGTCGCAGGTGGCCGAGCTGACGGACCGGCTCGGGGTGCCGGTCGTCACCAGCTTCCTCGGCCGCGGGCTGCTCGCCGGTACGGCGCCACCGCCTGCCGGCACTTACCTCGGGGCGGCCGGGGCGCCGGAGATTACCGAGCTGGTCGAGGGGTCCGACGGGCTTCTACTGCTGGGCGTCATCCTCTCCGACACCAACCTCGGGGTCTCCTCCCGGGCGATCGACCTGCGACGGACGGTCCAGGCGCTCGACGGCCGCGTGACCCTGGACTACCACACCTACCCCGACGTGTCGTTGGCCGACCTGGTGGCCGCGTTACTCGCCCGGGTCGCCTACCGCCCGTTGACTGGGGGCGAGGCCCGGCCGCCGGCATGCCCACGGGGAATGCCGGCCGACGACGCCCCGATCACGCCGCTCGACATCGCCACGGCGGTCAACGACCTCATGGCCGAGGTCGGGCGGTTCCCCGTCACCGCGGACATGGGCGACTGCCTGTTCACCGCCCTCGACATCGGGGACGCCGAGCTGCTGGCGACCGGGTACTACGCGACGATGGGGTTCGCCGTCCCGGCCGCGCTGGGGGTGCAGGCCGCGTCCGGCCGCCGGCCGCTGGTCCTGGTCGGCGACGGCGCCTTCCAGATGACCGGGTGGGAGCTGGGCAACTGCCGCCGGTACGGGTGGGATCCGATCGTGCTGGTGTTCAACAACGCCGGGTGGGAGATGCTCCGGGCGTTCCAGCCGGGGTCGCGGTTCAACACACTCGACCGGTGGGACTTCGCCGCCCTGGCCGCCGGACTGGGTGGGGATGGGCTCCGGGTCCAGACCCGCCGCGAGCTGGCCGCCGCCCTCCGGTCCGCCGCCGCTCGCCGCGGCCGGTTCCAACTGATCGACATTCAGATCCCCGCTGGGGTTCTGTCGCCGACGCTATCCCGGTTCGTCGACGGGATCCGGCGGCTGCACCGCTGACCGCCAGCCTGGATCGCGGTCACGCCCTGTACCCGTTCGGGTGGTTCTTGTGCCAGTTCCAGGCCGACTCGACGATCGGCCGCAGGTCGGTGTACTTCGGCTCCCAGCCCAGCTCCCGGCGGACCTTGTCGGACGACGCTACCAGGGCCGGCGGGTCGCCGGGGCGGCGTGGCCCCTCCTTCACCGCGATCTTTTTGCCCGTCACTTCCTCCGCACAGCGGATCACCTCGCGGACGCTGAACCCTTTCCCGACGCCGACGTTGTACTTCAGCAGCCGGCCGGGCGTCAGCTTCTCGACCGCCAGGATGTGGGCCTCGGCCAGGTCGTCCACGTGGATGTAGTCGCGGACGCAGGTGCCGTCCGGGGTCGGGTAGTCGGTGCCGAAGATCTCGACGTGCGGCCGTTGCCCCAACGCCACCTGCAGCACCAGCGGGATGAGGTGTGTTTCCGGCGTGTGGTCCTCGCCGATGGACCCGTCCGGGGCCGCCCCGCTGGCGTTGAAGTACCTCAGGGCGACCGCCCCGATCCCGTAGGCCGGGGCGTAGTCGGCCAGCATGTGTTCGAACGCCAGCTTGGTGTTCCCGTAGGGGTTGATCGGGGACTGCTTCTCGTCCTCCGTGATCGGCACCGCGGTCGGCACCCCGTAGGTGGCGCACGTGCTGCTGAACACGAACCGGGCGATCTTGTGCCGCCGCACCCGCTCCAGCAGGTTCAGGCTGTTCAGCAGGTTGTTCCGGTAGTACTTGGCCGGGTCCGTGACCGACTCGCCGACGTAGGCACTGGCGGCGAAGTGGATCACCGCCTCCACCCGGTTGACGACTAAGGTGTGGTCCAGGTGGTCCACGTCGGCCAGGTCGGCGACGGTCAGCAGCTCGGCCGGGACGGCCGGCTTGTGGCCCATCGACAGGTTGTCGAACACCGTGACCGTGTGGCCGCGGGCGAGGAGCCGCTTGACGGTGTGGCTGCCGATGTACCCGGCCCCGCCGGTGACGAGAATGCGCATGAGGAGTCAGGGAACAGGGGTCAGAGGTCAGGGAATACAGACAGAATAGGCACCCATCGCCCGAGGTGCAGCCCCGAAGGGGCGGCAGTCAATAGCCCAGGGTGTGAACCCTGGGCGCTCGATGTCGCCACGCCCAAGGTTCACACCCTGGGCTATTGACTGCCGCCCCTTCGGGGCTAGCGAACCAGGTGTCACAGGGTCGGCTTGTACAGCAGACCGGTCGCCTCGGCGATCAGCTTGCCGACCTCCTCCGCCTGCTCCCGGTGGGTGGTCCGGTAGACGATTTCGTCCGTCACCCCGTACACGTCGCACAGGGCGACCTCGTGCCGTTCCGGCCGGATGACGAACCAGTAGAAGGCGGCGGCGGTGGCCAGGTACAGGGCGGCCAGCCCGAGCCAGAACAGCGAGGTGGCGATTGCCCCGACGGCGAACGTGCCGGCGTTGATGACCAGGTACAGCAGGGTCATCCATGCCGCCACCCCGGGGGCGTGGGTGGCGATCAGCCCGACCCCCTGGCTCTGCTTCCACTTCAGCTTGGTCGGCGGCAGAGCGAAGAAGCACACCCGGCGGGTGCGGGTCATGCTCGTCTGCCCCTTGGTGTTCCGCCGCAGGGCGAACGTGTCGTAGCTGCCGAGCAGGAACGCCTGCAAGCCGACCTGGACGAACAGGCTCATCACCCCGGCCGCCCCGCTGTCGGTGATCGCCAAGACGACTAGGGCGATCACGTCCAGGATGACCGCCAGCACCAGCACCTGCATCCGCAACTGGAGCGACCAGCCTTCCTCCCACTGCCGGCTGATCGACTGGAACTCGCGGTCCGCTTTCGCCCCGGTGGTGATGTCCTTGCCGCAGTGGACGCAGAAGTTGGCGTGGTACGGCAGCTCGCCGCGGCAGTGCGGGCACGGCTTCAGCCCGGTGCCGGGGACGGCGTAAGGCTTGACCTCGTCGTCCGACTCCTCCTGAGTGCCGTCGAGCAGGTTCGGGCCGGAGGGTTCGTCCGGGTCGAAGAACGGCCGGCGGTCGCGGGGGTTCGGCTGCGGCTTGGCCACCACCCGCCGGGCGACGGCCGGGGCCGCCGGTTGGGCCGCTCGGCGGGGGGCGGGCGATTCGTCCGGTCGGTCAGGCTGTGCCGGACGGGTGGGAGCGCTCACGTCAGGCACAGCCTGACCTACGGCGGCCGAGGCCGGCGCGTCCTCGGCCGACCGCTTGTCGGCCGGCACCTCGGCGTAATACCCGCACCCCGGGCAGCGGATTTTGGCCCGCGAGTACCCGGCCGGCAGGTCGATCCCGGCGCCGCAGTTCTGGCAGTTGACCCGGTTGGACATGCCGCCTCGGAGTAGGGTGCGTTGAGGCTCTGCGAAACGCACCGTCGGGACTACGCGGGTCAGTTACAGTCGTTGCCGGGCCGGTGCGTTTCGGTCGCAAAGCCTCCCTCAACACACCCTACGTAAATCCGGTCAGTTCGTGATTCCCTTGGTGATGCCCATGAACACGTCTTCCAGGTCGATCTCCTCCTCCTTGAACGACCGCAGCTTGAACCCGTCGGTGATCAGCCGCTCGGGGATGAAGCTGCCGTCCGTCTGCCCGTCCCGGAGGGCCAACTTGACCGTCTCCCCCTGGTCCAGCAGCTCGACCGACTCCACCTCCGGGTAGCTCTCCAGCTTCTTCGCCGCGAACTCGTTCTGGTCCTTGCCAACGCTCACCAGGACCACGTGCTTCTGCCGCACCTGCCGGATGGCCGTGTCCACGTCCCCGTTGAACAGCAGCTTGCCCCGCTCGATGATCCCGATCTTGTTGCAGATGTCGGCCAGCTCCGGCAGGATGTGCGACGAGACCATGATGGTCTTGTTCATCCCCCGCAGCTCCTTGATCAGCTCCCGCATCTCGATCCGGGCACGCGGGTCGAGGCCGGACGCCGGCTCGTCGAGCAGCAGCACCTGCGGCTCGTGGAGCAGCACCCGGGCCAGCCCGAGCCGCTGGGTCATCCCCCGGGACAGGCTCGTCACCAGGGCGTCCCGCTTGTACCCGAGGTCCACCAGGTCGAGTACCTGGTCCACCTTCTTCCGCCGCTCCGGCCCCTTGATCCGGTAGGCGGCGGCGAAGAACTCCAGGTACTCCGTCACCTTCATGTCGTCGTACACGCCGAAGAAGTCGGGCATGTACCCGATGCTCCGGCGGATCTCCTTCGACCCGGTGTAGATCGAGTACCCGCACACACTGGCCTCGCCCCAGGACGGGTTGAGGAGGGTGGCCAGGATCCGCATGGTGGTGGTCTTGCCGGCCCCGTTCGGGCCGATGAACCCGAACACGTCCCCCTGGTCCAGCTTGAGGGTCAGCCGGTCGAGGGCGTACAGGTCGCCGTACTTCTTGGTCAGGTCGCGGCACTCGATCATGTGCGGGTCTCTCGGTAGGGTCCGCTGTGCGGAGCCGTTCGGCGGGTACGGTCCGCACAGCGGACCCTACCAGATCGCGTCACTTCCGCCCGGCCGGCTTGATCGGGATGAACACCCGCAGGTACGTCTCCTGCTTGAGCACCCCGGGGACCGGCTCCCGGGCCTGCTCGCCCGGTCGGCCGCGGAGCCAGAGCAGCGTCGGGGACGGGCCGTCCGGGTCGGCCAACACCGCCTCGGCGGGGCCGCTGGCCGTCGCCACCCGGGCGACCAGGATGGCCTCGTCCCGGTTCTCCTCGGTCAGCCGCCAGGACTGGTCCAGGTCGCGGAGGCTGGCGTTCTGCGGCTGCTTCACCCCGGCCTGCTGGATCAGCCGGTCGTGGAACAGGGTGCCCCACAGCGGCAGGTCGCTGCTGACGGTCGGCTGGTTGTTGTAGGTGGCCACCCGGCTCAGGTAGCTCAGGTCGAGCGACCCGTTCCGCCGGAACCAGTCGCCGTCGGCCGGCAACCCGTCCACCGACGGGCCGGTCGGCGGCACGTCGATCCGCTGGCCGGGGGTGAGGGCCGGCAGCTTGTACGCCTTGCCGGCGTACAGCAGGGTGGCATCGGCCACCGACTTCACCGGCAGGTTGACGGTCAGCGACCCGGAGATCAGTTTCGGGTCGGCCGGCGGGTGGGTCAGGTCGGCGGCCACCACCGGGGCGGCTTTATCCACCGGGGCCGCCCAGCGGGCGTCGAACGCTTTCGTTGACCACACCTGGACCGGCACCCGCTCCAGCCCGTCGGCGATCACCAGCCCGCGGTTGGACATCCCGGTGTGATACCGGTAGCCACGGCTGACCAACCCGCCGGCCCCGCTCCCTGGCCGGCCGCCGCTCATCCAGTCGACCAGCGGCGGCACGTCCGGCCCGGCCGCCCCCCACCCCGGCTTCGGCTCGACCGCCAGGGTGTAGCTGTCGATTCGCGGGCTGAACAGGCTGAACCAGGTCCGCCCGTACACCCGCCCGCCGGCCAGATCCACGTCGACCACGTCCACCTTGTTGATCTTGAGGTCGTTCCCCTTGATCGCGTAAGCGGTGAAGTACGCCGCCGCGGACACGGACAGGACGATCAGCGGGAAGGTGATCCAGGTCAGCTCCAGCCGGCCGACCACCTTCTTGAGGAACAGGTACTCGACAGGGCCGATGAGCAGGGTGTACAGGACGATGAACAGGGCCACCCAGCCGAACGAGATGACCGGCACCCCTTCCACGGTGTCCACGTGGGTGCGGAGCGCCCCGGCCACCTCGTCCCCGGTGTCGATCCCGCCGTAGTTCACGTAGTTGTTCGGCTGGTCGGACGCCTGGGCCGACTTCGCCGAGCCGGCCTCGCGGACCACCCAATCCCAAAAGCTGTCCTTCCAGGCGGCGTCCACGAACGGCGACTGGTCCACATCGAACCCGACGACGGTGATCCGGCCCAGCCCGAACGGCGCCTGCACCACGGCCGGCATCTGGCCCGGTTCGAGCGACCCGGTGGCCCCGGGCTGCGGCAGCAGCACCCGGCCCGGCTTGCCCGGCGGGACGGACAGGTTGGCGACCGGGAAGGTGTCCGTCCGCGGGCGGAGGGTGCCGGACTGCGGCGACCCGTCGGCCGACTTCCAGGCCAGGGTCAACTCCGGCACCGCCCGCGTCGGCTGGTCCGCCTTCAACGTGGCCGGCAGCAGGTCGCGGAACAGCTCGAACTGGGACAGCTTGCTGGCGTTCGACCCGACGCTGACCACCAGCTTGCCGCCGCGGCGGACCCACTCCAGGAGGGCGTCCCGGCGGGGCTTGAGCGGGCCGGACTTCTGCGGGTCGAACAGCTCGTCCAGGAACTCCGGCGGGGCCGACCCGGTGGTCAGCACCACCAGATCGGCGGCGTTGTACCCGAACCACTGGTCCGGCAGGTCGCGGACGTTCGTGACGGCGGCCGTCTGCACCCGGCCGTTCCGCAGCCCCGACGGCTGCGGCTGGTTGGCTACCGCCTTGGCCGTGTCCCGCGGCAGGTCGAACCCGGGCAGCCGGGAGCCGAGGCCCATGACGACGTAGGTGGACACGTCCCGGAACTGGACGTACCGGTCCCGGCTCTGGAACCGGTACGGCTCGGACAGCTCGCGCACCCGGCCGTCTGCCCCGTCGGACAGGACGGTCAGGGTCAGGTCGCCGGTGCGGTCGCCGATCCGGGTGTACGGCAGGTAGCCGAACTCGTTGGACGCGATCTTGGTCCCCGGCGGCACGCCTTTGAGGGTCGGCAGCAGCGGGACGACCAGGGTCGTCTTGAGGTCGTCGGCGTCGGCCGCCTCGACCTGGAGCATGACCCCGCCGTCGTACTCGCCGAGCAGTTCGAGGGTCAGGTAGATCGGCGCCCAGGTGTTCCGTTTGACCAGGTAGAGCGGCTTGCCGGTGACATCCCGCTCGCCGCCGATGCCGCCGCCGGGCAGGCCGACCCGGGCGTCCTCGATCTTCACCTTCGGCCGCTGGGCGGCGGCCGGGCCGGCGAGCAGGGCGACACCGAGCAGGGCCGCGACGGTCAGGCGGGTCGGCATGGGTTCCCCAGGGCGGGCGTCACGGCTTGTACGCGGCGGCACAGGTACACGGGGTTTGACGGCAGCCGGGGCACCCGGTCCCGTACTTCCGGGCGATCGCCTCGTCCAGGTCGACCCCGGTGCAGTTGGCCAGGGTGACGAGCCAGGCGAGCACGTCGGCGAACTCTAACACCCGCTCGTCGTGGGTGCCGCCGCGGAGGGCGGCGGACAGCTCCCCGACCTCCTCCGCGAACCACATGAACGTCCCCTCGACGCCGCGGCGGGCGTCCTTGTCCCCGTACAGGTCGCGGATCCGCTGCTGCAACTGGCCGAGGGTCATCGACATGGGGCGTCCGGGTCGGCGGGGCACCCGGGGATTGTAGCACGCCCCGCCGAGTGCGGCCAACGCCTTGATGTTACGCCGACCGGGTGGCTGATGTTCGCCACCGGCACCTGGCGACGGCGGCTACACAGCCGATGATCGCCTGTCCGGCCCAGCCGACGACGGCAGCGAATGTGGCTGTCACCAGCGTCGCGAAGATGGCCTGGGGGAATACAGACCCCGTCTGGTCGCTCACGACGCCGTCCCGCCACATCTCCACGAGCGATGCCTCGCCCTTGCCAGCCGGCATCCAGATCGTGACCGCGAGCAGTACGAACGCGACCACGGACAGAACGGCCCAAAGCCGATATTGCGTGCCGACCGGTTGCCGCCAGCGATTCGGGAGCGCCATCGGTCGGACCCTCGATCACTTACCTGCGATCCCCGCCGGGGGAGGGCGAGGCTCCTGCCGAGCCGCGAGAATGCACTGGTCGGGGGCATTCGCCCATTGGCTGAGCCGTCACCGGGGATGAAGCCGCGGCTCGGCAGGAGCCTCGCCCTCCCCCGGCGACTGTCACCGGATCGGGCGGGCCGCCATGTCCGGCTGCTGGTCACTTCCCCTCGAACCGCTTCTGCAACTTCTCCACCTCGGCCGTCTTGCTCTGCCCCTTGAGCGCCTCGATCAGCGCCTTGCGGGCGTCCTCCGACCCCACGTCGATGTGTAGCGCGTCCCGGGCGAACTTCTCCGCCTCCTCCGGCCGGTTCGCCTCCAGGCTCACCCGGGCCAGCCGGACGCGGCCGTCCAGCTCGTCCGCGTCCTGGGAGATCAGCTCCTTCAGCACCCCGATCAGCTTGTCCGTCTCGTCGGTCGCCTTGTACACCCGGGCCAACTGCTCCAGCCAGTCGCCGTCCAGCGGGGCGACCTTGCGGCCGTGCTCCAGGTGTTTCGCCGCGGCCTTGTATTCCTTGGCGTCGGTCGCCAGCCGGGCCGCCCCGAGCAGCAGCCGCGGGTCGTCCGGGTTCTCGGCCAGGGCCGCCTGCAACACCCCCTGCGCCCCGTCCGTCTCGCCGCCGGCGGACAGCAGCCGGGCCTTGACCACGGCGGCCAGCGGGTGGCCGGGCTTCTTCGCCAGCGCCTCGTCGGCCAGCTTGCGGGCCTCGGCCGGCTGGTTCCGGCGGAACAACTGGTCGGCCAACTTCGCCGCCACGTCCGGGTCGTCCGGGAAGGACTCATGCGCCTTCTGCAAGTCCTCGAACGTCTGCGGCATCTCGGCCGGGGTCCGCTTCTTGTACGGCTTGACCACCGCGGCGACGTACTCCTTGTACCCCTTCTCGACGGCCGCCTTGTCCACCCCGCACGCCGCCTTCAGGGCCGCGTCCGTGTCCAGCCCGGCCTTGTACGCCTCCAGCAGCTTGCCGATGCACGCCTCTCCGTGGGTCTTGGTCAGGTACTCGACGTACAGTTGGCTCTGGCAGTACGCCAGGGTCCACTCGGCCGGCCCCTTCGGGCGGACGAACCCGAGCATGACCGTGTCCAGGGTGAACAGGTCGTCCAGCTCCAACCGGTCCCGCAGCACCGTGATCCACCCCGGCGGCCGGGCCATCTGCTCGTTGCGGACGGCCAGCCCCTCGGTCAGCCAGTGCGGGCAGAGGTAGTCGGTCTGGATCAGGTTGAAGATGTGCGTCAGCTCGTGGCGGATCACCCGGCCCCAGTGGAACGGCTTCTTGACCCCCTTGGCCTTCGGCGAGGCCATCGCCACCACGTTGCCGGTACACGCCCCGATGGTGTGCAGGTCCGGCAGCCCGACGGTGCGGCCGCTGAACATCTCGTGCGTGCTGAACACCTCGATCAGCACCTTGCCCGGCGGCTCGTACCCGAACTGCCGCTTCAGCTCGGCGTGCGTCTCCTCCAGCGTCTCGGCGAGGAACTCGGCCAGCACCTTGTCGAGATTGGGGTCGTAGCGGAGTTCGTAGTGCTGGGTGGTCAGGGTGGTGTACTTGTCCAGGTGGTTCATCACCTTGATCGAGTTGGCCACCCGGACGTTGAACGGGTCGGCGTCGAACGCCTTGGAGAGCAGCGTCCGCCCGTCCTTCTCCCGGCCGAGCCGCAGGTACAGCATCCCCAACCCGGTCCGCGGGCCGGCCAGGTTCGGCCGCAAGGCCATCGCCTTCTGGAAGAACCCCTCCGCCTGGGTGTACCGCTTCCGCCCGTCCAGGCACTCGGCCAGCTCGTAGTAGAACACCCCCGGCTTGCTGTCGAACCCCTCGGCCGCCTTCACCACCGCCTCGTAGTCCGCCTGCCGCCGCTGGAGCAGATAACACGCAGCCAGTCGGCCGAGGGTGACGGCGTCCCGCGGGTCAACCGCCCGGGCCGCGGCGAGTTGCTTCTCGGCCGTCGCCCAGTCGCCGGCCACGAAGTACACCTCGGCCTTCACCCGCAGGGCGTCCGGGTGTTTGGGGTTCACCTTGAGCGCCTGGTCGGCGAACTCCTCGGCCTCCTTCAACTCGAACCGCAGGAGGGCGGCGTTACCCTTGCCGGCCAGGGCGTCGGCCGCCTTCGGGTTGATGGCCAGCGCCTTGTCGAACGCCTTGTTCGCCTCCGGCCGGTTGAACTTTTCGAGGAGCATCTGACCGGCCAGCACCTCGGCCGGCCAGAAGTTCGGGTCGGCGGCCAGGGCGTCGGCGATGACCGTGTTCAGGATGAAGCTGAACTGCTTGGGCAGGTTGTTCCACCGGGCGTTCTCCGCCCCGCAGTGGGCGACGATCAGTAGCTCGTCGGGGTCAACGACATCGTTGTCCGCATTGCTGCGGGCGGAGTAGTACCGGACCACCGCCCGCACCGCCTTGTCCGCCTCCGCGACCTTGCCGGTGTCGCGGAGGATGCGGGCCTTGGTCCACCGCGCGAGTAGATGATCCTCGTTCCTGGCCAGGGCGGCGTCCGCCTCCTTGGCCGCCTCCTCCCACTTGCCGAGGCTGAACAGCAGGTCCGCCCGCTCGGCCCGCACGTCCGGGTGGTCCGGCTCGGCCAGGGCGGCGAGCGCCTTGTCGTACTCCCCCTCGGCCCGGAACGCCCGGCTCGTTCCGACCGCCGCCGCCGGCTTCAGCTTCGGGTCGCCGTCCGCGAGCTTGGCGTAAGCGGCCCGGGCCTCGGCGTAGTTCCCCTTGAGCAGCCGCTGGCGGGCCTCGGCGGTCGGACCGGGCGACCACCTCGGCGGGTCGGCGAGGGCCGGAGTGAGCAGGGCTAGCGTGAGTAGAACGGCAACCGGGGTGCGCATCGGGGGCGGTCCCTGGTGGAACGGCGGGGTCGTCCCGTTCACCGTACCGGCCGGCGGGGTGGGCCGCAACCGGTCCCCATCTTGCTCCCCCTCCCTGCTTCGGGGAGGGGGCCGGGGGTGGGGTTAACACAGCGACCCGATACAGGGACTTCGGAACCGCTGCGGTGGGATGGGGGCGTGACCCTTCCCCGGCCCCCTCCCCGAAGCGGAGAGGGGGAGAAGGGGCCGAACCTCTGCCCTTTTCTAGCAGTCCACCCGGGCGTGTGGGACCAGCCGGCTGACGCCGGCCGTTCGCCGGAACCGGTGAAACGCCATGCGAGGGCGGGCGTCATCACTGTGGATCGGGTAAGCTCGACGGACACCGGGGCGACGGGAGGCCGGTCATGCGTGCCGCGCTGATGCTGACGGCGGTCCTGACGGGGGCGGCGAGCGGGGCGGACCCGGCGGCCCGGATCACCGCCGCCATCGACCGGCACCTGGCCGCCGACTGGCAGGCTCGCAAGATCACCCCGGCCCCGCCCGCGGACGACGCCGAGTTCCTCCGGCGGGTCCACCTCGACCTCATCGGCCGCATCCCCCGGGTGTCCGAGGCCCGCGACTTCCTCGCCGACACCGACCCGGCCAAGCGAGCGAAGCTAGTTGAGCGGCTGCTGAACACCTCTGTCCACGCCGCCCACTTCGCCGCCGTCACCCGGGCCGACTGGCTGCCGAACACCCTCAGTGACATCCAGGTGCAATTCTTCGGCATGCAGTTCGAGCGGTGGCTGCAAGAGCAGATCCGGGAGAACGTCCCGCTCGACAAACTCGCCCGCGACCTCATCACCGCCAAGGTAAACCTCGGCCGGGGGCGGTTCCGGTTCGGCGGGCGGGAGGAGAACTTCGGCGAGGGGCTGAACGGGTTCTACGCGGCCAACGAGTCGAAGCCGGAGAACGTCGCCGCCGCGGTCAGCCGGGTGTTCCTGGGGGTGAAGTTGGAGTGCGCCCAGTGCCACGACCACCCGTTCGCCCCGTACACGCGGGACCAGTTCTGGGAGTTCGCCGCCTTCTTCGGCGAGTTCACCCCGCTGCCGCCGGTCGGCCCGAGTTTCGTGGGCCCGCTCCAGCCGCAGTTCGAACTGAGTCAGATCGGCATCCCGAACACGGAGCGGACGGTCGCCGCCCGTTACCTGAACGGGGAGTCGCCGGACTGGTCCCGCGACCGCACCCCGCGGCAGGAGCTGGCCGCCTGGCTGACGTCGAACGAGAACCCGTACTTCGCCCGCAACCTGGCCAACCGCGTGTGGGCGCACCTGTTCGGCGTCGGCCTCATCGACCCGGTGGACGAACCCGGGGACGAGAACCCGCCGAGCCACCCGGAACTGCTCGCCGACTTGGCCGCCGGGTTCGCCGCCGCCGGGTTCGACCAGCGGACGTTGATCCGGGGCATCGTCGCCAGCCGGGCGTACCAGCTCACCAGCCGGCAGACCGACCCGACCCAGGCCGACCTCCGGCGGCTCGCCCGGATGAACGTCAAGGGGCTGACCGCGGACCAGGTGTATGACAGCTTCCTGGTGGCCACCGGCCAACGGGATCTGACACCGGGCCGGGACTCCTTCTTCGACCCGCGGGCTGAGGGCGGGCGGGCCGTGTTCCGGACGGTGTTCGCCCGGGCGTCGGCCAAGCCGACCGAACTGCAGGCGTCAATTCTGCAAGCCCTGACGCTGATGAACGACCGGCAGGTGGCGGACCAGACGAGCTTCGACCGCAGCGAGACGCTGGCCGCCATCGCCGACGCCCCGTTCCTGGACACCGACGGCAAGCTGGAGGCGCTGTTCCTCGCCGCGTTCACCCGGCCGCCGACCCCGGCCGAGCGGGAACGGTTCGCCAGCCACGTCGACGCCGGCGGCCCGAGCGGGGACAAGCGGAAGAGCGCTGGCCGACGTGTTCTGGGTGCTGCTGAACAGCCCCGAGTTTACCGTCAACCACTGATTTCCGTAGGGCGGCCAAGCCGGCTCTGCGGGCGCCGACCCGCCGAAGTGGCAAGTGCTCCCTGCCCGGCGGGTCGGCGCCGCAGAGCCGGCTTGACCCGCCCTACACCGAGTCATCCTGAGCGCAGTGATGTCCACCATCGGTAACCCCGACCGCCGATTCTTCCTGCGGGCCGGCGCCGCGTCCGTCACCGTGTCCGTGTCCGGCTGGCTGGAGCGACTGCCCGCGCTCGGCCGCCGACCTCGAAGCGGAAGCGGGCCTGCATCCTGCTGTGGATGAACGGCGGTCCGAGCACTATTGACCTGTTCGACCTGAAGCCGGACCACCCGAACGGCGGGCCGTACAAGGAGATTCCGACCAACGCCCCGGGGCTGAGGATCGGCGAACACCTGCCGAAACTCTCCAAGTTCGGCGACCGCATGGCCGTCGTCCGGTCGATGTCCACGAAGGAAGGGGACCACGGCCGGGCAACCTACCTCATGCGGACCGGCCAGTTGCCGATGGGGCCGATCGCCTATCCGACGCTCGGGTCGCTGCTGTCGAAAGAACTCGGCGACCCGGCGGCCGAGCTGCCGAACTTCGTCAGCGTCGCCCCGCAGCGGTTCTTCGGCATCGACGCCTACGGCCCCGGGTTCCTCGGGCCGCCGCACGCCCCGCTGGTGGTCGGCGAGGGGGGCGGGTTCGCGGTCGGCGGCGACATGCCGGCCGACGACCTGGACCAACGGCTGCGGGTGAAGAACCTGAACCGCCCGGCCGACGTGACCGCTGCCCACGCCGACGCCCGGCTCGACCTGCTGCGGCTGTCCCACGACCGGTTCTCGGCCGACCGCCCCGGCCCGGTCGCCGCCGGCCACGCCTCAGCCTACGACCGGGCCGCCCGGCTCATGCGGTCGGACGCGGCCAAGGCGTTCGACCTGACCACAGAGGCGGCCAAGGTTCGAGACACCTACGGGCGGACGCTGTTCGGTCAGGGATGCCTGCTCGCCCGCCGGCTAGTCGCGCGGGGGGTGCCGTTCGTCGAAGTCACCCTCGGCAACTGGGACACGCACCAGAACAACTTCGACGCGGTGAAGCGGCTGTGCGAACAGCTCGACGCCGGCTGGGCCGCCCTCATGGGCGATTTGAAAGAGCGCGGGCTGCTCGACACCACCACCGTCGTCTGGATGGGGGAGTTCGGCCGGACGCCGCGGATCAACAACCAGAAGGGCCGCGACCACTACCCAGCGGCGTGGAGCGCGGTGCTGGCCGGCGGCGGCATCAAGGGCGGCCAGGCGGTCGGCCGGACGAGCAAGGACGGCACCACCGTCGAGAGCCGGCCGACCAGCACCATCGATCTGCTGGCAACACTGTGCAAGGCGCTCGGGGTCGATCCCGACACGCAGAACCTGTCGAACGTCGGCCGGCCGATCCGCATCGTGGACAAGACGGCCAAGCCGCTGACCGAGGTGCTGGCGTGAACCTCTTGCTGCTGGTCGTGGCGGTAGGCGGCGGCCCGGACGGTGGGGAGAAGCCCGGCCGCTCACCCGGCATCGAGATCGTCTTCTACGCCGAGGCCCGGCCGGTGCGGGTGCGGGTCGAGTGTGGGGCGGACGGGATGCCGCTCGCCGACCGCTGGCACGCCCACCTGAAAGCCCTGTTCACCTACTTCGACCGCAACGACGACAGTTCCCTGAGCGCCGCCGAGTTGGAGCACATCATCCCGGTCGAGGGGGTGCGGCAACTGTTCCGCGGCGAGCCGTACCACCGCGGCACCGACGGCCCGCCGGAGATGAGAACAATTGACACGGACAAGGACGGCAAGCTGTCGTTCGCCGAGTTCGAGGCGTACTACCGGCCGGTCCTCGCGGAGCTGGTCCAGGCCCGGCCGGTGGTCACGCCGCCGGCCGATGATGCCCCGACCGCGGCGCTGATCCGCCAACTCGACAAGGATGGCGACGGGGCGTTGTCGGAGGCCGAACTGCGGGCCGCCCCGGCCGTGCTCGCATCACTGGACGTCAACGACGACGAGTGCGTCTCGCTGTTCGAGTTGTTGGGCACCCCGGCCACCCGGCCGACCGAGCCGCCGCGGGCCGTCGCCCGCGCGGCCATCGCCGACCGGGCCGTCCGGGTGTTCGACGACGGGCTGCCGAAGTGGGCGGCGGAGCAGGTGGTCGAGGTTTACGACAAGAACAAGGACAGCAAACTCACGCGGGCCGAGGTCGGGTTCGACGCGGCGGCGTTCGACCGGCTCGACGCCAACCACGATGGGTTCCTTTCCTTGGCCGAACTGGAAGCGTGGCGGACCGGCCCACCGGACGCGGTCGTCACCCTCACCCTCGGCGACGACCCGGCCCACAACCGGGCCACCGGCAGTAACCCTCCGGCCGGGCTGATCGTCCGGCAGGCCCAGCCGGGGCTGCTCGTGCTTCGGGTCGGCACCCAGTCGGTCGAGTTCAGCACCGACCCGACCCCCACGGCCGTCCGGGACCAGCACTTCAAAACGTTCCTCAAGGACACCTTCCCGGGGGACAAGAAGGCGGTCTCGGACAGCGAGTTGGTCGGGCCGGAGAACCAGTTCCTGCGGGTCGTCTTCGACGCCGCCGACCGGGACGGGAACGGGACGCTCACCCGGGCCGAGTTCGACCGGTACTTCGCCCTCCAGCGGCGACCGGCGAACTCGGGCCGACCCCGCGGCACTCGGTCCGAACCCCGAACCTGTTCCAACTGCTCGACGAGAACGCCGACCTGAAGCTCGGCCCGCGGGAGCTGCGGACCGCCTGGGAGCGGCTGAGCGTGCTGATGCCGCCGGCCGCCTGGGTGACGCGGGAGGTGCTGCGGCCCTCGGTGTCGGTGCGGCTCGGCCGGGCGGTGGTGGCCGGCGGGCCGGCGGCCGAGCCGATCCCGACCCCGACGGCCGGCCCGGTCTGGTTCCGCAAGATGGACCGCAACGGGGACGGGGACGTGAGCCGGCGGGAGTTCCTCGGCCCGGCCGCGACGTTCGCCGCCATCGACACCGACGGCGACGGTCTCATCTCGCTGGCCGAAGCCGAGGCGTATGACAAGAAGGTCCGGAAGTAGGGCGGGTCAAGCCGGCTTTGCGCGCCGACCCGCCGGCCCGGGCGGGTAGCGGTTGCCACTCCGGCGGCCTCGAAGACTCGGCACCGCCCTACGCCGGGCCGAATCTTGTAGGGCGGTGCCGACGCTCTGGGAGGCCCGCCGTCTGGGGGGCGAGGCGGTTGCGACTCCGGCGGGTGGGCGCCGCAGAGCCGGCTCGACCCGCCCTACGGGAATCACACGACCGCAAGCTCCGCCGTCCGGGTCGTCGCCAGGTAGGCTTCGACCGTCTTCCGCAGCCCGTCCTCGAAGCTGACCCGCGGGTCGTAGCCCAGATCCTGCCGGCCGCGGCGGATGTCCGCCCGGGAGAACCGCACGTCCCCGGCCCGGGCCGGCATGAACTCGGGGGCCAGGTCGGTGCCCAGGATGTCGTTCAGCGCCTCTACCAGTTGCAGGACGGTGACGCTTCGCCCGGTGCCGACGTTGTACACGTTGCCGGACACCGTCGCCGGGGCGTCGGCCGCCTTCACCAGTGCCTGCACCGCGTTGGCCACGTAGGTGAAGTCACGCCCCTGTTGGCCGTCGCCGTGGACCCGCGGCCGGCGGCCCTCGGCCATCGCGGCGGCGAACAGGGCGATGACCCCGCTGTACGGACTGTCACTCCGTTGACGCGGGCCGAAGATGTTGAAGAATCGCAGCCGCACCGTCTCCAGCCCGTAGGTCGCCGCGAACGCCTGAAGGTACAGCTCGCCGGCCAGCTTGGCGGCGGCATACGGCGACCGGGCGGCCGGCAACTGGTCCTCCGTCTGCCCGCCGACCTTGGCCTCGCCGCCGTAGGCGCTGGAGCTGGCCGCGTACACCACCCGGCGTGCCCCGGCCTTCCGGGCGGCGTCGAGCAGGTTCAAGGTTCCGGTGGCACAGGCGGCGTGGGTGACGAGCGGCGTCTCGACACTGCGGGCGACCGACGCCAGCGCCCCGAGGTGGTACACCGTGTCCACGCCGCGGGCCGCCGCAGCGACCGCCGCCGGGTCGGTCAGGCTGCCGGCCACCACCTCGATGCGGTCCCCGTGGTGGGCCAGGTTCTCCCGCAGGCCGGTGCTGAAGTCGTCCAGCACCCGCACCCGCCGGCCGAGCCGGACCAGCTCGTCGACCAGGTGCGACCCGATGAACCCCGCCCCGCCGGTCACCAAACTGAGCCGCGACACGCTGTCCTCCGTGGGCTGTGGGCGGAAGTGTAGCGGGAAGCGCGCGGGCGGGTGTAAAGGCGGGTCTGGTCTGCCGTAGGGCGGGTCAAGCGTAGCTTTGGACGCGCCCGACCCGCCGGGCCGAGCGGAGACCAGCTGCCGTTCGCGACGGGTTCCACAGGGAGGGCGAGGCTCCCGCCGAGCCGCGCTGCTTCCCAGGTGACACCCCAGCCAAAGGGGGAGGTGGCTCGTCCGGTGAGTCCCGCGGCTCGGCAGGAGCCTCGCCCTCCCCCAGCCCGACCTCTGACCCCAGGGGAGCGGCTGCCGTTTGTGGCGGGTCGGCCGCCGCAAGGCCGGCTTCGACCTGCCTCTACTTTTCGGGCGCCGTTTCTTCTGCAGCTCCTGCAGGAGCTTGTCCTCGCCCTTCTTGAGCAGGTCGTCGGCGAACCCGCGCGGCCGGCCTCCCGAGCAGCGGCCTTCACCAGCGCGTCCGCCTGGGTGTTGAACGCCCGCGGGTCGAGGGCCGGCCGGGCCAGCGTCCCGCCGACCGGCACCTTGAGCGTCTGCTTGGCCAGGGCGTCCCGGATGCGGGGGTTGTTCTTCAGCCCGTCGAGCAGCTTCGGCGGGACCGGCACGTCCAGCACCAGCGCCAGCTTGCCGTCCAGCCCGACCGACCCGGTCGAGCGAACCGTGGACTGGCCGACGGTCAGGGCGAAGTTGTCGTGGAACACCCGCCCGCCCTCCAGCCGGACCGGCACCACCTGCTCCTTGGCCAGTGTGTGCGTGAGCGAGTTCGCCCCGAGCAGGGTGGCGATCTCCGTGACCAGCGGGCCGGGGGAGACGGTGGCGGTGTGCAGGGTCAGCTTGCCGCGGACGGCCGCCAGGTCCGGGTCGACCAGCGGGATGCGGTTGTCCTCCAGGTCGAACGACACCAGCCCGTCCGCCTGGGCGGCGTTAGCGATGGCCGGCAGGGCGTACCCGAGGGCGCCGGCCGTCGCCGCCGGGGTCAGCCTGGCCCGCTCCACCACCCGCCCCCGGGCGAACGACAGGTCGTAGTCCCGGGAGGTGAGCGAAACCGTCGGTTCGAGCCGCACCTTGCCCCCACCGAACGTCGCCTCGACCGGGCTGGCCGTCACCCGCCCGCCGTCCGCTTTGGCCGTCAGCTCGCCCGGCCCGACCTCGAACCCGTGGGCACGGACTGCCTGCCAGCCGATCGTCGCTGTGCCGTGCAGCCCGGCCAGGCTGGTACTCGGCTTGCCGCCGATGCCGGTCGCCCGGGCGGTCAGGCCGCCGGCCACCTGGAACGGCTTGCGGCCGGTGCCGACCAGTTGGCCGCCGCGGCCGAGGAAGTCGCGGACCGCCGGCTCCAGCTTCGCCAGGTCATAGTCGAGAATCCCGGACAGGTCGATGTCCCGGCTGGTGCCGAGCTTCGACACGCTGCCGCCGGCCTCGGCCGTCAGGCCGTCTCGTTCCAGCTTTAAGGTCGTGAAGCGGAGGGTGTCGTCCGCGACCGCGTACTTGCCGATCGCCGTCAGCCTCACCGACCGCTCGACCCAGGTGGGCTTGGCCGAGAGGCCGTACCGCAGGTTCTCGCCGGTCAGCTTCACGTCGAACGCCACCGGCCCTTTGCCGGAGTCCAGGGCCACGATCCCGTTCGCCACCCCCGCGAGGGCGTCCGCCCCGCTCGGGTCCGTGGACAGCTTCAGCGCCTGGTGCAGCCGGCCCAGGTCCAGGTTGACCCTCGCGGCGCCGGCCGCCCCGACCCCGGCAGGCGTCGGCTTGATCTCGAACCGGTCGGCGGACAGCCCGAACGCGTCGCTCGTCACCAGGGCGTTCCGGAGGGTGAGGCCGCCCGTCTTTCGGTCCCAGTCGAGGGCCGTTTCGCCCCGCAGCAACTGCAGCGGCAGGTCGAGTTCGGCCCCCCGGAGGCGGACGGTCCGGAGTTCGGCCCGCACCGGCTGGGCGGTCAGACCGGCGTCGGTCAGAGCCACGCCCGCGGTCACACTCCCTTCGCCGCCGGCGGTCCAGCCGGTCGGCAGCGCGACCAGTCCGGCGAGCCGGCTCTGCCACCGGCCGAGGTCGCCGTTCGCCGACGCTGTGAGCTTGCCGGTCCGGGCCGCCCGCAGGTCGGCGACCGGTTCGAGCAGGGCGACCCGGGCGGCGTCCGAGCCAGCGGTCAGCCCGACCGTCCCGGCGTCCAGCCGGACCGCCCCGTTCGCCTCCCGCACCGCGACCGCCTCGGCCGTCAGCTTCAACTGGGGTTCGTGCCAGGACCGCGCCCCGTCCCCCAGGGCGAACTGCTGCAGGTCGGCGGACGCGCTCAGCGTGTACCGGCCGTTCTGTTCACGGCTCCGCAAGTCGAGCCGGCCCACGCCCTCTAGCCGCAGCCCGCTCAAATCCACGAACTCGGACAGCCGGGCGGACAGCCGGTTCAGGTCCAGGTTGGCGGCCGCGTCGAACGCCTCCGGGGTGCCGCGGGCGGCGAACCCGATGAACTCGGTCTGCCCCTGGAGCTTGTCGAACACCGGCAGCCCGTCCGCCCGCCGCCGGCCGGCGAACTCGACCGTCAGCGGCTGCTGCCACGCGAGCGGCTTGCCGTCCCGCACGCCGGTCAGGTCGGTGGTCGCCACCTTCCCGGCCCACACCACCCCGTCCGGCCCCGGCCTGCTGGTCAGGTCGAGCGTCACCCGGCCGGTGCGAATCTCAGTCCCCTCTTTGAGCCGGAGCAGCTTCGGCAGCACGGCGGCGAGTTTTGCCAGGTCGATGTCGGCGTTCGCCGTCAACCCAGGCCGGTCGATGTCCATCGCCCCGTCGAGCGGCAGCGCCCCGGCGAACGCGGCGGTGCCGATATCGCACGTCAGCTTGGCCGACCCGACCTGCAGTTCCCCGTGGGCCACGGCCAGCTTGACCGGCAGCTCGGCGGACGCCAGCTTCAGCCGGTCCGCCCCGAGCCACGGCCCGGCCAGCTCCAGCCCGGCGACCGACGCCCGCCCGTCGAGGGACGCCGCGGTGCGGGTGTGTTCCGTGCCGATCTTCCCCGACAGGTCCGCCGACAACTGGCCGCCGATCACCGTCCCCGGGGCGAACCGCCGCACCAGCGGGCCGACCGAATCCACGGTGAACCGGTCCGCCTTCACGGCCCCGCTCGTCCCGTCGCCGAACGCCCAGGTGGTGTCCAGCTTGCCGCCGGCGGTCGTCGCGACCGATAGCGTCACCGGCTCCGTCCGCGGTTTCGGCACCGTGACCGTCACCCCGACCTCGCTCAACAGCCGCTCGGGGCCGTCCGGCTCGGTCAGCACCATCCGCCCGTTGGTGACGACCACCGTGATGGCGAGGCGGTCCGCTTTCGGCGGGGCGTTGTCGCTGGTCAGGTACTTCTCGATCGCCCGCTCGATGTTCGTTTCGCCCGGCTTACACGCCACCGTCAGCACCGGCTGGTCGATGGTGAACGTGCCCAGATCGCGGAGGTCGCCGAGCAGGGCGAACAGCGTCTTGGACGAGGTGACGGTGGCGGCGGTCAGTGCCGGCTTGCCGTCCGGGTCGGTGACGGTCACGTCGGTCAGCACGACCGGGGCGAACCAGCCGAGCGACGCCCCGCCGGCGGTCGGGGTGCCGTTCAGGTCGGCGAAGACCTTGGCGACGACCGCGTTCCGCAGGGAGGTCCGGGCGACGACCGCCGGGGCGAGCCAGACGACGGCCGCCGACACGAGGAGGAACGCCACGCCGGCGGTCAGCAGCCGGCGGAGGCGGCGGGGGCGGGCGGGGAGGGCGGGGTCGGCCATGACGGGTTCCTGCGGGCGTCCGGTGCGACGATTAGACCGTCGGACGCCGGCCCGGCACAACCCGAATCACGGCGGCGGGGCGACGGCCGCGTCCGGCGGGCTGCCGAGGGCGGTGTACAGCCGGAACTCGGCGCGGTTGAACTCGCTGACCGCCGCCACCGCCAGCCCGCGGGCCTGGTGCCAGGCTTGCAGCGCCCGCAGCTCCTCCTGGGCGTCATACGTCTGGCCGGCGTCCAGCGCCTTGGTCCCGGCGACGACCGTCCGTCGGTACCACTCGGCCGCGTCGTCCACCGTCTGCCGGGCGACGGTCAGGCTCTTGCCCCGGGCCGTGGCCGACCGGGCGGCGGACACCACCTCGGCCGCCGCCCGCTGCTGCGCGTCGGCCAGCCGGTGGACCGTCTGCTCCCACCTGGCCCGCTCCTCCCGGGTGAACGCGGCGGTGCCGAACCCGAGGTTCCGCAGCTCCCACACGAACCCGGCGGTCAGGGCGCTGCGGCCGGCGAACGGGCCGAGGATGTCGTTCTTCCCGGCCCCGTACCCGCCGGTCTGCTGCTCGACGACGGCCCGCGGCAGGAGCGGGGCGGCCTTCGCCTTCCGCACCCGCTCCCAGGCGGCGGCGACCAGCGACCGGTTGGCCGCCAGGTCCGGCCGGTTGGCGATGGCGACCGCTACCAGCTCGTCCGCCGGGGCGGTCAGATCGACCAGCGGCAACGGGACCGGCGCCGGGTTCGCCGGCCGCAACGGGGTGGCCGGCGGCAGCATGCACGCCCGGGCGAGTTGGGCCATCGCCACCCCGGCCCGGCCTTCCAGCTCGAACCGCTCCTGCCGGCGGGCGGACACCTCCGCCTCCGCCCGGACGGCCGTCCCCGGCGGGCGGGTCAGGTCGGCCGCCCGTGCCCGTAGCGCCCGGGCCAGCAGCTTCTCCGCCTCGGCCAGCGTGACCGCGTTCTCGGCCAGCAGGGCGTATGCCTGGGTCAGCTCGACGAACGCCAGGGCGGCGTCCAGTTGGGCGTCGAGGGCGGTCTGCTGCGACCCGGCCCGTTCGGCGGCGGTCAGCCGGCGGGCGATCAGCCGGTCGAACACCGCGTCGGCCGTGTCCAGCCGCAGCCCGGGGCCGCCGGAGAAGAAGATGTTCGCCCGGGAGACGCTGAACACGTCCCCCCGCTGGTTCTGGGTCAGCCCGTCGAACCGGTTGTACGTGATGCCGGCGGTGAGCGACGGCAGCCACTGGAGGCGGGCGCGGTCCTCCCGGGCGACCGCCTCGGCCAGCCGCGCCCGGGCGACGGCCACCGCCGGGCTGGACTGGTTCACCAGCCGCAGGGCGGTCGGCAGGTCGATCGGCTCGGCCCCGGCGTCGAACGCCAGGTCGTCCGCCGCCGCGAAACTGCCGGCAATGAGGAGGAGGGGAACGGCCAGGCACCGTCGGCGACCGGACATCGACACCCCGCACCGGACGGGGCCGGCGCGCGACCCCACCCGACGGTTATCGGCTACGCCGGGCTGGGCGGTTCAGCCGGTCAGAAGGGATTTGATGGCGTCCTTGAGCGGCCGTTCGGTGTTCGGGTCGCCGAACGCCATCGTCGGCTCGTACCCGCCCTCGGCGTAGGACGCGGTCAGCGGCAGGTAGCCGGGGCCGCCGTCCCCGTACCCGGTCGCCATCACGAACCCGTCGCCGACCGTTTGTTGGGCGAAAAGCTGGTACTCGACGAACGGCTCGCCGGGGAGCGACACCAGCCTGATGCGGTCGTTGAGCGTCAGGCAGCCGAGCGGCACCGGATGCGTCGCGGATTGCCGCAAGAACGACAGCTTGATCGCCGCCCGGATGCGGGGGACCGGCGCGAGGTTCCCGTCCCGGCACGCCTCCAGCAGCCTCGCCTCGACCATCTCGGTGGCCGGGCGGACGGCCAGCGGCTTCGGGTTCCAGTGAACGGTCTTCAGCGGCACCGGTTCGCAGCCGGCGTCGGCGGCGGCCATCGCCTTCTGCACCCGCTCGGCCAGCACCGCCCGGTTGGCCGGGCTGCCGTCGTTGTACTTGCCGGCGGTCACGTTTCCGGCGCACCCGGTCAGGTAGATGCGGGGCACCCCGTCGGCGTCCGCCCGCTGCTGCCGGGCGATGCCGACGAAGTCCCGGGACACCGCCCCCTGGCCGTAGTGGCTCATCGGGTGGGTGGCGTAGTGGTACACGGTCGCCAGCCGCGAGGAGCCGTTGAAGAAGGTGAGCGCCCGTAGCTTCGGGTCGATCAGCCCTTCCGGCTCGGCCCGCACCTTCGGGTCGCGGGTGGCGCTGGTCCGGGACGCCTTCGCCTTGCCGTCCGGCCCGAGGATGCGGCGGTTGGACGCCACCTCTGACACCACGGCCGCCGCGGTGCCGACGTGTGTCACCGGTCGGGCGTCGGCGAGCGACCCCCGCACCGCCGCCGCCACCCGGTCGAGCGCCTCCCCGGCCCACTTCGGGTCGTGCGCCTTCACCGGCTTCATCGTCTCTTCGAGCAGCTTCGTGGCGGTGGTGTCGGCCCACGGGGCGTCGTGCTGGTGGACGCAGTGAACCGCGACGTGGTCGGCGGTCGTGCCGGCGGCGTCGGCGAGTTTGGTCCGCCAGAGGAGGTGGTCGGCGTTGCCGATCTCGCACCAGTCGATCCCACACAGGATGAACGGCTTGCCCGGCCCGAGCAGCACGAACCCGGTGGCGGCCAGCGACTCGCTGACCGAAGCTACCGGCTTCACCAGCCCGATGCACAGCGGGGTGCCGGCCGGCGGGGTCACGTCCGCCCGGAAGGTGGCGAGGCGGAACCCCGAGTCGGGGGCCGGCAGCAACCCGGCGGTCAGCGAACCGGCGAATTCGCGGCGGGTGAGCATAGTACGGCCTCCGGGATCGGCTCCCAATCCTCGTGCCCACGCTCTGCGTGGGAACGCACTGGGGCCACGCTCTGCGTGGTGTCTTGGAGAATCGGGTGGAGCCTCCCCGGGCGGGCCGTCCGCGACGCGGAGCGTCGCCCCCGTGCGTTCCCACGCAGAGCGTGGGAACGAGGTTCGGCACTACCCGGCCAGCCTCTCACAAGCTCGGTGCAGGATACCAGCCGCGGTCGTCGCCTCGGCCGGGGTGATGACCAGTGGCGGCGACACCCGCACCACCTTCTTCGCCAGCGGCCCGAGCAGGTGGACCCCGTCCCCGTCAGCATCCCCGCGGTACGCCTCCAGCACCAGCGCGTTCGCCCAGTCGGCGGCGGACTTGCCGGCGTGGTCGGCCGTCTCGATCCCCCAGACCATGCCCCCCTTCTCCCCGCGGACGTGGGCGACGAACGGGAACCGCTTCAGCCCGATCAGCCCTTCCTCGATGACGGCCGACGCCTCCCGCATCGGGCCGAGCACGTCCCGCCCCTCGAATTCGTCCAGGGTGGCGGCGACGGCGGCACAGCTGAGAGGGTTGGCGCTCCAGGTGTCGGACGCCTCCCCGTACCCGAGGCTGGCGAACAGGTCGCCCCGGCCGACCGCCGCGGCGACGGGGATGCCGTTGCCCAGACCCTTGCCCAGCACCACGATGTCCGGCTCGACCCCGTAGGTCTCGTAGGCGAACATCTTGCCGGTGCGGCCGAAGTTGGCCTGGACCTCGTCCAGAATGAACACGATGTCCCGGTCCTTGCAGAACCGGTCGAGCAGTTGCAAGTAGGCGGCCGGCGGGTGGTACGAGCCGCCGCCGCCGAGGTACGGCTCGGTGATGAGCGTGCCGACCTTCGCCCCGAACTGGTGCCACAGGGCGTCCAGTTCCGCCCGGTACGGGGCCGGGTCGAATGCGGCGGTCCGCATCGACACATCCCGGCACTCGGCCATCGGGAACGAGACGAACCGCACCCGCGGGTCGCGCTCGGCGTCCGTCTCGCTGCCGGTGACGGCCCCGGCCAGCCCTTTCTTACCGTGGAACCCGAACCGGGTGGCGAGGATCATCGGCCGGGTGCGGTCCCGGGCCATCGCCGCCCAAAGCGCCTTCTGGATCGCCTCCGCCCCGGACGCCGCCCACAGGACTTGCTCCAGCCGCTTGCCGCCGGGCCGCCCCTGGCAGAACCGCACCAGCCGGCGGGACGCCTCGGCCTCGATCGGCGTGACGGCGTTGTACGCGGTCAGCGGCACGGCGGGCGTGTAGTCCGCTCGCTCCACGAGCGGAGCAGCGGCAGCGTCCCACCCCATATAACCCGAAAATCGCTTGAACCAGCCGGCCGGGTTGTGGCCGAGATTGGCGACCAGCACCCCGGACGTGTAGTCGAACAGCCGCCGGCCGTCGGCCGTCCAGTGGAAGACGCCGGCGCTCTTGGCGATGACCGCCTGGGTCGGGGTGAAGGTGCGAAGCGCCTGCGGTTCCGTTGCGGTGATGCCGGAGCGGGCGTCGTTCCCGGCCGGCTCGCCGGGGTGCTGGACAGCCGGGGTCATGGGGCTTCGGACTCCGATAGGTAGGCCGGGGCAACGTGGTCGGTCAACCACACCCCGTTCTGCGAGACGTAGAAGGCGACCCCGTCCGCGGCCATCCGGCCGGCCGCCACGACGAACACGAGCGGGACGCCGTGCCGCTGGCCGACCCGGACTGCCGTTGCGACATCCGCCGACAGGTGGACATGGTGGCGGCGCATCTTGAGCAGGCCGCCGGCGAGGATGGCGTCCCGGTTCTGCCGACCCGTGCCGTGGTACAGCACCGCCGGCGGCGTGGCCGGCTCCAGGTGCAGATCGACCTCGACCGAGTGCCCCTGGTTGGCCCGGATCAGGGTGCCGGTGTCGTCCATCGCGAACCGCTGCTTGTCGCTGGTATGGACGACTTCCCGGAGTTCGTCCGCAGAGATGCGGAACCCGTTCGCTTCGGCCGCCGCCAACAGGTCGGCGATCGGCACCCAGCCACCAGGCCGGAGGGTCAGCCCCAGCCCGGCCGGGTCGTGCCGGAGGTACTTGCTCAGGTACTTACTGACAGTGACGAGTCGTTTGCTCATGTCACACCCGACCGGCGTACAGCACCGCGGGTTCGCGCTCGCCGGGGAACCACTGCACCAGCCCGCCACCGGAGCCGTTCGCCCGGACCACGCTCCCCGGCCTGCCACTGGCGTGGGCGGCCAGGATCGCTTCGATCGCCTGCACCGTCGCCACCACGTTCCGGTCGGCGGTCAGGTCGTTGTACGCCAGCCCCCGCACCGCCCGCAACCGCTGCTCCCGTTCGCCGGCCGGCCCGCTGTGCTCGACGTGGGCCACTTCGTCGAAGAACCGGCTCACAGCTTCGATCCCGTAGCCCCGCTGTGACCGCTCGCCCCACGGCTCCAGGAACGTGCCGTTGTAGTGGTGGTTCGGCGTGTTCTTCATCGCGTGCGGGGTCTTCCCCTCGACGCACACCTCGACGCCCCGCTTCCGCTGGTGGGCGTTCCACACCCTGGTTGTCGAATTCGAACCGGGCACTCTGCTCGACGTACCGGGGAAGTCGTCCGGCGTCACCCAACTGGTGTGGACGTCGAACGCCGCCTCCCGGCCGTCCGGGTGGGTGTAGACCACCTGCGATTGCACCGAGTCCCAGGTCGGGCCGTCGGCCGGACCAACCAACCCCCGCTGGCCGGTCGCCGTCACCCGGGACAGCGTCCAGTCCGGGCCGAAGGTGAAGTCGATGAGCTTGAGGTAGTGGACGGCCACATACGTCGCCGGGTTGCGGCCGGTGATCCACTCGGCGAACTGGCCGCCGCTGATCGACTTCGGTTCCAGCAGCGAGCAGTACCCGTTGTTGACGTGCCGCAGCACCCCGTCGGCGACGTGGGTGCGGAGCTTCTTGTGGTCCGGGTCGAGCAGCTTGTGGTAAACGACCTTCGCCAAGACGCCGTTGCGTTCGGCCAACGCGGTAAGCTCGTCCAACTCGGCCAGCGACAGCACCGACGGCTTCTCGATCAGGACGTGCTTGCCGGCTTCGAGGGCGAGCCTGGCGGGTTCAAAGTGCCGGTCGTCCGGGGTGGCGACGCACACCGCGTCGACCCCGGCCCGGAGCATCTGCGGGACGGAATCCGCCCCGGCGAAGTTGGCGAGCGTCGGCCACTCCCCGAGCAGCTTCTCGCCGCGGCGGCCGGTCCGGCTGGCGGCGGCGGCGAACGTCACTGGCCCGCACCGTTGGCGGAACGCCGGCAGGTACGTCTCGTCGACGATCATGCCGAGGCCGACCATCCCGACGCGGATGACACGTTCTGCCATTCGCACTCCAAACAAACCTGTAGGGTGCGTGGAGGGAGGCTTTGCGACCGCAACGCACCGGCCCCGCAAGGTTTTCACCCAGGGCTGGAGTCCCGGCGGTGCGTTCCGCAAAGCCTCCACGCACCCTACGAGACTCACTTCACGGCCGACCGCAGGTACGCGAACAGATCGGCCATCTGTTGCTTGTCGACCTGTTTTTCCAGCCCCTCCGGCATGAGCGACTGGCCGGTCGATTTGAGCGACTCCAGGTCGGCCCGGCGGACGGTGTCCTCGGCCCCATCGGCCCGCCTCAGGGTGATGCCGCCGGCCGACTCGGCGACCACCACCCCGGTCACGGTCCGGCCGTCGAGCGTCACCGCCTGGAAGTTGAGGTAGCGGGAATCGACCTCCCGGTTCGGGTCGAGGACGTTCGTGAGCAGGTCTGCCCCGGACTTCCCGGGGACGACGGCCAGCAGGTTCGGGCCGACCTCGTGCCCCTCCCCGCCGAGCTTGTGGCAGCTCGCGCACTGGGCCTTGAACACCACTTTGCCCTTGGCCGCGTCGCCGGACAGGGTGAGGGCCGATTGGTAGTCGGCGATCACCGCCTTGCGGTCCGCCGACCCGACCGCCGCGAGTACCCTGTTCGCCTTCGCCCGCAGGTCGGCTCGCGGGTGCTGCTTCAACTGGGCGACGCGGGCCGGGTCGAGTTCGGCCGGCTTCACCTTCCCAGCCTCAACCGCGGCGAGCAGGGCGGCCGTCCGGTCCGGCCGGGCGAGCAACACCTCTTGCACCTCCCGTCGAACATTCGGGGTGAGGCCATCCCACTTGTCGAGCAGCAGGTCGGCCACCTGCGGGTTGGAGTGGGCGGCCAGGCTGAGGACCGCTTCCCGCTGCAAGTCACCGCTCGCCTGTGTGGACAACCCGGCGAGGAGCGCCTTCTCGGCGACCGTGAACGGAGCGAACCCGAGCAGCCGGGCGGCGGCGAGTCGTGCGGCCGGTTTGGCATCGTCATGGGTGAGGGTCGCGGCTGCGGATTGGAACCGGCCGGTCAGCTTGGCGACCGCCGACGCGAGTTCGGCCGGCGGGTTAGACAGCACATCGGCCAGCGTCTTCGACCGGGTCCGCATCCCCTGACCCAGCCCGGTGAGTAAGGCCGGGTGATCGGCGGCCCGGGCCAGCACCCGGGCGATCTCGGCGTCATCGCCCCTTGCCCCGACGATCACCGCTGCCCGCCCCAGCACCGGGTTGTTCCCGCCGGAGGTCGCGGTCAACCGGTCGATGAGGTCCGCTTCGAGTCCCTGAGCCGATGCGAACACGGCGGTTTGCAGCCACGGGTCGGCGCCCGCCACAAGCTTGGCGAGCAGGTCGCCGCGAACGGCCGCCGGCAGGGTCGCTGCGGCGAACGCCAGCTCCCGCCGCACCATCGGCGACTTGTCGGCCGCCAGCGTCGGCAGGAACTTGCCGAGCCGGGCATCGGCCTTCAGCACCGCCCCGACGTGCTGCAGCCCCACCTCGCGGTTGCCGGGGAGTGGGTCGGTGAGGGCCGCATCGACCGCTTGCGGCGTCAGCCGGCCCAGCCCGGCGAGCGTCCGCAGCAGGTCCGGCAGGTGCCGTTGCCCCTTCGCCGCCGGGAGCAGGCCGGCCACCGCGTCCGCCGCGCCGACCGCGTTCCGCTCGATCAGCAGCCGGCGGGCGGTCGTCCGCACAGCCAGGTTCGAGGACGCCAGCTTCGCCGCCAGTTCGGCGTCGGTCATCGCCGTGAAGTCCGGCAGCTTGCCCGGCTTGAACCCGGCCGGGGCGATCCGCCAGATGCGGCCGCGGCCCCGCGTCTCTAGGTTCAGCCGGGCCTTGATGTCGTCCGGCAGGGACAGCGGCGTCTCGATCACCTCGCGGTAGAAGTCGCACACGTACACCGCCCCGTCCGGGCCGAGGGTCAGCCACACCGGCCGGAACCAGTTGTCGTTCGCCGCCAGGAACTCGCGGTCCTTGTCTGCCCGCTTGCCGACGAACAGCGGGCCGTTCGGCTCCAGCCGTTTCCGGTGGATCAGGTTGTTGCCCGGTTCGCAGACGAGGTAGTTGCCGCGATACTCGGGCGGGAGCAAGTCGGCTTCGTAGATGATCGGCCCGCACGACGAGCTGGTGAACCCGCCGGGCACCAGCTCCGTCGCCGGGAACTTGCGGCTGTCCTCGCCCTTGGCCCGCCGGGTCGTCCGCTCCACCCGCCACGCCTCGAACGGGGACGACCGGAACACCTTGGTCGCCGGGCCGTCGTCCGGGATGTCGGCCGTCACCGGCCCCGGCGGTAGGTCTGGGTTCCGCCGCAGGTCTTCGTCCCGCAGGACGATCTGCCGCAGGTGCTGGCTGTTGGTGGCGGTGAAGGCGTGGCCGAAGGCGTCGAAGCAGAGGCCGTACTGCCCGCCGCCGCTGGTCGGCTCGAAGCTGCCGGGCACCGCCGGATCGAACCGGAACCCGCGGCCGCGGAGCGTGACGGGCGGCATGTCCGGCTTCTGCGGGCAGGTGATCGTCCCTCCGGATCCGGCTACCATCCCGTGAATGCGGTTGTCCGGCCCCCACTGGAGGGCGTTCGGCAACTGCTGGATGTTGCCCAGCTCGAACCCGGTGTAAAGGACCGTCTTCTCGTCGGCGATCCCGTCCCCGTTCGTGTCTTTGATGTATAAAAGTTCAGGAGCGTTCGCGACGAGGACGCCCCCCTTGTACGGCGTCACCCCGGTCGGGAACCGCAGGCCGCTGACGAACGTCGTGACCGTCTCGAACCGGCCGTCCCCGTCCTTGTCTTCCAGCAGTTTGATCCGGCCGCCGGTCTGCTCGCCGGTCGCCCGGCCGCCGTTCGGGTAGCCCGGCATCTCGCACACGTAAATCCGGCCGCGGTCGTCGAAGCACATGGCCACGGCGTCCACGACGGCCGGCTCGCACGCCACCTGCGACAGCTCTAGCCCGGGGAGTACGGAGATGTGCTTCGGCGCCTCGGCCGGCTCATACGGGCCGGCGGCGTTCCGCAGCGGCTCGGCGGCCGGCGGGGCGGCGACGGCCGAGATGGCAAGCACCGTGGCGAGGAGAGTGGCGGCCGGGCGGGTCGGCATGGCGGGTGTACCGGCGACAGCGGGTCGCCGACACTCTATCACCTCCGACTCCGGACCGCACCGGGGGAACCCGGGACGGGGCCGTGCCCGACGGGTTCGGCCGGACCGGCGTTTTCTTGCGATCGCCTACGGGACCGGCGGACGGCTTCGGGTACAATCCGGGAGTTCCCAGGCGGAGCCGTCATGAAGGTGGACGAACTCAGCCGGCTGCTGCTCGCGGCCGACCCGGCGGCGGTCCTGGTCGCCCCGCCGGTCCTCGAGCGGGTGATCCGCCGCACCACCGGGCTGTCCTGGGCCGCCTGGTCCGTCCCCCACGCCCGCTGCTTCCTGATCGACCGGTTCACCCTGTTCAAGCACGTCGAACAGGACGAACTCGAACTCCCGCCGGACCACCAACTGCCGCAGACCGTCCTCCTGCTGGAGCGGCCGACGGCCGACCGGCTGGCGGGCCAGCGGGACGAGCTGCTCGGCCGGTACTGGCGGCTGCTGTTCCACGTAACCGTCCACCGGGAGTTGGAGGCGAAACTGCCGGCGGCGGTGCGGACGCGGATCGAACGGCTGGGGCCGGCGGCCTTCGAGGAGGCCCGCAACGTCCTCACCCAGGACGGCCAACTGACCCCGGGGGCGGACGACCGGCAGGCGTACATCGAGTTCGCGGCCTACTACCTGGAACTCCGCAAGTTCGCCTGGAACCTGGTGGGCGTCACCTTCCCCAGCCTGCCGCCGGTCGCCCACGTGGACGCCCTGCTGGCCGAGGACGTGGACGCGGGCACGGTGTTCGCCCAGACCCGGCTGACCGGCGCCCCGGCCCCGGCCCCGAGGACGGACGACCAGGCGGACGAGTCCCACGACTACTACTACCGGCTGGCCCGGGCGGCCCGGCGGGCGGCGGTCACCGGGGACACGGTGAATGCCGCCATCCTGCACACCCGGGCGGCCCGGGTGGCCCCGGCCGCACTGACCGAGCCGGTCCACGCGGCGGCTGTGAAGGACGTCCATAACCTGGTCGCCCGGCTCCAGCCGGCGGTCGGGCTGACGGACGCCGAGGCCGACCGGTGGCGGGAGGTGCTGCCGGCCCTGCTCGACAAGGCGGACCAGGGGAGCCGGCCGGTCGAGGCGGGGCTGCTGTTCGACCTCCAGCGGGCCTGCCTGGACCACGAGCAGAAGATCTACACCCTGGACGTGGTCGAGTGGGTGCTGTCCGCCGGCCACCGGCCGATCCGGCGGGAGCTGGACGGGCTGCGGTTCGTGCGGGTTCCAGCCCACCTGCGGGCGGCCGCCCGGAAGCTGACCGCCGCCCGGCTGAACGACGCCGACCGTCAGGCGCTGACCGCGCTGCTCCGGGACGCCCTGGGCCGGAGCGAGGAGCGGCTGCGGGCGCGGTTCCGACCGGTCCTGACCGACGCCCTCCAGGACGCCGGGCTGCGGCCCGCGTTGCTCCCGGAACGGGCGGCCCTGGCCAAGACGGTGGAAGAACTCCTCGACCGCATCTCGGCCGCGGGGTTCCTGACGTTCGCCGACCTGCGGGACGCCATCGCCCGCGGTCAGGTCAAGCTGCCGGACCTGAGCGGGACGGACGAGTACCTCCGCGGCGACCTGCTCCTGCGGCTGGACCGCCGGCTGGCCACCCTGCTCGACGGGGTGTACCGGCGGAGCGAGTTCTACGTCCGGTGGCTGGAGCGGGGCACCTCGCTCCTGTTCGGCACGGAGTCCGGCCGGTGGATCACCCGGAACCTGCTCCTGCCGGTCGGCGGGGCGTTCCTGACCGGCCAGTTCGTCTGGCTCTTGAAGTACGAACGGGAGCGGAAGGTCGAACACCTGAGGGAAGCCCTTCCGTCCGGGGGGCCGCCGGAGCCGGCGACGGCCGCGACCCCGCTGGCGGATCCGTCGGCCCTGGTGACCCCGGCGGCCCCGCCCGCTCGCGAGCCGGTGGACCTGTCGTTCTTCGGCGGGTGGAACGCGGACTGGCGGTTCCACCTGGCCTGGCTGGGTCTGGCGGTGGTGCTGCTGGCACTGGTCCGTTCGGCCCGGCTGCGGTCGGTCGCCCGGCGGGCCGGGTCGGCGGCGTATCGCGCGGCCCGGGCCGTCCTCTGGGATCTCCCGCTGGCCGTCTGGGCGGACCCCCGGTTCAACGCCCTGATGCAAAGCCCGGCGGTGCAGATCGGCTGGCACTATCTGATCAAGCCGGCCGCCCTGAGCGGCGTGGTGTGGGCGGCCTTCCCGACGGTCTGGCAGGCCGGGTGGGCGACCCGGCTGATGACCGTGCTGGCCTCCGCCCTCCTGCTGAACTCGCGGGTCGGGTACGCGGCTGAGGCGGTGGTCGGCCAGTCCCTCGCCGGCCTTGTCCGGCTGATCCGGGCCGGGCTGATCCCCGGGCTGGTGCGGTGGGTGGCGGAGGTCTTCCGGGAGTGCATCGGGGCGCTCGAGTGGGTGCTCGCCCGGGGCGACGACTGGCTCCGGCTGCGGGGGGCCGGCGGGCCGATCACCGTCGCCGTCCGGGCCGTCGCCGGGCTGGTCTGGTTCCCGTTCGCCTTCCTCCTGCGGTTCTACCTGGTGGTGCTGATCGAGCCGATGGTCAACCCGCTCAAGTTGCCGCTGTCCGTCCTCTTCGCCAAGTTCGTTTACCCGCTGCTGTTGGTCGTGGAGGTGTTGAAGGTGGACCCCGACTCGTGGCTCGGGTTCAACTCCGACCTGGTCGGCAAGCTGGCGCCGGTGCTGACCCAGCCGGTCGCCTGGACGCTGGTCATCGGTACGCTCTACCTGCTGCCGGACGCGGTCACGTTCCTGTTCTGGGAGACGCGGGAGAACTGGAAGCTGTACACCGCCAACCGGCCGGTGTCGCTCGGGGCGGTGGCGGTCGGGCCGCACGGGGAGACGGTGGCCGGGCTGCTCCGCCCCGGGTTCCACAGCGGCACCGTCCCCCGGCTGTACGCCCGGCTGCGGGCGGCCGAGCGGCACGGGGCACGGGCCGGCGAGTGGGCGGACGCCCGGGCGTACCGGGAGCGGCTGCGGGAGGTGGCCGGCGGGGTCGGGCGGTTCGTCAGCCGGGAGCTGGCCGCCGTACTCAACGACAGCCCGGCCTGGGGCGGCCGCGACCTGAGCGTCGGGACCGTCCACCTGGGCACCAACCGCATCCGGGTGGAGCTGCGGCTGGCCGGGGCTGACACGCCGGCGGTGCTCGAATGGGAGGACCGGTCCGGGTGGCTGGTGGTCGGGTGGGCCGAGCCGGGGTGGGTGACGGCCTTGACCGACGGCCTGGCCCGCACGTTCGAGAACGCTCTGGCCTACCTGTATAAACGGGCCGGGGTGGACCTGGTCCGGGAGCAGGTGCGGACCGCCCTGCCGCCTAGCGCGGTCCGGTTCGACGTGGTGCCGGCCGGTCTGCTCGTCTGGTACGGGCTGGGGGCCGACCTGCCGGTTCTGTATGACCTGTCCCGTGGGGCGATCGACCTGAAGCCGCGGACCGCCGACGGGCTGAAGCCGGCCGCCGGCCCGACGTTGGCGGCGAGCGCGCTGGCGTTCAACCGGGTGAAGCTGACCTGGCCGGGCTGGCTGGGGGTGTGGCCGGCCGACGCCCCCGTCCCGCCCCGGTTCGCCCCCCCGGCGGTGGCGGTGGTGCCAGCCAGCCCACAAATCGGGATGAACGGCAAGCCGCTGGCGGTCGCGTCGGACGAATCGTTCAGCATGTAGGCCGGGGTGATTTCTCCCCTCCCCGCTTCGGGGAGGGGGCCGGGGGTGGGGTGAGGCCCGCCACCCGGCCCTGCGACTTCGAGCGGCTTGCGGTGGGGCGTCAGGCGTGACCCCACCCCCCGGCCCCCTCCCCGAAGCGGAGAGGGGAGCAAAGCCCTAAACACGATGTGACTGGAATCGAGGTGCAGGATGCCCCTGTTCGGTGCCCATCTCTCCGTCGCCGGCGGCTTGCACAAGGCGGCCGACGCGGCCGCAGCCCTCGGCTGCGGGACCGTGCAACTGTTCAGCAAAAATGCCAACCAATGGGCGGCGAAGCCGCTCCGCGACGACGAGATCACCGCGTTCAAGTCGGCGGTCAAGTCCGCCAAGTTGAAGTTTCCGACCGCCCACGACTCGTACCTCATCAACCTGGCCGCCCCAGGCGACGAGCTGTGGCAGAAGTCGATCGACGCCTTCGTCGTCGAGCTGGAGCGGGCGGAAGCACTCGGGCTGAGCTACCTCGTCACCCACCCCGGGGCGCACGTCGGAAGCGGCGAGGACGCCGGGCTGGCCCGGGTGGTCGCCGGGCTGGATGCGGCGTTGAAGCGGTGCGGCGGGTTCAAGGTGGTCGTGCTGCTCGAAACGACCGCGGGGCAGGGGAGCACCCTCGGCCACAGGTTCGAGCACCTCGGCGTCCTCCTCGACCGCGTGGCCGAGCCAGAGCGGTACGGCGTCTGCTTAGACACCTGCCACGTGTTCGCGGCCGGGTATGACCTGCGGTCCGCCGACGCCTACGCCACCACGTTCGACGCATTCGACGAACACATCGGGCTGAAACAACTGAAGCTGGTACACGTCAACGACAGCTTGAAGGGGCTGGGCAGCCGGGTGGACCGACACGCCGGGTTAGGACTCGGGCAAATCGGGGAGGACGCCTTCCGCCGGCTGGTCATGGACCGCCGGTTCGCCAAGCTGCCGTTGATCCTGGAGACGCCGAAGGAAGACGCGGACGGCAACCCGATGGACCCGGTCAACCTGGCCGCGCTCCGGACGTGGGCGGCGGCGTAAGCCCGTCCGGTTGTAGCGGCTGTCCGTCCCGGCCGGACCGTCGGATGCCGACCGGCGCGTTCAAGCCGGCCCGCCCGGCGGTCGATGATGAAGGCGTCAACACATCCCCGACGGACAGGCCGGGCGCCCGCCCGGCGACAGGTCCGGCCGCGGGAAGGGGTCGGACGGCAGGAGGCCGGCGTGTCCGCACGCGGCCGGAGCCGACCGGCCGACACCGGTCGATCCGCCCCGCGGCCCCCGACGCGCGGCGGCTCCCGGTCCTTCCCGCGGCCGACGCCACCCCTCCTTGACCCTCGCCCGGCTCCCCCTATCACACCCTCCGCCCGCCGCCACGCCGGCCCGGGCCGTTCCCTTCCGTCCGACCCCACCATGACCGACGCCAGCATCCTGTCGATTCACGCCCGCGAAATCCTGGACAGCCGGGGCAACCCGACGGTGGAAGTGGAGGTCCAGACCGACGACGGGGTGGTCGGCCGGGCGGCCGTCCCGAGCGGGGCCAGCACCGGCGCCCACGAGGCGGTCGAACTCCGGGACGCGGACAAGAAGCGGTATCTCGGCAAGGGCACCCTGAAGGCGGTCGAGAACGTCAACACCCTGATCGCCGACGAGCTGGCCGGGCTGAACGTGTTCGACCAGGTCGGGCTGGACAAGGCGATGCTCGCCCTGGACGGCACACCGAACAAGGCTCGGCTGGGGGCGAACGCCATCCTGGGCGTGTCGCTGGCCGCCGCCCACGCCGCCGCCAACACCGTCGGGCTGCCGCTGTACCGGTACGTCGGCGGGACGAACGCCACCGTCCTGCCGGTCCCGCTGATGAACATCCTGAACGGCGGCAAGCACGCCGACAGCACCGTCGACTTCCAGGAGTTCATGATCGCCCCGGTCGGGGCCGAGACGTTCCGGGACGCCCTCCGCATGGGGGCCGAGGTGTTCCACTCGCTCAAGAAGGTGCTGCACGACAAGGGGCTGAACACCGCTGTTGGGGACGAGGGCGGGTTCGCCCCGAACATCCCGTCCGCCGACGAGGCACTCGCCATCATCAGCCAGGCGATCGAGAAGGCCGGGTACAAGCTCGGCGACCAGATCGTGTTCGCCCTGGACGCCGCCTGCACCGAGCTGTTCGAGGAGGCCAAGCACAAGGGCAAAGAGGGGTACTGCTTCTTCAAGAGCGCCCCGGACAGGGTCATTTCGTCCGACGAGATGATCGACCTGTGGGTCAAGCTGTGCGACAAGTACCCGATCCGCAGCATCGAGGACGGGCTGAGCGAGGACGACTGGGCCGGCTGGCAGAAGCTGACCGCCCGGCTCGGCGACCGGGTGCAGCTCGTGGGCGACGACCTGTTCGTCACCAACACCCAGCGGCTGAAGCGGGGCATCGCCGAGAAGTGCGGGAACAGCATTCTGGTGAAGGTGAATCAGATCGGCACCCTGACCGAGACGCTGGAGGCGGTCGAGTTGGCCAAGCGGAACAAGTTCACCGCGATCATGAGCCACCGGAGCGGCGAGACGGAGGACGTGACCATCGCCGACCTGGCCGTGGCGACCAACTGCGGGCAGATCAAGACCGGGTCGGCCAGCCGGACCGACCGGATCGCCAAGTACAACCAACTGCTGCGGATCGAGGAGGAGCTGGGGGCGGCGGCGGTGTACGGGGCCGAGCTGCGGAAGTAATCCCGTCCTGCAGGCGGCCGGTCAGCGGCCGCTGAAACCGGACCGGCCGGTCGGGGGTACGGACAGGCGCCCCCGACCCCCGAGGTTCATGTCATGCGGCACCGGATCAATCTGACGGTCGCACTCCTCGCGGGCGTCTTCCTGACCGTTGTCGGCCTCGCCCAGGACTTGCCCACCAAGACCCGGCCGTTTCACCTGGGCTTCACCCGCTGGCCGGCCGACCTCACCCTCGACGGCGTCACGACGGCACAGGACTTCGCCCACGCCCACGGCGACGTCGTGTCGGTCATGTTCATCGGCGGGGTGCCGTGGCCGGAGGCGCTCGACGGCAAGCCGTTCAGCGCGGACGTGCAGTCCAACCTGCGATACCGGCCGCCGGCGGGGAAGAAGCTGTTCCTGTCCATCTCCCCGCTGGACAAGGACCGCAAGCGGCTGGCCCCGTACTGGGGCGAGAAGGACAACCAGCCGCTGCCGGCCGCGTGGGCGACCCGTTCCTTCGACAGCCCCGAGGTGAAGGCCGCGTTCCTCAACTTCACCCTCCGGGCGATCGAGACGATGCGGCCGGACTACCTGGCCATCGGCATCGAGTCGAACATCCTGTTGTCGCACGATTCGGCCAAATGGGCACAGCTCAAGGAGCTGCACCGGGCCACCTACACGGCGGTGAAGGCGAAGCACCCGGCCCTGCCGGTGTTCTTCACGACGGACGTGCTGCATTACAAGAAGCTCGCCTCCGAGGCGAAGGGCCGGGACCAGGAGGCCGAAGTGGCCGACCTGATGCGGCACAGCGACGCGTTCGCCATGAGCGTCTACCCGCACATGAGCTACGGCGTGCCGCGGCCGGTGCCGGCCGACTTCCTCGACTTCGCCACCCGGCTCGGCAAGCCGGTCGCGGTGGCCGAGTCCGGGATGACCTCGCGGGACGTGGAGTTGAAGGCGTTCAAGGTCACGCTCAAAGGGTCCGAGGCGGACCAGACCCAGTTCACCGAGCTGCTGCTGAGGACGGCCGCCCGCGACCGGTATCTGTTCGTCATCAACTTCGCCACGACCGACTTCGACAAGCTGGTGGCGAAACTCCCGCCGCCGGTGGACGACCTGGCCCGGATCTGGGCGTTCACCGGCCTGCAGACCGGCGACAAGCGGCCGAAGCCGGCGCTGGCCGTGTGGGACGGGTATCTGAACCGGAAGTACAGCCGCTGAGGGGACCGATGCCCACGTTCCTGAGCGACCCGCCGTCGAGCCTGTACCTGGCCGTCGGGATCGTCGCGGTCATCGCCGTCGGGCTGTTCGTCCGCTACCAGGACCGCAAGCGCCTGCTCTGGGCGGCGCTCCCGGTCGCCCTGCTCGTCGCCCTGTTCGCGTGCGACACACTGGTCGAAAGCCCGCGGGAGGAGGCCGTCCGCAAGGTGCGGGCGATCTCGGACGCGATCACCGCCAAGAACGTGGACGCCTTCTTGGCCCACATCTCCGACCGCTTCGACTACAAAGGGAAGAAGAAGGCCGACCTGCGGAACCCGGGCTGGCTGGACATCGCCCGCCGGGAGGGGGTCACGACCGCCGTCTGGGCGTTCGACCGGGCCGGCGTCAGCCACCCCAGCCCGACCGAGGTGGAGGTCGTCTTCGACGGCAAGGGCCAGCCGCAGGCCGGGGCACCGGCCCTGTTCCACTTCAAGACCCGGTTCGTCAGGGACCCGGACGGCCAGTACCGGCTGCTCACCTTCAAGGTGTTCAACATCGCCAAGAAAGAGCAGGGCGGCGAGGAGAACATCCCCAACTTCCCGTGATGCACCTCAACGGCGTCGAGATCGCGGACACGTTCGCCGAGGCGTTCCCGATGACCGCCTGCCGGGCGGTCGTCACCGCCGCGTCGGCCGAGTGGGCGCGGGTCGCCGCGACCGCCGCCACCGGCTACGCCGCGTCGGTCATCGGCTGTGACGCCGAGGCTGGGGTCGAGCGGGAGCTGTCCCCGGCCGAGACGCCGGACGGCCGGCCCGGGGTGAGCGTGCTGCTCTTCGCGTTCAGCCGGGACGCCCTCCAGAAAGCGGTGGTCAACCGGGTCGGCCAGTGCGTGCTGACGTGCGCCAGCACCGCCTGTTACAACGGGCTGGCCGGCGACCCGGGCAAGGCCATCCGCGTCGGCGGCAACCTGCGGTTCTTCGGCGACGGCCGGCAGATCAGCAAGCTGCTCGACGGCCGGCGGTACTGGCGGCTGCCGACGATGGACGGCGAATTCCTGTGCGAAGACAGCTTCGGCACGGTGAAGGGGGTGGCCGGCGGCAACTTCCTGATCCTCGGGGAATCCCAGGACGCGGCCCTGTCAGCAGCGGAGGCGGCGGTCGCGGCGTGTCGGCGGGTGCCGGGGGTGATCCTGCCGTTCCCCGGAGGCATTGTGCGGTCCGGGAGCAAGGTGGGCAGCAAGTACAAGGGGCTGCGGGCGAGTACCAACGACGCCTACTGCCCGACCCTGCGGGGGGCGGTGCGGACGGAACTGCCGGCCGGGGTGAACGCGGTGTACGAGGTGGTGATCGACGGCCTCGACCTGGCGGCCGTCGAGGAGGCGACCCGCCAGGGGGTAAGGGCGGCGTGCCGGCCCGGGGTGGTGCGGATCACCGCCGGCAACTACGGCGGCAAGCTCGGGCCGTTCCACCTGCACCTGCACAAGCTGCTCGGGTGATTCACCGTGCTCTATCTCACCCTCCGCCGTCAACCCGACGTGCCGCTCGAACTGGACGGCATCACCCCGGACCGGCTCGTCGGGCTGGGCGAAGATGACATCGCCCGGCTGCCCGTCGCCCACGGCAACCGCAGCGAGCCGCTCGGCGAGTTCTTCACCGTCGCCGGGTCGGCCGACTACGGCGAGATGCTGGTCCGCGGCGACTGCTCGCGGGTCAAACTCATCGGGGCGAGGCTGACGGCCGGCCGGATCTGCGTGGAAGGGGATGTCGGGATGCACGCCGGGGCCGGGATGACCGGCGGCGAGCTGTTCGTCCGCGGCCACGCAGGAGACTGGCTCGGGGCCGAAATGGCGGGGGGCGTCATTCGGGTCGAGGGGTCGGCCGGGGATCACGTCGGTGCGGGGTACGTCGGCAGTCGGCGGGGGATGACCGGCGGCACGATCGTGGTCACGGGCGATGTCGGGGCGGAAGCCGGCGTGCGGATGCGGCGGGGGCTGATCGCGGTGGGGGGCGAGGCCGGGCCGTTCGCCGCTGCGGCGATGATCGCGGGCACCCTGGTCGTTGGCAATAAGCTCGGTCGCGGGGCCGGGGCCGGGATGAAACGCGGCACCATCCTGACCGCCGACCCGGAGCCGGAGATCGGCCCCGGCTTCCGCTTCTCCTGCGACATCCGGCCCGCGTTCCTCGGGCTGCTCGCCGACCACCTCCACCGGCTGCACTTCACCGCGCCGGTCGGCGGGTCGGTCCGCTGCTACCGCGGCGACCTGCTGGCCGGCGGGAACGGGGAGTTACTAGTCGCCCATCATGTTGGGTGAAATGGATCGAGCCCGCGACGGGACCAGGCGCAGCCACTCGGCCGGCAGCACCAGCGGGCCGCCAACCGGCAGGCCGGTGGTCCGCTCCAGGTCGGTCGGCCGGACGCCGGCCGACACCAGCGAGGCGGCGGCCCCGGCCATGAACCCGGCGGCCGCGGCCGGGCCGTCCACCCCGGCGATCGCCCCCGGGGCCAGCACCTCCGGCTTGGTCCGCAGGGTGACGCCCGGCCCCATCCCGGTGAGCGTGTCACCGGCGAGCGTGCCGACGGCCAGTGCCGCGATCGAGTCGCCCGGCACGCCCACCCCGGCGGCCCGGGTGGCGAACGTCTTCCAGACCGGCCGCTGCCCAGCCGGGTCGAGTGAGGAGACGACCAGCCGCGGGTAAATTTCCCCGCCCCGGCGTTGCCCGGGGATGGGGTCGCTGAAGACGGCCGCGGCCTCGACCCGCACCGCGTACACCCCCTCGGCCGGGGCGACGAAGTCGAGCGACTGCTCGTAGGCCGAGGAGCCGGCGGTTTGAAGCAGCCGGACCGGTGCGGCGGTCGAGCGGGCGACCTCGACCAACTCGTCGGACGCGACCGTCTTGCCCGCCGGGTCGACCTGCCGGAAGACGCGGATGACGAGCGGCACGGCCGGATCGGGGGGCGATGCCCCTTCGGTGATGAGGGCTTCGCGCCACTGCACCGTCAGCCGCAGCTTGGCCCCGGCGGGCAGCGTCTCACCGGAGGCCGTGCCCAGGAAGTTCAACTCGCGGGTCCACCGGCCGGCCGGCAGCGGGGCCGCGGCCGGGGCGAACTCCAGCACCCCATTGCCGTCCCCGTCCAGGTACGGCCCGGCCCACACCTGCCCGACCGCCGGGCTGGCCGGCTGGACCCACACCGGCACCGGCGGCTGCCGGCTCGCCTTCAGGGCCGACCGGCCCGGCCGCGGCGTGTACCGCTCCTCCAGCAGCCGGCTCAGTGCGCTCAGCCCGTCCTGTGGCACCCCCACGTCCCAGACGAGGGTGTTGACCACGACCAGCGTGCCGACGAGTCCGTCCAGGCCGGCCTTGAGCCGGGTGAACCGCTCGATCGCCCCGCGGAGCACCTGCTCGTCCGCGATCAGCCGGTCGAACGCGGCCCGGGCCGCCTCCCGCCGCTTGGCCGGCTCCGGCTCGTCGCTCAGGTCGGCGAACGCCCGCCGGTACTCGTCGCTGACGGCGGTCCGGCGGGCGGCCAGCTCTTCCGACCGCCGGGACAGCTCGTAGGACCGGGAGATCATCGCGTCCGAGTAGACCGGCTCTCCCGACGCCGCCCGGGCGACGGTCATCAACTGGTGGAACGCAGTCGGGTCGATCCGGACGAGTGTGATCGACGCGCCCGGGGCCGCCCCGGCTGCGAGGGCGGCGACGGCCGACCCGATGCCGTTCGTCGCCGGGGCCGGGGTCAACTCGGGGTCGAGTTCGGCCGTCAGGTCGACGAGGTTCGCCCCGGCCGGCGGGTTAGGGAACCCGGCCCCGATGACCGCGATCCGGACGCCTTGACCGGTGTACCCCTTGGCGTGCAGGTCCGACAGCCGGGCGTCGGCCGTCGCGTTCGCCAGCGGCTTGCCACCGTCGGCCAGTCTGCCGGCCTCAACCCCCGCCCGGGGCAGTCGCACGGACCGGACCTGGGGCAGTGCGGCGAGTCGCTCGATGTCCGCCGGCTTTTGCAGCCGAACCGTGGCGACGACTCCGACCAGCCCTTCGACCGACGCCCCGATGCCGGCCGACGCGAGGTGCAGCCGGACATCCCGCCAGGCCAGCCCGGGCGCACTCTCCAGGATCGCGTCCACCCGGATCGGCTTCCCCTGCAACGCCGGGTCTGCGACCGCCGCGGCGGCGTCCGCCGTCAGCTTGCCGAACGGGGCCGTCGGCGGCAGGGGCGTCTCACCCGCCGGCGGGTCGGGCAGTACCTCGATGAGTCGAATGGGGAGCATGGTTCGCAGCGGGGCCGGCAGTTCCTCCGGCGGGACGGCCGGCGCGAACCACCCGGTCGGCTGGGACCGAACGTCTCTGAGCAGGGTGAACAGTTCGCCGGCCGGCAGGGCGCCGCGGAGCCGGGTGTACCCGGCGTGGTCGTACCCGACCGCCTCGCGGAACCCGAGCAACCCCAGGTGACGGGTGAGCTGAGCGTGCAGCTCGTGCTGCTGGGGCGGGGCCAGCCCGACCGACAGGGCGAGCCGCACCTGGACCGGTTTCGCCGGGTCGTCCGGTGCCGCCCACCCCGCCGGGGCAAAGAGGACGGTCAGCACCCGCGGGTCTTCGAGCAGCCGGTCCGCGGCGCCGGACGGGATAGTGCCGTGGGTCCGCTCGGCCGTCGGGTCGAACATCTCCAGGTCGGCGTCCTCCCGTTGGGCGGGGACGAACCCGAGCTTGTCGAAGAAGGCGGTCATCGCCCGATACTGGCGGACCCGCTCGTCCCGGTCGGCCCGGATGCGATACCGGACGTGGGTGTCGTACCGGTCCGGCCGCGGCGGGTAAGCGACTTGGGCCGGTGCGGCGGCCGGCGAGGCCAGTACGGCAACGGCGAGAAGCAGCCCGGCGGGTCGGGTGCGGGTCATGGCGGGCTTCCTGGCGGGCGAGGCGTCGGCCACCTTCACGATGACGACGGCCGGCGACCTTGCCAAGCCGTCAGCCTGAAATATGCCTTGCCCGAGCCGGCCCGGCGGCGGACGGACCGGACCCGACCCGGGTTGCGGCCGGCGGCGGGGCGTGTTCGGGCGGTCGGGCCGGATGTGCCGCGCCCGCGGGTCGCTTGGGAGGGGGGAGCGGGGATGAGTTTCGCGAACCGGACGGCGGTGATCACCGGGGCGTCCAGCGGCATCGGGCGGGCGCTGGCGGTCGCACTGGCCGGGCAAGGGGCGCGGGTCGGGGTGACGGCCCGCCGGGCCGACCTGCTGGAGTCTCTCGCCGCCGAGGTCCGCACCGCCGGGGGCACCATTGCGACCGCGACCGCCGATGTCGCCGATCAGGCCGGCGTCTGTGCCGCAGTCCACGCCCTGTCCGACCGGCTCGGCCCGGTCGATCTGCTGATCGCCAACGCCGGGGTCGGACGGTCGCTGCCGGCCGACCACCCGGACCACGTGGCGAACGTCGAGGAGACGCTGCGGGTCAACTTCCTGGGCGTGGTGTACGCGTTCGGGGCGGTGTTGCCGTCGATGGTCGGCCGCGGGACGGGGCACCTGGTCGCCGTCTCCAGCCTGGCCGCGTACAAGGGGCTGCCGGGGGCGGCGGCATACTGCTCCAGCAAATCGGCCGTGAGCAGCTACTGCGAGTCGCTGCGGATCGAGCTGAAGGACCGCGGGGTCGCCGTCACCACCGTCTGCCCGGGGTTCATCCAGACCGACATGACCGCCACCAACCGCGGGCCGATGCCGTTCCTGATGACGGCCGACGCGGCCGCCGGGCGAATCGTCCGTGCGCTGCGGCGGCGGCCGGGGGTGTACGACTTCCCGAAGCCGATGCGGGCGCTGATGTGGCTCAGCAAGTGGGCGCCGGACCGGTTCATGGCCCGCCGGGTGCCGATCAAGGCGACCCCTGAGTAGTCGTCACGCAGTCGCGGGTTTCCACCGCCAACCGCTCGAGGCAGAGCAGGGCATTCGGGGCGGGTCCGAGCAGGGGAAAAAAATTGCGAACTAAATCTGGATAAACGGATCTAGAAATGCATAATCCTGTCCAGACGCCTCATCGGCAGCCGGTGACAGCTCCGCGAAGGAAGCCTGTGTGACTCGCGGCGGCTCGGACGAGGCGGTTCGGACAGGCCCGGAGGCCTCCCGGGCGTGACGGTCAGACCGGGACGGGAGGCGAGAGGGTCGAACAGGGCACTGCCTGCGGATCGATCAGTCACCGCGAGGAGACGGCCCATGAGTGAGCCGCGGCAAACCGCCTCGGGCGTGGCCGGCAGCCGGACCGGGGTCACTGGCATCCTTCTTCTGTTGACCGGCCTGGCTGCCCTGGGGGTCGCCGCCGCCGGGGTCCTGTCCTTCCGCCTCATCGGCGACCACCCGCCTCACGCCGGGGCCAGACCTGCCCCGGCCGAGGCCGGCGAACGACCCCACCCGGAACCCGTTGCCCAACCCGCCCCGCCGAAGCCGGTGACCGGCGCGGAGCTGTACGCCGGCCACTGCGCCGCGTGCCACGGGGACAAGGGTGACGGCCTCGGCCCGGCGGCCCGGTTCCTGTACCCGAAGCCGCGGAACTTCCGGGAGGCGAAATTCCGGGTCGTGTCCACGGCGAACAGCCGGCCGTCGGACGAGGATCTGCTCAACGTCATCACCCGCGGGATGCCGGGGTCGGCGATGATCCCGTTCGGCCACCTGAGCGAGCAGGACCGGCGGGCGCTGGTGGCCCACGTCCGGCTGTTGACCCGCACCGGCATCGTCGAAGTGATGGCCAAGCGGCTGGCGGACGAGGGGGAGGACGTGGACCCGGCCGAACTCGCCCGGCGGGCGGACCGGTTGCTCCAGCCGGGCGACCCGTACCTGCCGCCGGCCGGGTTCCCGCCCGCCGACCCCGGCTCGGTCGCCCGCGGGGAGAAGCTGTACCAGGCGACCTGTGCGTCGTGCCACGGGAAGACCGGGAAGGGGGACGGCGGGCAGGACCAGCGGGACGAGGACGGCACGCCGACCCGGCCGCGGGATCTGACGCGGGGCATCTACAAGGGCGGCCGTGACCCGCGGCAGCTCTACGCCCGCATCATGCTGGGCATGCCGGGCACGCCGATGCCGTCGCACACGATCGCCCTGAAGCCGGCCGACGCCGGCGACGTGATCAACTTCATCCTGTCACTGTCCGACCAGTCCGCACAAACGAAGGTGGAGCACAAACGGACCGCGCTGGTCGCCAAACGGGTCGCGGACCCGCTGCCGGACGAGATCCCGGACGCCGTCTGGGGCGCCGCCCCGGCGGTCGCGATCGTCACCAGCCCGCTGTGGTGGCGGGAGTACCCGGACCCGGAACTGGCGGTGGCCGCCGTCCACGACGGCCGGACCCTCGCCGTCCGCCTCACCTGGCGGGACGCCTCGCGGAACGACGCCGTGGTCCGGCCCGAGGACTTCGAGGACATGGCGGCGGTGCAGTTGTACAAGGGCGGCCCGGAGCCGTTCCTGGGGATGGGGTCGGAGGCGGGGCACATCGACCTGTGGCAGTGGCGGGCCGGTCGCACCCGGGACGCGGCTTTGGCCAACAGCAAGCTGGACGACTACCCGTTCGACGCCCCGCAGTACCCGGGCCTGCTGCGGGACAAGGCCAAGCTGCCGCCGGACCAGTTCACCGCCCGGGCGGCCGGCAACCAGCTCGCCGGCGCCGACGTCACCGGCGGGGCGAGCAGCCTGACCGCCAAGGGGGTGGGCAGCACGACCATGCGGCCGCGGGCGTCGCAGACGGTGACGGCGAAGGCGGCGTGGAAAGACGGCCGCTGGACCGTCGTCCTGCGGCGGCCGCTGGCGGTCGGGGCCGGCGACGGGATCGGCCTGGCCCCGGGCGACCGGTGCTCGGTGGCGTTCGCCCTGTGGGACGGGGCGGCCCGGGACCGGAACGGGCAGAAGCTGGTGACGATCTGGCACGACCTAGCGGTGGAGTGACCGGCCGGAGCCGGCGTGGCTCGGGAACCCGCGGGACGAAAGGGCACGACCATGAACCGTCGCGACTTCCTCGGCCTGGCGACCGCCGGCACCGGCGGGCTGCTCGCCCGGCGGCTCTGGGGCTTCGACCCGGTGAGCGTCGGCAACCCGCTGGGCGTCTACCCGTCCCGGGACTGGGAGAAGGTGTACCGCGACCAGTACCGGGTGGACGGGTCGTTCCCGTGGGTGTGCGCCCCGAACGACACCCACAACTGCCTGCTCCGGGCGTACGTCCGCAACGGGGTCGTGCTCCGGTCGGAGTCCGACTACGAGTGCGGCAAGATCAAGGACCTGTACGGCAACCAGGACACCCCGCACTGGAACCCGCGGAGCTGCTCCAAGGGCGAGAGCATGCAGCGGCGGCTGTACGGCCCGTACCGGCTCCGCCACCCGATGGTCCGCAAGGGGTGGAAGGAGTGGGCGGACAACGGGTTCCCGTCGCTGTCCGACAGGCCGGAGCTGCGGGACAAGTACAAGTTCACCACCCGCGGGACGGACACGTTCGTGCGGGTGAGCTGGGACGAGATCTACCGCTACCACGCCAAGGCGGTGGTGGCCATCGCCCGGACGTACAGCGGGGCCGACGGCGAGCGGCGGCTCAAGGCCGACGGGTACGAGCCGGAGATGATCGACGCCTGCCACCACGCCGGCACCCGGACCATGAAGCTCCGCGGCGGGATGGGCCTGCTCGGGGTCATGGGCAAGTACGGCCTGTACCGGTGGAGCAACATGCTGGCGGTGCTCGACGAGGCCGTCCGCAAGGTGCCGCCGCGGGAGGCGCTCGGCGGCCGGCTGTGGTCGAACTACACCTGGCACGGCGACCAGGCGCCGGGCCACCCGTTCGTCCACGGGCTGCAGGCGTCCGACGGCGACCTGAACGACATGCGGCACGCCAAGCTGCACATCCAGTGCGGGAAGAACCTGGTCGAAAACAAGATGGCCGACGCCCACTGGTTCATCGAGATGATGGAGCGGGGCGGGCGGATCGTGGTCATCACCCCGGAGTACTCGCCCCCGGCCACCAAGGCCAACTACTGGATCCAGGTCCGCCCCGGGTGTACCGACACGGCCCTCTTCCTGGGCGTCACCCGGCTGATGATCGACCACAAGTGGTACGACGAGAAGTTCGTCAAAGCCTTCACCGACTTCCCCCTCCTGGTCCGGACCGACACGTTGGCCCGGCTGCGGGCCGCGGACGTGTTCCCGGGGTACACCCCCGGGCTGAAGAAGGACGGCCCGTCGTACAAGGACCAGCACCTGACCGACGAGCAGTACGCCAAGGTGGGCGACTTCGTCGTGTTCGACGAGGGGACGAAGCAGCTCCGGCCGATCACCCGCGACCAGATGGGCGGGCGGATGGGCCAGGACGGGGTCGCCCCGGCCCTGTCCTACCGCGGCAAGGTGAAGCTGGCCGACGGCAAGGAGGTCGAGGTCGTCACCCTGTGGGACGCCTACCAGACGCACCTGAAGGACTACGACCTGGACACGGTCGCGCAGATCACCGGGGCCGACAAGGCGTCCATCGAGCGGCTGGCCAAGGACATCTGGGACACGGCCCAGGCCGGCCACTCGGTGGCCATCCACGTCGGCGAGGGGATCAACCACTGGTTCCACGCCACCCTGGCCAACCGGGCCCAGTTCCTGCCGCTCATGCTCACCGGGCAGCTCGGCCGGCCCGGGGCCGGCTGCTTCACCTGGGCCGGCAACTACAAGGCGGCCCTGTTCCAGGGGGCGCCGGAGGTCGGGCCGGGGTTCCTCGGGTGGGTCGCCGAGGACCCGTTCAACCCGAACCTGGATCCGGCGGCCGACGGCAAAGACGTGAAGGTGAACAAGCTCTCCAAGGACGAGGAGCCGGCGTACTGGAACCACGGCGAGCGGCCGCTGGTGGTGAACACGCCGAAGTACGGCCGGCGGTGCTTCACCGGCCAGACGCACATGCCGACGCCGACCAAGTTCCTGTGGTTCGCCAACGTCAACCTCTTCAACAACGCCAAGCATGCCTACGACATGCTGTTCGTGGTGAACCCGAAGATCGACTGCATCATCGCCCAGGACGTGGAGATGACCTCGTCGTGCGAGTACGCCGACCTGGTGTACCCGGCCAACACCTGGATGGAGTTCCAGACCTACGAGATCACCGCCTCGTGTTCCAACCCGTTCCTGTACATCTGGAAGGGGGGCGTCGCCCCGGCCAACGACTCGCGGGACGACGTCCACATCCTGGCCGAGGCCGCCGAGGCACTGGCGAAGGAGACCGGTGATTCCCGGTTCGCCGACTACTGGCGGTTCATCCTGCGGGACAAGGCGAACGGGGTGAAGGTGTACATGCAGCGGCTGCTGGACGGGTCGACGACCACCCGCGGGTACAAGGTGGACGACATCCTCGCCGGCAAGTTCGGCCACCCGAACGTGACCCTGATGCTGTTCCGCACCTACCCCCGCATCCCGTTCTGGGAGAACGTCCACGACGACCTGCCGTTCTGGACCGACACCGGCCGGCTGAACGCCTACTGCGACCTGCCGGAGGCGGTCCAGCACGGGGAGAACTTCATCGTCCACCGGGAGGGGCCGGAGGCCACCCCGTACCTGCCGAACGTCATCGTCAGCGGCAACCCGCTGATCCGGCCGGACGACTTCGGCATCCCGACGGACGCCCTCCACTGGGACGAGCGGACGGTCCGCAACGTCAAACTGACCTGGCCGGAGGTCGTCAAGACGAAGAACCCGCTCTGGGAGCAGGGGTTCAAGTTCTACCTGCTGACGCCCAAGACCCGGCACCGGGTCCACTCGTCCTGGTCCACGGTCGACTGGCACCTGATGCTCGACTCCAACTTCGGCGACCCGTACCGGCGGGAGCGGCGGCTGCCCGGGTTCGGCGACCACCAGCTGCACATGAACCCGGACGACGCCCGGGAGATGGGGATCAACGACGGCGACTACGTGTACGTGGACGCCAACCCGGAGGACCGGCCGTTCCGCGGGTGGCAGAAGGACCCGGCCCGGGCCAAGGTCGCCCGGCTGATGCTGCGGGTGACGTACAACACCAGCTACCCCCGCGGGGTGGTGATGACCAAGCACGGCCCGTTCATCGCCACCGAGAAGACGGTCGCCGCCCACGAGGACCCGACCGGGGACGGCCGGTGCCGGTCCAAGGACACCGGCTACCAGGCGAACATCCGGTACGGCGCCCACCAGTCCTGCACCCGCAACTGGCTGATGCCGATGCACCAGACCGACACCCTGTTCCACAAGGCGAAGGTGCGGATGGCGTTCATGTTCGGCGGCGAAGCGGACAACCACGCCGTCAACACCGTGCCCAAGGAGACGCTGGTCCGGGTGGTCAAGGCGGAGGACGGCGGCCCGGACGGGAAGGGGGTGTGGGAGCCGGCCACCCGGCCCTTCGGCCCGCACGCCGACACCCCCCAGAACCAGCAGTACCTGGCCGGCGGGTACATCAAGATCGACGGGAAGGCGTAACCGGCCGCCGCCCCAGGAGTGAGTCATGCCCGACCTGGTCCCGAAGGTTCACCCGCTGGCCCGCCCGGCGGACACCGACGACCCGATGGAGGTGGTCGCCACCCCGGTCCTCGGCGACCCCGAGTACATGCTCGGGTGCATGGTCGAGGAGCTGGCCTGGGCGGGCCTGGCCGCCGACGAGGTGCTGGGCCTGTTCCGCAGCCCCGCGTACCCGGTGCTCAACGAACTCCTCGGCCACTACGGCGAGGAGGAGGTCGGCCGGCGGGTCCGGGAACTGCTGGGCAACTTCGGCGGGTTCCGGGTCACCGCCCACGTGGACGACGAGCCGGACCCGGACCTGGACGACGGGCCGGAACTGATCCAACTGACCGTCCGCCGGACCGCCGACGGCCGGGCCTAGTGCCGGCCGGGGCGTCCGCCCGAGGGGAGAGCCATGCCGAACGTCTACAACTGGCAACTGGGCCGGGCGATGGCGTACCCCTACGAGGAGCGCCATCCGCAGTGGCAGTTCGCGTTCGTGTTCAACCTCAACCGGTGCATCGGCTGCATGACCTGCAGCCTGGCGTGCAAGGCCACCTGGACGTTCTCCCGCGGCCAGGAGGCGATGTGGTGGAACAACGTCGAGACCAAGCCGCACGGCGGCTACCCCCACCACTGGGACTCGAAGCTGCTGGCCATGCTGGAGGCGGCCAACCCCGGCGGGCAGTCCTGGGACGCCGGCAAGCCGGCCGGTGACGCCCCCTACGGCAACTTCCGCGGCAAGACCATCTTCGAGGCGGTGGACCGGTACATCAGCCCCGAGGGCCAGCAGAACGTGCTCGGCTACCTGCCGACCGAGGCCGAGTGGCGGACCCCGAACATCTACGAGGACTCGGCCCACGGCGGGAAGTGGCAGAAGGGGCGGTTCGACGGGTCGGTCCAGCTCAACGGGTCGGCACAGGACCCGGCCCACCGCGTCTGGTTCTTCTACCTCGCCCGGCTGTGCAACCACTGCACCTACCCCGGGTGCCTGGGGGCGTGCCCCCGGCAGGCGATCTACAAGCGGCCGGAAGACGGGATCGTGCTCATCGACCAGGAGCGGTGCCGCGGCTACCGCAAGTGCGTCGAGGGGTGCCCGTACAAGAAGGTCATGTACCGCCCGACCACCGGCACCAGCGAGAAGTGCATCGCCTGCTACCCCCGGGTCGAGGGGAACGACCCATTGCTCTGCCCCGACGGCGCCCCCGTCGAGACCCGGTGCATGTCGGCGTGCATCGGGAAGATCCGGCTGCAGGGGCTGGTCCCGGTCGACCAGGCGGCCGGCAAGTGGCAGGCCGTCCCCGAGAACCCCCTGTACTACCTGATCCGCGAGCGGAAGGTGGCGCTGCCGCTCTACCCGCAGTTCGGGACCGAGCCGAACGGGTACTACATCCCGCCGCGGTGGGTGCCCCGGGGGTATCTGTACCAGATGTTCGGCCCGGGGGTGGATCACTCGCTCGAGCAGTACACCTGCCCGGACCGCGAACTGCTGGCCGTCCTGCAACTGTTCCGCGCCCAGAAGCAGATCCTGTTCAAGTTCCGGATCGAGAAAGGGCCGAAGGTGGCCGAGATCCCGGTCCGCCTGCCGTCCGGCAAGACCGTCACCCAGGAGATCTTCAACGACACCGTGCTCGGGTTCAACAAGTTCGGCAAGGAGGTCGTCCGGGTGACGATCGAGGAGCCGATCCACGACCGGGACAAGCAGGCCAAAGGGAAGCACGCGAACTCGATCTGACCCGCGGTCGCGTCACCCCCGGGAGGGAAGCACATGGCGGTTGGCATGGTGGCGGCCGACTCGGCCGCCGTCGATCTGGCCCGCGAGGGCGTCTACCGGTTCCTGTCCGCCGTCCTGAGCGACCCCCGCGGCGGGCGGTTCTGGCTCGCCCAGGACGCGGCCGACCAGCGGCTCGCCTGCCAGGCGGCCGACCTGCTCCGGGAGGACGCCGCCCCCGGTGGTCGGCGGGGACTGGGCGAGTTGCCGGCCGAGGCGCTCGACCTGGGGGACGTCTGCGAACACCTGCGGCGGCCGCTCGACGCGCTGCTCACCGAGTACGACCGGGCGTTCGGGCTGGCGGCGGGCCGCGACTGCCCGCCGTTCGAGACCGAGTACCACCCGAACTCCGACCCGTTCTTCCGGGCGCAGCAGATGGCGGACGTGGCCGGGTTCTACCGGGCGTTCGGCCTGTCCCCGAGCCAGGATTTGCCGGAGCGGCCGGACCACGCGGCGCTGGAGCTGGAGTTCATGGCGTTCGTCCTCCTGAAGAAGCGTATGGCCCAGGGCGAGGACGACCGGGACGGCGCCGCGGAGGACGTCGCCGTCTGCGATCAGGCCCAGCGGAGTTTCTTCCGGGACCACGTCGCCTGGTGGTTGCCGGCGTTCGCCACCGGCCTCCGCCGCAAGTCCGGCGACGGGTTGTACGCCGCCGCCGGCCGTGCTCTGGCGGCGTTGGTCCATGCCGAGCGGTGCCGGTTGGGCGTGGACACGGCATCGGTCTCGGGACCGCCGGACCGGCCCGACGGGCCGGAGGAGCCGGGGGCGTGTGGCGGCTGTACGGCCGACAGGTGAGGGCTTGCTGGCGCCCGGGTCTGTGCAAACCTGAACAGGAGGCGGGAAGGATCGCCCCGCCTCTGGGCTGGGGGCGAGCGTTCGGCATGGGCGGCCCGGTCCGAGCGTGCCACAGACTCCTTCCGAGCCAGCCGCTGGCCGGCTACCACCCGACGCACTTCAGCTAAACTCGCCGGATTGCCAAGGTTCTGAACCCATTCACCGTCCGATCCGATATCTCCGTTCAAGCCCGCCCCGCTTCCCGGCCGATAACTGACGACGGGGGACCGTCGGCCGTGTTGGTGGGGGGCACCGGAATGAGCGACACCCGCGCACTGTTGGACCGCATTTCCACCTTCCGCCGCCGGCTCGAAGACCTGCCGCCGCTCACCCCGCACGCCGAACCCGGGACGACCGCGCTGGCCCTGGCCGGCCAGCCGCAGTGGCTGGAGCGGTCGCTCCGCACCCTGACCGCGGCCCCGGCCGCCGACGGGCCGCTGCCGCCGAAGCTGACCGTCCGTGCCCGGCAACTGCTCGAAGAGGCCCGCGGGCTGATCGCCGCCCAGCGGGAGCTGACCGCCGACCCGGTACTGGCCGGGCTGACTGCGGCCGCCGACCTCGACCCGGGTGCCGCCCCGGACCCGCTGGTCGGCTACCACCGGGAGACGGTCGCGCTGACCGAGGCCGCCCTGCGGATGGTGCAGGCGTTCCCGGAGTCGGCCGCCGCCCAGGGGCGGATGTGCGAAGGCTTGGACGTGATGCTGCGGGCGGTCCGCGACCGGCTGGCCATCACCCGCACCGCCGGCGTCACCCGGGTGAAGCTGTACGACCGGGTGGACGGGCTGGCCCGCCGGCTGGCCGACCTGGCGGGCGGCCGGGCGGTCGATCAGGGCTGGTTCGCCGAACTCGGGGAGACCATCCTGGACGACGCCCGCAAGGGCGGGCCGGTGTTCTTCCTGTCCGCCGACCCGATGTCCACCGGCTCGTTCCCCGGCGGGGTGACGGTGCCGGCCCCGGCCCGGTTCGTCGCCGCCCACGCCCTGACCGTCGCCCAGGTGGCCGCCCGGTTGGCCCCGCACGACTACGAGTGGGCGGCCCGGCCGATGGTGCCGGTGCTGGCCGCCCTGCTGATGGACGTGGGCATGCTGAAGGTGCCGGCCGCGGCGCTCGCCACGCCCGGCCCGCTGACCGCCGCCGACCGCCGGCTGGTCGACGACCACCCGGCCCTGGGGGCGAACCTGCTCCGGACCCACTTCCCGGACGCCGGGGCGGTGGCCGACGGGGTGGCCGCCCACCACGAGCGGCCGGACGGCACCGGCTACCCGAACGCCGTCATGGGGGACGGCGGGCAGTCGCTGGGCAAGCTGCTGGCCGTGTGCGACCACTACGCCGCCCTGTGCTGCGACCGCCCGCACCGCCCGGCCCACGACCCGCGGACCGCCCTCACCGACACGCTGCTCGCCGCCGAGCAGGGGCGGCTCGACCGGGACTTCGCCGAGTACCTGTTGAACCTGTCGTTCCACCCGGTCGGGACGGTGGTCGAGCTGACCGACGGCCGGGTCGGGGTGGTGGTGGCCAACCACACCACCCGGGCCAACCTGCGGGCGGCCGCCCGGCCGGTGGTGGCGGTGCTGACCGACCGGGACCGGGTGGTGCTGCCGCGGCCGGAGTGCGTCGACTTGGCGGCGGCCGAACACGGCGGCGTGTACAAGGTGCTGACCGCGGCCGAGCGGGCGGCCCTGCTCGGGCGGGATTACCCGGACTTGTGCTGGGCGGTCTGACCGGAATCCCTCCTCGTTCCACGCACTGCGTGGGAACGGGCGGGGGTGACGCTCCGCGACACGTTTTTGCGGATGACGGGAGTGCCCCGGGCAGGCTGTCCGCGACGCGGAGCGTCGCCCCATTGCGTTCCCACGCAGAGCGTGGGAACGAGGATACGACGGCCCTGCAATATCCACCGTCCGGGAGCGAACAACCTCTGTCCGGCCGGTGTCCGGTCTTGTCGTCTCTCCTGTCCGCTGCGGTCCCACGGCCATGACGAGCTACCTGCGAGCCACCCGTCACCCGTGGGCCTGCCTCCTCTTCCTACTCCCGCTGCTGATCGGTTACGAGGGCGGCGTCCTGTGGCTCGGCGGGACGGACCCGACCGCCCTGCGGAACGGGGCCGACATCTGGCTGCGGTGGGGGCTGGAGCGGTACGGCCTCGGGCAGGCGTGGATCCCCCCGGTCCTGGTGGTGACGATCCTGGTGGTCCGGAGTTGGGCCGCCTGGGCGACGCGGCCGACCGAGCCGCTGGCCACCTGCTTCGGGATGACGATCGAGAGCGTGCTGTTCGGGGTGCTGCTGTGGGCCGGCGCCCGCAACTTCGACCCGCTGTTGCGGGAGTGGGGCGTGCCGACCGCGGACGTGACCCACATCACCGTCCGCACGCCGGCCGCCGCCCAGCTCGTCACCTACATCGGGGCCGGCATCTATGAAGAGGTGCTGTTCCGGCTCGGGCTGTTCTCGGTCGCCTGCTTCCTGCTGCGGGCGGTGCTGTTCCCGAAGCCGCTGGCGATCCTGGTCGCCGGGGTCGGGGCGGCGCTGGTGTTCGCCGCCGCCCACCACGTCGGCCCGAGCGGGGAGGAGATGGTGGCCGCCAAGTTCCTGTTCCGGGCGGCGGCCGGGCTGTTCTTCACCGCCCTGTACGTGGCCCGCGGGTTCGGGGTGGCAGTCGGGGCGCACGCCGCCTACGACGTGCTGGTTGGGGTGGCGGTGGGATGAGTCGTTCGTAGGGCGGTGCCGTGTCTTCGAGGCCCGCCGTAGGAGGCCGGGAACCGTTGCAGGACCGGCGGGCCTCCCAAAGCGTCGGCACCGCCCTACGGCCTTTCCCGACTTTGGTCCTGATCACCAGTCCCCGCCGGCGTCGATGACCGGCGGCGGGGCCGGCTTCCACTCCCCGACCAGCTCCCGGCTCAGCTCGATCTTCAGCAGGTCCATCGTCTGCACCGCCGCCATCCCCGGGTTGAGCGGCAGGTTTACCGCCCAGGTCGTGGCCGACACCGGCGGCTGGTCCACGTCCGCCCGCACCTCGACGCTCAGGTTCACGTCCGCCCCGGCCTGGCCCGGCTTGCCGGGGAGGATCTCGTAGGTGACGTTCAGGTGGGCCGGCTTGTCGTCCGGCGGGGCGACGAACGCGATCAGCTCCGGGCCGATGCTCCGGGCCAGCCCGTCGGCCAGGTCGGTCCGCAGCCGGCTGGCCGCGTCGGAGGACGCCGACGCCGCGTCCCCGGTCTTCTGCTTGACCTGGATCGACACCACCGCCGTCTCGGCCGTGCGGAGGGAGTCGAGCAGCTTGACCAGCCCGGCCCGCACCTCCGGCTTCTTCCCCGGCGGCGCGTTCTGCAGTTGGAACACCGGCCGGTCGTAGCACTTGGCCAGGAGCTGTTTCGCCTCGTCCCGGTGGCGGGTGTTGCGGTCGTCCAGCAGGTAGCCGCGGAGGCCCGGGGCGCCGGTCGCCTTGGCCCGGTCGAACGCGAACTCGTCGTTCACCGGGGCGTTGACCAGCAGGGCCAGGAGGAAGAACCCGAACCCGGCGGCGAAGACGGCGGCCAGCGGCAGCAGCCCCCACCCGGCCCGGCGGTCCCGGCCCGGCTCGTCAGGCACGCTGTCCACCTCCAGGTTCAGGTCGCCGGTGTCCCGGGGCGGGGCGTTCTCGTCGGTCAGGTACTTGGCCGCCGCCCCCAGGACGGCCGGGTCGGCGGTCGCCCACTGGGCGTTGGCGTCCGCCTCCAGCTCGGCCATCGCGGCGTAGTAGTCCTCGACGTCCTTGCCGGCCGACGCCGGCTTGAGTTTGACGGCGAACCCGCGGTCGTCCCCCAGGTCGAAGTCCACCCCGCCGGCGTTCGCCCCGTCGCCGAACGCCTCCACCCCGCGGACCGTCTTCAGGCTGTGGACCGTCACCCGCTCGCCGTTCACCTCGTACACGGACAGCGGGTCGAAGTAGTGGAAGAAGCCGCCATATGTCCCGCTCCGCCCCGGCACCCAGCGGCGGACGGCGTAAAGCACGCTCCACCCGCCGACCAGGAGGCCGGCCGTCTGCATACAGGCGATCGCCCACGCCGGCTTGCCCGACCCGACCGGGGCGAAGAACAGGATCAGCCCGATCAGCGGCCCGAACAGGACGGCGACCAGCGGCCACGGGTTCTTGCCGGCGACGTACACGCCTGGGGTGCCGGTCCCCTTGCGGGCCCGCACGTCGTGCAGGTAGTCGCGGGTGGGCTGGTCGAGTTCTTCGAAGTGGCAGTTCAGCGGCATGGCGGTCTTACGTAGGGCGGGTCAAGCCGGCTTGCGGCGCCGACCCGCCGGACCGGGCAGGAACCCGTTGCCAGTTTCGGCGGGTCGGCGCGTCCAAAGCGACGCTTGACCCGCCCTACAAGAGTAGGTCACGATCAGTCCGCGATCCGGTGCGGGACGAACCGACTGGTGTTCTGCGTCACCAGGAGGTCGTCCTCGCGGATGCCGATGCCGCACGCCCACCCGTTCACCAGCCAACTGCCGACGATCGGGTAGCGGCCGTCGAACGCCTTCAGCGGGGCGAGTTGCTGGTACACGAACGGCCCCTCGTAGGGGCCTTCGGTGTCCAGCTCGACCCGGCCGCCGCGGACCACCTGCACGTTCGCCCCCTCCCGGGCGTGGACCGGCTTCCGCACGTAGTCGCCGCTCTCCGGCTGGTCGAACCAGGCCGGCAGCAGGTACGGCGAGTCCGGGAACATCTCGTACAGCAGCGGCAGGATCGACTTGCTGGACAGCACCATCTTCCACGCCGGCTCCAGCCACTTGGTCGGCGCGTCCAGCACGTTCCGGCCGAACTGGTCGCGGACCAGCCACTCCCACGGGTACAGCTTGAAGCAGCGGTGGATCGGCCGGTTCTGCCGGTCCACGAACCGCCGCCGGGAGCGGTCGAACCCGATGTCCTCCACGTCCAGGTAGGTCGTCTCGAACCCGGCCTGGATGGCGGTGTCCCGGAGGTACTCGACGGTGATGTAGTCTTCCAGGTTCCCCTTCATGGCGCAGAAGTGAAGGGGGGCGTCGTCCAGTTGCCGGATGCTCTTCCACGCCTCGATCAAGCGCTCGTGGATGCTGTTGAACTGGTTCCCCCGGCTGTCCGTGTCGGTCAGCCAGTCCCACTGGATGACGCTGGCTTCAAACAGGGCGGTCGGGGTGTCGGCGTTGTACTCCAGCAGCTTCGGCGGGTCGACCCCGTTTAACGCCAGGTCGAACCGGCCGTAGACGAACGGCTCGTCCGCGTCCCACGACTTCTCCACCAGCTCCTCGAACCCGGGCGGGATGAGGAACAGGCCGTACATCTTCTCGTCGATCACCCGCTGGACCAGCTCCATGCACATCTCGTGCAGGGCGTAGGTGGCCCGCTCCAGGGTGTCGATCTCGAAGGTGGAGAAGGTGTAACAGGCGGACTCGTCCCAGTACGGCTTGCCGTCCGGGGTGTGGAAGTGGAAGTCGAACTTCTGCTCGACCCGCTGCTGCCAGTTCGGCCGGGGGTCGATGGTGAGCCGGCGCATCGGTCGCCCTCAGCTCGCCCCGCCGCCGCCCATCGCCCGGCCGGAGCCGCCGAACCCGCTGCGACTGACGGTCGGGGAGGCAGCCTTGCCGGGGGCGGTGCCGGCCCCGGCGTACCCGCTGCTGTGGACGAACAGCAGCATGTGCCCGCCGCGGTAGTGAGTGGTGTGCCCGGTGCGGCGAGCGGCCTGCTCCTCGGCCTTCTTCTCCACCTCGTCGTCCGGGGACGGGGCGGCGAAGTACCCGGCGGTCAGGATGCCGGCCCCGAGCAGGACCAGCGAGAACTCGCGGCTCATCCGGGTCACAGGAACACCCATCGGGCAGGGGACGACCGAGTGTTATTCGTCCGGCGACGGGGATAATCTAACGCATAACTCGCTCGGACGGGAGTGGAATCCGGCAAATGGCTTGGGGCGAGCCGGGGCGTCAGCCCCGGCTCGCCCTCAGAACCGTAGGGTGCGTTGAGGCTTTGCGAAACGCACCGTTGGGACTTGGCCCGATCAGGGATGGTCGTTGCGGGGCCGGTGCGTTGCGCTCGTCAAAGCCCTCGCTCCACGCACCCTACACCGGACGGTCTGCCGTAGGGTGCGTGGAGGCTTGGCGCAACGCACCGTGGCGCGCCACCCCGGGGAAACGCTCCTTGCGGGGCCGGTGCGTTTCGTCGCCGAGCCTCCTCAACGCACCCTACATCAATCCCGCAGCTTCAAACTCACGTACTTCGTCTCCAGGTAGGCCTCCAGCCCCTCGTGGGCCAGCTCCCGGCCCAGTCCGCTCTCCTTCATCCCGCCGAACGGGCACTGCGGGGTGGCCGGCACCGGGTCGTTCACCCCGATGATCCCCGCCTCGATCCCCTCGGCCATCTTCCACATCACCGTCAGATCGTTCGTGAAGACGTAGGCGGCCAGCCCGTACTTGGTGTTGTTCGCCGCCGCGATCACCTCGTCCAGCTTGCTGAAGTCGAGCAGCGGCATGACCGGGGCGAACGGCTCCTCGGTCAGCACCTTGGCGTCCGCCGACAGCCCCTTGAGCACCGTCGGCTCGAAGAAGTACCCCTTGTCGAACCGGTCCGATCGCTTGCCGCCGGTGAGCAGCTTGGCCCCCTTGGCGGTGGCGTCGCCGATCAGCTCGACGGTGTTGGCCATCGCCTTCTCCTCGAACATCGGCCCGACCTCCACCCCGGCGTCCAGCCCGTTGCCCAGCTTCAACGCCTTGGCCGCCTCGACCGTCGCCTCGGTGAACTTCTTCTCGATGTCCTTGTGGACGAAGAACCGGCTCGGGCTGATGCACACCTGGCCGTTGTTGCGGAACTTGCCGATGACGGCGGCCTTGGCCACCACCTCCGGGTCGGCGTCCGGGAAGACGATGAACGGGGCGTGCCCGCCGAGTTCCAGCGACAGCCGCTTGACCTGGTCGGCCGCCGCCTTCATGAGCTGCTTGCCGACGGCCGTCGAGCCGGTGAAGCTGATTTTCCGCACCGCCGGGTTGGTCAGGAACTCGTCGCTGATCTCGCTCGCCGACCCCATGACCAGGTTGGCGACGCCGGAAGGCAACCCGGCGTCGATCAGGCACTCGAAGACGTTGATCAGGGACAGCGGCGTCTGGCTAGCCGGCTTGGAGACGATCGTACAGCCGGCGGCCAGGGCCGGGGCCAGTTTGCGGGCCTGGAGGGTGATGGGGAAGTTCCACGGCCCGATCGCCCCGACAACCCCGACCGGGTGCTTGATGACGAAGTGCCGCTTTCCCGCGACGGCCGCCGGGATGATCTGCCCGTAAGCCCGCTTCCCCTCCTCGGCGAACCACTCGAACGTGTCGGCCGAGTGCAGCACCTCGGCCTTCGCCTCGGGCAGCGGCTTGCCCTGCTCCATCGTCAGGTCGCGGGCCAGCTTGTCCGCCCGTTCCCGCATCAGGTCGGCGGTCTTCTTGAGGACTTTGGCCCGGTCGTAGGCGGTCTGCTTGCTCCACGCCGGCATCGCCGCGGCGGCGGCTTCGATGGCCGCCCGGCAGTCGTCCCGGCCGCCGAAGGCGACCTCGGCGATCGTCTCCTCAGTCGCCGGGTTGGTGATGGCCAGCCGCTTGCCGCCCTTGGCGTCGGTCCACTTGCCGTTGATGAACATCTGGCGGTACGCGGCCATCGGTGTCGGCTCCGGCGGAAGGTGTGAGGTGAGGGTATGCTAGCTGCCGGTCAACCCCGAGCAACCGCCGGCAAACTCGTCCGGATCGGCAAAGCTTGTCGGCTGCCGTGCGATATGCTTGCGTCGGCCCCGCGGACGCGAGGCTGTGAGCTGGGTCGGACGCCCGAACTTTCCTCCGACATCATTGCGGACGGCGAGAATGAAGCGGTTGGTTTACACCGGGCTGCTGGCGATGTGCGCCGTCGGCTGGACGGCGGCGGACGCGAAGGCGGGGTGACGGACGTGCGTCGATCCGGCGGCGGTCGCCGCCCGTGAGCAGGCGCGGAAGCAGCAGGCGAAGTACCTGGCCATCGGCCTGGGCGGGGCGCTGCTGATGTTCGGCGGGTCGGCGGTGTACGGGCTGGTGCGGGAGGTCGGCCGCTCCGCGTCGTCCGCCGGCCGTGTTCGCCAGCCGTGGGAGATGTGACCGGGCCGGACCCCTGCGAAACCCGCCGCGGGGCGGGTTTCTTCTTATCATGTCCCCGCCCGCCGGTCGGCTCGTCGTGAACCGGTCCCGGCCGGGCGCCGTCGTTTCAAGCGAGGCTCCAAGCCAAGGGCTTCGCCGGAGGGTGCGTGATGCCGACCAAGATCGACATGGCCAAGTTCGCCAAGTTCTGCAAGGACATGGGGTTCATCTACCAGTCGTCGGAGATCTACGGCGGCATCAACGGGTTCTGGGACTACGGCCCGCTCGGGGTGGAGCTGAAGCGGAACATCAAGGAGGCGTGGTGGCAGGACATGGTCCGCAACCCGCCGCCGGGGCCGGACGGGCAGGAGATCAAGATGGTCGGGCTGGACTGCTCGATCATCATGAACCCGAAGGTGTGGGTGGCCAGCGGCCACGTCGGGGCGTTCGCCGACCCGACCCGGAAGTGCCCCGGGTGCGGCCGGTTCACCCGAGCGGACCAGCTCTGGGCGATCCTCGCCGAGTCCGAATGGATGAACTCGCTGATCCAAGAGTTCACCCCGATCACCGGGCAATACGACACGAACCGATTGCTGAAATGGGCCAAGGGGAAGGGGCAACGGTTGGCTCCAAATCTGGCGTTGGTACGTAACCCCGAGGTCACTCTGTCCTGGCTTGCGACGCGGGTGAACGGTCAGCCGGACGCACCCCCATCGCTCCAAGAGTTTACCCAGTACATCGCGACAGAGCAGTTGAACCAGACCGGCTTACAAGACCCGTGCCCGGGGTGTGGCGCCCCGCTCGGTGAAGCGAAGCAGGTTTCGTTGATGTTCGAGTCGCACGCCGGGTTGGAGAAGAACGACGAGAGTAAAGTCTACCTCCGCCCGGAGACCGCCCAGGGCATCTTCGCCAACTACCGGAACGTGCTGGACAGCACCCGGCTCAAGCTGCCGTTCGGCATCGCCCAAGTCGGGAAGGCATTCCGCAACGAGGTGACGCCGCGGAACTTCACCTTCCGCAGCCGCGAGTTCGAGCAGATGGAGATCGAGTTCTTCTGCCACCCGGACGAGTCGATGAAGTGGTACGAATACTGGCGGGACTTGCGGAAGAAGTGGTACAGCACGCTTGGGATCAAGAGCGATAACCTCGTGCCCCGGGAGCAGGGCAAGGAGGAACTGGCCTTCTACTCGAAGGGCACCACCGACATCGAGTATCTGTTCCCCTTCAGCAGTGACCCGCAAGAGCTGGAGGGCGTCGCCCACCGGGGCGAGTACGACTTGAGTCAGCACGCCAAGCACAGCGGGAACGACAAGCTGAACTACTTCGACGAGGACCGGTGGAACAGCGATTCGGCCGGCCGCAGCACCAACTCGTTCAAGGAGTGGCTCAAGACCAACCCGCCGGCCGAGGATGTCGCGAAGTACCAGTTCACCCCGCACGTCATCGAGCCGAGCGCAGGGGCCGACCGGTTCACCCTGGCCGTGCTGTGCGAGGCGTACACCGAGGAGCAGGTGCCGGACGCCAAGGGGAACCCGGAGACGCGGGTGGTGATGAAGTTCCACCCCCGACTCGCCCCGGTCAAGTGTGCGGTGTTCCCGCTGGTAAACAAAGACGGGATGCCCGAGAAGGCGACCGCCCTGTACCGGCAGTTGAAGCCGCTGTTCAACACCGTGTACGACGACAAGGGGGCCATCGGCCGCCGCTACCGCCGGCAGGACGAGGCCGGGACGCCGTTCTGCGTCACCATCGACGGCGACACGCTCAAGGACGACACGGTGACGATCCGTGACCGGGACACCCTGAAGCAAGAGCGGGTCAAGATGAGCGAGATCAAGGACGTGGTGCTGAAAGCTCTCACCCCGGGCTGCTGACCCCCGACTCTTGCAACACGCTTCTGGTCCCCTCCCCCTTGTGGGGAGGGTTAGGTGGGGGGTCACGACCCCCTGCCGGGTCGGTGATTTTGAACTGGCGGGCAGTCCCCACCCCCACCCTAACCCCTCCCCCACAAGGGGGAGGGGACCGGAACCGACCGAAATACACCGTCCCCGTGGATCTGCTGACATGACGCTGTCACTGCGATGGGTGTCGGTCGCCGTCCTGATTCTGGCCGCCGGCCCGGCGGTCGGGCAGGGCGGCCGGGACCGGTCCGTGTCCACCGTGGCCGGGCTGACCCAGGCGCTGGCCGCCGCCCGGCCGGGGACCGCGTCCTGCTCGCTCCCGGGCGGTACGTCGGCAACGTCCACGTCCGCAACGTCCACGGCACCGCCGACCGGCCGATCGTCGTCACCGCTGCCGACCCAGTCCGCCCGCCGGTGCTGACCGGGTCCGGCACCGCCCTGCACATCAGCGGGGCGAGTCACCTGGAGATCAGCGACCTTGAGATCGTCCGGGCCGGGACGAACGGGCTGAGCATCGACGACGGGGACAACCGTGACCGGCCGGCCCACCACGTCATCCTCCGCAACCTGCGGGTGACGGACACCAACGGCCGGGGCAACAACGACGGGATCAAGCTGTCCGGTGTGGACGACCTGGTCATCGACCGGTGCGTCGTCCGCCGGTGGGGCAACGGTGGGTCCGGGATCGACCTGGTCGGCTGTCACCGGGTGGTGGTGTCCGACTGCCTGTTCGCCGACGGCGGGGCGAACGCCGTCCAGTTCAAGGGCGGGTCGGCCGACGTCCGGGTGGCCGGGTGCAAGTTCCTGGACGCCGGCGAGCGGGCCGTCCAGTTCGGCGGGGTGACCGGGGACGGGTTCTTCCGCCCGCCGCTCGAACGGACGCCCGCCGGCACCCGGGCCGAGGTCCGCAACGGGGTGGTCGAGGGGTGCGTGTTCGTCGGCGGGGAGGCGGCGGTGGCGGCCGTCGCGCGGACGGGGTGACGGTCCGGTTCAACACCATCTACCGGCCGACCAAGTACCCGTTCCGCATCCTGCAGGAGAACCCGAACCCCGGGTTCGTCCCATGCCGCAACGGGACCATCACGGACAACGTGATCGTCGTCCGGTCGGGCTGGCCGGACGGCGGGGTGAACATCGGCCCCGGCACCGAGCCGAAGACGTTCAAGTTCGCCCGCAACCTGTGGTTCTGCGAGGAACGGCCGGCCGCCGGCCCTCAGTTGCCGACGCCGGAAGAGAACGGGTGGTCGGCGTGGACCCGAAGTTCATCGACCCGGCCAAGCGGAACTTCAGCGTTCGTGCGGACAGTCCGGCGGCCGCACGCGGGGCGCACGCCTGGATGCCGAAGAAGTGACCCCGCGTGTATAAGGCGAGCCGGGGGTGTCAGCCCCCCGGGTGTCCGGGCAGCGATTGCCACGACACCCGGGGGCTGACGCCCCGGCTCCGCCAATACCGGCTCGGCATGACTCACTTATCCCCGCCGGGTTTCGACTTCTGGTTTTTCAGCCAAGAACATGTGCTGGCCTTTCTTGGTCTTGAACTCGGTCGGGTCGTCCGCCCCCGGCAGGGCGTAAATGACCACGACCGTGTCCCCTCCTTCTTGATCAGCCCGTTCGCTTTCGCCTCCTTCGGGCCCGTGCTCTTGAGCATGATCTTCCACGGCTTCGCGGACGTGTCGAGCTGGTACTTGGCGACGAAGATCTCCTTCTTGTCCTTGTCCGTGCCGATCACCTCGTCCTTGGTGAACCGGATGATCGCCCCCTTGATCCGCTCGGCCGGGATCGGCTCGCCGTCCTTCTCCCCTTTGACCAGCGTGTATCCGCCTTCGAGTTTAAGCGCGGGCTTCTTCTCATCTTGAGCGGCCAGGTCCGCCCCGACGGCCAGACAGCCGACGGCAAGCGCCCCGGCCAGTTTGCCGAACCGTGTCATGCTGCGTCTCCGGGTGTGTCACGGGCACGGTCCGGGGATGCAACGGCCGTGCCGTTGTCCGCCGCTTGACCGGAGGCGGATCGTCATGCATAGTTAATGAACATTAGTTTACATTCGAGTCGGTCATGCCCCGACCTTCACCCCAACCCGGCCGCCGTCCCGGCCCCGCTCACCCGGCTGATCGTGGCCGCGGCCGAGGAACTGCTGTGGCAGGCGGTCGGCGTGTTCCGCGAGGCGATGGCCGGCCCGGACCGGCGGCTCGCCTTCCGGGCCGCCACCCAGGCGGTGAAGGTGTACACCGCCCACCTGCGGCACGGCCGGTCCGGGGACACGCTCGACCTGCTGCTCGACGAGGCGGCCGGCCTTCCCAGCCCTGTAGGGTGCGTGGAGGGCGGCTCTGCGACCGGAACGCACCGACCCTAACGACCGCCACCGCGGGGTGAAGTCGGGGCGGTGCGTTGCGCAAAGCCTCCAGGCACCCTACGAAATGCGTCCGACCTTGGACCGCAAGAGGTGATCGGCGAGCACCAGGGCGACCATCGCTTCCCCCATCGGCACGAACCGCGGCAACAGGCACGGGTCGTGCCGGCCCTTGACGACGATCTCGGTCGGCTCGCCGGAGCGGGTGACGGTCGGCTGCGGGCGGGGGATGCTGCTCGTCGGCTTAACCGCCGCCCGCAGCACGATGGGCATGCCGCTGGAGATGCCGCCGAGCATCCCGCCGTGCCGGTTGGTGTCGGTGGTGAACCCGGGGCGGAAGCGGTCGTTGTTCTCGCTGCCTCGCAGCCGGGCGACGGCGAACCCGGCCCCGTACTCGACGCCCAGCACCGCCGGCAGCGAGAAGAGCGCCTTGCCGAGATCGGCCTTCAGCTTGTCGAACACCGGCTCGCCGAGGCCGGCCGGCACCCCGACGGCCACCAGCTCGCACACTCCGCCGATCGAATCCCGGTCCTTCCGCACCTCGTCGATCAGGTCGATCATCCGTTGGGCGGCTGCCGGGTCGGGGCAGCGGACCGGGGTGGCCTCGACCTGCTCAAGCGTCACGGCGGTCGGGTCGGGAATATCGACCGTCACCTCGCCGACCTGGGTGACGTAGCCCAGCACCCGGATGCCGCTGCGGGCGAGCAGCTTCTTGGCGATCGCCCCGGCGGCCACCCGGCAGACCGTCTCCCGGGCGCTGCTCCGCCCGCCGCCGCGGTAGTCGCGGAACCCGTACTTGGCGTCGAAGGTGAAGTCGGCGTGGCCGGGCCGGTACTTGTCCTTGATGTCCCCGTAGTCACCGGACCGCTGATCGCCGTTGCGGAACAGGATGCCGATGGGGGTGCCGTCGGTCTTCCCGTCGAACACACCGGACCAGATTTCGGGGGCGTCGGCCTCGTCCCGCTGAGTGGTCAGCTTCGACTGGCCGGGCTTGCGGCGGGCCAGGTCGGGCAGCAAGTCCACAACGGACAGCTCCAGCCCGGCCGGGCAGCCGTCTACGATGCACAGGTAGCCGGGGCCGTGGCTGACGCCGGCGGTGGTGACTCGGAAGGCGGTGCCGAACGTGTTTCCAGCCATGACGCCGATTATACCGGCCGTCGAACGGCTCGGAATTCAAAGTTCAAAGGGCAAAGTTCAAAGATAGGCACTGCACCGGGTTTGATCTTTGAACTTTGCCCTTTGAACTTTGAACCGGAAACGGACGCCCGGCCGACACTCCCTTTGTGCCCGGCCGTCCGGGCGGTAGACTTTTCCGACGGGGTGCATCATGCGGACGATACTGGGCGTGACGGCTGTGGTGGCACTGACCGGGTGGGCGGCCGGGCAACCTCAGCCGGCCCCGCCGGAGCCGCGGTACGGGGTCAACCCGCTGATCGAGGCGTACCCGCAGACCACCCCGCAGGCCGCCCTCGGGTCGGTGCTGAAGGCGGTCGACAAGGGCCGCTGGGAGTACCTGACCGCCCAACTGTTGGACCCGGTGTTCGTGGACAAGAGGGTGGGCGAGCGGGCGACCAAGCTGACCCCCGAGGTGGAGCGGGAGCTGCTGGCGGACCGGGACGCCCGGCGGAACGGGCCGGCCGAGACCCGGCTGCCCGAAGACCCGACCGCGTTCGCCGAGGTGGTCCGCCGGGAGGCCACCCAGCGGGCGTTCCGCCAGTTCACCCAGGCGGTGCGGGCCACCCTGGCCGAGAACCCGGACCACGTCAAGGAGCTGCGGCGGTTCGCCCTGAACGGGGCGTTCTCGGCCGGCGGCGAGGTGGCCCAGGCGACCCTGCCGGACGTGAAGGACCGGGCGGTGTACTTCCGCAAGGTGAACGACCGCTGGCACGTCGAGGACCGGCAGAAGCCGGAACCCGAGAAGAAGTAGGAAGCAACCGTGATCGATCTCCGCAGCGACACAGTCACCAAGCCGACCCCCGGGATGCTGGCCGCCATGCAGGCGGCCGAGGTCGGGGACGACGTGTACGGGGAAGACCCGACGGTCAACCGGCTGGAGGAGGCAACGGCCGACCGGCTGGGCAAGGAGGCGGCGCTGTTCGTCCCGAGCGGGACGATGGCCAACCAGATCGCCGTCCGGCTGCACTGTCGTCCGGGCGAGGAGCTGCTCTGCGAGGCGACGAGTCATGTCCTCTTGTGGGAGGCCGGCGCTCCGGCGACGCTCAGCGGGGTGACAGTGCGGCCGTTCCACGGGGACTTCGGGCTGGCGACCGTGGCCGGCCTGCCGGCCCCGCAGCCGAACGACATCCACAGCCCGCAGACCCGGCTGCTCTGGCTGGAGAACACCCACAACCGCGGCGGCGGCCGGGTGCAGTCGGTCGAGAGTATCCGCGAGCTGGCCGCCTGGGCGAAGGCCCGCAACCTGCGGACGCACCTGGACGGCGCCCGCCTGTGGAACGCGGCCGTGGCGACCGGCGTGCCGCTGCGGGAGTGGGCCAGCCACTTCGACACGGTGTCCGTCTGTTTCAGCAAGGGACTTGGGGCACCGGTCGGGTCGGCACTGGCTGGGCCGAAGGACTTGATCCACACCGCCCGGCGGGTGCGGAAGCTGTTCGGCGGGGCGATGCGGCAGGCCGGCTACCTGGCCGCCGCCTGCCTGTACGCGATGGACAACCACATCGACCGCTTGGCCGAGGATCACGCCAACGCCCAACTGTTGGCCGCCGCCGTGGCCGACACCCCGGGACTGACACTGGAGCCGGCCGAGGTCGAAACCAACCTCGTCTGGTTCCGGGTGGACCCGTCCGTAGTCGGCTCGGCCAAGGCGTTGGCCGGCCGGCTACGGGAGCGGGGTGTCCTGGTGTCCGCCCTCGGGGAAGGGGTCGTCCGGGCGGTGACGCACCTCGGCGTCAGCAGGGCCGACTGCGAGCGGGCGGCCGACCTGACCCGCAGTCACGCCGCCGGCTGAACCCGCACATTCGGCCTGCTACACTGATAAGGTTGCCACGTCCCTCAGGAGCGCCGCCCATGACGGCCGGCCGGACCCTTTTCGCCCTCGTCCTCCTCGTCACCGGGCGGGCGTTCGCCGCCGACCCGGCCATCGACCCCAAGCTTATCCGCACCGCGAACGGCCCGCTGGACGCCGTCCGCACCCACACCCTGCCGAACGGGCTGCGGGTGTACCTGGTGCCGGTGCCCGGGGCGCCGGTGGTGTCCACGATGGTCGCGTACAAGGTCGGGGCGGCGGACGAGGACAAGGGGCAAACGGGCCTGTCACACTACCTCGAACACCTGCTGTTCAAGGGGACCGACAAGCTGGTGCCCGGGGACATCGACCGGGCCACCCAGCGGAACGGCGGGCGGAACAACGCCTACACGTCCGAGGACATGACCGTCTACCACTTCGACTTCGCCGCCGACCGGTGGGAGCAGGCGCTGCGGATCGAGGCCGACCGGATGCGGAACACCCGGATCGACCCGAAGCACGAGTTCGAGCAGGAGAAGGGGGCGGTCGTCGCCGAGCTGAAGGGGGGCGAGGACCGGCCGTGGGAGCTGGAGTACAAGGCGATCCTGCCGCTGCTGTTCCCGAAGGCCCACCCGTACTCGCACCCGGTCATCGGGGACGAACAACACGTCCGCGGGGCGACGGCCGAGATCATCACCCGGTACTACGACAAGTGGTACCACCCGAACAACGCCTCCGTCGTCATCTCCGGCGGGTTCGACCCGGACCGGGCGCTGAAACTCGTCACCGAGCTGTTCGGGCCGATCCCCAAAGCCGAGTTGCCGCCGCGGCCGACCGCGACCCCGATCCCGGCCCGGGTGGGGCTGGTGCGGAAGGAGCTGCCGTCCAAGTTCGACGTGCCCCGGCTCACCCTCGGGTTCAACGGCGTTGCGTCCGCCGATCCCGACACCTACGCCCTGGACCTGATCGAACGGCTGTTGGCCGACGGCAAGACGGCCCGGCTGTACAAGGTGCTGGTCGAGCAGGAGCGGATCGCCGGCGGGGTGTCGGCGTCCAACTCGGCCGGCCGTTACCCCGGCTGGTTCTCGGTCCAGGTGGAGTTGCTCCAGGGGAAGGACCGGGCGACGGCCGAGAAGCTGGTGTTCGCCGAACTGGCCAAGCTGGCCAAGGAGCCGGTGGGCGACACTGAACTGGCCCGTGCCAAGCGGAAGGCGGTGGCCCGGACGGTGTTCGCCCGGGAGGACGTCCACTCCCTGGCCGACTCGATCGCCCAGGCCGTCACCCGGACAGACCTCGACCACCTGAAAGGCTACCTCGACAAGCTGATCGCCGTCACCCCGGCGGACATCCAACGGGTCGCCGGAAAGTATTTGAAGCAAGACACGGCCGTCGCCGTCTGGTCGGTGCCACAGGAGGACAAGGGGGGCAAGTCCGGGTCGCAGCCGGGTAAGCCGTCTCGGGTACAGCGGTCCGCCGACGCTCCGGCAGGTGGGTTCAAACTGACCGACGCCAGGCGGGTCAAGCTGCCGAACGGGCTGACCCTGCTCATGTTGGCCAACCCCCGGCTGCCGGTCCTGGCCGTCGATGCGTTCGTGGCGAACGTCCGGCTGCGGGAGCCGGCCCACAAGAACGGGGTCGCCGCCCTGGTCGGCCAGTTGCTCGACGAGGGCACCCCGACCCGCACCGGCGAGCAGATCGCCTCGCTCATCGAGGACACCGGCGGGTCGCTGTCGCTCGGCTCGTCCGGCGGGTCGCTCAAGGTGTTGTCCTCCGACGCCGACCTCGGGCTGGCCCTCCTGTTCGACTGCCTGGCACACCCGAGCTTCCCGGCCGACGCCCTGGAGCGGAAGCGGGAGCAACAGCTTTCCGAGATCGCCGACGCCGAGACCCAGCCGCAGACCCGCGCTCGCCAGTTGTTCGCCGCCACCGTGTACGGCAACCACCCGTTCGGCCGGCCGGCCATCGGCAAGAAGGCAGTCGTGGAGAAGCTGACCGCGGCGGACTGCCGGGCGTTCCACGCTGCCACCTTCGGTCCGGACGAGACGACTGTCGTCGCGGTCGGGGACTTCGACCCGGACAAGTTGGCGAAGACGGTCGAAAAGCTGACCGCCGGATGGAAACCGGTGAAGGCGGCCAAGCCGACCCCGCTCGCCCCGCCGACCCCGACCGGGACGACGGTCAAGATCATCTCCGACCCGGCCGCCGCCCAGACGCACGTGTTCATCGGCCACCTGGGCATCACCCGCAACGACCCGGACTACTACGCCCTGCTGGTGATGGACAACGTACTCGGCACCGGCCCCGGGTTCACCGACCGGCTGTCCGCCTCCCTCCGCGACCGGCAGGGGCTGGCGTACACGGTGAACGCGGCGATTACCCCGTCCGCCGCCGAACAGCCGGGGACGTTCACCGGGTACATCGGCACCTTCCCGGACAAGTTCCTGTGGGTAAAGGACGGGTTCCTGAAGGAGATCGCCCGCATCCGGGACGAGCCGCCGACCGCCCAGGAGGTGGAGGACGCCAAGCAGTACCTGCTCGGCAGCCTGCCGTTCCGGGTGGCCACCTCGGACGACGTGGCGACTCAGCTCCTCGCCGCCGAGCGGTTCGGGCTGGGGCTGGACTTCCTCGACACGTACCGCAAGCAGGTGGCGGCCGTCACCCCGGCGGCGGTCCAGGCGGTGGCCCGGAAGCACCTGCACCCGAACCGGCTGGCGGTCGTCGCGGTCGGTCCGATCGGCCCGGACGGGCAGCCGCTTACGGCCCCGAAGAAGTAAGCGGCGAACGCTCGCCGGCCGGCCGGCGTATCACCGACACACCCCGCGGTCGCGGGCGACCCGTGAGGCTCCCGGACATGAACTCGTCGGTCAAGCTCGGCCTCGGCCTCGGCCTGTTCGCCGCGGTCATCTTCGGGGTGACGCTCGTCTCCCAGTTCGCCGGGCCGCCGCCGTCAGGGCCGGTCGTCCCGGGCGGGGAGACGGACCTCGGCCCGCCGCTGCGGTTCGCGAACACCCGGATGGCCTACGAGCCGGACTCCGAGGAGCTGACCCGCCGCACATTTCCCGGGGCGTACGAGCGGGGGGAGCAGCTTCACACCGCCTCGTTCTGGTTCCAGAACCCGCACCCGAAGCCGGTCCGGGTGTCCATGCTGGGCCGGAGTTGCTCGGCCTGCACCACGGCCCGGATCGCGGTGATTCCGCCGGCCGCGCTCGCCGAACTCGTCGGCCGTGGGGCGGCCGGCCGGGTGCCGGCGTCGTTCGGCCCGGACCTGGTGTCGGCGGCCGCGGCGACCGGGCTGCTGGCCGCCCTGAAGTGGGAGACGATGGACTTCGACAAGCCGGAGGTGACGCACGAGATCCCGGCCGCGGCGGCGGACGGCACCCCGACCCTGGGCGTGTTCCAGATGCTGTTCAAGGTGACGGCGGTCGGCCCGAAAACCTTGGAGGCCCGGCTCGGCATGGCCCTGCCGGACCGGCCGGGGACGGGGCTGACGTTCGACGTGTCGTTCCTCGGGGTGCCGGCGTTCGAGGTGCGACCGCCGGCGCATCACCCTCGGAGACGTACCCGAGGGCTGCCGCCGCGGACGGCCGAGCTGATCGCCTGGTCGGCCACCCGACGGACGGACGGGACCGACCTGCCGTTCCCGCCGCCGGTGGTGGCGATCGCCCCGAACGACAAGTACGTCCAGGCCGGCCCCCCGACCCCGCTGTCCGAGGCCGAGGTGGCCCAACTGGCCGCCCGGCTGCGGGCCGAGGGGAAGGGGGGGCGGGTGGCCGGCGCATACCGGATCCCGGTGACGGTGTACCGCCGGTTGCCGACCGGTCAGGCCGCCCCCGGGCAATCGCCGGAGCCGGACATCGGCCCGTTCGAGCGGCAGATCGGGTTCGTCGTCCCTGCCGTCGAGCCGGTGACGATCCCGGTGACGGGCACCATCACCGGCCTGGTGACGGTGGTCGAAAAGGGGCTGGTCGATCTGGGGTCGTTCCGCAGCCAGTCGGGGGCCGAGAAGACGGTCGAGCTGGCGTCCGACCGCAGCGGGCTGGACCTGTCCGTGCTGGCCGCCGAGTGCGTACCGAATTACCTGGCCGTGACCCTGACCGACCGCCCGGGGACCGGCGGCCGGCGGCTGTGGGGGCTGACGGTGAAGGTGCCGCCGGGGGCGTGCCTGTCGGACCTGCCGGCGGACGCGGCCGTCGTCCTCCGGGCGACGGTCGGGGGTGAGGCGCGGAAGGTGAAGATCCCGGTCAAGGGGCGGGCGTACACCCGCGGCTGAGCCGCCGGCCGCGGCCCGGAACTGGCCTCGTCAGGGCGGGGTAGATCGGGTAAGCAGGCAGGGTGAGTTGTTCCTGACCGTGGGGGCCGGACATGCACGAGCGGATCCCGGGCCAGTCGCCCGCCAGTTGGTCGCTGACCCGGGTCGCCGCCGGGCTGCTCGCCGTAATCTGTCTCGCGGTGGCGACCGGCTGGCTGTGGCTGGCCCGCCGACCCGGCGGCGATCAACCGAGCATCACGACCCGGCCGACACAAGCCACGGTCGGGAACCCGATCCCCCCGGGCAACGGCGTGCCGTTCGCAACCTGGCCGCACGCCCAGCCGGAGCTGGTGCTCGTCCTCTCCGGCCAGACCTACGGGTACTTGCAGCCGTGCGGGTGCAGTCGGCCCCAGAAGGGCGGGCTGGAACGGCGGGCCAACCTGATGGACCAGCTCCGGGCCAAGGGGTGGGAGGTGATCGGCCTGGACCTCGGGGACGCGGCCCCGCCGAAGGGGGTCCACAAGCAGAACCTGCTCAAGTACCGCACCACGATGAAAGCCCTGAACGCGATGGGCTACCGGGCGATCGGGCTGGGCGAGTACGAGTTCTCCTCGCAGCTTTTCGAGCTGCTGTCCGAGTTCACCCTGAACAACCCGGGCAAGCCGCCGGTCATCCTCGGGGCGGACGTGGCCGGTGCAGCGGAGCGTAACGCGGCCGGGCAGGTGACGAAGGTGTTCCCCCGGGAGGTGTACTTTCCCCCCGGCAAGCCGGGCGACCGGCCGATGGTCGAGGCGGTCGAGGTGATTGCTACCCCCGGGAAGCCGGCCGTCGGGGTGGTCGGGGTGATCAGTCAGGCGGTCGGGGAGAAGGTGGAAAAGCAGGACAAGCAGTTCGCCTTTCTGAACCACAAAGACGTACTGGCCGCCGCCCTCAAAACACTCGACGCCCACCCGGCCAAGCCGGAGCTACGGGTGCTGCTGTTCGCCGGCAAACTGGACCGGGCGCAGGAGGTGGCGAAGGCGTTCCCGCAGTTCCAGGTGATCCTCTGCCAGTCGGACGACCCGGAGCCGCCCAACTTCCCGACCCGCGAGGGGAAGACACTCATCCTCCAGGTCGGGCACAAGGGGCAAAACGTCGGCGTCCTGGGAGTCTTCCGCGGGCCGAACGGGCTGGACCTGCAGTACCAGCGGGTCGAACTCGGCGAGGAGTACCTGACCCCCGAGGGGGCCGACGCGGAGCGGCACCACAAGGTGCTGCAACTGCTCGAGGAGTACGCCCGGGATGTGCGGGCCCAGGATCTCCTCAAGCTGCACCGGGCCAAGCCGATCCCTCACGTGGCCCAGATCCAGATGCCGGACGCCAAGTTGACGTTCGTCGGCTCCGAGGCGTGCAAGAACTGCCACCCGGAGGTGTACAAGCAGTACACCGAGACGAAGCACAGCCACGCGTTCGAGGCGCTGACCAAACACGCCAAACGGCCCGGCTACCGGCAGTTCGACGGCGAGTGCGTGGTGTGCCACACGGTCGGGTTCGAGTACGTCGGCGGGTACGAGAACGAGAAGCAGACCCCGCACCTGCTGAACGTCGGGTGCGAGAACTGCCACGGCCCCGGCAGCGGCCACGCGGGCAACCCGTTCGACCCGAAGCTGAAGGCGCGCTGCTCAGCCCGTGGCGGGCCAAGCCGGACGACCGCCTGCCGGACATGGAGTTCTTCAAGAAGATGGCGGCCACCAAACTGACCGAACGGGGCTGGTGGCCAACCCGAAGCAGCACCTGATCAACACGGGTGTCGTCGATGTGCATGAAGTGCCACGACACCGAGAACGACCCGAAGTTCGACTTCTACGAGTACATGCCGAAGGTGTGGCACGAAAGCCCGAAGGCTGCCCAAGTAGCGACTTGTAGGGCGGGTCGAGTCCGCGCCCGCCGGTCCGGGCGCTGGTCGGTTGCTCCGACGGCGGGCCTCGCACTCGGCACCGCCCTACGTCGATCAGCTCAGCTTGATCCCCAAGTCCTTGAGTTGCCGCGGCTCGACGACCGCCGGGGCCCCGGTCATCAGGTCGCGGGCCTGCTTGTTCTTCGGGAAGGCGATCACGTCCCGGATGTTCGTCGTCCCGCACAGGATCATCGTCCATCGGTCCAGCCCCAGGGCGATCCCGCCGTGCGGCGGGGCGCCGCTGTTCAGGGCGTCCAGCAGGAACCCGAACCTCGCTCTCGCGTCCTCCGGGGTCATGCCGAGCATGGCGAACACCCGGCTCTGCACGTCCTGGCGGTGGATCCGGATGCTGCCGCCGCCGACCTCGTACCCGTTGCACACCAGGTCGTAGGCCTTGGCCCGCACCTTGCCCGGGTCGGTCTCCAGCATCGCCAGGTCTTCGTCCCGCGGGGCGGTGAACGGGTGGTGGTTGGCCGCGAACCGCTTCTCCTCGTCGTCCCAGGTGAACATCGGGAAGTCCACCACCCAGGCGAACTTGAAGTCCTTCCGGGCCGGGTCGATCAGCCCGAGCTTGTTCGCCAGGTACACCCGCAAGGCTCCGAGGCTGTCGCAGACGACGGATTCGGTGTCGGCGACGAACAGCACCAGGTCGCCGTCGGCGACGTTCAGCCGGTCCTTGAGCTTGGCCTTCACCGCGTCCGGGAAGAACTTCTCGATGCTGCCGGTGAACTTGCCGCCCTCGAACTTCATCCAGGCCAGCCCCTTCGCCTTGTACGTCTCGACCACCTTGGGCAGCTCGCCGCCGGGCTTGAGGGCGGTGTTGCTGAACGTGGCGGCCGCCCCCTTGGCGTTGATCCCGCGGACCAAGCCGCCGGCGCCAAGGACGGTCTTGAACACGCCGAACTCGCTCTCGGCGGCGATGTCGCCGACGTCCACGATCTCCAGCCCGAACCGCAGGTCCGGCTTGTCGCTGCCGTACTTGGCCATCACGTCGGCGTACTTCAGCCGGGGGATCGGGGTCGGGATGTCCACCCCCAGGCAGGTGCGGAACACCTCGACCGTCAGCCCTTCCATCAGGGTCAGCACGTCGTCCTGCTCGACGAACGACATCTCCACGTCGAGCTGGGTGAACTCCGGCTGGCGGTCGGCCCGCAAGTCCTCGTCCCGCAGGCAGCGGGCGATCTGGAAGTACTTGTCGTACCCGGAGATCATCAGCAGTTGCTTGTACAACTGCGGGGACTGCGGCAGGGCGAAGAACTCGCCGTTGTACACCCGGCTCGGCACCAGGTAGTCGCGGGCGCCCTCCGGGGTGCTCTTGCCGAGCAGCGGCGTCTCCAGCTCCAGGAACCCGCGGGCGTCCAGGTAGTCCCGGATCACCTTGTTCATCCGGTGCCGCTGGATGAGGATGTGCTGGAGGGACTTTCGCCGCAGGTCGAGGTAGCGGTACTGGAGCCGCAGGTCTTCGTTGGCGAGCTGCTCGTCCGGGAACTCGGTGACGCTGAACGGCAGCGGCGGACACGGGTTCAGGATGGTGAGCTTGGTCGCCTTCAGCTCGACCTGGCCGGTCGGGATGTCGGCCCGCTCCTTACCGGCGATCCGCTTGCGGACCTCACCGGTCACGGAGACACAGACCTCCCGGCCGAGCTTGTTCGCCTCGGCGAAGACGGAGGCGTCGTCGGCCTCGAACACCACCTGGGTCAGCCCGTACCGGTCGCGGAGGTCGACGAACGTCTGGTTGCCGTAGTTGCGGGTGGTCAGCACCCAGCCGTTGAGCGTGGCCGTCCGGCCGACGTGGGATTCCCGAAGCTCGCCGCAGGTGTGCGTCCGCTGCCATTCCGCCATGACCCGGTCCCCGTAGTGTTCACAACCGCCGAGTGAGGTTGTGATTATAGGGACCGGGTTCGCGGTCGAAGGGTTCGAGAGCTACGTAGGGCGGGTCAAGCCGGCTCTGCGCGCCGACCCGCAGCACCCCGCCCAAGCCGGCGGGTTCGGGAGGGGAGGGCGAGGCTCCTGCCGAGCCGCGGGGCTTCACCGGTCGGGGCGGCTCGGCCCACGGGGCGGGGCGTCACCCGTGAGGCAGCCCGGCTCGGCAGGAGCCTCGCCCTCCCCCGGCCCGTGCCGCCGACCAAGAGGCGGTTCCCGCCCGGCCGCGGGTCGGCGCCGCAGAGCCGGCTTGACCCGCCCTACACCGAACGCGACCGCTCTCGGCGAGCGGCTCACCCCCACGTCACCAGCCCCGGCTCGAACGGGTGTGGCAGGTTGCCGTGCTTGGGCAGCACCCGGACGCTGAACCCGAACTGTCCGCTGGCCTTACACGGCACGCTACCGGCGAACGTAACGGTCCCGGACCCGTTCCCCGACGGGGTGAGGGACAGCGCCTTCGGCTCGGCGATCTCCCCGACCGCGTCGAGCAGCCCGTAGCAGAGCTGGACGTCCACCTCGGCCGGGGTCAGCCCGCCGAGGTTCACCTGGGCCTTCACCGGGAACTCGCCGCCGACCCGCAGGTGCTCGCCGGCCGGCGCCTCGACCCCCTCGACACGAACCTGGCCCCACGCCTGACCGATCCGCTGCCGCCAGGCGGCCAGTTCGGCGGCCGCCTTCAGCCCGTCGGCGGTCAACTCCCGGAACCGGCGGTGGCTGGGCAGGTAGCACCGCTCCAGGTACTCGTCCACCATCCGGTTGGTGTTGAACACCGGGATGAGGGTCCGCATCGAGTTCTTCATCCGCCGGATCCAGGCCCGCGGCAGGCCGTCGCTCCCCCGGTCGTAGAACAGCGGGGCCACGTCCCGCTCCAGCAGCTGCAGGAGCGCCCGGCTCTCCACCTCGTCCTGGTACGGCAGGTCGGTGTACTCCTCCCCGGCCCCGATCGCCCAGCCGTTGTCCCCGTCGTAGCCCTCCACCCACCAGCCGTCGAGGATGGACAGGTTCAGCCCGCCGTTCACCGGCACCTTCATCCCGCTGGTGCCGGACGCCTCCAGCGGCCGGCGGGGGTTGTTCAGCCACACGTCCACCCCCTGGACCAGGTGGCGGGCGATGTTCATGTCGTAGTCCTCGATGAACGCCACCCGCCGGCGGAACTCCGGCTTCTTGGCCAACTGGGCCACCCGGGCGATCAACTCCTTGCCGCCGCTGTCCTTCGGGTGGGCCTTGCCGGCGAACACCAGTTGGACCGGCCGCTTCGGGTCGTTCAGCAGCTTGTCCAGCCGGTCGTGGTCGCGGAACACCAGGTCGCCCCGCTTGTACGTGGCGAACCGGCGGGCGAACCCGATGGTCAGGGCGTCCGGGTCGAGCACCTCCTCGGTCTCGCGGATCTCGCTCGGCGGGGCGCCCCGCCGCTGGTACTGGGCCTTCAGCCGTGCCCGGCAGAGGGCGACCAGCCGCTCCCGGCCCCGCTCGTGGGTCCGCCACAGCTCGGCGTCCGGGATCGAATCCACCCGCTTCCAGACGGCGAAGTCGGCCGGCTTCTCCACCCACTGGACGCCGAGGTAGCGGTCGAACAGCTGGCCCATCTCCGGGGCCAGCCAGCTCTGGGTGTGCACCCCGTTGGTGATCGACCCGATCGGGATCTCGTTGGCCGGCAGGGTCGGCCACAGCTCCTTCCACATGGTCCGGGACACCCGCCCGTGCAGCTTGCTCACCCCGTTGCTGGTGTTGGACAGCTTGAGGGCGAGGACGGTCATGCCGAACGGCTCGCCGTCGTTCCCGGGGTGCTGCCGGCCGAGGCCGAGGAGCCGGTGCCAGTCGATGCCGAGCTGGTTCAGATACCCGCCGAGGTACTGCTCGATCATCTGCGGCGGGAAGGCGTCGTTGCCGGCCGGGACCGGGGTGTGGGTGGTGAAGCAGGTGCCGGCCTTGGCCGCCTCGGCGGCGGTGGCGAAGTCGAGCCGCTGCTCCTGCATCAGCACCCGGATCCGCTCCAGCGAGCAGAACGCGGCGTGCCCCTCGTTCATGTGGCAGACGGTCGGCTCCTTGCCCAGCGCCCGCAGCGCCCGGAACCCGCCGATGCCGAGGATGATCTCCTGCTGGATCCGGGTGTGCTGGTCCCCGCCGTAAAGCTGGGCCGTGATCGCCCGGTCCTCGGGGCGGTTCTGCGGGATGTTCGCGTCCAGCAGGTAGAGCGGGATGCGGCCGACCTGGATCCGCCACACCCGCAGCAGCACGTCCCGGCCGGGCAACGGGGCGGGGATGAGCAGCGGCTGGCCGGACTTGTCCGTCTCGGCGATCAGCGGCAGGTTGAAGAAGTCGTTCTCCGGGTATCGCTCCTGCTGCCACCCGTCCGCGTTCAGGTACTGGCGGAAGTACCCCTCGCGGTACATCAGGCTGACGCCGGACAGCGGCAGGCCGAGGTCGCTGGCGCTCTTCAGGTGGTCGCCGGCCAACACCCCGAGGCCGCCGGAGTACACCGGCACGCTCTCGTGGATGCCGAACTCCATCGAGAAGTAGGCGACCCGGACGTCGTCCGGGAACTGCTCGGTGTACCAGGTGGTGGCGTTGAGGTAGCTGTTCAGGGCACCGGCCACGCGGTCCATGTGGGCCAGGAACCCGTCGTCGTCGGCCAGCTCGTCGAACCGCGTCTGCTCGACCGTGGTGAGCAGCCGGATCGGGCTGTGGTCGAGCGCTTCAAACAGGTCCGGGTTGATCCGCCGGAACAGGGCGATGGCGTCCGCGTTCCAGCACCACCACAGGTTGTACGCGAGGGCACTAAGCGGCTGGAGGCGGGGGGGCAGGCTCGGCAGGACGGTGTACGGGCGGACGGTTCGGCCGGGCATGCAACACCTCGGAGTGGGACCGGAGAGCGGCGTTAATTTAGGGGTACTGGGGGGAGTTTCAACGAGCGGTCGCAGCCCATGCGGCGGCGGCGGCCGCGGCTGTTTCGACCCGCAAGACCCGCCGCCCGAGCGACGCGGACTGCCAACCGGCGACAACCCCGGCGGCGACCTCGTCGGGGGTGAACCCGCCTTCCGGCCCGACGGCGAACGCCACCCCGCCGCGGACCCGGTCAGGCGGTAGTTCCCAGACCCCCGGGGCGTCTGCCGTGTGCAACAGCAGCTTCAGCGGCGGCAGGTCGGGCAGGCCCACGGCGTCACCCCAGCGGCGGGGCGGATCGACCCGCATGAGCCTGTTCCGGCCACATTGTTTGCTCGCCTCGATCACGCCGCGGAGCAACTTCTCTGCCTTCGCCTCTTTCGGCTGGACGACGCTGCGGGCGGTGACGAGTGGGACGAACCGGGTGACGCCGAGTTCGGTCGACTTCTCGATCAGGAAATCAGCGCGGTCGCCTTTGGGAAGGGCGGAGAGAATGACCACCTCGTGCCCGAGTTCGCGGTCCGCGGTGACGGCGGGGAAGACGGTGAGCGTCACCCGCTTGCGGTCGGCGGCGAGCACCTCGGCCGGGTATTCGCTGCCGTCGCCGTTGAACAGGGTGACGCGGTCCCCGGGGGCGAACCGGCGGACCGTACCGAGGTGGTGGGCTTCCGCCCCGTCCAGGACGAACTCGCCGGGGGCGAGCGGGGCGGGGGTGTAGAACCGGTCGGCCATGCGGCCAGTTTACGGGCCGGCGGTCAGGCCGCCCGCCCGGAGGTTCGGGAGGCGACCGGCTGCCAGCCGCCGTCCCGCCAGACCCAAACCAACTCCTCCGGCCCTCGCCAGGCGACGCAGTACTCCCCGACCACGGTCGCGACCGCCCACCCCTGGCTCCGCAGCAGTTCCGGGTTCGGGTCGGCAGCGGGGGTGCGAGAGGTGTACTGGGACATCTTGAGTCTCGGGCTGTGCGTCGCGGGCGACAGGCGGTACTCGTCGGTATCGTCCGTCCGCCCCGTCCGACTTTAGCGGCCTGCCGGAACGACCGGGGGCAGCGGAGGGGGTGGCTGGAACCGCGGGTCGGCGGTGGCCGCTCCGCCCATCAGCCCTCCGAGCAGGCCGGCCGGCACTGCTACAACCGGCTGATCGGCGTTCGCCCAGACGTGCGGGTGGGTGGCGGCGGCCGGGATTGGGGCTTGGGGGACAGACGCAACGTCCTCGTCCTTGCCGACGAACGGGAGCGGCACCCGCGGCAGTTCCTCCCCGGCGAACTCGCCCCGCCGGCGGATCGACCCGGTGCTGTACGGGCCGGCCCCGAAGATCCACCGGTCCTTGAGGGTGCTGCTGGCGTCCACCAGCCCGGACTGCCACAGCGCCCGGCCGGTCTGCCGGTTGTAGGCGAACACGGCCAGCTTTGCGACGCCCCGCTGGTTGGTGTTCTTCACCAGGGCGATCTCCGGCACCGCGGTCGGCACCCCGGGCAGGGTGGTTGGTAGGGACATCTGCGGGGTGCCGACGAGCAAGCTGTGCTTGTCCGTGCCGACCGCCCCGGAGCGGGCCTCGACGACGTAGGTCGCCTTCGCCCGCTCTTCCTGAATTAGTGCCCCGTGGGCGAGCAGGTGTTGCCGCAGGGCGCTGATCAGGTAGCCCTTGTCCACCGTCCCGTCGAGGTACTGGGTGTCGAGGAAGACGGTCTTCCCCTGGAGGGCGGACATGTCGAGCTGGCCGATGGCGTTGTCGATGGCCTGGGAGACGAGCAGCATCTCGGACGCCGCCCGCTGGGTGTCGGTCACCCGGGTGGTGCCGCACCCGGCTCCCGCGGCGATCAGAACGAACGTCCCAAGCCGGCCGGCCCGCATGGCGGCCACCTCCACAATCGGCAACAGGGCGGTTGCGTCCCCCGAACGAAGCGGGGAACATACCGTCAGCGGCCGACCGGTCAACCCCGCCCACGGGGGCGTGGTTTTTCTCCCCCTCCCCGAAGCGGAGAGGGGGTCGGGGGGAGGGGTCACGGCCCCGACCTGTCCCCGGGACTTATGAACCTTTGCAACTGGTCGCAGGTCTGACCCCACCCCCCCCGGCCCCCTCCCCGAAGCGGAGAGGGGGAGCAAGAGCGTTGGAGCGATCGGCGATCGTGGTCGTGTTTCGTCACTCCGTCAGCCTACAGGAGTTTCCGATGTCTCCCAATCCGATCACTCGCCGTGACGCCCTCCGCACCGGTCTGGCCGGCGGGATGATCGCCGCCCTCCCGGCCGGCCTGTACCGGTCCGCGTTCGCTGCCGATGAGCCGCCGAGCGAGCGGGTGCGGGTCGGCAGCATCGGCGTCGGCAACCAGGGCGGTCCGAACAACAACCTGAAGTACTTCGTCAAGAACGTCGTCGCCCTGTGCGATCTGGACTCGAACCACCTGGCCAACGCCGGCCGATTCCTCGAAAAGTCGGGCTCCCGGGCGGTCGGCATGAGCGACTACCGCCGGCTGCTGGACCTCAAGGACATCGACGCGGTGGTCGTCACCGTCCCGGACCACTGGCACGCGCTCATCACCGTCGATGCATGCAAGGCCGGCAAGGACGTGTACGTCGAGAAGCCGCTCACCCTGACCATCGCCGAGGGGTCGGCGATGATCGCCGCCGCCCGGGCGAACAAGCGGGTGGTGCAGACCGGCACCCAGCAGCGGTCCGGCAAGGAGTTCAAGACGGCGTGCGAACTGGTCCGTAACGGGGCCGTCGGCAAGGTCCACACGGTCAAGGTCGGGCTGCCGAAGCCGAACTGGACCGACCGGGCCAAGATGCCGGTGCCGGACTCGAAGCCGCCGGCCGAGCTGGACTACGACACGTGGCTCGGGCCGGCCCCGGACCGGGCTTACAACAAGAACCGGGTCCACTACCTGTTCCGGTTCTTCTGGGACTACAGCGGCGGCCAGCAGACCAACTTCGGCGCCCACCACCTGGACATCGCCCAGTGGGGGCTGGGCATGGACGAGAGCGGCCCGGTGACGGTCCAGGGGACGGCGAAGTACCACCCGCAGGCGTGGTACGAGACGCCAGACTTCACCGACATCACCTACACCTACGCGAACGGGGTGACGATGCACTGCGGCCAGGGCCAGCCCGGCGGGACCACGTTCATCGGCGACAAGGGCACCCTGTACGTCACCCGTGGCCGGCTGACCGCGGACCCGAAGGACATCCTGAAGGGGGTCGAGATGCCGGCCGGCAAAGGCGGCTGGGGGGACAGCAGCGCGAGCCACACCCAGAACTTCCTGGCGTGCGTCAAGTCCCGCCAGACGCCGGTGGCGGACGTGGCCGTCGGCCACCGGTCGGCGACCGTCTGCCACCTGGGCAACATCGCCATCCGGCTGGGCCGGAAGTTGACCTGGGATCCGGTCAAGGAGCAGTTCGTCGGCGACAGCGAGGCGGCGAAGTGGGTGTCGAAGGAATACCGCAAACCGTGGACGTTATAAGCTATCGCGCCGTCAAGCCTCACCGATACGTCAGGAGCGGTTAGTACTCGTCCGATGGTGGCAACCCGAGGTCGGCACGGAGTTCGTTCGCGGACACCCAACCGGCCCGGGTTAGCCACCGACTGAACCAGTACCCCAACCCACACGAAACGGCAATTCCAGCGAACACGCCTGCGTTGGCCCAGGTCATGCCAAGCCCGTTGGCCGCCTCGTAACAGAACACCACTGTGCCCAAGGAAAACGTGAAGAGGCCAAACCCCAGAACCGCGCGTACATACGCCAACAGCACCGACCACCAGTTCATGCGGATCGGGATTCCGACGAAGCCGTACTTGCTTTGCCTTACCTCTCCGAGAGGTGTCGTGGTCCCGACCTCCGGAGCTAGACCGTCAATCACGACGTAGGATCGCAGCGGAAGGGTAGGGATCCAGTACAGGTGAAAAAACACTGTGGCGATGTGGGCGACCCCTGGCACTTGCCGGACCTTGCCGTAAAGTTGCCAACCGTGAATGTGAATCATGGTCGTGCTCGGCAAGTCTCCAGGTCAGATCGCCTCCGGCCCCCGCTCCCCGGTGCGGATGCGGATGCAGTCGTCCAGCGGCAGGATGAAGATCTTGCCGTCCCCGATCCGGCCCTCCGGGCCGGTCCGGGCGGCTTCGACGATGGCGTTCACCGTCGGCTCGACGAAGTCCTCGTTCACCGCGATCTGCAACTGCACTTTGCGGAGCATGTTGACGGTGAGTTCGTGTCCGCGATAAACCTCGGTCTGCCCCTTCTGCCGGCCGAACCCCTGTACGTCCACGACGGTCAGCCGGAACACTTCGACCTTGTTCAGTGCCTCCTTGACGGCGTCGAGCTTGGACGGTTGGATGATGGCGAGTATGAGTTTCATGGCGAACGGCCGGCGTAAGCCGGCTGGTCCTACGTGTGCCGATACGGTGTGGTGTATTCCTACAGTCAACCTGGACAGGCTGGACCAGCCGGCTTACGCCGGCCGTTCGCCCACGACGACCCGGCCTTGCGTCAGGTACTCGTCGCCGACCGGGTAGTTGGCGAACCGCAGCGAGTAGTGCCGCTCGAACCAGTCCTTCACCGCCGGCAGGACGCCCGGGTCGTACCCCGGCTCGACGCACAGCGTCGGGCCGAACGGCACGTCGCGGATCTCGCCCTGTTCGACGATCAGCTCGCCGGCCTTGAACACCCACCGCGGCAACTCGAACATCGCCTTGGTGTCCGGCCCCGGCGTGTACACGGTGACGTCCGCGTCCGCCCCGGGGCCGAGGTGCCCCTTGTGCGTCAGCCCCAGTGTCCGGGCCGGGCCGGCCCGGGTGATGATGGCGATCTCGTTGAGCGTGTACTCGCGGTCCAGGTCCGGCAGGGTGCAACGCTCCCGCAGCTTCTCGGGCAGCCGTTTCAACACCTCGCGGCGGTAATCCCGACTCATCAGCAGGGCGACGATTTCGGGGTATGCGACGAACGACCCGCCGTTCGGGTGGTCGGTGCTCATCGCCACCCGCCACGGGTCTCGCATGAGCAAGTACCACTCCAGCCCAATCGCCCACTGGAGGGCATTCACCAACGACTTGTCCTTGTACGTGATCGGCACGATCCCGCACCCGGCCTCACACTCGGTCTCGCCGTTGAACCACTTCCGGCCGGTGACTTTGTGCAGGAAGTAGCCGAGCGGCCCGTCGCCGGTCATCGACGTGGTGTCACCAAACAGCACCTGGCCGACATCCACCGTCAGGTTCGGGTGGGCGTTGACGTACTCGGCCAACTCCGGCACCCGGCTGCGGAACGTGTCCTGGTCGTCCGGCCCGCCGCCGTAGCTGTGGAACTGGACGTGCGTCAGGTGCGCCCGCCGGCCGTCCACCGCCTTCATCGTGTCGAGGGTGGTGGACCAGTTGCCGGGCAGCCCGAGCCGGTTGCAGTGAATGTGGACCGGGTGCGGCAACCCGAGGTCGTTGCCGGCCGCGGTTACTGCCTGCACGATCTGCCGGGCCGGCACGCCGAACCCGGGCACCTCGTCGTCCAGGCCGACGAACCCGTCGCGGCCCTGCTTCCACCCCTCGACGCCGCCGGGGTTGACCACCTTCAGGGCGTACCCGCGGGTGGCGTGTAGCAGCCAGCCGAGGAAGTTCCGCAGCCCCTCGCGGTCCCCGGCGGCGATCCGGTCGAGGGCGTACTGGTTGTTCCCGACCAGCACGAAGAACCCCTTGTCGATGACCGGGGTGTCGTGGAACTCCTCGTGGGTGTGCCGGGCGCCGAGCGGCGGGATGGCCGCGTCGAACACGGTGGTGTACCCGAGGCCGGCGTACAGGTAGCCGGTGGCGAACGTGGTCGGGGTGCTCCCGAGAGTGCCGCTGCGGAGCAGGGGGGTGCGGCGGAACGGGGGCGAGTCACGGCGGTCTTCCGGCCGCAGCTTGCGGGCGACGTTCACCTTCGGCCCGGCGATGTGGGCGTGGATGTCGATCCCGCCGGGCATCACCACCAGCCCGCGGCAGTCGAACACCCGGGCCGGTCGAACGTCCGGGTCGGCCGGGGCGGCAACGACCTTGCCGTCGGCGAGCCAGAGGTCGCGGACCTCGCCGTCGACGCCGTTCGCCGGGTCGTGGACCGTGCCGCCGGCCAGTTTGATGAGCCGCATGGTGAGGAGTGTACGCCGGCCCGCTGTTACCGTCCGCCGAGCGGCAGGGTGAGGATCGGGGTGTTCCCCGCCTTCCCGGCCAGCTCCAGCCGGGACAGGTCGAGGAGCAGGGCGAACGTCGCCTTGGTGTCCCGGTCGCGGTCGTCGATGTAGAACCAATACCCGCGATACCGGACGGCCACCCGGGCGCACGGCGGCGGCTTGTGTCCCGTCGCCCAGCACACCTTGAACAGCCCGCCGAGGACCGTGTCCCAGTCGAACCCGGCCCCGTCCGGCCCGGCGGTCAGCGGGGCTACCCCGGAGGTCAGGTGCTCCGGCGGCACCGTCACCCCGTGAGACAGGAAATACAGCACCTGGAGCAGCGACCGGGTCTCCAGGTCGAGGTAGTCCAGCCCCTTCTCGGGGGCGTCGGTCAGGAACGGGTCGAGCCGGTCGGTGGACAGCTCGAACGTGGTCGCCGTCGGGTCGAGACGGAACGCCTCGCAGAACGCCTTGAAGTCCGGGTCGGACGCGGCCGCCTTGTCCACCCGCAGTGACGCCTGCGGCTTCTTGCGGACGACCGTCCAGGTGCCGGCCGCCGGGTCGCGGTGGTACTCGAACCCGCTCTTTGCGGCCTCCACCAGCGCGGCGGCGGTGACCCGGTCGGCCGGCAGCCCGTCGCTGACCGGCTCGTCCTTGTCCCGGGTGACGAACGCCGCCAGCCGCTTGTCCTGGAGCCGCTGGAGCGCCTGGACCCCGGCCAGGAACCGGGCGTACTCGGGCGGCTGCCGCGGGGTCGGGCCGCTGGCCGTCTCCGCGTTCGACACCCAGTTCAGGTTCTCCAGCCACAGCCGGAACACGGTCGCGATCGGCCAGGTGGTCTTGCTCAGGTACGCCACCCCGTCCAGGGTGATCGGCGTGAACAGCCGGCGGGTGAACTCCTGGTCGTCCAGCGGGGTGTACGTCAGGGTCGGGCGGTTGGCGGCGGACAGCTCGGCCTGCGGCAGCACGGACCCGCGGTAGGTGCCGAGGTCGCCGGCCGCGGCGGCGGTGAAGAACGGCATCGCCCGCAGCCCGGCGACCAGCTCGTGCTGGTCGGCGATGGCGGACACCGACAGGCTGCTCGGGTTGTCCGTGTACCGCAGCCGGACGATGTTGAGCAGGAGCTGCTCTTCGGTCGTGACCTTGACCGCCTCGTTGTACCGCAGCCGGTTGGACTCGACCGACCGCGGGCCGAGCCGGCACCCGGCGGGGACCGCGGCCAGCAGCACGCCGCACACCAGCCACGACCGGGTCACGGGCACGTCCGCCCCCCTCGACAGGGTCAACGGCCGGTTAGCCGCGCCTCGAACCGGACCTCGAACGGCTTCAGTTGCGGGATCTTGGACACCGCGTCGGCGGCCGCCTTGGCGTCGGTCATGCTGCCGGCGGTGAACTGCACGACCAGCGTGCCCGGCCCGGTCTGCCGGACGCCGGTGACGGTGGCCAGCCCGTAGCAGGCGTTGCGGACCAGGCTCTCCGGGGTCGGGCCGGGCCGGTCGTCGGCCTGACCGCGGGCGGTCGGCTTGGCCGGCCCCCACGGGGTGGCGGGCGGCTGCGGCTCCTGGGTCGGCTTAGCGGCCGGGGGCGACGGGGCAGGCGTCGGCCCGCGTTCGATGGAGATCGTCGGTGCCGGCGGCGTTACCGGGGCGGGGGCGGCTGGCCCACGGACGGCAGTGAACCGGGTCGCGTCCGTTCTCGCCTCGGATGAGGTTTGCCAGGTCAGCCCGCCGACGGACGTCGGATCGGCGGCCGGCGTCGGCGTTTGCGCCACCAGCGGCATTGGCGACTCGCCTGAAACGGCGAGGGCCGGAGACGCGAGTGGCACCGGCTGATCCGTGGTACTCACGAGGGTCGGGGGTGGGCTAACGACCTGTCCCCCTGTGAGGGGGCGAGGCAGCGGCCGTTCGTTCGGGATCATCACGGCCGGGAGCGGGCGGGCGGTGTGGGCCAGCGACGGCCCGTCCGCCGGTACGAACCGCGGGCCGCTCGGCACCGTCGCCATGTCCGACGCGACCAGCGTCGGCCCGCCGACGTAGCTGGGCGGCTCGTACCCGACCACCTGAACGCCCGCCGGCGTCACCGGGACCGGGAACGCGCCGGGGGTGGCCCCGGTCTGGGTGTACCAGTTGGCCGACCCCCGCGGGTACTGGCCGGACGGGGCGTAAGGGTTTGCCCCGGGGGTGGTCGTCCCCCATCCGTACCAGCGATAGGCCGGTGGGCCGGCATAAACCCCGGACTGGCCGGCGGCTGGTGCGGTCGGCGGCGACGCCTGCGGCACCCGGATCGGGAACGCCGGGGTGGGCGGCGGGGCGGCCGGCGACTGCCCGAGTACCTTTTCACGGGTTCCGGCGAACGGGATGTTGAACCCGGGTTTCGCCTCCGGCCGCTGCGGCTGTGTACCGGCAGGCCGGGTGACGGCTTTACCGGCCTGGGCCGTCGTGGGGTCATACAGGCTGTACTCGGGGGCCGCACTCCGACCGATCACCGAACCGTCGGTCGGTCCGACCGGGGTGGCCGGGAGCAGCCGGGCGGCCGGGGTTTGGGCCGCGGCCCCGGTCGCGGCGGCCAGCAGGGCGGCGGCAGCGAGCCGACGGGGCGTGATGCGGGTCGTGTTCACGGGCGGTCCTTCCGTGGGCCTCGGGCGTGCGTCCTTGACTCTCCGCTGTCAGCGGGTGCGCGGGGGTGGCGTTCCCGTCGCCCCACCGCTCCCGCCGCCGAACGGCTGGCGGGGCTGGGGTCCGAACCCGCCCCGCTGGGCGGACGTCGTGCCGGTGATCGGGGACTGGCGGCCGGGTCCGCCGCCGTAGATGACCGGGTGGGTGGACGCCGGGATGTACGGGAGCGGCCGGCCGGCCGGCGGCCCCTCCTGCGGCTCCTGGGTCGGCACCGCCAGGGCCGGGTTGAACCCGCCCTGGAGGGCGCTCATCTGGACCGGGAAGTTGGCGCCGAACCCGCCGCCGATCGGCGACCCGCCGGCCCCCAGCCCCGGCCGCACACCGTAGAAGTAGTTGACGCTCGGGTTGCTGCCGCGGAGCAGGTTCAGGTACGGGCTGAGCGGCTGGTTCGCCCGGTTGTAGAAGTTCGGGGCGAAGGCCGCCTGGAACGGCTGCGGGGTGTACGGGTACGGCATCCCCGCCCCGCCGGCCGCCGGCCCGCCGAACCCGCCCCCGTAGGGGTCCGCGTACCCGTACTGGGCGAACCCGGTCCCGCCGAACACCCCCACGGCCGCGACGCCGACCAGCCACCGGGTCATCGCTCACCCCCCCTTATTGGCCGTTGAACCCGAACCCGCGGCCCTTGATCTGGTTGACCGTGTTCGCCCCGAGCAGCGTGACCCCGAACAGCCGCTCGATCGGGGCGAACACCCGGGCGAGGGTGGTGTCGAGCGTGACCAGCCGCTGGGCCTTGACGTAGATCCGGTCGCCGGGGAGCACCTGATAGTTGGTGGCCGTCACCCCGTGCTGGGTGATACCCACCCAGTCCACCGGCAGGATCTGTTCCGGCTGCCCCATGTGGGGCGTGCGGCGGGCCACCCAGATGTTCCGGCGGGACGACACCGCGGTCAGCCCGAAGTTGTTGCTCAGGGCGTCGAGCACCGTCTCGCTGCCTTGGATCGGGTATGCGAAACTCTGGTCCGCCCCGGCCCCGTTGTCAACGATCACGTAGTACTTCTTGCTCGCGTACTGGACCACGTCCAGGATGACGATCAGCGTTTCCGGCTTGGTCCCACCCTGCTCGGCGTCCACCTGCCGGGCGAGCGTCTCGCGGATGGCCGCCGCCGCCTGCCGCAGGGTGTAACCGGCGACCGGCACGGCCCCCCAGTACCCTAGGTAGACGGTCCCGTCCGGGCGGACGGTGTACTGGCCGTAGACCGGCTGGATGGACAGCGCCCGAAGGTCACCGCTGTACCCCTTTCCGTCCTTCTCGCCGGCGTCCTTCTTCTCCAGTTCGGCCGCGTTCGGCAGCCGCTTGCCCGGCTCCGGCCGGGTGTACTGGTACACCTCGATCTGGAGTACGTCAGGAGGCTCGATCACGTACTCGGGGAGGGCGACCTTCTCCAACTCCCGGGGCACCGTGCCGGCCGGCGGGACGGTGATCGGCGGGGTGGTGTGGCCGACGCCGGTGTGCACACAGCCGGATGCAACCAGCCCGGCCGCCGCCAGCAGCCCGGCCGTCAGCCGTCGGAGATCGCCGCGCCCCGGTGCCATGAGTGAACCCCCGCCGTGGCCCGCAAAAGACAGCGCGCCTCACCGTCACTATCGGCACCGTCGGCTGAGGAACTGCAACCGTCTTGACCGGCACGTTCGGTATCCGGCGAAGGAGAAGGGTGATTCCCTTGCGAGAATTGCTCAACCTCCCCGGTCGGTTGCCCAGCTTACGCCACCACTCGGGCCAGCCCGAAGTACCCGAGCAGTGCCACCATGTCGGCGGCAGCCAGCGCGACCGGCCCGGCCGCCACCTGCGGGTTCCACTTCAGCCGGTGGAGGAAGGTCGGGACGGCGAACCCGATGACCGCCGCCGCCGCCACCCCGAACCCGATCGCCGCGAACAGCACCCCGGCGACCGTCGCGTCCCGCAGCCAGAGTCCGGCGATGACGGCGACAAGCCCGGCCGACCCCGCCCCGAGCAGCAGCCCGGTCGCCGCCTCGACCAGCCCCCGCCGGCCGGCCCTCTCCGGGTTCACCCCCTGGGTCCGCAGCCGGCTGACCGCCAGCGTCGCCGACTGCATGGCCACGCTCTCACACAGGCCCAGGACGACGGGGATGAACAGGGCGATGACCGCGTTCCGCCAGGTGAGAACTTCCTCGAACAGCCCGGCCAGTACGGCCGCCGCCAGCCCTCCGCCGATGTTGCACAGCAGCCAAGGGAACCGGCCGGCGAACCCCTTCACCGGGTTCCCCTGGGCGGCGTCCGCCAGGTGAACGCCGATCAGCTCGAACACGTCGTCGTTGGCCCGGGGCGGCACGTCCGTGTCCCCGCTCCCGGTCAGCTCGTCGGTGTACAGGTCGACGTCGATCACCCCGAGCAGCCGCTTGTCGGCGTCGACTACGGGGAAAGCGAGCAGCCGGTGCAGGGTGAAGAACTCGCACGCCTCCAGCACGGTCGCCGTGGCCGGCACGGCGATGACCCCGCGGATCATCACCTCGTGGAGCGGGGCGTCCGGCTTGGCAAGCAACAGCCGACGGGTCGGGACGACGCCGACCAGCTTGGCGTCTTCGTCCGTGACGTAGAAGTAGATGATCCGCCCGGCCGGCGGGCTGGCCCGCATGTGGTCCAGGGCGGCGGCGACGGTCCAGTCCGGGCGGAGGGTGGCGACCTCCTTGCGGATGTGGGCGGTGACCGGGTCGTTGAGCAGTTGGGCGGGACGGGCCATCAGACCTCCGGCGGGTTCACATCAGCTCGGTCAAGATGAGTAGTAGTATGCCGGCGGACGGGACGCCGACCACGAGGACCGCGACCCGGACGGCCCGACTCCCCTCGCGCCGGCGCTCCCAGGGGTAGTTCGCCATCGGGAAGGTGCCGAACAGCGCCGGAATCAGCACGGCCATCCGGGTCGACCAGGGGGCGTCATCGGCCGAGAGCACACCGCTATAGGTCAGCCAGACCAAGCCGGCGAAACACGCCACGCACGACAGGGCGGAGCCGACCGTCACCAGCCGGAACACCCGCCACGACACGTCCGCCGGGATGTCGGTTCGCATGGCCGCCCCCTCCGACCCGATTGTACCGCCGGTTTTCCCCGGGCGATCTGACGGCCGGGCGGTATCCTGTAACGGGTCAGCCTGCACATCCGGAGGGGCGGTATGGCGGTCGACGTGGCGGCGACCACGGGAAAGGTGGTCGCCAACATGGAGCGGGTCATCATCGGCAAGCGGCCGCAGCTCAACCTGGCCCTGGCCGCGTACCTGTGCGAAGGGCACATCCTGCTGGAAGACGTGCCGGGGGTGGCGAAGACGATGTTCGCCCGCGCCCTGGCCCGGAGCGTCGGCTGCACCTTCAAGCGGCTGCAATGCACCCCGGACCTGCTGCCGACGGACGTGACCGGGGTGAGCATCTTCAACCAGAAGACGACCGAGTTCGAGTTCCGCCCCGGCCCGGTGTTCGCCCAGACGCTGCTCACGGACGAGATCAACCGGGCCACGCCGCGGACGCAAGCCGCGCTTCTAGAGGCGATGGCCGAGCGGCGGGTGAGCGTGGACGGCCAGACCTACGTGTTGAAGCCGCCGTTCCTGGTGGTGGCGACGCAGAACCCGGTCGATCAGGAGGGGACGTTCGCCCTGCCGGAAGCCCAGCTCGACCGCTTCCTGATCCGGCTCAGCCTCGGCTACCCGAGTTTCGACGAGGAGTCGAAGATGCTGACCCGGCTCCAGAAGGGCCACCCCATCGACGACCTGAACCCGGTGGTCAGCGCCCAGGACATCATCGACTGCCAGAACGCCGTCCGCGAGGTGTTCGTGGACGACAAGATCAAGAAGTACGTGCTGGACATCGTCCACGCGAGCCGGGAGCACGAGGACGTTCTGCTCGGCGGCAGCCCGCGGGCGTCCATCGCCCTGTTCCGCACCGCCCAGGCGCTGGCGGCGATGAATGGCCGCGACTTTGTCGCCCCGGACGACGTGAAGCGGATGGCCCAGCCGGTGCTGGCCCACCGGCTGATTCTGAAGCCTGAAAGCCGACTGCGGAAGAAGACGCCGGCGGTGGTGGTGAACGAGCTGGTGATGGACGCCAAGGTGCCGGTACTCGACCGGGCGGCGTGAGAGGCTTGTGTAGGGCGGTGCCGATGCTTTGGGAGGCCCGCCGTCTGGGGGGCGGACCCGTTGCCATTCCCGGCGGGCCTCGAAGACTCGGCACCGCCCTACAAAACCGCGGATCGCACTCGATGACCACCGGCTGGCGGGTACTGATCGTCGTCCTCGTCCTGATCGGGCTGGCCATCGCGCTCCAGGCCGGTCTGGTCGCGTTCGGCGGGTACGTACTGCTCGGGGTGTATCTGCTGAGCCGCTATCTCGCCCGCACGTGGATTCATCACCTCACCGCCGAGCGGACCTGCGACACCGCGCCCCGAGAGGTCGGCGATTCCCTCGACGTGACCCTTACACTGTGCAACACCGGGCCGGTTCCCATCGCCTGGGTGCTGGTCGAGGAGATGCTGCCGGAGCCAGCCCTGCGGGTCCGGCCGCCGCGCATCACCATCAAGGGGAGCCGCATTCGGGTCGTGTTCCTGCGGACCGGGCAGGTGAAACCGCTGAAATATCGGCTCACCTTCGAGGGCCGCGGTTACTACCCGATCGGGCCGGCGCTGGCCGAGACGGGGGACGTGTTCGGCCTGCACCGCCGGCACAAGCGGCTGGCCGGCCCGCGGTTCGTGATGGTCTACCCGAAGATTCTCCCGATCCGCAAATACGACTTCGCGTCCGAACGGCCGATCGGCGAGATCCGGCTGGCGAATCGGCTGTTCGAAGACCCGACCCGCACCGCCGGGGTGCGGCCGTACCAGCTCGGCGACCCGTTACAACGAGTCCACTGGCGGGCCACCGCCCGGACCGGCCAACTGCACAGCCGCGTCTACGAACCGACCTCGCTCGCCGGGGCGACGTTGCTCGTCGACTTCCACAAGGACGGCTACCCGCGGCGGGTCGAGCCGCAGCGGTCCGACCTGGTGGTGACGGCGGCCTGCTCCATCGCCTACGCCGTGTCGCTGTTGAACCAGCAACTCGGGCTGGCGAGCAACGGCCGTGACGCCGTCGAGCGCATCCGGACCGAGGCGCTGGAGGCCGGCGAGACTGCCCCGGAGGACGAGTACGCCACGCGGTTCGCCGCCCGGGAGCGGTTCGAGGTGGCCGAGGGATCCGACCGGCTGCGGCCGGTCGTCGTGGACACCCGCCGCGGGTTCGACCAGTTCCAGCAGATCCGCGAGAGCCTCGCCCGGCTGGAGATGACCGACGGCCTGACCTTCCCCGAGCTGGTGGTCGAGATGGCCCCGCGGCTGACCCGGGACGCGACCGTCATCGCCATCCTGCCGCGGGTGCCTGTCGAAACCGCCGTCGCCCTCGGGCTGTTGCGGCGGCAGGGGTTCGCGGTGTCGGCGGTGCTGGTCGGCATCGCCGAGGACGGCTCCGACGATCGGGCCGCGGCTGCCGGCCGGCTGGTCGCCCAGGGGATTCGGGACGTGCGGTTCGTGACCACCGAGGCGGAACTGATGTCGCTCGGCGACCGGGCCGCGGCCGGCACCCCGGCGGACTACGGGTTCAGTGTGAATCTGGCATGACCAAGTACCCTCGACTCCTCGCCTACGCCCAACTGCTGCGGCTGCCGAACGTGTTCACCGCGTTCGCCGACATCTGCCTCGGGGCGTGCGCGGCCGGCTACGTTTTTGAGCGGCCGGGGGCATTCCTGGGAGTGCTCCTGGCGTCCGGCTGTCTGTACCTGTGCGGGATGGCCTGGAACGACTTCTTCGACCGGGCCGACGACGCCCGGACGCAGCCGTTCCGGCCGATCCCGTCGGGGCGGATCACACCGAGAACCGCGTTCGCCGTCGGCGTCGGGCTGTTCGCGGCCGGGGTGTCGGTCGCGGCCGTGGTCGGGATCGCCGGCGGTCGAATGGACCTGGCCGGGCCGGGCGCCGTGGCGGTCACGCTCGCGAATCTGGTGTTGGGGTATGACGCCTTCCTGAAGCGAACCCCTCTCGGCCCGGTTGCGATGGGACTGTGCCGGGCGTTGAACGTGCTGCTCGGCCTGTCCGCCGCCACTCTGCCGGCTCCGCCTGCTCTCGCCCTGCACCTCGCAGCTGTCGTCTGCGTCTACATTGTCGGCGTGACGTGGTTCGCCCGCACCGAGGAGACCGACAGCAACCGCCGGCAACTCGCCTTCGCCGCGGTCGTGATGCTGCTCGCAGCGGTCGGCGGGCTGCTCGTCCCGGTGCATCGGCCGGAGGGGGCGACGCCGGTCTACTTCCCGTACCTGCTCGTCGCCGCCGGGTTCTGGGTCGGGACGCCGGTCGTGCGGGCGATCCGCCGGCCGGAGCCGAAGCTGGTGCAGGCCGCGGTCAAGCGGTGCATCTTCGGGCTGGTCGCCCTGGACGCGGTGCTGGCCACGGCGTTCGTCGGATGGCCCGGGCTGCTCATCCTTTTGCTGTTGCTCCCGGCCACCTACCTCGGAAGATGGGTCTACTCCACCTGACCAGAGAGGGCGTGCCATGACCCCCGACCGCCGCTCGTTCCTGATCGCCGGAGGCGCCGCCGTGGCCGGACTGCTGCCGAACCAGGCCCACGCCGCGGACGAGCCGGAGGCGTTCATCCGCGATCACGTCGGTCGGCTGCGACCGCTCGAAGTGGCGAGCAACAAGGCCTGGTGGGACGCCAACACCAGCGGCAAGGACGAGGACTTCAAGCGGAAAGAGGAGGCCCAGAACAAGATCGACGCCGCCCTCGCCGACAAGGGGATGTTCGCCCGGGTGAAGACGCTGTACGACGGCCGGTCGAAGATCGCCGACGCCAAGACCGCCCGGCAGGTCGAGCTGCTCTACCTGCAGTACCTGGAGAAGCAGGTCGATCCGGAGGTGCTGAAGCAGATCACCGCCAAGGCGAACGCGGTCGAGCAGGCGTTCAACGTGTTCCGGGCGACCGTCGACGGCACCGAGCTGACCGACAGCCAGGTGCGGGACACGCTCAAGACTTCGACTGACTCGGCCCGCCGCAAGAAGGTGTGGGAAGCGAGCAAACAGGTCGGGGCCAAGGTCGAGTCGGAGCTAAAAGAGCTTCTCGGCCTGCGGAACAAGGCGGCGACACAGCTCGGGTTCAAGAACTTCCACGCCCTGCAACTGTTCCTCAACGAGCAGGACGGCACGGAACTCATCGCCCTGTTCGACGAGCTGGACGCCCTCACCGGCGACCCGTTCCGGGCGGCGAAGGCCGAGATCGACGAGCGGCTGGCCAAGAAGTTCAATGTCGCCGTCGCGGACCTGATGCCGTGGCACTACAGCGACCCGTTCTTCCAGGAAAGCCCGGCGGTGTTCGACGCCGACCTGGACGCCCCGTTCCGCAAGGCGGACATCCTCAAGCTGTGCCGGGACTTCTACGCCGGGGTCGGGCTGCCGATCGACGACGTGATCGCCCGCAGCGACCTGTACGAGAAGAAGGGGAAATCGCCGCACGCCTTCTGCACCGACATCGACCGCGAGGGGGACGTGCGGGTGCTGGCCAACATCGTGCCGAACGAGTACTGGATGGGCACGATGCTGCACGAGCTGGGGCACGCCGTCTACAGCAGCAAGAACATCCCGGCCGACGTGCCGTATGTACTTCGGGGTGAGGCGCACATCCTGACCACCGAAGGGGTGGCGATGCAGTTCGAGCGGTTCAGCAAGAGCCGACCGTGGCTGGAGAAGATGGGCGTCGCCGTCGAGAACCCGGCCGCGTTCGACACGGCCGCGAAGAAGGTCCAGCGGAACCAACTGTTGGTGTTCAGCCGGTGGTGCCAGGTGATGTTGCGGTTCGAGAAGGGGATGTACGAGAACCCGGGGCAGGACCTCAACAAGCTGTGGTGGTCGCTGGTCGAGAAGTACCAGGGGCTGAAGACCCCGCCCGGCCGCAGCGCCCCCGACTACGGGAGCAAGATTCACATCTGCAGTGCCCCGGTGTACTACCACAACTACATGATGGGCCAGTTGTTCGCCTCGCAGGTGCATCACGCCCTGGCCCGGGACGTATTCGGCGCCGACCCCGGGTCGGTGCTGTACATCGGCGACAAGCGGGTCGGCGAGTGGATGCGGAAGAAGGTGTTCGAGCCGGGCCGGTCGCTGAGCTGGAAGAAGCTGACCGAGTTCGCCACCGGTTCGCCGCTCACCCCGAAGGCGTTCGCCGCCGACTTCAAGGCAGGCTGACAGCGGAGTAGGATGAGGTCATGACCACCAACACGTACCCGGCCGTTCTGCGGGACGGCCGTATCGAGTGGGTCGGCGGCCCGCCGGTCGGGCTGCCGGCCGGGGAGCCGGTGCCGGTCCGGGTGACGCTCCTCGTCCCGGACGAGTCGGCGGCCGAGCGGGGCCGGCGGATGGCCGCCATTCTGCAGCAGTTGGCCGACCGAGGGACGGCCTTCGCCGACATAAACGATCCGGTCGCTTGGCAACGGGACCAGCGGGCGGAATCGCCGGCCCCGGGGCGGGACTGATGCTCGCGGACAGCAACATCTGGATTTACGCCAGCAAGCCGGCCGACCAGTGGGCGCGGGACTTCGTCGCCGCCCACGCCCCGGCCCTTTCGGCCGTGTCCGTGGTCGAGGTACTCGGCTATCCCAGGATCGACCCGGCCGACGACCAATTCCTCCGCAGTCTGATCGCCGTCACGACGGTCTACCCCGTGGGCATGGACATCATCTGGCAGGCCGTCGCATTACGCCAAGCCCGCCGACTCAAACTGGGTGACGCCTTGATCGCCGCGACCGCGCTGGTACACGGTGAGACACTCGCCACCCGCAACACTGCTGACTTCGCAGGAGTGCCGGGGCTGACCGTGTTCGACCCGTTCATCGGGTCGTAGCACCATCATCGAACGTAGGGTCCGTACCTCTCCCACCAGAGCCTTTCCCATGCCGCCCGCGAACCGACGAACGTTTCTCCACGCCACTGCCGCGGCCGGGCTGGCCGCGGTCGCCCCGGCCGCCGACCCCCCGAAGCGGATCCGGGTCGGCGTGATCGGCTGCGGCAGCGTCTCCACCAAGTACCTGCCGCACCTGGCCAAGTGCCCGTTCGTCGAGCTGGTTAGCACCTGTGACATCATCCCGGAACGGGCGCGGCGGGCGGCCGACAAGTGGAAGTTCAAGGCCCACTACCCGCACATCGACCAGATGCTCGCCGGCGAGCCGTTCGACCTGTTCGTGACGCTGACCGACATGCAGGAGCACGAGCGGCTGAACCGGCAAGCCCTGAGTGCCGGCAAGCACGTCTGGAGCGAGAAGCCGATCGCCAACTCGCTGGCCGCCGGGCAGGAGTTGCTCGCCTTCGCCCGGTCGAAGGGGCTGCGGCTGTGGGGCGCCCCGACCCCGGTGGCCAGCCCGCAGTTCCAGTTCATGGCCCGGGCACTGGCCGACGGGAAGCTCGGGACGGTCGCCGCCGCCACGGCCAGCTACGGCCACCTCGGGCCGGACTGGGCCAGCTTCTTCTACACCACCGGCGGCGGCAGCCTGCCTGACCTCGGCGTCTACAACCTGACCACCCTGACCGGGCTGCTCGGCCCGGCCAAGGCGGTGACGGCGATGGTGTCGGTCGTCACCCCGACCCGCAAGATTCGCGGCAAGGGGGAGGTGAAGGTGACGGCCGAGGACAACGCCATGATCCTGATCGACCACGGCAACGGCACGCTGTCGCACGTGCAGTGCGGGTTCAACTACTTCACCGCCGAGGAGCACGACTTCACCGCCAACGCCCACCACACCATCACCCTGACCGGCACCCAGGGGACGATGGCCCTGGCCGGGTACGACTGGGCGCCGCACGCGGTCGACCTGGCGACGACCGGCCAGAAGAAGCTGAAGCGGCACGCGGACGCGAAGTCCGACTACGTCTGGCAGAACGGGGCGTCGTTGGTGGCCGAGTGCCTGGCCACCGGGAAAGAGCCGCCGTTCACCCCGGAACACGCGCTGCACGTGCTTGAGGTCATGCAGGCGGCGGTCGAGTCTCAGCGGACCGGCCGGCGAGTCGCCATGCGGTCGACGTTCGCCTGGCCGGTCCGGGTGTAAGCGGGGCGGGTCACACCTTCAGCAGCCGGCAGGCTTCGGCGTACCCGGGGGCCGGGGTGCCGAAGCTGCTGGCCGTCACCCGGGCCAGGGCGACGATGTAACGGTTCTTGAACGCCGGCCGGGCGGCCGTGTACTCCTCGACGGTGGTGCGGTAGAACTTTTCCGCGTGGAGCGCCCCGTCCTCGGAGACGGCGTAGCGGCGGAGTAGGGCGAACACTTCCTCGGTCGGGTTCGTCCGCTCATGCACGATCAGGCTGGTGAGCGCGGCCGCCCGGCCCTGGTCCTTGTCGCGGATCGAGCGGTCCAGTCCCGGCAACAAGGACGTGGTGCCGACCTCTCGTACCTGGTCGATGTGTTCCGGCCGTGGGTACGGCTTCCAGCCGTGGAAGTCGCCGCCCCGGTTCGTCCGGTCGGACGCCACCTGGTAGGCGGCCAGGATCAGGCTGGACGCGGCGGTCCGCGGCCCGCCGTGACGGGCGATGTTCCGCCAGGCGTTCACCGAGTCGCAGGCGTGGACGCCGATCGAGTCCCCGTGGCAGCTACCCACCGGCTTGCCCGGCGAGGCCTGCGACTTCGGCCGCCCCTCGTCCCGCAGGACGAGCTGGTTGGCGGTCAGGCTGACCGCCTCGCCGACGGCGGCCGGGTCGATGCCGTCGGCCAGCGCCGCCGCCGCCGCCTCGGCGGCCTGGGCCGGGGTGCCGCGGAACAGCGTGTCGCCGAACCGCTCCACCCAGGCGTCCTCCACCGACCGGTGGCCGAGCGGCTTGTCGGCCAGCTTGTGGGCGTCGAGCAGCTTCGGCAGCAGCGTCCGGACCTCCTGGTAGTGCTTCACGTAGTTCGGGTTTTTCTCCGCGCTCAGGCAGAACCGGACAGACTGGCGGAGCAGGTGCCCGGCCCGCTCCCGGCCGACGAAGTCGATCAGATCCCACGACCGCGACACCAGCACCGTCCGGTGGACCTCGGTGGCGTCGTCGACCACCAGCATCAGGTCGTCCAGGGTGTTGGCGAGCGGGTCGCGGGTGAGGGCGGCGAACGTCCGCTCGGCGGCCTGCCGGTCGCCCCGCCGGACCGCGTCCCGGAGCCGCTCGGCGGTCGCCCCACTGGCCGCCGGCGTCACCGGCTGGAGGGCGTCCGGCTTGCCGCCAGTTTCGGTCAGCCGGGTGGCGTTGCGGACCAGCACTTTCAGCACCGGCAACGGGCGGCGGTCCGCCGGCATCTCGGCGGCCATGTGGAACGCCGGGACCAGGGCCATCAGGGTGTGGAATCCGACGTAGTCCTCCCCGCCGAACGCCCGGGCGTTGGCCAGGGCCGCGGCCGCCACCAGCCGCTTCAGGTCGGTCCCGGTCCGCAGCTTCTCCAGGGCCAGAGGCAGCAGGCGGTCCGCCGGCGTGTCCTGGATGAACCCGACCAGCGGGTCGAGGTCGCCGAAGGTGAGCCGGTCCGGGGCGTCCGCCGCGTGGGCCAGACCCAGCCCCAGGTCGGCGGCCACCGCCGGCCCGAGGCTGGCGACGAACATCCCGGTGCCGACGTCTCGCAGCAGGTCGCGGCGGGTCGGGTTCGACATGGCAGACCTCTCGGGAGGGGTGACGGCGACCGGTGCAAGCCCGTCGCCGGAGATGGAGGGTCGGACGAGTAGCCAGTTCAGATTACCCCCGCGACGGGCCGGCCTCAAGCGATGACACGAGCCGGGTCCGTGGGACCGGGCCGGCCGGTTCGAGCGAGGCGGCCCGGATTTCTCCACGCCCGGCCTGACGCCCGGGGTTATGCTAAGTACTTTCGCACCCCAACCGCACGCCCCGCTCCGACGGACCGGAGTGCCCTTTTGCCAACGGAATCGACCAGGGCGGAGGACTGACCGGTGACGCGACACACTTTGACCATGCTCGTACTCCTCGGCGGGGCGTCCTGGGCCGGGGCGGCGGACGGGCCGGCCGGGGAGGTCCGGTTCGGCGTGGTCGCGGCCATGTTCAAAAACCTGCCGGCCGGGACGGCCAAGGTGCTCGGCGGGCCGCTCCGGTCGCTGTTCGCCCAGCGGGCGGGCGTCACCGGTGGCGAAATCGTCCTGGCCCCCGACTCGGCGGCGCTGGCCAAGCAGGTGGCCGACGGGACGTGTCAGCTCGGGGTGTTTCAGGGATTCGAGTTCGCCTGGGCGAAGGCCCGGCACCCGGAGCTGGAACCGCTCGTCGTGACCGTCTACCCGGCCGGCCGGCCGCGGGCCTGTGTCGTGGTCCGGGAGGACAGCCCGGCGACCACGCTGTCCGACCTGAAGGGCCAGGCGGTCACGGTGCCGGTGTTCACTCGCGGGCACTGTCTCATTTACCTGGAGAAACAGCGGGCCGGACTGCCGGCCACCACTGCCGCCCCGCTCCCGCCGAAGGGGACGCCGGAGGAGGCGCTCGACGCGGTCGTCTCGGCCGCCGCACCGGCCGCCCTGATGGACGCCTCCGCCCTCGCCGGATATGCGAGCCTCTACCCCGGGGCGGCCAAACGGCTGCGGGTACTGTGCCAGTCGGAGGCGTTCCCCCAGAACGTGATCGCCTACGCGAAGGGCCGACTTCCGACCGGGACGGCCGACAAACTTCGAGCGGCGCTCGTGGACGCCCACCGGGTGCCGGCCGGCAAACCGTTGATGATGTTGTGGAACATCGCCCGGCTCGATCACGCCCCGGCGGACTACGCCGACCACCTGAGCGAAAGCCTCAAGTCGTACCCGTTCCCGGCCGGCCAGACCTCGGCTGCTGACAGCGACTGATCGGCCGGTTAGTATTCGACCGCCAGCCGGGTGCCGACGGCGTTGATGTACCCGTCCCCGGCCGTCCCGGGGGCGTTCCGGTAGGTCAGCGAATAGTTCGTCTGGATCTTCAGGTTCGGGTTCAGATACCAGGTCAGGCCGAGGGTGAGGTCGTACACCTGCCCGCCCTCGATCCCCTTGTCGTTCAGGTCCAGATAGGTGAGCCGGGCGGCGGCCTGCCACACCCCCGCTCCCTCCCGACCGAACCCCTTCCGCCAGCGGACGTTTTCGGCCGGCACCACCCGCTCGAACACGCCCGCATCACGGTCGTACTGCCGGGCCTCACCGGTCAGCAGGTAGCCGGCCTCCGCCGTCACCGCCTGGAAGAAAACAGTACCCGCCGGGCCGCCCGGAGCCGACGCCGGCCGCGCGTCCGTCAGCCAGGAGCCGTAGTACTCGCACTGGACGGACAGGGGGCCGCGTACGACGACCAGCTCCGGGACGACGATCGCCTGCCGGGAGCCGTACACGGCGCCGGTGTCGGCCAGAAGCGGACCCAGGGCACTGACGGTGTTGCGGATCGACGGCCGCGCCCGAAACCGCTGGGCGTCGTCGTCCAGGTCGCGGTAGGTGCCGCCGACCCCGACGTGGACCAGCGTCCGCCCGCCGTCCGCGTCCACCGGCAGCCCGGTGACCCGGCCGGTCAGCTCGTGCTCGTTCCGCCCGATGTTGTAGGCGTACAGCGAGTGGGTGTTTTTGAACGCACCGAACGCCCACGTCCCCCGGCGGTCGGCGAACGTGTCGAACAGCAGGATGCCCGGCTCGTACCCGTTGTTGAAGTTCTCGACGAACGCGTCGTACCCGAGCGACCGCTCAAACAGCGGCAGGTTCGTGCCGCCGGCCAGGTGCTCGAAGGAGAGCGGCGGCCGCTGTTGCCCGACCCGTAGGTTGCCGACCGGCAGGTCGCGGAACGTGACCCACAGCGCGGTCGGGGCGGGCACGTCCCGGACCGAGTTGGTCGTCAGGTCCGGGAGGAGCGAGTCGACGAAGTTGATCTCGGCGAAGTAGTCGACGGCCTGGTCGATGCTCCCGCCGACGTTCAGCCGGACCCGACGGAACGTGACGGCGTCCTCCAGCGGGCTGCTACCCGGCAGGTTCGACCGGACGCTTTGCGGGAGGGCGTAGTTCACCACGTCGAACTGGACGACTCCGCCGATTCGGAACGGGGCGGCAGGCGCCGGGTCGATGCGGGCGACCGGTAACGCCGGTGGGGTGGTCGCCGGGTCGGAGGCTTGAACCGGAGTCGGCCGGGTGCTCGGTGTGGCCGGTTCCTGGGCGTGAGCCAGGCCGCAGAAGGCGAGCAAACCGACGGCCCAACCACGACCGAGTGCCATCCCCCACCCCGATGACCGGCCCGGATGCGTCCGACGCGGGGTGGGATACCTGGGGACGTGGCCGCCGTCCAGACCGACTGCGGGAGGGGGTCACTGCTCCCAGAAGCTGAGCCGGCCAGAGTACGGGATCCGCTCGCCGGGCTGGCGGAGGGTGATCGGGTAGCGGTCTGCCCCCATGACCGGCAGCAGCCACGGGTGAGTCGCCCCGTCGTCCGCCAGGGCGCCGACCTTGAGGTATCGCTGAGCCAGCTTGCTCGTCCCGTTCTCCCCCGGGCTGGGCGTCGGCTGGAGGTAGCGGCGGCCGACGATCGGCGACGACCGGGCGAACGACTGGCCGCAGTTGCTCACCTCGCCGCGGCGGGTCAGCGCCCCGATCGCCCGGTACTCGATGGCCCCGCTCTCCAGCTCGTTCTTCCGGGCGATGAATCGTGAGTACCGGTCCGCGTCGATCTCATACGGCCCCCAGGCGGACACCTTCCCGTTGAACGACGCGACCCAGTCGAGGGTCTGCCCGAGGGTCAGGTTGACCCCCGGCTCGCGGCGGAGGCGGAGCGGGTGGATGTCCAGCGTCGCCGGCATCCAACTGACCGTGTCCACTGCCACCGGGACTTCCCCGGTCGGGGTGACGGCCGTCCGGACGAACGTGGCCCAGGTGTGGGTGTGACTCGTCCGGTACAGGGCGGACTGGGTGCCGAACAGGGTCATGTAATACCGCTCGCCGGCCGCCGGGGGGGCGGCAGCCGGCTGGGCCGATGCCGGACCAATCAGGACGGCGGACGCGAGGACTACAGGGACCGACCGCCCCACGGAGAACATCGAACGCCCCCCTCGCCGGGTATGCCGTACCACTCACAAGCTAACCGATCGGTCGGTCCGACGGAGAAGCTCCGGCTCACCCCGCGCGGATGGACCGAGTGAGTCGCCGGTGCATTTGGCAAATTCGGTGCCTGAGGTGTCCGCCCCGGGACGATCAGACCTCCTCAAGTGGCTCGGTCGCGTCCCCGAACCGGTTCAGCCGCACCCCGGCCTTGTCCATGACGGACAGGTACAACCGGCACATCTGCCGGTTCGGCTTGTTCCGGTAGTCGAGCACCCGCCCGCCGCGGATGCGGCCGCCGCCCCCGCCGACCATGACCACCGGCAGTTGGTCGTTGTTGTGGCTGCCGGTCATCATGCTCGACAGGAACAGCAGCACCGTGTTGTCCAGGGCGGTCCGGTCCCCCTCCCGGACGGCGTCCAGCCGGCGGGCGATGTACGCCACCTGCTCGGCGAAGAACTGGTTCACCTTCAGCCAGTCGGGGGTGTCCGAGTGGGAGAGCAGGTGGTGGATCATGTAGTCCACGCCCAGGTGCGGGAACCGCAGGGACGAGTGGTCGTTGTTCAGCTTCAGGGTGCAGACCCGGGTGGTGTCGGTCTGGAATGCCAGCACCAGGATGTCGCACATCAGCCGCATGTGTTCGGCGATGTCCTGCGGGACGCCGTCCTTCGGCCGCGGCCGGTCCGGGCCGGCCAGCGTCGGCCGCCAGCCTTGCAGCTCGCCCCGTTTGCCGGCCCGGCCGATCCGCTGTTCCACGTCCCGGACCGAGTCCAGGTACTCGTCCAGCTTGTGCCGGTCGGCCCCGCTGAGCGTCCCGCGGACCGTGGCCGCGTCCGCCAGCACCGCGTCCAGCACGCTCTTGTCCCCCTTCTGGGTGCCGTCCTTGAACAGCCGGTCGAACGCCAGGGCGGGGTACAGTTCGAGCGGGGTCGGGGCGGTCGGCGAACTCCACGAGATGTGCGAGCTGTACAGCATTGAGTAGTTCTTGTGGACCGACGGGTTGGCCGGCTCGCACCCGAGCACCAGGCTCGGCACCTTGGTCTCGGCTCCGGCGTGCGCCGCGATCACCTGGTCGAAACTGGTGCCGGACCGGATCTCGCCGCCGGAGGCGAGCGGCGCCCCGGACAGCAGGTTGCCGGTCTGCGAGCTGTGGATGTTCCCCTTGGTCGCCTCCACGTTGTACAGCCCGCGGACGAACACCAGCCGCTCGCGGAAGTCGGCCAGCGGGGCGAGCACCTGGCCGAGCTCCATCCGCTTGCCTTCGCCGCGTGCCCACCACTCCTTGCCGTGGAACCCGTTGCCGGCGAACAGCACGGCCGTGCGGACCGGCGGCCCGCTGACCTTGGCGTCCGCGCTGGTGGCACGGGACTCCAGCCAGGGCAGGGCCACGGTCACGCCGAGGCCGCGGAGGAACGTGCGGCGGGACGGGTTGCGGGTGGGCATCACCGGCTCCTGCAATGGTTACTCGTCAGTCGGATACTGGCGGCCGCGGATCTCGCGGAACTGCTTGCTGCGGACGATCGCTTCCAACACGACCGACACCCGACCGTCGCCGGTGGCCAGCGCCGTCTGGATGTCGTCGAGCAGCGGCTCGTCGCTCAGGTGGACCGCCCGGCCGAGGGCGTACCCGAGCAGCTTCTTGCAGAACTGCCGCTCGAACGTCGCCTTCCGCTTGGTCAACAGGTACTCTCGCAGCCCGTCGATACCAGCGAACTCGGTCCCGTCCGCGGCCTTCGCCCGGGTGTCGATCGGCCGGCCGGCCAGGTCGGCGTCCCGCCGGCGGCCGATCGCGTCGAACGCCTCCAGGGAGAACCCGTAGGCGTCGATCCGCTTGTGACAGACGACGCACTTCGGGTCCGAGCTGTGCCGCTCGACCAACTGCCGCACGGTCAGCCCGGCCGTCGCCGCCTCGTCGTCCGGCAGTTGCGGCACGCCCTTCGGCGGTCGCGGCAGCTTGTCCCCGAGGAGTACCTCGGACACCCAGTTGCCCCGCAAGATGGGGCTGGTGCGGGACGCTCCGGACTGGGCGGCCAGGGTCGTGCCCAGCCCGAGGATGCCGCCCCGGCCGTACTTCCGCACCCCCGCCACCCGCCGCCAGTGGTCGCCGGTCACGCCGGGGATGCCGTAGTGCCGGGCCAGTTGCTCGTTCAGGAAGGTGGCATCGGCGTCGAGCAGGCTGGACACCGGGCGGTCGGCCCGGAACAGGTCGGTGAAGAACAACACCGACTCTTCGTAAATGGCACCCCGCACCCCGGCGAACGTCGGGAAGTGCCGCTCGCTCTTCTCGTTCAGGGCGTCGAACCCGCGGACGTGCAGCCACTGGCAGCCGAACTCGACGGCCAGCCTCCGGACCCGATCGTCCTGGAGCATTCGCCTCATCTGGGCGACCAGTACGTCCGGGTCGCGGAGCCGACCCGTGGCAGCGACGGACCGCAGTTCGGCGTCCGGGGCGGACGACCAGAGGAAGTAACTGAGCCGGCTAGCCAGTTCGTAGTCGGACACCGGGGCGGTGGTCACGGCCGGGCCGGGCGTCTCCAGCTTGTACAGGAACGCCGGAGCGACGAACACCCGGGCCAGGGTCAGCCGGACGGCGTCGTCGTGCGGGATCGCCTGACCCCGTAGCCGGCGGTACAGGCCGGTCAGCTCGTCCTTCTCGGCGGCGGACAGCGGCCGGCGGTAGGCCCGGTCGGCGAACGCCAACACCGCCTCCAGGTGCCGCGGCTCGGACTCGGCCAGCTTCTTGCGGAGGGCGTCGGCGGCGGCCAGGGTCGGCTGGCGGAGCGGCTCGAACTGCTTCGGGTCGCCGTCCTGGGTGGCGTACTCCATCAACTGCTTGAACGCGTCCACCTGGGCGAACGCGTCCCGGCTGACGAAGTGCAGCTCGTCCCACAGCCGGTCGAGCTGCTGCCGTTCGTTGTCGGTCAGCATCAACCGGGCGAGGTGGTGGTCCTCGCGGTGGTACAGGGTGAGCGTCACCACCTCGTCCACGGGGACGATTTTGGAGTAGCAGACGGCCGTCGGGAACAGGTCGCGGAAGGCGGCCAGCCCCATGGCCACTCGCTGCCGGGCGGGGCCATCGCCGGCCAGGATCTGTACGCCGGGCTGAAGTGCCCCGACGCCCTCGGGCTTGGTCGCCGACACCTGAAGTTGCGCGGTGCCGTGTTCACGTGCGGCCGGGTGGATCACGCCCGTCGCCATCAGCTCATACCCGGCAATCAGATCGGCCGGCACCCGCACCTCGATCACCGCGGGAGCCTTCACACACAGGCTCACCGGGTCCACCGGGCCGGCCCCGGCGGGGTGCCGGCCGAACCGCGCCGGGTCAACGCCCCATCGGGTGTTTCCATCTGTGTAGGCTGGTGCGGCCGTGGCCGAACGGCCGAACAGCGGGCCGCCGAGCGCCGTGAGCTGGCGGTGCAAGGTGTCCTTCGCGGCGGGGGGCGACGACAGCCACGCCTGCACCGCGTCAGCGGCCTTCGACCGATCGCCACCCCCGGCAGACCTCCATTTGCCGAGCAGCGAGTCGCGGGGAAAAGCGGGCGCGGGAGTCTTACCCCCGGCGGCCGGCTCGGCGTAGAAGTGCCACACGCCGGAGGCGCCGAAGCGATCCGCGTGCGGGTTTCCGGCGAGCAGGTCGCCGCTCACGTCCTTCGCCAGATCCCAGGTTTTCTCTTGCCCGGTGATGGTCAGGTCGACGGCGGTCAGGTCGCAGGCGTGGTTGCCGTCCCGCGGGCCGATGACGACGGACACCACGTCCCCGGCCGCCACATGCAGGTTGTCGATGGCGTCGATGGTAGGGGGCTTTTGCCCTTGCGCGATCCCGGCCGCGAGCCGTTGCCGGGTGGCTCCGCGACGGACTTCGACTGCCCACACTACCCCGTTCCCACACGCCGGATGGGCGTGTTGCACCTTGGCCTGCACCCGCACTGCCCCGGTGATCGGGCTTTGCCAGCCGACGACGGCGTCCAGCGTCGGCGACGGGTGGACCGCGACCCCGTGCCCTTTCAGGTCGCCGGGGATGCGGACCAGTGCGTCGGACGAGTTGGCGACGACGCTCGGCAGGTCCGGGCTGCCCCACCCGGTGACGAAGCCGTGCCCGGCGACACCGCTCTGCTTTGTCGTAAAGTGGCCGGCCAGCCGGACCGGCCCGCTGGTGCCGATGCCGAGCACGTCGAGCCAGCCGCGAAGCACGTCACCGTCCAGGCTGTGCTTCCGGGCCAGGGCCGTCGGGTCCGCGCGGCCGGCGGCGGCGAGCGCCTCGTCGGCGGCCCGCAGGTACTTGGCGGTGTCGGCCAGCACCCGGGCGCGGTGCGCCGTCCGCGCCTGGCTCACCGCCCGCACGTCCTTGAGCAACAGCTCCGGCCGGCCCGGGGCCACGAACCGCGGTCGCTCCCACACCACGAAGTCCTGGTCGTTGCCGTCGCCGCAGTCGGACGCGGACAGGTACAACGTGACTTCGGGAGCGTCGGTCACGGGCACCTTCCACCGCACCTCCTGACGGGCGACCACCGGGTCGACCGGTTCGAGCCACCCCTTCGGCCCGTTCAGCTTGCCGATGTGGCCGACGCTGCTGAACTTCCACAGCGCGTTCTGCCAGCGGGCGACCTCGGCGGTGAGGGCGTCCACATCAGCGGGGGTGGCCGTTTGCCAGCGGGAGCGCAGCCCCGCCAGCAGCGGCGAGGGGTCGTTGCCGGTGAGCATCCGCCACAGGGTTTCGAGATACCGTTCGCTCAGCCCGCGGTCAGCGGCGACGGCCGCCAGCGATCGCTTCCCGGAGGCGATTGCCTCGCGCTCGGCCAGGGTGGCGGCGATGTACTTCTCGACGGGTAGCCGGCCCCCCTCCCGGGCGTCGAACACTTCGCCTTGCAGGTTCAGACGCATCCCGCGGCTGTTCACGTCCGCGTACTTCCGGTACACCCCGCGGATGCGGTCCAGGGTCTCGGCCGTCCAGTCCGGTCGGGCGGTGTGCGGGGAGAACCGCAGGCCGTCCGGAAGCAGGACGGCGTGGGCGGCCACCCCCTTGGCCGCGTCCAGGTACTTGGTCAGCAGGGCAGGGGACATGGCCAGGGCGTCGCCGGTGTTGGTGAAGCCCTCCCCGGCCGCCCCGTCCACCGGGAACTCCTTGGCCGGGTCGAGGGCCGGCACGCCGGTCAGGTCGCGGAGGGTGTACGTGTACTCGGCGTGGCTGAGCCGCCGCAGCACCACCCGCCCCGGGTCGCCGGCGTGGGCCTTGGCTACCGCCTTCAGGTGCCCTCGCACCCACCCCTTCAGCGCGGCCCGCTCGTCGTCGGTGGGCTGCTTCGCGTCCTTCGGCGGCATCTGCCCGCTGTCGAGCACTTCGCCCACCTTCTGCCACACCTTGGTCGCCTTCCTGACTTCTGCCACGCTGCCGAACTTCGATAGATCAATGTCCGCTTCGGGCTGCGCGCCGGAGTGACACTCCTGGCAGTACTTCGCCAGCAGCGGGCGGACACGTCCCGTGTAGTCGTCGTCGGCTTCAGCCGCCGGCGATGCGGCGGTGGCGTCGGGGCGCGGGAGGGCGGCTAGCCCTACCAGAGCGGCAGCGACGATAGCGAGGGCTGTACCCCTGCGGAAGAGCGCTGAGCGGAGTCCGGGCATGGGGACCGCAGAACGGGGGTCGGTACAGACAGGGGCGACCGGCCGCCCCTGATGGGTGGGACGTTGAGTATCGGCTCTGGCAGGCTAGACCACAAGCCCCAATCCGGAGCCGTCAGGAGCAGGACCATCGGGGGCGCGTTCCGGCAGGTCGGTCGGTCCTGGAGTAACAGGAGTGGTCGGGTCCATCGTCTGGTAGCACGGGATCACTGGGGTCGTCGTTTTTCTCGTGCTCGGGGACTGTGTTCCCGCCTCCGGGAACAGAATCTCATCCGAAGGCGCGGGTGACGACTTGCGGCGGCAGTCGGTGCGAACTAAGGGGCACCGTCAGATTCACGACCGGTCTCCCTGTCCCCGAAGCCGGCGGGTCGGCGGTAACACCGTCTGGACACTCGGGCGAACTCGCCTCATGTTGTGGTCAGCGGGCAGTGATCACACGGTCCGTATCAGCTCATCCGGAGCTGCGAGAATCGCCCGTCTAGCCGCTCACTGTGCAGGACGAAGATCAACTCCACTGGCTTCAACCGGGCGGAAATCAGACTGCCGGGATAAGGTTGCTGTAAGCCCCGCGGTCCCAGATGTCGCGGGGCGGGATCAAAGCGATACCTGGATTACTGATGAGGTTTGGGCTTCAGCGCCATCTGCCGGTTCGCAGCCGCACGGGGTGAATACTCTGACGCACCGAGTAGGGCCGGCACGGCCTTTGCCCGGTCCCGCGGAAACCACCCCTGGCTGCGTGTAGGAGGTCGGCGGATGCGCTACGCCAAATTGTGGACCGGGCTGGCGGCCGTGATCGTCGGGTCATTCGCGTTACTCGGCTACTTCGGGTGGGAGATCTACCGTCAGGCACCTCCGATCCCGGAACGGGTGGTGACGGAGTCCGGGCGGACGCTGTTCACCGGCGAGCAGATCCGAGACGGTCAGAACGTCTGGCAGTCGATGGGCGGGCAGGAGGTCGGGACCGTCTGGGGGCACGGCGGGTACGTCGCCCCGGACTGGTCGGCCGACTGGCTGCACCGGGAGGCGGTGTACCTGTTGGACAGATGGGCGGGGGCCGAACACAAGACGAAGTACGCCGACCTCGACCCGGAGCGGCAGGCAGTCCTTCGCGCACGGCTGCATCGTGAACTGCGCACCAACCGGTACGACCCGGTGACCGGCACTCTGACTGTCTCCGACGCCCGGGCGGAAGCGATCGCGGCCGTCGGCGGGCACTACGACGAGTTGTTCGGCCCGACCCGGTCGCCGGATCTGGACTGGCGGCGGAACTCTTACGCCATCCCGGCCAACAGTCTCCCGGACCCGGAGCGGCGGAAGGCCATCCAGGGGTTCTTCTTCTGGGCCAGTTGGGCGTGCGTGACGAACCGGCCGGGGAGCGAGACGACCGCCGGCCGACCGGACACCGGCGTCACCTACACCCAGAACTGGCCGCCGGAGCAGTTGGTCGGCAACGCCCCGACCGGTCAGACCCTGGTCTGGTCGGTGGTCAGCTTCGTCTTGCTGCTGGCCGGGATCGGGGCGCTGGCCTGGTACTACGCGGCCACCCGGGAGCACGGCGACCACCCGGCCGACACGTTCCCGGCCGCCGACCCGCTCTCGGGGTTGGCCCCGACCCCGTCCATGCGGGCGACGGTCAAGTACTTCTGGACGGCCGCCGCCCTGTTCGTCGGCCAGATCCTGCTTGGGGTGCTGACCGCCCACTACGGGGTGGAGGGGAACGGGCTGTACGGATTCCCGCTGGCCGACTACCTGCCCTACGCCGTCACCCGCACCTGGCACACCCAGCTCGGCATCTTCTGGATCGCCACCGCCTGGCTGGCTACCGGGCTGTTCATGGCCCCGGCCGTGTCCGGGTACGAGCCGCCGTACCAGCGGCTTGGGGTCAACTTCCTGTTCGGCTGCCTGCTGGTGATCGTCCTCGGGTCGATGGCCGGGCAGTGGCTGGGGGTGATGCAGCGGCTGGGGCTGGAGCAGAACTTCTGGTTCGGCCACCAGGGGCTGGAGTACGTAGACCTCGGCCGGTTCTGGCAACTGTTCCTGCTGGTCGGGCTGTTCCTCTGGTTCGGGCTGATGGTCCGGGCCATGTGGCCGGCGTTCCGCCGGGACACCGAGGGGCGGCACCTGCTCGGCCTGTTCCTGGTGGCGTCGTTCGCCATCGCCCTGTTCTACGCCGCCGGGGTGATGTACGGCCGGCGGGCCAACCTGGCGGTGATCGAGTACTGGCGGTGGTGGGTGGTACACCTGTGGGTGGAGGGGTTCTTCGAGGTGTTCGCCACCGTGGTGATCGCCTTCCTGTTCACCCGGATGGGGCTGTTGCGGACCCCGACCGCCAGCGCGGCCGTGCTGTTCAGCACCATCATCTTCCTGGCCGGCGGGATCGTCGGCACGTTCCACCACCTGTACTTCACCGGCACCCCGGTGGCGGTGCTGGCCCTGGGGGCGACGTTCAGCGCCCTGGAGGTGGTGCCGCTGGTGCTGATCGGGTTCGAGGCGTACGAGAACCTGACCCTGACCCGGGCCAGGCCGTGGGTGCAGGCGTACAAGTGGCCGATCTACTTCTTCGTGGCGGTCGCCTTCTGGAACCTGGTCGGGGCCGGGCTGTTCGGGTTCTTCATCAACCCGCCGATCGCCCTGTACTACATGCAGGGGCTGAACACCACCCCGGTCCACGGCCACACCGCCCTGTTCGGGGTGTACGGGATGCTCGGGCTGGGGCTGATGCTGTTCTGCCTGAAGGGGCTGGCCGCCCGCAACCGGTGGAAGACCGGCGTCATCGCCTGGGCGTTCTGGCTGATCAACATCGGCCTGGGGCTGATGGTGCTGCTGAGCGTGCTGCCGGTCGGGCTGCTCCAGGCGTGGGCCAGCCTGGAGCACGGGATGTGGTACGCCCGCAGCCCGGAGTTCCTGCAGACCGACCTGATGAACACCCTGCGGTGGCTGCGGGTCGTCGGGGACACGCTGTTCGGCATCGGGGCGCTGCTGTACGGGTGGTTCGTGCTGGGGCTGGCGACCGGCTGGTCGTTGGCCGGCCCGGACTCGGACCTGGGTGCGCCGCCGTCCGACGCGTCGCTGGGCCGTGGGTCAGCCGCCCGAGAGGTGATGGAAGGGGTCCGCTGAGGATCGTGGCAGAGGTTTTCGCCCGGCGGGTCACCCGCCGGGCCGCTCCGTCTGATAGCGTGTGTGGGCGGGCTGGGTGAGCCGAGCACCCCGCCCCGGACCGCCTCAGCGGGGCTGCGGGAGGAGGACGAATGCGCCGGCTCATCCGTCTGGTCGGGGTGCTCGCACTCGGGACCGCGGCGTGTTCCCCGGGCGGGGGGACGTCCGCCACCGGTCGGGGCGGGAACGCGGAGAAGTTCCCGCCGTGCCACCCCGGGTGCTTCCCGGCGGGCACCCTGGTCGAAACCCCGGCCGGGCCGCGGCCGATCGAAGCCGTCCGCACCGGCGATCCCGTGCTGTTGGTCAGCCCGGACGGGGTGAAAACGTCCGGGCCGGTACAGGCGGTGTTCCGGACCACGAACGTGCTGGTCGAGGTGCGGACCGAAGCCGGGAACCTCCGGACCACCGAGACGCAGCCGTTGGCCCGGGTGAGCGGCGGGTTCCGGCCGGCCGGCGAACTGGCCCCGGGCGATCTCGTCTGGCGGTGGGCCGGCGGGCAGCGGCAGCCGGCCCTGGTCACCGCGGTGGTGGCGACTGGCCGGGTGGACGAGGTGTACAACTTGGTGGTCGGGGACGGGCTTGCGTTCGTGGCCGGTGGCTTCGTGGCTCGCGGCAAGCCGCCGGCCACAAGCGCGGAACCGGGACCGTAATTATCCCTGATTCAAGTCGCGCCAGGGACTGCCCAAACCCGTCATCGGTCGGTCCGGTTACTCGGGCTGGACAGTCCGCCAAGACAACTGCTATCAGCCGACCGTGTCAACTGCCGGCACGGGGGAGCGGCTATGACGGGGTCCGTTCGGGCCGGCCGGTATCGGCCGGTCGGTGCATTGCTGTTGTTACTGACCGCCGGCTCCGCGGCGATCGCCCAGCCCGCGCTACCGTCCCCGTCGATCCCGGCCGGCCCGGCGATCTCACAGCCCGATCCGTCCGTCCGCCCGCCGGCGTTCGATCCCCCGGCCCCTGCCCGGGACGCCCCGACCCAGCCGGCCGCCGCCGGGCCGGACGGGGTGCCGCTCCAGGACCGGTGGCGGAACGGGCTGCGGTTCGAGTCCGCGGACAAGGCGTTCTCCCTGTTCGTCGGCGGCCGGGCCCAGTTGGACGTGGCCGACTACATCACCAGCCGGGCGGTCCGGGAGAGCATCCCGGGGACCAACCCGCTGGAAGACGGGGTGACGTTCCGCCGCATCCGGCTCGACATGGGCGGCACCATCTACAAGAACGTCGACTTCTACACCCAGGTGGACTTCGCCAACGGGCTGATCCTCTCCCCCGGGGCGAAGGGGGCCACCGGGACCACCAACGCCACCTACCCGACCGACGTGTGGGTCACGTTCCGCAACCTGCCGACGGTCGGCAACGTCCGGGTCGGGAACCAGAAGCCGCTGTACTCGTTCGAGCACATGACCAGCAGCCGGTTCCTCAACTTCCTGGAGCGGTCGCCCGGGTTCGACGCCTTCTCCGAAGGGTTCAACAACGGGTTCATGCCGGGGATCACCGCGTTCGACCTGTATGCCGACCGCCGGGGCACCTGGGCGATCGGGCTGTTCAAGTACACCCGCAACCCGTTCGGGTGGAACGTCGGCCGGAACGAGGCGGAGGTGAACGGCCGGGTGACGTACCTGCCGGTGGACGAGGACGACGGCCGAAAACTGGTTCACATCGGGGTGGGGGCCGCGTACCGGGATCTGGACGAAGGGCAGGGGCGGCTGCGGTCCCGGATGGAGGTGCGGAACAGCCCCAGCGCGTTGTCCCCGCTGCTGGCCGACACCGGGCTGTTCTTCGGCTCCCGGCAGCAGTTGGTGGTGCCCGAGTTCGCAGCGGTATACGGCCCGTTCTCGTTCCAATCCGAGGCGTACACCGCCTGGTATCAGGGGGTGGTGACGCAGACCCCCGCCGGCTTACCGCTCGCCCCGCAAGGGACCGTGTTCTTCTTCTCGTGGTACGCCGAAGCCCACTACTTCCTGACGGGCGAGCACCGGGAGTACAACCGGGAGTCTGCGGCGTTCGGGCGGGTGATCCCGCGGACACTGTTCGACTGGACCCGGGCCGGGTTCACCGGGCTGGGGGCGTGGCAGGTGGCCGCCCGGTACTCGTACATGGACCTGAACAGCAAGGGCGTGACCGGTGGCCGCGTCCACGCGATGACGGCCGGGCTGAACTGGTTCATGAACCCGGACCTGAAGGTGCAGTGGAACTACTCGCTGGCCTACCGGGCGGCCCCCGGGGACGCGCCGAGCGGGCTGATCCACGCGTTCGGCACCCGAGTGGCCATCGACTTCTGATGATTGTAGAGGTTGACCGACCACGAAAGCCCGAAATGAAAAGAGCCGCAACCCCGGGGGGGTTGCGGCTCTTGTGCTCAATGGGCGCTACTGGACTTGAACCGCCCTCTCCAGACATCGGAAAATCTAGGGTTTTGCTACCACCCAACCCGGCCGCCCGCGCAGATTCCGGCACACTTGCTGCCGGACTGACCCCGGACGTGCTCCGGCTGGCCGGCCGGCTTGCCGCACTCACCCCGGACCAGCGGGCCGCGCTCACGGCACTGCTCGCCCCGCCCTCGTCGGAACCCGTCCCGAAAGTCCCGTGAATTCGCCCCCGATGACCGGGGTCCGGCGGCCCCTGGGTGAGGGTAAAATGATGTACAGTGACGCCTGACAGCGGGAGCCTTGCTGCGGCTTCTGGGCCGGTAGAGACTCGGGGCGACCGCAGTTGCCCCCGCAGCTTCGAAGGCGGCCGGGCCGGGTGTAGGACAAGCGCGGGGCGGGCCATGAGCCTGGAGCGGCGGGGCGGCGGGGTGTACCATCACACCCACCGGCGGGTCGGCCGGCGGGTGGTCAAGCAGTACGACGGGTCCGGCCAGCTCGCCCCGCCAAGCCGAGCTGCTAGCCGCTGATAAGGAAATGCGGCGGCAGAAGGCCATCGACCGCAAGAACCGGGGCGGGATGTCCGGGCCGCCCGAGGCGGGCTACCGGGACTGCCGCTTGCCGTGGTGGCGGCGGCAGTTGCCGCCCTGCGGGCGGCCGGGTGGGCACCAGCACCACCGGGAGTGGCGGCGGAAACGGGGGCGACCATGAGCGGACTGGCGGCGGTCGGGCCGGCGGCGCCCCGACCTGGCACGTGGGACCGGCTGCGGGAGGTGTCCGGGGAGCTGCCCGCCGACGTCGAGGCGAAGGCCCGGGCCGGGGACGGGTCGGCCCGGCCGGCGGTGGACGAGTACCTGAAGACCCCGAGGCGGTCGCCCTGTGGGGGACGTCGGCCGGCGGGTGCTGGTCAAGTGGGCGGACCGGTACGCCGGCGGGCACCTGGCCATCGAGCGCACTGTACCGGTTTGCGGCCGACCTGCGGGACCGGCTGGCCGGGCCGAACCCGAGTGCCCTGGAGGTGTTGCTGGCCGAGCGGGTGGTGATCGGGTGGGTGTTCGTCAACTACTGCGAGTCGGCCTACCTGGGGGCGCTGGACAAGCTGACCTGGGACGTGTCGAAGTGCCACACCCAGCGGCTCGAGCTGGCTCACCGGACCCTGATGGCCGCGTGCGGGACCCTCGCCAAGGTGGCGGGCCAGGCTGCCGGACCTCCTGGCCCTGGTTAATGTCAGCCCCCGGCAGTCCGGTAAGCGCGGCCGGACGAGCCGGGCCAGGCCGACGGCGGCCAGGCCGGCGGCGGCCAGGGCCAGGGCGGCCGCCGGCTCGGGGGCCGGGGTGAACCGGACCGCCAGCTCGACCCGGTCACCGTCACCACCGGCACCTTGGCCAGGGCGAAGTTGACCGGGCCGTCACCGAGAACCGCCGCCGTCGCGTTGGTCGACCCGTAGGCGGTTACCGTCACCGTGTACGTCGACCCCGGACAGGGTCCAGGTCGCCGGCGTTCACCAGCTCGATCACCATCACGTCCGACGCGGCCGACCGGTCGAACGCCCCGGCCCCGACCGACACCCGGCTGTTGACGGCCGACGCCGGGGTCGAACCCCCGACCGCCACCCGCAAGCGGCTATTGGTCTCGAACGTGGATCCCGCCGGCCGTCAGCACCGGGCTGCCCAGGGCGGTCACCCTGTCCTCGCCCATGATCCGGCCCTCCCGCAGTGTGACCGGCCCGAGCGCCTGCCCGGTCCTGCCGAGCGCCTGCCGGCCGATCACCACCGCCCCGTCCCGGTGCCCGACGCCGACCCGGACTGCCCGGCCACCATCAGGGTGCCAGCCGACACGGTCGTCCCGCCGGCGTACGTGTTCGCCCTGGACAGGGTGAACGTCCCGGCTCCGACCTTCACCAGAGCCCCGCCGCCGACGATCGTACCGGCGAAGCTGGTGCTGGTGCTGTCCCCGCCGGCGGTCAGCACCGCCGGAGCGGGCGTCCGCCCAGCCGAGCCGGACCACCCCGCCGGGCGTCCCCCCGTCCGACAGGGAGCCGACCGTCTGGCTGAAGCTGACCCCGGCCGCCTGGACGGCCGAGCTGGTCAGGAACAGCTCGCTCAGGTCCGCACCTGGACGGCGGAGGCGGCCGGGATGACGTTCGCCGCCCCCAGGTACAGCCGCTCCGACCCGGCCTCCAGGACGGTCGGGCCGGTGTAGCTGTTGAGCGGGTTGGGTCAGGCTCATCCACGCCCGCGGGTCGGCCAGGCTGCCCCCTTGACGAAACCCGGCCGGTGCCGGTCAGCCGGGCGTCGATGGCCAGGTCGACGTTCGCCCCGCCGATCGTGTTCTGGTTGCTGTAGACGTTGGCGAACGTGCGGTTCGCCCCGCCCAGGTCGACCACCCCGGACAGCCGGGCCGGCGGGTGTCGGCGAACCCGGCCGGCAGGTCGGTGAGCTTGACGAAGGTGACGTCCCCGGCCAGCGTCAGGACGTTCGACCCGGTGGCCACGGCGGCGGCCGCCCCGCCGTCCACTCCCCGAGGGTGAGGCCGCCGACGGTGACGGGTTGACCGCCAGGGTCTCCTGGCGGACGTGCAGGCTGCTGGAGGGTGAGCGACCCGGCCCCGGTCCCGCCGATGGTGCCGCTGCCGTCGAACGCCACCGGGGCGGTGAACGCGATCGGGCTGGCGGCGTTCTGGGTGAGCGCGTTCGACGCCCCGTCGAACCGGACCCGCCGCCGGCGACGGTGAACGCCCCGGCCCCGGGCTGGAAGGTGACGGCGTTCAGGACGAACGGGTCGGCGATGTCCTGGACGGTGGCCAGCCGGCTGGTGCCGGCGAAGGTGACGGCGGTGGTCGGCCGTTGACCGGGCGGCGGCCCCGGGACCAGTTGCCGAACGGCCCGCCGTTCGACCAGGTGTTGGTGAACCCGGCCCTGTTCCACGTCTGGGCGGCGGCGGGTCGGCCGTAGGCGGCCACCGCCCCGGCACACAGGAGGCGACGCGGCCGGCAGGCTCGTCGGTCGGAAGGGCGGGTTGAGCGGCGGGTGGCCGTCGGCCGCCCCGCCGGGCGAGGTCAGCGGGGCCGGCGGGCCGGGGCGGACCGGGGTCGACGACGACCGGGTACAGGTCCAGGTCGTCCAGCATCACCCAGTCCCCGCCGACCCGCACCGGGTCGGTCGCGGGGGCCGGCCTGGGGCGGCCGGGCGCCGATGCGGATGTCGGGAGCACCCCCGGCGGCGGGGGCGGCGACCGGCCCCCCGGGAGTCGCGAGCGGGGCCGGCGGCCCGGACCCGGCCGGCGGCGGCGGGGCGACGCCCACCGCCGGAGCCGGTGCCGCGGGCCGGCCGGGGCCGGGGCGATGGGCGGTGGTCCGGGCGAACGCCGGCGGGTCGGCGATGTCCTGCGGGTTGGTGTCCCCGGCGGCCAGGGCGAACGTCGAGGCGGCGGACAGGCTGCCGGAGGTCAGCCCGGCGGCGGCCGCGTACCGGTACACCTTCAGGCTGACGTTGTCCACCACCCACACGTCGCTCGGGGCGGACGGGTCGACGGTCAGCCCGGTCGGGTGGGCGTTGGCCGGGTCGATGGTCCAACTGCCGAGCAGGGCGCCGGCCAGGGTGTACTTGAACACCTTGTCCACGCTGGCCCCGTCGTCCACCACCCAGAACGAGGTGCCGTCGGTGGTGATCCCCTTCGGGTTGGTGTTGCCGGCGGCCAGCGGGAAGCTGCTCGCCGCGCTCTGGGACCGGTCCCGACGGGCGGCGGCGTTGGCGAACCGGTACACCCGGTCGGTCCGGGCGTCGGCCAGCCAGACGTCGGTGCCGTTGGTGGCGACCCCCTCCGGCTGGCCCACCCCGCTGGCCCAGTACCCGAGGAACCCGCCGGCGTTGGTGTACACGTACACCTTGCCGTTGGCGTCGGACACCCACCGGGTGGTTCCGGCCTTGTCGGCGGCCGCCCCCCGCGGGCTGGTGCTGCCGGACTTCGGCGACCCGCCGGACCCGAGGGCGGCCGAACCGCGGGCGGCCCCGGTCGTGCCGTAGTCGTAGGACCGGTCGGTGGGGCCGTCGTCCACCGTGAAGAACCGGGTCGCGTCGTCGTCCAGGACGGTCACCGTCCCCTGCGGTCTGGCGATCGCACCCCCGGTCGCGCCCGTCAGGTTGACGGCCAGCCACTCGTTCGGTTCGGCGGTCGTGTCGTTGACCAGCGGGACACGGATCGTCGCCGTGGTCAAGCCCGGGGTGAATGTCACCGTGCCGGACGTGGCCACGTAGTCGCTACCCGCGACGGCGGTGCCGTCGGCGGTCGCGTAGTTCACCGTCACCGGCAGGGTGCTCGGCGTGGTGTTCGTGACCGTCAACACCGCCTCGTTTTCGGTCCCGAATCGCAGGATGTTGCTGCCGTTGTGCCCCACGTACAGGTCGCCGTCGGGACCGAACGTCATCCACGAGGGGCCGTTCATCCCGCCACCGCCGGCGGGAACGAAATCATCGACGAAGGTGCCGCCCGTGGTGTAGCGAATGATCCGGTTATTACCCTGGCTGGTCACGTAGAGAAGGCCGTCGGGGCCGAACTTGACCCCAACGGGTGCCGACAGGCCGGCGGCGGCCGCGACCCCCACGAAGGCCCCACTGGCGGCGTTGTACTTGAGAACCTGATTCGAACCGTTGCTGACGACGTACAGGTACGTGTTCGTCGCGTCGAACGTCATGCCCAACGGGTTGCTCAACCCACCCGACCCCGAGGTGATATAGGTTCCGAGCGGCTGGCCCGTGGCCCCGTCGTAGCGGACCACGCTGTTGCTGCCCGGGACGATCACGTAAAGCTCGGGGATGCCGTCCTGGTTGGCGTCCGGTCCGAAGGCCATATCCTCCAGGCTAGCTAACACGCCACTGCTGGCCGTGAAGGACGGGTCCACAGCCGTGACGAAGACGTCCACAAAGGCACCCGTCGTCGCGTCGTACCGAACGATCTCGTTGGTCAGAGCGCTGCCCACGTACAGGTAGCCGGCCCGGAAGACCACCGCACGCGACAAACTGCCGTGGACGTGGCCGTCGGGGGGCACGACGTCGTCCATGAACGCCCCCGTCGTGCCGTTGTAACGGCCGATCGCATTCTTTGCGGTATGGACCATGTAAAAGTTGCCGTCCGGGCCGAACGTCACATGGAAGTTGGTGTTCATGAAGGGGAGGGTTTGAATGAAGTCGCCCCGGTAATGGGCCGCGTGGTCCCCTTCGACCGCCGTGGTGTCGGCGACCGAGAACTGACGGGCCGTGTCGTCGTCAGTGACGGTGACGGCGGCCGCGCCGGTGCCGATGGTGGCCCCCCCGGTGGGGTTACTCAGCTGCACGGAAAAGCTCTTGCTCGGCTCGGCGGCGAGGTTGTCCTTGGTGGCCAGCAGGATTCGCCGGGACGTCTGCCCGGGGTTGAAGGTGACGGTGCCACTCTGCGCGTAGTAGTTGGAGCCCGCGGTGGCGGTGCCGTCGGCCGTCGCGTAGCTCACGCTCACCGGCGTCGCACTGGCCGCGTCCAGGCTCACGACCACCCCGCCGTCGACGCGCACGACCGTGTCCTGGTTGTAGTTGGCGATGAGGAGCGCGCCCTGGGGATCGAAAGCCATCCCGCGCACTCCCCACATGGCGGGGGACGTCGCGCCCGCGAGGATGTTCCCGTAGGAGTTGCCTTGCGTGTCGAAGCGGTTGACGTTGTTCAGTCCGTCTCTCACGTACAGCCGCCCCTCTTGGTCGAACGCCAGACCGATCGCTTGGATGTCCGGGACGAACGTGTTCAGGAACGCGCCGGTGCTGCCGTCGAACCGGAGGACGCCGATCGTCTGACCGCCCCCGACGTAGAAGTTCCCGTCCGGGCCGAACGCCGAGAGGAGTGGCTGGGTCAGCCCGCCGCTGGAGGGCGGGATGAAGGTCGCCCCGGACTGCCCCGTTGCCGGCAAGGGCGAGCCGGGGGAGGCGGCCAGCGGACCCTGGTAGCGCATGACCGAGTGGGAATTCCGGCTGCTGACGTACAGGTTGCCGTCCGGGCCGAACGTCACCCCGCTGGGGGTATTCAGGCCGCCCGAACCGGCCGCGACGAACGCCCGGATGAAGGCGCCGGTGCCGCCGGCGTACTCCAGCACCTGGCTGGTGGCGGGGCTGGCCACGTACAGGTTGGCGTCCGGCCCGAAGGCGAGGCCGAACACGGTCGTCCCCGACAGCCCACCCGAACCCTGGGGCACGAACGTGCTGAGGTAGGCCCCGGTCGTGCCGTTGTAGCGGCGAACCGCCCCGTTGTTACAGGTGACGTACACGTTGCCGTCCGGCCCGAGCGCAATGGCCTGGGGCATGTCGAGGCCGCCGCTTCCCGCCGCGACAAAGGCGCTCGGGCCGCCGATCTCGGCCATCGTCGCGTTGGCGACCGACAGGGTGGCCGGCACCTCCCGGGCCTCCAGTTGCTCGACGGCGAGCCGGCGGGGGCGGGCCGGCGGGGTGCGGCCGGCGGCCAGCCACGAGCGGGGGGCGGTGCGGGCGGACATGACGGCGTCCCTGGGGGGGCGGGCCGGGCGGCCCGGGGGAAGTTCCACAGGTCAGTGCGTATTCCGCCCCCGCCGGCGCTCACCGATTCCCAGAATTTTTTCCCACGCCCGCGGCCGGCGCCGGCCGGGGCGGCGGGGCCACCACCCCGAGCCGGGCCGCCGCCTCCTCCCGGACCTGGATCAGGTTCTCGGCCCCGGGGGCGTGCCGGTCCATCCAGGCGACCGCCCGGTCGTACCACTCCCGGGCCTGCTTCTTGTCCCCCAGCCGCTCGTGGGCCAGGGCCAGGATGAAGAAGTCGGCCGCGTCCCCCCCGCTCTTGGCCGGGATCGCCCGCCGCACGGCGGCGACCGCCCCGGCCCAGTCCCCGCCGCGGTACAGGACGTACCCCAGGGCGTTGAGGAAATCGCCCGTCGGCTCCAGCTCGGCGGCCGTGCGGGCGTGCCGGGCCGCCCCCGCCAGCTCCCCCTGCTCGACCAGCACGAGGCCCAGGTTGTAGTGCCCGCGGGCGAGGTCGGGCCGGAGGCGGACGGCCTCCCGCAAGTGGGCCGTCGCCTCCAACGAGTCCCACTGCTGGTTCGCCAACGCCGCCCCCAGGTTGTGGTGGGCGTCGGCGGAGTCGGGCTTGAGGCGGACGGCCTCCCGGTAGCACGCGACCGCGTCGGCCAGCTTGCCCAGGTCGGCCAGGGCCATGCCCAGGCCGGTGTGGGCGTCGACGTAGTCCGGCTTGAGCCGGACGGCCTCCCGGTAACAGGGCACCGCGTCCGCCGGCTTCCCCTGCCGGTGTCGCACGACGCCCAGGTTGTAGTGCGCCAGCTCGTAGTCGGGCTGGAGGCGGATCGCCTCCCGGAAGTGGCTCGCCGCGCCCGCCAGGTCCCCGAGCTGGTTCAGCCGCGCCCCCAGGTTGAGGTGGGCCGCCGGGAAGTCGGGCTTGAGGCGGACCGCCTCCCGAGAGTGGGCCAGTGCCTCCGGCAGCTTCCCCTGCCGGTACAGGGCGATGCCCAGGTTGTGGTGGGCGTCCGCGGAGTCGGGCTTGAGGCGGAGGGCCTCCCGGTAGCAAGCGACCGCGCCCGCCAGCTCCCCCAGGTCGGCCAGTGCCGCCCCCAAGGCGTTGTGGTGGGTGGGGTCGTCCGGCCGGAGGCGGACGGCCTCCCGGCAGGCGGCGGCGGCCTCCGCCGGCTTCCCCAGCTTGGACAGGGCCAGGCCCAGGTTGGCGTGCGCGTCCGGGTAGTCGGGCTTGAGGCGGACGGCCTCCCGGTAGCAGGCCGCCGCCTCCGCTTGCCTCCCCTCTCCCGCCAGCTCGTTGCCCAGGTTGTAGTGGGCCGTCGCGAACCCGGGCTCGAGGCGGACGGCCTCCCGGTAGCAGTCCACGGCCTCCGCCCGCCTCCCCTGGCGGCCGAGCACGTTGCCCAGGTTGAGCCGCACCCCCGCGCTCAGCGGGCGGAGGGCCACCGCCGCCCGGAAGAAGCCGACCGCCTCCTCCGTCCGCGGGGGCTTCGAGACGGCCAGGGCCATGGCCAGGTCGTGGTTGACCCACAGGTCGTCCGGGTGGCGGCGGTGCCCGGCCTGCAGCACGGACACGGCCCCGGCCGGATCGCCGTCGCTCTTGAGCAGGTCGGCGAGCAGGACCAGGCTGGCCGGCGGCTGCTCGGCCAGCCCCGGGGACCGTGCCAGGGCCTGGAGGGCCGGCCGGTCCCGGGCGGCGGCGGCCTGGCGGAGGGCGGCCCGCCACGGGTCCGGGTCGGCCGCCCGGCTCACCGCCAGCAACCGCGTCCACCCGCCCGCGTCCCCCGTCCGGGCGTGCCGGCGGCTGGCCGCCCAGTCGTCCACCGCCGCCGCCAGGTGGGCCGCGATCGTCCGCTCCCGGATCCGCCCCGCGGCCGTCTCCGCCCCCGCCCCGTCGACGTCGACGTCGATGCCGTACTCCCGGAACGCCCGGGCGTACGCCGGGTCGGCGGCCGCGGCGTCGAAGTGGGTGTCCTTGGTGTCCGCCCGGTCCAGCCGGATCCGCTCCAGCTCGGCCAGCATCGCCCGGTCGGCCAACACCCGCTCCGCCCGCCGCCGGACCGGCTCGCTCACCCACCCCCCGGCCAGCTCGGCCTCCACCTGGCCGGCCGCGGCCAGCAGGTCGGACGCATGGGGGTTGCCGTCCGCCAGGCCCGCCTCGGCCCGGTCCAGGGCCTCCCCCGCCCGCTCGTCGGCCCGCGCCCGGCGGGACGCCCGCTCCCCCGCCGCCCAGCCGAGGCCGCCCGCCAGCACGGCGAACAGCGCCAGCACAAGCGAGGCGACGGCCAGCCCGCCGCGGTGCCGGCGGGCGAACTTCCGCGCCCGGTACAGGGCCGACGGCGGGCGGGCCAGGACCGGCTCGTCGGCCAGGTATCGCTCCACGTCGGCGGCGAACGCCCCGGCCCCGTCGTACCGCCGGGTGCGGTCCTTCTCCAGCGCCGTCATCACCACCCAATCCAGGTCCCCCCGGAGCTGGCGGCCGAGACGCCGGTCGTCCACCCCGCGGCGGGCGGACGCCGTTGACCGGGCCTTCGCGTCCAGGGTGCTCACCCGGGCGCTCGGCCGGGGCGGGTCGTCCTCCCGGACCATCCGCCGCACCTCGTCCAGCCCGGCCCGCCGAACGGTGTCCGGGTCGAACGGGGTGGCCCCGGTCAGGAGCTCGTACAGGACCACCCCGAGCGAGTACACGTCCGCCCGGGTGTCCACGTCGTCGGACGCCAGCCCGGCCTGCTCGGGGGACATGTACAGGGGGGTGCCGACCAGCTGGGCGAACCGGGTGTACACCGGGTCGGCGGCCAGCGTCGCCCCGACCGCCTTGGCCACCCCGAAGTCGATCACCCGCACGGCCGGCCGGCCGTCCACCTCGGTGACCAGGACGTTGGCCGGCTTCAGGTCCCGGTGGATGACCCCCTTCTGGTGGGCGTGCTGGACCGCCCGGCACACCTGGGCGAACAGCCGCAGCCGGTCCGGCACCGGCAGCCCGGCCCGGTCGCAGTAGTCGGTGATCGGCAGCCCGCGGACCAGCTCCATGACGAAGTACGGGCGGCCGTCGGCGGCCGTCCCGGCGTCCAGCACCTTGGCGATGTTCGGGTGGTCCATCAGGGCCAGGGCCTGCCGCTCCTGCTCGAACCGGGCGACCACCTCCCGCGACCCCATCCCCGGCCGGATCAGCTTGAGGGCGACCCGCCGGCGGACCGGGTCCTCCTGGTCGGCCACGTACACCGCCCCCATCCCCCCCTCCCCGATGAGCTCCCGCAGCCGGTACGGGCCGACGCGGGTGCCGACGGCCGCGTCCGCCGCCCCGCCGGCCGGCGGGTAGGCAGCGGTCTCAGCCGGCGGGGCGGACGGGGGCTCGAGGAAGTCGCCGGCCCGGAAGTGCAGGTCGGCCAGCTGCTCCACCTCCGCCCGGAGGGCGGCGTCCCCGCCGCACGCCCGGTCCAGGAAGGCGGCCCGGTCGGCCGGGTCCGGGAGGTCGACGGCCTGGGCCAGCAGGGTCTCGGCGGTCGGGGCGGGCACGGGCGGTCCTCCGGGGCGGGCGCGGGGCTCTACCCGTCAGTGCGGATTCCGCCCGCCCGGGGGCTCACCGGTCGGGCGGAGTGTTGTCCCCGCCGGTCAGCTGGCCGCACAGCCCGGCCCGGGCGTACACCCCGGGCCGTTTGGCGGTCGCCTCGGAGATGCCCAGAACGTCGGCCGCGTCGGCCACCGACAGGCCGGCGAAGTACCGCAGCTCGACCAGCCGGGCCTTGGCCGGGTCGCGGGCGGCTAGCCGGGCCAGGGCGGCGTCCAGGGCGAGCAGGTCGGCGGCCGGCGGGGGGTCGGGGGTCGGCCGGTCGGCGGCGGCGAGCGGCACCCGCTCACGGTCGCCGCCCCGCTTGTCGGCCCCTTTGGCCCGGGCGGCGTCGACCAGGATCTGCCGCATGGCCCGGGCGGCCGCCCCGAAGAAGTGGCCCCGGCCGTTCCAGCCGGCCGGGGGGTGGTCGCCGACCAGGCGGAGGTACGCCTCGTGGACCAGGGCGGTCGGCTGGAGGGTGTGCCCAGGCCGCTCCCGGGCGAGCTGGTCGGCGGCCAGCTGCCGCAGCTCGGCGTACACGAGCGGGAGCAGGTCGGCCGCGGCCCGGGGGTCGCCGGCGGCGGCTGCGTCCAGCAGTTGGGTAACGGCGGACATGCGCCGAGTCTATCCGCAACAGACCTCACTGCAATGGCCCAGTCGTAATCGCCGGTACAACCCGGCCGGGTGACGACCCGCACCGAGCACACTCAGAGGCACACGTCACATCCCGGTCGAGTTTTACCCGGACACCGTTCTGCGTGTTCGATCGGCCGATGCCGGCTCACCGACCTCACGTCCGGCCCCGTTGCCCGGTCCGATCGCCGCAACTCCATGCGAACAGAAGACGTGCGGCTAGTGGGATGCGGTCGTCAGCCACCGATGAATCCCTTCAGGCAACCGCCGGCCGTGGGATGTCTCAGACTGCCCGCCGGCGCCGGGGGTCGCGGGTTCCCGCCAGAACCCGGATGGTGAGTCCAAACGGGGCGGGGGCGGTCCGAAGCCGCCAGCCTTCCCCACCCCCCGCCCCGTGCCGGCAAGCTGGCGACCACACGGGCGGACCCTGGACACCGGTGGCCAAGGGCGGCCCGGGAAGCGAACACCGGTCTATGACCGGAGGAGGAATGTGATGCAGGCAGGTGTGACCGACCGGCCAGCGACCGCCGGGCCGGCGTTGGTGGACGTCAAGTGGGTGGCCGCGGCCGGGCTGCTCCCGGCCCCGACCAAGCTCGGGGCGTTGGTCCGGTGGGACCGGGCCACGCTCCAGAAGTGGATCGCGGCCGGGTGCCCGGCCGTCCGCCCCCAATCCTGACCCCCAACGAGGACGGCCGGCAGTTTCCGCTGCCGGCCGTCGGAGGAGCTTTCACCGATGATCGCCAAGACCCGAAAGCCCCGTCCGGGGCATTGTACCTTCTGTGCGGTTCGGTGCGAACCCCGGGCCGCCCGTCGGTCGCCGGCCGGGAAGCGGGTGTCCGCATGAACCCCCGACTCGACGCCGCCCTGGGGTACGCGGCCCGCGGCTGGCCGGTGATCCCGTTGCACAACGTCCTGGCCGGCGGCGGGTGCTCATGCCGCCGGGACGGGTGCGGCACGCCGGCCAAGCACCCCCGGACCCAGCACGGACTCACGGACGCCTCCGCCGACCCGGCCGTGATCCGGCGGTGGTGGAAGCGGTGGCCGGACGCCAACATCGGCATCGTCACCGGGGCCACGTCCGGGGTGTGGGTGGTCGGCCCGGACGGGGACGAAGGCGTTCGCGACCTGGAGCGGCTGGCCGCCGAACACGGCCCGCTCCCCCGGACCTACACAGTTCGGTCCGGGTCTGGCGGCCGACACCTCTACTTCCGCTGGCCGGCGGACGGGAAGCCGATCCCCAACCGCAAGAACCACCGCGGGCTGAAGGTCGACGTGCGGGCGTGCGGGGACGGGCCGGGATACGTGGTCGCCCCGCCGTCGGCCAACGCGAACGGTCGGTACGAGGTGGTGACCGACGCCCCGGTCGCCGACGCCCCGGACTGGATGGTCCGGTGGTGCCGGACGACCACCCCCAAGACGTCGAACCCCTCCGACCGGCCGACGGACGTCGAGCGGGCGCGGCGGTATCTGGCCAAGGTGCCTGGGGCGGTGGCCGGCGAGGGCGGGCACAGCCAGACGTTCGCCGCCGCCCGGGCGCTGGTGTGGGGGTTCGACCTGCCCGCCGCCACGGCCCTCCACCTGCTGCGGACCGAGTACAACCCGCGGTGCCGGCCGCCGTGGTCGGACAAAGAGCTGGAGCACAAGGTGGCGGAGGCGGACACCAAGGACTTCGGCAAGCCCCGCGGATACCTGCGGGACGCGGGGTCCGCCCGCCCGGAAGGCGCGGCGAAAGGCCCGGCCCCCGCACCCGAACCGCCCGGCTGGGACGGGCCGCCGGCCCCGCTCCCGGTCCTGTCCGCGGTGCCGCCGTTCCCGGTCTGGCTGTTCCCCCGCCCGGTGGCCGCCTACTGGGAGGCCGCCGCCCGGGCGCTCGGGGTGCCGGTGGACTACGTCGCGGTCCCCGGCCTGGCCCTGCTCGGGGCTGCCGTCGGCCGGTCCCGGGCGATCGCTCTGAAGACGTCGTACAGCGAGCCGCCCGCCCTGTGGGTGGTCGTAATTGCTCCGCCCGGTAGCACCAAGTCCGCCAGCCTGGCCCTGGCCACCGCCCCGCTGGCGTGGGCCGAACAGCGGTGGCTGACGGAGTACAAGGACCGGGAGTCGGTGTTCGACGTGGAGATGGACCGGTACGCGGAACAGATGAAGGGGTGGAAGAAGAACGGGTGCGAGGGCGAACCGCCGACCAAGCCGACCCGCCCGACCCTCCGCCAGGCGGTCCTCGACAACGCGACCGTCGAGTCCGTGGCCAAGGTGCTGGCGGACAACCCCCGGGGGGTGGTGCTGGTCAAGGACGAGCTGATCGGGTTCGTCGGCGGGATGAACCAGTACCGGCCCGGCGGCCGGGGCGACGACCGCCAGTTCTACCTGTCCGCGTGGGCCGGGGCGCGGGCGAAGAAGAACCGAGCGGGCAGCCACGACGCCGGCCCGCTGGTCATCCCCCACCCGTTCTTCGCCGTGGCCGGGATGATGTGCCCGGACTCCCTGCCTGCCCTGCGGGGCGACTTCCGGGACGCGGCCGGGGCGGCCGACGGGTTCGTGGACCGGTTCCTGTTCAGCTTCCCGGACCCGCTGCCGGCAACCGCGGAGACGTGGGACGAGGTGCCCGACGACCTGCGGCAGGGGTACGCCGACCTGTTCAGCGACCTGCTCGGCGTGGCGATGGTCGAAGAGCCGGACGGGTCGGGCGGGACGGCCAGCCGGGCGTACTTCGTCCACCTGGCTGAGGACGCCAAGCGGGAGTGGGAGCGGTTCACCGCCGAGATCGCCGCCAAAAAGAACGCGCTGGACCCGCTCGACTCGTTCGCCGGGGTGCTGAACAAGTTGAAGGGGTACGCCCTGCGAATCGCCGGCGTCATGTGGGCGGTCAAGCGGGCGTGTGATGACCTCTCGCCCAACGCCCCGCTCGACGCCGACACCCTGCGGGCGGCCACGGTTGTGGTGGACTACTTCGAGCGGCACGCCCGCCGGTGCCTGGGGGTCGGGGTCCACGACCGGGCGGGCCGGGTGGTGCGGCGACTGGTGGACTGGCTGGCCCGGACCCCCGGGCTGGCCACGTTCACCCGCACCCAGGCGTTCAACCAGTTGAAGGACGCCCGGGACGTGCGGGAGGGGTCGCACCTGGACAAACCGCTCGCCCTGGCGGCCGACTACGGGTACATCCGCCTGGTCGCCGGCGAGCCGACCGGCCGGCCCGGGCCGGTGCCGCAGACGTGGGCGGTCAACCCGCTCTGGGTGCGGTCCGCCCCGGAGGGCCGACACGAGCGGTCGGACGATCACGACCACCAGGCAGCCTGAAACAGACGTTCGGCCGACCCTGAACACAGAATGACGATCTGTGGCCGGTCGAATTGTCGGGATTTAGGGGACGAATCTCGAGGGGAGCGAGTTACGCCGATTGAACCGGTCCGGACCGGGCGGTACGATCCCGCTCCCTTCGATCCCCTCACAACCACGCCAATGGAGCAGAAAACATGGCCAGCCTAAGTAGTGATGGGCCGGGGCGATACCGCATCCTGTTCGTCGCCCCGGACAAGGCGCGGAAGACGGTCCGCCTGGGCAAGGTGCCGAAGAAGATGGCCGAGTCGGTCCGGGTACGAGTGGAAGCCCTGGTTGCGGCGGTGACCGCCAGGATGCCTTGGGATGCGGACACCGCCGCATGGGTGGCCGGCATCGGGGACGGACGACCTGGCCGCCAAGCTGGCCGCCGTCGGGCTGATCCCGGGACGGCGGTCGCAGACCCTCGGGGCGTTCCTGGCCGACTACCTGGACCGCCGCCGGGCCGACAGCAAGCCGGCCACCGTCACCCACCTGACCACCGTCCGCAACGACCTGACCTCCTTTTATGGCGCCGACACGCCGCTGCGGGAAATCACTGAGCAACGGGCCGACGACTTCCGTACCCACTACCTGACCCGCGGCCCGAGGCGGCTGGCCCCGGGGACCGTGTTCCGCCGGCTGAAGGCGGTCAAGATGCTGTTTAAGCACGCCCATCGGGTGAAGCTGGTGCCGGCCAACCCGTTTTCCGACGTGACCGCCCCCGGCGGGGTGGATGAGGCCCGGAAGTTCTACCTGCCAGCAGGGGATACCCACAAGCTTCTCGCCGCGGCCAGCCCGACCTGGCGGGTGATCGTCGCCCTGTGCCGGTTCGGCGGGCTGCGGTGCCCGTCCGAGGTGCTGACCCTCAAGTGGGCGGACGTCAACTTCGAGACCGGCCGGATGACGGTCGGGTCGCCCAAGACGGAGCACCTGCCTGGCAAGGCGTACCGGTTGGTGCCCGTCTACCCGGAGCTCCGACCGGTGCTGGACGAGGCGTGGGAGCTGGCCACCGAAGGTGAGGTGTACGTGGTCGGCGGGCCGCAGGGGGACCGGTATCGGGCCGCCGCGCACGGGCCGAACGGGTGGGTGAACTGCAACCTGCGGGAGACATTCCTGAAGCTGATCCGACGGGCCGGACTAAAGCCCTGGCCGCGAGCGTTCCACAACCCGCGGGCATCCTGCGAGACGGACCTGATGCAGACGTTCCCGATCCACGTCGTGTGCGCGTGGCTGGGGAACACCCCGGCCGTGGCCCTGAAGCACTACCTCCAGGTGACGGACGCCGACTTCGAGCGGGCGGTGAGTCGCGGCGCACATTCCGGCACACGGCCGGCACAAAACGCGGCGCAGTCAGCGGCCGGCCAGAGCGGACGGCAGATGACAGGAGAGCCCGAACCCGATGCCGGCGTCCGGGTTAGTCCATCAGTGACAATCGAAGACATGTTGGGTCAAGTTGTTCTAATGGGCGATGAGGGACTCGAGCCCCCGACTTCCTCCTTGTAAGGGAGGCTGTCATATGAAAAACGCCTTGTTTTCGTGGGTTCATCGTGTAAATATGACCGAAATGGCTACCGATTACACGACGGAATTACACGAACTCAAACGAAAGGCAGATCAAAATGCCCGCAAAACCGCTGATGAGTTGGAGCAAAGCCCAAAAAAGATGGGAGAAGATGTACAAAGGGCAACGCTTCTGGGTGACGTGTGGGGAACTCGGACTTCCCGCCGACCAGCACAGCAAAGAGGCGTCCTACCTTCACGCTAACGCATGGTGGACTGCCAAGCTCGCCACGGTCCAAGCACAGCAAGCCGCCCTTCACCCGCACGCCGAAGAGTTGAAGAAACTTGCGTCCCGTCTCGACTTCGCCAAGCGGCACGGCATCACCGACGAGGCCGAAGTCATCGAGGCCGAAATCCTGCGTGTCCGTGAACTGCCCCCGGCGTCCGACGATGAGTATGTCCCCGTAGCGTCGGCGACCCCGGTTCGTGCCTCCCACGTCGAACACCGGGCGTTGAAGGCTGACGACGTGTGGGAGGATCGGTTGGAGCGGGCGACAGCAACCCCGGCCGACCGAACCATCAAAGCGTTGGCGGACGTGTGGGCCAACATCAAGCTCGACGAAGCACGGGCCGGGGTTCGCAGTCGTCAGGACGCCGAAAGTCAGCGGCACGGCATCACCCACTTCGTCACCCACGTCGGCCCGTCATCCCCCGCCGACGCCATTGACGCCCCGACGTGGCATCGGTGGTATCTGGACGTTCACGGGCGGCTGAACAAGGGCGACTGGAGTGCGGACACCTGCCACAAATATTTCACCATCTCCCGGACGTTCGTGAAGTGGCTGTACCAGACCGACATCCTTGACCGGCTGCCCAAGAACATTGACGACCCGAAGTACAAGTTCGCCCGGCCGCATCGCACCCCGATGACCTTCACCGACGACGAAGTGAAGACCCTGCTCAACGCCGCCTCGGGTGTTCATCGCCTCCTGTTCCTGCTCATGCTGAACACCGGGGCGACCCAGACCGACGTTGCCGACCTTCGCAAAGAAGAGATTGATTTCGCCGAGGGCAGGATCACCCGCCGACGGTCCAAGATGGTGAAGTCGGCAACGTCCCGGTTGGTCAGTTACAAACTGTGGCCGGAGACGGCGGCTTTACTGAAGGAACATTTGGCGACCGACGGCGACCTTGCCCTCGTCACCAAGTCCGGCAAGCCGTGGACATGGGACGAACTCGCCGCCGACGGCAAACTCCGCAGTAGCGACAACTTTGCGAGTATTTTCAACAACGTCGTGCGGAAGTTGGTGGGGAAGGGGGAGGGCAAAGGGCCGTGGAAGGGGAAGTCGGCGAAGCTATTCAGGAAGTCGTCGGCCACCAAGATCGGCAACAACCCGACGTACAAAGACCTGACCAAGTATTTCTTAGGCCACAAGGAAACGTCCGTGGACACCGCCCATTACGTCCACTTGACTCAAGAGCGACTGGATGCCGCTGTGCTGTGGCTGCGTGACGAGTTCGGGATCGCCGACATCAAATAACAGCCCGATGCTACAACTGCCGGAACAAGCGGTACAGCGTGGAGCGACTGACGCCGAACTCGGACGCCAACTTCTCCACGTCCAGCGACACCGTGATGCCCCGCTCGTCTCGGACGTGTTGCCACTTCCCGTCCTTGTAGTGGCCTAGCTCACCCAACCGCCGCCGCACGTTTTCCACCGTGACCTTCTGGGGCCGACCCCCACGGTTGACGCCCCGTCGCCGGTCGAAGTACCTGTCCACGATCCGGGAGAACTTCCGCCAGTCGTTGTACACCGCCTCCCGCTCCTGGTCGGTGGTGGCGTAAACGTAGGCGTGCATGTAATCCGTGAAAAGTTTGGACTTAGCCTCGTTGGTATCCGCATCCACGTCCCCGCCCCCACAAGTCCCAAAACCAAGTTTTAGCACGCTGACACCGGCTGTGCCTCCCGCTGCCACAACACCACAACGGGAGACAGAAACATGGATCAAGTCAACGGGCGGACGTGGAGCGACGAGGAACTGAAGGCGATGTCCGAGGCGGATTTCGTCGCCCACGTCAACGACGCCCACGGCCGTTTCCTCTCCGGCATCCGCACGTCCATCGAAGCGGCTTTCGAGGCCGGACAACTTCTCGTCTACAAGAAGAAGACGGTGAAGCGGGGCCAGTTCATGCCGTGGGTCAAGGAGAACTGCCGGTTCAGCCAGCGGACGGCCAACAACTTCATGGACATCGCCGCCAACTGGAACAACGTGGTGAAGCTGTGGACCGAGCGGGGCGACCACCTGAACATCTACACCGCCCTGAAGGAAATCACCGTGGAGCGGGTCAAGACCGGGAAGACCAAAGCTCGGGGCAAGAACTCCACGAAGGACACGTCCCCGGCCAAATCCTTCACTGAAAGCAAACCCACGTCCACGTCTCCGACCTTCACGGCGGACAACACTGGCAACCCCGCCCCCGTCACCGGCATCCGCCTGTTCACCGAAACGAATGGGATGGAGACGGGGGACACCACCGTTCCCGCCGCCCCGTCACCCGGTCTGACCCCGCAACGTCTTCGGCTCGAATACCGGATTGACGCCGCCCTGGACCGTGCCAAAGCCGCCGCCATTGAACCCGCCAAGCTCGTCAAGCGGCTGTCGGAGTTCGGCGTCCCGCTCCACGAGGATCACGTCGTCGGCATCGTGGGCTTCCTGCTGTTCTGTGGCCTGACGCCGGACGCCATCACGGAGTTGCTGGCCTAAACCCGACACCGGGGCGAAGTGGCAACGGACTGCTACTTCGTCCCTCCCTTCATGGCCGTGTCAAGTTACAAAACGCACAGACGTTGGAAAATAATCTGGTAAGAAATGTGCCACAATGATAATATACATTATACACTTTGGGAGGTAAACATATGGGTGAGTTGGTGATGTTAAGTGACGTGGCACGGGCGACGGGCATCTCGTACTACCGGCTGTACATGTCGGGGCGGTTCGGGGAAATCCCGGTGCGGAAGATCGGCCGGGGGAACTACATGGACCGGGCGGACATTGCAGCGTCCGAGAAGTTCATTAGGGAGAAGTACGGGTACGCCAAGAAGAACACGAAGGGGGTCTAAACATGAACAAGAAGGGTAAGAGGGTGTCCAATTAGGGGTGAGCGGTGCAGGATGGTTGAGCCGGCTCGATCGGCCGTCCGTTCGCCTGGGAAGCACGTATGGCACCACAGGATCACCTCCCGCCGGGCCAGCCGCTGCGGCCCGACCCGGACGCCCCCTCCGCCTCGACCGCGTTGCCGGCCTTCCTGGCCCGCCCGGCCGGTGCCCCGGTGTACCACGGGTTCCCGCTCGTCCCAGAGTCCCGGACCCCGGACGGGTGGTGCTTCGGGATGATCACCGAGCTGGACTGCCCGGACGGGAACGACTGGGGAGACGCCTTCGTCGTGGCCCCGGACGACAGCCGGGCCGGCCTCGTCTGGCAGACCGGGCTGACCAAACTGGAGGCCGTCCTGGAGCCGGACGAAGGCCGGTGGGGGGTGTACGGGGTGCCGATCAGCCGGCCGGTCCACACTCAGGCCGAGCTGATGGCGGAGTTGGCGGCGTGGCTCCCGGCCCTCCGACGGCGTCACGCCGCATGGGCCGACCGGCCGTCGCCCCCGCCTACGCCGGGCGCAGGCGGCGGGCCATGAGGCCGATCATGGCGACGGTGACGAACCCCTCGGCCGACTCGCACGTCCGCTCGTAGTCCTTGCTCAGCCGCCGCCACCGGCCGAGCCAGCCGAACGTCCGCTCCACCACCCAGCGCTTCGGCTGGATCGTCAGCCCCGGCCCGGCCGGCTTGGCCACCACCCACAGCACCACCCGGGCGAACCAGGCCGCCCAGATCGAACACGTCCGGTAGGCCGAGTCGGCGAACACCCGGACCAGCCGGGGGGCGGCGAGCCGGGCGCGGAGCATGGCCTCCCGGCCGCCGTCCCAGTCCTGGACCGACGCCGGGGTGACGACGACCGCCCACACCAGCCCGAGGGTGTCAACGACCAGGTGCCGCTTGCGGCCGACCACCCTTTTTCCCCCCGTCGTACCCCTTCGGGCCGCCTTGCTCGGTGGTCTTCACCGTCTGGCTGTCCAGGATGCCGGTGGTCGGCCGCCGCCGCTTCCCGGCCGCCCGCCGGACCTTCTCCCGCAGGGCGGCGTGGATGCGGGCGAGCGTACCGTCCCGCTGCCACCGCCGGAAGTAGTGGAAGCAGATGCGGTAGGTCGGCAGATCAGTCGGCAACGACCGCCAGGCACAGCCGGTGCGGGCCACGTACAGGATGCCGTCCACGATGGCCCGCCGAGTGTACTTGGCCGGCCGGCCCCCCGGCCTCGGCGGCGGCACCAGCGGCTCGATGAGCCGCCACTGGGCGTCGGTCAGGCTCGACGGGTAGGGCGTCCGGCTCATGCCCCGAGGGTAGGCTCCGGCACCCTAATTGGACACCCTCTAAGCCGATGGACTGGCACCGCAGCGTCGGCAGTGAGCTAAAGACGATGTACGACCGAATGATTACGCTGAGCGTGGACATCGCAAACACATACGGCAAAAACAACCGACTCGGACGCAAGTCGCTCAACATGACCGAAGTGCTGTCCAGCGTCCGTTCTGAACTGGAGGACAGAATGTTTCAGGAACACGGCGATGAGGGCGATGTAACCGTCTACTACGGTCGCAGAGATCATGCCGGGAAGGGGGAAAGTGCGTGAGCTTTACGAAGCGATAGTGGAACGGCACCCGAAGTACAACGAAACCGTCGGCTACCGATATCTGGGCGATACCGACGTGACAGAACTCGCCTACCTCCGAGACGGCTATTACGCCTACGGGAAGACACTGTATTCAGTGAAGTCCGGGATGGTGCGAGAGATCGGCCGGTGTAATCCGCCGACTGACGACGAAGATTAAACGAACAAGCCCCCTGCCGACTTGGGGTTTACAGGGGGCTTGTTCGTAATACGAGTGATAACATGAACATGAAGGTTGTCCATGCAGAACAGAGTTATTTATACCACATTCGAGAAGATTTACAATAGTGTGTCGAACGCCAAGCGGGTTTCGGACACGAAGTTCAACGGTTGCTGCCCGGCCCACAGTGACAACACACCGTCATTGGGCGTCGAACTGAAGGGCAGCAAAATCCTGATGAAGTGCCTCGCCGGGTGCGAAACCGACGCCGTACTGAAGGCACTCGGTCTGCCGTGGCGGGCACTGTTCGACGGGGACGACGCCAAATCCCCCTACGCCACCGTCGCACGACTGGCCGACGCCTTCCACCAAGACATCCACTTCCTGAACGACATGGGACTTCGGGACGATCCGAACGGCGTCATCATCCCGTACTTCGATCCGAACAAAACCGAAGTCGCCCGGACGTACCGAACGAAGCTCTGGGGCAAGGGAAAGTTCCATTACCCGCCGGGCACGAAGGCGCAGGTGTACGGCGAGTGGATGCCGACAGCCGAGACGGTGTACGTCGTGGAAGGGGAGAGCGATTGCTGGACGCTGTGGGCGATGGGCGAAGCGGCCCGTGGGGTTCCCGGTGCGTCGAACGTCTCCGTTCTCAAGAAGCAACACGTCGCCGGGGTCAAGAAGCTCGTCGTGCTACAGGAAGACGACGCCGCCGGTGAGAAGTTCGTGTCGTCCATCGCCGACCGGCTGTACGCCCTCAAGTTCCCCGGCGAGCTACACGTCATCCAGTGTGCCGCCTTCGGGTTCAAGGACATCTCCGAAATCCGGGTCTACCACCAGGGCGACGTGAACGAGATCGCCGCCACCTGGAAGGAGATGGTCGCAGGTGCGACGAAGGTGAACATCGCCGACGAAGCGTTCAAGGACGTGGACGACGACAAGGCGAAGCCGTTCCAGAAGATCATCAAGCACGCACTCGGCAAGGTAAGGCTGTTCACCGACAACGGGAGCGGGATCGCCTACGCCAGCTACGATGGGAAAGATGTCCCGGTCATGTCCGGCGAGTTCGCCCGGCACCTGATGGCGGAACACAACCGGACGTTCGGGCTGGGCGTTCGTTCCTCCGAGGTTAAAGACGCCCAAATCAATCTGGTGGCGTCGGCCGTCGCTCGGGAGAAGACCTATCGGCGGGTGGCGAACACGGGCGACAAAATCGTGTACGACCTGGGCGACGGACAAGCCGTGACGATCACCGGCAACGGTTGGCGGATCGGGCCGACCGACGTGAAGTTCATCCGGGCCGACGATTACGGCGTCCAGGTGGAGCCGAAAACCGGCGGGTCGCTCGACATGCTGCGGAAGCTGCTGTCCAACTTCACCGACGACCAGTTCGCTCTTTACGTTGCTTACATGTTGGACGCCCTCAAGGGTCACAAGCCCTATCTCCAGATGATGATTAACGGGGCGCACGGCTCCGGGAAAACCACGGCGACGGCGATGGCCCAACAGATCATTGACCCGTGCCTCACGCCGGAATGTCTCGCCCCGTGAAAAGACGAGAAGGATTTGGTCATCACGTCGTCGTCCCGGTTCTTGCTGGCGGTGGATAACGTCTCCCGCATCCCGGCCGACCTGTCCGACGCCTACTGCCGCCTCTCGACCGGGATGAAGTACAGCACCCGAGAGTTGTTCACCACCGGCGACGTGCGGCAGTTCAACGCCACGAACCCGGTCATCTACAACGGCATCCCCGACTTCGTGGGCAAAGACGACCTGCGATCCCGACTGGTCAAAATCGAACTTCAGCCGTTTTCCGGGGAGCGGGTCGGCGAGCGGAAACTGTGGAAACGGTTCGACGACCTGCGACCTTACATTCTTGGTGCCCTGTTCGACCTTTTGGCTAACGGGTTGAGCAACGTCGCCGTCAACCCCGACCACCTGACACGGATGGCTGACACATGTGAATGGATAGCCCAATGTCAGAGCGGAACAACGTGGAAGTTCGTGGACTTGTACATGGATAACGTGAGCCAGAACCAACAGGACGCCGCCGACAACGACCTGTTCGTCTACTTCGTGAAGCGGCAGTTGGTGTCGAAGATGGGCGGCAACTTTCAGGGGACGGCGACCGAGTTGTTACTGAAGCTGGCGGACCGGAGTTACGAACTGCCGCCCACCCTACAAGATGCTATCCCGAAATCGGCAAACGCCCTTTCCGCCCGGCTCAAGGAAAAGAACGAGAGCATGAGGAAGGTGGGGGTGGTGTTCGACAGCCGCCGCACGAAGAAGGGGAGCCAGATCACTTTGACTTGCCCGACGCCGACCAGCGACACCGCCAGTGAAGAAGCACCCGTACTCGACTTGGACGAACTGAAAGCCGAGTACGCCAACCTAAAGGCCGAAGACCAGAAGAAGGCCGGGTTCCAGAAGAAGCGGGTAGTTGACCACTTAGCCATGGTGTTGCCGAAGGTGAGTGACGGCCGGGCAACCCCCATTCACGAGATCATGACTTAGAAACCCTAACTTTACCTCGTCACCGGGTCGAGGCGGTACCAGCAGACCTTGATGCAGGCGAGGGTGAGGAACGCCTGGTGGATGTCCGAGCGGCGGCTGCTGGCACGTACCGGACCTTCAGCCGGCGGTTCTGGTGGACCGCCGCGATCGTCCGCTCGACCACGTACCGGTCCTTCCCCAGCCCGCTCCCGTGCGGCCACCCCCGGCCGGGCAAAGATCGGCGCGACGCCCATCCACCGGAGGACCGCCTCGTGCCCGGCCGACCGGTACGCCCGGTCGCCGAGCAACTCCTCCGGAACCCGCCCGGGCCGGCCGTACCCGGCCAGCGGGCAGGCGACGACGGTGGCCAGGAGCATGGTCACGTCGTGGGCGTTGGCGGCTCACCCGGCAGGCCAGCGGGACGCCGGCCCGGTCCACCATCAGGTGGTGCTTGGTGCCGTTCTTCCCGCGGTCCGTGGGGTTCGGGCCGGTATCGAGCCCCCAAAAGCCGCGCGGACGCTCGACGAGTCGATGGCACTTGGACCAGTCGGCTTCCCCGCCCCGGCCAGCCGCTCCAGGAGGACGGCGTGGATGCGGTCCCAGGTGCCGTCGGCCTGCCAGTCCCGCAGCCGCCGCCAGCACGACATCCCGCACCCGCAGTTCAGCTCGGCCGGGAGATCCTCCCACGGCAGCCCGGTCTTGAGCACGAACAGGATGCCGGTCAGGGCCTGGCGGTGCGGCAGCGGCGGCCGGCCTCCCTTCGGGCTCGGCGGGGGCAGCGGCGGCAGGGTCGGCTCGATGATCGCCCACAGGGCGTCGGGCAGCAGCGGCTTGGCCATCCGTGGCGTCCTCCGGTCGGGGCCAGCAGCTTCCACGATAGCGGCCGGTCAGGCAAGTAAAGTTAGGGCTTCTTATGCCACCGTTACTAAATCCGGCTGGACACAAGATGTCGTTGAAGAGGCGTTGATGTCGTCCAGCCGGATACACACCCTCAATGGCGGGTACTGCGTGGCCGGGTGACGATAGGTGACGATGGGTGACGATCTTCCGAAATGGGATCGTCACCCCTTAAACCCTTGAAATATAGGCATTTGCGTCAAAGGTGACGATGGTGACGATCTATTTTGAGAAACAACGGAGGGGAAAGAAAAAGAGACGACTCACCACCAATGTCACATTAAAGAGAAAATATGGGGGATGTCCGAAACCATCGTCACCATCGTCACCTTTGACATAAGTCGTTGTGATATAAGCATTTAAGGGGTGACGATGGGCTCGGGAAGGTCGTCACCCATCGTCACCCATCGTCACCCCCATCGTCACCCGAACTGGCAACGAATTGCTACTTCAGTGACCACCACCACGTCACCGGGTTGTCGTTGAACACCGTTTGGGCTGTGAAGATGACCGGACCAAGCTGAAGTGACACTCTTCTGGGGGTGGCAATCGGTCAGGACGAAACGGCGACGACATCTGTGGGTTGTGTCTGCCAAGTGCTACAATCCAGCCTGAGCTTTTGCAAGCAACTTATCCTTATGAAACGAACAGGTTATAATCGCTTTGCCATCTGTCCAGATAAACGACTCGGTATACTCCCCCGCAGGGTTCATGCTTTCGGCTTGTAGCTTTCCTCGTCTGTTAAGAGCATCGCACACTTGAACATAGGACATGCCGGGCTGTATTCTGTTAAAGTCCGTGCTTGTCAAGCTGTAGCTAGACAGTCCTTTGGTTTCTATTTTCTTGATAGCGGCATCTCTTTCAACCTCAGCGACAAATCTGGAAAATCGAACACTGTTCATATCCAACGGCTTGGGCTTGCCCTCGCTTTGAATATGATAATACGTATAACCACACACCAAGATGGTCGCCATCAAAAACACGATCTTTGGCATATGCCGGTCCCGCTCGTGCAGCGATGCGATTTTTACCTCTTTCCAGTAGTTAGAACACTTTCTGGCTTTGGTCAATCGCCCATCGGTGCTGCCTTGCCCCCACAACCTCTGCACTTGCGGCGGCATAACTCGATGATGGACAAGGCTTTAAGTTGCAGCTTCTAAATAGCTAGCAGAGGATGGCATGGCAAAAGTTGGCACCTGCCGAGCGTCCGACCGGCCCGCCTGCCTCGTGCGCCTCTCCGGCACATTTCGATAGAGTTACGCATACCTACTTCATGCGAATACCGAAGACACTGACTGGTGAGGCGGCGGACTACTGGCGTCGGAATGCCCCGTGGCTGATCCAGAACGACCTGTTGAACGAGTCCAGCCGGGATGCCTTCATGCTGCTGTGCCAGCTTTGGGGCAAGCTCGCCGACAACCCACAACTGGACGCCATCAAGCAAGTGGCCCTGAGCAAGCAAATCCAGAACTTACAGAAGGTGTTCGGACTAGACCCGCTGAGCCGGAAGCGGCTGAAGCTGAAGGTGGACGAGAAGAAGGAAGAGCCGAGCGACTTGAAGAAGTTCCTGATGTCGTTGAACGAGCCAGACGACACCGAGCCGGAGTGAGCCGTAGTCAGGATGGACTAGATTTGACTGTGCCCCGTTAAGTTGTCCAATAGCCAACAACTACGGTAATGATTGCTGTGGGTGCAATGTAGTAGTACATCCGTATCGGCACATCCCAAGTCTTGTAATGTGTCGCTCAGTTCTTCCATGCGGTCAAAGCATCTACGACTTCTCATGTCATTGCACAGGTCATGAATTCTCTCTGACTGCCATTCTACGGGAAAGTCAACGGTGACGAATGGGCTGATGAGAATATCACGGATGGTGTCACATAAAATGTTGTTGAAACTAGCAACCGCATTATTCCATATTGACGGTATTCCACGTTGCTTGTTTTCAAGCCGGATGTACCACTCCCACGGCAGTTCCCACGGAGGCATTGGGCAAAGCTGCAAGGGTGGCCGGTCAGGACGAGTTAAGGCGATTGCTGCGGCTTCGGTGCAGAACGTGGTCGCAAACTGCTCAGATGTCAGGATAGACAGGTCATTTTGCCTTAACAGTTTTGCGCATAATTCCAAAGTCCCTTTGTGTGCCTGTCTGAGAATTTTTGCAGAATTTTGTTCTAGCCAACTGCCATACCAGTCGCCGTCCTGTGCCAACTCGGCGGCTTGCGACGAATGGGTACTAATTGTTTCGTCGAGTAGCGAAATCCCGATTTGCAATGTATTGACAAATTGATCGTTTGATAAAGACGACCGCTCGTATCGCCGCATTTCCAGTCGGTGCATTGCCCACTCAGATGCACCAGAAGAAGCAGGAAGGTAAGTCCAAAGAAGGCCGATTGCGCTGGCGTAGATCAGATGGGCGGTTTCGGTGTTGACCGTGGCACCCGCCGCTCGGAATAGCTCGGTTGCATTGTTGCAACTTCTCCACTCGGCATCTGATTTCGGCGTCATTTTGATCGCAATACTTGCTGAAGGTCGCACCACCCACAAGCATTCCGGCCCGTCGTTCTTTGGCGAATCCACGGCCGTACCGACCGCTACCGTCTCCTGTCGTCGGCGATTTTATCGTGTCCAGTTCAGGTGCGGAAGGTAGGTTATAGTTGTCCGACCGTTAGCCGCCGAGTTCGCCCATGCGATACTTACTCTGCTTCATCTTCCCGCCGCTGGCCGTGGGGCTGTGCGGCAAGCCAGTCCAAGCGGTTCTGAACTTCTTTCTGCTGTTCCTCTTCGTCGTGCCTGCCGTCCTTCACGGGTTGTTGGTGGTCAACAGCACGATGGCAGAGGAGCGGAACGAAGAACTCATTCGGGCCATGAAGCGGGAGAAGCAAGGGGCGACCACCGGCGAGACGGAGACGCTGATGGACACGGCGGGGGACATCTTCGCCGGGGTCATGCTTGGTGTGCTGTTCCTTGTCCTGATCGTGGTCGGAGCCGTCGTCCTATTTGTGTACTTCACCCGCTGACCCTTACCAGTAGTCCTTCCACTTCGGCTTCGGCTCGGCCTGTTCGGCCACTTGTATGGGTGAAGAACATATCCCTTCACTTAGAGCAAGGCGAGGCTGGAAGGTGAAGTGGTAGCGGTTCATGGGCCAGTGGGTGGTTTGCTATTTTTTTTTGCTTTCCGCTCTTGCCGACGCTCTTTCAGACGATTTGCCTTATTTGGTAGTAGATACTGTGTATTAATCAGTCCTTCAATAATTTCAAGCCCATCCTCAAGCTCGACTATCGTGGGTGTATTCATCTCATGTGCCGCCTCATTGCCTAAATACCGTTCTTCGTGTAGTAGTTCACCCTGTGGCGGTGTCAGCAGTCGTTTCCGAACAAGGGCCTTAGAGGGTGTCCAATTAGGGTGCCGGAGCCTACCCTCGGGGCATGAGCCGGACGCCCTACCCGTCGAGCCTGACCGACGCCCAGTGGCGGCTCATCGAGCCGCTGGTGCCGCCGCCGAGGCCGGGGGCCGGCCGGCCAAGTACACTCGGCGGGCCATCGTGGACGGCATCCTGTACGTGGCCCGCACCGGCTGTGCCTGGCGGTCGTTGCCGACTGATCTGCCGACCTACCGCATCTGCTTCCACTACTTCCGGCGGTGGCAGCGGGACGGTACGCTCGCCCGCATCCACGCCGCCCTGCGGGAGAAGGTCCGGCGGGCGGCCGGGAAGCGGCGGCGGCCGACCACCGGCATCCTGGACAGCCAGACGGTGAAGACCACCGAGCAAGGCGGCCCGAAGGGGTACGACGGGGGAAAAAGGGTGGTCGGCCGCAAGCGGCACCTGGTCGTTGACACCCTCGGGCTGGTGTGGGCGGTCGTCGTCACCCCGGCGTCGGTCCAGGACTGGGACGGCGGCCGGGGCCATGCCCGCCGGCTCGCCGCCCCCCGGCTGGTCCGGGTGTTCGCCGACTCGGCCTACCGGACGTGTTCGATCTGGGCGGCCTGGTTCGCCCGGGTGGTGCTGTGGGTGGTGGCCAAGCCGGCCGGGCCGGGGCTGACGATCCAGCCGAAGCGGCTGGGTGGTGGAGCGGACGTTCGGCTGGCTCGGCCGGTGGCGGCGGCTGAGCAAGGACTACGAGCGGACGTGCGAGTCGGCCGAGGGTTCGTCACCGTCGCCATGATCGGCCTCATGGCCCGCCGCCGCCTGCCCGGCGTAGGCGGGGGCGACGGCCGGTCGGCCCATGCGGCGTGACGCCGTCGGAGGGCCGGGAGCCACGCCGCCAACTCCGCCATCAGCTCGGCCTGAGTGTGGACCGGCCGGCTGATCGGCACCCCGTACACCCCCACCGGCCTTCGTCCGGCTCCAGGACGGCCTCCAGTTTGGTCAGCCCGGTCTGCCAGACGAGGCCGGCCCGGCTGTCGTCCGGGGCCACGACGAAGGCGTCTCCCCAGTCGTTCCCGTCCGGGCAGTCCAGCTCGGTGATCATCCCGAAGCACCACCCGTCCGGGGTCCGGGACTCTGGGACGAGCGGGAACCCGTGGTACACCGGGGCACCGGCCGGGCGGGCCAGGAAGGCCGGCAACGCGGTCGAGGCGGAGGGGGCGTCCGGGTCGGGCCGCAGCGGCTGGCCCGGCGGGAGGTGATCCTGTGGTGCCATACGTGCTTCCCAGGCGAACGGACGGCCGATCGAGCCGGCTCAACCATCCTGCACCGCTCACCCCTAATTGGACACCCTCTTAATCTTCTTATCGAGTGTGCGCTGCTTCATGCCGAGATCAACACATATGGCCTCGACAATAGCCCTTAAGCCGACGCCTGCAAGTGTTTTCACTCTGGCGTCATATGCTTGCAATGTCTCCATGTACATCTTGTGGACGGTTTCGGGGATTTGGTTGTTGTCGTTTTCTCGAAGTCCGACAATGCTTGGCAGACGTGTCGTATGAGTCCTTGTGTCATCAGGATACACTTGATGATTGGATATGCATGTGTCGTGATATCCAGTATTCTCATCTGGCGCTTCAATATATTTGCGCAATTTAACCGACTTGCAGCCGTTGCACTGCACCATCTCGGAATAGCATGTATGAGACCAATCTCCGTCGTAGTCTCTGATGTCATTCCTGTGCTGATGCAAGATGCTGTGACTGGTGCGACTGCCGCCGCAACTGCTACAGTTTAGCCACACTTCCTCACTTCGCCATGCCTCGTTCTTTTTCGCCATGTGTGCATCTCGTATGGACATGTAATCGAGTTACGCCGCCTGCAAACACTCCGGTCCGTCGTTCTTCGGCGAACCCACAGCCGACCCCACCGCCACCATTTCCATCTGGTCGGCGGGGTACGGCGTCAGCAGTCCCAGAAGATCGTCAACGGGCATCTCGGGGTTCAACCAGTCGGCGTAATCCATCGGGTCTAGGATCACCGGCATCCGGTCGTGAATGGGCTTCACCAGTTCGTTCGGGGCACAGGTGATGAGGCAGCACGACAACAACGTCCGGGTGCCGTCCGTCCACCGATCCCAGAGTCCGGCGAACCCCATCAAGCCGCTACCCTTCAGCCGGATGTGGTGTGGCCGCTTTTTCTTCCCGTCGGCCATCCACTCATAAAAGCCGTCGGCCGGGATGAGGCAACGGCGGCTCTTGAAGGCGTCCCGGAAGAACGGCTTTGTGAGAATGGTTTCCGAACGGGCGTTGATCGGCTTGAACCCCTTGTCCGGGTCGTTCTCCCAATGCGGCACGATCCCCCACTTGAGCCGCACTAGCCCCCGCCTCGCCCCGTCCGGTTTCAGGCCGATGACGGCGACCAATTGGGACGGGGCGATGTTGTAGCGTGGCTGAAGCGGCTCCACCCCAGACAGGTTGAAATGCCCGGCGACGGCTTCTGGGGTGGCTGACAAGGTGTAGCGTCCGCACATGCCCGAAATCTACCCGACCGTCGCCTTCACGATCCTGATTTCAGTGAAAGCGACGTGGGCTAGAGCGGGGCAGGGGGCGGAAAAAACGGAGCGTGGAAGTAGTTCGCTGTGGGAAGTGACCCGACCGATTTACACGATGAATTACACGGCGAATTACACGACCCGATTACACGATGCGAGTATTCGCCGTAAGTTCTTGTCAGATATGGCTTTAAGAGTGGGCGATGAGGGATTCGAACCCCCGACTTCCTCCTTGTAAGGGAGGCACTCTAACCGCTGAGTTAATCGCCCGTCGGCCGACACGCGGATTGTACCGAACGGCCGGCGAGGGTCACTCCTCGTCCAGCTCGCGGAGCAGGCTGCGGACCGTTTTCGCGGCGTTGAGCGAGCGGCGGATTCGAACCCGGGCGTCTGACGGCACATCGCCCGGACCCGCCTGCTCGAACCGACGGTCGATCTCGCTGACGATTTGGTCGAGCCGGTCCGACACCCGGGAGCGGAGGTCGTCCAGCCCGGTGTGGCCGGCCTTGGCCTCCTCGATCTGTTCGCGGAGGTCCATCATCTCCATCAGGAAGGACTGGTCCAGGTTCTTTTCGGCCTGGGCGGACGGCCCGCCCAGCAGGGTGAGCAGGTACTCGGCCCGGCGGAACGGATCCCGCAGGGTCAGGTACGCCTCGTTCAGTGCGGCCGTCGCCTCCACGCTCTCCCGCTGCCGGTCCGGGTCGGCCAACCCGTGGTAGTCCGGGTGGACCTCCCGCGACCGGGTCAGGTAGGCCCGCTCGACCGCCTCGGGGTCAACGGAAAAGCGGCCCGGCAGGCCGAGCCGCTCGAAGTGCGTCATGGCAGGGTTCCCGGTCACATCGAGAACGAGCTGCCGCACCCGCAGGTGCTCTTGGCCGTCGGGTTGGTGATGCTGAACCCCCGCTTGTTCAGGTCGTCGTGGAAGTCGACCGTCACCCCGCTCAGGTACAGCAGGCTACGCTTGTCCACCACCACGGGGATGCCCGTCACCTCGTACGTTTCGTCCAGCTTCTCGTTCACCGTCGGGTCCAGGTCCAGCTTGTGCTGGAACCCGCTGCACCCGCCGCCGACCACCCGCAGCCGCAGGTACAGCTTGTCCGCCACCCCCCCAGCCGCCTGCTCGGCGATGATCCGCTTGACCTCGTCGGCCGCCTTCGGGGTGATGGTGACGTTCGGGACGGCCTTCGGGGCGTCGGTTTTGACCCCCAGTTCGGTCTGCTCGGCAACGGTCGACATGACTCGGCCCCTTCGTGTGTGCGGTGGAAACGGTCTCTATGAAACTATACCCCGGAACCGGCCGGAACCCAACCGGTCAGCCGGCCGCCCCGACCGGCTCGGCCGCCGGCTGGGGCTGCTTCTCCTGGTAGTTCTTGATCGCCGCCTTGATCGCGTCCTCGGCCAGCACCGAGCAGTGGACCTTGACCGGCGGCAGGGCCAGCTCCTCGACGATGGCGGTGTTCTTGATGCCCAGCGCCTCGTCCAGGCTCTTGCCTTTGAGCCACTCGGTCGCCAGGCTGCTGCTGGCGATGGCCGACCCGCAGCCGAACGTCTTGAACTTGGCGTCGGCGATGGTCCCGGTGGCCGGGTCCACCTTGATCTGCAGCCGCATCACGTCCCCGCACTCCGGGGCGCCGACCAGGCCGGTGCCGACGGTCGGGTCGGCGGCCGAGAAGCTGCCGACGTTCCGCGGGTTGTTGTAGTGCTCCAGAATCTTGTCGCTGTATGGCATGGCGGCTCTCGGTCAGTGTTAGAGGGTGTCGGTGGTCGGTCGGGTTCGTTTTGTCGGGTGCGTTGAGGCTTTGCGAAACGCACCGTAGGACTACTGCCCAGGGTGTCTCTCGTTGCGGGGCCGGTGCGTTGCGCTCGTCAAAGCCCTCACTCCACGCACCCTACGCAAGACCTGTCACCTGTGGCTAGTGGGCGGCCCACTCGATGGACTTCAGGTCGATCCCCTGCTGGGCCATCTCGAACAGCGGGGACATCTCCCGCAGCCGGCTGACCTCGCGGACCACCAGGTCGGCGACGTAGTCGATCTCTTCCAGGGTGTTGAACCGACCGACCCCGAAGCGGATGCTGCTGTGGGCCAGTTCGTCCCCGACGCCGAGGGCGCGGAGGACGTAACTCGGCTCCAGGCTGGCGCTGGTGCAGGCCGACCCGCTGGACACGGCCACGTCCTTGATACCCATCATCAGCCCCTCGCCTTCCACGTAGGCGAAGCTGATGTTGGCGTTGCCCGGGAGGCGTTCGGTCGGGTGGCCGTTCAGGTACGACTCCGGCAGCCGGTCCATGATCCGGCTCCGCAGCCGCTCGCGGAGGGCGAACGTCCGCTTCGTCTCCTCCGGCATCTCCCGGAGGGCCAGTTCGGCGGCCGCCCCGAACCCGACGATCAGCGGCACCGGCAGGGTGCCGGACCGCATCCCCCGTTCGTGCCCGCCGCCGTCGATCTGCGGCTCCAGCCGCACCCGCGGGTCTTTCTTGCGGACGTACAGCGCCCCGATCCCCTTCGGGCCGTACATCTTGTGGGCGCTCAGGCTCATCAGGTCGACGCCCATCGCCTGCACGTCGAGCGGCACCTTGCCCGCGGCCTGGACGGCGTCGGTGTGGAACAGGACGCCCCGCTCCTTGCACACCTTGCCGATCTCGGCGATCGGCTGGAGGGTGCCGATCTCGTTGTTGGCGGCCATGACGCTGACCAGGATCGTCTTCTCGGTCAGCGCCTCCCGCACCTGGTCGGCGGACACCCGGCCGTACTGGTCCACCGGCAGGTACGTCACCTGGCAGCCGTCCCGTTCGAGCCGCTTGCAGGTGTCGAGGGTGGCCTTGTGCTCCGTCACCTGGGTGACGAAGTGGTTGCCCTTCTTCTTGTACATGGCGGCCACGCCCTTGAGGGCGAGGTTGGTCGCCTCGGTGGCCCCGCTGGTGAAGATGACCTCCTTGCCGGACGCCCCGATCAGGTCGCCGATCTGGTCCCGGGCGTCGTCCACGGCGGCCTCGGCCTCCCACCCGAACGGGTGGCTGCGGCTGGCCGCGTTCCCGTACTTCTCCGTGAAGTACGGGAGCATCGCCTCGACCACCCGCGGGTCGGTCCGGGTGGTGGCGTTGTTGTCCAGGTAGATCGGGATCTTCACGGCCATGATCGTCTCGGACTCCGGGGGGCGGTACGCTGCGGTGTTAGACGACTCTCAAGCGTTGACCGGTGCGGGGGTTTGGACGCAACAGCCGGCCGTCCGCGGCACCAGCGGGAGCAGTTCCTGGAGCGGCGACCCGGGCTGAGACTGGGGGCCGAACAGGTCGCCCAGTGTGACGCCGTCGAGCACGCCGATGATCCGCCGGTGGATGTCGGTCAGCGGGTTCTTGACCGGGCAGCCGTGTTCGACCGCACACGGCTCACCGGCCCCGTGACCGTGGTCGCTGCACACGGTCAATCGGAACCGCTCGTCGATCGCGTCGAGCAGACTGGCCAGGGTGACGGCGGACGCCGAGGGGTGCAGGGCGTAGCCGCCTTTGACCCCCCGGTGGCTGGTCACAAACCCTTTGTGACAAAGCTCTTTCAAGATGTTCGCCACGAACGGCCGGCTCAGCCCGAACCGCTCGGCGATGGTGCGTGCGTTGCCGCTGCCGGCGGTCTGGTGCAGGTGTGAGAGGATCAGGAGGGCGTAGTCCGCCTTGCGGCTGAGCAGTGTCATTCGACGCCCTCTTGGATAGGTGGATTCGGCAAACAGCAGCGGCCTTGTTCTATTTGTACCGCCGTGCGATCCGCTGACAAGCACGAATTGTTAGGCGGTTCGCTCGGACTTTACCGCCAACCCCGTAGAGGGTACGGTTGCACCGGTCGTGGTCGAACACCGAGGGTTTCGCATGGACGCGGACCGCCCGCTCTCGCTCAGTCTGGTCATCCCGGCGTACAACGAGGCGGCTGTCATCGTCCGGGCGGTGGACGAGGCCGCGGCCGGGTTAGGCGGGCTGTTCGAGCAGTGGGAAGTCCTTGTCGTCGACGACGGCAGCACGGATGGGACCGGGGAACTGTTGGCCCGGCTCGGCCGCTCGGTGCCCGGGTTGCGAGTCCTGCACCACCCCAGCAACCGGGGCTACGGGGCCGCCCTGCGGACCGGATTCGCGGCCGCACGGTATGACCTGGTGGCGTTCACCGACGCCGACTGCCAGTTCGACCTCCGCGACCTCGGCCGGCTGGCGAGTCAGGCGCGAACTGCTGCCGTCGTCGCCGGCCGACGGGTGGACCGACAGGATCCGTGGCGGCGCCGGTTCCTGTCCGGCGGATACAACCGGCTGGTGCGGACGCTGCTCGGCACCGGTGTTCGGGACTGCGACTGTGCCCTGAAGGTGTTCCGACGGGAGGCGCTCGCCGACCTACTACCTGAGAGCAGTGGGTTCTTCGTGAACGCGGAGATGCTCCACCGGGCACGGCGGCTGGGGCTGACGGTGGCCGAAGCGCCGGTCGCCCATCGGCCGCGGGCCGGCGGGGCCAGCAAGGTGTCGGTGCGGGAGGTGCCCCGAACCCTCCGCACCGTGTTCGGCTACTGGTGGCGGGAGGTGGTCCGCTCCGGCGCTCGGCAGCCGCAGCCCGTGTCCGTTCTCACGGCCCGACTCCGCGTGACAGTTCTTCCGCCAGCCGCAGCCCCTCGGCTTTCGACCGCACCTGCCCGTCCAGTTGGGCCGCCCGCGTCGCGTCAAGAAGCCGCTTGAACCCCGGCCCCGGTTTCAGCCCGAGCGCCCGGAGGTCGTCCCCGGTGACGAGCGGCGGCGGGTTCAGCTCAGCCGGCGTCTTCGTCCGCAACACCTGCTCGCAGAAGTCGACGTCCGTGACCTCGTGGCCCGTCGCTTCGAGGACGGCACGCCTCAGGGCGAACAGGTCCGCGATTTCAGGGTGGGCGAGAAGCGGGTAGAGCCGGCTGGGCGGCTGGGTCACGGCACCGGCCAGGTCGGCGTGCCGGGCGACCAGCCAGGTGACGCTGGTCGCCTCGGCGTTCGACAGCCGTAGCCGCTGGCAGTCCTTGGCCACAGTCCCGGCCGACAGCTCGTGCAGGAGAGCTGCGAACGCGAGCACGAAGCCGGCTCGGAGCGGCAGCCGTTCCATTACCCGGCCAAGGAAGGCCCAGTCCGCGCTGCCCAGCTCCGGCAGGATGTACGGTGCCAGTCCGGCGTCATCCAGCAGTCGCACCCCGACCGCCCGGGACGGGTGGGCGAGCATCTTCCGCAGCTCCTCGGCGATCCGCTCGGCGCTGACGACCGTGATCGTGTGCGCCATCCGCCGGGCGGCGTCGAGGGTGGCGGGGTCGATGGCCAGGCCGAACCGGGCGGCCATCCGGACCGCCCGGAGGATGCGGAGCTTGTCCTCGGCGAACCGCTCGGCCGGGTCGCCGATGGCCCGCAGCACCTTCGCCCGCAGGTCTGCCCGCCCGCCGACGTGGTCGATCAGTGTGCCGGTCAGCGGGTCGAAGAACAGCCCGTTGATGGTGAAGTCGCGTCGTTTCGCATCCTCCTCCGGCGTGGAGAACGTGACCGCGTCCGGCCGGCGGCCGTCGGAGTAGGTGCTGTCGGTGCGGAAGGTGGCCACCTGCACCTTGAGCCACTCGCCGTCCGGCCCGCGGGGGCCGAGCACCTCGACCACGCCGAAGCTGGCCCCGAACGTGTGTGTCCGCCGGAACAGCTTCTGCACCTGCTCCGGCCGGGCGTCGGTGGCCACGTCGTGGTCGGCCGGGGCAAGGCCGAGCAACTCGTCGCGAACGCACCCGCCGGCCCACAGCGCCTGAAAGCCCGCTCGTTGCAGGGTGGCGACGACACCGGTTGCGAACTCGCGTTCGGTCATGCGGTCGGGGTGGTCGGGGGGTCCAGCCGGGCGAACAGATCGGCCAGCGGCAAAGCGAACCCGGGCAACACGGCCCCACCGTCCAGGAAGCCGTCCGGCCCGAGGCGGGTGGCCGCGTCCGGGTCGGTGTAAACGCTGGCGGTCCGGCGACGGGGGTCGATCTCCCACACCAGCCGGCAGCCGGTGGCGAAGTACTCGACCCGTTTGCGGGCCATCTCCGCCCGGGTGTTGTCCGGGCTGAGGACTTCGACGCACAGGTCCGGGCACACCCCGCTCACCTGGGCGAGCGGGTAAACCTCCCGGTCCTGGCTCGTGAAGGACACGTCCGGCTCGCGGAGGTTACCCTGTCGCATCCGGTAGATCGCGTCCGGGACGGCAACCGTGCCTAGCCCGCGGGGGAGGACGAAGTTGTTCAGCAGGGTGGCGAGGTACGCGGCCAGGATGCCTTCCGGTCGGCCCACGGGACGCTCCACCAGGGTGCCGTCAACCAGCTCACAAAACCGCGCGACCGGGCCGAGTCGAATCACGTCGGCCTCGGTCGCCGTCCCCGGCGGCGGGTACACCCGGACCCGGTGGGCCGGGATGCCGCCGAGTTCGTCGAGCAGCTCGGCAACCGTCTTCCGGGAGAAGGGCAGGGCGTCCGCCGGAGTAGCGGACGGTGTGGCGGCGACGGCGGACATCGGAGTTACTCCGTCGAGGGCGACGGCTGGTATTGTGGCCCGGCCGCGCGGGCCGCGTCCAGGTAGGCTTGCAGGATCATCTGGGCGGCCACCCGGTCCCGACGCTTCTTCCGCTCCGCATGCGACAGCCCGGCCGCCCACAGGGACTCCTCCGCGGCGACCGTGGTGAACCGCTCGTCGTGGAACGCCACCGGTAGCCCGGTCGTCGCGGTCAGCCAGGCGGCGAACGCCCGGCACTCCTTCGCCTTCGGCCCCTCGTCCCCGCTCGCCAGGTACGGCAGTCCGACCACCCAGCCGACCGCGTTCTGAGCGACTCCAAGCCGGCTGAAGAACGTGGCGTCCGACTTGGCATCCCGGCGGGTGTAGGTGTCGAGCGGGGAGGCGACCCGCTGGTCCGGATCACAGACGGATAAGCCGATGCGGACGGTGCCGAAATCCACCCCGAGCAGCCGGCCGCGGGGGAGGGGTGCGGTCTCGGACGGCGGGGTTAACCCCCGCCGCTCGCCTTCGTCGGTCACAGGTACTTGCCCCAGCCGTCCTTCTTGAGCTTGTCCACCAACTGCTTGACCGCGGCCTCGTCCTGCTTGCGAGCGACCAGCGTCGCGTCCCCGCTCTGGATGACGAGCAGGTCGCTCACCCCGATGGTGGCGATCAGGTGGCCGGGGTCGGAGCCGATCACGCAGTTCGTGGTGTCGATCCCGCAGTGGGAGCCTTGCACCGTGTTGCCGCCGGCGTCCTGCGGGTTCCGCCGCTCCAGGGCGAGCCAACTGCCCACGTCGTCCCACTGGTACGGCGCCTGGATGACCAGCACCTCCGGGGCACCCTCCATCACCGCGTAGTCGATGCTCACCTTCTCCAGCCGCTCGTACTCGGCCCGGAACACCGTGTCCCGCTCGGCGGTCGGCCAGGCCTCGGCGATCCGCTCGACGGCCGCGTAGATGGCCGGCCGCTGCCGCTTCAGCTCGCCCAGGATGGCGGCTACCTTCCAGACGAAGATGCCGCTGTTCCAGAAGAAGTCCCCGGACGCGACGAACCGCTCGGCCGTGTCCGCGTCCGGCTTCTCGCGGAACGCCTGCACCTTGCTGGCGGTCACGCCCTGCCGCTGGCCGAGGGCCGCCCCCCGCTGGATGTACCCGTACCCGGTGGCCGGGTAGGTCGGCGGGATGCCGAAGGTGAGCAGGGCGTTCGGGTGCTCGTCGGCGAACTGGGCCGCGGCGTGGACGGCCCGCTCGAACTCCCGGACCGGCTCGATGACATGGTCCGCCGGCATGACGATCATGGTCGCCGCCGGGTCGGCATGGGCGATGAGCGCCGCCCCCAGGCCGATGCACGCCGCCGTGTCCCGGCCGAACGGCTCGCCGACGAGGTGGTCCGCGGCCAGTTCCGGCAGTTGCTTGCGGGCCTCGTCCACATGGGCGCCGCCGGTGATGACCCACGTGCGGTCGGCCGGCACTTGCGCGCTGATCCGGTCGAGCGTCCCTTGCAGCAGGGTGCGGTCGCCGCTGAAGGTCAGGAACTGCTTCGGCCGGGTGGACCGGCTGCGGGGCCAGAACCGGGTGCCGCCGCCGCCGGCCATGATCGTCGCGTGCAACATCTGCGATCACTCTCCGTAGGGTCCGCCGTGCGGACGGTTGCCCACGGTCCGCACGGCGGACCTACCTCAGAACCATCGGCTCGTCGATGACGCACCCGGCCGGCAGCTTGGCCGCCAGCTCGGCGGCGTCCAGGGCGAACAGCGGGCTGACCTCGACCGGGTGGCGGTCCGGGTTCCCGACACCAGCCGCCGTCAGCCACCGGGCCGCCCGGGCGAGCTGGGCCTGCCGCACCGCCTCCGGGGAGTCCGCCCCGGTCGCGTTCTTGAGCGGGGCGAACTCGTCCGCCCGGTCCACACTCACCGCCAGCCACCGCTCGGCCAGCGGCAGGGCGTCGAAGATGAACAGCTCGAACTTGAGGGCGTTCTCCCGCTCCGGTGCCACCGTCTCCCCGGTCGTCGGGTCGTAGTACGGCACCTTCTTCTTCGCCAGGTGGTAGGCCAGCCGGCCGGCCCCGGTCGTCACCCGCTCCAGGAACGGCACGCTGAAGATGTGGATGGCCGGGTTGCCGGCCCGGAACTGGAGTGTCCCGTCGGCCGCCCGCTCCTCGGCCATCGCCGCTGGCATGTCGGAGTACTCCACGATCCCGCACCGGCCGTCGATCAGGGCCAGGACGCCGACCTTCTCCCCCGGTTGCTCCTTGAACACCACCTTGCTCGACGCGTCACTGCCGGACTCGATGTGCCGGCCGAGAAACCCGGGGTCACAGATGTTGACCAGCGGGTTGTCCACCTGGAAGTAGAAGACGTGTTTCACCCCGCGGTTGGTCAAATCGGCCAGCAGCCCGCTGTCGGCCAGGGCGGTGAGCGTCCCGCCGTGCCCGTTCGGGGTGAGGACCAGCCCGCCCGGCTTCTCCAGCAGCAGCTTGCCGGACGTCAGATCGACGGCCGGCATCGTCCCCTGGGTGAAGAACGTCACCTGATCCTCGGGCAGCCCGAAGAACTTGTGCTCCGGGAAAAACGCCTCGGTGTCGGCGTGGGTGGCCGGGCTGGTCATCACCAGGAACGGGATCGCCGCCCCGTACCGCCGGCTGAGGGCCAGCACCTTCTCGGCGTGGACCTGGAACAGTGGGGCTTTGCTGACCGGGCCGACCGGGTACATGCCCTTCGGCCAGTCGAACCCGAGTCGGGTGCCCTGGCCGCCGGCCACGACCAGCGCCGCCACCTCCCCGTTCCGCAGAGCCTCATCCCCGCGGGCGACGGCAGACGCCGGGATGTCCGCGGCGGCCTCGACCGGTAGCGGGGCGAGTCGGTCCCGGGGCGGGAGGGCGGACGCCGGCTCGTCTTTGCGGCGGTACAGGGAGTCGAGTTCGGCCAGGTCGATCCCGGCGAGCTGCCCGACGAACGCGGCCTGCTCCCAGGTGGTGAGCGTGTCCCAGCCGGTGAGGACGTGCTCCTGATGGTGCAGCCGGAGCCGGTGGACGAGGTCGGCGGGGGCGTGATGCACGGCGGCGGTCCTCGGGGGGAGGTCAGAAGTCGAACCGCAACCCGTCGAAGGCGGGGGCGACGTGGGGCGGCAGCCGGGCGGCCAGGGCCGCGTACTCCATCTCATGCCCCATGTGCGTCAGGTACGCCCGCTTCGGCCGCACCCGGTCGATCACCCCCAGCGCCTGCTCCAGGCTGAGGTGGGCCGGGTGCGGGCTGCCCGGTTTGAGGGCGTCGATCACCAGCACGTCCAGGTCGGCCAGCAGCGGCCAGCTCGCGTCCGGGATGCGGCTGACGTCGGTGCAGTACGCCACCCGGTCGAACCGGAAGCCGAGCACGTCGAACCGGGAGTGTTCCAGCGGGATCGGCACCACCCGCTGGCCGAGCACCTCGAACGGGGCGTCCGGCGTGATCCGGCGGAAGGTGAGTTTGGGCAGCACCCCGGCCGGCAGGTCGGCCGCCTGGGGGTGGAAGGCGTACCCGAACACCTGGCGGATGACCTCCTCCACCTCGTCCGTGCAGTAAAGGGGCAGGGGGCCGCCGAGCCGCCGGGGGAACAGCCGCACGTCGTCCAGCCCGAACAGGTGGTCGGCGTGGTAGTGGGTGAACAGGACCGCGTGGGCGAGGGGGATCTTCTCGCGGACCAGTTGCAGCCGCAGCTCCGGCCCGGTGTCGACGAGCACGTTGCCGGTCGGCAGTCGGAGCAGGACCGAACTGCGGGTGCGGTTGTTGCGGGGGTCCGGGGAGGTGCAGACGGGGCAGTTGCACCCGATCATCGGCACCCCGACCGAGGTGCCGCACCCGAGGACCACGAACTCACGGCGGCCGTCCATGCGGGGATTGTAGCAAGCGAAAAGCCCACCCACGACTGTGGGTGGGCGTCGGGGTTACTGTTGCGGACGCGGGTCAGTCTTCGATCTCCCGGCCGCCGGTTTCCAGGTGCACCTGTTTGTACCCGCCGGTGGCGGCGAAGTACAGAATCAGGAGCAGGAACCCGACCGCCAGCGCGGCCGGAACGGCGGCGGTGTAAAGCAGGGCGGTTTTCGCCCCGAAGTCGCGGGCGGCGTTCAGCGGCCCCCTGTCCGTCTCGAAGTTCGGCTTACCCTGGGTGGTCCACCACGCCAGCCGACTGGTCAACTCCTTCTCCAGTTTCTCCGGCACCGGCCGGCCGGCCGCCTTCTCCTTGGCCAGGGTGTCCAGGTCCGCCTCCAGGGTGGTGGCGAACTTCGGCGGCTCCTTACCGGCCTTCTTCGCCTCCTCCACCTTGGCCGGGAACGCTTCGTACTCCTCGAACACCTTGAACTTGGCGTTGTCGATGCCGACCACCGGCGGGGCGGTCATGGGGGCCAGGTCGGTGATCACCGGGAACCTGCCCTCCGAGTCGGCCTTGTACCGGTCGTAGGTGGCCGGGGCCGTCTCCTTCAGCTTCTCCACCGTCAGGAAGTCCTGCTTGTACCCGATCCCCGGGCCGCCGAAGAACCCGGCCGAGATCATCCCGATCCCGCCGGACAGCCCGATCGCCAGCGCCCCGCCCTTCGGGAACCGCTCGGAGATCACCCCGAGCAGGGTCGGCCAGTAGAACGTCTTGCCGATCCCGTACACCGTCACCGCGGCAACCCACGGCCACACGCTGTCCGTGAACGGCATGCCGAGCATCGCCAGCCCGGCGGTGCCGAACAGGGCGGAGACGAACAGCAGGCCGACCGGGTTGATCTTCTCGACGATCGGGCCGGCGAAGAACCGCAGGGTGAACATCAGGGCGTTCGTCCAGATGAACGCCAACAGGGCGTTCGTCTCGCTCTTCAGCACCCGGGTGGTGATGTTCGTGATCCAACTGTCGGTGCCCAGCTCGACGTACCCGACCAGGGCGTGCATCAGGTACAGGAAGGCGATCAGCAGGCTGCCGATGGCGAACCGGCTGTACACCGTGAAGGCCAGCCAGATCGCCCCCATCAGGGCGTAGCGGGCGACCGGCGGCACGGTCAGGCCGAACGCCTCCAGCAGGGTCGGGATGGCCAGCCCGAGGAAGAAGGCGGCCACGGCGAACCCGAGCAGGCCGACCGTGCCCACCTGGTGGGGCAGGTCCACCCCGGCCGACTGGGCCTCCGACTTTGGGAACGGGCGGTTGAACATGAGCAGGCCGTACAGCAGCACCGGCACCAGGAACACGGCCAGCTTGTACTCCCAGCGGATCGGCTGACCGACCTGCCCGAACCCGAGGGTGATGACCGCCCCCAGGATCAGCCCGAGCGGCCACCCGGCGTGCAGGATGTTCAGCCAGTGGGTTTTGTTCCGCGGGAACAGGGTGGCTGTTAGCGGGTTGATGACCGCCTCGCAGGTGCCGTTGCCGAACGCGAACAGCCACATCCCCAGGTTCAGACAGACGAACGCCCCGCCCTTGCCGTACATCTCGTAGATGGGCGTGGCCGCGAACGTCACCACCGCACTCAGGGCGTGCAACAGGAAGGCCACCAGCATCGTCTTGCCGTACCCGAACAGGTCGGCGAAGAAGCTGAAGAAGATGATGGCCAGGCCGAACCCGATCAGCCCGCCGCCGGAGATGGTGCCCAGCTCGCTCTGGGTGAACCCGAACTGGGCGCCCCAGTCGCCGATGATCACCCCCCGGACGGAGAACCCGATCCCGGCCGCGATCAGGGTCAAGAAACTCGCCCAGAACAACAGCCGGTCGTTCAGACTCGGGCCTGTACCGGGGAGGGATGGTTGGTTATCGCCCATGGCGCGGCAGGCTCCGGGGTGGAGGCTTGGGGAGGAGGCGGGGGACGTGCGGGGAGTGTACCCGCCGCGCCGCCGGTAAGTCCAGGGAAAACAGCCGCTCGGCCGGACGGAACCCCCGCCCCGAGGCGGATTTGCTGAACCCGCCTCGGGGCCGTGCCCGATCACTTGAGAGGGAACCGGCACCCGACGGCGAGGCGGCTGATGCACGACCTGAGCGTCCTGGCCTTGTTCAAAGGGACCGAGAAGTTCATCTTCGTGTACGACGAGTACAGCCGGGCCGAACTGCTTGACGCCTTTCGGGATGCGGCCGCCGACCCGAACGTCGCCGTCACCTGGTTCGACGCCGCCGTCCTGACCGACCGGGCCGAGGAGCAGTTCGAGGCGGCGGACCGCAACGCCGTCACGACGCCGCCGGACGAGTCCCAGAAGCCGGCCCGTTTCTAACCCATGACCCTGGAACACGCCCTGGCCGACTTCCTCACCCACCTCGGGGTGGAGAAGAACTCGTCCGCCCACACGGTCAAGTCGTACCGGGAAGACCTGTCCCAGGCGCTCGGCTTCCTGCGGGACCACCTCAAGAAAGGATCGACCGAGCCGCGGGACTGGAACACCCGCACCCTGCGGGCGTTCGTCGCCTGGCTGCACGAGCAGGGCTATGCCAAGACCACGGTCAACCGCCGGCTGGCGGCGGTCCGCACGTTCGGCAAGTTCCTGTGCCGGCAGGGGGTGCTGGCGGCCAACCCGGCGACCGCCCTCCGTGGCCCCCGGCCGGACAAGCCACTGCCGCACTTCCTGACCACCGACGCCGTCCGCAAGCTGCTCGACGCCCCGCCGGCCGACCCGCTCGGCCACCGCGACCGGGCCATTTTGGAAACCCTATACTCCGCCGGGCTGCGGGTCAGTGAACTGGTCGGTCTCGACCTGCTCGATGTGGACCTCGGCGACGGGGTGGCCGTGGTCCGCGGCAAGGGGAAGAAGGAACGGCTCGTCGTCCTCGGCGAGCCGGCCAAGCAGGCGCTGACCGTCTGGCTGGCCGACCGGCAGACGATGCTTCGGGAGCAGAAGCAGGAAACGACAGCCGTGTTCGTCAACCGCAACGGCACCCGGCTGACCACCCGCAGCGTCGGCCGGCTGTTGGCCAAGCACCTGAAGGTGGCCCACCTCGACCCGCGGACGACGCCGCACACCCTGCGGCACAGCTTCGCCACCCACATGCTCGACGCCGGGGCGGACATCCGCGGCGTGCAGGAGTTGCTCGGCCACCGCAGCCTGGCGACGACCCAGATCTACACCCACATCACGACGCAGCGGCTGCAGCAGAGCTACCACAAAGCCCACCCGCGAGCGTGACCCGAGTCGCTGACTCCCGCCGGGGGAGGGCGAGGCTCCTGCCGAGCCGGGGAGCCGTCCGCAGCTACGCGGTCCCAGCTCGGTGACAGCCGCGGGTGTGGCTCCCGCCCGTTACCGCGGGCTGACGGCTCGGCAGGAGCCTCGCCCTCCCCCGGCCCCAGCCGCTGGCGAGGGAACCGGCGCATTGCATTTCCGGCCGGGTCTGGCACGATGGGCGATCCACCCTCACCGCCTTCGGTGGCCCGATGACGCCGACACCCGTTGCCCAACCCGCCCCGCGGCTCGTCTGCATCGATGCGTACCGCGGGTTCGTCATGTTCCTGATGATGGCCGAGGTGCTGCGGCTGGGTGCCGTCGCGAAAAACTTCCCGGACAGCACCGTCTGGCAACACCTCGCCTGGCACCAGTCGCACGTCGAGTGGGTCGGCTGTTCGCTGCACGACCTGATCCAGCCGTCGTTCTCGTTCCTGGTCGGGGTGGCGTTGCCGTTCTCGATCGCCTCCCGACGGGCGAAGGGGCAAAGCACCCTGGCGATGACGGCCCACGCCGTCTGGCGGTCGGTGGTACTGGTGCTGCTCGGGGTGTTCCTGCGGTCGGTCGGCAAGCCGCAGACGTACTGGACGTTCGAGGACACGCTCACCCAGATCGGCCTCGGGTACTGGCTGCTGTTCCTCATCGGATTGGGGCCACCACGGCTCAGGTGGATCGCCCTCGGGTTAATCCTGGTCGGGTATTGGGCGCTGTTCGTGTTCTTTCCGACCGCCCAGCAGGCGAAAGATGTACTTTGGCAGACAGGCCGGTGGCCTGATTGGCCTTGCTCCCCGGGGGCATTCGCCGCCCATTGGGACAAAGAGTGGAATCCGGCGGCTGCGTTCGATGGCCGCTTCTTGAATTGGTTCCCCAGAGAAAAACTGTTCCTTGCAAACGGCGGTGGGTACTGCACGACCAGTTTCATCCCGACACTCGGCACCATGACCCTCGGCCTCATCGCCGGCGAGGTACTTCGTTCGCCGCGCTCAGTCTCCGGCAAGCTGGCGTGGTTCGCCGTCGCCGGGCTGGTCGGCCTCGCCTCCGGGTATGCCCTCGGCTGGCTCGGCGTCTGCCCCGTGGTGAAGCGCATCTGGACGCCGAGTTGGGTGCTGTTCAGCGGCGGGTGGTGCTTCCTGTTCCTGGCCGGGTTCTACGCCCTGACCGACGCGGTCGGCTGGAGGCGGTGGGTGTTCCCGCTGGTGGTCATCGGGGCAAACTCGATTGCCGCCTACGTCATGGACTGGCTGTTCCTCGGCTTCATCCGCGACGCCCTCAAGCGGCACCTCGGGGCAGACACGTTCCGGACGTTCGGCAAGGAGTACGAACCGCTCGTCCTCGGCGCGGCGGTGCTGGCCGTCCTGTGGCTGTTGCTGTACGCCTTATACCGGCGGAGAATCTTCCTCCGAATCTGACCCCTCCCCAGGTGTTGCCATGACGCGGCGACTCATCGTCGGGTGTGTGTTGGTCCTCAGCGGGGCGGCGTGCGCGTTGGCCGTCCGCGACGGGTACGAGAGCGGGATCAAGTGGCCGGAGCCGCCGGTCGTCACCCCGGGGGCCAACCCCGGCGACCCACCGTCCGACGCCGTCGTCCTGTTCGACGGCAAAGACCTGTCCCAGTGGAAGGGCGGCGAGAGGTGGCAGATCCAGGACGGGTACGCCATCGCCAAGGGCGGGAACATCAGCACCAAGCAGGGGTTCGGCACCGGCCAGTACCACGTCGAGTTCGCCACCCCGTCGGTGGTCAAAGGTAAAGGGCAGGGGCGGGGGAACAACGGGTTCTTCATCATGTCCAAGTACGAGGTGCAGATCCTCGACTCGTACCAGAACCCGACCTACTTCGACGGCCAGTGCGCCGCCATCTACAAGCAGATGCCGCCGATGGTGAACGCCAGCCGCAAGCCGGGCGAGTGGCAGTCGTATGACATCGCGTTCGAGGCGCCGAAGTTCAACGCCGACGGCAGCGTGGCCAAGCCGGCCGTCGCCACCGTGTTCCACAACGGGGTGTTGGTGGTCAACCACTTCGAGCTGAGCGGGGAGACGTTCTTTGACAAGAAGCCGGCGTACACCAAGCACCCGGACAAACTGCCGCTGAGCCTGTTCTACCACGGCGACCCGGTGAAGTTCCGCAACATCTGGTTCCGGGAGATCAAGCCGATGGTCGGTACGAAGCCGTAAGCAGCGTACCAGCCCGACGCGCGAGCGAGGGTACTCAAACCACCCTCGCTCGCGCGTCGGGCTGGTGTCGTCACGTGTTGAATGCCTTCCGCAGCATCTCCAGGCTCTTCGGCACGGCCGTCCGCGGGTCTTCCTTCCCCTCGAACTCCAGCGACACCCACCCCTTGTACCCGGCGTCCTTCATCAGCTTGGCGATGCGGGGGTAGTCCAGGTCGAGCGTGTACCACGTCCCGCCGCCGAAGTACGTCTTCGCCTGCATCAGCACGGTCTTCGGGGCGAGCTTGGCCAGCTTGTCGTAGGGGTCTTCCAGGAAGTTGCCGGTGTCGAGGGTGACTTGCAGCCACGGCGAGTTGACCGCGTCCACGATCCGCAGCACCCCTTCCGGCGTGCGGCCCAGCCCCCAGTGGTTCTCCAGCCCGAGCAGGACGCCGTGCTTCTCGGCGTGCTTCGCGCACCGGCCGAGGCTGTCGATCACCCACCCGAAGCCTTCTTCGTCGGTGTGCTCCGGCTTCGGCGGCTCGACCCCGCGGTTGGCCATCAGCTCGTCGAAGTTCTTGCTCGTCCCCCAGGTGCCAGTATTCACCCGCATGGTCGGGATGCCGAGTGACGCGGCCAGTTCGGTCTGCCGGTTGGTCAACGCGACGTTCTTCTCCCGCACCGCCTTGTCCGGGGACAGGAACCCCTGGTGCGTCGAGAACCCGACCAGGGCCATGCCGTTGACGAACGCCCGCCGTTTCAGCCGGTTCAGGTACGGGGTGGTCTCGTCGGTCATCTGCCGGAGCAGCAGCTCGACCCCGTCGAACCCCATCTCGGCGGCCAGGTCGATGCACTTCTCCACGTCCCGCAGCTCCCGGTTGCGGAACTGCCAGAACGAGTAGGTGGAGACGGCGAAGCGGGTCTTCCGCTGCGGCGATACCTCGCGGTTCGCGGCGGACCCACCGGGTCCGCTCGCCGCGACCGCGGCGCCCGCGGCCAAAAACTCACGACGGGAAACGGTCACGGCAGTCTCTCCGGGGGGTGGGAACGTGCCCCCGGTTATACCCTGCCGGCCGGCGTCACGCGATCAGTTCGTGAACCACGTTCCCGGCCTGGTCGGTCAGCCGGGCGTCCAGCCCGCGGTGGCGGTAGGTCAGCTTTAAGTGGTCGAGGCCGAACAGGTGCAACAGTGTGGCGTGGAAGTCGTGGATCGGGACCGGGCTTTCGGTGATGTTCCAGCCGATCTCGTCCGTCGCCCCGTGGACGTACCCGCCCTTCACCCCGCCGCCGGCCATCCACATGCTGTAGGCGAACGGGTGGTGGTCCCGGCCGACCCGCGGCCCCGGCTTGGCGTTCTGGGTGATCGCCGTCCGTCCGAACTCGGTCGCCCACACCACCAGCGTGTCGTTCAGCAAGCCCCGTCGCTTCAGGTCGGTGAGCAAACCGCCGATCGGCTGGTCCACCTCCCGGACGTGGGACGGGTAGAACTCGTTCAGGTCTTCGTGGTGGTCCCACTTGTGGTGGATGACCGACACGAACCGCACCCCCCGCTCGACCAGCCGGCGGGCGGTCAGGCAGACCCGGGCGAACTTCCCCTCGTCCTGGAGGCGGTTGCAGCCGTACAGGTCGAGCGTCTCACGGGTTTCACCGGACAGGTCGGTCAGCTCCGGGCCGGCGGTCTGCATCCGGAACGCGAGTTCGTAGTTCGCCATCCGGCTCAGCGTCTCTGAGTCGCCGGTCGTGGCGTGTCGCATCGTGTTGAGTTCGGCGACGGCGTCCAGCGTCGCCCGGCGGGCCGACGGCGTCACCCCCTCCGGGCTAGCCACGTTCAGGATCGGCGGGCCGTCGTGCCGCAGGACCACCCCGCGGTGGTGGGACGGCAGGAACCCGCTCCCCCAGGCCAGCGAGCGGACCGCCGGTGAGTGGGTGCCGGGGAGCACCGCGTAAGCCGGCAGGTTGGCGCTCTCGCTGCCGAGGCCGTAGGTCATCCACGAGCCGATGGTCGGCAGGCCGGTGGCGTCCCGGCCGGTGAGCGTCACCAGCTCGGCGGGGGCGTGGACGAACGCCGTGTGGTTCATCGTCCGGATCAGGCACAGGTCGTCGGCGTGCGCCCCGATGTGCGGGATCAGCTCGGACAGCTCCATCCCGCACTTGCCGTACTTCTTGAACCCGAACTTGCACCCGAGCAGGTACGACTTGTCCGGGTCGGTGAACGCGAACCGCTTGCCGGCCACGAACGAGTCGGGGATCTTCTGCCCGTGCAGCTCGTTCAGCTTCGGCTTGCGGTCGAACAGCTCGATGGACGAGGTGCCGCCGACCAGGAAGATGAAGATGCACCGCTTCGCCTTCGCCGGGAAGTGCGGCGGCTTGGGGGCCAGCGGGTTGACCGCCGGGCCGGCGACCGCGTCCCGGGCGAGGAGCCACCGGAGGGCGATCGGCCCGACCCCGGCGGCGGTGGTCAGGAAGTGGCGGCGGTCTACCGGCGGGGGGGCCATCGGTCACTCGCGGGTCAGGAACTCGTCCAGGTTGAGTAGGGCGGACGCGACCCCGTACCCGGCCGCCGCGTCCGCAGGTGCGCCGGAGTAGGTCGGGCTGACCAGGGCGACGGCCAGGTCGTCCCGGCTGGCGTACTCGGTTCGCTGTCGCTCCCACAGGCGGAGCAGGGCGGCGGCCTCGAGTGCGGTCGGCGACCGGCCGAGGCACCGCTCGAACGCCGCCGCGATCCGGGTTCGGACATCCCCCGGGTCGCCGGCGATCTGCCCGCCGAGCGCTTTGGCGCATGCGGTGAACGTCGGGTCGTTGAGCAGGAACAGGGCTTGCAGCGGGGTGTTCGACCGGTCCCGTTTGGCGCACGACTGCGAACACTCGGTCGCGTCGAAGGTGGCCAGCAGCGGGTGCGGGAAGGTCCGCTGCACCTGGACGTACACCGCCCGGCGGTAACTCTCCGGAGCCTCGGGCGGGTCCAGCAGCTTGTACAGCTTGAGCGGGGCCAGGTCCAACCCGCGGGGCCACGGCAACTGGACCGGCGGGCCGAATTGCGTCCGGTCGAGCAGCCCGGCAGCGGCCAACGCGGCATCGTGGACCACCTCGGCCTCGACGCGGTAGCGGTTCTGGCGGCCCAGCAGCCGGTTGGCCGGGTCGGCCTCGGCCAACTCCGGCCGGGCGGCGGACGACTGCCGGTACACCGCCGAAGTCACGATCTTCTCAATCAACTTCTTGCGGCTCCAGCCGTCGGTGACGAACTCGCTGGCCAGCCAGTCAAGCAGCGCCGGGTGGCTCGGCCGTTCGCCGTTCGCCCCGAAGTCCTCGGGGGTGGCGACCAGGCCGGTGCCGAACAGGTGCTGCCAGACGTGGTTGACCGCCACCCGGGCGGTGAGCGGGTGGGCCGGATCGACGAGCCAGTTCGCCAGGTCCAGCCGGTCCGCCTGGGCACCCCGGGTGACGAGCCGCGGCAGGAACCCGGGCACGCCGGGCGACACCGGCTTGGTCTGCCGGGCGTAGTCGCCGCGGGCCATCACGAAGGACTGTCGCCGGTCCGCCCGGAAGGTCTGCACCTGGCCCGTCTCCGCGCTCCACGGGTCGGTTTCGGAGGCGTTGTTGAAGATGGCGAACAGCCGGTAGTAATCGGTCTGCGACACCGGGTCGAACTTGTGCGAGTGGCACTCGGCACACCCCAGGGTCAGCCCGAGCCAGACGGTGCCGGTGGTGTTCACCCGGTCCTTGACCGCCCGGACGCGGTACTCCTCGAACACCTTCTCGGCGGTGTAGTGCTTGAGCGTGTTGCGGTGAAACCCGGCAGCCGTCTTCTGGTCCGGGGTGGCGTCCGGCAGCAGGTCGCCGGCCAGTTGCTCGACCGTGAACCGGTCATACGGCAGGTCGCTGTTGACGGCCCGGATCACCCAGTCCCGGAACCGGTAGGCGTTCGGCCGCAGGTGGTCGTGTTCCAGCCCGTCCGAGTCGCCGTACCGGGCCAGGTCGAGCCAGTGCCGGCCCCACCGCTCGCCGAAGTGCGGAGAAGCGAGCAGCCGTTGAACCAGTCGGTCGTAGGCGTCCGCCGACGGGTCGGCGACGAACTCCGCCACCTCCTCCGACGTCGGCGGCAGGCCGAGCAGGTCGAGCGACAGGCGGCGGATCAGTGTCCGCCGGTCGGCCTCGGGGCCCGGGCCGAACCCGCGGCGTTCCAACTCAGCGAGCACGAACGTGTCAATCGGGTTGCGGACCCAGCCGGCTGACTTGACCGGAGGCGGCTCGGGCCGACGCACCGGCACGAACGCCCAGTGGGTGTCCGAACTCGGCGTCGGCTCGGACGGTGACGCCGGCGAAGACGGAGGAGCAGCCGTGCGTTGGGGTAGGCCGGGGGCGCCGGCCTCGATCCACCGCTTGACCGCGTGAATCTCGGCGAACGAGACCCGCCCCCCGGTCGGGGGCATGACCGCCTCGTCCGGGGCGACGAGGCGGCGGAGCAGGGGGCTGGCGTCCGGGCGGCCGGGGATGACCGCCGGGCCGGATGCCCCGCCGGTCACAAGACCCTCGGGGGTGTCGAGTAGGAGGCCGCCCTTGGCCTCTTTCGGCCCGTGGCACGAGACACACCGGCCGGCCAGCAGTGGAGCGACGGTATGGGCGTAATCTTCGGGGGATGACGGACGAGCGGAGGCGATGACAGGTGCTGCCGGCACCGCATCCGCAAGCGGAGGAGCTTCCCGCGAGGGTTCGGACTTGATCGACGACCGGCCGGTGCCCCACCAGACACTGGCGACAACGATCAGTGACACCGCGACGCCGGTCGTCCGGCTCACGCCTGGCATAATTCCCGGCCCGTACACCGCGCCCGGACGGGGGCGTCGGGCACGATAGCGGACCCTAGTGCGCGAACCAGGGGCGGTCAAACCGACGCCCGAAACGAACCGGCCGGCGGGGGCTGAGTGCCCCCGCCGGCCGGAATCCTGACCCGGGTCAGGATTGCCCGACGTACACCCCGTTCGACTGGTCGGGGAGTTCGTCGAAGGACTCGATCACGCTCGGGGTGCCGGTGCCCGTCCGGAGCGACTTCCCGGCGTACACCGTCACCCGCGTCCCGTCGCCGTCCCCGGCCCCGGTCACGATGTCCAGGAACCCGTCGTTGTCCCGGTCCTTGACGGCCACCCGGATGCCGTTCCGGTTGCTCGTATCCCCGGCGAAGAAATCGCTCACCGGCACCTGGCGGTTGGCCATCAGGCTGGCCCCGTCCAGGGTGAGTACCCGCGGGCCGCCGCCCGGGCCGGCCCCGGCGACCAGCTCCGCCTTGCCGTCCCCGTTGATGTCCCCGGCGGCCACGTAAACCCCGTTCCGCAACGACTGCTCGAAGGCGAAGAAGTCGCCGATGAGACGCTGCGGGGTCTGGCCCGGGGCGACCGTCCGGCCGTCGAAGATGGCCACCCGCGGGCCGCCGCCGAACCCGGCGGCGACGATCAGGTCGTCCACCCCGTCCCCGTTCATGTCGGCCACCGCGGTCCGGGCACCGCCGCGGAAGTTCGGATCCTCGATGCCCAGGAAGTCGGCCAGCACCGACCCGTTCGCCCCGCTGATCACCCGCACCCGCGGCCCGCCGCCGACGTCCGCGGAGACCACGAAGTCGTCCGTCCCGTCGTCGTTGATGTCCCCGGCGGAGATGAACGACCCGCCCGTGAAGGACGCCTCGAACGTCTCGTACAGGGCCACCTGCTGGCCGGTCCTCGGGTCGAACACCCGTAGGTCGGACGGCCGGCCCTGGCCCGGGACGGCGGCCACGAATTCCACCCCGCCCGGCTGCCGGGCCATGGCCACCCGGGTGCCGACCGAGTACCCCGGCTCGAACGGCCGCAGCTCGGTCACGACCGTCCCGGACTGGTTGTACACCCGCACCCGGTTGAGCAGGGCCAGGTCGACCCCGACGGCCAGCAGCTTGGACGGGACCAGCGGCGGGACGGTCGGCGGCGGGGCGGCCACGGTCGTGGTCATGACCCCGGCCGACACCCCCGGGATGCTCGGGGTGACGGTGATCGTCTGGGCGCCCGGGGTGTTCAGCACCACCCCGGTGAACGCCTTCGTCCCGGCGTCCGCGGCGGTGAACGTGTAGCTGGTGGCCGGGAACACGGCCGCCGGGTCCGAACTGCTGAACGTAACCGTGCCGGTGAACCCGGTGGCCACGTTCCCCAGGGCGTCGAGCACGGTGACGGTGAACCCGCCCGGCTGGCCGACCACGACGGACGCGGGGAACCCGCCCACCGCCAGCGAGCTGGCCGGCGACTGCGTGACCACGATCCCGGTCTGCGAGCCGGTGACGCCCGGCTGCTGGGTGTCGGTCACGGTGATCGACTGGGTGCCGGCCGTCCGCATCGTCGCGGCGAACGTGTGGACGCCCTTGTCCAGCAACTGGAACGCGTAGTTCGCCGGCAGGGTGGCCAGGCCGTCCGACCCGGCGAACTTGACCGTCCCGAGGTAGTCGCTCACCAGGTTGCCGTACACGTCCGTCACGGTCACCTGGAACCCGCCGCTGGTCCCGGACTGGATCGGCGACGGGAACCCGCCAACCGCGAACTTGGAAGCCGCGTTCGGCGTGACCAGGATGTTCGTCTGGCTGCCGGTGATCGCCCCGCCGCTCTCGGTGGCGGTGATCGACTGCAGGCCGGCCGTCTTGAGCTGGACCGAGCCGGCGAGCGACACCTGCCCCTGGCCGGCGACGAACTGGTACTGGGCCGGCAGCCCGTTCCCCATGCTCACCCGGCCGTCCGAGCTGCTGAACACCACCGCCTTGGCATAGGTCGGGTCGGTGTTCCCGTAGTCGTCGATCGCCCGGACCACCAGGTCGCCGACCGTGCCGGCGGCGACCGGGTTCGGGTAGCCGCGGACCTCGAACGCGACCGCCGCCTTGGCCGTCACCAGGATGCCCGACTGGGCGGCCGCCAGCCCGTTGACCGGGTCGGACGCCAGGATCGTCTGGGTGCCGGCCGTCCGCAGTTGGACGCCCGGGAACTGGGCCGTCCCCGGGGTGGCCGAGGTCGGGTTGAAGGTGTAGCTGAGCGGCAGCCCGACCGCCTTCCGGTCCCCGGTCGAAATTGTGACCGTGCCGGCGTACCCGGTGGCCACGTTGTCGAACGGGTCGAAGGCGGTGACGGTCAGCGTCTCGGGCGTGCCGGCCACCACCGTGCTCGGGAACCCGGCCAGGGTCAGCCGGCTGGCCGCCGCCGCCACCACCTTGACCGTCAGGGCACCCGGGTCGATGGGGTCCACCCCCAGCGGGGTGTTGGCCGACAGGTCCTTGGTCCCGGCCGTCCGGTAGGTGACGGCGAACGACTTGGACCCGTTGTCCGGGCTGGCCGGCGGGGTGCCGTTCGGCACGATCCCCGGCTTGAACGTGTACGGGTTCGGGGCCGGCAGGGTGGCCCGGCCGTCGTTGGTGGCGAACGTCACCGCCCCGGCGAACGCCGGCAGCACCTTCCCGTTCTCGTCCACCACCCGCAGGGCGAACCCGGTCGCCTGGCCGGCCACCGGGGAAGCTGCCAGCCCCACGACCTGGAACTTGGCGTTGTGGACCACCGTCGGTACGGTCAGCGGGTCCACCCCGCCGAGCGGGTCGGTGCCGGCGGCCGACTTCAGGGTGATCGACTGGTTGCCCTTGTTGAGGAACATCACCCCGGTCGGGTACAGCTTGCTCCCGTTGTCGCTGCCCGGCCCGGCGGCGAACGTGTACGGCGCCGGCACGTACCCGTTCGGGTCGGAGGTGGTGAACGACACCGTCCCGCCGTAGTACGGCAGCGGGCTGCCGTCGAACGCCACCACCTGGACGGTCACGTCCTTCGGATCCCAGGTGCTGACCGGGTTCGACAGGCCGGACAGCACGAACTTCGCGTTCTGGATGTCGGCGGTCAGGGTGAGCGGGTCCACCCCGAAGTCGGACGCGAACGTCAGGGTCTGCACCCCGTGCGTGTGGAAGATCGGGGTGTGGACCCGCGACCCGTTGTCCTGGGCCGTGTACTGGGCCGGGTTCGGGGTCAGGTACGCGATGTCCGGGTCGGAGCTGGACAGGGTGGTCAGCCCGGCGTAGGTGGTCAGCAGCCGGCCATTGTAGTCGAGCAGCCGGGCCGTCAGATCCTGCGGCGCCCACGCGCTGATCTTGCCCGGGGCGGCGGTGAACCCGGACACGTCGTACCGGGCGTTCAGCACGTTCGTGCCGGTCTGGCCCGGGTTGTACGTGACGTCCGCCGTCGAAACGGTGAGCGACTGGAACAACCCGACCGGGTCGGCGATCGAGCTGCCGTTGCGGAAGCTGACGGTGAACGCCTTGCGGCCGTTGTCCCCGCCGGCCCCGGTGAACGTGTACGCGGCGGGCAGGACGGCGTTCGGGTCGGAGCTGGCGAACGTCACCTGGCCGCCGAACCCGACGTTCGTGTTGCCGTACTTGTCGATCGCCGTCACCGTGAACGCGGCCGGCGCCCAGGTGGACAGCTTGCTCGGCAGCCCGCTGACGAACAGGCTGTTGTCCTGCCCGTACAGGTAGACGAAGCTGGTGAAGTTGTCGTCCCCGTTCGCGCTGGACGCCGGCTCCCCGTTGATCCCGTTGGCGTTCTGGTTCATCCGGTTGCCGGCCAGGTCGGTCACCAGCGGGCCGGAGGTCGGGTCGCCGATCCGCAGGAAGTAGAACCCGGTGGCGTTCGTCGCCGGGGTGGGGAACGAGATGTCGTACACGTTCCGCGGCTCGGGCTGGCCCTGCGGGACGGTGGACACCAGCCTCACGGACACCAGGTTCTGCGGGATGATCGTCCCGTCCGGCGCCTTGAGCGTCACGTCCAGGTTGTTGAACGTGACCGGGTCGACGCCGGTGTCGAAGACGACCCGGACGCTGGTCGTGCCGCCGACCACCGGCGTGGTCGGGTTGAGCGACTGCCCGGTCGCCGCGTCCGCGGTGGCCAGCGTCCGGACCTTCGGCCCGGACACGAACGCGTCCGCCCGGACCACGTTGTAGAACGGGTCGGCCGGGTCGGAGTACACGCCCTCCTGCGGGTTGATCCGGATGCCCCACGACCCGCGGCCGTAGGTGGTGGCCAGCAGCATGTTCAGCCCGCCGCCGTTCCGCGGCAGGTTGGTCACCGGGTCGGTGGTGGTGAACGGCATCCCGGTGGTCGGGTCGATCGTCCCGAGCGACAGGTCGAGGTCCGTCACCCGCACGTTCGGCAGGTAGCCGCCGTCCAGGTACGTGCCGCCCGCCGGGTTGTCCGGGTAGACCGTCCAGTTCAGCCCGCGGGCCGAGTTCACCAGCCGGAACACCCCGCCCTGGCCGGCCACGTACACCACCGGCGTGGTGTACCGCCAATCCACGGCCAGCGCGGTCAGGTCGACGTTCACCCCGGTCAGGGTCTTGTTCGCGAACACCTGCTGGCCCGTACCCAGGAAGTACGGCTGCTGCAGGCTAAACAGGTTGCCGGTCAGGTTCTGGAAGTTGCCGCCGGTGCGGACGTTCGGGGAGTAGAACACCCCCCGGTCGGTGAGCACGTAGGCGTCCAGGGTGCTGGCCGACTGGGGCCGCGGGTTCGGGATGATCTTGAGGATCGGCCGGCCGTTGAACACCCCGCCGTCGTCCACCTGGACCCAGTTGTTCTGGCCGGTGGTGGTGTAGAACATCCGGCCGTCGACGCTGCCGGCCAGGATGTAGTTGTTGAACTGGGTCGGGGCGGCCGGGTTGACCCCGCCGAACGCCAGCGCCCGCAGGTACGCCCCGGCCGGGTTGCCGATCGGCTGCCAGTTCTGGCCGGCGTCCTGGGTGCGGAACACCTGCCCCGTGGACGAGCTGATGACCACCCCGTTCCGGTCAATCGGGTTGACGGCGAAGTACCCGAACTGGGTGTCATTGTTGCTCCACTGGCCGACACCGTTCGCCGGATCGTCCCCGCCCTGGACCAACCCGCTCGTGCGGCTGACGCCCGAACCGGCCTGGTTGCCGCCCGGCAGGAGCAGCCGGAAGAAGTCGGTCGGCAGCAGGCTGACCGACGCGGCCGGTAGCCGGTACTGATACCCAGTCCCGGACCCGGTCTGGTCCGTGGCCACGTCGATCCCGGTGCCGGGGCCGGTGCCGCTGGTCCACTCGCCGGCCCAGTTGACGTTCCCGGTCTCGATGATGTCCGGCCGGGACACCACGAACCCGTTGTCCTGGGACACGGCATAGAACAGGGCGCCGGCGATGTCCGCCGCCAGCCGGCTGGGCTGGACCGCCCCGCTGTAGTACTGCCCGATCTGCAGGTTGCCGTTCCGGGTGCCGGTCACAACCTGGGACGACTGGGTGAGCGTCACTCCCGACCCGGCCGGCGCCTGGGCGATGGCCGTCACCAGGGTGCCGTCCCCGCGGTCCACCCCGGTGTACACCCCGTTGGCCGTCCCGAAGATGAGCCGGGTGCGGCCGGTCAGCGGGTCGACGATCGGCGTGATCTCGTACACGTCCCGGCTCGACCCGGTGATCCCGACGAAGTGCTGCCAGGTGGCGTTCTCCCCGGTGTTGGTGAACGCCAGCGCGTTGTTCACCGGGATGGTGGACGGGGTGAGGAACGGGTTGTCCGGGTCGCGGCTCAGGTTGGTGAACCCGACGAAGTACCCGTAGGACGGGTTGGTCGGGCCGGGCTGGCTGCCCTGGAGCTGCTGCAGGACCGACGGGTTCACCTGGCCGCCGGAGTTGGCCGGCAGCTTGGTGTCGTCGATCGTGATCGCCCCGGTCCCGAAGGTGGCGTTGTTGTTCGCCGCCCCGACGCCGCCCTGGCTCATGTCGAGGGCGTAGAACGCCTGGGCGTCCTTCAGCTTGCTGATGTCCACCCGGATCGTCCGCTGCCCGCCGATGTAGATCACGTTCGGGTTGAGCGGGTCGATCGCCAGGCTGCTGGTCAGGCTGCCCACCCCGCCCTGGCCGTTCACCCGCACGTACTTGGACGTCTCGGTCTGGCCGGCCGGGGCGATGTTGTACTTGTTCGTCGGGTTCGGGTCGTACCCGGTGCCCGTCTCGTTGTTCGACCCCCACACGTTCCCCTGGCCGTCGAGCACCTGGGTGAGGATCACCCGGGTCCAGTTGCGGCCGAAGTCCTTGGTCACGTACAGGCCGTTGAACGTCCCGTCGGCGTTCGTCGCCAGGGCGTACAGCCACGACTGGTACGACTGGTTGAGGAGCGGGCTGTTGGTGAACCCCGGGGTCGCCAGGGTGAGCCGGTCGAACGACCCGGCCCCGGGGAACGAGGCGGAGTTGTTCACCGCGACCGCGGCGTCGTTCCGCTGCTGGTCGCGGATCAGGTTGTTCAGCAGCCCGCCGCCCCGCCGCTCGTTCAGGGTGCCGGCCAGGATGGTCGTCGCCTGGGAGGTGAAGTACACCCCGTCCCCGGCCATCGCCCCGTACAGCACCTGCAGGTTGCCTTCCGGGCCGGCGCTGCCGGGGGACAGGACCACGTCGGTCGCGTCCCCGGCCCGCAGCAGCTCCCACGTCCGGCCGGTGTCCTTGCTCCGCCAGATGCCGGCCCCGTTCCCGCCGCTCACGGCCATGTACAGGGCGGTGTTGTTCAGGGCCGTGCCCTCGACCCCGAGGCTGACCTCCAGCGGCACCGGGTCGGCGACGATCTTGAACCCGCTCGCCCCGACGAACCGGCGGTCCCGGGCCGGGGAGTTGATCGGCAGGATGGCCCCGTTCAGGCCGACGTTGGTGGTGCTGTCCAGCACCTCCCAGGTCCGCCCGCCGTCCACCGACCGGAGCACCCCGACGCCGGGGACGGTGCTGGTGTTGTTCCCCGGCCCCTGGCCGAGGTAGTTGCCCTCACCGGTCAGGGCGAACACCAGGGTCAGGTTCGGGTCGTAGTCGCTCGGCTTGTTGAGCGGGTCGGCGCTCCGCGGGACGACGGCGATGGACGCGATGTTCAGGCTGTTGTTCGGGCCGAAGTCGGTGAGCGGGATCCACGACGGGCCGCGGGGGTCGGAGGTCAGGAAGTTGGTCGTCTTCCACACCCCGCCGCTGGCCCCGGCCGCGAACACCGTGTTCCCGGACGGGTCGGCCGGGTCCACCACCACGCTCGTCACCCGGCCGGCGTTCGCCTGGCCGTTCGTCGGCGCCCCGCCCAGCGGGGTCCACAACTGGCTGGCCTCCGGCGACGACGGGTCCTGGTTGAACACCCGGAACGGCACCGTCTGCTCGTCCGCCCGGACCTGGCCGGCCCCGGTGTTCGCCCCGCCCCCCGGGTTCGGGCTGCCGACCGCCCGGGTGAGGGTCAGCCGGGCGAAGTTGATCGTCCCGATCTGGGCCGCCGTCACCGGGTTGGTGGCCGCGTTCAGCCGGAACAGTTGGTGGCTGACGACCACCTTCCAGGTGCCGGTGGACCACTTGCCGAGCAGGGCGGCGAGCGGGAACTGGGGCTTGTACGCCTGGGTGCGGAACGGGTCCACCCCGCCCTGGATCGGCAGCAGGGCGTTGTCGTCGAACACGATGTTCGTGGTCACCGTCCCCGGGCTGGCCAGGGCGGTGAACAGCTTCACCCGGGTGCCGTCCGGGGCGACTAACACCGCTTGCAGGTTGGCCGCCGAGGAGAACAGGCTGGTCGGGTCGTTCGGGTTGGCGTCCGTGACGCTCAGCTCCAGCTTCAGCCGGGCGTCCGGGTAGCGGGTCAGATCCTGGGCGATCTGGAAGGCGTCCGCGACCGAGATCGGGATCTCGGCCACCGCCTCCCCGGACGCCACGAACCCGTTCGTCGTCCCGATCACCGGGGCCGAGCTGAGCGGCACCGGGGTCGAGTTCTGGTACACCTTGGTGTCCACCACCGAGGTGGTCACGTTCCCGCCGAACAGGGTGTCGATGCCGGCGTTCGAGTCCGGGTCGATGTAGTCGCCGACGGCCGACCGGATGTTCGGCCCGAACTGCAGGCTGTACTGCCCGCCAATCAGCAGCGTGCTGCCGAAGTCGACGGTGAACGTCCGCAGGTCGCCCGGGGTGGTCTGGACCACCCGGGCGGCCGGCAGGCTGACCGGGCCGGTCGGCCCGACCAGGGTGACGGTCGCCCCCATGAGCACCGTCGCCCCGCCCACCACGGCCGTCTGCATGTCCCGGTCGAACCGGACGAACAGTTGCGACCCGCCGGTGTTCACGTACACCGGCTCGACCGAGTTGCTGAACGTGCCGGTGGCGGACACCGACACCCCGACGATCCGCGGGCCGGGGACGGTCAGCGGCAGGGTGGACTTGTCGAACGCCCCGGGCAGCGGCGCCCCGGCCACGTCCACCGGGGTCCGTCGCTGCGGCCGCGGGGCGGCGAACAGGTCGTCCCCCGGCTCCCAGGCGTTGGCGTCCGCGTCCTGGTCCAGAACGTTGCCGCGGAACACCGAGTTGTTCGGGTTGGCCGGGTCGGTCGTGGCTGGGCCGTACCCGGTCTGGGACACCCCCGGGACGACCCGGATCGACCACGACCGCAGGTAGCCGAGGGAGGTCTCGAACTGGTTGTCCGCGTTGTAGTTGTCGATGACCCGCAGGGTCCAGGTGCCGGCCGTGTCGATCCCGTTGAAGGCGGACAGACCGACCCCGTCCAGGGCGGTCTCGCCCGGCAGCACGATCGTCTTGCTGCCCGCCCCGCCGTTGAAGATCAGCCCGTCCGGCCGGAAGGTGCTGGCGTAGTTGCCCGACCCGAAGGACACCGGCAGGGCGGCCCCATCGTCGAACGTCGTCCCCTCGAACACGAACTGGTCGTAGCTCGCCCCGTTCCCGCCGCGGAGCCGGCTGAGGGTGATGACCTGGCCGTTCGGCCCCTTCAGTTGGAGGATCAGCCCGGCGGTCCCGCCGCCGCGGCGGGTGTCCACCAGATCGACCGACACCTGGAGCCGGCCGATCACGGCCCCGGCCGGCAGGGTCGGGTCGGAGGCCAGGGAGGGCAGGGTGATGACGCTGGTCGTCACCCCGCGGTTGTCCGGGGCCGACTCCCACGGGTCGACCGCCGGCGGCTGCGGGTTGCTGAACCCCGGGGGCGGGTCATACGGCCGGCTGTTCAACGGGGTGGCGGTCGAGTTCACGAACGGCGTGTCGAACGTCGACCCGGGCGGGGTCTGCACCGGGGCGATGGTCGTCCCGCTGGCCGGTAGCTCCTGCCGGATGCGGTCGCGGACGAACGGCCCGACGGTGTAGGCGTAAGTCCCGACCATGCTCACCGGGCGGGCGGTCGGGATCGGGTTGTTGGCCGTCGCTGGGTCGATGAACCGGACGAAGAACTCCCGGTTCGGGGTGATGGTGTTGCCCGTTTGGCCGGCCGGGATCGGCAGCAGCGGGTTGGTCGAGTCCGACAGGTCGAAGATCTGGTAGCCGATGCCGAACAGCTCCCGCAGCTCGCGGGCCGTCAGCAGCTTGCCGTTCCCGTCCTTGGCGGTCGGGTCGGGCGAGGAGTAGTACACCCGGATGTCGTCCGGGGTGAACGAGGTCGGGTCGATCTGCCGGTCGAACACCACCCGGAACCCGTCGATCTGTCGGGTGCCGTCGGCCGCGGTCGTGTTGTTGTAGACGAAGAAGGCCGGCTGCTGCGGGGCGATCGGGGTGGTGTACTGCCGCTGGGACAGGGTCGTGACCGGCCCCATGTCGGCGTAAATGATCCGCGGCCCGACGGCCGTCTGGGCCTGGGCGGTATACACCCCGCCCCGGGTGTTGTTCTGGTTCCCCGACCAGAAGGCGTTCAGCCGCCCGTTGTCGAACAGCAGCGCCTGCCGGCCACCGAACCCTTGTGCCCCGGCGGTGGCCAGGTTGTCCGGCACCGGCTCAATGGTCACCTTGCCGGACGTGATGGCGTCGGTGGCGGTCTTCGGCAGGTTGAAGAACCCTTCCGGGCTGAACGTCGCCCCGCCGTTGATGCTCACCCCGAAGTACCGGGCGACCCGGGCGTTACTGGCGTCGTTCCGGGCGTCGTACCAACTCACCGCGACCGCCCCGGTCTTCGGGTCGACGGCCACGGTCGGGCCGAACTGGTAGCGGTTGCCCTCCGTCTGGCTGTCCGCCGCGCTGTCCTGGTTGACCTGCTTGTTTGCCAGGCTGATGGCCGCGGCCAACGGGTTCCGGGCGCCGGTCACATCGTTCCGCAGATCCCTCGTGCTGATCGCGGCGAGCGAGACGTTGGTGTCCTCGTTCGGGTCGAGGGTGCCGTTGGAGTTGGCGTCCACGCCGTAAGTGATCGCCGCGTAGACGTTCCCGGCCCCGGTGATCTGGGACAGCGGCAGGCCGTTCGCCCCGATCGCCGCGAGCGCCGCGTTCGTGGCCATCGACACGCCGGACCCGATGCCGACCGTCGGGGACAGCCCGGACGACGGGATGAACGGCTGGGCCAGCCCCGGGTTCCCGGTCAGCGGCAGCCCGCCGATCTTGAGCGTGGCGTCCGCCCCGAACCCGGAGAACCCGTTGGCCGCGGAACTCGTGCCCCCGAACCGGGAGGTGAGCCGGATGGACGCGTAGGTCAGCTGCTGGGTGATGGCCGGGTTGTCCGCCCGGTTGTCGGTGATGCGGATCAGCCAGTTGCCTTCGGCCTGGGCCTTCGTCAGCCCCTGGAAGGTGTTGGCCAACGAGCCGCCCTCGGGGCGGTAGTTGCCCAGGAACGGGGCGGTGCTGGCCGGGTCGTTGATCACCCGGGAGGCGGAGTCGTCGAACGTGGTGCCGATCCGCCGACCTGCCCAGATGCCCAACGAGTCCGGGGCGGCGATCGACGCCAGCCCGGCCGGGGGGGTGGCGGTGGAGTCGGTCCCGGCGGTGTTGGTCCGGTTGTTCAGGAGGGTGAATGCGGTCCCGCTCGGCGAGACCAGTTGGACCTTGACCTGGTTGATCGCCCCGTGGTTGATGGCCAGGGTGACGTCGAGGTCCGTCAGGCTGAAGTTGGCCGGCAGGCCGGCAATGGAGATCGTGAAGTCGGTCGTCGTGGCGAGGTGCGCGCCGCCGTTCCCCGGGTCGATCGCGTCGAAGATGGTGCCGGTCGCCGGCGTGAAGACCTTGCTGCCCTCGGTGATCGACGGCTGCGACAGCGACACGTCGACCATCGTGCCGGCTTTGTTGTTGACAGTGGCGGTCCGCTGATAGGCGACGAACAAGGCCCCCGGGGCGTCCGAGGTGATCGGCGCGACGGCCAGCGCCGGGGCGGTGCCGCCGGCGTCCGGGAAGTTCGCGAACCCGGCGTCATCGACGTACTGGTGGCCGCCGAACGACTGCCCGCGGTCGGTCGACGAGACCACCTCGATGCGGTTCGGGTTGTACGGGTTGGGCGCCGGGTTGGGCGCCGGGTTGACCGTGTTGTAGGCGATGTAAATCGCCCCGGTGGACGGGTCCGTGTTCGTCTTGTTCGAGTCCGGGTCGGTGTACGTCGCCGGGTTGTTGTTGACGATGATCGTCGGGTTGAACGCCTGCTGGCCCTTCCAGAAGTTGATCAGGTTGGCCTTGTTCCCGACCCCGAACCGGTCGGCCGGGTCGAGGTCTTCCAGGACCGGGGCGGTGCCGGGGGTCCAGAGGTACCGGTTGACCCCGATCACCCCGGCCCCACCCGCCCGGTTCTGCTGGAGCCAGGTGACGTAGATCTGGTTGTTCCGGTCCATCGCCACGGACGGCGAGAAGTTGAACCGGTAGTTCTGCGGGTTATTCGGGTCGGACGTGCTGTCGACGTACTTCGTACCCCCTGGGGAGGTGAACGTGGTCCAACTGATGCCGCCGTCCACCGAGAACTTGGCGAGGATCGAGGCGCTGTCGTTCGGGTCGGCGGCGTCGTTGAGCTGCTGGGCGACGAACACCTGGCGGAGCGAGTTGAGCGGGTCCGACGCCGCCTGGACGTTGGTCGTGTCGACCGGGTTCGCCCCGGGGCTGAGCGGGGTCGGGAACCATGCCTGGACGGTGTCAGTGGGGTTGAACAGCGTTTGCTGGCCGGACACGGTCGGGGCCGGCAGGACGGTCGGTGTGACCCGCTCCTCCACCCGCTCCAGTTGCAGCGGTGCCCGCAGCTTACGGGACGACCCGGTCGGACGGACCCCGGTCGTCCAGCGGCGGAACAGACGGGCGAGGCGTTCGTTCACCATTGCTGCGTACCCTAGGGCAAGCCATGAGGAGGATTACGCGGCGGTTCCCCGCCACCGGACAACCCCGGACGGCCGACCTGCGCGACGGAATGAGTCGGACGAAGACGGACAACACGGCGAATCGGGGTGTCAAAAGAGCCGTCAAGCCCGGCAAACGGGTCGAACCGACCGTCCGCAAGCTAGACCGCCCCGGATTCCGACGAACACCGACCGCCGTTGGTTTACACCGGTCCCCCGGTTTGTGGTCACTCTACCCCCGTCTCAAACCGGGTCGCAAGCGAGCGAAGGGAGAAAACCCGGCGGATTACGGCAAACCATGTCGGTCCTGCCGGCTGTCGCAGTCCTGCCGGTCGGAGGGGCCGTCCACTCCTCGCGGCCCGTGACGCTACCCGTTGAACGAACATGCTTTACTGTCGGGTGATAGCGGCCGTCGGGCCTGCGAAAGTCCACATCCCGGCGGATTACTCTCAAGTCAAAGGGCCGTCGGACCGGCTTACTTGCGAACGGACTTGGCCATCCGGTCGAGTTCGTCCAGCCGGAGCCGAACGCTGACGATGTAGGGCGGCTGGTTCGGGGTCCAGTGGCCATAAGTCGTTGTTACGATCGTCCCGTCAGGCAGCACCTCAACGCCCGGGTACGCACAGTCCCACTTGTGATGGTTGTCCATCAGTCGGACACGATACTGCCCCGGACGACCGGCCACGATGTCCTCGTACCTCCCGACCCAGGCCACCCAATCGCCAGCGGTCGGACTGTCCTTGGCCGTGTCGCGGAAGCTGACGAACAACCGGCCGTCCGGGGCGTACGCCGCCGTGTGTCGGTCGCCGGTCAGAGCCAGCGGCACCTCCTTCGGTTCCGTCCACGTCTTACCGTCGTCGTTCGACAGGATGAGGTGCGAGTTCTTGACCCGGCGGTTCTCCCGAAGAAGGACCGCGATCTGCTTCCCGTCCGGCGACCGCACCGCCCCCGGTTCGCACAGGTGAACGTCGCTGCGGGAGAGGATCACTTCCGGTTTGCCCCACGTCCGCCCGCCGTCGGTCGAGAGGGTCTGATACAGGGTGAAGGTGGCCGGCTTGGTCTGGGCCGGCTTCGCGGTGAAGTACCGGCCGTCGTCGTGGAACAGGGCGAGGTAGTGGCCCTTGGTCTGTAGCGGCACAACCGACCCCATCACCACGATCCCGCCCCACTCGCCGGCCGGGGCCAGCTCGGACCACGTCCGTCCGTCGTCCTCGCTCGACGCCAGGCGGGCCGGGTACAACCCGGACCAGACGATCAACCGCTTCTTCCCGTCCGCATCGACGACCCGGTGAATGGTCGGCGTCTCCTTGCTGGTCGCCCAACTGCCCGGGGTGGGTAGCCGATCGCTCCAGGTCTTGCCACCGTCCGTACTCCGCTTGAACACGATCGGCCCTTTGCCGTGCCCCTTCGGGTAGACGCAGAGGATCGTCTTGCCGTCCTCCAAGAGGACGGTCGTCGGGTGGCCGAGGTACTGCCCTGGTTCGCGGTCCACGACCGTCTGGCGGGCTTTATCGGTGGCCAGGTCCAGGACCGTCGGCTGATCGGCCCCGACGGCTACGGCAGCGAGGCCGAACAGCGTCAGTGACACGGACGGGAGGATGAGTCGGAGCATGTCGAACTCCTTGCGGGTCTGGATTGCTAACCATCTGCTCAGCTCACACACAGGCATGTGGACGGACTGATTGTTGTCGTGGCACACGATGCCCGATTGCCCGGCAGTGATAACGGGCAGTTTAGCGAGACTGTGGCGCGGGAATATCGGCAACTTACTGCTCGGCAACAGCTTCCGACCGGTCTCTACGATCACCGTCGGTTGGCACGGCCTCTGCGTTGGCTGACCTCTGACCCCGACATCAAGCCCCCGACGGGTTCTGCTCAACCAGCGGGATAGCCCCGCCCACACCCGCCACATGAGGCGCCGCATGGCCCGACCGTCCCGTCCGCTGCTGCTCATTATGCTGGCATCCCTCGGACTGGCCGCCACAGGCTCGGCCCAGGACGCCAAGAAACCTGTCGCCGACCCAAGGGTCGCGGCCCACGACAAGCAGCTCGCTGACCTGAAATCCGCCAACGAGGCCGTTCTCCGCGAACTGGACGCGGTCAAGCAGTCGCTGGCCGAAGCGAAAGCCGCCGGCAAGGCTGTCCAGGCGGTGGACGAGGTGAAGGCCGGGCTGGCAGCGGTACAGAAGGCGTCTGACGAGGCGAAGTCCGCGGCGGCGGGGGCGGCCGGCGGGGCGACCGAGGCGAAGCAGAAGGGGGACACCGCGTGGCTGCTCATGGCCAGCGCCCTGGTCATGTTCATGCTCCCGGGGCTGGCCCTGTTCTACGGCGGGATGGTGCGGCGGAAGAACGTGCTCGCCACCATGATGCAGAGCATGGCCGCCCTCGCGGTGGTCGGCGTCTACTGGGTGGCCGTCGGGTACGGGCTGGCGTTCGGCCCGTCCGTGCTGAAGGCCAACCTTCTCGGGCAGACGGACGGGGGGCTGATCGGCTGGAGTTCCAAACTGTTCTTCCTTCAGGGGATCGAGCCTGGCGACCTGCTGCCCGGGTACGCCATCCCGGTGTACGTCCACGTCATGTTCCAGGGGATGTTCGCCATCATCACCCCGGCCCTGATCAGCGGGGCGATCGCCGAGCGGATCCGGTTCTGGCCGTTCTGCATCTTCATGCTGCTGTGGATCACCCTGGTGTACTGCCCGCTGGCCCACATGGTCTGGGCGTTCGACTTCTTCGACGAGACGGTCGCGGCGGACAAGCGGGGGGCCGGGGCGATCGGGCTGCTCGGCAAGATGGGGGCGCTCGACTTCGCCGGCGGGACGGTCGTTCACATCGCCGCCGGGATGGCCGGGCTGGCCTGCTGCCTGGTGCTGCGGCGGCGGGACGGCTACCCGAAGACGGTCATCCACCCGAACGGCATGGTGCTGACCCTGCTCGGGGCCGGCCTGCTGTGGTTCGGCTGGTTCGGGTTCAACGGGGGCAGCGGCTTGAACAGCAGCGGGCTGGCCGGGTCGGCGTTCGCCGCCACCCAGGCCGCCGCCGCCGCCGCCGGGCTGGCATGGATGCTGGTCGAGTGGCTGCACAAGGGCAAGCCGACCGCCCTCGGGCTGGCGTCGGGGATCGTGGCCGGGCTGGTCGCCGTCACCCCGGCGTCCGGGTTCGTGTACGTCTGGGGCGGGCTGGCGATCGGATTGGCCGCGGCCGTCGTCTGCTACGTCGCCGTGTGGCTGAAGGGCAAGCTCGGGTACGACGACTCGCTGGACGCCTTCGGGGTTCACGGGGTCGGCGGGTTCGTCGGGGCGGTGCTGACCGGGGTGTTCTGTTACAACGCGGTCAACCCGGCGGTGGCGGCCGGGGCCAAGAACGACGGGTTCTTCGCCGTCCGCGGGGCGGCCATGAGCGAACGGATCACCGAACTGGAGACCAAGCTCATCCCCGAGGCCAAGAAGAAGGGGGAGGACGGTAAGGCAGACCTGGAGAAGTTCGAAAAGGAGTTGGGAGAGCGGAAGACAGCCGTGGAGAACGGGCCGGTCGCCCAGACGATCATCCAGATCAAGGCGTCCGTGGTGTCGGCCGGGTACGCGTTCCTGGCCAGTCTGGTGCTGTGTGCGGTCGTCCAGGCGATCACCCTGGGCAACTTCAGCACCTCGAAGAAGGACGAGACCGATGGGCTGGACCGGACCGAACACGGCGAGGTCGGGTTCGACTACGGGTACGCCACCGAGACGTTCTCGGCCGCCCCGCTGGAGCCGAAAGCGGCCACCATCCCGAAGGGGAACGGGCGGTACGACCTGGCCGTCGAGGGGGCCGACGCGAGCGAGCTGCTCAAGGTGTGGACGGGACTGTGCCAGCCGAGCGAGACCCCGTCCGACCCGGACTTCCTGGCCGTCTACCCCTACGTCACCACGGTCAGCGGAACCAAGTTCCGGCTCCGCGGCGGGGACGCCCCGGCGGTGGCCAACCGGCTGGAATCGCTGTTCAAGAAGCATCTTCCGGGCAAGCCGGTGAAGGTCGCCAAGATGTGATCTGGGCAGGTGCCCGCTAGTGAAGCCCACGGACGACCGTCCGTGGGCTTTTCCGCACACAGTCCTCTTACGGGAGCGTTATGAAACTGATCGTGGCCATCATCCGGCCGGAGAAGCTGGACGCGGTCCAGCGGGCGCTGGCCGAGCGGGACGTCTACCTGATGACGGTGAGCGACGTCCGCGGGTGCGGCCGGCAGAAGGGGTACACCGAGTTATACCGCGGGACGGAGGTGGAGATCCGGCTGGTGCCGAAGGTGAAGTTGGAGATCGCGGTGAACGAGCAATTCGTCGAGGCGACGGTGGAGGCGATCGTCCACTCCGCCCGGTCCGGTGACACCGGGAACATCGGGGACGGGAAGATTTTCGTCCTGCCGCTGGAGGACTGCGTCCGCATCCGCACCGGGGAGCGCGGCTCTTACGCCATCGGCCCGTAACCCCCGTGGCCGGACGCGCGACCGGCCCGGCGAGCCGACACCGCCACAGGTGACCAGCCGGGTCGCAGTTCGGCGGCTGGTATCCACATCCCCGCGCCGGCGCCGACCCGCCCGGCCCCGAACTGGTATAACGGACCCGTCCTGTGGGCCGAGCCGCGGGGCGGTACTGTGGATCAGAGACGACACGATGTCTGCCCCGCCCGCGGCTCCGGCCGTCGTTTTCAGCTTTGACGTCGAGGAGCATTACCGGATCGAGGCCGCCGCCGGTTTGGACTGCCCGATCGCGCGACAGGCCGAGTATGCCGACCGAATGGAAGCCGCCACCCGCAGGCTGCTCGACCTGCTGGCTTCCGCAGACGTGAAGGCCACTTTCTTCGTCGTCGGGGAGATCGCCGTCACCCACCCGCGGCTGGTGCGCGACATCGCGGCGGCGGGCCACGAGGTCGGCTCCCACGGGTGGGACCACCAGCGGGTCCACCGGTTCACCCCGGCCACATTCCGGGACGACCTGCGGAAGAGTGTCGACGCCCTCTCGCAGGCCACCGGTCAGCCGGTGGCCGGGTATCGGGCGCCGACGTTCAGCGTGGTTCGGCAGACCGGCTGGGCGGCCGACGTGCTGGCCGAGAGCGGGCTGCGGTACGACTCGTCCGTGTTCCCGGTGCGGCACGACCGGTACGGGGTGCCGGACGCCCCGCGCGGTCCGTTCCTGCTGGAAGGGGCCGGCGGCCGCATCCTCGAACTGCCGCCGGTCACATACCGGGTGGCCGGGCACAACCTGCCGGTCGCCGGCGGCGGGTACTTCCGGCTGTTCCCGCTCTGGCTGCTGCGGGCCGGGTTGCGGCAGACCGAAGCCACTGACCCGGGGGTCGGGATGCTGTACTTCCACCCGTGGGAGTTCGACCCGGGCCAGCCGCGGTTGCCGCTCGGCCGGGTGTCCGCGTGGCGGACCTACGTCGGCATCCGCTCCAGTGCCGACCGGCTGGCAGCCCTTTTAAGGAGATACCGCCCGCTAGCCCGGCGGGCGGTGGACGTGGTCGCCGGACTGGAGTCGCGGGTCGGCGAGCTGCCACGCTACCGGATCGACGACTGACCGTCAGCCGGTTTTTCGCCGCCGCCACGCCGCCCCGCCGACGACCCCGAGGCCGATCAGCCCGGACACCAAAGTGGCCGGCTCGGGCACCGATTGCGGCGGCCGGGGCGGGCAGGTGCAGTCGGGGATCTCGGTCGGCCGGAACGAGGTGTCCGGCACCACCGGCGGGACGAACGGCGGCGGCGGGACCGGCGGGATCACGACCGGCGGTGGCAGCACGGGGCTGGGGTCCGGGATGACCGTGATCGGCGGGTCGGGTGGGACGATCGGCGGGAAGAACGCCGCCGCCGGCGTGGTGATGACCAGTGTGGCGGCCACCCCGAACGTGTACATCTTCCACCACTTGGCCGCGCCGCTCATCTGGCCCCCCTTCCGCGGAACCCGCGGGTGCGTCGGTTCACCCGTTCTCATCGGTTAGCCCAACCCTGCCACTTCACCCGAACGGGCCGGCCGACCGGGACGTGCCGGTCACACTGACCGTACCGGTGTCGGTTCGGCAGTCCGACGATACAGCCCGCAGGCCAGGCACTTCCGACACAACACCCGTATCCGGCGCGGGGTCCGCTGTTCGTCGGCGGTCACGGGACAATCGGTGTCGGCCGGCGGAGGCGCTTGGGCCGATGCATGGGATGACGACGTGAGACCGCCATCGGACGGCGCGGCCGGAGCGATCATTCCCCTCTCGGTGGATTCGCTCCGGCCACCCGGACGCTGCGGCCGGATGTCAGGAGGACGGACCGATGCGGAGGATTCACACCGCCGGGGTGGGGGTCGGGCTGACCCTGTCGGCCGCCGCCGGGTGGGCCGACGGTCCGCCGGCGGCCGCCCGGTTCGGCGTGATCCGGGGGCTGGACGAGCCGGCGGGCAGCGTGACCGCCCGCGGGCAGGTGAGCGGCCCACCGGCCGTGGCAATGCCCGGGGTCGGCCCGTCGTTCCTGGTCGGCGGCCAGCAGCCTACCGCGCAACTCGGACAGCCGAAGGCCACCCCGTCCGCACCAACTGTGACCGAGCAGCGGGGCGCCGGTTCAGCGGCCGCTCCGCCGGCCGCCTGGCTGGGTGGTACGGCCCCGGTGGGTGGGCCGATCGTGTACGGCCAGCCCGTCGCGGTCGGTACGCCGGTCGTCGTCGGCGGGCCACTTCCCGGTTTCGCCCCGACGGGTCAACCGGGCGGGATGATCCCGCAGCCGGACCTCGACCCGCCGCTCTGCGGCCCCGGTCCGACCGGACCACTTTCCACCCTGACCTCCTCCATCCTCGGCCCGAGCCGCGTCGGCGGTGGTGGGCCGGAGCGGCTCCGCCTCGACGCCGACCTGCTGCTCTGGTACGTCCGCAGCGGGCGGGTGCCGCCGCTGGTGACGACCAGCAGCCCGCAGTACAACGGGGTGATCGGGCAGGGGGACACCCGTGTCCTGTTCGGCGGGGACACCCTGGACCGGACGTTCCACACCGGCGGCCGGTTCGGCGGGGTGTACTGGCTCGGGTGCGACCAGCGGTGGGGGGTGGACGGGAACGTCTTCTTCCTGGCCCAACGCGGGTGGAGCGAGCAGTTCGTTACCTCCGGCTCGCCGCTGCTCGCCCGGCCGTTCGTCAACGTGAACCAGGGGATCAACTACTCCGAAATCGTGGCCGCCCCCGGTCTGGCGGTCGGGTCGGTGGCAGTGACCGGCGGGACGTCGATGTGGGGGGCGGAGATCAACGCCCGGCGGTATCTGACCGGAAGCTGCAACTACCGGCTCGACGGCCTGCTCGGCTTCCGGTACTTGAACCTGTCCGAAAACCTGACCGTGACCGAGGCGTTCAACCGCATCCCCGGGGCGGACCTGAGCCTGGGGGTGCCGAACGCCCTGTTCGGCACCATCTCCGACTCCTTCCGGACCGAGAACCACTTCTACGGGCCGCAGGTGGGGCTGACCGGCGAGCTGCGGCGGGGGCGGTACTTCGTCGAGGGGCGGACGACGGTCGCCTTCGGCACCGTGTACCAGTCGCTCCAGGTGGACGGCACCCAGTCGATCCAGTTCACCACCGGCCCGGGCCAGTACACCGGCGGGCTGTTGGCCCTGCCGGGGGCGAACATCGGGACGTTCACCCAGAACAAGTTCGCGGTGCTGCCGGAGGTGGGGCTGAAGGTCGGCTGCTTCCTGACCCCGAACCTGAGGGTGGGGGTGGGCTACAACTTCATGTACCTGAGCAGTGTGCTCCGCCCGGGGGACCAGATCGACACCGGGCTGGACGTGACCCGCATCCCGAACTTCGCCGTTCCCGGCGCGACCCCGCTGGTCGGGTCGGTCCGCCCGGCCCCGCGGATGGCGACCAGCGACATGTTCGTCCAGGGGATCAACCTGTCGCTGACCTGGACGTGGTGATCGAAGCCGGCCCGCCCGCGGATGTGGGCGGGCCTTGACAGTCAGGCTCCGAGCAGGCCGAGGCTGAGCAGGAGCCGTCGGCCGATCACAATGCCGCCCACCGCCGCTGCCGTCGCGCTGGCCACCAGCACCGCACCGGCGGCGATGTCCAGGCAGCCGTACACCCGGTCCCGGGCCGGCTGCTCCAGCCCGCGGAACAGCAGCTCGACGGACGAGTTGAGCAGCTCGGCGGTCAGCACCAGCCCGATGCAGAGGATGACCAGCCCCCATTCGACCGGGTCGCACCCGAGCACCGCCGAGGCGGCCACGGCCGAGGCGGTGAAGAAGGCGTGGACGCTGAAGCTGCTCTGCCCGCGGACGCCGAGCTTCACCCCCCGGGCGGCGGTGGCGAATTTCGCCCCCCACCCGCGGCGGCGGCGGTCGGCCGGCGGTGAGCCGGGGTCGCTCATGACCACCCCCGTGACCCGGGTCATCGCATCCGCAGCCCGCCGCCGCCGAACACGTTGTTGTTCACCCCGGCCAGCCCGGCCCCGGTGATCCCGGCCAGGTTCGGCACCACCGCGAACTGCACCCCGAAGTTGTTCACCAGGGCGTTGTACGACACCCCGAACAGCACCGTCAGGTCCGTCCCGGTGCGGGCGAAGCTGACCTGGGTGGACTGGTTCTTGGTGGTCCCGAAGTCGTAGGTGGAGATCATGTTGACCGAGTACTTGCGGCTGAGCGGGTAGCTCACCACCCCGGTCAGCGCCCGGCTGTCCACCGGGTCGGTGTGCCGGTAGACGAGGGCGAAGTTGGACCCGTCCGGGCGGTTGAAGTACGCCCCGACGTTGAAGTACCGGGCGCCGGTGTCGAACGGGTCGTACCACCCGGCCGACCCGAGGGACGTCCGGTCGCCGACGTGCCACAGCACGTTGTACTCGTAGAAGGCGGTCGACTTGCCGAAGTTGTCCCGGTCCTTGTCCGGGAACACGGACATCGACAGGTCCACGGTCAGCCAGTCGATGACGTGCTCGGACCCCGGGAACCCCCGCTTGGTCTGCCACCGCTGGTTGATGCCCAACTGGAGCACCTGGACCGAGTCCAGGGTGTCCACCCGGTCCGGGGTGAGCCGGCGGATGGCCAGCCGCTGCAGATCGAAGATGGGCGAGTACCCGAGCGCCTGGTCCGCCTGCGGGGAGATCTGCGGCGGGTTGCCGGCCGGGTTGTTCAGGTACGCCTGGTACGAGTTCCGGTAGGCGTTCACCGCCGTCCGGTAAGCGATGTCGGTGGCGTCGTCGTTCAGCCGGTCGAGCTGCGGCAGTTGGGTGTACGGGGTGTCCGAGTAGGAGGCGAAGTAGTTCGCCCCGAACGTCACCTTGTGGTACAGCCCCTTCACGTTGAACAGCTCGCTGGCGATGTCCGGGTACAGCCGGGACAGGGTGGTGGACAGCTTCGCCCCGCCGCCCCCGTAGAACCGGCCCCGGCTCTCCCCGGTCAGATCCTGGGTGTAGTACGCCAGGTCCATGACCCCGTAGGGCTCGGCCCGGAACGGCCCGAGGTCGAGCGGCGCGCCGAGCCGCTGGTTCAGGGCGAACCGGCCGGTGTCCACCGCCTGGAAGTCCGTGACCGTGACCGGCGGCGGCTGCAGGGTCGGGTTGCCGGGCTGGAACTGGTAGTACCCGCCGCTGGCGTGGGCCGAGTAGGTGAACGTGTCCAGCAGGGACTGGCCGATCAGGTAGCCGTCCGCCCGGGGCAGAGCCTCGGTCTCCGTCACCCACGGCCGGCGGAGGTTCTTTTGGGCCAGGAACGACCCGTAGGCGTTCCCGGTCGCCCCGTTCAGGTACAGGAACGTCTCCTGGTTCGGCTGGCTGTCGAACTCGAACTTGTAGTACTGCTCCAGGAAGTTGGTGTCGCTCAGGTACTCGGCCTGGGCCATCGCCCGCAGGTAGGTGGTGCCGCTCTCGTACAGGTCGCCGTTCTGCCGCCACTGGAACCGGGACCGCAGGTCCGGGTGGCCGGCGATCGGCCCGCGGTCCCCGCCGAGCACGTCCGACCCCTTGTCGGACACCACGTAGGCCCGGGCGAACCCAGCGAACGGCTGGTCCCACTCCGGCCCCCACCCGCGGCGGGATAGCCCGAGCAGGTCCCGCCCGTTGTAGTCGTACTGGGTGCCGAACCCGGGGCCGCGGAGGCTGAGGTAGTCGGCGTACAGCACCCACCGGTGGCCGGGCGGCCCCTTCAGCCCGGCCAGCTTGAACATGTCCCAGGTGGTGTACGCCTGGAACCCGAAGATGCGGTCGTTCCCGATGCTGAACCCGGCCAGCGGGCCGATCGGCTCGTTGATGTCCGTCTCGGTCCGCGGCAGGTAGAAGATCGGCACCCCGGCCAGCCGGATCGTCACCCGCTCGTTGGTCAGCGTCTGCTGCGTGCCGACCACCGGCTGGCCGGTCAGCAGGTCGCGGTACGGCAGCCCGAAGATGTTCCGGCGGACCGTGCCCTGCTCCCGCACCAGCCCGGACCGCTTGGCCCGGAAGAGCAGGTTCGGGTCGCTCGGCCGTTTGCTGGAGAAGGTGTCCGTGTCGAACGCCTGCCACTCGTTCGGCCCGAGCTGCCACACCTCCCGGCCGGTCAGGTGGACGCTCTCCGGCAGGCGGTCGGCCTTCAGCTCCAGATCCCCGCACAGGGCGACCGCCCGGTTCCGATTGACCTCGTAGTAAATCTCCTTCGCCCGCAGCACCTGCTCGACCGGCCGGCCGGCGAACGCGTCCGGGCTGAACTGGCGGATCACCACGTTCCCGGCCATGTACAGTTCGACCTCGGTCTTCCCTTCGCCCCCTTCGAGGCCGCCGGCGATGTCCTTGCCGCCCGCCCCCTTCACCCAGGCGACCACCCGGTCGGTGGCGAACTCAACTTCCTGGAGCCGGACGCCCGGCTGGCCCGGCTCGCCGGAGTAGTAGACGACGCTGACGATGATCCCGCCGGTGATCACCCAGCGGTCGGTTTTGTCGTCCAACTTGCTCGACTGATAGTTCACCCCGCCGCCGTACCGGGGGCTGAACCGGATCTGCTGGCGGACGGCCGGCGGCAGCGTCACCCGGCTGCCGTTCGGCAGGGTCAGCTCCGGGGTGAACGGCGGCAGCGGCAGGAACGGGTTGGCGGGTGGGTCGCGGAACGGCTGGGCCGGCGGCTCGTTGCCCGGGCGGACGGACGGCGGCTCGGGCGGCTGGTACGCGCTGACTGACGAGCTGTCCGGCGGCTTTACCGCCGGCGGTGGGCCTGGCAGCGGTGGCACCGGGGCGACCGGCACGACCGGGACCGGCACCGCCGGATCGGCCGCCGGGCCGTTCGTCGCCAGGACGACGGCCGCCACCCCTGCCCAAATGATCGCCTGTCGGCCGCCCACGCCCCCTCCGCGCACGCGCCCTTGCTGACCCGCTCCCCGACGGGCGGGCAAGGCGGCGGACTATAGGCGACTGGCCAACGGAGTCAACCCGATGTGGCCGGCAGAGAATGCACCGCCCGGTTTGCTTCCCTTCTGTCGTCTGCTACGATTCGAACAGGGCGTGATCGTCGGTCCAGTCTGTCGCCGGCGCCCGTCTTGCCCAGCTTCCCCGGAGTGCCGGCGATGTCGTCGTTTCGATGGCTCTTGGCTGTCAGCGCCCACTTCGCCTACTGCCTGACCGCAACCGCCGCCGGGCACATCGCGGTCGGGAACAGCACCGACCGGACCGTCGAGTTCCAGTTGGTCCACGGCCCGGCGAAGCCGGTCAAGGTCGTGCTGGAGCCGGGCGAGAGCCGGGCGTTCCCGGTCGGCCGGCAGACCGAACTCGGGTTCACCGCCGCGGGTAAGCCGGTCCGGTACAAGTTGACGCCGTACACCGCGTACCTGTTCACGGCCGAGGACGACCGGGTCAGCCTGCACGGGATTGAGACCCCCGGCCGGCTGCCCGATGTGACCGACGTGCCCGAAGGCCCGCCCGCCCCGCAGCCGCCCCTGCGGGTGACGGTCAAGGTGCTGGTGGACGACGCGGACGTGCGGTCGAAGGCGGTCGCCCAGCAGGCGGTCCGGGAGCGGGTGGCCGCGGCGTCCGCGATCCTGGAACAACAGTGCGGGGTGCGGCTGGACGTGGTCGAGGCCGGCGACTGGAAGTCCGACCCGCGCGCGACGGACATGATCGAGCTGCTCAAGGGGTTCGAGAAGTGGGTCGGCCCGGCCCCGGCGGACCTGGCCATCGGGTTCACCAGCCGGCTCGGAGGGAAGGGGTCGCCGCGGGCCGAGGAGGGGACAGTGGCCGGCTGTACCCGCGGGCCGTTGGCCACGCACATCCTGGTCCGCGAGACCGGCGCGCGGACCGACCCGGAGAAGCTGGAAATCCTGCTCCACGAGCTGGCCCACCGGTTCGGGGCGGCCCACAGCCCGGACCCCGGGTCGGTCATGCGTCCGCGACTGGCCGACGGCCTGGCAACGGCGGCCCGGTTCCGGATCGGGCTGGACCCAATGAACGCCCTGGCCGTTGCCGTCTGGGCGGACGAGATCCGCACCGGCCAGCTCAAGCGGTGGGACGACCTGCGGTCGCCGGCCCGCGGGCGGTTGAAGGTGATCTACCGCGCGCTGGCCGCCGCCACCGAGAACGACACCGTCGCCCGGGACTACGCGTCGATGATCGACCGGATCGAGGAGCGGGCGGAGGCCAACGCCCGGCCGGTCATCGAGCCGGCCGGCGGCCCGCCGGCGAAGCCGGCGATGGACCCGGCGGTCAAGCCGATGCCGCAAGAGGTCCGCCCGCAGCCGGCCCCGCCGCAGAAGATTGACTTGCCGCCGGCCGTGGCGAACGACCCGGACCTGAAGTCCCGGGCGGCGACGGACGCCCGGGCCGAGGCGGTCCGCCGGGTGGTCCGGGCCGTGACCGTCCGGGCCGGCGACCTTCGCCAGCCGGACGCGGGGGAGAAGGGCCGCGGGGACGCGCTCACTGCCGAACTGATCAAGACGGCGGCGGACGTGGCGTCCACCTTGCCGGACGATCAGAAGGTGGCCGCCTTCCTGCTCGGCCTCGGCATCGCACTCGACGACTCGACCGTGTTGCGAAACAACATCAAGATGCGGGCGCTGTGCCAGGCGGCCGAGTCGGACGAAGAGCGGCAAGAGCGGCTGACCGTACTCGGCACCCCGACCGTCCGTGGCCGCCGTGACCTGTGCCAGCACTTCGCCGTGTCGGCGGCGTTGACCGAAGAGTTAGGCCCGACGATGGCCGAAGCCGCCGGGCTGGCCAAGGAGCTACTCGACATGCGGCGGGACAGCGGGTTCAGCTTCGTCGACCTGGCCGCCGACTACTCGGGGGTGGAGTTCGCCAAGCTGGTCAAGCGCAACCCCGGGCACCTTGCCCGGGTGCGGGACGGGTTCACCGTCGAGCGGTACGTGCCGGCGATCACCGGGCTGCGGGAGGGGCTGAACGCCGAGCAGGTGCAGGAGGAGTTCGGGTACGTCGACGACCCGCGGTTCCAGGCGGCGGTCGAGGCGGTGCGGAAGCGGGTGCGGGAGTTGGAGGCGTACCGGCGGTAACCGACCGGCCCGGTCAGGCCCGAAACTCCCACAGCTTGCACTCCAGGCTGCCGTTGAAGAACGGGGTCGCCCGCACCCGCGGCAACTTGATGCACTTCGCCAGTTCAGTGTTCGAGGTGAACACGGCCACCCGCCAGCCGGCCCAGCGGCCGGCGGCCGTCTCGCCGATCGAGCCGTACAGCAGGTCCAGGTCGGGTTCCTCGTCCAGCCGCTCGCCGTAGGGCGGGTTGCAGATGAGCAGGCCCGGCGGACCGGCCGGCGGGCGGGCGTCGGTCAGCGGCTTCCGCTCGAACGTGAGCAGGTGGCCGAGTCCGGCCGACCGGGCGTTCCCTCGGGCGAACTCGACCGCGTCCTGCCGGGCGTCCGAGCCGCCGATGGGACGGGGCAGGGCGGTCTTCACCCGACGCCGGGCGTCCTCGCGGATCGCCGACCACAGCCCCTTGTCGAAGTCCGGCCAGCCGAAGAAGCCGAACCACTTCCGCGTCAGCCCCGGCGGCCGGTCGAGGGCGATCCACGCCCCTTCGATGGCGAACGTGCCGGACCCGCACATCGGGTCGTACAGCGGCTCGGACCCGTCGTACCCGAGGTGCAGGAGCAGACCGGCGGCGAGCGCCTCGTTCAGCGGGGCACGGGTCTGCACCGGCCGATAACCCCGTTTGTGCAACGAGTGCCACGAGCTGTCCAGGCTGAGGATCGCGTGGTTCCTGTGGACGTGCAGGTTGATGCCGATGCCGGGGTGTTCGACATCGACGCTCGGCCGGCGGCCGACCTTCTCGCGGAACTGGTCGCACACCGCGTCCTTCACCCGGCGGGCGGCGTATTGGCTGTGGGTGATGGCCGAGTCGCGGACGTTGCAATCGACGGCGAGGGTGTGGTCCGGCGTCAGGAACTGCGACCAGTCAACGGTGCGGACCGCGTCGTACAGCTCGTCCGGCGAGCGGACCTCGGCTTCCAGCACCGGCCGCAGCACCCGGACAGCGGTCCGGAGCCACAGGTTCGCCCGGTAAACCAGGGCCGAATCGCCTGTGAACGCGACCCCGCCGCGGCCCGGGACGACTTCCGCCGCACCGAGCCGCCGCAGCTCGCCGGCGAGAACCGGCTCCAGTCCGCGGGCACAGGTGGCGAAGAAGTGAGTCATGTTCAGTCAGACCCTTGGGCCGGGGGAGGGCGAGGCTCCTGCCGAGCCGGGCTGCCCTGCCCGGCTGGCTGCCGCTTAGCCCGTTTGCTGCCGCGGGTGTGCCTCCGAGCCGTCACCCGGGGCGCTCCCCGGCTCGGCAGGAGCCTCGCCCTCCCCCCGGCTCGGGCCGTCGATTGGGCACCAAGTCATTAGGCTCCCTTACGGGCCAGGATCACCACCGCGACCACCCCGGCCGCCGCCAGCACCAGAGACAGCTTGAGCAGCTTTTCCACCAGCCAGACCGCGATCCCCTGGCCGATTGGCAGCCCCATCAGCCGGGCGTGAATGTAGGAGCAGATCGCCATGTGGGCCGGCAGGGCCAGGAAGAACTGGACGACGAACATCTCCCACAGCGGGTAGTTGGCCGCCTTGTACACCTCGTACAGCGCGCCGCCGAACACCGCGTCCACGACCGACGGGACGAGCAACAGGATGACCACCATCCCGACCGTCTTGGCGAACCCGGCCTGGGGCACCCGGCACAGCCCGCAGGCCGCCCGAAAGACGGCGACCTCGAACCCGAGCACCAGTGTGAGCAGGAACCCGAGGCAGCACAGGAACGCGATGACCTGGCCGGGGTTCACGGGCACATTTCCACTGGCTGTAGGTTAGTGGGGCAGGCATTTCTGCCTGCCCGGCCCCAAAAGGGGCCGGCAGAAATGCCTGCCCCACCGATCATGACTCGCCGGGGACGGGGAACTGCTCACACAGCTCGCGGACGCCGCCCCGTACCCGGGCCAGCCGGTCGGCTTCGTCCGGTCCGGACAGCACGTCGCCGATCCACCGGGCGATCTGCCGCATCTCCGGCTCTTTCATCCCGCGGGTGGTCAGGGCCGGGGTGCCGATCCGCACGCCGGACGGGTCGAGCGGCTTGCGGGGGTCGAACGGGATCATGTTCTTGTTCACCGTGATCCCGGCCGCGTCCAGGGCGTGTTCGGCCTTCTTCCCACCGATCCCGGCCTTGCTGAACACGTCCACCAACATCAGGTGGTTGTCCGTCCCGCCGGAGACGACCGGGAACCCGGCCCGCATCAGCTCCTCGGCCAGCACCTTGGCGTTGGCGATCACCTGCGTCTGGTAGGTGACGAACTCCGGCCGCAGGGCTTCGCCGAACGCCACGGCTTTGGCCGCGATCACGTGCATGAGCGGCCCGCCCTGCACGCCGGGGAACACCGCCGAGTCGATCGGCTTGGCGAACTCCTCTTTGCACAGCACCATCCCGCCGCGGGGGCCGCGGAGGGTCTTGTGCGTCGTGGTGGTGACGAACTCGGCCACCGGCACCGGGTCCGGGTGCAGTTTGGCGGCCACCAGCCCGGCGATGTGGGCCATGTCCACCATCAGCTTCGCCCCGACCTCCCGGCTGACCTCGGCGAACTTGGCGAAGTCGAACAGCCGCGGATAGGCGCTGGCCCCGGCGATGACCAGCTTCGGCTTGTGGTCCCGGGCCTGGGCGGCGACCTGGTCGAAGTCGATCCGGTGGCTGTCCTTCGTCACCCCGTAGCTGACCACGTGGAAGTACTTGCCGCTGAAGTTCAGTTTCATCCCGTGGGTCAGGTGGCCGCCGTGGGCCAGGTCCAGGCCGAGGATGGTGTCCCCCGGCTGGAGCTGGGCCAGGAACACGGCCATGTTCGCCTGCGCCCCGCTGTGCGGCTGGACGTTGACGTGGGCCGCCCCGAACAGTTGCTTGGCCCGGCTGATGGCCAGCGATTCCGCCTGATCGACGAACTCGCACCCGCCGTAGTACCGCCGGCCCGGGTAGCCCTCGGCGTACTTGTTGGTGAGCACCGTCCCCTGGGCGGCCATGACCGCCGGGCTGGTGTAGTTCTCGGACGCGATCATCTCCAGCCCGAACCGCTGGCGGGCGGCCTCGCCCTGGATCGCCTGCCACACCTCGGGGTCGGCCTGCTGAAGCGGGTTCATCGTATCGGTCCTTCCTGTAGGGCGGGTCGAGGAGGCTTGGCGACGACGACCCGCCGAAAACGGCAACGAGCGATTGACCGGCCGGCGGGTCCATGGGGGGAGGGCGAGGCTCCTGCCGAGCCGGGCAGCCTCCCAGTTGACGCCCCAGCTACGGTACAACGGCACCGACCGGTGAAGTCTCCCGGCTCGGCAGGAGCCTCGCCCTCCCCCCATGGACCCGCCGGCATGCGGTATAGGTGTTGCCAACTGCGGCGGGTCGGCGCCCGCAAAGCCGGGCTTGACCCGCCCTACGTCAAACCCGGATGCCCCGGGCGTCGAACTCGGCCACCAGGTCCGTCCCCGGCCGGTACAGGATGGCGTCCCAGCCGTGCGCCCGGGCGGCGGCCACGTTGCGTGGCAGGTCGTCCACGAACACGCACTCGTGCGGTTCGGCCCCGGCGTACTTCTGGCAGTAAACGTAGAAGTCCGGGTGCGGCTTGCGGTGGCCGGCGTCGTGGGACGCGCACAGGTGGTCGAAGTGCCCGAGTACGTCGGCGAACTCCCGGGTGAACGCCCGGAAGTGGGCGTCGCAGGTGTTACTCGCGAGCAGCAGCCGGTAGTTCGGTTTCAGCCGGGGGATCAGCTCGCACACCGGGTCGTTCCGCCAGAAGATGTCGGCGAACGCCGCCTCGAACTCGGCCTCCGAGCACCGCAGCCGGCCGTGCTCCAGGGCCAGCTTGACGAACTCGGCGGTGGTCAGGGCGCCCCGCTCGTAGGCGGTGTGCCGCTCCGGGTGGTACACCGCCTCGTCGATCTCGTCCGGGGTCAGGTCGGTGTGCCGGGCCAGCTTGGCGATCGCCCGCCGGTGGTCGAAGAACCCGACGACGTTCCCGAAATCGAATAAGATCGTCTTCACCCCGGCTCCCGTTCGGGCTGGTCGCGGACGCGATCGCTTGCGTACAGTTTACGGACCGGCGGGCCGTGAGGATACCGGCCGGCCGGTGTCCGGTTGCGGCCGACCCGAGCGGAGGTTCGACAGGATGGAGTCGTGTGACCCGGTGAGCGCGGCCACGCACCTGGGGATGGCGGTGTGGGCGGCGTTTGCCGGGCTGATCCTCTACCGGCTCACCCAGGAGCACGGGGCCGCCCGGCGGTGGGCCGTGGCTTTCTACGGGGTCAGCATGGTGACGCTGTACGTCGCCAGCGGGGCGTTCCACGGGCTGCTCGCCCTGACCGCCGGCGGCACCTCCCGCTCGGCCGCGGTGGACGCCCTGTGGGTCTTCCAGAAGCTGGACAAGTCGGCCATCTTCCTGCTCATCCTCGGGTCGAACGTGCCGATCATGGTCTACCTGCTCCGCGGCCGGTGGCGGGCCGTCTGCCTGGCCGGGATGACCGGGTTCGCCCTGTTCGGCATCGCCGCCCTGTGGCTGCTGCCGTCCATCCCGCACACGTACCTGGTGGCGGTGTACGTCGGCATGGGGGTGTGCAGCTTGATCCCGCTGCGGCAATACTGGCAGGCGGTTCGGTGGCAGGGGCTGGGATGGATCGGGCTGTTCGCCGGGGTGTACGTCGCCGGGGCGGCGGCCGAGGTGTTCAAGTGGCCGACCCTCGTCCCCGGCTGGTTCGGCCCGCACGAGACGCTGCACATCGCCGACATGGCCGGCACCCTCATCCACTTCGCGTTCGTGGTCAAGTTCGTCGTGCTGGCCGAGCGGGACGAGCCGGACGAGTACCTGACCGACGTGCCGGAGCCGGTCGCCGTCGGGTAAGCCCCGTGTCCGGTGTAACACTTCAAGACTTACCAGAGTCCTTATCCCCCGTGCTCCCCCTCCCTGGGGGGGGTCGGGGGGTGGGGTCGAACCGGCCACCCGTCCTTGCGATCTCGAAGTCACACTGATGGGTTGAAGGTCTGACCCCACCCCGGCCCCCCTCCCCGAAGCAGGGAGGGGGAGCAAGAGTGGGGAGGATTTGTCTGACGTGGCGGCGTTTCAGGTTGACTCTGCTCTTGCTGCGGAACAGGATAAATAGCCTCCCCGACCCGGCCGCACGGCCGTCCGCCCGCTATCCTCGCCGACGCACCGCCGACCGTCCGAGGGCCGACCATGCTCACCGTCTCCGGGCCGACCTCGCCCCGCTTCTGCGACGGCGTGTCCCGCCGCGGCTTCCTGCAAGTCGGGGCGTTCGGGGCCGGGCTTACCCTGGCCGACGCGTTGAAAGCGAAAGCCGCGACCAGGTCCGAGCGGCTGAAGTCGGCCATCTTCGTTTACCTGCCCGGCGGGCCGAGCCACATCGACACGTTCGACCCGAAGCCGGACGCCCCGGCCGAGTTCCGCGGCGAGTTCAAGCCGGTCGGCACCGCCGTCCCCGGGGTGCAAATCTGCGAGCACCTGCCGCTGACGGCGAAGCTGTTCGACGAGCTGGCCGTGGTCCGGTCGCTGACCTCGGTGGACGAACACAGCGACTCCCTGGTGATGACCGGCTACCCGGAGCGGGTGAACCTGACGGCCGAGCACCCGTCGTTCGGGGCGGTGGTGTCACGGGTGTTCGCAAACCGGTTCGGACCGGTGCCGGGGTTCGTCAGCCTGCGGGGCATGAGCCGGGGCACCGAGCCGGGGTTCCTCGGCGTGGCCCACCGGCCGTTCACCCCGAGCGGGGCCGGGATGAACAACCTGCGGCTGGCCAACGGCGTCTCCGTCGATCGGCTGACGGACCGCAAAGCCCTGCTCGACTCGTTCGACGACACCCGCCGGGAGATCGACGCCCGCGGCACGATGGCCGGGATCGACAGCTACACCACGAAGGCGCTCGACATGGTGTCCGGCGGGGTGGTGCGGACGGCCCTGGATTTGTCGAAGGAAGACGCCAAGGTCCGGGAACGGTACAAGGGGGTGGAGTCGTTCCTGACCGCCCGGCGGCTGGTCGAGGCCGGGGTCGGGTTCGTCACCCTCAGCTACGGCGGGTGGGACACCCACGGGCAGAACTTCCAGACGCTGAAGCGGCAACTCCCGGTGCTGGACCGCGGCGTCACCAACCTGGTTCAAGAGCTGGCCGACCGCGGCCGGCTCGACGACACGGTGATCGTCGTCTGGGGCGAGTTCGGGCGGACGCCGAAGATCAACGGGTCGGCCGGTCGGGACCACTGGTCCCCGGCGATGAGCGCCCTGGTGGCCGGCGGCGGGCTGAAGGTCGGCCAGGCGGTCGGGGCGACCACCGCCAAGGGCGAGCGGCCGAAGGACCGCCCCTACACCGCCAGCCGGCTGCTCGCCACCCTGTACCGCGCGATCGGCATCGACCCCGCCATGACCTTCCCCAACGGCAGCGGCCGGCCGATGTACGTGCTGGACGACCGCGAGCCGGTGAGCGAACTGCTGTAGTCGGTCGGTTCAACCTGCCTGGTCCCGTATCCCCACCGGGAGCCGCCCTCATGCGCCCGTTCCGGTCGCTCGGCCCGATATTGGTGACGGTGGTCGTGTTCGGCTTCGCCGCACCGTCGGCCGCGGCCGAACCGGCTGTCGACGGTTTGGCTGTGTCCCCGACCGCCCTCAACCTCGGCGGCGAAGACGACTCGCCGCAACTGCTCGTCACCGGTCGAACGGCGGCCGGCCGCGACATCGACCTGACCGCCGACGCCAAGTACTCGGTGTCGAACCCGAAGGTGGCCCGGGTCGAAGCGGGGGGCCGGGTGGTGCCGGTGGCCGACGGTTCGGCCGCGATTACGGTGACGGCCGGCGGGCGTTCCGTCCGCGTGCCGGTCGTCGTGGCCGGGTTTGGGGTGACACGGCCCGTCAGCTTTGCCAACCAGGTGCTCCCGGTGCTGACCAAACTCGGGTGCAACAGCGGCGGGTGTCACGGGAAGATCGCGGGCCAGAACGGGTTCCGACTGTCGCTGCTCGGGTTCGACCCGGAGCTGGACTACACGACCCTGGTTCGGGAGGGCCGCGGCCGGCGGCTGATGCCGGCCGCCCCGGACCGGTCGGTGTTCCTGCTGAAGGCGGCCGGGGTGGTGCCGCACGGCGGGGGCAAGAAGACGGAGGTCGGGTCGGAGGAGTACAAGATTCTGTGGCGGTGGATCGCCGCCGGGACGCCCTACGGGTCCGCGTCCGACCCGGTCATCACCAAAGTGACCGTCACCCCGGAAGTCCGGGTGATCGACCGGGACCGCCGACAGCAACTGGCCGTCCACGCCCATTTCTCGGACGGCCGCATCGAGGACGTGACCCGGCGGGCGCAGTACGAGAGCAACGAGACGGACGTCGCCCGGGTGGGCGAAACCGGGGTGGTGTTCACCCTCCAGCAGACCGGCCAGGCGGCCGTCATGGTCCGGTTCTCGGGCCACGTGACGGTGTTCCGGGCGGTCGTCCCCCGACCCGGCAACGCCGTCGCGTTCGACTTCCCGCCGGAAACGCCGGTCGATTCCCACACCGCGGCCAAGTGGCGGGCGCTGAACATCGCCCCGTCCGCCGGCTGCACCGACGAGCAGTTCGTCCGCCGTGTGTCCCTCGACCTGACCGGCACCCTGCCGACCGCCGACGCGGTCAAGCGGTTCGCCGCCGACCCCGACCCGAAGAAGCGTGAGAAGCTCGTCGACAAGCTGCTCGACAGCCCGGACTACGCCTACTTCTTTGCCAACAAGTGGGCGGACATCCTGCGGGTGAAACGGCGGAACCAGGCGGACCGGGCGGCCGGCACGTTCGCCTTCCACGCCTGGCTGCGGGACGCCGTCGCCGCGGACATGCCCTACGACCGCATGGTGCGGGCGATCGTCACCGCGACCGGGGACGAGGCCAAGTCGCCGCCGACGGTGTGGTTCAAGGAGATCACCACCGCCGACCAGTTCGTGGACGACGTGTCGCAGGTGTTCCTGGGGCAGCGGCTGGCCTGCGCCAACTGCCACCACCACCCCTACGAGAAGTGGACCCAGGACGACTACTGGGGGCTGGCCGCGTTTTTCGGCCGGGTCGGGCGGAAGCAGACCCCGCTGTCGACCGCCAACCCGAACCAGCGGTCCACCCAACTGGTGGTGGTGACACGCACCGCCGGCGGGGTGACGAACAAACGGACCAACCGGCCCGCCCCGCTCAAGCCGCTGGACGCCGACCCGCTCGACGTGTCGGCCGACGACGACCCGCGGCAGCACTTCGCCGACTGGCTGACCGGCCCGGCCAACCCGTACTTCGCCAAGGCGGTCGCCAACCGGTACTGGGCGCACTTCTTCGGCCGCGGCATCGTCGACCCGCCGGACGACCTGCGGGTGACGAACCCGCCGAGCAACCCGGAGCTGCTCGACGCCCTGGCCGCGGAGGTGGTGAAGGGCGGGTACAGCCTGAAACACCTGATCCGGGTGATCGTCAACAGCCAGACGTACCAGCTCGGCTCGGCCCCGAACGAGACGAACGCGGCGGACAAGCAGTCGTTCGCCCGGTACTACCCGAAGCGGCTGCCGGCCGAGGTGGTGTTCGACGCGCTCTGCCAGGTGAGCGGCAGCCCGACCCACTTCCCCGGCCTGCCCCGGGACCGGAACGCCCCGAGCCGGGCGCTGCACCTGCCGGACGAGGGGTTCGCGTCGTACTTCCTGGACGTACTCGGCCGGCCGCAGCGGATCAGCGCGTGCGAGTGCGAGCGGGTCAACGAGGCCAGCCTGGCCATGACCCTGCACCTGCTCAACAGCCAGGAGGTGCAGGACAAGATCGCCCGCGCCGGCGGCCGGGCCGACGCCCTGGCCAAAGACCCGCGGCCGGACGACACGAAGCTGGACGAGCTGTTCGTCCACGCGGTCGGCAAGCCGCCGACCGCCGAGCAGCGGCGGGTGGCCCACGAGCACCTGGCCAAGCACGCCAAGGCGAAGAAGGCGGCCTACGAGAACATCCTCTGGGCGCTGGTGAACAGCAAGGCGTTCCTGTTCAACCAGTGAATCGCAGAGTTGAAACCGTGGCGAGCCGGGGGCGTCAGCCTCCGGTTTGAGCGACCCGGGGGCTGACGCCCCCGGCTCGCCACCAGAACGTTGAGTCCAGGTCATCAGCGGTCCGCACGCAACGTCCTCCAAGAACGGCATGTGTTGTCGCCGACCGGCAAGCGGCGCAAGATGTTGCCATCCTCTCGCCCCTGCCGCCCATGAGCGCTGCCATGCTCCGAACCCCCATTCTCGTACTTGTGATCGCCGCGACGGCCGTGGCCGCCGACCCGCCCGCCGCCCGCAAGCCGGTCGTCCTCACCGAAGACGCCCTCAAGCTGCACCGCGACTGCCTGGTGATCGACGGGCACAACGACCTGCCGTGGGAACTCCGCCGGACGGTGGGCCTGTCGTTCGGGGACGTGGACATCGCCCGGCCGCAACCGAAGTACCACACCGACCTGCCCCGGCTCCGCAAGGGGAACGTCGGTGCCCAGTTCTGGTCCGCATACGTGCCGGTCAACACCGGCAAGAAGGGCACCGCCGTCACCACCACGCTCGAACAGATCGACGTGATCCACCGGCTGGAGAAGCGCTACCCGAACGACCTGGAGCTGGCCCTCGGCACGGACGACATCACCCGCATCCGAAAGTCGGGGAAGATCGCCTCGCTCATCGGCATCGAGGGCGGGCACTCGATCGACAACTCGCTCGGCGTCCTGCGGATGCTGTACAAGCTCGGGGTGCGGTACATGACCCTGACCCACTCCGAGTCGCTGGACTGGGCCGACTCCTGCACGGACAAGCCGAAGGCGAACGGGCTGTCCCCGTTCGGTGAGGACGTGGTCCGGGAGATGAACGCCCTCGGCATGCTGGTGGACCTGTCGCATGTCTCCCCGGACACGATGCGGGCGGCCCTCAAGGTGACGAAAGCCCCGGTCATCTACTCGCACTCGTCGGCCCGCGGCATCGCCGACCACCCGCGGAACGTGCCGGACGACGTGCTGCCGCTGGTGAAGGCGAACGGCGGGGTGGTGATGGTCAACTTCTTCAGCGGGTTCATCACCCCCGAAGGGGCACGGATGAGCCGACGAATGTTCGAGGTCAGCCGGGAGCTGCGGGCGAAGTACCCGGAGGAGGCAAAGTACCGGGAGGCGCTGCGGGCCTGGATGAAGGAGAACGAGCCGCCGGCCGGGTCGGTCCACACCGTCGTCGACCACATCGACCACCTGGTCAAGCTGGCGGGGGTCGATCACGTCGGACTCGGGTCGGACTTCGACGGCATCACGAAGGTGCCGGCCCAGCTCGAAGACGTGTCCTGCTACCCGTACATCACGCAGGAGCTTCTGAACCGCGGGTACACGCCGGACGCCGTCCGCAAGATTCTCGGCGAGAACCTGATGCGGGTGTTCCGCGAGGCCGAGCGGGTGAGCCGGGAGCTGAACGGGGCGAAGCCATGAGGCCGCCTAGCCGCGTCCGGATCGAAGTGGCGCTCGAATCCTCGGAGGACGCTCAGGCGGCGGAGGCCGGCGGGGCGGACCGGATCGAGCTGTGCGCCGCCCTCGACCTCGGCGGGTTGACTCCGACCATCGGGACGTATCTCGAAGTGCGGGCGACCTGCCGGCTGCCCGTCGTGGTGATGATCCGGCCGCGGACAGGGGATTTCGTCTACTCGGCCGCCGAGGTGCGGGTGATGCTCCGGGACATCGAGCTGTTCGGCCCGCACCAGCCGGACGGGTTCGTGTTCGGCCCGCTCACCGCCGACGCCACGGTGGACACGGCCGCCGCCCGGGCCATGCTGACGGCCGCCGGCGGGGTGCCGTGCGTCTTCCACCGGGCCTTCGACCGGTGCCGGGACGCGGCCGAGGCGCTGAACACGCTCGCCGAAATCGGCTTCCGGCGTGTCTTGACCAGCGGCGGCGCAGACACCGCGGTCGCCGGGTCGGACCGGCTGGCGGAAGTGGTCAAACTGGCCCGCGGGCGGGTCGAAATCCTGCCGTGCGGCCGGGTGCGGGCGGAGTCGGCGGTGACGGTCCTGCAGGCGGCGAAGTGCGACCAGGTCCACGGGTCGTTCGCCGAGCCGGTCCCGGTGGGTGAGGGGCGGGGCTATCGCGGCTACGTCGGCCGGAGCCGGACCAGCCGGGCGGCGGTCGCCGCCTGCCGGGCGGCGCTGGACGAGTACGCCCGTAGCCGAACCGGGTGAGCCGGTCAGACCGCTTCCGGGTGGTGTCGGACGACCGCCCCTTCGACCAGGTAGATCACGTCCTCAGCGATATTGGTGGCGTGGTCGGCGATCCGCTCCAGGTGGCGGACGGCGCTGAACAGCGACAGCCCGGTCTCGATCCACTCCGGGTGCGTCTTCATGTCGGCGATCAGCCCGGCGATGATCGCATCGTTGTCCTGGTCCACCTCGTCGTCCGTTCGGATGACCCCGCGGGCGGCGGCCGTGTCCCGGTTGACGTAGGCGTCCAGCGCCCGGCGGACCATGCTCGTCACCCGGACGGTCATCTCGGCGAACCGGTCGGGCAGGGGGGGGACGTTGGCCCGCGGCAGGCTCATCGCCCGCTCGGCGATGCCGACCGCCAGGTCGCCCATCCGCTCCAGGTCGGTGGAGATGAGCAAAATGGCGCTGACCCGCCGCAGGTCCACGGCCACCGGCTGGTGGAGGGCGAGGATCTTCAGGCACTCGTCCTGGACCTCGTTCTCCAGCCGGTCCACCTCGGCGTCCCCCTCGACCACCGCCCGGGCCAGGGCGGCGTTGCGGCCCTGGAGGGCGGCGGTCGCCTGGTAGATGGCTTCCTCGACGGCGGCGGCCATCTGCACCACGGACCGCCGCAGCCGCTCCAGATCCCGCTCCATGTGCTTCGACACGGCAACCATCCTCCGCCCGGCACGACCCGGCCGACCTCAGGGCTTAACCGGTTTGGTATTATTTCGGTAGTCCCGCCCGCGTGCGACCCGGTTTCGCCGGTTCGATCCGGAAATGTCGATGCCCGCCCCGACAAACTACGATCCCGCTCTCACCGCCCTCACCCGGGACATGCTCCGCGGTCGGGTCATCGCCCGGGACCGTCTGGCCGAGCTGGTCCGGTCCGCCCCGCCGGCCGCGTTGGCAGACCCGACCGCGTTTATCGACTTCCTCAGTCAGCAGGGCGAGTTGACCCGGTTCCAGGCGGACAAGCTGCTCCGCGGCCAGTGGCACGGGCTGGCCGTCGGGCCGTACCGGCTGCTTTACCCGTTCGCCCGCGGCCACACCGGGGTCGTGTACCTGGCCCGGGAGGAGGGCGGCCCCCCGGTCGCCCTGAAGGTGCTTCCGCCAGGGTTGGCCAAGCGGGAGCCGCGGACCCTGACCCGGTTCCTCCGCGAGCAGCAGATCGGGGCGACGCTCCCGCCCCACCCGCACCTGTCCCGGGCCTACGCGTCCGGAACGGCCGGCGGGGTGTCGTACCTGGCGATGGAGTACATCGAAGGCTCGACTGTCCGCCAGATCCTGGCTGAGAGCGGCCCGCTGACGGTCGGGCAGGCGGCCCGGGTGTTCGCCGACGCCGCGTCCGGGATGGACGCCGCCCACAAGGTCGGGTTCGTCCACCGCGACCTGAAGCCGCCGAACATCGTGGTGACGCCGGCCGGCCGCGGGGTGGTGCTCGACTTCGGGTTCGCCCTGCGGATGGGGGAGCCGATGCCGGACGACCCGGCGGTGCTCGGCGGGCAGGGGTACACCCTCGGCACGCTCGACTACCTGCCCCCGGAGCAGGCGGCGAACGCAGCGGCGGTCGGGCCGGCGGCCGACGTGTACTCCCTCGGCTGCTCGTTGTACCACGCCGTCACCGGCGGTCCGCCGTTCCCGGGCGGGTCGGCGGCGGAGAAGTTCCGCCGGCACCGGTCCGAATACCCGCCCCCGGTGACGGACGCCAACCCGCTCATCCCGGCCGAGTTCGCCCGGCTGGTCGCCTGGGCGATGAGCAAGCGGCCGGCCGACCGCCCGAAGTCGGCCGGCGAGTTCGCCTACGCCCTCCAGCATTGGGCCGACCCGGTCCGTCCGGCACCGAGTGCGAACGGGTCCGCCGGGGCCGACCTGCTGAAGCGGGTGGAGGCCCGGTGGCTGGCCCTGCGAGACGCCGCAGTTGAATCGGGCGGGGAGTCGGACAGCCTGGAGTTGACGGCCGCCGAGGCCACTGGACCGGGATCCGACAGAGTCGAAGGGTTACGGCCGGACACTCGGCTCCCGGTTTGGGTGGTAGCGGCCGGGGCTGTCGGGCTGGGGATCGCGCTCCTGGTAGCGGCGGCGGTCGGCTGGGCGGTGGGCCGGGCGACGGTCGGGTGAGGGCTTTGACCGACGGTCGGTCGGCTGCTACCATCACTCCCGTCCCTCGACCACGACCGGCCGGTCGGAGCTGCGATGACCCCCCGGCTGACCTACTTCAAGCGGTATCGGATGGAGGCGGACCTGGACCGCCTGCCGTCGGTGCCGCGGCTGCCGGCCGGCTACTACTTTCAGCCCTGGAACGACGACCTGCTCGACCTGCACGCCGAGGTCAAACACCTGAGCTTTGCCGGAGAGCTGGACACCCAGGTGTTCCCGAGCCTGGGGTCCGAGGCCGGGTGCCGGGAGCTGATGATGGCGATCCGCTACCGGGACGGGTTCGTGGCCGGGGCCACCTGGCTCGTCATCAGCCCGGACGGGGCAGTCGGCACGGTCCAGGGCATCCGCGACCACGGCCGGGTCGGGGCCGTTCAGAACCTCGGAGTCGTGCCCGGATATCGCGGCCTGGGGCTGGGGGAAGCCCTTCTGGCCCGGGCGTTGCACGGGTTCCGGGCGGCCGGCCTGACCCGGGTGTACCTGGAGGTGACGGCCCGGAACGACCACGCCGTCCGCATGTACCGGCGGGTCGGCTTCCGCTGCCGCCGGACGTTTTACAAGCCCGTCGCCGCGGACGCCCCGTCCCCGGTCGGGATGGGCCTCTGACGCCAGCCCGGAAGGACACCGCCCGACGTGCCCCCCCAACAGAATCACCAGCACACCTTCCCCAACGGCCTGACCCTGCTCGCCGAGCGGCTGGATCACGTCCGGTCGGCGACGGTGTACGTGCTCGTACCGGCCGGGTTCGCCCACGACCCGCCCGACCGGCTCGGCACGGCGACGGTGCTGACCGAGATGCTGGTCCGCGGGGCCGGCGACCGGGACAGCCGGCAACTGGCCCTGGCGCTCGACAACCTCGGGGCGGACCGGAGCGAGAGCGTCGGCCCGTACAACCTGATCCTGTCCGCCGGCACCCTGGCCCGCAACCTGCCGGCGGTGTTGGACATCTACGCCGACATCGTCCGCCGCCCGCACCTACCCGGTGACGAGCTGGAGGCGGCCCAAGAACTGGCACTACAAGACATCCTCGGGTTGGAAGACGCCCCGCAGGAGAAGGTGCTCCTGGAGCTGAAGGCCCGGTACAACCCGCCGCCGCTGGACCGCAACCGGTACGGCACCGCGGACGGGGTGAAGGCGGTCACGCCGGACTCACTCCGGCGGTATTACGAGCGCCGGTTCCAGCCGGGCGGCATGATCATCTCGGTCGCCGGGCTTATCGACTGGCCGCAACTGAGAGACCACGTCGGCCGGCTGTTCGGCGACTGGGCCGGCGACACCGGCCCGGCGCCGACGCTCGGACGATTTGCCCCGAAGTCCGGGCACATCCCGAAGGACACGCAGCAGACGCAGGTCGCGCTCGCCTTCCCGAGCGCCCCGTTCGACCACCCGGACTACTACGCCGCCCGGGGGGCGGTCGGGGTGCTGTCCGGCGGGATGAGCGCCCGGCTGTTCACCGAGGTGCGGGAGAAGCGCGGGCTGTGTTACTCGGTGTACGCCAGCCACGAGGTGCTCAAGGGGCAGGGGTCGGTGGTCGGGTACGCCGGCACCCGGGCCGACCGCGCCCAACAGACCCTGGACGTGATGGTCGCCGAGTTCAAGCGGCTGCGGGACGGGATCGAGCCGGACGAGGTCGAGCGGGTGCAGGCGGCGCTCAAGACCAGCCTGGTGATGCAGCAGGAGTCGACCGCCGCCCGGGCCGCGTCGATGGCCAGCGACTGGTTCCACCTCGGCCGGGTGCGGCCGGTGGACGAGGTGCAAGCGGCCGTCGACGGGCTGACCCCGGCCGGCATCCTGGCCCACCTGGACCGGTTCCCGGTGCGAGACCTGACCGTGGTGACGCTCGGCCCGGAGCCGCTGACGATCCCGACTTGACCTGTCATCCCTCGTTCCCACGCCGAGCATGGGAACGAGGAGAGTTAAGTGCCCTTCCACACCCACACCCTGCCGAACGGCCTCCAGGTGATCGGCGAGACGATCCCGACCGCCCGGTCGGCGTCCGTCGGGTTCTTCGTCCGCACCGGCTCCCGGGACGAGACGCCAGGCGAGGCCGGCGTCTCCCACTTCCTCGAACACATGCTGTTCAAGGGGACCGACCGGCGGACCGCCCTGGACGTGAACCGGGACTTCGACCGGATCGGGGCGAACTACAACGCCTACACCAGCGAGGAGCTGACCGTCTACTACGGGTCGGTCCTGCCGGAGTACTTGCCGACCGCAATCGACATCCTGGCTGACATCCTTCGCCCAAGTCTGCGGCAGGAGGACTTCGACACCGAGAAGCAGGTGATCCTGGAAGAGATCAAGATGTACGAGGACCAGCCGGCCAGCGAGGCGTGGGACCGCGGCCGGCGGATCTATTATCAGGACCACCCGTTGGGCAACACCATCCTCGGGTCGACGGCCAGCGTCACCGCCCTGACCCGGGACCAGATGCGGGGGTACTTCGACCGCCGGTACGCCGCCCCGAACATCCTGGTGACGGCGGCCGGCCGGTTCGACTGGGACGGGCTGCTCCGGCTGATCGAGAAGGCGTGCGGGCACTGGCCGGCCGCCGACCCCGGGCCACGACGGCTGGGCGAGGCGGCCGGGCCGGGCGGGGTTTACCCGCTTACCAAGGAGTCCACCACCCAGGAGCACGTCCTGGTGTTCAGCCCCGGGCCGCCGGCCGAGTCGCCGCTGCGGTACGCCGCCTCGACGCTGGCCGTCGCCGTCGGGGACGACACCGGAAGCCGGCTGTACTGGGAGCTGATCGACCCGGGACTGGTCGAGTCGGCGTCCTGCGGCACCGACCACAACCAGGGGTGCGGGGTGACGGTCACGTCCTTCTCTTGCGACCCGGCCGGGACGGCCGAGAACCTGGCCATCGTTCGGCGGGTGCTGGCGGCCGTCCAGCGGGACGGGATCACGGCCGAGGAACTGGCTCAGGCGAAGAACAAGATCGCCTCCCGCGTGGTGCGGGCGGCCGAGAAGCCGATGGGCCGGATGCGATCGATCGCCGCGTCCTGGCTGTACCTGAACGAATACTCCGACGTGGACGTGGAGTTGGCCCGGTTCGACGCGGTCAGTCTAGAGACGGTTCGGGAGTACCTAGCCCGCTACCCGATCGACCGGACCACGACGGTCGGATACGGGCCGTTGCCGACGTTAGGATAAGCCGCTCAGGCTTCGGGGGTGACTGGGCCACTACCGGAGCAACTGGGAGGCGAGTGCCGATCCCGCGGACAGAGCCAACCCTAGAGCGACGACGATCGCACAGCTACACCCGGAGCAGCCCTCGGCCGCGGCCCCGACGACTTCGCCCGCCCCTTCGGCCAGTGATCCTGCGGCTTCGGCCAGGGTTCCACTGGCTTCGGCCGCCGCGCCGACCACCTGTCCGGTCACTTCGATCGCACCGGCTGCCAGGTCGCCGACGGCACTCGGCACGTCAGTCGGTTGTTGGTTTTCGGATCGCGTCGGGCCGGCCGGCTCAATCGGTGGCAGGTCAGTCAGCGGATCCAGGTCATCGGATAACGGGGACATGAGGCACCATTAACTCTTTCTCTGCAATAACTTGTGGAATCTTAAAGCCGGCACTCTTGGCCGACTGGTAGATGTATCGGTTGCCCGTTGAGTAGGCATTCGGTCCGACAGCCAGGTCGTTTTGAGTCGCAGATCAGTTCGTTGGACCGAATGGAGCTATCAGGCATCGAGTTGCCCGCATCCACGCTGGACTTGCCCGGCAGAAATGCCGGACCGTCGTTGCGGTACAAAGTGTTACGGAACGGAAAACAGCTTCGACTGGCGGCGCTTGTTGTCGTAGAATATGTACGGCCTCCCTGCACCGCGGCCCTGCCGCATCTGCGACGGAACGTATCTGCATCACTGAAGTTTAAGGGGTCGTCCCTTGCTGCCCCGAACTCTGCTCGTCGTCCTCGGGCTGTTTTCCGGTTCGACCGCGTTCGCGGCCGACCCGGTGGAGTTCTTCGAAACGAAAGTCCGGCCGGTCCTCGCCGAACACTGTTACTCCTGCCACGGCCCGAAGAAGCAGATGGCCGGCCTCCGGCTGGACACGGCCGCCGGCATGAGCAAAGGCGGCGACGAGGGGCCGGTGATCGCCCCCGGGAAGCCCGAACACAGCAAGCTGGTCGCTGCCGTCAAGCGGTCCGGCGAGTACCCGATGCCGCCGACCAAACCGCTGCCGGCGGAGGCGGTCGGGGCGCTGACCGAGTGGGTTCGCCTCGGTGCTCCGTTCCCGACCGAAAAGGCCCAGCAAAAGCCGACGGCCGGCGCCGCCGACCACTGGGCGTTCAAGCCGGTGCGCGAGCCGCAGGTTCCGGCCACCCGGACCGGCCCGGGGACGGCGAACCCGATCGACCGCTTCATCCTGGCGAAGCTCGAAGCCCAGAACCTGACCCTGGCCCCGCGGGCGGACAAGCGGGCGCTCATCCGCCGGGCGTACTTCGACCTGGTCGGGTTGCCGCCGACTGCCGCCGAGATCGAGGCGTTCGTCGCGGACCAGTCGCCGACGGCGTTCGAGCGGGTGGTGGACCGGTTGCTCGCCTCGCCGCACTACGGCGAGCGGTGGGGCCGGCACTGGCTTGACATCGCCCGGTACGCGGACAGCAAGGGGTACGTGTTCACCGAGGAGCGAACCTACCCCTACGCCTACACATACCGCGACTACGTGATCCAGTCGTTCAACGAGGACAAGCCGTTCGACCGGTTCGTGCTGGAGCAACTGGCCGCCGACCAACTCGACCTGGGGGCGGACAAGCGACCCCTGGCGGCGATGGGGTTCCTGACCGTCGGCCGGCGGTTCAGCAATAACGTTCACGACATCATTGACGACCGGATCGACGTCGTCACCCGCGGGCTGCTGGGGCTGACCGTCCAGTGCGCACGCTGCCACGACCACAAGTTCGACCCGGTGCCGATGGCCGACTACTACTCGCTGTACGGGGTGTTCGCGAGCTGTAACGAGCCGAAGGTCGGGCCGCTGCTGGTCGAGGCGGACGCCCCGAAGGTGGCCGCGTTCGAGGCGGAGCTGAAGGCGAAGCACGAGGCGGCGGTCGCCTTCCAGCGGAAGATGTACGCCACCGCCCTGGCCAAGTTCCGGACCGAGGAATCGGTGGCCGCATACCTGGAGGCGGTCCGCGAGTCCCGGCGGATGAACTCGGTCCGGGCCGACCAGTTGGCCGCCGATCACTCCCTCGATGCGAACATGCTCGGTCGGTGGCGGGAGTACCTGGCCGACCGGAAGCGGGCGGCCGACCCGGTGTTCGCCCCGTTCCTGGCCCTGGCCGACCTGCCGGACGACCGGTTCGCCGCCGACGCCCCGCGGGTGCTGTTCCGCGTGCTCGGTCCCGGTCGGAAGGTGCGGGTCGAGCCGAAGCTCGCGACCGCGCTGGTGGCCCGCAAACTGACCAGCTTCGAGGACGTGGCCGCCGTGTACGGCCGGGTGCTGTCGCAGTCGGCCGCGGCTTACGCCGACGGCTCCAAGCCGGTCCCGGCCTCCGACCGACTGGCCGCCGCCCTGTGCGGGCCGGACGTGCCGACCAACCCGACCGACGAGAAGACAGCCGACCGGTTCGTGCCGATCGTGGTGAAGCGGGAGTACCGCAAGCTGCGGAACGAGGCCGACGCGTTCCAGGCGAAGGCGAGCAACGCCCCGCCGCGGGGCATGGTGCTGGTCGACAAGCCGAAGCCGACCGATGCGGTCATCTTCCTGCGGGGCAACCCGAACAACCGTGGCCCGGTGGTCCCCCGACAGTTCCTGACCGCCGTTCGCCGGCCGACCGACCGGCCATTCACACAGGGCAGCGGCCGGCTGGAGCTGGCGAAGGCGATCGTCGACCCGGCCAACCCGCTGACGGCCCGGGTGTTCGTCAACCGGGTGTGGCTGCACCACTTCGGCCAGGGGCTGGTCCGCTCCCCGAGCGACTTCGGACTGCGAACCGACCCGCCGACCCACCCCGAGTTGCTCGACTGGTTGGCCGCCCGGTTCGTCGCCGACGGCTGGTCCGTCAAGACGCTGCACCGGCGGATCATGCTGTCCGCGGCGTACCAGCAGTCGAGCGACCCCCGACCGGAGTTGGCCGCCGACCCGGACAACCGGCTGCTCGGCCGGATGCCCCGCCGCCGGCTCGACTTCGAGTCGCTGCGGGACGGCCTGCTGGCCGTGGCCGGCAACTTGGACGCGACGGTGTACGGCAAGTCGGTCGATCTGTTCAAGGAACCGTTCACCCGCCGGCGGTCCGTGTACGCCAGCGTGGACCGGCAGAACCTGCCCGGCACGTTCCGGGTGTTCGACTTCGCCAGCCCGGAACAGCACACCCCTCAGCGGTTCGTGACCACCGTCCCGCAGCAGGCGCTGTACCTGATGAACAGCCCGTTCGTGCTGGCCCAGGCCGAGGGGGTGGCGGCGCGGCCGGAGGTGGCCTGGGCGATGACCGCCGGCGAGAAGGTGCGGCGGATGTACCGGGCCGTCCTGGGCCGCAACCCGACTGCGGACGAGGTCCGACTCGCCCTCACCTACGTTCGTGGCGTGGACCCGAAGGCCGAGGGCAAGCTCGACCGGTGGGAACAGCTTGCCCAGGTGCTGCTGCTGAGCAACGAGTTCGCCTTCGTCGACTGACCCCGGCCCGGTGATCCGACATGAACGGTGCGATGAGCCGCCGCGAGCTGCTGACCCGGTGCGGCGTCGGCATGGGGATGCTCGGGCTGACCCAGGTGCTCGGCCAGGCCGGGCTGCTCGCCGGGCCGGCCATCGACCCGGCCAACCCGCTCGCCCCGCGGGCGCCGCACTTCCCGGCCAAGGCGAAGCGGGTGATCCACATCTTCGCCAACGGCGGCCCCAGCCAGGTGGACACGTTCGACCCGAAGCCGCTGCTGGCCAAGTACGCCGGCAAGCCGCTGCCGACCACCAACCTGAAGACCGAGCGGCGGACCGGGGCGGCGTTGCCGTCGCCGTTCAAGTTCAAGAAGTCCGGCAAGTCCGGTGTCGAGGTGAGCGAGCTGTTCGAGCGGACGGCCGCCCACATCGACGACATCTGCGTCATCCGGTCGATGTACGCGGACGTGCCCAACCACGAGCCGTCGTTCCTGCTGATGAACACCGGCGAGAGCCGGCTGGTCCGGCCCAGCATGGGGTCGTGGCTGACCTACGGGCTGGGCACCGAGAACCAGAACCTGCCCGGGTTCGTCGCCCTCTGCCCGGGCGGGATGCCACTGATGGAGTCCCAGAACTGGCAGTCCGGGTTCCTGCCCGGGGTGTACCAGGGGACGTACGTCGACACCGCCCAGACGGACGTGGAGAAGCTGATTGAGCACGTCCGCAACCGGGCGGTGCCGAAGGCCCAGCAGCGGCAACAGCTCGACCTGCTGGCCGAGCTGAACCGCCGGCACAAGAAGTCGCGGCCGGCGGACGCCCTGCTGGACGCCCGCATCCAGTCGTTCGAGCTGGCCTACCGGATGCAGACGGAGGCGACCGACGCGTTCGACGTGAGCAAGGAGTCGAAGGAGACGCTGGCCGCTTACGGGCCGGGCGCCCAGGCCCGCAGCCTGCTGATCGCCCGCCGGCTGGTCGAGCGAGGGGTGCGGTTCGTCCAGGTGTCACACGCCCCGGTCCAGCCGTGGGACAGCCACGACGACCTGGAGGCCAGCCACCGCCGGCTGGCCAACCAGGTGGACCGGCCGATCGCCGCCCTGCTCAGCGACCTGAAGCGGCTCGGGCTGTTCGAGGAGACGCTCGTCCTCTGGGGCGGGGAGTTCGGCCGCACGCCGGTGGTCGAGTTGCCGACCCCGGGGAGTAACCAGGGCAAGCTGAACGGCCGGGACCACAACCACTGGGGGTTCAGCGTCTGGCTGGCCGGCGGTGGCGTGAAGGGCGGCAACGTCGTCGGGGCGACGGACGAGTTCGGGTTCAAGGCGGTGGAGAACCGGGTCCATGTGCACGACCTGCACGCGACCATGCTCCACCTGCTCGGGTTCGACCACGAGAAGCTCACCTACCGGTACGCCGGCCGGGACTTCCGCCTGACCGACATCCACGGCCGGGTGATCAAGGAAGTGCTCGCCTGACCCGGGGCCGGCATGTCGTACCACCCCGTCAAGTCTGAGGCCGAGCTGCGAGCGGACGCGCTGGCCGTGTGGGCGGCCGGCGTCGGGGCCGTCCGACCGGAGTCGCTCGTCGCGGGCGCGATCTCAGCATTTCCCGACGACTGGCAGACCGCGCTCACTCGCGCGCCCCGGATCATCGTCGTCGGGGGCGGGAAGGCCGGGGCCGGGATGGCGGCCGGGCTGGAAGCCGCACTCACCGAACACCTCGACCGCGTCGTCGGTTTGCTCAACGTCCCGGAAGGTGTCACCGCCGACCTGCGGCGGATCGAGCTTCACCCGGCCCGGCCGGCCGGCAGCAACCACCCGGCCGCCGCCGGGGTGGTGGGGATCGAGCGGATGTTGAGCCTGCTACAGTCGGCAGGTCCGGACGACGTGGCCATCTGTTTGCTGTCCGGCGGCGGGTCGGCCCTGCTGCCGGCCCCGGCTGCCGGGGTGACGCTCGAAGACAAGCAGGCAGTGACGAAACTGCTGCACGCGAGCGGGGCGACCATCAGCGAGATGAACGCCGTCCGAAAGCACCTGTCGCGGGTGAAGGGCGGGCGGCTGGCCGAGGCGTTCCGCGGCCGGCTGCTGGTCAGCCTGATCCTGTCGGATGTGATCGGCGACCCGCTCGACGTGATCGCCTCCGGGCCGACCGCCCCGGACCCGACCACCTTCACCGACGCACTGGGCGTGCTGGAGAAGTACGACCTGGATGGCCTCGCGCCCGCAGCCGTCGTGCGGCACTTGCGGCGGGGTCGTGACGGCGATCTGCCGGAGACACCGAAACGTCTGCCGACTAAGGTCCACAACCGGGTCGTCGGGAACAACGCGACCGCACTCCGGGTCGCGGCGGCCGAGGCCGAGCGCCAGGGGTACGCGGTGCTCAACATGGGGTCGTACATCGAGGGGGAGACGACGGAAGTCGCGGGGGTTATCGCCGGGGTCGTTCGGTCCGTCCGGCACGACGGACAGCCGCTCCGACCGCCGGCGTGCGTGCTGGTCGGAGGGGAGACGACGGTGACACTCGGGCCGAACCCGGGGAAGGGCGGCCGAAACCAGGAGTTCGCGTTGGCCGCGGCGGTCAAGCTCGGGGCGGACCTGGCCGAGGCGTGTGTGCTAAGCGGCGGCACCGACGGCGAGGACGGCCCGACCGACGCCGCCGGGGCGGTGGTTACGAGCGGAACAATGAACGATGCGATCGCCATGGGATTGGACCCGGCCGATCACCTCCGGCGGCACGACAGCTACCCGTTCTTGGACGCCGTCGGCGGGCTGATTCGCACCGGCGGCACCGGGACCAACGTGACCGATCTACGGGTGGTTCTGATCGGGTAGTGACTTCTCCGGCTTGACCCGGTCCAAAAGCCGCACCACCACCGGCACGATCTTGTCCGACGCTTCGACCTCCAGGTAGCTCGATCTCGCCCGCCACGTCTCGTACCCGCCAAGGGCGTGCTGGGCCGGCGTCGGCAGGTAGCCGTTGTACCCGTTCGCCAGCGACACCGTGAACGTCGGCTTGATCGGCGACCGGGCCTTGATGTCCAGCCCGATCTGTGTGAACACCTCGCACGGGACGGCCGCGATCCCCAGCCCGCCGACCCGCAGCGCTTGCAGTTTGAGCCGGACGGTGTCCGGGTACTTGTCGAGCAGCACCGTCTCCCGTGCGTACACCTCCTCCGGTGACTGCAACACCCGCCTGCCGGCCTTGGACAGTATGTCGTTCGCCCGCTGCAGGTCGGCCGGTGTCGGCTTCCGCACGTGGAGTTCCAACTCCTCGGTGGCGGCGGCGAGGGTCGCGTCGGCTCGGAATGTCGCCGACTTGTACGCGGCGGCGGCCGAGCGGGCGACGGCCTCGGCGACGGCCCGGCACCGCTCGCCGGGCTGCGACTTCCGCGGCGGGTTGCGGTAGTCGATGTTGTTCACATCCCCGCTGGTGCCGTTCGACAGGATGCCGACGAACCCGGGGTCGGTCGCCCCGACCAGCGGCCCGACCCGTTCGGCGAACACCCCGAAGTAGTCGGCCGAGAGAGGCGGCAGGTCGCCGACGTAATGTAGCGAGTAGTTGGCGAACAGGGCCAACGGCCGGCCAGCCGGCGTGCGGACGGCCAACACCGACACCTCCGGGTCGGTCGTCCCGGCCGGCTCTTGCAGCCCGGGGTTCTGGTGCCCGGGGTTCATCCGCACCCGGTCCGAGGTGCCGCCGAACGGGTCGCGGTTGAGAACGTCCGGCTTCATCCGCCAGCGGCGGTTGAACACTTCACCCGGCTCACGCGAGACGCCCCAGCCGACTTCTGCCGGGGCCAGGTTGTCCGCCGCCCGCTTGATCCCGTCGGCGATCCGTCGCGTCAGGAACTCGACGTACCTGGGGTCCGGCTCGCTCTGGAACACGCCGGTCGCCGTCGGGGCGGTGTGGGTGTGGGTGGCCGAGATCAGGATGTGGTCGGTGGGGATTCCGGTTGTGTCTGTCGCCAGCCGCTTCGCCGAGGCGACCAGCTCTCGCGGCAACATGCAACTGTCCACGACGACCAGGGCCAGTTTGACCCGCCCGTCGTCGAGCACCAGGCAGCGGGCGTGTAGCCGGTCGTTCGCTCGGGTCGCGGTCCGGTCCGTGAAGCCGCCGTTGACCGACACCGGGAACCGCTCCGGGGTGACGTCCATGGCGAACGCCCCGGCGCGGAACGCCGGCCCGGCTGCGGACGCCGAACTTAGGGATGGCACCACAGCTAACGTAACCATCATGCCGAGTCGGAACATGGCCGGACTCACGGGGGAGGGGGGCGGTCGCCCAGGGCTTTCAGATAGGCGAACAGGTCGGCGATCTGGCGGTCGGTGAGCGGGTCGAGGAGGCCGGCCGGCATGAGCGACCGGGCCACAGAGGTGCGGCTCACGATCCGGTCGCCGGCTAGCCGGACGGTCGTGTCCGGGCCGGTCTGGAGGATCACGCCGTCGGTCGCCTCGTAGATCACGACGCCGTCGAACGTCCGGTCGTCGTCGGTGGCGAACCGGACCGTGCGATACCGCGGCGAGACGTCCCGGTCGGGGTCGAGGACGGCGGCAAGAAGGTCGTCCCGGCCGAACCGTTTCGCCACCCCGGCGAGCGACGGCCCGACGGCCGCGCTGCCGTCGTGGCAGGCGGCACACTGGGCCTTGGCGAAGACCGCTTTGCCGGTGACGGCGTCCCCGCCGTCCCACGGGATGGCGGCCGCTCGTTTCCGCCACCGCTGCGGGTCGTAGCCGGGGGTGGCGAGCCGGGCCGCCAGGCCGGGGTGTGACGACCGCAGCCAGGCCTCCCATTCCGCAGGGTTCGACCCGAGGGCTTCACCGGTCCAGACGCGGAGGAGTTCGACGACCGCGGTCCGCGCTGCCGCTTCGGGTTTGCCATCACCCAGCCGACGCAAGGCGGTCACTGCTGACGGGAGTCCGGTCAAGTCGTTCGCTGCGACTAGCCGCTTCAGACTGGTCGCGGCGGTCGCAACGGTGGCCGGCCGCACCGAGTTCAGCCCGGCGATGAGCCGCTCTCGTTGCGCCGGTGTGGCGTTCCGGGCGATGAGCGGCATGGCCGCGTCTTCCAGGCCGCCGGCGGCCCAGAGCTTCGGCAGGAGCGGTCGGACTTCCGCGTCCGGAAGGGCGGCCAGCAGTTCCACCAACGCGGGGGACCACCGGTAATTCGGGTCAACCGATGCGCGGGACACGAACCGGCGGGCGGCTTCGCGGCGGTCCATACCCGGCGTCGAGGTGAGCCAAACGTGCTCCGCCCGGCCGAAGCCCGGGTGCCTGAGTATCCCGGCTGAGAGTGCCGGATCGCGGGCGGCCAGAGCTTGCAAAACCTCGGCTAACCGGAGCGGCCAGTGGCGGTCGCGGGTCAAGCGGCTCCGCTCGTACTTCTCGTCCAGCCGCAATAGTGCGGCGGCGGTCCGGGCGGTGTCGTCGGATGAGCGTGGCGCCGGCAGCCGGCCGAGGCAGATCAGGTAGTGAACATCCTCAACGGGGTCGGACGTCTCGGTCAGTTTCGCCATCACCGATCGTAGGGTCTGCGGGTCCGGGTCGGCGAGGGCGGCCAAGGTGCGGCTCAACTCCCGGTCCAGGTCAGCGTTCCCGCTCGGGAACTGGCCGCGGAGTTCATTGGCCGTCCGCAGGGCCACTTCTGGCGGTGGCGGCCGGCGGAACGTGTACCCCTCCCAGACCGTCCCTCCGGTCTCGGGGGCGGTGAGGTCGCCGTGGGCCAGTTGGACCTGTCGGACCCGTGACAGCGGGGTGTCACTCGGTCCGGGCCGGGTCGGGGGGCGGACCTGGATCGGCAACACCCTCGCGTCGGGCGGACCGGCCGGGAAGTCGATGCGGTACACCGCGCCGCGGGTGCCCCGGCCGCCGATGCTGACGAACAACTCCCCCGTCTTCGGGTGCACGGCCAGCCCGGTCGGAGCGAACCCGCTCTCGCCGACGGCCTCAATGAACGGCTCCGGTTTGCCGACCCGGTCGTCGGCGGTGACGGGGACGAACCACACCTTGCCAAACGTCCAGTCGGCGAGGAAGAACCCGCCGTGATACCGCCCGGGGAACCGGGTGTGGCGGTAGCAGGCCACGCCCGTCGGCGACCCGCGGCCGAGGGTCGCCGACGGGGCCACCACGTCCGGGAAGTACGGTGGCTTCCGCCACGTCTGCGAGAGTTGGGGGTTCCGCCATCCGTAGTTCCCGCCCGGAACGACGCGGTAGAAGCGGCACGGCTCGTACCACGGCAGGCCGACGCACCGCTCGTTGTCCGAATCGAAGGTGTACGGCTGGCCGGTGAGCGAGAAATCGAAGTCGTATGGGTTACGGAACCCGTCCGCGACGATGTGGACCGCTTGCCCGTCCCCGGCGATCCGCAGCAGGGCGCCGGCGACCGGGTCGCGGACCGGCGACCCGTCCCCCCGGACGGTGCCCTTCGACACCCCGGCGGTGTTGCCGCACAGCAGGTACAAATCACCGTCTGGCCCACGGCGAACCGCGTGTGCGTCGTGTTCGCCGGCGGTGCGGATCGGCAGAACCGTTTCCGCTGATGCCGCCGAGGCCTCACCCGTGACCCCGCGGTACAGCTTCAGCCCGCCGTCCGCGACGACATAGAGTCGATCGCCCTCCCACAGCAGGCCCATCGGCCCGTCCTTCAACCCGGCCACGAGTTCGACCGCCCGGTTTGCACGACCGTCGCCGTCCGCGTCGATGAGCCGGCGGACGTATCCCCGGCCGGAGACGGCCACCCGACCGTCGGCATCGACGTGCAGAGCGTAAATGTCGTTGGCGAGGGCAGGGCCGGAGAACTCGCGGGCAATGAACCCGGCGGGCAGCTTCAAGTCCGCGACCGGATCGGCTGTCCGGCCTGCAGCGGGTAAGCCGAGGAAAAGGGACAGCAGGCAGAGGGTTCGGGCCATCGGCGATCAAGGCGGCGGGGTGGGTGTCGAGCGAACTCTACCAGAATTCCCGGAATCTTGCACGACCGCGGTTCGCCCGAGCCACTAACACGTATGACTGCCCACCGGAGCGGCCACATGCGACTGACCCTGCGGACTCTACTCGCCTACCTGGACGACACCCTCAGCCCCGGGGAGGCCCGGCAGATCGGCCAAAAGGTGGCTGAAAACGCCACCGCCCGGGAGCTGATCGACCGGATCAAGCGGGTCACCCGCCGACGCGGGCTGGCCACGCCGCCGACCGGCGGGGAGGGCAGCCCGTCCGACCCGAACACGGTGGCCGAATACCTGAGCGACGCCCTCGACGGGGAGCCGCTCAACGAGTTCGAGAAGACTTGTCTGGAGTCGGACGTCCACCTGGCCGAGGTCGCCGCCTGCCACCAGATCCTGACGCTGGTGCTGAGCGAACAGCTGCGGGTGCCGCCGACCGCCCGGCAGCGGATGTACCGGCTGGTCAAGGGGCGGGAGTCGGTCCCGACCCGGCGGCCGGGGAACACCATCCCCGTCGGCGGGGCACGGGAGGACGACCGGCCGGCCGACCCGGACGACGCCGACGCTCCCCTGCTGCTCGGCATGACCGCGTACTCGCGGGCCGACGCCCCGTCGCTGCGGCTCGGCCGGCTGGCGGCCGTCGCCGCCCTGTTGGCCGGGTTCGCGGTCGCCGTCTGGATGACCCTCCCCGGGGCCGAGCCGTCGCCCGTCGCCGACGGCGGCGGGGTCGCGCTACTCAAGGCGCCACCGCCCTCGACACCCCCGGTGGTAGCCGAACCGAAGTCGGGTAAAGATCAGCCAACCAAAGGCTCCGACACACCGACGGCGAAGGGAACCGACGCGGCCCCATCCGCCCCGCCGGTAGCCGACTCGACCCAGAAGCCGGTCACGCCGGACGAACCGAAGAAGGAGCCGCCAGCGGTCCCTGGCACCCCGGCGCCGAAGACCGATCGCGTCCCGATCGGGAAGGCCGAGAAGCCGAACGCCATCTTGGTCCGGAAGACGTCCGCTGGTGGTGACTGGGAGCGGGTTGTGGCGGCGGATCCGGTCGTGCAGTCGGCCGACCGTCTCGTCGCCCTGCCGGGGTCCAAACCGGCCGTCCGGCTGGACACGGGCGTGCTGATCGAGCTGTGGGGCAACTTGCCGCCGGAACTCGTCCCGATCCCGCTGTACGAGGTCAACCTGACCCCGCACCTGGCGGCCGACGGGTTCCACGCCGACTTCCAACTGACCGCCGGCCGGGTGTACCTGTCCACCCGCCAGCCGGCCGGGGCGAAGGTGCGGGTGCGGTTCGACGCGGGCGAGGTGTGGGACGTCACCCTGGCCGACGAGAAGTCGAAGGTGATGGCCGAAGTGATCCCGCTGATGACCCCCGGCCCGCGGCCCGCACCGCCGACCGTCCGGGCCGGGCTGGCAGTGGTGGCCGGCAAAGCCGCCGTCGCCGCCCGGGGCGGCCAGCCGGTCGAACTCAGCAAAGGGGGCGAGGTGCTGTGGGACGGCGTGAGCGGACGGCCGGACGTCCGCAAGACGCCGCCGGCGGACCAGCCGCTGCGGGAGCGATACACGTCCGAATTCCCGTACTACCCGGACGCCGAACAGGCCAAGCTCACCTTGGAAGTGCTCGACGAAACGGCCAAGAAGATGACGGACCCTCAACGGGTCAGAGCAGTGCTGGATGAGATGCTTCAGCAGCGGACCGACGAGCAGCCGACGCTCAAGTCCGCGATCTCGAACCGGGTCGGTGTGTTCGCCGTCGGGGCCGTCGGTGAGCTGTCCAAGCTCGTCGACGCACTGACCGATCCTCAGTATCGGTACGTCCGTCAGTTCGCCGTGGAGGCACTGCGGACCCACCTGGCCGTCGTCCCGGCGGACGTGGACACGTTCCGGCAAGTGCTAACGGAGAAGCGGCAGCAGTCGGCCGAGGACGTGGACACCGTGCTGGAATTGCTGCGGGGGCCGGATATGGCCGGACTGAGGAACCCGGAGACGATCGACCGGCTGGTGGCCGGGCTGGGGTCGCAATCGCTGCCGGTCCGGGAGCTGGCATACCAGGCGCTCCGCGGCTACCTCGGGCCGGACGACGCGGGCAACCGGCGGCTCGGCCAGTTCGACGCCGCCGGCCCCGAAGACGAGCGGACGGCGGCGGTGAAGGAGTGGAAGCAGAAGGGCGAGGCGATCAAGAAGCGGCTGACCGAGCTGCCGCCCGTGAAGCAGTGACACGGACCGGAGCGGCCGGCGGGGTTCGTCCGCCGGCCGCCGATTAAACCAGGGCGGGGACACCTTGCGGCCGGAAGTCGATCACCTCCATCTCCACCGACCGGCTGCCGTTCCACTCGTTCAGCTTCGGGGTGAACACGACCGAACACTCCCCGTCGGAGGACAGCAGCTCCTCCAGCCGGTCGCCCATCCCGAACGCCACCGCCCGGACGGCCGTCCCCCCCTGGCGGACGCGGAAGGTCAGGTGTCGCTCGCCGCCGCCGATCCGCCGCGGCTGGCCGTCGATCGTCAGCCCGGTGGCCAGGAACCGCGGTCGCGGGTTGTCCGCCCCATACGGCTCCAGCTTGTCCAGGTCGTTGAGCAGCCCGAAGGTGAGGGCCGAGAGCGGCACCTCCGTTTCGACGAGCAGGGTCGGGGCCGGCGGCCCGTCGGCGAAGGCGGACGCGGCGAAGGCGACGAACCGCTCCCGCAGGAGTGACAGCCGGGACGGCAACACCTTGAACCCGGCCGCCGCCGCGTGCCCGCCGTGGGCGACCAAATCGGCCGTGCAGGCCTTCAGCGCCTCGTGCAAGGGGAACCCGGCCACGGACCGGCCGGACCCGGTGGACGCCTGATCCCCCTCCTTCTCGGCGACCAACAAGACCGGCCGTGCGTAGTGCTCGACCAGCCGTGACGCGACGATGCCGATCACCCCGGGGTGCCAATCGGGGCTGCCGAGCACGATCGCCGGTCCGGTGTGGTACTCGCCGGCTTCGGCCAACTCCTTCGCCTGGGTGGTCGTCCGGCGTTCGAGTGTCTGCCGCTGGGTGTTCAGGTCTTCCAGGTATTCGGCCAGCTCCTTCGCCCGGACCGGGTTGGTCGTGGTGAGCAGCTCGACCACCAGCCGGGCGCACTCCAGCCGGCCGGCCGCGTTCAGCCGCGGGGCGAGGCGGAAGCCGATGTCCTCGGCCTTCAACCCGTTGGTCCCGAGCTTGGCTGCTTCGATCAGCGCTTTCACGCCGACGGGCGGCCGCTTCGCCAGCCGCAGCAGGCCGTGCCGGACGATGGCCCGGTTCTCGTCCCGCAGGGGCACCACGTCCGCCACCGTGCCGAGCGCCGCCAGACCGACCGCGTCGAGCAAGAGTTCCCGCAACTCGGGCGACACCCGCTCCCCGCCGCACGCCCGCTGGGCCAGCGCCCACGCGAGTTTGAGCGCCACCCCGGCTCCAGAAAGCCCGGCGAACGGGTACGCCCCGCCGGGCAGCCGCGGGTGAACCAACGCGTCCGCGGCTGGTAGCCGGTCGGCGAACTCGTGGTGGTCGGTGACGATCAGCCGCACGCCGAGCCGTCGGGCCTCCTCGGCCTCGGCGACGCTGGCGATGCCGCAATCGACCGTGATGATCAGCCCGACCCCGGACGCGGCGAGTGTCCGGATCGCCTCCGCGTTCAGCCCGTACCCTTCGTCCATGCGGTTCGGCACGTAGTACCCGGCGTCGATCCCGAGCTTGCGGAGGGTGCCAAGGAGGATGGCGACGCCGGTCGTGCCGTCCACGTCGTAGTCGCCGTAGACGCAGACTTTCACCCCTGCCCCAGCGGCCGACAGGATCTGCTCGGCCGCCGCCGTTACCCCCGGCAGACTCGCCGGCGGGTGGAGGGCGGCGAGCGGGGCTTCCAGGAACAGCCGGGCCGCGGCCGGGTCGGCGATACCGCGGTTCAGCAGGAGTTGGGCGACGACCGGGGAGATGTTGGCGGTGGCGGCCAGCCGTTTTGCCCCGGACGGGTCGAACGGGGACAGCTTCCAGGCCTTGCGGGCAGGCGGCACTCGTCACCCCGGCAGACGGACGTTCAGTGGTAACGTTCACCATTAAGCCGGGCTGGCACAGGGTCCGCAACCCCAACTGTCGGCGGCCTCGGCGGCGTCACGGTCGCCCCGGCCGGTGCGTTCCGCGAAACAGCCCGGACCGGCGTGATTGGCAGGGCGAGGCCGACCGGCATGACAGCCCCGGAGTCGGGCGAACTCGGGAAGAAAGCGCGCAAGCGGGTTCAGTCCACCGGTCCGGGGCGGTCGATGAGTGCGACTAGCTTCGGACCCGGCTCGCGGTCGCCAGCGGACGGTCCCGCGGGGGGAGGAACGGTGCCGAAGTGGCCGGTCGAACCGGTCCGGCGGACGCCCGCGGCTTCGACCACAGACCATATCTGCACCCGACTGCGTGGGAGGTTGTGACCCGTGAACGCTGCGTTCCTACTGATGAGTTCCCTGGTGGCCGGGGCGGACACCCCGCCGGCGGCCGCCGCCCCGGCGCCGGCCGCCCCGCTCGTCTCCGCCCCGGTGCTCGGGTGCGGCGGGTGCGGGTCCGGCAGCTGCGCCACCGGCATCTGCGGCGGGGCCGGCGACCCGTGCCCGTACGGCAAGCCGGGGCTGTTCACCCGGCTGAAGAACAAGTTCAGCGGCAAGTGCGACGAGTGCCTGCCGTCCAAGCCGGTGTCGGTCGGGTTCACCACCGCCGCCTGCGACCCGTGCCACGACTCGAAGCCGGGGCTGTTCGGCAGGCTGAAGGCCAAGTTCGCCGGCAAGCATCACAACGACGGGGCGTGTGACACCCTGTGCGGCAGCGGGATCGGCTCGGCCTGCTGCGGGTCGTCGCCGCTGCTCGGCGGGTGCGCCCTGCCGCCGGTCCCCGGCACTCCGGCCCCGACGGCCCCGGCCGCGCCGCCGGCCCAGATGCCGGTCCCGGGCAAGGAAGGCGCGGCCCCGGCCAAGAACCCGGTGTCGATCGGCCTGCCCGGTTCCCCGCTCGCGTCCGGCGGCCGGTTCTGATCCCACAGGTGGCCTCGAAGCGACCGTCCCGTGTCACCCGCCCGACGCCCCGGGCGGGTGGCTCGTTTTACCCAGCTTGCCACTACCGCCTCGTCCGGCATGCGGTACGATTCCACCCGGGCGGACCGGGAACGCGACTCGCAGGGACTGTGGGGGGACCATGAGCACGGGGGCGGCGGCGGCGACCGGTGACCTGGCCTACAAGATCACCAAGCTGGTCGAAGAGAAGGGGTGGAACCAGGAAGACTTCGCACGCATCTCCAACCTGAACCGGCACACGGTCCGGCAAATCCTGTTGGGCGGCCCCTCCCGCCGGCTGCGGAACGCCACCGTCAGCCAGTGTGCCGAGGCGCTCGGGCTGACCGTCAACGAGCTGCGGACGCTGCCGGTCGAGAAGCTGTTGCCGCGGATGCACGGCAAGGCGGCCGCCGACGAGGAGGCGCTCAAGCTTCTGGAAGCCCAGGCCACGTTGCCCGAACTGGTCAGTTGGCTGGAGCGGAACCGGGACCGGACGACCGAACTCCGGCCGGACGAGGCGGTCGAGCTGTTGGACATGCAGAACCCCGGCGGCCCGCTGGAGCGGCTTGGGGTGGAGCACTGTGTCGATTTGATCGAGCGACGGCGGGCACTTCTGGCCCAGGTGCGGTCGCTGACCGGGACCGAGTACTTCGAGTGCCTGGAGCGGATCGTCGGGCTGATGGCCGAGAAGGTGGCGAAGGCGAACCGTTCTAGCCGCACGATTTAAGACCGAACCGGCACGATCAAATCCAAAACCGATTTGGTTTTAATCGTGCCGGTCGGTCATAAATCGTGCGGCTAGTAATTAGAGCGGTTTGCAGTTGGTTGTAGCGTCGTACCCGGCGTGCCGGAAGTAGTTCCGGCACTCGTCGGCGGAGAAGGCGTCGAGTGATCGGCCGAGGAGCGCCCACAGCCCGTCGATGGCGCGCTCCTCCGCTGCCCGCAGCATCGCCTTCAGCTTGCTGAACGCGTTCTCGATCGGGTTCAGGTCGGGTGAGTAGGCGGGCAGGAACCGCACCTCCGCCCCGACCGCCGCCACCGCCGCCCGCGCCTCCGCCCGCCTGTGGCAGGCCAGGTTGTCCCACACCACCACGTCCCCCGCCCGCAGGGTGGGCACCAGCACCTGCCGCACGTAGGCGACGAAGTGGTCGCCGGTCATGGCCCCGTCGATCACCATCGGGGCGGTCAGCCGGTCGCTCCGCAGGGCGGCCACGAAGGTGGTCGTCTTCCAGTGCGAGTGGGGGGCCGGGCACACCACCCGCTCGCCCCTCCGCCCGCGGGCCATCCGCCGGCTCATGGCCGTGCTCGCCCACGTCTCGTCCACGAACACCAGCCGCTCCGGGTCGAGGGCGGTCTGGGCGGTCCGCCAGGCGGCGCGGGCGGCGGCTACGTCCGGGCGGTCCTGCTCGGCCGCGCGGACCGACTTTTTTTGAGCGTCAGCCCGAGCCGGGCGATGGCCCGCCAGAGGGTGGCCAGGCTGACCGCCAGGTCGAGCCGGGCCTTCAACTCGGCCAGGGTGGCGTCCGGGTCGGCGGCGATGGCCTGCCGGATGCGGTCCCCGTCGGCCGCCAGTGCTTGCCGCCGGTGCCCCCGCCGCCGCGGGCTCGTCTCCCCGCCGTCCCGGTGCCGCTGGCGGACCCGCCGCACCCACGACGCGCTCACCCCGAACCGCTCGGCCACCGCCGGCGGCGACTGCCCACCCTGAACCGCCGCCAGCACCCGCGACCGCAAGTCCGCCGAGTACGCCCGCATGGCCAACCCTCCGGGATTGGCTCCGTCATACCCGATCCGCCCCGACCGCGCTACAACCAACTGCAAACCGCTCTAGCCCGCGTTCGTCCCGGCGGTCCGGTACTCCTCCATCGCCCGGGCGACGGCCAGAGGCAGCACCTTCCGCAACCGCCGGCCGCGGCGAACGTCCGCCCAGTTCTTCAGGATGTAGTCCGCCTGCCGGCTGCCGGTCCGGGCGTGGTACTTCATGATCAGCGGGTGGATCCACTCGAAGTCCACGTAGCTCGCGTCGATCACGACCACGCTCTTGCTGTGCAGCTTGGCCGGCACCTCGTTCTTCGGGTCGAACACGAACAACTCGCCGCCGGTCATCCCCGACCCGATCTCGTTCTCGATCGGCCCGAGGATCAGCACGCGGCCGCGGGTCATGTACTCGCAGGCGTACTTGCCGGCCGCCTCGGCGACGATCGTCGCCCCGCTGTTGCGGATGCCCAGCCGGTGCCCGGCCCGGCCGCCGACGTACACGAAGCCGCCGGTCGCCCCGTACCCGACGTTGTTCCCGGCAACGCTCTGCAGCTCGCCGCCGTACTCGGACGCGGTGTAGTCCAGGGTGACGACCACCGTCCCGCCGCTGATCCCCTTGGCCACCCCGTCCTGGGCGAACCCGTTCAGGCACAGGTCCAGGCCGTTCACGCACCACGCCCCAAAACTCTGGCCGGCCTCGCCGTCGAACCGCACCTGGACGGTCTTGTTGTTCGGCATCCCCTCCCGGCCGTACAGTTGGGCGATCCGCCCGGCCACCGTCGCGCCGACCGACCGGTCGCTGTTCCGGATCTTGAACAGCAGGGATGCCGCCTGGCCGGCGTCGATGGCGTCGGCGGAGGCTTCCAGTACCCGCTGGTTGAGCGGCGGCCCGCCCGGCGAGCAGACGCCGAGCGACCCGTCCAGCGTCGGGAAGTGGGCGTCCAGCCGGCTGACGGCCATGTCCGGGCGGATGAACCTGGACACGTCCACCTTGGCCGGCCGGCCGGTCAGGTCGGCCCGCCGGGCGAGCAGGTCGCTGCGGCCGACCACCTCCGCGATGTGCCGGAAGCCCATCTTCGCCAGAACCGCCCGCACCTCGTCGGCAACCGCAAGCCAGTACGCCTTGGTGTGCTCCGGGTGCCCCTTGAAGATCTCCGGGCTGCCGGTGATCCCGGTCGGGCAGTTCGGAATGTGGCAGCTCTTGCAGACGATGCACCCGACGGACACCATCAGCCCCTGGCCGAAGCTGAACTCGTCCGCCCCGAACAGGGCGTACTTGACCACGTCCTGCCCGTTCTTGATGCCGCCGGCCACCCGCAGCCTGACCCGCTTGCGGATGCCGTTCACCACCAGCGCCTGGTGTGCTTCCGCGAGTCCCATCTCGCTCGGCAGCCCGGCGTGCTCCTTGGACGACACCATCGCCGCCCCGGTGCCGCCGTCGATCCCGTCGATCTCGATGATGTCCGCCCCGGCCTTGGCCACCCCAACGGCGATCGTGCCGATGTTCTCCACCGCCACCAGCTTGACCGACACCGGCATCCCCGGCTTGGCGGCCTTCAGGTCGTAGATGAGCTGGGCCAAATCCTCAATGGAATAGATGTCGTGGTGGGGCGGCGGGGAGATCAGGTCCGTCCCCGGCTTGCCGAAGCGGATCTCGGCGATCTCCGCCGTCACCTTCTTGCCCATGAGCTGGCCGCCCTCCCCGGGCTTCGCCCCCTGGGCCATCTTGATCGACACTTCATCCGCGTTGACGATGTACTCGGCGTCCACGCCGAACCGGCCGGACGCGACCTGGCGGATGCGGCTGCGGAACCGGCTCTTGCGGAGGTCGCCGCCGAGGGTGTAGACCTCCGGGTGGTCCTCCCGCTGCTTCCGCACCTTGTCCCAGAACTCGCCCCACGCCTTCGGCGGGATGTCGTTCCGCCACCGGGCCTCGCCGCCTTCGCCGCCGTTGCTCAGCGAGTCCAGCTCGTTCACCGCCGCGGCGATGGTCATGTGGGAGGCGCCGGTCAGCGCCCCGTGGCTCATCGCCGCCCCGCGGAAGTGGTGGCGGATGATGTCCGGCGCCGGCTGCACCTCGCCGACCGACACGGCCGGGCCGCCGGGCTGCACCGTGAACAGGTCGCGGAGGACGGTCGGCGGTCGCTCGGCCACCATCTTGCTGAACTTGCCGAACTTCACCTCGACCCGCTGTAGGGCGTTCGGGTCGTGCTCCTCGGGCGGGGCGGTGTACGCCACCTCGCCGCCGCCCATCTCCGGCTCCGGGTGGGCCTCCTTCACGGCGTCGCGGAGGGCCATCCGGACCTTGGCGTTGAACGCCATGTAGTCCCGGTTGCGGCCGAGCGGGCTGGACTTGCTGGCCATCTCCTCGGCCCGCTCCACCCGCCACCTGGCGTCGTCGACGAGGTCTTGCAGGCCGATCCCGCCGACCCGGCTGGGGAAGTCGCCCAGGTACTCCATCAGCTCCGGGCCGAACCCGACCGCCTCGAACAGCATCGCCCCGCGATACCCCTCGATGGTGGTGATGCCCATCTTGGAGATGATCTTGAGGAGGGAGTCCTCCAGGGCGTTGAACACGTTCTTCAACGCCTCGTGCGGCTCCAGCCGGATCTCCTGCTTGGACTCGGCGTGCTTCCAGGTCAGCCCGTCCTTGACCAGCCGGAGCATCAGGTACGGGTGGACGGCGTCCGCCCCGAACGCCACCAGGACGGCGATGTCGTGCCCCTCCTGGATGTCCCCGGCCTGGACGACCAGGCTGCACTTGTCCCGCAGCCCCTGCTGGCAGAGGTAGTTGTGGACCGCCCCGAGCGCCAGCAGCGACGGGATCGGGTCGATGCCAGTGCGGCACGCCTCCTTGTCGCTGACGCACAGGACGTGAAACCCGGCGTGGACCGCCTTCTCCGCCTCGGCCCGTAGGGCTTCCAGGGCGGTGCGGAGGGCGTCCGCCCCGCCGCCCAGGCGGAAGGTGGCGTCCAGCAGCTTGAACCCGAGCAACTCGTTCTGCCGGATCTCCTCGATCACCGCGTCGCTGATGATCGGGGAGGACAGCTCCATCTGCTTGACCGGCAGCTCCCCTTCGCCGGCCGGCTGCAGCGGCTGGGCTTTGCCCAGGTACGTGGCCAGCGACATCGCCCCGCCCTCGCGGTACGGGTCGATCGGCGGGTTGGTCACTTCCGCGAACGTCTGCTGGCAGTACTTGAACAGGGTCGGGTGGTGCTGGCTGAACACGGTCAGCACCCGGTCGTGGCCCATGCTTGACAGCGGCTCCTTGCTCAGCTTCGCCATGTCCTTGACGAAGTTGGCCCGCTCGAAGTCCCATCCGGCCGCTTGCAGGAGGACTTCCAGCGTCCACCCCTGCTCGTCGAGCATCGCCCCGACGATGTCCTCCGTCTGGCGCGTGAAGTCGAACCCCTCGGTGAGCACGATCTGCCGGCGGTTCAGCTCGTGCAGGTCGCCGAGTTCGGCTTCGGCTTCGGCCACGACCCGCTTCATAACGTCATGGCTGTCCAGCCGCTCGCCGGTGGCGGTGTCCACGGCGATCATCTGCCCCGGCTGGAGCTGGCCGCTGGCGACGATGGTGGTCGGGTCCAGGCCGAACACCCCGGACTCGCTGCCGACGTACAGCCAGCCCCGCTGGTCCTGGCACCAGCGGACCGGCCGCAGTCCCATCCGGTCCACCTGGCCGACCAGGGTGCGGCCGTCGGTGGCCATCAGCCCGGCCGGGCCGTCCCACGCACACAGGCTGCCGAACGTCCGCCGGCAGTAGGTGAACAGGTCGACCGCGTCCTGGCCCCACAGGTCGGCCTCGGTGTCCCACACCGGCGGGACGGACAGCCGCATCGCCCGTGGCAGGCTCCAGCCCTTCTCCAGCACCAGGTACTCGACCCACTCGTCCAGGCTGGCCGAGTCGCTCATCCGCGGGGTGAGCAGGTCGCCGCCGGGCAGCGGCGGGGTCAGCCCGCGGGAGAACGCCTGGACGGCGTTCCGGTTGGTGCGGACGGTGTTGATCTCCCCGTTGTGGCAGAGCACCCGGAACGGCTGGGCGAGCGTCCAGTTCGGGAACGTGTTGGTGCTGTACCGGCGGTGGAAGGTGGCGATCCCGGTCTCGAACCCGGGGTCCGACAGGTCCGGGTAGAAGTCGGCGAACTGCGGGCTGGTGAGCAGCCCCTTGTACCCGATGAGCCGGGCCGACAGGCTGACCACGTAGCTGTCCAGTCCGGCCTCGCGGAACTGGTGCCGCAACTCCAGCCGCCGGCGGTACAGCCACCGCTCGGCCTCGGCCACGTCCCCGTTCACACGGAGGATGACCTGCTCGATGGCCAAGGGCCGGGTCTGCCGGGCGGTCGGCGGCAGCACGTCGTCGTTGGTCGGGACCGGGCGGAACCCGAGCAACTGCACCGGCCCGCCGGCCAGCGCCTTCCGCACCAGGGTGCGGCAGTCGTCCGCCCGGCGGCCGTCCGGCTCCAGGATGAACAGCACGCCGACGGCCAGGGTGTGCTCCGGCCGCAGGTCGCGGGCGCCGTCAAGTTTCAGCCGCTGGGCCTCGGCCCGGAAGAACCCCTGCGGGATCTGGCAGACCAGCCCGGCCCCGTCCCCGGCGTCCGCGCAGACCCCGCCCCGGTGCTCCATCGCTTTCAGGGCGGCGAGCGTTTTCCGCACCACCTCGGCGGACGGCTTCCCGTCTTTGGCGGCGACCCCGCCGATGCCGCACGCGTCCTTGCCGACGACGTCCGTGTAAAGCAACGCCCCGCTCGCGGTCAACGCTCTGCCGTCCATCGAGTGTCACAGCTCCGGGAGAGGAGGTGATAGGGGAGGGCATGAAAACCAGCGAAACAGTCTACCAGAATCGCTCTGGTTAGAGTAGCAGAAAGTTCAGCTCGTTCACCCGTTTAGGGCAGTAAGAGTGGACTGCGGGCGGTTTATTAAGGCGGGCAGTTTTTTCCGCCGGCAGGCTTGCACGGGTTCGGAAACGGCCGTAGAACAGGCGCGACGGAACGGCCGGACGGCCCGGCCGCAACCCGCGATCTTCCGCATCCGACTCGTTCAGATCCCCACTGCTGAAAGGACGAGACCCATGGACTTCCTCGGCCAAACCTGGGTGATGGTCGGTATGGGCGTGCTGCTGCTCGGGCTGATCGGGATGATGCTGTACATGCGGTCCCGGCCGCAGGACGACGATTGAGAACTTGCCGGCCCGCGGGCGGGTTTACCGCCCGCGGCCGACCGCCTCGTACCAGTCCCGCACGACCACCTCCGCCACCCGGGCTTGCCGGTTCCGCCACACGGTGAGCCGAACCCGCTGGCCGCCGGGGAGTGCCCCGATCAGGTTGATGAGGTGGTTCTCGTCCCGGATTTCGACCGCATCCAGCTTCAGGATCACGTCCCCGGCCATTACGCCCCCGGCCGCCGCCGGCCCGCCCGCGTACACCGTCTCGACCAGTGCCCCCCAAGCCCGGTTCAGCCCGAGCCGCAGGGCCGCCGCCGGCTCCAACGTCGGGGCGAGCTGCAGCCCCAGATAGCCGCGGCTGACGTACCCTTTCTCCAGCAGTTCCCGGGCGATCCGCTTGACGAGGTTGGCCGGGATGCTGAACGACACCCCCGTGTTCCCGCCGGTGTTCGACGCGATCGCGGTGTTGATGCCGATCACCGCCCCGGTCATATCCGCCAGCGGGCCGCCGCTCGACCCGGGGTTGATGGCCGCGTCCGTCTGCAGGAACTCCTTGATCCGGATGGTGTCGCCGAGCATGATCTGCCCGCGGTCGCGGGCGGAGATGATGCCGTGTGTCACCGTCTGGTTCAGCCCATATGGGCTGCCGAAGGCCAGCACCCACTGGCCGATCTGCACCCGGTCGCTGTCCCCGAGGTCGGCGGACGGCAGGTTGTCCCCGGACAGCCGGAGGACGGCCACGTCCGAGGCCGGGTCGGCCCATACCCCGTCCGGCACGAGGATGCGGCCGTCGGCCAACGTCACCGTGATCTGCTCCTTGCGGGCACCGCCGACCACGTGGTTGTTGGTGATGGCGTAGAACCCCCGGCCCTGGAGGCGGACGATCACCCCGGACCCGGACTCCTCGTTCGAGCGGTTCTTTCCGGCGACCGCGGTCGCCGGCGCCGACTTCACCGCGTCGATGGACACGACCGCCGGCGCCACCTGACGGATCACCTCGCCGAACCGGTCCGGGCCGAGCGTCGGACGGTCCGTTGCTGCCGGGGGCGGCGGTAACGAGGAACCGGACTGCGCGACCGCCACGGCGCGTGGTTCCAACCAGGCGTGTCCGACTAGCCCGCCGCCGAACGAGCCGACGAGGACGAGCGCGGGCCAGAGGAGGCGTCGGGTCATGGCGGGACCGGGTCGGGGTGGGCGACGGACGCCCCATTATTCCCCCGGTCGGTGCAAATGTGCCAGACCGACCGGGCGAGTACGCCCGAGTGACCTCAGAACCCCGCCGCACAAAACACAAAGCCCGCAGGCGGGGGCGCCTGCGGGCTTGGGACCGAGCGTGTGACCCGATTATTTACTCAAGTCGATCTCCAGGTCGGCCAGGCTGACCTCCCGGTCGTCGGCCCCGTGGTCGCGGACCTTGTCCCAGTCGGCGGCGGCCATCCGGTCGCCGAGCCAGGACGAGTCCCGCTCGGACTCCTGCTGGCACTTCACACAGAGCGTGCTGTACGGCAGGGCGTTGAGCCGGGCGACCGGGATTTTGGCGCCGCACCCGTCGCAGACCCCGTACTGCCCTTGCTTGATCCGCCGCAGGGCCAGCTCGATCTGGGCCAGCTCGCGGGCCTCCAGTTGGGCCAGTTGCCCGGCCAGCTCCTCGCCGGTGCTGTCGAAGGCGGCGTCCGCGCTATCCCCGGACGCGGATGGGGTTTTGATACCGAGGCCGTCCAACTCGACCCCGAGCCGTTTGCGGAGTTCGCCCCGGCGGGTCAGTAGCGACTTTGTCATCCGCATCAGTGCTTCGCGTCGTGCCACGATCCACCACCTTTCAGGGGCAAGCCGTGCGGCCGGTGCCGGAGGGCCTCCCTTTCACGCTAGAGGGTACGTCGGCCGGGACGGGTTCAGCGACAAGCCGAATCTTGAGAAAATGAACCCCGGCCGTCCTTTTTTCATCGCTCCAGTATTAGGGTCGGAGGCACCGGAACCCCAAACCTGCTATCTGCATATTCCGCACCCATGCCGATCTTTTACACGGCATGCCTGCATTATGGAGTCTTAAACGGCCGTGCCGCATCGGTTTAGACGGAACAGGCGGGCGTCCGTTTGCGAAAATGGCGCCAGCATCCCAACGAGTCGGTACGAGCTTTCCCAAACAACCTGCAGTGGTACTTTTGGAACCGTAGATTTCGTAAGCTGCTGGCCAGTAAATGGTTAGGTCTGGGTAGCCCAGGCCGGGCTGACCCAACTGTCCGAGCAGCGGAGCTGGTTCACTGTGACGGGAAGCGACTCACAGAGGCATTACCGGACAGTTCGAAGTGCGGGCTGAGGTACCACAACCGCGGGGTCATGGCGGTCATGAGTAGGTCGCCGGTCCCGGTCGGCTGGCTGATGCTGAGGCCGAATACCGTCTCGGCCCAGCTCCTGGGCCGTTCATACGTCACCGCCCGGTAGCGGGTCAGTCCGGCGGCTTCGGCCGTTCGTCGAACGACGGTCGGCAAGTCGGCGAGGTCGTCGATCAGGCCGAGCCGTTTCGCCTCAGGCGGGGTGTACCCGCCGCCGTCCGCCCGGTAGCGGGAGACGGACACCGTTTTGGGTTTCCCGTCCGGCCCGTTCACCGGCATCCCTTTGTCGTCGTACACGGTCACGCTGCGCGGGGTTCTCTCGCCGACCAGACGCTCTTTGGTCAGCCCCGGCCGGCCGGCCGCTACCACGTCCAAAAAGCGGTCGTAGGCGTGATCGACCAGATCCTGCCACGGCTGCCGTTCGGCGGGAGACATGGCGTGGAAGAACGAGCCGCTCGCCTTGATGTCGCCGGCCTTGATGAGTTCCACCCGGACGCCGTTCTTGTTTGCCAGCTCAGCCACGTTCGGCAGGGCGACGAACACCCCGATCGAGCCGGTGATGGTGGTCGGCTCGGCGTACACCGTCTTGGCCGGCATGGCGATGTAATACCCGCCGGACGCGGCGACGGCGCCCATCGAGGCGGCGAGCGGCTTCGGCCCGGTGCCCGCGAACCGCGGGTTGGTGCCGTCCCGCAGGTGGGTCAGCTCCCGGTGTAGGTCGTCGCTCGCCGAGATCGTCCCGCCCGGGCTGTCGATCCGGACGACGACCGCTTTGACCGCCGGGTCTTTGGCCGCCTGGTCGATCTGGCGTTTGGCGTACCCGGTGCCGCCTTCGATGAGCATCCCGGCGATTCGAACGACGGCCACCTTGTCGGCCGCGGCCCGATCACCCAGGTAATGGTTCTCGGTCAGCTTGCCGTCGGTGGAGGTGAGGTCGAGGGCGAGGTACACCCCGGCGGCGACCACCAAGGTGACGTTCAGCAGCAGGGACGTGGCGAGAAGTGCCGATCGCAGCCGCGGCGGCCGGATCGGCGACTGGGTGGTGGACATCCGGCCCTCGGGTCAGGCCTGGAGGTTCTGCAGCATGTCCCGGAGCGGGACCAGCCGTTGACCGCGGACGTCGTCGATCCGCAGCGCCTTGAGCAGCCGCCGCCGCAGCTCGGCCTGCAAGTCCTCGACGGCCGACGGGGAGGAACTGGCGAGCGGCACGCACCCGCCGGCCCGCCGGTCGTGCCCGCCGGCCCGGCCGAGGTCGCCCACCACCTTCCGCAACACCTCCCCGGCCTTCGCGTTCGGCTTGGCCGCCCGGGCGGACAGGATCAGTTTCCCGTCGTGGACCCCGCCGCACACCGCCCAGTCCACCTCCTCGAACCGGATCATGAACTCGGCCACCTCGGCCGCCTGCTCCGGCTGGGGCAGGGGGTTCACCCAACTGACCACCAGCCGGTCGTAGATGAACGAGCTTTGCAGCGCCTGCAACAGGCACTCGAAGTGGCAGTGCGGCAGCCGGGCGTTGCGGATCTGGGCGAGCAGGTCTTTGTCGGCCAGCGGGTACAGGTGGTGCAGGGCGTCGTCGTCCGCCGGACTGGCCTCCCGGGGGAACCCGGTCACTTCCGTCTCGATCCCGTACAGCAGCGCGGTCGCCACCTTCTCCGGGATCGTCGCCTCGTGTTCGATCAGGTAACGGGTGACCAGGGTACACGTCGCCCCGAGCTGCGGGCGGACGTCGACGAACGGGACGCCGGACAGCTCGCCGGGGGTTTCGTGGTGGTCGATCACCGCCTGGATCGGCACCCCGTCGGCCAGGGTGTGGCGGCCGGTCTTCGGCTGGCTGTCCACCATCACCACCGCGTCGCCGGGCCGCCACTCGACCTGTTCGACCGGGGTCAGGTCCACGTGCAGGACGTCGACCAGCGCCCGGTTCTCGGCCCGACTGATCGGCCCGTCCCGGGTGCAAATCGTGGGTATGCCGAGGGCCGTCTCGGTCAGGTGGGCCAGGCCCAGCATGCTGCCGATGCTGTCCGGGTCCGGGTACACGTGGGACACGAACACGACGCGCTCGGCCGCCTTCAGCCCCGCCAGGAACCGGTCGGACCGCCGCCCGCCCGTTCCCACCCCCCGACCGTTCGTCGTCGGGGCGGCGCTCCGTCGCGCCATGTCCGCGATCCTCTGGTGCCCCCTGCCTCTGTCCGCGGCAGGTATCGCCGGAGCGGTCTGAGGCCGTCACCGGCCCGCTCGTCCGCCCCGTAGTTGTACCGCACGAACACCCCGTAGCCAATAACCGGGGCGGGGCGGCGTCCGGTGTCGCGGTCGAACCCGCTGACAGCCCACGTGTTAGAAGGGATGACCCGGTCGGGCGGTTTGCCCAGATGTGGGAGCCGATGCGGATTTCGGGAAGAGTCCGCTCGGCCCGACAGGGGCGGCCCGGCAAGATGTGCCGGCGGGTCGGTTCCCAACCCCGTCGGCCGCTGGTAGACTGGCACCGGCGGTCGCCGAGGGCCGCCGGCGAGGCTGCCGTTTATGGGTATTCACGACCGCGAGTACTACCGCGACGAGTCCGGGCACTGGTGGGCGGCGATGAGCGGCCACCGGGCGACCTGGGGGATCATCGCCGTCACGGTCGTCGTCTGGCTGGCCCAGCTCTTCTCCGCGCCGGCCGGGCCGGGCGGGGTGGGGGTCGGGATGGACCCCATCCTGCCGGCGACGGCGCTGACCGCCGAGGGGGTTGCCGGCGGCGAGTTGTGGCGGCTCGTGACGTGTCACTTCGTTCACGCCCCGGGCGACCTGCTCGCGGTCGCCCTCGGCATGCTGTTCCTGTACTGGTTCGGCACCGGCCTCGAAGACCTGTACGGCACCCGCGAATTCCTCGGGTTCTACCTGGCCACCGGTCTGTTGATCGCGGCCGGCAAGGTCGTCGGCTGGGGGATCGGTGCCGACCCGGTGCGGTTCTACTACGGCGCGGCCGGCGTGCTGAGCGGCGTGCTGGTGTTGTACGCGTGCCACTACCCGCACCGCCAGGTGCTGGTGATGTTCATCATCCCGATGCCCGTCTGGCTGCTGGCGGCCATCCTGGTCGGGCTGTCGGTGATCGGCCTGTCCGGCGGCGCCCGCGGACCGGTGCCACATTTGATCGCGGCCGGGTTCGCCTTCGTGTATTTCCGCACCCGGATACGGCTGACGGACTGGATGCCCCGGGCGGGGTCCGTGGTCAGGGGCCGTCGCCGTCCGTCAAACGTGCGACTGTACACCGAACCCCGCCGGGTGGAGGATGAGCCTGCCGGGGTCGGCATCCAGACGGCCCCGCCGCCGCCGACCGTCCGCACCGCCCCTCTCGACGAGCAGCTCGAAGCCCAACTCGACCGGGTGTTGGAAAAGGTAGCCCGGGAAGGCCGGGACAACCTGTCTGCCGACGAGCGGGCCATCCTGATGCGGGCGAGCGAGGTGTTCAAAAACCGCCGCGGTCGCTGACATCCCCACCCCTGCCTGCACCGTCTAAAGACCTAGAGGGCATGAGATGCCGCTTTACCCGTTCGTCTGTAACTCGTGCGGCGCGTCGTTCGACGCCCTGTTCACCCGCCCGACCGCAAGCCCGACGGCGGAGTGCCCGGCCTGCGGCGGGGAAGACGTGGCACGGGGGTTCGGTGTCCCGGCACAGCCTACAAGTCCGGTCCAGTTTCCCACCAATTGCAGGGGGGACGGACCGCCCTGCGGGGCCACCGGCTGCGGCCGGATGCGAGTCGCCGAGTAGTCGTGCCGTGCGGACGGCGAAACCGTCATAAGCCTGACGGCGGTGGGAAGACGGTGAATCGAGCCGATAAAAAGGGCTTGTAGTGGCGGGTAACACGATATAGAAATGACAATTGAACCACTCGCCGGACACGTATCGTGTCGGCGCAGCGGGGGTTCGGTAGCTCAGTCGGCTTGGCCGGCGGTCGTTACCCTATTCCCTCCTTCCTACCTGTAGCCCGGAGCGGGACAACTCAAATGACTGACCCCAAGCAGGCCAAGCAGTGTGCCGAACTGCTGCAAGCGATCGCCGAGCCGAACCGGATCCGCATCATCGACAGCCTGCGGACCGGGTCGAAGAACGTGACCGAACTGGCCAAGCTGCTGAACGTTGAGATCGTCAACGTCTCCCACCACCTCGGCGTCCTGCGGACCGCCGGGCTGGTTCAAGACGAGAAGCACGGCCGGTTCGTCGTGTACTCGCTCCACCCCAAGTATTTCACCAACGACACCAACAAGGCCACCTTCCTGGATCTGGGCTGGTGCCGGGTCGAGATCCCGCAGAACTAGCTCCGCTCGCCCCGACGTTCCGGTCAACCGCCGATCACCGGCCGGGACGTCGGGCACACTTCCACCCGAAGCCTGCCCGGACAGAGTTCGACGCTCAGCTCGTGAACCGCATCTTCGGGGGTGCAGATCAGTTCGCCGTCCGCATGCGCACACAGCGGCGTCTCGGACATAACCCTTGCCGCGCGACAGACGCCGGTACGCAGGTGCGGGTGCCCCACCGGCAAGCGGCCGGCCAACAACCCTGGAAGGTAACGAGCTAGCTCCCATCGTTTTACGGCACCGACGAACAGGATGTCTGCCCACCCGTCATCCAACCGCGCATTCGGAAACAGCCGAAAACCGCCTTCTCGCTGTCCGACACTGACCGAGAACGCCAGTGTCTGATCGACGATCTCTTGTCCGTCGATGTTGACAGTGACAAGCGGGGTGGCGTACTTCCACCATGCCGCCCGTAGGAACGCAGTTGCGTAGAGTAAATGTCCCCGAAGTCTCCGGATCTTTCGCGATTCGACCGTAACTGCTCCGTTAAAGCCGAACCCGAAACCGTTCACCGCGAACCGTTCCCGCCTGCCGTCCCAGATCCGAAGTACATCCGCCTGGACGGTTTGCGGCGGGACGGCTGGCTGACCGACCCACCAGCCCTTGAGGCCGGTGCTGAATGCGTAGTCGTTCATCGACCCGCCAGGCCAGGTGGCGAACACTACATCCGTCAGACCGGACGCCAGGATGCCGTTCGCCACTTCGTGGACTGTTCCATCACCGCCGAACGCGACCACTCTCTCGAACCCACGCCGCGCGGCTGCGTAGGCGAGTTCAATCGCGTGGCCCGGCCGTTCGGTGGGTCGAAACTCGGCAACGCCGGCGTAATCCCTTCTTAGTGCGGTGAACCGCCGGGCGGCCCTCCCGCGGCCAGCGGCCGGGTTGTAAATCACGCAGGTGGGCGGGCGGGTCATGCGGTCACGGATACCGACTGAGCCATACGCCCGGCAAGCCGCTTTCTCCGTTGGGGTGACGAGTGAACGGGTTTCTGGTGATCGACAAGCCGGGCGGGATGACCTCGCGGGACGTGGTGAACCGGGTACAGCGGTGGTTCCCCCGTGGCACGAAGGTCGGCCACACCGGCACCCTCGACCCGCTGGCGACCGGTGTGTTGGTGCTATGTGTCGGGGCGGCCACCCGGCTCGCGGACATCGTGCAGGGGATGGGCAAGTCGTACACGTCGCGGTTCCGTCTCGGGGCGACCAGCGACACCGACGATGCCGATGGGGCGGTGACTGAGGCAGCAGGGGTGACACCGCCGACCGAGGAGCAGGTGCGGGCGGCGCTGGCCGGCTTCGTCGGGACCATCGAGCAATTGCCGCCGGCGTATTCGGCGCTCAAGGTGAACGGCCGGCGAGCACACGAGTTGGCCCGCCGCGGCGATGCGGTGCCGCTGGCCGCCCGACCGGTGCGGGTGGACGCAATCCGCTTGCAGGCTTACGAGTGGCCGTTCGCGGACGTGGAGGTCGATTGCGGCAAGGGGACGTACATCCGCTCGCTAGCTCGGGACGTGGGAACGCGGCTCGGCGTCGGCGGGTTGGTGCAGACCCTTCGACGGACGCGGGTCGGGCCGTTCACGGCGGAGCAGGGGGTCGGGTTGGACGCGACGCCGGAGGAGGCGCGGATGAAGCTGTTGCCGATGGCGACGGCGGTGCAGGGGATGACGCGAGACGACTTAAACGAAGACGATGTGAAACGATTCCGACAGGGGCAACTGATCCAACGACCGCCTCGACCGGGGGCGTTGCTGCCCGATCAGCGGTGGGTTGCTGTATTCGGTCCGGATCGAGTCACACTGATCGGGCTTGCTTCGCAAGACCCGTGCTTCCGCCTCAAACCTGAAGTGGTTCTACCAGAGTGAGCGTCCCGGAAAGCCCACGGATGATCATCCGTGGGCTTTCCCCCGCGACTACCCCTCTTGCAACTCTTTCAAGTTCCCCTCCAGCGCCCGCACCTGCGCCTCCAACTCGGCGACCTTCGCCCGCGTCTCTTGCACTACTTCGGCCGGCGCATTCTTTACGTAGCTCTCGTTGCCGAGCTTGGCCGTCATCCCAGCCAACTGCTTGCGAATGTCGGCAATCTGCTTTTCGGTCCGCTTCGCCTCGGCCGCCGGGTCGATCAGCCCGGCCAGCGACACGTAGGCCTCGAAGTCCGGGCGGACGACCGTCCCGGCCTGCTTCGGCTTGCTCGTGTCCGGCGAAGCGGTGAACACCCCTACGCCCGCCAAATGCCCGATGAACGGCCCCAACGACCGGAAGTCGCTGGCCACCGCCTCGCCGCACTTCACCGTCACGTCGAGCTTGGTCTTCGGGTCCACCTGGTAGCGGTTGCGGACCTCCCGCACCCCCCGCACCAGGTCCTGCATCCGGGCGAATCGGGCTTCCACGTCCGCACTCACCCACTCGGCCGGGTATGTCGGCCACTCGGCTATGCAGACGCTCTCCTCACCCTTGGCAGGGTCGGCAGCCCGCGCTCGGGGCGGATTCGTTGAGCCCTGCCAGAGCGACTCGGCCACGAACGGCATGACCGGATGCACGAGCCGAAGAATGCCGTGCAGCACCCCGACCAGCACCCGCTGGGCGAGCGGTCGGGCGGCCGGGTCAGCGAGGCGACCCTTGCTCATCTCGATGTACCAGTCGCAGAACTCGCTCCAGGTGAACTCGTACAAGAGCTTCGCCACGTCCGCGAACTTGTAGTCTTCCAGGGCGGCCGTCACCGCCGTCGCGGTGGTGGCCAGCCGGGAGACGATCCACCGGTCCTCGGTCGGCAGGTCGGCGAGCGACACCGGGCCGGGGGTGTAGCCGTCGAGGTTCATCTGGAGGAACCGGGCGGCGTTCCACAGCTTGTTAGCGAAGTTGCGGCCGATCTCGAACCGGTCCGACCCCTGCTTGGCGGTCGGCAGCTCCGGGTCGTCGCTCGGCCACGGGCCGCCGGGGCGGAACGGCTTCTTGCACTGCGGGCAGGCCAGCTTCTTGGTCCGCCCGTACATGTGCTCCTGCTTGACCGGCACCGCCGCCCCGCAGTGCGGGCAGACATTCGTCACCGGCATCCGGCTGTCCTGCGTCTCGGTGGCGATGTTCACGATCCCGAACCGCAGGGCGTCGGTGCCGTACAGGTCGATGATGTCCAGCGGGTCGACGCCGTTTCCCTTGCCCTTGCTCATCGTCTCGCCGAACCCGTCGAGAATCTTCGGGTGGATGTAGACGTGGCGGAACGGCACCTCGTTCAGGTTGAACAACCCGGTCAGCACCATCCGGGCGACCCAGAGGGTGATGATGTCCCGGCTGGTGACGAGGGTGCTGGTCGGGTAGTAGTACGCCACCTCCGGCGTCGGCTCCGGCCAGCCGAGCGTCGAGTGAGGCCACAGGGCGCTGCTGAACCAGGTGTCGAGTACGTCCGGGTCGCGGGTGTACCCTTTGCTCGTCAGCAACTCGATCAGCTCTGGAATGTCCTGCCGTAAACAGAAAAGGAAGGTGATCTCTCCCGAATCATGAAGAAGGTAGTCGAGTTCGACGTAGTCGAGCCACTCTTTCTTGTAGTTCTTGTCAAGGTGCGCCAAGACGACCTGCTTAAGCTCTTTCCGAGAACTGTCGTAGATGCGTTGCTTTGTCTGTTGAGCGAGCTGTGCGATCTCCGGAAGCCCTTCCTCGGCGGAAACCTTGATCAATTCGCTGAGAAGTGCTGCGCCTTCCCCGAACATTTTGTGTGCTTTCTCCGTCTTGGACCAAACCGGAATCTGGTGCCCCCACCACAACTGCCGGCTGATGCACCAGTCCCGCTTCTCGCCGAGCCAGTCGAGGTAAGTGTTGGCGTACCGCTCGGGGAAGAACCTCACCCGGCCGCTGGACACGGCGTCCATCGCCAGCTGGGCCAAGCCCGGCTTGCCGTCGTCCCGGTCGGCCATCTTCACGAACCACTGGTCCGACAGGTACGGCTCGATCGGCGTCTTCGACCGGTCGCTGTACTTGAGCGGGATCACCCGGTCTTCGCGGCCCTCGTACAGCCCGAGCGCCTCCATGTCCGTGACGATCGCTTCGCGGACCTTGTACCGATCCGACCCCGTACTTGCCGCCGGCGGCGTTGATCGTGCCGTCCGGGTTGAGGATGTTGATGGACGGCGATCTCGTAGTGCCGCTGCCAGCAGGCGTAGTCGTTCGGGTCGTGGGCCGTGGCGCTCACCGACAGCAGCCGGTGCCGAGCGACGGGTCGGCGAGCAGGCCGTCGGCGATGATCGGGATGTCCTGGTTCACCAGCGGCTGCCGCACCTTCTGCCCGATGAGCGGCTTGTACCGCTCGTCGTCCGGGTGGACGCACAGGGCGGTGTCGCCGAGCATCGTCTCCGGGCGGGTGGTGCTGAACGAGACGAACGTCCCTGGCTGGCCGACCACCTCGTACTCTGGAACGTCCAGAACCCGCCCTGGTGTCCTCGGTGTACGTCTCGTCGTCGGCCACGTTGTCTGCAGCGCGGCGTCCCGTTCACCAGCCGCTTGCCGCAGATGTACCCGTCCCGGAACATGCGGGTTAGCTGTCTCCCGCACCGCCTTCGCGCAGACCGGGTCGAGGGTGAACCGGGTCCGCGCCCAGTCGCACGACGCCCCCAGCTCGCGGAGCTGGCCGAGGATGCGCTTCTCGTACTTGTCCTTCATGCCCAGATCTGCCCAACCAGCTCCTCCCGGCCGAGGTCGTGGCGGGTCTTCTTCTCCTCGGCGAACACCCGCTTCTCGACCACCGACGTGGCACGCGGCGGCTCGTGCCGGGCATCCACAGGGCGTTGAACTCCTGCATCCGCCGCGCCAGCGGATCAACACGTCTTGCAGCGTGTTGTTGAGGGCGTGCCCCATGCAGCGCCCGTCACGTTCGGCGGCGGGATAACGATGGTGTACGGCTTGCGGCCCGGGTCCGGTTTGCCGAAGCTGGAAGTACCCGCGGTCCTCCCAGAGCCGCAGCCACTTCTCCTGGGCGCTTCCTTGGCCGTACGCCGGCAGTTCGGTCGGCATCGGGTTACTTCCTTCCTCGTCGTCCTGTTCTGGTGTCCTCGGCGAGGCCGGCGAGGTGGGGTTCGACCTAACCCCCCGGCCCCCTTCCTCAGAGGGAAGGGGGATGTGTTGGCCGGGGTCCGGGCTGGCGGTTCGATTCGGGCCAGGCGGATGAGCGGCCGAAACCCAATCCTCTTCGGCCACCCCCTTCCTCAGAGGGAAGGGGGAGCAAGTTGGGCTGCCTGCACCGACAGAACCTTCGTCCTCTCCCGGCGGGAGTGTGTACTCTCCCCTTCCTCTGAGGAAGGGGCCGGGGTTAGGTTCGACTTTCGTTGCCCCGTCTAAATCCGGCACCCACATTCAGACGCGCGGCCTTTGCTCCCCCTTCCCTCAGAGGGAAGGGGGCTGCTGGGGTCGAACCCCGCCCTGCCAACGTCACCGGGGTTTCAACTAGCCCTCCTCGTCCTTGAACAGTTTGTATTCGATGGCGTCCGACAGGGCTAACCACGACGCCTCGACGATGTTCTCGCTCACCCCGACCGTGCCCCACACGTCCTTGTGGTCCCGGCTCTCGATCACCACGCGAACCCGGGCCGCCGTCCCCGCCTTCGAGTTCACCACCCGCACCTTGTAATCGACCAACTGCAACTCATCCAGCCGGGGGAAGTACGCGGCCAGTGCCTTCCGCATCGCCCCGTCCAGGGCGTTCACCGGGCCGTCCCCCTCGGGTTGACCGTGTTCGACCGACCCGCCGACCCGAGTTTCTTTACCCGTCGCCCGGTGATCGGGGTGCCGTCCGCCCCCTGCTCGATGTTCACTCCGGTACGCCAGCCGCTCGAACCACGGCTGGTAGGTGCCGGCCGCCTTCTTCACCAAGATTAACCGACGCCTGCCGTCTTCGAACTCGTACCCCCGTACTCCAGGTCTTGCACCCGGCCGAGGATCTTCGCCATCACCGCCTTGTCAGGGCTGGTGGGCGCACTGGCCGTCTTCGAGACGATGGTACTCTGGCCGACAGGCCGTTGACCAGGATGCGGCGCTCGTTCCCGACGGCGGCCGGGTCGATGTGTTCGTAGGTGGCCGGGTTCATGGCGACGGCGTGGGTGTGCATCCCGCCCTTGTGGGCGAACGTGCCGGTCTCGACGAACGGCTGGCCGGGGCGGAAAGTTCATGTTGGCCAGCTCGTACACGTAACTGCTGGCCTCGGTCAGCTCGGCGGAGGCTGTCCGGGAACAGCACCGTCGGTCGTACTCAGGCTGAGAGCTGGCCACCATTGCCCACCAGATCGACGTTCCCGCACCTGCTCGCCGATGCCGTTCATCGTCCCCTGCACCTGGGCGGCCTCCCGGCCCGGACGTGGCGGCCAGGGTGTTCGCCACCGCCAGGTCGTAGCCGTTGGGTGGCAGTGGATGCCGACGTCGCACCGCAGGTGCCGGACACCGGCGACCACCCGCTACCCCGCTCCGGCATCGTCCCGCCGTTGGTGTCGCACAGGATGACGCACGCCGCCCTGGGCCTCCTCCGGCGGCCTTGAGCGTGTGCAGGGCGTACCCCGGGTTGGCCTGATAGCTGTCGAAGAAGTGCTCGGCGTCGTAGAACACCTCGCCCCTGGCCGCGGCAGTATGCCACCGAGTCGGCGATCATCCGCCGGTTCTCGTCGAGCGTCGCCCTGGAGCACCCCGGTCACGGTGCGAGTCCCACGTCTTGCCGACGATGGTGGACGTGGGTGGTGTGGGCGTCCAGCAGGCTTCGGCGGTGCCGGCCTCCGGGGCGGCGTTCCTCTCCTCGTCGTAATGCCGAAGGCGACCACCTTCGCGTGCTTCAGCGGATCTCCCGACCGCCTGGAAGTACTGAAGTTCCTGGGTTCGAGAGCGAAGTAGCCGCCCTCGATGAAGTCGACGCCGGCGGCCGTCCAGCGCTTGCGGGTGAGCAGCAGCTTCTTGTCGGCAGGGAGAAGCTGACGCCTTCCCCTGGCTGCCGTCCCGGAGGGTGGGTGTCGTACATCGGCCACGCGCGACATCGGCTCTCCCGGTGGAGTGAAGTCGGGGCAACAGTGCACCCCGGAGCGACGGCTCCGGGGCGGCGTAACTTGAGCCAGGAACCGCCGCCCCGAAGCGGACCAGCGACTACGACGACGCGTACCTCGCGCCGCGGTGTTCACGATCCGGGTGTTCAGGCAACGGACGACATCACGGCGGTCCTGGAATCGGGGCTACTGGGTATTTAACGCCCGGTTGCCGAAAGGTCAACTCGCCACCGCCGAGAACTCGTCGGTCCACAATTCGCGGCTCCGCCAGATGCGACAATACCGAGGTGGTCGTCGACCTGACCCGCCCAGGGCGTCACGCCTTCTGCTGTTCTCCAGCACCCACTGGGTGGGTGTACCGGGCCAGCCTGGTCCTGTCGGTCAGGCCCAACTTCTGGCGGATGCGGTCGCGGTAGGTCTCGACCGTCTTGACGCTCAGGTGTAACCGGCGATATCTCCGCCGTCCGGTCCCCGCCGATCAGGCGCAGCCACTTCCAGCTCGCGGTCGGCGAGCGCCTCCACGCGAGCCGGCCGCCGGCCTCGGGTCTCGCTGACGGCCTGGTGATGTCCGCCGGCCACTTGCTCAACCAGACCTTGCTGTCCTGCACGCCGGATGGCCTCGACGATGTAAGTTCTTCGTGGCCTGGTCCTTGCCGAGGATTTCGAGCCGCGCCGGCGTGGAGGGCCTGGCTCGGCGGCCAGCGACTCGGGGTGCATCGACCAGACCAGGATGTTGACGCGGGCGTCCCGGCCCTTCATCCGCTGATCAGGTCCAGCCCGTCGCCGGACCGGAGGGTGAGGTCGACGACCGCGACGTCGGGCGGGTGTCGGCGAGGAGCCGAAGCGTTCTCGCCCACGTCGGCGGCCTCACCGCAGACCTCCAGGTTGGACTGCCGGCCGATCCGCAGGGCCAAGCCTTCGACGGCCGGGTGGTCATCGACGATGAGCACCTGTGTCATCGCCCCGCTCCCGTGGTGGGCGCATCCTTGTCCTCGACAGTCAGGGTGATCGCTGCTCGGCCGGCTCGGCCGGCCCGACCGTCAGCGTCGCCTCGATGATCGCCGCCCGGTTCCGCATGATCCGCAGGCCGAGGCTCTGGGTCTGGGCCGCCTGGGCCGGCATGCCGACCCCGTCGTCCCGCACCTGAGGACGATGACCGTTCGACGCCAGGGTGATGCGAACGGTCCGCGGGCGGGCGTGCTTGATTGCGCGGTGGACCGCCTCCTGGGCGATCAGGCCACCTGGGTCGCGACGACGTTGTCCGCCAGGGGAGATCGGCTCCGGGCAGTCGAAGCCGTAGGCGACGCCGGCCTCCCGGTCGGTGCGGTCGGCCAGGTCAACAGGGCGGCCATCAGCCCGCCGGCGTCGACCGCCACCGGGACCAGCCCGCGGAGGACGGCCCGTAGCTGTTTCTTGGCTCCGCCGCAACCCGTCGGCCATCCTCTCGACCAGCTTCCTTCACCCCGCCGGCCGGGTCGGTCGAAGCACCTCCGTGGCCGCCCGGCCAGCAGGTTCAGGGCGGTCAGTTCCTGGGCGACCGAGTCGTGCAGATCCTGGCCGATGCGGAGCTGCTCCTGGGAGACGAGTTCCACCACCTCCCGCTCCAGCTCCTGCGGCGGGTCAGGTCGCAGGATGCCGGTGAACAGCGACACGGTGGTCTCGCCCACCGCCAGCTCGACCTGGAAGACCGTGCCGTCCTTCCGCCGGGCCTTGTCCTCCCGCCCGCCGATCACGCGGGTGACCCCGGTCTGCTGGTACGCCGCGAGATACCGGCTTCGCGCCTCCAGGTAGGGGAGGCATCAGCACGGCCACGTTCTGGCCGATCATCTCGGCCACGGCGTAGCCGGGGTCATCTGCTCCGCGGCCGGGTTGACCGACCGGATGTAGCGCCCTCCCTGCTGACGGTCAGATCGCAGTCTCGCGGCGGTGTCCAGGATCGCCCGCAGCCGCCCTCACCCCCGGAGCTCGTCCGTGGCCCGTTTGAGATCCTCGATGTCCGTGTTCGATCTCGAACTCACCGGGCCACCCGTCTTCGTCGGGCCGCGGACCGGCACGCGCGGGTCTTGAACCACCGGCGGCGGCCGTCGGCCCGGCGGATGCGGAACTCGACGTCGAACGGCGTCCCCCGCGGCGACCGCCTCGCCCCACACCGCACCGAGCCGGTCCCGGCTCGCCCGGGGTGCACCTGGTCCGGCCAGCCGTACCCGAGCTGCTCGGCCTCGGCCCTGCCGCCAGGCGACCACTGGTGCTCGAGGCTTCCACCGGGCTGCCGGCCGAACAGGTCCACACCAACTGGGGCAAGCGCCCTCGGCCACCGCCACCGCCGCTCGCTGTCCGCACCGCCTCCTCGGTCCGCCGCCGCTCGGTCACGTCGGTGACCAGGGCCAGCAAGTGGGCCGGCCTCCCCGCCTCGTTCGGCAGGAGCGACACCCACTTCCGGACCCAGACCGGCCGACCGCTCTCGTGGACGTACCGGTTCTCGATCTCGAAGTGCGGCACCTCACCGGCGAGAAGCCGGCGAATCTCGGCCAGGTTCGCTGCCCGGTCCGCCGGGTGTACCAACCCCTGGAACTCGATCCGACGCAGGTCGTCCTCGGTGTACCCGAGCAGCGCGCAGTAGGCGGGGTTACACTTCTCGTACGTCCCGTCCAGGTTGGTGATGGCGATCCCGGTGGCCGCGTGTTCGAAGATGGTGCGGAACCACTCGCCCCTCCGAGACCCCGAGCCGGGTTCCGCGTCCGCCGTCGCCATCACCGCCCCTCTTTCGGACGAGCTTTCGTAGGCCGTTATACTACCGTCCCGCAGTCATTGAACGATCGGGCGCGTCTCGGCATTCGGTGTCAGGGATTCCCCTACGCCCCGTGCCCCGGCCCCCCTGACTGCGGAACCCCGGTCGATCCGGTAACCTGCTCACGTCCCGATCGCAACCAGACCGGCGGAATGCCCGAACCGACCGGTTTCGGGGGATTCGCTGAGCGACCCCTGAAGCGACGAGCCGTGTCGCGAGCGGGGAAGACGGCCCCACTGCGGGCGAGGAGTCGGAGTCGAGTCACCAGATGCGACCGGCGGCGGGGGAGGAAGCGTCCCCGCCGCCGGTCTGATCGGGCGGTGCGGCGGCCACTCGGCGGCGGCCTGGGCCGGCACCGAGCGGTCCCGCCTGACCTGACATATTTTTTTGTGAGAAGAACACATGTGCGGTTCACCCATGTCGTTCCCGGTCGCTGACCGCTCGGTCGTCTTGGTGGTTGACGACACCGAGGTCGTCCGCAAGGTGGTGTCCGCCGCACTGCGGGTTCACGGGTTCGAGGTCCGGACCGCGGACAACGGCCGGGATGCTATCGAGTTGTATCACGAATTGACCCAGCACGGCCGAGACGTCACGGTCCTGCTCGACGTGCAGATGCCCGGGCTGGACGGGCCGACGGTGTTGTCCGCCTTGCAGGCCATCGACCCGGGCGTCCGGGCCTACTTCATGACCGGTGATCCGGCCCCGTACTGCGAGGACGATCTCCTGTCCCTGAGCGGTCGCCCCGTGTTCTCCAAGCCCTTTCCCGTCTCCGCGGCGGCGGCCGAGTTCCGCCGTGACGACGCCGACGCCGGGCAGACCGCTCCTGCACTCTGCCGGCGGTGGTAGACGAACCCCCATCTCGTGTGACCGCTGCCACCTGCAGACGGCGGCCGTAGCCTCGAACGTGCGTCATCCCACCGGTTCCGTCTTGACTCGCGGCCTGAGCTGTGACTACTGTATCGGTTAACCGATACACCATGTCGCCGAGTCCCAGCCATGCGGCTCCGCGTCCGACCCGACTCCCCGGTGCCGATCTACGAGCAGAGCGACGAGCAGACGCGCCATTTCCCTAAGTTTGTAATTTTTCAACAACTTGCGGCAGAGCACCGTTCGCACGAATGGCACAAATCGGCATGTTTTTCACCCGTTTCTGTGCAGAATTCCGTGCATCTAAGAGCAGCCCGTTCTGTCGGCGAATAACCCTTGGGGGTACAAAAGGTCAGGTCTCTGCCCAGGGGCGGCGATGCTTGCTAATTACGCGGACCAGATCGTCGGGGCTCTGCTTACCGGTTGTGGCGCGGTACTGACAGCGAGCCTGGCATGGACTTGGAAGAGAGTGAACGAGAGGTGGAAACGTCCCCGGGTCGTCATCGAAGTTGGCAACGGCGAGGGGCATGTCTCCGAAACCATCCTCATAAAAACCTACTCCAACGGCATGTCGTCAAGCTCCACCGGCCGGGAAGCGATCTTCGTCAGGGCGAAGGTGACGAATAAGGCAGGTGGATTCGGCGCACCGGAAACGGCCCGCGGCTGCATCGGCTACTTGGCCGGACTGGAGAAGTGGGACCCAGCAAGGGGAGAATTCGGGCCTACCAAATACCACGACTTCCTGCGGTTGAGCTGGAGTTACAACGGGGAGGCGCACGGCATGGACTTGCTGCCGGGTGTCCCTGTATGGCTGGATGTGGTCTACGTCCTGCCGCCGAACCAGCCGATGACACCGTCGAGCCTCAAGATCGCCAGCAACCCTCCGGTCAATCGATATTCGGAGGGCTTCTATCTGCCCGACCTGTTCCGTGTCAAAGTGCAGGTGTCGGGCGAGAACTTCCGAGCGCAGTCCGTCCAGTTTTACGTGCTGGTGCCCAACGGCTCGAACACTCCGGAGGTGCTGGAAGAATCAACATGGCGGGCGAGGCTACCGGCATTGGAGTCATCCACGGAGGACCAGATCCAGCAGCGCCTAGCCCCCAGTGACACGAGAGCGTTGCCCGTGTAGATCGATAGTAGTTGGGGTGGCGGACCCTCCTATTTCGTTTTAATTCACCCGGCTGACCCCCAACTGCACTTTGCGGGACTTTGTGCATTTCCTTCGCAAGCAATCTCTGCCGGGCTACGTGCCGGGCCGCCAGCCCGTGGGCATGAACGTGACCGCTTCGATCACCCCTTGCCGACCGAACTCGAACCGGATCTGACCTTCCGGGCGGTGGTACTTGACCCACGGCTTGATGTACCCCAGCGCACGGTCCTGGATACCGCCACCCGACTCCTGGGCCGGCCCGAGGACCGCCTGCACCTCATCCCGAGTGGCCGCGGCGGTCAACCCGGTAACCCCCATCCCCTCCAGCCGTGGCAACGCGGCCATGATCCCTAAGTGGGTGAACTCCGGATCGGGGACGTAGTCGCAATAGGCGCAGAGCCCGTCGGACTCCCGGAACTTGCAGCGGCATCCCGGCGCGGTGCAGCAGTGCATGGCGAGTCCGGTCAAGCGGCCGTCCGCGATGTCCTCGATCTCGGACCGGTGGAGCGTCAGGAACCAGCGGCCCCGCTCGGCGTCACCGGACGGGAAGTAGGTCAGGACATAGGACCGGGACCGCCCCCCGACCCGGCCGCCGCAGACGGCCGCGACCTGGATAGCGTCGTCGTACCCCAACGTCACATCCGGGTCGTGTGACGCCTGATGGATCAACTCCCAGACCTCCTTAATCGAGTTCCGGAGTTCGGCGGGGATCGGCTCCTGGCGTCGCTCCTTCGGCTGGGGCTGTGGGTGCGACGACGGCATAGCCGAGTCCGCCCGGGTTGGTAGTCGTGCGGTAACGCCATCGTCCCGGTCGGGGCAGCACCCGCCTCCCGGCGTCACTCGGCCGGGCGGCTCGCCCGGGCCGGCCCGCGCAGCGACGCCGATGGCACCCCGCGCTTCCTGGCCAGCGGGTCGACGTACCACCGGTACCAGCCCGACTCGCTGAAGAACAGGTACGGGCCGTTCTCCTTCCACCACGACTCCCACCGTCCGGCGTCCGCCCCCGCGGGGCCGTCGGGCGCGTACCGGTGGAGTAGGGTCGCGGCCAGGGCCGCCCGCTCCCCCTTGAGGGCCTTGACCGCCGCCGGGACGAATTCCGGGCTCGCCGGGGCGGTCCCGAACCTCATCGCCTCCTCGTCCAAGGCGAGTGCCCCCTCCGCTGCAGGGTCGGCCCGGAGGTACGCCCGGTGCCGCTTGTACCAGTCTTGGAACCCGGCCCAGTCCTCGACCTTCCCGGCCCTGCGGACCGCCGACGGGAAGTACCACTCCACGTAGAACTTGTCCGGCGCCGGCTTCGACGTGGCCCGGTCGGCCCCGGCCCGGAGGAGGGCTCTACCGGGGGCGTGGACGATCGGCCGGTCCTCGGTGAACCGGGCGGCGTAGGCGACGCAGTTCGCCAGCAGGTCCCGGCCCGCCTGGCTCATCTCGTCGGGCGAGAGGTCGAACCCGAAGTGGAGCAGGTGCCCCTGCCGCCAGACGGCCGCGGCCGTGGCGGCCTTGCTGTTGACGCCGCCGCAGATCACCTCCACCTCCGGCGAGTCGAACGCGTCGGTGTAGGTACACCACCCGGGCCGGTCCCGGGTCTTCTGGGCGGCGATCAGCGGGATGACCTCGATGGTGGGGTCCTTGACGGCGGTCCGGAACGCCTCGGGCGTGGGCTTGCGGACGGTCGCGCGGTCGATCGTGCGGGGGGTGTTCGCCCAGGGGCCGTCGCGTAGCACGTACGCGAATGGTTCGAGGCACGTTCACCCGACGGCTCCATGCACCTCCCAGCGCTCGGCCAGGAGCAGCCCGGCGCTGCCCAGCAGCACGGTCGGCCTCGCCCACTTGTCCTTCGGCCCCAGGGGCGGCTTGGCGCCCCGGTCGTCCTGCGACCAGTCCAGGAGCACCACGTCGAACGCCGTGGCCCGCGCGGGGTCGAACCCGTCGCGATTGGCAGCCTCGGCGTGAGTGAAGTGTGTGGCCAGGAACTTGGCGTACGCCTGCCCGCGCGGGGACGAGGGCGCCCCGACGTACAGGACGCGGAGGTCGGACTTCTCCCCGGCTCGGGTGCTCACACCCGAGCCCAGGAGGACGAGAAACCCGAGCAGCAGCCGACGCATGGCGGACCTCCGGGTGAGGGCGGCACGCGCCAATGCTACCCGAGCGGCCCGCCGTCGGCTACGTTCCGCGCCGTAGCCGGGGTCCGAACCGTACGCCGGCTCAACTTGACCGCAGGACATGGAGGGAGGTGAAGAGTGTCCCGCTCGATTCACAGTGATGAAGTCTCGCAAAGTGCAGCCCCAACCGAACTCCGCAAGATTGGAGAGCATACTTACGGCCCGCGCTGGCAGACGAAGCTGGCGCGGGCTCTGCCCGTTTCCACCCGCACCGTCCGCTACTGGCTGTCGGGCAAGCGGAAGATCAGGCCGGTGATCGCGGAGAGAGTTCGCGATCTGGCGAGCGGTTCCTCGGCCAAGACTTGAGGGGTGCTAGTCGTCCCGAGAACGGGATGGTGCCGATCCACTTGCCTTCGACGCGGCGACCTGGTGTAATAGTGAGTTAGGACACCGTTAGATCGGGACCAGGTTCCGTGCAGGATTGGGTGCAGGGACGACGCAAATGCTTGTGAGGCTTAACCCTTCGAGCAGCGTTCCGCTGTACGAGCAGAGTGGAAGACAGACCCCGTTCGTCGCATTTCCCGCGTTTTCTAGGATTTTCTGGCGAGTACGGTTTGCACGGATCGCCCGCCGGTGCATGGTTTCCATGCCTATCCATGCACGTTCCGTGCAGCCCACAGGGTGGCGGCATGGGACGAGGAAGGGATAGATTTGGTCGCGCCGAGCGAGGATGGTGAATTCACACGACGTGAACTCGATATTGAGTCATCGTAAGAAATTACAAATATTAAATATCTCAAAATATTATAAAAGTAATTGTAATTAAATCGACTGCGCAAAGAAGGTCTGGTCGGGCGTACTACTGAATCGCAGGTAGCCGGACTTGCGCGGTGGGGGACGGCGTCCTACGCTCCGGTATGACATCCGCACCCATGACCCACGCGGCCCTGGCTCAGCGCCGGTTCCTCGCCGTCCAGCGGGTGGCCGACGGCCTCCCGCCCCGGCAGGTGGCCCAGGTCCTACCGGGCGGGCGGGGACGATGCCCTCCGCGGCACCCGGCACCCCGGACGCCAGCCGTTCCTCACCCCCGACCAGGAGGCCCAGGTCCGATCCTGGCTGACCCAATCCCCGACCACGTTCGAGTTCCGCACCGACCTGTGGACCGCCGGTCGCGTCGCCCAACTGATCCGCGACCGGTTCGGCGTCGCGTACCACCCCAGTTATCTCCGGGAGTGGCTCACGAAGCGGGGGTACAGCCCCCAGAAGCCCCGGCGGCAGGCCCGCCAACAGCGACCGGCCGAGGTCGCCGAGTTCCTCGCCACCACCTACCCCGCGGTGCAAAAAAAGTCGCCGCCGAGCAGGCCCACCTCGTCCTGATCGACGAAGCCGGGCTGTTCACCCGCCCCACCGTCCGTCGCACCTGGTCCCTCCCGGGGAAGACCCCCGTCCTCCCGTCCGACGGCGACCGGCACGCCAAGGTGTCGGCCATCGGGGCCGCCACCGTCTCCCCCATCGACCACCGCCTCGGGTTCTACTTCGAAACCTTGGCGGGCGGGCACTACGGCCCGGAACAGGTCGTCGCATTCCTGCGACACCTGCTCCGGCACCTGCGGGGGAAGGTGACCGTGATCTGGGACGGCGGGTCGAACCACAAGGGGCCGGTGATCCGCAAGTTCCTCAAGCGGAACCGCCGCCTGCGGCTCGTCCGGCTACCGGCGTACTCCCCCGACCTGAACCCGGTCGAGGTCGTCTGGTCGTGGCTGAAGTGGGGCCGGTTGGCCAACTTCGCCCCGGAGGGCCTGGCGGAGTTGGACGCGTGGGCAGTCGAGTACCTGATGGACCTCAAGTTCGACCCCGGCCTTCTCCGGGCGCTGTGGGAGCGGTCCGAACTCCCATTCCCGGTCAAGCCCACGAAGCCGCATACCTGACTACCTGCGATTCAGTAAACTTCGCCGTTCCCCGGCTACTACTGGGGTGGTTTCTCTTGCTCGAACACTGGCAATGCGGGCGAAAGCTGGTGCGATTTTTTTGAGAAATCGGGCGGCTTACTCCTTGACATTGAGTGTCTGCCGACGTCAACTCTGCATTATTCTCGACGGTTGTGCGTCGGCCCGCATGCGAATTATGGGCTTGACATCGTCCCTTCGGGCCCGCGAACGAGATCGCCCGCTCTTGATGGGAGGCTGAAGGTGCGCCGGCCGAACATCGCATCTGCGACACTTCGCCTGACTGGGCTAATATTCATCGCCTCGGGTTATCTGAAGTATTCGACCGGCTCAACCGCCCACGACCTCATTCCCTTCGGCGGCCGGTGGTTGGCCGCAGCGGAGATCGGGTTTGGGTGCTGGATGGTCGCCGGACTGCTTCCGGTCGCGACTCGGTGGGTGGCCGTGACGCTACTCGTCGCTCTGTTCGGGGCATCGCTCACAACCGCTGTGGAGGGGGCGTCCGATTGCGGTTGTTTCGGACCCGTCCGCGTTAATCCCTGGGTAACGACAACGTTCGATGCCGTTGCGGCAGTCTGCTTGCTCTCGTTCCGTCCACCCAACAATCCACCCGGCTGGTGGTGGCGGCTTGGGCTCGCGATGATTCTGTTGGCGAGTGTCTGGTCCGCAGCCCACCACGCGGACGCCTCCAACGCTCAGCGCCGCACCGTAGAAAGCGATTCGGACGAGCTTACGGAAGGCGATATGAACCCCGCCGGGTGGGTTGGGTCGGGGTTCCCTTTGGCCCGGCTCGTGGCTGGCGGCGAGCGGTTGAGCGAGGGCAGGTGGCTCGTGCTACTCCACCGCCACGACTGCCGCCCCTGTCAAGTGGTGCTACCGCTGTACCGTCAGTTGGCATATCAGCCGGGCGGGGACTCTCTGTCGCCGCGGGTGGCGCTGATCGAGGTGCCGCCCTTTGGCGGGCCAGTGGAAGTCCTACCAGGCTCGCCCTGTTTTCGCGGGCGGTTGCCCGACACGATAGCTTGGACGATACAGACCCCCACCTTGGTTGGGATCGAGGGAGGGCGGGTCGTGTTGGCCACCGCCCGCCCCGACTTGGTATCGTCGCCGCAGGCGGCTGTGCCCGGCTGGGCCACACGTCGAGAGGCAGGCGAGTCCACTGGTGTCGAGGCTGGAGGGATGCCGGACTACACATCTGTTCGCCGGTTACTTCGAGAGCACGAGGTCGCGTGCGGGCCACTTTCGCTCGCCGCTGTACTGTATGCGTCGCGGCGCCTAAGCGATACAGCGGACTCTCGGGCATTGGTCAATGCGGCCGGTGATCACGGCATTGACATGGCCGGGCTGAAACAACTGGCGCAACGTCATGGCATGCATGCCGTTGGCGTTACAGCCACCTGGAGCGATCTCAAACGGCTAGGCTACATGGCTGTCGTTCACGATGGGTGGTTCGGGTTTGCCGCAGTGACTGGCTACACCCCCGACGGGTTCCAAATTGCGCGTCCGTTCCGACCAGCCGTGATTCTTACGGCTGAGGATGCGGCCGCTGCTTTCGGCGAGCCAGTCACAGCGCTGTTAATATCTCGCCGCACATTCCCGTCACGCTTGACCGAGAACCCGCCCGCCAGCGAACCACCCGTGGCGGGCGGGCCACGGGCTGAGCTCTCTAGGACTGTCCTGTCCGTAGGGCGGACGCTAAGCGAGTTCTGGGCAGGGGAGGTTTCACTGAGGAATGTCGGCGACGCCGTCCTGGAGATTCGAGGCGTACGGGCAAGTTGTCCGACAGTCAGTGCGGCTGTCTCCGAACGGAGAGTACAACCAGGTGGGACGGCTGTGATCCAGGTCCGTGGGCGAGCGCGTGTGGCCGGCGGATTCACCTGTGAGGTCGAGTTGGACACCAACCAACCGACCACGGCTACGGTTTCGGTTCCGGTCCGCGGTTTCGGTGAGCCCCCAGTACTCCCATTGCTCCCGGCCGCGAACTTCGGCGATGTGATCGCGGGCCACCCCGCAGAGCTTACTTTAGAGCTAGATTTGGCTGAAGGGGTGGCGGCAGAGGACATCCGACCCGTCCTGAGCACGAACCTGCCGATCAGCGTACGCATTGAGGCCCGTCGGCCCCGTGTTGCGGTTGCCACGCTACGGTGGGACGGCTCGCAGCAAACGGGGTGGCACAGGTGCAGGCTCTCGCTACAGCACACGCGGACCGCTCATCCCATCACGATGCCAATTGCGGTCGCAGCCAACATCGTTCCAGCGGTCGATTTCCACCCGGCCAGTCTCACCGTTCGACCTGGTGAGGCCGTGAGCGGCTGGAGCCGGAAGGTGACGATCCTGACGCGCGGACAGAACACGCCCGTGACTCCGACGCCTCGGGTAACGGCGGGGGTTGAGGTTCGGGTCGAGCAGATCGATGGTCAGACATACGAGGCCACGGTGACTGCCCGCGATCCGGCTGCTATCGGGTGGGGCCGAAGCGGCAGGATCGAATTGGCATTCTCGATCGACGGAGTCACGAATACTATTCCCGTGTTTGTGACCGGTCGATAGGTCGCCTGTGGCTTTTTGTCGATGGTTTCAGGCGGGCTGGTGGCGGTTTGTTCCACATGCCAGGGGGTCATATGAGACCGGTAAGGACCAGAGGCGCCATGGCCGTGGCGGCGTCCGCCGCGACCGTGGCGGCGGCAGTGATGATCGTGTCGGCAGGTCGAACAACTGCCGGCGAAGGCGTGCGGCTCTTGTCCCAAGCCGAGATGGTGCGGGCGTTCGGGGACGCGCCGGCGCCTAGATGCAAGAAAGAGATCGACTGTAGCGATGGGCTTCGGGAGCTGAGCCTCGATGGCCAATCGATCTGTGTGAAGTGCGTGCCTCAGTCCGGTCCCAGTTCGAAGCGATGGATCTGCTGCATCGAAAATCCGCCTCCTCCTGTCGGCGCGAGCTGCACTTACACCGGAGGCATCGGCATCTGCAGCAACTACGACCGTTACGAGGGGCCGACAAGCGGGATGGCGGACCCGGACTGCGGCACCTGTACCAGTTCCAGTTATGTCCAAAACGGCAACTGTACCGGCGTCACCAATGCCGTCAGCACGCGGACTTGTCCGTGACAGCCTCCCCAGCCATCGAGACAGCTTGACGGTTATTACCGGGCGGGATCGATCTCCCGCCCATCTCACCACCCTGGCTCGCTGAACAGAAGATGAAGACGAAACACGCAGTTCTGGTACTGTGGTGGGCGGTGGGTGGCCAAGTTGCTGCTCGGGATGACGCAACGGACGGGATCGTGAAACAACTTCGCCACAACGAGCGGCTGGTTCGATCGATGGCATGCGAGATGGATGTCAAAACGTTGCCGACTAGCGCCACGGCATTGGCCCAGCTCAAGCGGGCGGCCGGGCAGGATACGTCCATGGTGGCCCGCTACACAGTGACCGGCCCGATGGTAGAGCTAGGCAGTTATACTGCCAAGTGGTGGCGGGACGGCCAAAAGGAACGCTTGGAGGTCCGACCGCTCGGCTCACCTGCTACCCAGCCGCATAATTCGATCAAGGTCTTTGACGGGAACATAGTTCGCTCGCTCCACGAACGGGGCTCTGACGGAAAGCCGGCCGCAGTGATCGAGACGTTCGAAAAGTCCGCATGGAAAACCCAGGCCCATATCACTCCGTTCAGCCTGCTGTTCGAGTATGACGGTGTGCCATGTTCGGACCTTTTGGCTCGTAGTAAAACGGTGAGCCTCAGCCGGGCCGCCGACGGCAGTGGCGCCACCCAAACCGTGACCTTTCTGCACCCGGACGCGTCCCATGTCACCATACGCTTGACACTGGACTCTCGCGGTGTCGTGGTCGAGCGTGGGATTCTGTGGAGTTTAGACAGCAACAAGCCCCATGAGGAACGTGAGGTTCACAAGTTCCAAGAATACGGCGCGTACCCGGATCCGAGCGGTGAGACGATTTGGTTTCCCAAGAAGGTAAGCAGCAACTATTTTACGGGACGACTTAAAGACGGTCACAAGGTTTTGTACAAGACGGTCGAGGTGTCGATCCGTGGAGCTGAGTATAACCCGCGGCTTGCAGACAGTCTGTTTAAGCTGTCGCTACCTGCCGGTGCCGTTGTCGACGATCGTGTAACTGGGCTGGGGATCTTGCCGGCGGCAGAGGCTCCCGCGTTCTGGACCAACCCGCCTGCCAGTTCGAGGTCGGATCGAGTATTGGGCGCTGCCCTCGCAGTAGGCGTGTTCGCGGCCGCGGTAGGGATCGTTTTGGGCGTCAGGCAACGTCGGCGGGCCATTGCCCGAAGGGCGTCGGGTTAGCTTTGGGCGCATCCCAGAAGCAGGACTGGTTGGTATGGGGTGTTATGGGGTGTATCGTGTACGCGCGACGCCGTGGCATTTCGCTGGTCGAGTTGTTCGTGGTGATGGCCATCCTGGCTGTCCTGCTGAGCCTGATCCTGGCTGGGGTCCAGCGGGTGCGGGCGTCGGCTGCGTCTGCTATGTGTACAAATCACCTCCGTCAACTCGGACTCGCCCTACACAACTACCATGACTCTCGGCAATCATTGCCGCCTGGTACAAGTTCGGGAGCTTCCGCCAAGTTTCCATACCCGTTCATGTCCTGGGGAACCCGTGTACTGCCATACCTGGACCGACAGCAAGACTGGGAATTGGCCTATAAGGCATATGATCGTGAATCTAATTTTTTGGCGAACCCGCCGCATGTACTTCTAGCGACTGTTATCCCGCCGTTTACTTGCCCGTCAGACCCAAGGACTCTCCGCCCAGGCAGGATTGGCGGGCTTCAGATCGGGTTTACCGCATACCAAGGCGTGTTGGGTGTAAACCGCCGCCAGACGAACGGTGTGCTGTTCTTGGACTCATCCATCCGCTTAGGTGATATAACAGATGGCAAGAGTTGTACACTCATGATCGGTGAGCGGCCGCCTAGTGCCCAAGGAGATCTCGGATGGTGGTATGCCGGCGAGGGAGTCGACCGTGACGGGTGTGGCGATGCGGCGATTGGAGTAAGAGAGTTCCCCGATACCCTCTATGGAGCCGGTTGTGCGTCAGGGGCCATGTCATTTCGCGAAGGTTCGTCCACAGACCAATGTTCTGCTTTCCATTACTGGAGTATGCATCGTGGCGGCGGGCACTTCGCTTTCTGCGACGGGTCCGTCCGGTTCCTAAGGTACGAGGCCGACAGTATCCTACCCGCTCTGGCCACCCGCGCCGGGAGCGAGGTGGTGACGGTGCCGGACTGACACGAGGCCGTTGACCTTCCCGTTGATATGCGCTACTCCTCGGGCAACCTACCCGAGGAGCGCCTATGGCCAAACGCCGATCCGCCGCCCCTGTCCCCGCTGCCCCACCGCCCGTCTCCAAGATGACCCTGGCCGTCCCCGGCGGGGCGGTCCGCCTGTTGCTCGACCGGGCGGCGGGCGCGCTCTTGGTGGCCATCGACCGCCCGAACTCGGCGGGGAACGCCGATCTCCCTACTGCCGTACAAACCCACCTCCGGGACAACGGGTTCACCCCGTCACCGGAGGGCGACACCGCCTGGTCCCGGCCGCATGACGCTGAGGCGGGGTTCCTGGACGTGATCGACGGGGAGCGGGTGGCGCTTAAGGCGGCCGAGTTGATCGAGGCGGCGGGGCCGACGAAGGGCCGCAAGGGACGGGCGCGGTGAAGCGGTACGTGGGGACGCGGACGCCGGACGGCTGTTCGGTGGAGGTGATCGACGCGGAGGGCGGGCGGGAGCCGCTGGACCCCCGGTACGACCTGCGGAATCATTCGCCCGACGGCTTTAGCCACGGCTATGCCGGAAGCGGCCCGGCGCAACTGGCCCTCGCCCTCCTCGCCGACGCCCTGGCCGACGACCAGCAGGCGGCTCGACTGTACCAGGACTTCAAGCGGAAGGTGGTGGCCCGCCTTCAGGGTGACGAGTGGGAGCTAAGCCAGGATGACATCCTGGCGACCGTCGCCGAGCTGGAAGCCGACCGGACGAGGGGGCGATGAAGGGCACCACCGACGACGGTCTCGCCGGGCGGGCGGCGTGGCTGATGCAGCGGATGGCGGACCACGAGTGCCCCGGGCTGGATGAGCTGGAGCGGGTGCAGTGGGAGACGGGCCGAATGAAGGCGGTCCAGGAGTTGGCGCTGGCCGGCGGGTTGACCCACGCAGGGCGGGTGCGGGCCGGACAGATGGTGGTTGAGTGCGAGCGGTGGATGGCGACGATGATCGCGGACGGCCTGGCCGACGAGCAGCTCGACCGGCTGGACGGCGCGGAGATCGCCGACGCCTCGGACCTGCGGCTGGTCGCCCAGGAGACGGGCTGGGTGATGGCGGTCAAACACCTCGCCAAGCACCGGGGGCTGACCCGGGCCGGGCAGGTGGAGGCCGGGAAGCTGCTGGCGGCCAGCCGAGAGTGGGCGGCCGACCTGGCGGGCGAGGAGCCCGGCCGGGGCCGCTGAGCTTGTCCGACCTCGGCTGGCCCGTTAGCGTAAGTGGTGTGAACTTATGTCCCCTGCGGGGAGCGTGACATGAAGGACGCGCTAGCCCTCCTCGTCACCCGGATGGCCGGGTGAGTGGGCCGCCCGAGCGTGCAACTGAGGGAGCTGTACGCCCCGCTCGACTTGCTCATGCGGGACGCGGCCACCCTGTTCCACCTTTACCCGGAAGTCCTGTGCGCCCCGGAGGCGGCCGGGAAGACGTCCGAGCGGCGGATGCGGCAGGCGCGTGAGGACGCCGCGCAGGTGATGGACCAGGCCCTCGCCCTCGTCACGAAGATGGAGGACCTGATCCGGGCCAAGTGGGATCTCGCGGACCGGGACGACGTGCCGTACTTCACCCCGTTTCTCGCCCGCCAGGTCCGCCTGCGGCACGCCAGCCCGTTGGCGTTGGAGTTGGCCCCCGAGGCGGTATACGACGGCGAGCTGGCCGAGAGGATTCACGACAAGGCGGACGCCAAGCGGAACTGGCCCTTCTTCCGCCTTCGACGGCCGAAACGAACCGAGCGGGGGCCGGATGTTCGGCTCGGCATGGTGTCGGTTAGCGACCCACTCCCGCCTCGGCCTGTCCCGGGTCGGTCGCCAGACGGCTCCGCTGAGACCCCGGCCGCGGCGTGAGACGGCACCTGCGGCCAGTCGCTCGCCGTCCGCCGCTCAACCGGTGGCTTTCCCGGTCTTCCGACCGTCGCCGTCGCAGCGCAGCTCTCGCGTGGGGGTTCGCAGGTCATCCCCCATGCGAGAGCGGAGCGGAGAGGTGCGGCGGGCGGGCTGGTACCGACCGTCCACTAGAGCCGGAGCAGACAGCGGGAGCGGCGGGGGTTCTTGACCGCGGATGGCGTCGGCGAGCGGCAAGCCGTATAGCAGTGTGCAATTGTGCAAAGCAGCGATGGCGGTAGAGTGCAAGAGAGCTCGGCCGATTACAGTCAGCCGGACAACTGACACACCCGGCTTATCCACGTGAACTTGGTCGCGCTCCGGGAGTTATCCACGTGAACTTGGTCGCGGGGGCCACGTGAAGTTGGTCGCGCCCGGATGGCGGAAACCCTCGCCCGGCCAACGTGAAGTTGGTCGCTCAAACCTATATGTATACCTATAGTTCTTACCGATAGGTAGTGGCCCGCATCCTGTGGACAGCGGGGACAACTCGCCGGCCTGGGGATAACCGTCCGGCCGGTGTGCATTCATGGGGGTGGGAGGCAACACCCCCCCTCACCGTGCGATTTCGGCCGGGAACGGGCCTCACAGCCCACTTCGTCGCTGTCGGCACCCCACCCCGCACCCGGCCCGACTTCACGCTTGTAAAGCCCATTTCCGGGCAAATACGCCCTACCCGAGAAGTGCCGGCTCGGTCCTACCGCTCACCGGCGGAGGGCTGTGCTCCAAGGTGACCCCCTGGTCGTCGGCCCCCAGCCGGGCGTCGGGGTAGACGGCCCGCACCTGCCGCAGTGTCTCCAGGAATTTGGCCCGGAAGTCCCTCACCCGGGCGTACCCCTGGCCGAACTGGTCGTGCAGGGCCGCCCACGGCACCAACTGCGGCCGGCTTGGGGCCACCCGGTGTAGCCGCTGGGCCAGCCACACGTACACGTCCAGGGCCAGCGACGACGAGGCGAGCGCCCCCACCGCCCGGCGGTCGAGCGGCACCGCGTGTAGGGCCAGGCTCTGGAAGTACTCCTCGGACAGACGGACGGTGGACGGCCAGAGCACCCGCTGGTCCGGCTCGGCCGGGTACCACAGGTCGAAGGCGCTGACGATCTGGGTGTTCACCTGGACCGCCCGCCCCTCCTCCACCAGCCCCATCCGGACGGTGGCGGCGGCCAGCCGGCCGAGCTGGTCCTTCAGGTGCCGCAGGCTCGGGCCGTTGGTGTCCAGCCCGAGGGACCGGGCGAACGCGGTCATCGACCCCTCCACGTCCACCACCGGGCTCTTGGTGCGGACGGCCTCGCTGGCCAGGTGGATGAGCACCAGCCGCGGCTTCTCCCCGTACGGCAACCCGACCTCGACGAACTTCCGGGTGGCCGGGTCGATGGCGGCCCCGGCCTCGATCCGCAGGGTGGCGTGCCCCTGGCCCCGCTCCCACGCCCGCACCCCGTCCCCGGGGTTGGTGTACGGGATGCCGCACTGGCACTGGACGGTGTGCAGGAAGTCGATGTCGGCCGGGCGGGCGGCGCGGATGGCGGCGGACGCCGCGACCAGCTTCCGCTGGCGGGGGGTGAGGGTCGGCTCGGTCACGGGTGGGCCTACGGCAGGTAGCCGTTGGCCTTCAGCCACGGGCCGAGGGCCTCCTCCAGCATCTCCTGGACGGTGGCCGGCTCGACCTTGGCCAGCTGCCGCTCCAGGCTGGCTCGCTTGAGCGCGTCGGCGTAGTCGGCCCGGATGCGGGTGGTCAGCGGGGCGCGGGCCGGCACCGCCGGCTTAGCTGCCGGGGCCTGGCCGGTGAACACGAACGCGGCCTCGGCCGCCCGCTCCTGGGCCGGTTTGGTCTTCATGCCCTCGATCAGACTGCGGCGGTCGCTCATGTCTCCCTCCCCTCGCTCAATCCGTTCATTGGTCTCAGCCCGCCGCGGCCTTCGGCTTCCGCGCCGCGCGGGCGTCCGGCAGCAGTTCGCGGAACAGCGCCTCCATCTCGGCCGCCGCCTCCTTGCCGCGGGCCCCCAGCTCCGACACCACCGACCCCTGGCCGGGGGCGTCGGCGTAGATCTGGCGGAGCACCAGCGGGGTGGCGGCGATCGGCAGGCCGAGGGCGGCGGCGGCGTCCTTCATGTCCTGGGTCAGCCGGTAGTTCCGCCCGACCATGCTCAGCACCACGACCGCTTTCGGCGAGCCGGCCCGGATGTCCTGCGCCTGGCGGAGGACGGCGGTCGCCTGGGCCAGCGCGCGCACCTCGAGCATCGACGCCTTGCACGGCACGACCGCGAGGTCGGCCCGCAGGAGCAGCGCGCGGCTGGTCTCGGTGTTGCTGCCCGGCCCGTCGGCCACCACGTAGTCGGCCTCCTGGGCGAGCTGCGGCAGGGCGTCGAGGATCTGGTCGGGCGAGGTCAGCCGGACGGCCTTCGCGCGCGGCACGGCCTCGGCCAGCCACTCCGAGCTGGACGCCTGGGCGTCGCAGTCGGCCAGCACGACGCGGGCCCCCCGGCCGGCGAGCCAGGCGGCCAGGTGGACGGCGACGGTGGACTTGCCCACCCCGCCCTTCGAGTTGGCGACGACGATGATCATGGCCCCGACCAGTAGCGCACTTCCGCGCGGCTGGCAAGCAGCAAGTGTGGCCGTCCCGACACGCGGCCGTTCCGCCGGCCGGCAGGACGGCCAGCAGGTCGACCGGCCAGACGGCCGGCATGCAGGATGAGTTGACGGCACGCCGTCCGGGCGGCCGTGGGTTCGGCCGGGCGGGTGGTCAGTCGGTCGGCTTACCGATCGGCGTTTCACCGGGAAACGCCCGCACGGGACCGGGACAAAGCTCCGCTTCGGGAAGACGTCTGAAACCCATTTTTTCCCTTGGCAGGGGCCTGCCGATCTTGGGCCGCAGGCGGCCTGTCAGGAGCTACTCTCCCGTTACGGGAGTCACTCCGGATACGGGGGAAAGCAAGCCGGCCGGCTTGCTGGCTGGCCGGCCGGACGGCCGGTCCCGTTACCCCCGCCCGCCGCGGGCGGCCCTCGCCATAAGGCGTTCGATCACCTCCTGCCAGGCCGGGTCCACGGGCCGGGTCACCGGCACCCCGGCAGCGGATGTCCGCCACGCCGCGATCCGGCCCCGGGGGACGGTCACCTGGACCTCGGTCAACCCCCGCCGGCGGCAGTCGCCGACGAATGCGGCGAGCTGGGCCTTCGGGTCGGCGTCCGAGCCCGGGTCGAGCAGGACGGAATCCCAGCCGATCCCGTTCGTACCCTCGATCACCTGGGCCTGGACGGACGCCGCGGCCCGGACGTAGGCCAGCAGGTCGCCCGCCCACCCGTCCTTCTCGGCCTCCCGGTACAGCCGGCTGGTCCGCAGGTAATGCGCGGTGTACGCCTCGGCCCGGGCCGCGGCGGCGCGGCGCCTCACCCCGTCGGTGTCGGGTGCCGGCGGGAGGAGGGCGAGGGCGGCCTGGCGGAACCGGCCGGGGCTCGGCCAGAACCCGGTGGTGTGGGTGTCCCGCACCCGGGCGAACGCCCGCTCCAGGGTCGGCCGGTCGAACGGCTGCAGCGCCTCCACGTACTCCCGGGCGATCAGCTCCCACGCCCGCTCCCGGTCGGTGTCCGGGTCGGGGAAGAACCGATCGCCCGGGGAGCCGAGCGCCGGCAGGCGGGCGAGGACCACGTCCCGGACGTCGCGGGCGGTCACCCGCGCCTCGGCCGGTTCCGGTGTCCGGCGGCCGGTGTCGACCGCGTTCGCCGGCGGCCGCTCACCGGCCGTCCCCCTCGTCCAGCGGGTCACGCTCGACCTCCCCGCCGAAGATCACGCCCGGGTCGGTGTGCTCGGCCAGGGTGGCGAGCAGGTGCTGGTAGTCCCCGGCCATGGCCGCGTCGGACACCGCGTCGATGGCGGCCTCCGGCCACCCCTGGTCCCGGGCCGCCCGCCGCCACCGGCCGAGCAGGGCCAGGGCGTTCCCGTCGGTGCCGGCCAGGGCCACCCGGACCGTGTCGGCCGGCCCGGTCACGCGGCCCCCTCGGCCGGGACCGGCCGCAGGATCAGGTGGTAGTGCGGGCTGACCGGGTACACCCCGGCCTCCAGGGCGATGTCGCCGGTGCCGCGGGTGGTGGCGGTGCCGACCGGCCCACCGACCACCTCCCGGCCGCGTGCCAAGTAAACGTCATAGTGCTGGGTCATAATTCCTCCATTTCATGTGGGTGGGTGAACCGTTTAGCAGGGTCCGGCGGCGTTGTCACCCTGGTGGGCGGCAACGAGTCCGGCGGCCACTCGCCGGATTCGTAGACGGCGTACACGGTCCGCTTCACCCGCTCCGCGTCGCCCAGCCACCCCTCGGCTGCGGCGACGAAGCCGACGGCGAGGGCGGCCTGGTGGAACCAGTCGGACAGGAGGTCCTCGGTCATACGCCCTCCCGGCCGGCCGGCTTCTCGAACACGCAGCAGGTGTCGTGCAGCCCCGGGATGAACGCCGACCGGTACGCCTTGCGGCCCGACGTCGCGCCGTGGCTGAACCGGATGATGTCGGTGGCGCACTGCCGCAGCCCCGCCCGGAAGGCCAGCAGCTTCGTGTAGAACACGAGCGGGAGGAACCCGTACTCGCGGTCGGTGTAGTCGCCCATGAGCACGGCCACCTGGCCGCCCGGCACGACGGCTTGGGCGCACGCGCGGACGAGCTGCTCGTACCGCGTCAGGAAGCCGTCCAGCGTCGGCTCGCGGGAGAGGTCCCGCGGGTCGTCGGCGTAGAGCTTCTGGCGGTAGTAGGGCGGGTGGACCCAGCAGAACCCGAACGCGCCGGTGAAGTGCGGCTCGCAGGCGTCGAACCCGGCGTGGATGTCGCCCGAGTAGCAGGACACCCCGAGGTCCTTGCACACGTCGCGGCAGGTGCCGCTCCCGCTCATCGGGTCGTACACGGTGCCCGGCCGGTAGAACCGCAGCAGGTCGCGGATCAGATTGCCCGAGCAGTTGCCGGGGTAGCGCCGGTCCCCCCACGGGCCGGGGTCCGGGTTGTGGTACAGGCTGGTCAGTCCCGGCACCGGCGAGCCGGTCACCGGGGCGGCCGGCAGCCGGGCGTACACCGGCTCCCGCTTCCCGGGCCTGGGGAACGCCGCGACCCCCGGGGAGGGGGCCGCGTGCAGGAACGGGTTGATGAGTCGTGGCTCCATGGTCACGCCTCCGTTTTCGGACGGCTCAGGACCACCTTGCCGTCGCGGGGCCACGCGGCGGCGAGCACCGAGAGGTACCCGTCCAGGCGGTAGGCGTCGCCGATCACCTGCCAGAAGCTGTCCTTGCCGGTGTCGCGGACGTGGTTCACCTCGAACTGCGGGGCGCTCGTCGGGTGGCCGAACAGGACCGCCTGCGGCGGCTCGTCGTCGATGCCGACCAGGACAAGTTGGCCGGCCAGGGGCGTCAGGTCGAACAGCACCCCGATGGAGCCGTTCTTGTAGGTGAAGGCGCACCCGGCCCGGACCAGGCGGGGCGGCTGCCCGGTGGCCCGCGACGGCTGGGGGATGTAGGCGATGAAGTCGGGCCTCTTCTTGGCCGGTGGGGTGGTGGAAGTCATGGGGTGTCTCCTTTCGGGTTGGCGGCCCCGCCCACCGGGGCCGATGGCCCCGCGTCCGCACGGGGCTGCCAGGGCCGGGCACAAGGGCGGCGTGCCGCTCGTCTCGACCCTTGTGCCCGGCCCGGCCGCGTGCAGCGTGCCACTCGGACCGGGTGGGCGGGGCACCGGTGCCGCGACGGGGAGACGTCCGGACGGCCGCCCGGACAGACGGCAAGACGGCCGGCTGTCGGGCCAGCCATCCGGCCGGCCGCACGGCGTCACATTTACCGGTCGTTAACCGCCGGGTGGTAGCGTCCGCCGGGAAACCGCGTTTCACGACAACTGCCGTCAGGGAGGGGGCGGTCCGCCCTAGAATCCCGCATGCTCCGGATGACCCAGCAGACCGCCGCGGCCGCGGCGAAGAAATACTTCGCCCGGTCCGACTACCTCGGCCAGGAGCTGGTGGGCGACTGGGGCGGGAAGGCGGCGGACGCCCTCGGGCTGTCCGGGCGGGTGAACAAGCGGGCGTTCGACGCCCTGTGCGACAACGTGAACCCGGCCACCGGCGGGCGGCTCACCCCGCGGACCAAGGACGGCCGGACGGTCGGCTACGACTTCACCTTCGACGGCCCGAAGAGCGTCTCCGTCCTGTACGCCCTGACCCAAGACCCGGAGATCCTGGCCGCGTTCCGGGCGAGTGCCCGCGAGACGATGGCCGAGATCGAGACGGACGTGCGGGTCCGCGTCCGGGCCCGCGGGCAGAACGCCGAGGCGGACACCGGCGCGCTGGCGTGGGCCGAGTTCGTCCACTTCACCGCCCGCCCGGTCGACGGGGTGCCGGACCCCCAGCTGCACGCCCACTGCTTCGCGTTCAACGCCACCGTCGACGGGGCCGGCCGGTGGCGGGCGGCCCAATTCCGGGAGGTGATGCGGGACATGCCGTACCACCAGGCGGCGTTCCACGCCCGGCTGGCGGACCGCCTGGCCGGCCTCGGGTACGGGATCGCCCGGACCGCCGACGGGTGGCAGGTGGCCGGGCTGGACGACCCGGCGCTCCTCGCCAAGTTCTCCCGCCGGACGTCGCAGATCGAGGAGGAGGCGGACCGCTTGGGGGTCACCGACCCGGGTCGCAAGGCGGCGCTGGGGGCGACCACCCGCGAGGGCAAGGCGGCCCACCTCGCCCGCGACGAACTCCGGGCCGAGTGGGAAGCCCGGCTCACCCCGGCCGAGCGTGCGCGGCTGGCCGCCGTCCACGCCCGGGCCGAGGTCGGGCTGGTGCCGGCGGTCACCCCGGCGGCGGCGGTGGACCACGCCGTCCGACACTGCTTCGAGCGGTCGTCGGTGGTGCCGGTCCGCACCCTGGCTGCGGAGGCCCTGAAATTCGGCGTCGGGTCGGTGTCCGTCGACGCCGTGGCCCGCGAGCTGGCCGCCCGCCCGCTGCTCCGCGGGGACCGGGACGGGCGGGTCCTGGCCACCACCCCGGACGTGCTGGCCGAGGAGGGGCGGATGATCGCGTTCGCCCGGACCGGGCGGGGCCGGTGCCGCACGCTCGGCGACCCGGACCGGCCGCCGTCCCGCGGGTGGTTGTCGGCCGCCCAGCGGACGGCCGTCGCCCGGGTGCTCGGCTCCCGGGACCGGGTGGTGCTGGTCCGCGGGGCCGCCGGGACGGGCAAAACGACGATGCTGCAGGAGGCGGTCGAGGGGATGGAAGCCGCCGGCCGGCGGGTGGTAGTCCTCGCCCCGTCGGCCAAGGCCAGCCGGGAGGTGCTGCGGGGGGAGGGGTTCGCGGCCGCCGACACGGTCGCCCGGTTCCTTGTGGACGAGCGGATGCGGGAGCGGGTCCGGCCGGGGGACGTGGTGCTGGTGGACGAGGCCGGGCTGGTCGGCACCCCGACGATGGCCAAGCTGTTCACGGCGGCGGAGCAACTCGACGCCCGGGTGGTCCTGGTCGGGGACCAGCGGCAGCACGGGAGCGTGGAGCGGGGGGCGGCCCTGCGGCTGCTCGAGGAGCGGGCGGGCATCAAACCGGCCGAGCTGGCCGAGGTCCGCCGCCAGTCCGGGGCGTACAAGCGGGCGGTGGAACTGCTGAGCGGCGGAAAGCCGGCAGCCGGCCTGGCGGCGCTCGACGCTCTCGGGTGGGTGAAAGAGGTCCCGGACGCCGAGCGGTACAAGCTCCTCGCGACCGACTACCAGGCCGCCACCGGCGGCCCCGCGACCTGCCTGGTGGTGTCGCCGACGCACCGGGAGGCGGCCCGGGTGACGGCCGAGATCCGGTCCGCCCGGGCGTCCGCCGGTCAACTGACCGGCGAGCGGTTACTGCCGGTCTGGGTGCCGGCCCACCGCACCGAGGCGGAGCGGGCGGACGCGGCGTCCTACCGACCCGGGGAGATGCTCCAGTTCCACCGGAACGCCGCCGGGTTCTCCCGCGGGGCGCGACTGGTGGTGGCCGACCCGGCGGCCGTGCCCACCGCCGCGGCCGCGCGGTTCCAGGTGTACCGCCCGGCGGAGTTGGCCGTGGCGGCCGGCGACCGGCTGCGGGTGACGGCCAACGGGAAGACGAGGGACGGACGGCACCGGCTGGAGAACGGGTCGCTGCTCACCGTCGCCGGGTTCACCGCCGGCGGCGACCTGGTGGACCACCGCGGGTGGGTGATCGGCCGGGACTTCGGCCACCTGTCACACGGGTACTGCGTCACCTCGCACGCCTCACAGGGCGCGTCGGTAGACCGGGTGCTGGTCGCCGAGTCGGCGGCCTCGTTCGCGGCCGCCTCCCGGGAGCAGTTCTACGTGTCGGTCAGCCGGGGTAAGCGGGCGGCGACGGTGTACACGGACGACATTCGAGAATTGGCCCGGGCGGTCGGGCGGTCCGACCCGCGGCTCGGGGCGATCGAACTGGTGGCCGGCCGCCCCGGGATGGCGGCCCGGGCGCGGGCGCACCTGGAGCGGGTGCGGCGGCACGCGACCGAACAGGTCCGACGGCTGGCGGCGAGGGGACAGGGGTACGACCGCCAGCGACAGGGGATGACGTATGAGTGAGGCCCGGGAACTCTTGCGGCGGATCGGGCAGGGCCAGCCGGCGGCGGAGCCGGCGGACGAGGTGACCGGGCCGGCGTTCGGCTACCTGCGGGGGACGCGGGATCGGGCCGACCACGTGGAGTTCCGGCTGGCTGACGGGACGGTCAAGTCGTTCCCGTACTCGTGGCTCGGCCCGGCCGCCTTCGACCCGTCGGCCGGGATCTCCCTGGACTTCGTGGGGGACCGCACCCACCGGGTGACGATCGAGGGCCGGAACCTGGACCGGCGGGCGGGGGAGGACGGGGCCGACCTGTTCACCCGAGGGTTTCTGCGGCACCGCGTCACCTGGGTGCGGGAGATGGACCCGGATGAGTCCCGGCGGCTGCCGGAGGCGGCCACCGCGGTCGAGCGGGTCACCATCCGCAAGCTGGTCCCCGGGGAGGGCGACTGACCACATTCGGAGGCGGCTCCGGGTCCGCCCGACCCCTGACGTCAGCTCGGGGGCGGCTCACAGCCGAGTGGCCGCGGGTCTGGCGCATTACCAGTGTCAGGCCGGATGCGAACTGCCCCCCTCAGGCCAGCAGTTCCCCCGCCTCGCCGATGGGAACCTGTGCCAGGTCGTCTCCGAGTTCGGCGTTCTTGCTGTCTGCGACGCTATTGAGGATTTCCGCACCCAGCTCGGCGTACTCGAGGCGGGCGGCGAGGAGGCGGGGTGATCAGGATCATCGACGTCTGGTGCCCCTTCCCGGTTGCGGCCTGCTTGTCGGCACTGCCCACGGCGGACGATGACCGTCAGAAGGCACTGTGGGCGGCGAGCCGGCGGGCGTTGACTCGGGCGAGGAGAACGGCAGGGCGGCTGGCGGACTGTGGCAAACGAATCGGTGTTACCGGTTCGGTGGCCCAGCCGGTCCAGGATGGCGTATGGCATGGATGAGGTGGGACGCATTCATCTGGTGGAGGGCAGTAATTTTCGAGTAATGCGACAGCCCCGGCATGGTGGGTATGCTTCGTACCGCTACCTCTGTTAGATGCGAGTTTCTCAAGTAGAGCCCGTTTTTCACCTGAAGGTCGGCGGGGAGATTTGATATATGCGAGCTCGTAATTAAGCTTCCCCCGATCTCTAACCCACTCGGCAAGTCGGTGACGTTAGTGGAGGAAAAGCTACAATCGCCACCCACTCTCAATCCTATAGGTAGAGTGGCGATTGCTGAACCGCTCAAGTCGAGATCTCCCTCGTGAAAATAGTTGTCCGGCAGTTCGGCGAGTAGAGTGTTAGAAAGGTCGAGCGCTTTGCCGACCCGAAGCGCCCGAGGGACAGCCCGTACACCGGTGCCAGATAGTCGGAGTGACCCTTGAACGATCAGCCAGTCTGGTAACTCCGTGAGGGAGGGGTCATTTGTCACCGTGAGGTCATAGATCAGCCCACGGTAGAAACTCACTGCGGTGCTGCCATGATGTCGGAGTCGATTTGACAGATTCGGGTTTAGTTCACGTACCCCGCCGCTCTCGATCAGGCGCTCGGTTATTTCCCCAGCACGGTCTACTGCTGCCTGTGCGGGCTCGGGGTCAGCGTCGATCTCGCATTGGAGCCGAATCAGTTCGGCGCGGAGCGGGTCGTCGTGCTCCTCAAGCCAGTCCGCATAGACCAAGCGGGGCAAGTCGTCATCGGGGGTGGCGAGTATCGCGGACAAGAGTGACCGTTCCTCGGGTGAGTCTATCGTCACCGTTCGCCCGCAACCTGGCGCCGACTATGGGCGATCTGGTATCCCGTCCGCCGGGGCCGGCAGGGGAGGCCGCGCCCTAGACCATCGGGGCGACGACAGCCCCCGTGGAGGCAATCAGAGTTATCATAGCAATGCATATGACATACATATGTCGATAACCATGAACTGTAAATGCCTTTTATCGCCCCTCGTTGGTGGCTGCACTTTCCGCGACTTCCTGCTTTCGGAGGCCGACTACGGGGCGATGCTCTGGGCCTCCCGAGTTCATTCGTCGATCGGGTCCGCCACGACTTGCACATGGGGGTAATCCTCCCCGACATCGTCGCCCGGGGTGAGGCACATGATCCCGAACCCGCACCGGTCCTGGCTCTCACACGTCCAGTTCTCGCCGATGCCGTCGGACCATTGCCCCATCGTGTACTCGACCAGCGCCCTTACCTCGGCCCCGGAGAGCGGCCGCCGCGACCGGTACTCGGTCCTCACCCCCAGGAGGCGGTCCCCCTCCCGGTAGTCGAACAAGAGGACGCCCCCGCTCTCCAATGCGGCCGCCAGCTCGTCCTCCCCGGGGCCGCCCAGGTAGTCGGTGAATCGCTCGTCGTCGTACACCAGCCCGTCGAGAGCCCGCAGCACCTCGGAGTCGGTGACAGGGTCATCGTCGCGGAAGACCGCGGCTTGTCCGCGGATGACGATGCGTGGCATCGGGCTCCTGCCGGCCGGGGGCGTACGGGTGGACGATCGCCGGCCCCCCCGGGACGATGGCGTTGCCACGCGACCCCCGCCCCGGACGGACCCGGCCATGCCATCTTCGCACCCGCTCCCCCCGCCGGGCCAGTGGTTTTCCGCCCTCGGTCGGCTGCTCGACCGCCGGTCCGGCCCGCGGCTGGCGTGGCTGCTCGTCGGGGCCGTCCTCGCCCGCGGCCGCCGGACGGTGACCAGTTGGATTCGGGCCGCCGGGCTGAGCGATGAGTTCCGGCCCTGCTACACGACGGTTTCGGCCGCCGGGAAGCGGGCCGACGCCATCGCCGCCCGGTTGGCCCACGAGGTGGTCAGGCCGCTGGTGGCCGACGCCCCGCGATTGACCTTCGCCATCGATGACACCCCGCCCGAGCGGTACGGGCGGTTCGTACAGGGTGCGGGGGTCCACCACAACCCGTGCCCCGGGCCGGCCGGCGGACCGTTCGTGTTCGGGCACGTCTGGGTCGTCCTCGGATTGCTTGCGGCCCACCCATCGTGGGGAGTGACCGCCCTGCCGCTCCTGGCCCGGCTGTACGTCCGGGCGAAGGACCTGCCCGGCATCGCTCCGAAGCATCGGCCGGCGTTCCGGACCAAGCTGGAGATGGCCGCCGACCTGATGCGGTGGGCCGTCACCCGGCTCGGGCACCTCGGCGGGTGCGTCTGGGTGGTGGCCGACGGGGCCTACGCCAAGGCCGCCTTCCTCAAGCCGATGCGGTCGCTCGGGGTGTCGGTCGTCAACGTCGGGGCGTTCCACATGTGCCTCTGGACGTTCACGGCGACCGAGGCGTGGGCCTGGGGGCGGGCCGAGGCTGGGCTGGTGGGCCACCGGTCCGCGTCTCCGTGGGATGATAAGCCGCGGCGGCCGAGCCACGCCGACAAGCGGCGGGCGTGGCGGCGGGAACTGCTGGAGAACGAAATCCGGGCGGCTCTGCGGCCCGGGGTGACGGAGGGGGAAATCGCGGCCGTCGCGGAACGCCTGCTCAGGCTTGCGGCGTGACTGTCAGAGAGTCGCGGAAAGTGCAGTGGTGGGAGAGACCTCCGGCTAGAGCAGGCCCGGCACCGCTGGTCACTCGGTAGGCCGCAGATTGCTCGCCCGGTCCAGGGCCTCGAGGAGGGCGTCGCAGTACCCGTCGAACTCTGTCCAGCGAGGGTTGCCATCCGACACGACGTGACACGGGTCGGCGGCCGGTTGCGTCAGGTCGAGGTAGCGGTAGTAGTCGTACTCGACGAACCCGTCCCACCACGGCTGACCGGCGGTCATGCCCAGTGATCGGAGCGCCTGCTGGCGGTCCGCTTGTGCTGGGACATCGGGTACCGGCCGGGGCCACAGCCGCCACTGTTTAGTCAGGGCCGCCAGCCACTTCTGCCAGATGTGCGCCTGGTAGTCGTAGGAGCGGATGGTGGAGCGCCAGAACCAGAAGAAGTTGTCCCCGCGCCCGAGCTGGTCCAGTTCGTCATACGCTCCCAGCTTGCGGAGCTCGTGGTAGTGGACCATCTCCTCCCGCCCGTCCTCGTGGACGTACGGCAGGGCCGTCCGGTACTCGACCCGGTGCTGGTCGGTCGGCAGGTTCCCCGGGGCCGATAGCACCCGGACCGGTAGCCCCATCCCGGACTGCAGCCGGGTGACGTTCCCCCGGCGGCTACAGAGCAGGTCGATCACCCGCTCCCCGAGCCGGGGGGACCGGCTGCCCCTGGCGGTGGCCAGGAACCAGTCACCGCGCACACTGAAGTGGCCCGGCAGCCCGGCCACCACCAGCCCCCGCCGGTCGGTGGCGGCGTGCAGGGCGTTGGCCGCGGTCGAGTACCACTGCCGGCTGGCCGCCGCCTTCGGGGACGCCGGCCGCGGGGTGTACGCCAGGTTCCGATCGGCCAGTTGTGACGGGGTGAACACCTCGTTCAGCAGCAACAACGTCCGGTACAGTGCCCGCCGGTACACCGCCGCCTCGCGGGAGTCTTTGCCAAGCAGCTTTTGCAGGCTCGGGCCGCTGTCGTCGTGCCGTCGGGTGCGGGGCGCCCACTCGCCGGGGTCGTCGGCACAGCGGTCGGCCTTGAGCCGTTTGCGGAATGCCTCTCGTGCGGCTTGGTTCGCCGACTTACCCTTCTCCTCGACAGCGGTCACCGCCTGGTAGACCTCCGACATCCAGACCTCGAACACCAGACAAGCGAACGACTCGGCCGTCAAGAGGTCCAGGTCGAACGGTACGTACTCGTACTTCGTGTGCCGGGCGATCGACACACACGCACCGAGAAACTCCCGCCAACTGACTGGTTCGTCCTGGTGGCCGGTCGGTGTGGGGCGGGCGGGTGCGGGTTGGCTCGTCTGGGTTCGCGGCCCGGCTTGGGGCGGACGCCCGGAGCCGCCCGCCGCGTCGGCGTCGGCTGGTGGCGCGGCTGTATTCGCCGCTTCGTGCGCCCACCTTCGCGGCATCCCTAAGTGGGGGTCGACCGAGCTGACTGTCCGGTCGATCTCCTTCGCGTCCGTTTTCCCCTGCTGGTCGGTTCTTGTGACATTGCCTTTTTCCGTAAACAGCCCGTAGCTGACCCAGTGGGCGACCACCGACGGGGCGGCGACCGGCAAGCGAGTTTCGATCCCGGTGCCAGCCTGCACGACCGGCTTGACATCGGCGTTTTCGGTGAGGACGAACGTCACCCGCTCGGTCGGCGGGTAGCCGGTGAACGCCTGCACGGCTTTCGGGTCGGCCGTCGGCACGCACACCTTCCACAGCCGGTCCCATATCGCGCGGAGGGGGCGGTGAGCGAACCCCACCTTGCTCGTCCCGGTCGCCTTGTCGTCCGGGCGCCAGTGGGCAGTGCGGTGGTCGGACACGGTGAACGCCTTCTCCCAGGCCACCCGATTACACACAAGGAATCCGAAGTCCCAGGTGAACGGCACTTTGTAGACCGGGAACTTCTTCTCCACCTCCTCGTACTTGTACCCCAGGGTGTCAAATAGCTCGTACCGGTGTAGCGGCCCGTCCCACCGGGGGTTTTTCTTTCGCTCGCACTGGATCGCTTTAGTCGCCTTCGTCAGGCCGAACAGTTGGAACGGATCCTCGAACCGGATCGACGTGCCGTCGCGGTCCACAGTCCTAGCCCGTAGGTAGCGCTCCTGCCGCCGCAGCTCGGACCGGCTCTCGGCCCAGAACTCGTCCACCTGTAGGACCAAGGTGTGATCCAGCTTGGCCTCGCTCTGGAGGTAGCTCAGCTCTCGCAGCCGCTCGTAGGTGTCCCCGAAGTGAGGGAGGACAACGGCCTGGCCGGCGGCCCGTCCGAACACCTGGCCGAATAGCTCCTGCAGCTCCTGGAGGTACGCCTTGGCGGCCGGAGTATCCTCCTGCTCAGCGTACAACTGGACCTGCACCGGGATCGGGATCGGCCGCCCCTCTCCCAGGTCGCGGTACAGTTCGAAGTGGGGGTCGGCAACTAACGCCTCAGGGTCGATCTGGTTGTCCGCGTCGGCCTGCTCTCGGGCCGACCCGGCCGTGGCGGCCGTCCCGCCGGACAGCCGGTTGGGTGGGAGCTCGCTGAGCCGGCCGGGCCGCAGCTCTCGGACCAGTTGGACGTCTTCCGCCGACAGGCTGGGGAGCGCGGTCATGGCCACCCGCCGCTCGCCGTAGAACCGCACGTGCCAGGTGAGCAGGTGGTGGTCGGCCAGCAGCCGCAACTCCCGCACCTCCCGGTCATCGTCCTCGGTGCCGCGGTCGTTCGGGTTGCCTGACCGGGTGGCCAAGATCATGGCCGTCACCCCCTCCAGCCGAAGGAACCGGATCAGGTGGGGGAGGATCAGCGGATCACGGGCGATCTCCGGGTAGGTGGCCAGGATGGTTGTCCAGTCGTCGATGACCAGCCGGACGCGTGAGGTCAGGGTCGGAGGCGGACTCCGGCCGGCGGCCGTGTAAAAGTTGCTCAACAGCCGCTTCGCCTCGGCCACCGCTTCCTTGACGATATGCGCCAGGACGGAGGGCGGTAGGAAGTGGTTGGGCAGTTGGCGGACGATCAGCCGGTCCTTCAGCCCGTCCGCCTGGGTCGGCTTGCCGGGCGGCGGGTCCTTCTCGGGGGCAATGAGGTGGTGCTTCAGCAGCCCTTCTACTTCCGCCCGATCAGTCGGGTAGGTGGCCAACAGGATCGCCGCCCCCTGGCCGAGCAACGGGTCATCAAGGTTGAGGTTTTGCACCAATGCCTGCTGCGGCTGCCGCACCTCGTGCCGGGTGCGGAAACACTGGGCGAGGAATGCCCGGGCCAGCTTCGACTTGTGGGTGGAGTCATTCCCGATCAGGGTAGTGATGCTCCCGGCCGGAATTCCCCTCTCGTCGAATCCGGCCGGGTTGTCCGGGATACCACCGGACACACCCTTCACCGGCGGCCGAGCGGTGGCCAGCATCAGGTCAATCTGGTGTACGCCGAGCGAGGCGAACCGCCACTCCCGGGGGTCGGCGGCCACCGGTTTGGGACAGGCGGCGGCCACCATCGTACTGTTCAGCTGGTGGAGGGACGGGAACACATGGATATACGGCATCGGATCGAGTCGGGGCACTGACCTGGCCGATGGGTTAGCCGGGTCGACTGGAGGCCGCCGAAGCCCTACCTCCGGGTCGTCCGGGTTGGGCTCTTCTCCGGTCCACGTCCCACGCTGGCGGATGCGGAACTCGTGCTCGCCGCGGATATGCGCCTGGCTCCGCACCTTTTCCAGCTCGACCGTCCGTCGGCGGTAATCGCGGTCGGCGGCCGACCGGCACCGGACCACCACGTCTGACACGAATTCCTCAGGCTGCCGCCTCCCGTCGACCGGGTCCTCGACCACGAACACTAGGTGGCACTTGGTCCCGGCCGCCCGGACCAGTTGGGCGATCCGCCCCCGCCGGCTTTGCGGCTCGCCGAACGCATCCCGCTCCCCGACCAAGATTTCCAGCCCCTCGACCGCGTCCACGACCAGCAGGTGCCGCGGCTGTCCGGTTGCCGGTTGCGGCAGGCTTGCCAGCAGGGCGTGGAGCAGACCCCAGTCGTCCCCGGCGGTCGTCGCCTCCAAGTCCAGGAACGCCACTTCGTTCCCGCCGGCGGAGTCTGCGAGCATCCGGGCAAACGCCCCGGGATCGTGGGCCGGCCTGTACTCCTTCAGTTCGACCCAGGGGTTCTTCGCCCGGTCGTCGAACTCCGCCAACGCGGTCTGATCCACCTCCTTCCTGATCCGCTGCCAGCCAGCCTCGAATGGCAACAGCCGCCGGCGGCCGACCGGACGGTTCAGCCAGAAGGTCCGCCATACGATGTCTGCCCGGTCGATCGACAGGTCGGTCGACGCATACAGCACCTTGGGCCGCTCTCCGTTCGTCCGGTTCCAGGTTCGCCGCCAGTAGTCGGACACCAAGTGGAGGGCCAGCAGGGACTTGCCGGTGCCGTCCGGCCCGACGATGCAAACGCTAGTCGCTTCCTGTCGCGACATGCCCGGGTCTGCCCGCCGCAAACAGAATCCGAATTGGTCGGGCGTGGCGGTGGCTTGGCCCGCCGGCGGGACTGCCCCGATCAGCCGGTCCAGGGACGGAATGCCGAACGCGATGTAGTCGGCCAGACCGGACGGGGAGTCGGTTGCCGCCGGCGGCATCGTGCCCGGCCCGCCATCGTTCGTGCCGAACACAGCCGGACTAGCGGACGGATCGTGTGGTGTGGGCGAAGTCATAGCGTGGATTACCCCAGGAGGTCGTCGGCAGTTGCCAGGGTTCTCAGTTCACCTATTGCCTGGTCGTTGGCGTGTTTGGGCAAGGGTTGATAGCGGAAGCGGAGCATCCATTCCAGGAAGTGCCGCCGGCCGAGACAGCTCTCCCCGGACGCGGCCCGAGATGGGTCCGGAAAGGTCTGCACGACGGCCCCCAGGCCGCCGGTCAGGCCAGCCAGCCCGGCCGGGGTTCGCCGCCAGACGGCCGGCAGCAACAGCCGGCGGTCGTCCTGGCCTGCATCCTTCGGCTGGCCGAGCGGCTTAAGGTGGACGACGGCCAGCAGCTTGCTGGCGCACTGCCGCCGGGCCGCCGGGGTGGTCGCCTTGGTCGCGGTCAGCAGCTTAGTCAGCGCCTCCAGCAGCGACCCAGCGTGGGCGGTGGTGACGACCAGGTGGCCGGTCCCGGCGAACTCGAGCACTTGTGGCCAGTCGGCGGCATCCCGGATCTCGCCCACATAGAACACCGTCGGCGTCTGCCGCAACGCATCGGCGAACCCCTGGCGGAGGTCGTGGACATCCACACCTTTCTCTCGGGGGGTGTAGTCCACACCCAGATAGTGGGCCATCAGCACCGGAGGAATCGAGGCGGCCTTTACTACCTTGTACATCACCCGTTCCCGCCAGCATTTGAGGCTCTTTTCGTCCACCAGTCCAGCGTAGTACTCCTCGATCGGATCCTCGAATGTGACCAGATGGGGTGTCCGTCTGGCGGCATACTTGGCGTCCTGGAGCACCAGGTCGATCAGGCCGCGGGCGATCAGACTTTTCGACGAGTCTGTAGCCCCGGTCAGCACGACTAACCCGTGGAGGTGACTGCCCTGTGAAGCATCGCGGATGTGAGTCCAAATCGCGGCAGCCTGATCCTCAACACTGAACCAGAAGCGGTGCTTACCATCCTCTCGTAGGTTGCTCGGCTTGTACTTATTATGAATTAGGTCAATATAATTATTGCCCTCCAATGTTGGCCTGCGGCGAACGTCCGCCTGCTCGCGTTCATTGGTCTCGGTCGGGGTGACAGACCGCAGGGTCACGCTGACGGCGTGTTGGCGGTCGGCGAAACAAATTAGTGCCCGGGCGGTTCGTAGCCGCCGCCGCCATATGAACTTGACATCTGCGGCCGTCGACAGGCGAGGCTTGAGGTGGCCAGGGAAGGCCGGCCATGCCTTGAAGGCCTCCGGTCTGGGGTAGGTCTCCGGCCAGAGTAAATAGTCTGCCACCGACTGGTATTGCCGACAAAGTTCCGCCTCCCCGTCGCCGCCCTCCAGAATCGGGTTTCGATGAAGGAAGACGGTGGCGTCGCGAATCGAGCAAACAGGGGCGGCGTCAAAGATGGGGAGATTGCTAGGCGGGGTAATGACTTTGGCGGGCGAATCGGACACGACAACCCTCCCTCTGCCGGGAAATAGCCGGACGTTACGAGAACGAAGGTGCCATTGGAGTTTCCTAACTTAACGCCCCCATACTGATGCTCAAAACAAATAATTGAGTAGGTCGCCAGACGCTTCGGACATTTCCCCAACCAGGTGCGGATCTCGGCCGGGGGTCATCGGGAATAGCTCTGGTTACACCCAGTCGAGGCTCCTATCAGGTCTGGGCCGGCTCGTTCGTCAGCAGCTGGCCCTTGACGTGCCACAACACCTGCTCCACCGGGTTCAACTCGGGACACCCGGTGGGTAGGAACCGCGGCTCCATCCTCAACTCGGCCGAGCTCCGCCACGATGCCCGGGCGGTACGCGGGCTACTATGTCACAGTGGTCGGCCCTCGAACTCCCACGGCACATGGGCGCCGCCTGTTGACCAGCTACTGCCTATCGCGGCCGTGCCACTCGCACGATGAACCCTGGGGCGTGGTGGAGACTGTATGGGAGGAATGGGGAGCCGACTGCGATGCACGACCGGGGCGGTCAGACCGAGATCCGCTCGACGATGTTTCGGGTCACCTTCCGCTGCCGGCGGTCGTACAGCCGCGTGGTCCGCGGGTCGGCGTGGCCGGCCAGGAGCTGCACGTCCTCGAGCGGCACGTTCTGGCTCAAGAGGTCGGTCACCGCCAGCACCCGGAAGCTGTGCGGCCGGAGTCGGGCGGGCAGCCCGGCCGCCTGAAGCCGCCGCTTGACGATCCGCCACACGTCCAGCCCGGTGACCGGGTTGCCGGTCAGCCGTCCGCCCTTGCCGGCGGCGGTACGAAACAGCGGGGCGTCCGCTGGGGCGTCGGCCAGGCCGGCCGCCTGCTGGTAGGCTCGGAGCAACTCCTCCAGGTCGTGCCGGACCGGGATGAGCCGCTCCTTCCCGCCCTTCTCGGCGAACCGCAGCAGCTGCTGGGAGCCGTCGTCCACCATGTCCTTCACTCGCAGCCGGGCGACCGCCCCGGCCCGGGCGGCGGTGTAGACCAGCACCGCGATCACACACTTGTCCCGCAACCCGACGGCGGTGCCTGGGTCGATCGAGGCGAGCAGCCGGCGGGCCTGATCGGCAGTGATCTCCGGCGTCTTCCCCTCGAGGGCGGTGTGCCGCTCGCCGCGGACGCTGGCGGCCGGGTTGACCGGCACCGCATGCCGGGTGACCAGGGCGTCGAACAGGGCGCGAAGGGCGGCCAGGTGCAGCTTCTTGGTCGGCGGGGCGGCGGACAACTGATCCAGGTAATCGGCCACGTGCAGCGGCCGGACCTCGGCCAACGGGATGTCCCGGCTCTGGCACCACGCGAGGAACCTCCGGACCGCCCGGGTATACGCCCGGCGGGTGTGCGGGTTGCGGGCATGGCGACCGAGGAACTCCTCCCACGCGTACTCCGCGTTCGGTCCGGCGGACGAAACAAGGGCCGGTGCGGTCGCCAACGACACGGCCGAAAAGCATGGCGGGCGGACGGCGGGCGGTGATGAGTTCGGAGTGTCGGTCACCGGGCGGAGTGTGCCCGGACTCATTACAGTAAGCAATCGATTCTCACGTCTGGCAGGCCGTCATGCTTGCAGGCCAGCCTGCCAGCATGCGAGCAAAGCCGCGTTACACAGCTGGCAGGGGGCGCGTGGACCACCGGAAGGTTCTAGTCGAACAAGAGTCTGACGGCCACCCGCCGAGTCGAACTGCGGAAGAGCCCATCTCATCGAGTAGGGGCCGCCGCGCCCGCCCCGGCCACCGCCCCTTCCAGGCTGGACAGGGTGCGGCTCGGGGCCCGGGTCACCACCCGGATCAGCCGCCACCGCTTGGTCTTGGACATCGGCCGGCACTCGACGACCTCGACCGTGTCCCCGAGGTGGGACTCGTTCGCCTCGTCGTGGACGTAGCAGACCGTCCGCCGCTTGACGAACTTGCCGTACCGGGCGTGCCGGACCAGCCGGTCGATCTCGACCCGCCGGGTCTTGGCCGTCTTGTCCCGGGTGACGATCCCGGTGACGACCCGCGGCCCGGGCCGAGCGTCCGGGCGGTCGCGTTCGACGACCTGCAGCCCGGCTCGATGCCCGTTATCCGCCAGGCCGGCGACGACCGCCGGGTGATCCTTGGCGGACGCTTTCGCAACGACCCTGATCAAGTGTTTGAGGGAGGAGGTGCGTCCGTCCGGGCCGCCTAGGCGGTCCCCCAACGCCTTGAGCAGCGCCGGCGCCGGGAGCCGCTCCCGCGCGAGCGCCTGCAGGGCGCGGGGCAGTTCGCGGACAGCGAGGTCGGGGTCGAAGGCGAGCAGCGCCATTACGGCCGGAGCGGCGTACCGCGGGATGTCCAGGTAGGTGCGAACGATCCTCTTCAACCCCACCTGAGGGGAATCAAGATGGGGATTGGCGGCGACTGCGAACAACGCCTCTCGGTGCGGGTCGAGGCCCGGACTCGCGGGTCCGCCCGCGTGTGGCGGAACTGAAAGCAGTCCCCCGAGTAGTGCGCCCAGTTTCATCTGGGCATCGGGCTCGATCTCGGTCTGTTCTGGGCAAGCCGTCAGCACGCGTAGCAGGAGGGCTCGCCGATCGGACGACTCGGAGGGCTGGGTTTCGTGAAGCGACGCGGGCAGGCCCCCTGCTGTCGTCCCGACGAGTAGCTCGCGGGTGGCGAGTTTCGCAAACCGATCGCGCTGCCCTTGACCGGCCGAGAACAGGAGGCCGGTCAGGTATTCGCCCGGGTGCAAGTACTCCGCCGGAACCTTGAACCGACTGTCCGCGGGCATCCGATTCCACAGCAGTAGGCTGAACTCGCGGTCCGAAAGCCCGGTCAGCAGTCGGTCTACGGTCTCGGTGCGGCTCATGGCGGACCCTCACTCCACAGTCATTACAAATGTTACCTGGTTCACCTCCTGGGGAGGAGTGACGAACTCCGACACGCCGTCTTGCCCGGCGGACCCGGTGTGCCGGGTGCGGCCACACGGGGGCGGGTCCTGGTACGAGCCGGGAACGGCCGAGTAGAACGGGTGGTCGAAGGCGTCGAACCCGTTGGGGATGAACGCCACGGGGTGCGGGTCGTCGAGCCGGAGCACAACGCCCGGGGTCGGGTCGTCCGGGTCGAGCCCGAGTGCTTGTCGCAAGGTCACAACGGCCTGCGGGCGGTTCGCCGCACAGTGAGCCCGGATTTCGAGCTCGGTGGACCAGAAGAGGACGGGCACGGTCCCCCGCAGCGGACCTCGGCTCGGGTCGACATACGTCTCGAAATCGTCGCGGGTGCGGACGTACCTCGCGAGGTCGTTGGGGTTCGTCGACGGGAACGATGGCCGGAAATGTCGTCCAACCAGGGTGGTCGCGCTGTGCAGCCGACACAACGGGCCACTGGGCTTCGTCTGCGGTCCGCAGCACAGGATGCAAGGGTCGCCGTCCAGTGCCAGCTTCGCGGCCCGTTTGGGGTCGTCGCCGGGTAACGATTGTAGAGCATTGGCGAACCGGGTGAGCGCGTCGATCGCCTTCGGCGTACCTGGGGCGGGGAACAGGTTGATCGCATCAAAGTTGGCGCGGAGGCGGTTGCACTGGACGGCTGCCCACCAAGCGTCAAGCTTCAGTCTGATGTGCGGCGGGAGGACGGTCAGATGATCGGCGAACGGCATCGGGGGACCTCACGACCCGGGGACCGGACAGGGGCGCGTCGCCCGCTGGGCGGTGGCAGGCTGGGGAGACGAAATCAGTTAAAGCTCGTCATGCTAACGGCCGCCCGGGGGAGCGCCAAGGGGCGCGCGGATCCGACCCCGCCCGGTCAGGCCCGCCTGGCCATGTGAGTCACCGGCCGGCGAGTCGAGAGGCACTTCGCTGATGGGCCTTCAGCCCATCCTGACGCCCAGACCAGGCGGGACCGGAGCCGCTTCCCCCGGGGGGGGTGGGGATCGAAGAAGCCGCTGTGTCACCCAAATCGAGGTCGTCCAGCTGGGTCAGGTACGGCGACCGGGCGAGGATGTCTGCGGCGTCATCGCCGAGGCGGTTGTTCCGCAGACTCAGCGACCGGAGGCCGCCGAAAGCGGGGCAATCGGCGAGCGCTTGGACCCCGCGTTCGGTGACATGATTCGCGTCCAGGTCCAAGTGCTTTAGGCTCGTGGGTGGGTGACCGGCCCGGCACAGTCTCATCAGCCCGCGGTCGGTCAGCCCGTTACCCGCGAGTGACAACCCCTGCACCCGGGCGAACCACTGACACGTCCGGGCGAGATGGGAGACCCCGTCGTCCCCCAGCCGGCTCAGGTGGAGGTCAACAGCCGTCAGGTGCGGGAAGAGAGAGAGGCCGCGGAGCCTGTTCGCATCGGTCGGAAAGGCGTCGGTGACCGCCACCCGCGTGATGGTCGGCAGCTCGCGGGCGAGCCGTGGGGCATAGGCGGTTATGGCGGCCGGGGTCAACCGGACCGCGTCGGCGAACCCGCGGCGGAACTCGACGGCCACCTCTTGGGCGGGGGTGCACGCCAGGATGGGGGCCCACTCCCGCCAGTGTGCCGCCCAGAGTTCTTCCGCTCGGGCTTCGAGGGCTCGGCGGAGCAGAGGCGGGTCCGTACTGCGGCTCAGTTCGCACTGAACGCGGATGAAATCCGCCCGGTCGGTATGTCCGTGCTCGTCGAGCCAGTCGGCGTAGACGAGCCGCGGCAGGTCGTCGTCGGGGGCAGCCGCCACCGACGTCAACAACGCCCGCTCGAAACACCCGACCGGGCCATCCTTGGCCAACGGGGTCATGGGCCGAAGGATTTAGTGCAATCCGCCACGGTCCGCAAGCCCGTTCTCGGCCGCACTCCAGTCCAGGGGTCCGTCCCGGACGGAAGCACGCTCGGCCGCCGCGAACACTCCCCCGGTCGGTCGGGGCGACCGGCAAGAGCGGCGGGGCGGGACATCGCGCGGAGGAAGAACGCATGGTCCCGCGGAACCCGCGAGGGTCGCAACCCAGCGTGGCCGCCTGCGCCGCCGAGGAGACCCGGACGATGATCACCCGAACACAAGCTGCCCATCGGTTGGTTCGTACACACGGAGAGGGGGGAGATGGACCGTTATGGAATCGGGTCGATCGCCTTTCCCCCTCGCGTCATCTTGCAAAAGGGCGGGTGCCCACTCGCCTGGACGCGGAGATGCGCACCCCCGCCGCGTGGGACAGAACACCAGCCTGACGTACCGCCCATCGACCGACCCGCCGCCAGCGATCCAGGTGGCCGAAACGTGCTGTGACCCGCCCGGGAATCGAACCTGCGGACGTGGACGCGGCATGCGCACTTGTGTCAGGCGTGCGAAGGACGGTCGCACAGCATGGTTCTGCGGGCCCTGAATCGTATCGGAAAGGTTAAAAGCTTTGACAAAACTGGCCGCCCGTGAAAGGAGAGTCCGCGAATCGGCATAATTTTACGTCGGGAGAGTGCGAACAGTTGGATCAGGCGTTGGCTGTCGAGGTCCGGTCGCACACTTCTCGTTCGTCCGGTTCGGGGGACTCAACTGTGCTCGAGCAACCCCGGGAGCGGCTGCCTCCCGCATTCACGCTTATCGAACTGCTTGTCTCCATCGCGATTATTGCAGTCCTCATCGGCCTCCTACTCCCCGGTGTGCAGAAGGTGCGGGCGGCAGCCGCCGCCACCCATTGTGCGAACAATTTGAAGCAGGTGGGTCTCGCCACCCAGGCCTGCCATGACGCGCACGGGGCGCTGCCGGCCTGCGGCAACTCATTCCCCCCACCGGCCAAGCGGCGAGGGTCTGTCCAGTTTTTCCTCCTCCCGTTCCTCGAACAGGAGCCCCTCTTTCGCTCCATTCCGGACGCTGCGAACTCGGAGCTCCTCCTCCCCCACGCACCACCCAAGGTGTTCGTCTGCCCCGCCGACCCAGCACCAGACGTCGTGAGGGCGGTCGGGTACTGGGGGACCGAGGTCGGGGTGATCAACTATGCCGCAAACGTCCAGGTGTTCGGCCCGCAGACCGGCCCGCCGAAGCAGCTGAAACTCCCGGCCGGGGTGCCGGACGGGCTGAGCAATACGGTGTTTTTCGCCGAGCGGTTTAAGGTGTGCCCGGATGCCGTGTCCGGCCGCGTCCCGTGGGCCGGGATCTTCGCCACCCAGTGGGACCCAACCTTCGCTTGGAACCGGACGGCCGCGATCGTCCTTCCTCAGTGGGCCCCGGCCCAGCCGAAGTGCCTCCCGGCCGCGACCCAGTCGTACCATGCAGGCGGAGTGTGTGTGGCCCTGGGGGACGGGAGCGTCCGGACCGTCCGCGCTGGGCTGACCCTGGAGCAGTGGCGCGCCGCGGTCCTCCCGGACGACGGGGCGGCCACAGGCCCGGACTGGTAGTCGGGCCGCCCCGACGTCCGTGCGGCTTCTACTGCACGTCCACCGTCGTGTTCGTCTGGGACGTGCCGCCGGTGACCGACAGGGTATAGACCCCGGGGTTCACGTCGCTCAGCTCGAACGCCCAATAGGGGGCGCTGTCCGGCGGGCCGAAGAGGGAGCGAACCGTCCCGCTCGACGGGTCGAGGGCGGCCGAGAGGGGTGTGCCGAGGTCGGTGTTCCCGTAGGTGATGAAGGTCGTCCCGACCGGCAGGTCGTCGTCCGTGGGGTAGCTGATCTCGATGGCTCCGACGCCGGCCACCCTCAGCTCAACAGACACGGCCGGGTCGTCCCCGACCGCCCCCCGCACTTCGAGCCGGTAGTCTTGCCCGGGGGGGACCTTTGTGAAGACGAGCGCCCAGAGGCGGGCGTCGCTCCGGTACACCCGCCCGGCCGCGACCACCTTCCCGTCCTTGTCCGTCAGCACACCCGACACCTGGGTCGGCCGGCCGAGAAAGCGGCCGTACGCGACGAAGTAGGGGGGGAGCAGGCGTCCCCGCTTCGGGTGGATGATGTAGGCGTTTCGGGCCATGGGCGATCTCTCCTTCGGTCAGTTGGTCGGCCCGAGCGGTTCGAGCCGTACGTTCCGGATCGCCGCGACTCCGCGGCGCACGTACACACCGAGCCCCCCGCGGGGGAGGAAACGCGGGTTTACCCGACTGGCGTACGGGTGGCCGGGCGACCTGCGGCGGGCGGCCGACAGTTCGGCCTCGGTAGCCCGCTCGAGGGTCGGGACGGGGACCGGCCCGACCCGTTGGCCGTCGCCCCACACCCCGGTCAGGTTGGCCTCGTCCACCTCGACCGCGACCCGCCGCCAGCCCGCCAGACCGCGGCCGGCCGGCGGGCCGAAGTCCCGCACGACCCCGCTCAATTGGAGGTCCCACAGCCCGCCCCGGTTGCCAGCCGTGTGGACGTGCCGGCGGAGGGAGACCGGGGTGCCCTGGCGGATGTCGTTGAACGCGAGCCGGACGAACACGTGGGTGCTGTCGGCGCCTGGCGGGCCGACCGCCTCGTGGCCGACGTACACCCCGGCCGCCCCGTTCTCGTCACTCTCCTCGTGCCGCACCTCGGCCGAGAGCCGGAAACGGCCGGTCCCCGGGTCAGGGGCGAGCTCGAGGAGACCGAGTCCCCAGGACTCGACCGTGTACGTCCGGCCCTCGGCCCTGGCCGTGCCGCCGGGAAGCCGCCAGCGGACCCAGGCCGGGGGACCGGAGGCCGGGATCAGGGTCACCGGCTCGCCCCGGGTCAGGGCCGCCCCGATGGCCTCGGCGGAGAGCGGCGGCCCCGGGGCGGGCCGAGGCCCCCAGCTGAGCACCCCGACCGCACACACGACCGTTACCACCCCGACGGTCACACCCCGCCGATGCCGGCGTGCGGCGCGGCTGGCCCGCTCCAGAACCTGTCCGGCACGGACCGGCTGCCCCGCCCGGTACCGGGCCAGGTCCTCGGCCAGTGCGAGGGCGGTGGGGTACCGCCTGGCCGGGGCGGGCTCCAGGCACTTCTGGCAGACGGCGTCAAGCGGGGGAGGGACCAGTTGCCGAACGCCCGACCCGGCCGGAGCACGTCCTTCGGGCGTGAGCGGCCCGGCCGCGGGTGCCCCGGTCACAAGCTCTTTTAGGATCACCCCGAGCGCGTAGATGTCCGCCGCCGGCCCCACTTGGCCCGGCTTCCCCGCCGCCTGCTCCGGGGCCATGTAAGCGAGAGTGCCGACAAGCCCCCCGGCCGGGGCCAGGGTCGAGGCCCCGTCGAGCCGGCGGGCGAGCCCGAAGTCGGTCACCCGCGGGTCGCCCGCCTTGGCCATCAGGATGTTGGCCGGCTTCAGGTCTCGGTGGACCACCCCACACTGATGCGCGTGGTGGACCGCCCGCGCGACCAGCTCGAGGACACCGGCCGCCCCCACCGGGGAGAACGGCCGGCGGCCGGCCCACTCGGCCAGGGTGCCCCCGCCGACCAGTTCGAGGACCGCGTACGCCCGACCGTCCGCCTCCCCGTAGTCGTACACCTCCACCACCTGCGGGTGCCTCAGCCGGGCGGCGAGCTCGGCCTCCCGGCGGAGCCCAGCCGGCGCGCCCCCGAGCGTGACCCCCGCGTGGAGCACCTTGACCGCCACCCGGCGGCCGAGGGACAGCTGCTCGGCCTCGTAGACGACGGCCCAGCTCCCGCGGCCGAGCTCCCGGAGGAGCCGGTACCCCGGCACGGCCGGGAGCCCCGCGTCGGGACCGTCCCAGGAGTCCCGCTCACGCCCGCTCTCGGCGCTCGCCCACAGGGCGTGGAACTCGAGCTGCCGGGCCAGGGCCGGGGCGTGTGCCGGGAACCGGGCCAGGTAGGCGTCCGGGTCCACCGCCTCGCCGAACTCCTCGGCCAGGAGCACTTCGGCGTAGACCAGGTCCAGGGTGACCTCGGGGTTCTCCCGAAGGTCCGGGTGTTGGTTCAACAGCTCCTCCATCCGGACCCGGTCCCCGAGACCCCAGCGGTCCCGCTGCTCGGCCCGGACGGAGGCGACCAGCTCATCCATCACCCACCGCGTCGATCCCGAGGTCGGCGCACACCCGGTCCAGGGCCCGCTCGAGCCGCTTCCGGGCCGTGTCCGCCGGCACCCCGAACTCGTCAGCGACCTCCTGCCAGCTCGTCCCGGCGGCCCGCCGGTCGGCGAGCTGCCGCTCCTCCGGGCTGAGGCGCTTGAGCGCCTCGACCACCAGCTCCTGGAAGGACGCCACCTGGCTCGGCGTCTCCCCCCGGGCCGGTATGACCGCCCACACCTCGGGGCCGACCACCGGCGGGCGGGCGGCGGCCGGCCGCCGGGCGTGGTCGATGATCCGGTTGCGGGCCATGGCGGTCAGAAGCCGGACGAGGTCGGCCGGCTCGGCCAGGTCGAACTGGCCCGCCATTGCTCTAACGAAGAAGGCGGCCAGAACGGACTGGCAGATGTCGGCCGAGTCCAGAAACTGCCGGAGGTGGGGGTCCGTCAGTTTGACCCGGACGAACCGGCGGACCTCCGGCTCGTACTCCTTGACCAGGGCGGTGGCCGCGGCCTGGTCTCCGGCCCGGACGCGGGCGATGAGTTCGCGGAACTGCGACACGTCCGACATGGGGCGACCCGAAAAGGGTAGGTGGAACCCGGCAAATCAGTGGCGATTGTACCATCCGCATGCCCCTCTCCATCCCGCCCACCCTGCCCAGACGGGAAAACCCCTCCCGTTTTGTCCGGACATCCGGCACGGCCCGTTAGATATGGCGAGTGAGCCCCCACAGGACCGCTCCGGACCGGCCGTGGGCGGTCCGTAAACCCCCGAGGAGGAGCACACCGTGTCCCGTGTACTGACGAGCGGCGTCCTGGCCGTGGTCGCCCTGACGGTCGCAGCTGGGCCAGCCGAAGCGTTCGGTCGGCGGGCGGCCACCAGCTGTGCGCCGGCGCCTGTCGTCTACTGTTACGACCCCTGCACATGGTGGTGCTACGACCCGTGTCACATCCACTGCTGGCCGCACCATCACCACCACCATGACTGCTGCTGGCCTCACCACCATCACTGCTACTGCATCGCGTACAAGAACCCGTACACCCTGACCGGCGGCTACTACTTCGTCCGGTGCGACGGCGGGTGCTGCTCGCCCGGCTGGCACTGCTGCTACGTGTACGCCCTCGGCCGGTACGAGTGGGTGCGGGTCCACCGCTGCTTCTACGGCGGCACCTACGACAAGGAGGCCGAGCAGGCCGAGGGATTCCAGAAGGCCCAGGCCGAGATGACCGGCCCGGCGTTCGTAACCGCCACCCTGCCGTCCGACGCCAAGGTATTCATCAACGGGGTGGCCATGCCGGCGTCGACTGAGATCAGCCGCCGGTACCAGACGCCCGCACCGCTCGGTGCCGGTCAGACGGCCTCCTACGAGTTCGTGGCCGAGTTCGCCCGCGGCGGGAAGACTGTCTCGGTCAAGCGGCAGGTCAGCCTTCGGCCGAGCGAGGAAGTCATGCTAGACTTCTCCGAGCGGCCCGAAGTCGCTGTGGCAGACCGGTCGCCTCGACCCTGACCATCAGCGTGTTCTAGCGGTCATCCATCGCCGGACAGGCGTCGTATCTGTCCGGCGAGTCTCATCGTAACCGCACCTCTGCTGCCATCCCCAGGGCTGCTCCCCTCAGTGGCGGCCTCTGATGATCCGACTCCAGGCTACACCGGAGGTTCAGATGACTCGCACGTGTCTTGTCGCGCTTCTGATCGGCGGACTTGGCGGCTCATCGACGGACGATGAGGTGACCGACAAGACTCCGGGCGAGAGGCGGATTCTGGCACCCATCGATGGGGCCGAACGTGCCGTCGAGCAGTTCGACGTGGTAAGGGTTAAGGGTCCGAACAGGCCGGGAAAGGCGATCCGAGTTGCTGTCGGTGACCTGATCCGCATCCCGGTCTCTGTCCCGTCCGGTGAGTATGACCAGTTTCGGGCAAAGGCTTCCGGAGCAGCCGTGTTCAAAGCCGTCAGCGACGTCCGAACTGTCGAGGACGGGCGGAAGAGTAGTGGGTCGGCGGACAAAGAGTTCGATCTGGTCGTCACGGCCCCCGGCACGATCACTGTCGACATAGAGGTGCGGAGCTCACAGCCCGGCGCTGCGCCCATTAAAATGACCATCGAACTCACAGCGAAGTGAGCCCCAGCACTCGAGCGGCCATCCACGAACCAGATACCCGACCGCCCGCCACCGTGGCTCGCTCCGCGCGAACCGGCCGCCGATCCGCTCGGCCACCGCCGACAACTCGCCGGCACAGCCCGCCCCTGCTTCGCCGACGGTCGCCCTGACATCGCTCGCACCCGCCGGAACTCCTGGCAAGGGCAGTTGTAGTGACTACGGTTGTAGCACTAGTGCTTCGAGCTGGCGTTGGAGGCGAGTGATATCACCGCGGGCCGGCTTGCACGTGTGTGAGTCGATCGCGTCGTCGGGCAGCATCCCTCCGATGTGACCATCCGGGAAAACTGTGACCGGGTCTGCAGCCCGGGCCGGCGGGGTAACGGCCGGTGTCAGCAGGGCGCGGTGCGTAGCGCCTCCGCATCGCTCCTGCCGAACGCCAGCCTTCTACAAGGGCCCAGGGACACGTTATTGACGCGTTGTCCGGTCCGACGAAATGTGGAAGGGCGCTACCTCTCTTGGGGGGATCAGTGCGAGAGAGGAAGTTGGGTGCCGACGAAGGGCGCGACTAGACTAAGTGCTGGGCGGGGAAGTTGTACCGCCACCGCAACTCTGCCGGCGGCTTTCCGGGATCTTGCAACGGACCGGCGGCGAACCCGCTCTAAAGTTGTGTCGGACCGATTGCATCAAAACTAGGGCTAACGATTGCAAGCCATTCCGACACCCCATATCGTGTCCTGATCAAGTTCCGATCGGGCCTTCGCCGGCCAGCGTCACAGGTAAGCACGGAGGACGAGAAATGCCACTCGACGCGGTGATGGCCCGGCTAGCCGACGGGGTTGACACGGCTGATGCGGGTGGTAATGGTGGTGCGCCGCTTTTTGATCCCAAGAAGCGGCGGCAACGTCAGCCCAAGGAAGGGCGTATGGAGACCATTCTCGAGCACATGGAGACGCCGGCTGTCGTGCGTGTGATGCTCGCCCGCCTCGGGCAGCTGTCCAAAGATCGCCTTTGCAGCCACGAACGGCAATTCAAGCTGAGCTACTATTTTGGCGGTTTGACAGTCGCCGCGCGGCCGTCACACCGCGGGCTCGTGATCGTTGCCTCCGGACCTGCGGACGAGGTCGGGACCGTCATTGGCACCCTACCGCGGGCCGACGCCGAGCAGCTCACTATCCTCACCCCAGAGCCCCTGGAGGCCGTGCTCGCCCACCTCCCGACTCCGCCCCGGGCTATGGTCGGCTGACCGGGCCTGGCAGCTGACGTTGCATACACTGCTCTGTCCTGGTGGGTAACGAATCGCACGGGTGTGATACTCGTGCGCCGGCGTGCTTCGTTGACCGCCTTCTTCGCTCGCAACTGCAGATGGCCTCCAGAAGTTATCCGATGACGGAAGCGTACGCGTTCGGGTTCGAAGCCCCGAGGGCGGACATCCCTTTGCCCGTCGACACTGGCCGGGGGGTGCTGACTCTGCCCTTCTTGGTCGACACCGGCGCGGCCGTCTCACTGATCCCGATCCCGCTGGCCGACGCGATCGATCTGCCTTACCCGGCCGAGCGAGGGACCGACGACTCGCCGCCGTCCACCATGCACGGTCGCTTGACAGGTTATCGCGGCGAGTTCTCGACCCGCATCCTCGGCCACTCCTTAATGATCCCCTGCTTTTTCTACGTCCCTCCAGACCGGCCTCCTGAGGCGGTCGGGCCGGCCGGCCACCGGACGGTCCGACGTGCCGTGGCCGATTTGGAGGACTGGATCCGGGCTGTGGAGGCCGGTCTGTGGGCGGACGGCGCAGATGACTCCCCGCTTCGGCGACAGCCGTGTGTCCTCGGACGGCTCGGCTTTCTCAACCGATTTCGATTGCTGATCGATGCCCGGGATGGGGCACGGCACGCAATTCTATCTGACGATCCCGTCACGCCGGCGGCCCGCCGCAGGACGTAATCTGGTTCGCTAAATCGTAAGACAGTCGTGGCCGGGTTCCTGCGATCAAGTGGTGGGCCTGCTACCGAAGAAGACGCTAGTCGCCGCAGGCATGCCACGCCGCCGCCCGCCCTCGGACCGCGAGCGGTCCAACCGGCCGTGCCGGACGGCCGAGCCGGTATGCTGCGGCAGACTGCTTCGGTCCTAGTCGTTACCACACACATCCTCAGCCCCCTGTCCTGACGGTCTACTCCGGAGAAGCCAGATTTCCCAAACCCGGCCATAACCAAAACGCAAACAGGCCATGCCGCGATCCCACACCGCGACCACTCTTCCCCGCAGGAGGCTCTGCAGGTTCCGCAGGAACTCGCCTCCCGGCAGGCTGGCTGGCAAGCCGGCCGGACGGCCAGCCGGTACGCCATCCCCAGCCCCGGTTGCGAAAGATAACGTCCTTTACCCTTCACGTTATGAGTCCGGACGACTCGATCAAACCAATTGACTAAATCATGTCAGTTATATTAATCTATCGATATGGAGTAACTTAATAGATCGGATCCCGTCATGCGTCAGGTCAACGCCACCGACTTCAAAACCCACTTCGGCGAGTTCGCCGTCCTCGTCCGGGACGAGCCGATCGAGGTCCTCCGGGGGAGCAAGCCGGTCGGCGTCTTCCTCTCGCCCGAGGAGTACGACCACCTGCAGCGGCTGGACGACGCCTTCTGGGCGGCCCAGGCCCAGGTCGCCCTCGACCGCGGCGAGTTCCTCTCCCCGGAGCAGACCATGCGCTGGGTGAACGAGCGGCTGTCCCGGGGCGGATGAGGTCCCTGGTCCTCGACAACGCCGCCCGCAAGGCGTTCGACGCGCTGCCGGACAAGCACTTCCGCCAGGTGATCAGCGCCGTCTTCCTGCTCCTCAAGGACCCGCTGCCGCAGGACGCCCGGCCGCTCGCCGGCGTGGACGGCTACCGAATCACGGTCGGCGAGTACCGCGTGGTGTACGACTTCACCGACGAGCAGGTGCGGGTGCTGGCCTTCGGGAAGCGGAACGACGGCGAGGTGTACCGGCGGTTGGCGCGGAAGGGGTGAGGGGAGACCGCGATGGGAATGTACGACGAGGTGATCTGCTCGGTCCCGCTGCCGGACGGCCGCGTTGTGCCCGACGAGCCGTTCCAGACCAAGTCGCTGGGCGGTGGCCTCGGGCAGTACACGATTACGCCCGGCGGCCGACTCGTGCGTCACCGCTGCCGGTACGAGGAGGACGGCGTGGTCACGCACCGCTCCGGACTGCGGGTGCCCCGCTTCCGCCGAGTCCCGCTCGGCGACATCGACCTGGAGTACCACGGCGACCTGCTGCTTTATGGGTCTTGGCCGGACACCGGCCCGGCGGAGTACGTCGCCCGGTTCACGCACGGGACGCTCTAATGGATTCGGCCGGCGGAGACGATCACCGACGCCCACCGGTCATGGGTCGACTGGCGGGTGTGGTGAGCCGCCCGCCGTCGTGTCGCCCCCTCCTGCGGTGACGGTGTCGCCACCCCCGCTCATCGGCACCGCGGCCCACCCACTCCCCCGCCTGTGGCCGAATTGCCACTTGCGCCGGTCCCCGAACCGCGCTTTCCTCGTCGCGTTTTGCCCGTCACCCGTTGCGTTCACTCCGGACGCACCGGGCGGGCTGTCGTGGCGAGGGTTCGTCATGGGTTCCGCGGTTCGCGGGTTGCTTCTGCAAGGGAATCAGAAGCTGGGGGCGGCCATCCATCACTTCGACCTGGAGGCCGTTACGACGTGCCCGGGCAGCACCGAGCTGTGCCGGAAGGCCTGCTACTGCAACGGGCGAGGGCGGTACGCCTTCCCCGTCGTGCTGCAGCGGCTGAGGGCGAACCTCGAGGCCAGCCGGCGGGCGGACTTCGTGGACCGGGTCGTGGACGAGTGCCGCCGCAAAGGCGTCCTGGTTCTCCGGGCTCACTGTTCCGGCGACTACTACGACGCGGGGTACGCCCGCAAGTGGCTGTCCGTCATGAAGAGATGCCCGAGGGTGACGTTCTACTGGTATACCCGGTCCTGGCGGGTGCCGGAGATCGCCGTCGTGCTCGCGGAGATGGCCCGCCTCCGGCAGTGCCGGGGGTGGTATTCCATCGACGCCGAGACCGGCCTGCCCGAGGCGGTGCCGCGAGGCATTCGGCTGGCGTACCTGCAGGCGGAAGACGGCGACAGGCCCGAGCAGGTGGATCTGTTCTTCCGAGTCCGCAGGCTCAGGCGAACGCGGATTCCGCTTTCGCTGGTGTGCCCGAGCGAAACGCCGAACGGCCGGAACGCGGGGGTCACCTGCGGTTCCTGCCGTCGCTGTTTTGCCTGAGGAAGAGGGGGCTTCGGCCCCCTCTTCTGTTACCGGCTTTTGTCTTCGCCTTGGCCCGTCTCTTCCTGTCGGGCCAGCATCCGCTGGAAGCGGTCCTCGGCGTCGAGTCGTTCGGCCACCGGGTTCAGCCCGGGGCCGGTCACGTCCTTGTGCCACCGCTTCTTCGGCACGAACGGCTTGGCGTACCCGAAGCTGGTGTGCCCGGGGCGGCGCTCCTTGAGCGGCTCGGTCACGCCGTCGGCGGGCTTCCCCACCCCCTCCGGCAGGTCCAGGTGGACGGTCAGCCCGTCGGCGTTCCCGTAATCGCGGTAGTGGGCCACCGTGCCGTCCGGCAGGTTCACCCGGGTGCCCGTGTAGATTTCCTTCCCGGCGGGCGGTAGAACTGGAAGGGGCTGCGGCGAACAGTTGTCCGACGCCCGCTGGCCCTCCGTAGGCGGTTCGGAAGTCTGCGCCGCTGTTGACTCCCGACTCGTTTTCGTCTTCCGGCTTGCCATGCTGACTCCCGTGCGATGTTCGGGAGAGCGGTAGCGCATATGGCGGCCGGTGTCAACCGTCCGGCGGGCAGCTCAGACCGGGAGGCCGGGGGCGGGGGGCAGCCCGAAGTCTTCACGGATGGACCGGGCGATCCGGTCGAACAACCGCTCGGCCTCGAGCGCCGACCGCCGCGGTGCGGCGGGGTCGACCGGTTTGATCCAGGTGTTCTCTCCGGGACGCTGGCGGAACCCGGCCGCCCGCAGGGCGGTGCGGTACGCCCCGAGCGGCCACTCGTCGAACGAGATGGCGAACTCTCCTGCCGGCTCGGGCCGCCACAGCCACATCCGCGGCCCGAGCGGGTGGTCGGTCAGCACGACCGTCCGAAGGAGGATCTGGCCGGGGTCGGGGGGCTCGTGGGCCGGGTCCGGCGGTTGGGGCATGGGGCGTCCTTTCCCCGGGGCGAGGGGGTGATCGTTCGCCCTCCGCACTAGCGCGATTCGCACGGCAAGTCAATCGTCGGCCCGTCAGGGGCGTCCGGGTCGCGTCGTCCGCCGGTCGCGGCAGAATTGTCGGATGGCGTCGGTCAGCCGCCCGGCGGCCGCGGACACCTCCCGGGCCGGGCTGGGGGTGAACAGGTGGAACGTCGCGGCGGCTTCGGTCGCAGCCAGCGGCACGGTGTCGAGGCCGCCGCCCAGCGGGTCGACCAGCCACTCCGGCCGGGTGTAGTACACCCCGAGTTGGCCGGTCGCCCGCACCAGCGGCGGTGTGTACAGGCTCGAGTCGACGTAGCTGAACCGGGGGGCGTAGTCGTCGCCGAACCGCTTCCGCATGGCCGCCGAGACGATCTCCCGCATACGAAAGTCGGGGGCGGTCTCCGGCCGGATCACGAACACCGTCCGGTCCCGGAACCCGTCCGGGAGTGCGGCCGGCCGGTCCGGGAAGTCGTCGGTGCGGAACACCAGCCCGCACTCCGCCGCGAACAGCTCTTCCAGCACCACCCCGTCCAGCTCGCCAGCCGCCGGGGCGGGCCCGACAGCCAAATCGACCGCCCCGGACCGGACCGCCGCGGCCCGCTCCGCCGGGCCGCCCACCCGGTACAGGTCGAGGGTGATGTCGGCCGTCAGCCCCGGGTGCTCCCGCAGCACCCGGGGGAGCAGGAGCATGAGGGACGCCTCCCCGCCGGCCACCCGCACCCGGCAGGTGTCGGCCAGCGCCTCCAGGGTCGGCTGGAGGGCCCGGAGGGCGGCGGTGACGGCCCGGTGCAGCTGCCAGGCGGGGTTCCGCCTCGCGTCCCGCCCTTGCCGGGCCTGGCTCGCCAGTTCCGTCCGCCGCGCGTACCCGCCCGGCCACAGGTTGTTGAGGGCGGTCACGAACTGGCTCTCGCTCACTCGCATGTCGGCCCGACACGCGGTCCAGGAGAGACCGGCGGCCAGTTTGGGGATGAGTAGCGACAGGACGATCAGGTCGTTCTGCGTGGCGGCGTGGTTCACACCGGCGCCCGGCACCGGGGTGATCCGTGACGGTCGTCCCGGGCCGCCGCCAGTCCGTCTCTTCGCCATACTTGCCCCCGTCTGATGCCGTCGCCCGGGCCGTCAGTCACATCCGAAGCCGTGCGACGCGCGAAGGGTCGTCACGTCAGGCGCGGAGTCGTGGAGGATTCCGGCTCGGAGCGGGGCCGAAGCGGTCGGATTTCTGGCTCGGCCGGGATATTGTTCGGCAGAGCCGACGACCGGTCCAGTCGTCTGCCGGTGCTTCGCGGCAGGACCTCGTCGGGGACGGTCGGCGTCTAGCACGGCTTTTGACCCGTCCAAGTCGGCAGTCCAGGACGCCGAGAACTTGCACCGCGGCCCGGGACCGGACGTCGATTCCCCGTGTCGGAAGCCCGTCGCAAAGTCGCAAAGTCTCCGTCGTCGGACCTGAGACCGATGTCCTGAGGAGAACACCATGGATCCGACGACCCGCGAGTGGGGCAGCGACCTGACGCCGGTGGAGTCGTTGGAGCTCAAGCTCCAGCTGCTCCGGGACCGGGTGACCGCGGTCGTCCGCGGGCTGCAAACCGGGCTGTACGTGTACGGGGCCGGCGGGACCGGCAAGACGCACACCGTCGTCGACCAACTGTGCCGGCTCGGGGCGGACTACCGACAGTTCAACGCCCGGATGACCGGGAAAGGGCTGTTCGCCGCGCTCAAGGCCGGCCCGGACGCGGTCCACGTGCTGGAGGACATGGAGCGGCTGACCGACGACCGGGACGCCCAAGGGGTCCTCCGGGGAGCCCTGTGGCCGACCCCCGGCCGGGACCGGCGGGTGACCTGGTCGACCGCGGGCGGGACGGACGAGTTCGTGTTCCGCGGCGGGGTCATCCTCCTGGCCAACCGCCCGCTGGCCAACCTGCCGGAGCTGCGGGCCTTGGCCACCCGGATCGCGGTGTACCGGCTGGAGGTGACGGGTGAGGAGATGCTCGCCCAGGTCCGCCGCTTGGCCGACGTCGGGTACCGCCGGGACGGCCGGCTGGTGCTGCCGCCGGACGAGTGCGGAGAGGTGATCGGCCGGCTGATCGCGGAGTGCCGGCGGGCCGGGTGCCCGCTCGACCTGCGGCTGCTGTTCAACGCCTACCACGACTTCCTGCTCTGGGACGGGCACCACGCGGCCTGCCACTGGCACGACCTGGTGGCGTCCCGCGTCCGGGAGGCGGCGACGGCGTTCGAGCACCCGCCCGAGCCCCGGACGGCCGAGGAGAAGAAGGCCTGGGCCCGGCAGGTCGTCCGGGAGGTGATGGCCCTGCACCCCGACGACAAAGGCGAGCAGATGAGGGAGTACTGCCGGCGGACCAAGAAGTCCAAGGCCGACTTCTATCGCCGCAAGGGGGAGGTGGAGTGCGGGGAGTTCGACGGCGAACCCCCGGCCCCCACCGCCGACTGACGGCGCGGCTCCTGAGCCGACACCGTCCGGTTCGAGCAGTCGGTCCCACGGGCCTCACCGATGCCGCGATCACACCGGCGAGCCTGACCCGCCCCGTGTCACAGCGACGAGTTACTGAGTGCGATTGCCGGTTTTGAGTCGGCGGAGCCACCCCGATGCGGCAGCCACACGACACCCCCGACCCTTTGCCGCCTGCATCCCCGTGGGACCAGTTGACCGGCCCGGACGGGAGGCGGCGAAAGAGGGCGTTCCTCCGCTGGGCCGCGAATCGCCGAATCTCCGCCGCGGACGCGGAGGACGCCATCTCCCGCACCCTGGCCGCGGCGTGCGTCCGGATCGACCGCGGCGAGGATCCCGGCAGGGTGCTCGCCCCGGGACGGCTGTTCCTCACCGCCATGCGGTACGCCGTCCGCCACCGCAAGGGGAGCGCGAAGTTCCGCCCCCTGGGGGTTGAGTCCCCGGCCAACCCGGCGGCCGACCGCCAGCAAGACTTGCGGAGGGCGAAACTCGACGCCGTCGCGTTCGCCCTCCGGCAGCTGGCCGAACAGGACCGGCTGCTACTGACGCTCAGCTTCTCGGAGGGGATGTCACAGGCCGACATCGGCCTGCTGTACGGCGTGCCCCAGCCCGTCATCAGCCGCCGCATCCGGGCGGCGCTCGGCCGGGCACGGAACGCGGCGCTGGTAGCGCTCGCCCGCGACGGGTACGAGCCGGAACTTTTTTCGCGGTGAGGCGTGCATAGGACCGTGCCCGGCGCGCTCGTTATGGCGAGGTCCGGACTCGCCCGCCTGATACCCGCTGTCCGCAGCCTCCTCCGTGCCGAGGGACGCATCGATGCCTGACACTCGGCCCGGGCCGAGCTCCGCGAGATCCTCCGTCGGTCCGAGGACCCGAGGGAGCGGGAGCGACTCTACGCCGAACGGACGGGCGCGTCTCGGGCGGACTTCTTCCGCCGCAAGCGCGAGGTGGAGAGCGGCGAGTTCGACGGCGAGCTCCCTCCCTCGGCCCGATCAGCTTGACCGGCCCAGCCGACAGCCGCCCCGACGGACCCGAGAACCGGGCTGACCGCATACACGAGGCACACATGCTCCCAGTCGCCAATCCCGCTACCCCAGCCACCGTCCACGAGTTCGACGCGATCGAGCTGGAGCCCGGACCGGGCAACAGCCTCCCGACCATCGAGGAGGTCACCCGCAGCGGCCTGTACGACAACCTGGCCAGCGAGCCCCAGCAGCAGCCGGTCATCGCCGGCGACGTGAACCCGGCCACCGGCAGGCGGCCGCTCTACGCCGGGGTCCGCCGGTGGTTCGTGCTCCGCCTGCTCGGCAAGAAGATCAAGGGGCTAGTGCTCTCCGGTCCGGTCACGCGGGCCGACCTGGTCAAGTACCGGCTGACGGAGAACGTGCTCCGCCGCACCATGTCGCCGTTCGAGATCGGGGCCGACGTGGTCGTGTTCATGGCCGAGACCAACTGCAGCCAGGAGGAGGCGGCCGCCAAGTTCGGCATGTCCCCGGCCAAGCTGTCCAAGCTCCTCCGCATGTACCGCAAGGCGGTGGACGCCGTCCGCGAGGCGGTCGAGTCGCACGTCATCTGCCCGTCGGTCGGCGAGATCATCGCCACCCTCCCGCCGGAGAAGCAGCCCGAGCTGCTGGAGCGGGCGGTCAAGGGCCAGATCAAGCGGGACACCGTGGAACGGCTCGCCAAATCAATACGTGGCGAGCGGGTGCGGAAGCCCAAGCAGTGGAAGTGGAACGGCGGCCTGGGCACCGTGATCGTGCCCGGCAACGCCAGCCCACAGCAGATCCGTGAGTGGCTCGCGGAGAAGCTCAAGCAAGTGGACCACGCGGTGAAGCACAACCTTCCGCTGGACTCGCTCAAGTAGACGACTGACTGACCCCGTTCCTTACACCCGCACCCCGCCGGGGTGCCCGGGGTAGGACCGCGCCGTTGACCCTACCCGCCGCCGGTCGTCCGGTGGCGTTCACCCGAGGCGGAGGGAGGTTTCCCCATGCGGTGGCATCATGAGCTGGTGCGTCTCTTTTTTGGCCCGCGCCCTCCTGGGGCTCGCGCTGCTGGCCCCCTGGGGGGTGCTGGTCGTCGCCGGGGTGGCGGCCCTGGCCTGGTTCCCGTGGGCGATCGTCCTGCTGATCGGGGTGCTCCTCTGGGGGGCGTGGCGGTCCCGGCTGATCCCGCGGGCCAACTTCGACGGGGTGGCCGGGACGGGGCGGCTGGCCAACCTGTTCGACGTGGCCCGCCGGGGCGGGCTGGGCGGCCGGGGGGTGCCGGTCGGCACCCTGCCGCCGCCGACGTTCCGCGAGGTCCGGGCGGCCGTCTGGCACCTCTCGCACCGGATGAACCGGGAGGCCTGCCGGGCGTTCTGGGCCTGGCTGCGGCGAAGCCGGGTCGGGGTGCGAATCCCGGACGCGGTGAACACGGTGGTGTTCGCTCCGACGGGTGTCGGAAAGACGGCCGGGTATGCGACCCCGCTCCTGCTGCTCGACACGGCCACGTCGGCGGTGGTGATCGACGTCGACGGGGCGATCTACCGGGCGACGGCGGAGCACCGCAAGCGGCGGGGGCACCGGATCGTCCTCCTGGACCCCCTGGGGATCGTCACGGGGGCGCGGGCCGATACGTGCAACCCGCTGGAGCTGGTGGACTGGCAGGACCCCTTCCTGCTGGACCGGGCCCGCATGATCGCGGTGTCGGTCGTGGTCGTTACCGGGGAGGAGAAGGACCCCCACTGGCCGCAGTCGGCGGTCGTGTGGATCACGGCGGCCATCGCCTTCCTGGCGGGGGCGGCGGCCGACTGCAACGACCGCTCGGGCCTGACCCTGACCAACGTCTACGCCCTGATCGCCGACGACGCGGTCATGACGGACGCCATGCGCGTGATGGCCGCCTGCCCGGTGCACCGGGGGACGGTGGCCAGCCTCGCCCGCCAGGTGCTATCCAGCACCGGCGAGGAGAAGGCGAGCATCCGGTCGACGGCCCTCACCCACCTGGCCGGGTTCAACACGGCCGCCGTCATCGACGCGACGACCGGGCAGTCGTTCGACCCGATCGAGCTGCGGCGGCGGAAGTCGACGGTTTATATCGTCCTGCCACCTTATGCGATCGACGAGAAGAAGTCGCTCGTCCGGGCGTGGCTCACCTGCATGATGCGGCGGTGCGTGGACGCCGGCCCGACGCACGCCGGGGCCGTCACGTTCGTCCTCGACGAGGCGGCCAGCCTCAAGCGGGTCGAGGAGGTCGAGAAGGGGGTCACCGAGTACCGGAAGTACGGCCTGCGGTTCCTGTTCTTCTTCCAGGCCGCGGACCAGCTCCGGGAGAGCTTCTCCGAGGCCGGCCGCAACAAGCTGCTGGCCAACGCCACCCAGGTGTACCAGGGGGTGCAGGACTACCAGACGGCCGAGCTGGTGAGCAAGATGCTCGGCCCGACCACCCTCACCCTGATCAAGCCGAGCACCAGCGGCGGCTGGTCGTCGAGCCACCAGGCCGGCGGCCCCGCCAGCGGGTCGTCCTCGGAGAGCTTCAGCGTCAACGTCGAGCACGTCCAGCGGGACGTGCTGCAGCCGGCTGAGGTGCTGCGGCTGCCGTCCCGGGTGGCGCTGGTGTTCACCCCCGACTGCCCGCCGGCCCTGACCTACCCGGTGCGGCACTACGAGCGCGGGTTCTGGCGGGCCTACGCCGCCGGCCCGGGGGCGTTCGGCCTGCTGGTGCGGTCGGCCGTCGCTTTCGCCGCGACCGTCGGACTGGTCGGGGCGACGGTGGCGATGGTCGTCCCGGCCGCCGCCTACGAACTGAACCGGCAGCAGCATCTGCCCGGCGGCGCCCTGCACCCCACGCTTCAGGCGGCGGGCTTGGGCCGCGAGCAGCAGGCCGGCGAAATCGTCCGGGATGGCTTAGGCCAGGTGGTGTTCTGGCAGGGGCGGCCGGTGGTCTGCCCGCGGGGGCACCACGTCGAGATCAACCCGGCGGACCTGTCCGCCTGGGTCGTCCGCAACGGGGAGCGGCAATTTCCCCCGAGGAGATGAGCGATGGATCCACAACGAGACGGTCCGCAGCGGCAGCCCCGACTGTTCGGTGATGGCGCCCAGGAGAAGCCGGGAGTCCTTGAGCGGCTCGCCGCCTACCGGGCGGAGAACGTCGCCAACCGGCCGAAGTTCATCCCGGAGATGGCGGCCGAGTTCCGGGAGGCCCGGGAGGAGGTGTTCGCCAATCTGATCGTCGCCTTCCCGGGGAGCACGCAGCTCGCGCGGGAGCCCGGCGGGATCGGGACGCCGACGCCCCAGATGGTGACCGAGGCGCTCACGGGCCGCGACATCAACCCGCGGACGGACACGGTCGAGAATGCCGACGTGGTCGAGCTGACCCCCGCCCCGGCGGCGGAGCAGGGGCAGCAACAACAACAGTCCCGCGGCCGGTCTCGCTGACCGGCCTCCCGACGCGGACGGCTTAACCGGGCACGGACGCCCTTACCCGAGGAGTCGGATCATGAGCACGTTGAAAGACATCGGTGGCGGCCTCGCGGGGATGTTCATCCCCGCCTTCATCATCTTCGTTCTGGGGGCCAAGAACGGCTGGTGGGAGAAGCTCCCCAAGCGACTCTCCCAGCCGGTCGCAACGGCCAAGGTGCCCGAGCCCCCGGGGGCCGTGCCCCTGCGGACCGCGCAGAAGGCGGCCGACGCCGCCGGACAGAAGCACCTGGCCGGCGTCCGCAAGTACTTCGCCGAGCGGGCGGACTGCGCCCCGCGGTTCGCCGCGCGGGCGACGGGGTGGGACAGCACCTGGGAGTACGTGAAGTCCGGGTTCACCATCGTGGGCAACGACTGGTACGGGCACGACAAGTTCATCCGCCGGGAGTTCGAGGCCGCGATCTTCACCGCGGCCGACGTCCAAAAGGTCCTCGACCAGGCCGTGGCCGAGTTCCGCCGGGACCTGGAGCGGGTGGACGGGCAGTTCGTCGTCGACCTCCGGCACGACGTCCCCGACTCGGCCCTGCTGTCCAAGGAGCTGATCGCCAAGCTGCAGGCCGGGGACACGTTCCGCCAGGCCTACGGGCAACTGCTGGAGGAGGTCGGGGCGGCGGTCGAGCGGGACGTCGGCGGGTCGGTGGCGCGAGAGCTGTCGGGCTTCTACTTGGGCAACCTGGCGGCCGGCGGGGTGCTGCGGGTCGGGGCCGCCGCCGGGCTGGCCGTCGGCGGGTGGGTGCCCGCCCTGGTGGTGAACGTCGGGCTCGGGGTGGTTATCGACCAGATCATCCAGTGGGCGTTGAAGCAGGTCGGGTTCGACCCCGCCGCGGACGTGGAGGCCGCGGTGCGGCGGGTGGTCGCCGACGTCCGGGACCGGCTGGTGGACGGGGAGCCGGCGGCCGTCGCCCGGTACGACGCCCTGCGGGCGCAGCAGGCCCAGGCGGGCGACCCGGCCGGGCGGAAGAAGTTGGCCGACGAGGCCGACGCCCTGGCCCTGTCCGGGAAGCTCGGCCTCGCCCGGCAGTTCGCCTTGATGCAGGCCGCCCGCTCGGCGGTCCGGGCCGAGATCGCCAAGCTGGCGATGGCCGCGCGGCCGGCGGCCACGGGTCAGACCAAGTAACTGCGGGCGGGGGGCCGGCTCGTCCGGGCCCCCCCGCCCCATTCACCGGGGAGAGTCGGTCATGCGAAAGCGATGGTTGGGGGTAATCCTGGCGGTCGTGCTGACGCCGGCGGTCGCCGGGGCGGGGCCGCTCAGCAAGCTCGCCCGCGAGCTGGCCGAGGGGGCGATCCAGAAGTTCGGCGGCAAGGCAGCGGCGGAGGGGGCGGAGGCGCTCGGCCGCAAGATCGAGGGCCTCCTGGTCCGGTACGGGGACGACGCCGCCAGGGCCATCCGGCGGTCGGGCCCCCGCGCCCTCGCGGCGGCGGAGGAGGCCGGGGCCGAAGCCGGTCCGGCCCTCCGCGCCATCGCCCGGCACGGGGACGAGGGGGCGGCGTTCGTCGCCGCCCGCCCGGCGGCCCTCAAGCTGACCGCCCGGCACGGGGACACGTGCGCGGACGTGCTGGTCAAGCACCGGGGGGCGGTCGAGGGCGTGATCGAGGCGGGCGGGGAGGGGGCGGTGAAGGCGCTGGCGGCGGTCGGCCCGCAGAACGGGCGGCGGCTGGCCATGCTCCACGCCGGCGGGGAGCTGACGGCCATCGGCCGCACCCCGGAGGTGCTCGGGGTGATCGCCCGGTACGGCGACCCGGCGGCGGAGTTCGTCTGGCGGCACAAGGGGGCGCTGGCGACGGCCGCCGTGCTGGCCACCTTCCTCGCCAACCCGGAGCCGTACCTGACCGGGGCCAAGGAGCTGGCCGGGGAGGTGGTCCGGCCGCTGGCCGCCGTGCCCGCGACCGTGGCGGGCGGGGTGGCCCGGGGGACGAACTGGACGGCGGTGCTGGTGTCGGGGGTCGTGGCGGCGGGGGCCCTCGCCGGGCTGTCCGCCTGGCGGTGGCCCGCCCGGCGGACCGGCCCGCCGCCGGAGGGCAAGCCGTGACCCCCGACCCGCGGCTGATGGAAGACGTGTCCGCCGCCTCCGCCGCCTACGCGGTCAACCTGCTGCCGGAGATCGTCCGGCTGGCCCCGTCCGAGGCGTTCGAGCGGCTCCGGCTGATGTTCGAGGCGGCGCTCGTCGCCTACACGGACAGGGCCGCCGGGTGGGGGCTGCCGGAGCCCAGCGACAACTGAGGAGGGGCGACGCGGGACGGGGCGGTGGAGGAAGTGACCAAACGATCCGTGTGGGGGCCGGCGGCGGCCCCCGACCAAGGAGACCCGTGATGAACAGGCGTGAGTACTACCTGGACCCCCGGCAGCGCGCGGCCCTGGAGCGGCGGATGTTCGAGGCCGCCCGGGACGTGCTGTACGCCGAGGGGAAGGCGAGCAGCGGGCTCAGCCCGGGCTCCCCCGTTGCGAACGAGCCGCGGCTGCGGGAGGCCTTCGACCGGCACATGGAGCGGGACTGGCCGGCCTTCCGCCGGCAAATGCGGCTCCTTTCGGACGCCCGGCTGGAAGACCACCTGGCCGACGCGGTGGAGCGGCTCGACGCCCTGGGGCTGAAGCAGATGGCGGCGAAGCGGCAACCGCCGCTCGCGCCGTCGCCCGTCGATCACCTGACTCGCGATCAGTACGAAGACGCGTTGGACGCCGCCGAGGCGAACGGCATCGCCCGACACGAGGCGGCGTCCGCACCGCCCCCGACGGTCGGCAAGCGGCGGTGAGGACGCCGTCCATCCCCCATCCGCAGGCTCTGCGTGGGTGGGGGCTTCCCTGTCCTTCTGTTAACGGAGACGCCCAATGACCGAGTTTGCGCCGGTGTTCCTCTGGTTCGCCATCGGCCTCGCGACCGGGGTGATCCTCACCCCGGCCGGCGAGGGGCTCGCAGACAGGATCACCCGCCGGCGGAAGAAGTCCGAAATCGAGGCGGAAACGGACGCGGAGCGGGTGAACCGCGAGTACGCCCACGCCAAGCTGCTGGAGACCAAGCTCCACTGAAAGCGGCTCAAGCAACTGATCCGCGAGGACAAGGGGTACTGAGTTGTGAGCCGTCTACCAACTGAGGAGAACGCCATGGGAGGGCAGAAACAGCCGCCGCTCGCGGGCCTGCGGCCGCTCGACCTGCGGGCGGCCGACCTCCGGGGTGTCCACCTCGGCAGCCTAAGCCTGGCGGGGGCCGACCTGCGAGGTGCGGACCTCCGGGGCGTCAACCTGAGCGGCCTCGACCTGACCGGGGCCGACCTCCGCGGGGCGGACATGCGGGGGTGCAACGCCCAGCGGGCCTGCTTATACGGGGCCAAGATGCAGGGTGCCGACCTGACCGGGGCGGACTTCCTCATGGCCGACCTCCGCCAGGCCGACCTGAGCGGCTCCCGCACCGCCGAGGCCCGGCTGCCGGGTCCTGCGCCGGAGCAGCAGCCGACGCGGGGGCGGGGGAGGTAGGCATGCGGAGCCAGCAGACCGACTGCGCCTGGGACGCCGCGTGGGCGGTCGTCGGGCTGGTGCCCGGCGACCCCACGTCCGAGCAACGCCGCGCCCTCTTCCACGCCGTGTACGAGCCGATCCTGGCCGCGATCCAGCGGTACGAGTGGCTGCGGGCCCGGGAGCGGCCGCGAGGGCAGGGGGGTACGCGATGAAGCTCCGCACGCCCAAGCAGATCGCGGCCTCGACCGGGCTGTCTGCCTCGCTCATCTACGCCCTGGTCCGGCAGGGCCGCCTCCCCGCCTACCGGATCGGCTGCCACGGGCGGGGCAGGGTGATGATCGCCGAGGAGGACTGGGAGGGCTTCCTCCGGACGTGCAAGCCGTCCGACTGGAAGACGGACGGCGACGGCGAGGAGGCCTACCGCCGCCACGCGAAGTGACCCTCAGGCCCCGCCCTCCCGGCGGGGTCTGTCGGTTTCCACCACCTTGGCCGCCGCCGCCTTCAGGGCGTCGATCCGCAGGTGGAGCGAGTCGTAGAACTTCGAGATGATCTGCGGCGAGTTGCCCGCGAGCTGGGCCATCATGTTCGCCGACAGCCCCTTCGCCAGCCCCTCCGTGATGAACGTCCGCCGCAGGTCGTAGGGCAGGTACCCCGGCACCCCCGCCCGCGCCGCCGCCCGCTTCAGGGCCCGGCTCACCACCTGCCGCCGCCACTGGCCGATCTTCGGCGACCGCAGGAGCAGCCCGGTCGGGTGCTTGTCCGCCAGCCGCCTCAGGATGGCCAGGGCCTCCGGCACCAGCACGATGATCCGCGGCCGGTTGGTCTTCTTCGCCGTCTTGTGCTCGGGCAGCGGGATCAGCCCGTTGGCGAAGTCCACCTTCTCCGCCGTCAGCCGGCCCAGCTCCGAGAACGGGCGGGCCCCGGTCAGGCTGCACAGGGTGAGGAAGTCCTTCAGCTCCGGGCCGCAGGCGGCGAAGATCTTCGCACGGTGGTCCGGCGGGATGATCTGCTCCCGCCGCTTGAACTTCCCCCGCTTGACGCCCTTGATCGGCGAGGCCGCCAGCCGCTGCTCGGTCACCGCCCAGTTGAACAGGGCGATCAGCGTGGAGATGGCCAGCGCCCGGGTGGACGGCCCCCACTTCAGGTGGGCCGCCAGCCAGTCCTTGACGTGCGGGACGCGGACGTCGGGGGCCTTCTTGTTGCCGACGAACTCGCAGAACCCGACCAGGTACCGGCGCTGCACCTGGTACGTCTCCGCCCCCTTGGTGGCCTTGGCCTCGTCCAGGTACAGGCCGACCAGGTGCCGCAGGGACGGGCGGGGGCCGCCGTCCTCGGCCGACTCCGCCGGGCGGTCGGCCATGAGCTGGTGGAACGCCTTCTCGGCCTCCTTCTTGTCGCGGGAGAGCTTGACCTGCTCCCCGCCCACGGTGGTCATGTACCACCCGGTCTGTTTGCGGAACCAGACGCCGGGTTTTCGGGCCATGGGGCACCTTGGCGCGGGGGCCGTGCTGGTGTACTATGCCGCCGGTACAGTCAGATCCCGGGCGGCGGCGGGGTGGGCATCGGTATTCTACCGGAATCCGTGCAGGAATTCAGTGCAGGCGGCGGACAACATGAGGATATCCCTGCTGAATTCGAGCAAGGTGCCGATCTACGAGCAGATCACCAGCCAGGTCGTGTTCGCCGTCGCCGCCGGGGATGTGGCCGCCGGCGACCTGGTGCCGAGCGTCCGCGACCTGGCCCAGCAGCTTTTGGTCAACCCGAACACTGTCGCCCGGGCTTTCCAGGACTTGGAACGACTCGGCGTGTTGGAGGCCCGCCGCGGGCTGGGCATGGCCGTCACGGCCGACGGGCCGAAGCGGTGCCGGGACCGCCGCAAGGCGATCGTCCGGGAGCGGGTGAAGGACGCCCTTCGGGAAGCCGCGTCTGCCGGGCTGACGATGGCCGACGTACATGACATGATCGACGCCGAATGGCCGGCCCTGTCCGGCGAGCGGAACGACCACCCCAGGACACCTCGCTGACCCCTGCGGAGCCGGCTCATGTCTGCCGACGACAACGCCATCGTGACCGACGGGCTGATCCTCCGCTACCGCGGGAAGGCGGCCCTCGACAGGTTTGACCTGCGGGTGCCGGCAGGTGCGGTGATGGCCCTGCTCGGGGACAACGGGGCGGGCAAGTCCACCTGCATGAAGGTGCTGACCGGCCAGCTCCGCCCGGACCGCGGCACCGCCACCATCCTCGGCCTCGACTGCTGGGCGCACTCGTCCGCGTTGCGGCCCCGGGTCGGGTACGTGCCGGACCGGCCGAAGCTGTACGACTGGATGACGGCGGCCGAGATCGGCTGGTTCGCCAGCGGGTTCTATCCGCCCGGGTTCCTCGACCGGTACGACGACTGGATGACCCGGCTGCGGCTCGACCCCAAGAAGAAGCTGAAGGACTTGTCCAAGGGCGGGTACGCGCGGGTCGGTCTGGCCCTGTCGCTCGCCCCGGACCCGCAGGTGCTGCTGCTCGACGAGCCGACGTCCGGCCTCGACCTGATCACCCGGCGGGAGTTCCTGGCCAGCCTGGTCGAGTTCGCGGCCGAAGGGCGGACGGTGCTCATCTCCAGCCACTCGATCGCCGAACTGGAGCGGGCCGCCAGCCACGCCGCGTTCGTCCGGGACGGCAAGGTGGTGTTGACGGCCACCCTCGACACCCTCCGCGGCCGGTTCCGGCGGGTGTCCATGCGGTGTGCCGGCATCGCCCCCGACCCGGCGTCCCTCGGCAAGCCGCTGGACACGGTTCGCACCGGCCGGTTCGTGCAGTATTTGCTCCAGGATCCGAACCCGCTCGCCCTGGACGGCCTGCGGGACATCCCCGGGGTCACCGACCTGGAGGACCAGCCGGTCGGGCTGGAGGAGATCTACGCCGCCCTGATGGGCCACCCGCCCGAACCGGAGGCGGACGCCGACCCGGCCCGGAACGGCGAGCCGGAAGGGGTGCTGCCGTGACCCGCCAACTGGTATGGAAGGAGGTGCGGGAGCAGGCGGCGGTGCTGATCGCCCTACTCGCCCTCGGGGCCGGGGTGCTGGCCGCGACGGCGACCCTGCTCGACCCGCCGACCGGGGCGGACGGGCTGAGCGCCCGGTCCGTCACCCCGCCCGGCCGGCTGGCCCTGGTGATGCTGGCGCTGACCGCCGGGGTGGTGGTGGGCGGGACGCTGTTCGCCGGCGAGCGGGAGGGTGGGACGTTCACCTTCCTCGACCAGTTGCCGGCGTCCCGGTGGGCGGTGTGGTGGCGGAAGGTGGCGACCGGGGCGGTGCTCGCGCTGGTCGTCGCGGCCGGGCTGTGGGGCGGCGGCCGTCGCCTGGTTGCTCGGCCCGCCGACCGCCCTGCCGGGGTGGGCGATCGTCGTAGGGGATGGTGGCCGCAGGCGGGTTCGGGTGGGGGGTGCTGGGGTCGGTGTACGCCCGGAACTCGCTCGCCGCTTGCGGGGTCGGGCTGCTGGTGGCGACCGTCGCCGGCGGCCTGCTGTTCCCGCTCACCGCGGCCGCCCTGTCGGTCGCGCGAACCACTTACGGGTACGACTTCACCCTCCGACGGGACGTGTGGGGGACGGCCGCTCTCGTGACCGGGTGGGGGCTGATCGCCCTGCCGCTGCCGGTCGCCTGGTGGCTGTACACGGCCCCGGACCGGAGCCGGCTGACCGGGCTGGGGATGGCCGGCCTGCCGCGGCTCGCCGGCGTTCGCCGGGCTATCCCGACGATGCCGGGCCTGAGACTCGGGGCGTCCACCCGCCGGCTGGTGTGGCTGTTCGTCCGACAGCACCGGGTGGTGGCGGGCGTCCTGGTTGCGAACGGGCTGCTCGCCGGTGGCATCTTCCTGATCCCGGACGCGCCGGCGGCCGCCATCTGGCCGATCGTGTCCCTGCTCGCCGGGGTGCTGGCCGGGGTGGTGACGGTGGCCGACGAGCAACAGGCCGGGGCGGTCCGCTTCTGGGGCGAGCGACGGTTGCCGGCCGGCCGGCTGTGGCTCGCCAAGGTGACGCTCGGTCTGCTTTTGACCGGGGCCGTGCTCGTCGCCCTCCTGGTCCCGGCGGTCCTGGCCGCGGTGATCAATCCGCCGCGCCTGAACCGGCCTCCCGGGTCCGTTCTCGGCGCGGTCCTCCACTCCGGGGTGCTGGCGGAACTCGACTTCCCGGTGTGGACGTACTTGCTTGTCTGGCCGGTGTACGGGTTCGCGTTCGCCCACCTGGCCGGGCTGTTGTTCCGCAAGACGCTCGTCGCCGGGGCGGTCGGCGCCCTGCTCGGCGGGACGTTCGCCGCCGTCTGGATGCCGTCCCTGTTGGCCGGCGGGGCACACCGGTGCCAGGTGTTCGCCCCGGTGGTGGTCACGCTCCTCACCGCCCGGCTGCTGGTCTGGCCGTGGGCCACCGACCGCATCGGCACCCGCCCGGCTCTGCGACGGCTGGTGATCGGCACGGCCGCGGTGGTGGCCGCGGTTGCCGTCGGAATCGGCTACCGGGTGGCCGAGGTGCCGGCTGTTCCGACGGCCGACGAGCACCTGAAGTTTGCCGCCACCCTGCCGACGACCGACGACCAGCAGGCGGGCCGGGTCGTCCGCCGGGCGATCGGCCAGTTCGAGGAGCGCAAGGAGTTGATTAGCGAGAAGGCCGACCGGCCCGTCGCCCCGGAACTGCCGGCGGAAGTGCGGAAGCTGGTCGGCCTGCCGCCGGCGGACCCCCGCCCGCCCCAGGATCTGCGGTATGTCGAGCAGTGCTGGGAGGTGGTCAGGGTCGGATACCCGCGGAACCGGCCGGACTTCGACCGCTGGCTGACCCGGGCCGCCCAGCCGACCCCCGACGGGGCCAGTTGGGAACGGATGCTGGCCGAGGCGGCGGCCAAACCGACCGGCGTACTGGAAGACCCGAACGAGATGACGATCGACACCGGGCCGAGGCACGTCCGATCGCTACACGGGCTGGGCGGGGTGTACTTGGCCCGCGGGCTACTCGCCCAGCACAACGGTGATCCGGAGGACTTCGCCCGGAGGCTGCCGGTTTGGCTGGCGACCCTGCGGACTGCGCGGAAACAGACGATCGCCACCGTACAGGCCACCGGGTACGCCTACGAGCGGTCCATGTACCAGGCGGTCGATCGCTGGCTGGACCGGCTGGACGGTCGCCCCGACCTGCTCCGTGTGGCGCTGGCCGCCGTGCTCGCTCACGACGCGGCGGACGTCATCCACCCCGAGCAGACGCGGCTCGCCGAGCAGGTCGTGGCCTGGAACGCCGTCTCCTACCCGGCCCTCTGGCTGCCCCGCTACCTGGACTCGCTGCGGCCGTGGGAGGCCGGCCGGTGGGACCGGCTCGGCACCAGTCGGACGACCGAGGCGGAGTCCGAGTTGGTGGCGTTCGCCTGGGCGGTGCCGTGGGAGCGGGAGCGGCTGCGGCGGGTCCACGGCCTGGGCAACACCGCCCAGTCGCCGGGCGACCCGGCCGCGTTCGCCCGCGGCGCCCCGGGGTGGCAACTGACGACCGCCCGGTACTTCCCCGAACAGTCGGTCAGTTCCTGGCGGAGGTCTGCGACGATCGAGCGATTGGCCGCGATCGTCAAGCTGGCGGTCCGACTGTACCACGCGGAAACCGGGCAGTACCCGCCGTCGCTCGCCGAGTTGACCCCGAAGTACATCCCCGAGGGGCTCACCCTGTCGGCCGGCTGGGCGGTGTTCGAATACCGGTTCGCAGCCAATCGTGTCCTGGTCGATCAGAATGGCCTGCCGGTCGAGCGAATCGCACGAGGTCAGCCGGTGTTCGTCGCCCGGATCCCGAACGTCGGTTACGGCGGGGGGCCGATCCCGCGCGGAACGCCGGGCAGCACCGGCATCGAAGGAGGCGACCTGACCCAGTACGAGATTCAGTTCCCGGTCCCTCTTCCCTCACGCGGGGCGACCAAGCGGTAGCCGGCGCGGGGCCGATCAGCTTATGATCCCCCTTTACGGGAGCCGGCCCGTTGCCGCGGCGGGCGGGCGGCCTGACAAGGGGGACATCATGAGCCGGGTCGATGACGCTGGGTTGGACCTGTTGTTCCGGGCCGCCCGGACGCACACCCACTGGCTGCCGAAGCCGGTGGGCGACGACCTGCTCCGGCAGGTGTACGACCTGGCCAAGATGGGGCCGACCTCGGCCAACATGTGCCCGCTGCGGATCGTCTTCGTCCGCACCCCGGAGGGCAAGGCGAAGCTCAAGCCGTGCCTGGACGCGGGCAACGTGGACAAGACGATGGCCGCCCCGGTGACGGCCGTCCTCGGCATGGACGTCCAGTTCTACGAGCTGATGCCGAAGCTGTTCCCGCACACCGACGCCAAGTCCTGGTTCGACAAGCTGCCGGAGCCGGTGTTGGAGGCCATCGCCCTGCGGAACTCGTCTCTCCAGGGGGCGTACTTCATGCTGGCGGCCCGGGCACTCGGGTTGGACTGCGGGCTGATGTCCGGGTTCGACAACGCCCAGGTGGACGCGGCGTTCTTCGCCGGCACCGCGGTCAAGTCGAACTTCCTGTGCAACCTGGGGTACGGCGACCCGTCCAAGCTCCACCCCGCAGCCCGCGGCTGACGTCTGACGAGGCGCCGGCTGGCTTGAACCGGGTCCGGTCGCTGGCACAAGTTCTGCAGCGGCTCAATCGTCGCCCAAGGGGGAACTGAGATGGCCGCGAACAGACCGGACCCGTCTTGGACGGGGGAAACAAAACTCGACCGGGCCGAACTTGGGGCGGTGTCGGTGCGGCGACCGGTGGCCGTCCGGGCGTTCGTCGGAATGGGCGTCGCGAAGGAGTACAGTATGCCGGCCGTCCTGGCGACGGCCGGGGTTGGTATGAACCTGTTGGCGTACACCCGTCGAGCGGCGGTCATTGGCGGGGTCGCCGGGGCGTTGACCGGGTGGGGCTGGATGGCGGTGACGGGGACGGCGGTCACGACACCGTCGGCCGGACCGCCGCGGAGTCGGGTTCCTTCAGTCCCGCGGGGGGATGAAGTCCGCACGTAGCCGGGTCGGCGACCGGCCGTCCCGGCTGCTGGTCCACATGATCTTGGTGTAGTCCGGGCTGAACACCGGCAGTACGTCCCGCTCCCGGGGCGTAGGACAGCGCCGGCCGTTTTGCCGGTGGCCACGTCCATCCAGTACAGGTCGTAGTTCGGCCGGGCGGACTCGTCCGAGTGGTCGGCGGCGGTGTAGATGATGTGCTTGCCGTCCTTGTACCAGTACGGCGCCCAGTACACCCACTTGTCGTTCTTGGTCAGTTGCCGCTCGCCGGTGCCGTCGGCGTTGATGACGAACAGTTGCAGCCGGTCCTTCTCCTGCCGGTCCGCCCGGAACACCACCCGCTTGCCGTCCGGGCTGAAGAACGGACCGCCGTTGTAGCAGTTCGGGGCGTGGGTCAGTTGCCGCTTCCCCGACCCGTCCGCGTTCATGATGAACAACTGCACGTTCCCGGCAGTTCCCTGGCTGAAGACGATCTGCTTGCCGTCGGCCGAGTAGCTGCCTTCGGCGGTGTAAGCCGTCGCGTCCGGGGTCAGGCACTTCGGGTTCCCCCCGTCCGGGTCGGCCTCGTAGATCTTCATGTGCGCGTCGAAGTCCCACGAGTACCGCCGGCGGACCCCCTTCTTGCGGTCGTCTTCCCGGCGGGCCAACTCGGTTGCGTGCTTGACCTTGGCGTCCGGGTCGGAGTGGGTGCTGGCGAACAGGATCCGCTTGCCGTCCGGCCGGAAGTACCCGCACGTCGTCGCCCCGACCCCCGGGCTGACCCGCCGGAACGACCCGGTCGCCAGATCCTGGACAAACATCTGGTAGAACGGGTTGCCGGTCCCTTTCTCCTCCGCCTGGTAGATGATCTTGGTCCCGTCCGGGGAGAAGTACCCCTCGCCGGCCCGGACGAAGTCGGACGTTACCTGCTTGATGTTGGTCAGGTGTTTGGCCTCCGCCGCCTTCCAGTCGGCCGGGTCGGCGACCGGCAGCAGGGCGGCGGTCAGCAGCAGCGGGGTCATGACGGCTCCCGAAATCAGGGCGGTGGCGAACCAGCGAGCGGTTAGTCTATCTCTAACCGGACGAGTGCCATCGACCCGGGGATCGCCATGCGTGTCGAATCCGCAGACGAGGCGTGCCGGCTGTGCGACCGCCCGTTCCGCCGGCCGCAGCCCACCAAGCACCACTGCAAGCCGAAGTCGAAGGGCGGTACGATGGCGGACGTGGAGCTGTTGTGCGGCCAGTGCCACGGCATGGTCCACGCCACCTTCACCAACGCCACCCTGGCCGTCCTGTACCCGACGGTCGAGCGGCTGCGGCAGGCGCCGGAGCTGGCCGGGTTCCTGAGGTGGGTGCGGAAACTGCCGTCCGGCCGCCGGAAGGCGAACCGGCCCCGCAAACGCAAGGTGTGATCGTGCGGCGTCACCGTCCCGGCGGGTTCACCCTGGTCGAACTGCTGGTCGTCATCGCCATCATCGCGGTGCTCATCGGGCTATTGCTGCCGGCCGTGCAGCAGGTTCGGGCGGCGGCGGCCCGGGTGCAGTGCCAGAACCACATCAAGCAGCTCGGCCTGGCCGCCCACATGGCCCACGAGACTGACGGCCGGTTCCCGGCCTCCTGGACCGTTGTGAACGGCGTGAACACCCACGGGTGGGCCATCTACCTGCTGCCCCATCTGGAGCAGGAAAACGTCTACCGGCTGTACCGCCTGGACCGCCCGTACAACGACCCGCTGAACCAGCCGGCCGTGCGGACGCCGCTCAAGGTGTTCACTTGCCCGGCGGCCCCGTCCGGCCGGGACGCCGACAACGAGGCGAACGGCCTCGGCTACGCCGCCACCGACTACACGAGCTTCTACGACGTGGACCCGGACCTGATCGCCACCGGCCTGCTCGCCCCGTGGCAGGGGAACCCGCTGGCGGTGTGCAGCATCGGCACTGGCGCCCGCATTCTGGATATCACCGACGGCACCTCGAACAGCATCCTGTTCGCCGAGATGGCCGGCCAGCCACAACAGTGGACCCTCGGCCGGCGGAAGGGCAAGCTCCAGCCGACCGGGTGGGCGACGGCCGGCAACGGGAACATGGCGATCAACCTGGACGGCTGGAAGGAGGACGGGTCCGGGCCGTGGGGGCCGCGAGGCGTGAACTGCACCAACACCCACGAAATCTACTCGTTCCACCCCGGCGGGGCGAACCTGGTGATGGCCGACGGGTCGGTCCGGTTCGTCCGCGCGTCGGTAGCGATCACCACCCTGGCCGCCTGGGTGACGCGGGCAGGCGGCGAGGTGGCCGGCGATGAAAGCTGAGCCTAGTCGAGCGGGCGGGGCACCGGCACACCGCCGTCTTCCAGATACAGCCGGTAAAGCTGGGCGACGAGGTGCTGTTGGGCCATGCCCAATATCGCGTTGACGGGCACCAGCCCCACCCCAAGGGCGAGTATCCCGAGCAGCATGAGGAGCGTACCCGCGAGCATAAACAGACCGACCGTGACGAGTACCTGCCCCCACACCGCGGCCAGGAATCGGACCGTGAACCCGACGGCCGCGACCGGGTCGAACCGCCCCGACAGTTGTGCGTGCAATTCCAGCGGCCACAGCACCGCCAGGCAGACGACGGCCACCGGGACGAACACCGCCACGCCGGCCGCCGTCCCCACCAGGAGTTGGTCGGCCAGCTCACGTCGGGCGCCTGACGCCTGCCAGCCGACGAACACGGCCCCGGCGATGCCAACCAACGCGAGGCCCATCACCAGCAGTTGATAGAGGAACGGCCAGATGCCGCGTTCAAGGTACGGCCCGATCCGGGCGAAGTGAAAGTCGGGATGGGCGAGCAAGTCCGGGTCGCGGTCGAGGTCGTCAGCAACTTCGGCCCGGTAGCCGAGCAGGGCGACCGGGCCGACGACCGGGATCAGGCCGCACGCGCTGGCCAGCAGCAGGTTCGTCAGGCCGGTTTTCGGCTTGCCTGCGAAGTACGTGAACGGGCGGAGGTACAACACGCCGTCACCCGCCGGGGCTGAGGTCCAGGCCGACCGCCCGCTGGATCGCGTTCGGCTCGGGTGCGACGGCCGCCCCAGCCTGGACCACCTCGTCCCACTTGAGCGGGTCTGGGGGCAGACTCTTGCCGGTCAGACCGACCAGCCCCTGGTGGGCGAGCTGGGCCGCGGTCACGTCCTTGCCGGTCTCGGCGGACAGCACCTTGGCGAGCGAGACGACCGCCTCCGGCTGGCGGATCTGGCCCAGGGAGCGGATGGCCGCGTGCCGGATGAAGTCCCGGCTCGTCGGGTCGTCGTCGGACCCCTCCGGCTCGGTCGCCACCCGGGTCAGAAAGCCGACCGCCTCGGGCCGCCCGGACTTGCCGAACGCGTCGAGCGCCCGGCCGCGGATCGCGGCCACCTGCTCGGCCGGGAACCCTTGCGGCCCGTGCAACCCGAGCCGGTCGGACAACAGGCCGGACTCGGACAGCGTCCGCCCGCCGGCCACGGTGACGCCGGTCTGCGGGGCCGGTTTCGGCCGCTCCGGCCGGCCGGGGGCGGCCCGGTACGCGGCCGCCAGGCTCTCCATCGCCCGCGGATCCTTGAACCGGCCCAGGGCGTCGATGGCCGCCATCCGCACCCACGGGCTGGGGTCGGCGGTGGCCGCCTGGGTCAGCGTCTGGAGCGCCTCGTCCTGCTCGGCGTCCGGCCGGCCGGCGGCGGCCGGTTCGGCCAGCTTCGCCATCGCCCGGGCGCGGGCGTCCCCGTCCGGGTTGTTCCGCAGGGTGGTGAGCGGGTCGTCGCTCCCGAACATCACGTCGAACGGCTTGTCCCGGAACCGCCGGCTGGTCAGGGTGTCCCAGGTGTTGGCGCACCCGGACAGGGAGACGGCCGCGGTCGCCGCAGCCAGGACATAGAGTCTTGTCACCGCCATCCCCCCGTTCGGCCCCGAGACTCGCCGCGGGGGATACCGACGGCCGGCCGGCCGGTCAACCCGGACTGCTACCACCAGGCGGCCACGGCCGCGTCCTTCTCCCGGAACGCCCGCACCGGGCAGACGTCCCGCATGTCGGACAGCATGGACTCCAGCTCCGGCCGGAGCCGGCAGACGGCCAGGGTCGACGACCGCTGTCGCAGCCACTGGGCGAACTGGGCGAACAGGAACACCCCGGCGGTGGACATCCGGCGGACGTCCTTGCAGTCGAGCAGCACCCGCTGCCCTTTCCCGCCGAGGTTCTCCTCCAACTCCCGGCGGAGGTGGGTGAGTTCTGCCGACTCGACCAGGTAGGCGTCCAGGAGGCGGACGACGGTCACTTCCCCCTCCTTGCTGATCCGCAGCCGGCCGTGGACCGTCCCCTTGCGGGCCTGTAACTGGTCGATGATGGCCGCCGCCGCCTTGGCCGCCTCGTCGTGGAACCGTTCCGGCTCGCCGGCCGCCTCGTAGATCTCCTGCACCGCCGACTTCTTCGGCCCGGTGTCCTCGTCGAGCGCCTGGGACGCCCAGTCCTCGAGATCCTTCCGGGAGCCGGCCACCTTCTCCCGGAAGTTGACCAGGAACTCGAGCGGGCCGACGGCCAGCCGGTCCCCCTTGTGCAGTGGCCACTCCTCCCCGGGCGGGACCGGGCTGCTGTTCACCAGCGTCCGTCGGCCGCTCCCCAGATCCTGGACGAACACCTTCTTCCCTCGGCTGACCAGGGCGCAGTGCTGGCCGGCCACGTCCGGGTGCTGGCAGCGGAGCTGGCACAGCCAGTCCCCGCCGATCATGAACAGGTCGACCTCGATGGGGATGGGGGTGCCGCGGTGCTTCCCCTTGGCCACGATCAGGTAGAACTTCACGTCACACCCCCGCGGGGGCGCCCGCGACAGGGGGGAGGTAGGGCGAACGACGGGGTTGTCCGGCATCGTACCCCACTGGCCGGCCGGTCGCAACGGTCCGATCTGTTGCAGCGGCCGGCGGGCCGGCGTAATCTAGAGGGAATCCGGCCGGCCCGCCGGCCCGGGATCGCCTTCACCTCCCGACAGCGACCGGACAATGGAAGAACCCGTCGACGCCGGCTCCGTCGCCCAACTGATGGTCAAGCTCGGGCTGGTCGATGACCACACCGCCCGGGAGGCGCTGTTCGAGCTGGGCGACCGGGCCGCCCCGGCCGCCGACCTGGTCCGGCTGATGGAGCGGCGGGGGGTACTCACCCCGCTCCAGGGCGGGAAGCTGCTCAAGGGGGACACCGCCGGCTACTTCCTGGGCGGCTACCGGATGCTGTACAAGATCAGCTCCGGGACGTTCGGCCGGGTGTACCGCGGGGACGACCCGCGGAGCGGTCAGATCGTCGCCATCAAGGTGCTCCGCAACAAGTGGACGGACGACAAGCAGAAGGTGGACCAGTTCATGCGGGAGGGGCGGCTGGGCATGACCATGTCCCACCCGAACGTGGTCGGCATGCTGGCGGTGAACCAGGACAACAACACCAAGCAGTATTTCATCGTCATGGAGTTCGTCGAAGGGGACAACCTGCGGAACATCCTCGCCATCCGCAAGAAGCTCGAGCCGGACGAGGCGCTGCGGATGATGGAGGAGTGCGCGAGCGGGCTGGCCTACGCCTGGAGCAAGGGGCTGACCCACCGGGACATCAAGCCGACCAACATCCTCATCAGCACGGACAAGACGACCAAGCTGGTCGACTTCGGCCTGGCCGAGATCAGCACGTCCCAGAACACGCACCAGGGGGCGATGGAGATCGGCAGGACGTCCGACAAGGATGACGACGTGGCCGTCGACCGCACCCTGGACTACGCCGGGCTGGAGAAGGCGACCGGGGTGGGGAAGGGGGACGTCCGCAGCGACATCTACTTCCTCGGCCAGGTGCTGTTCGAGATGGTCACGGGCGAGCCGCTCATGCCGGTCACGAAGGACAAGAACGTCAAACTGCAGCGGCGGCGGTACGAGGAGGTCGAGAACACGCTCGCCAAGAAGGCGCCGGAACACAAGATGCACCCGGCCATCCAACGGCTGATTGCCAAGGCGGTGGCGTTCGAGCCGCACCTGCGGTTCCAGTCCCCGGCCGCCTTCCTGGAGGCGATCAAGGCCACCCGGGCTGAGATCGGCGGCTCGGCCGAGGTGAGCCGCCGCGCCCCCGGCCCGCTGGCCATGTTCGTGGTCGAGCAGAACCAGAAGCTCCAGGACGTGTTCCGGGACAAGTTCAAGCAGTTGGGCTTCCGGGTGCTCATGTCGAGCGACGCGACCCAGGCCGTCCGCCGCTACCAGCAGGGGCCGTACCACGCCCTCATCATCGACGTCGGCACCGTCGGCATGGACGGGATCGACGCCTACAAGAAGGTGCTGCACGAGGCCGAGGTGACGGGCCTGGACGTGGCGGCCGTACTGATCCTGAACGAGGAGCAGTCCGGGCTGAAGGGGGTGGCCGAGATGCAGCCGGGCGGGCGGGTGCTGGTCCGCCCGGTGGGGATCAAGCAGATCATCCACGAGCTGCGGGAGCGGATCCCGGACCTGCAAGGGGAGCCGGCCGCCGGAGGGTCGGGGCAACTGGCGTCGGGGGCGTGACCGGCTTTTCGTAGGGTGCGTTGAGGAGGCTCGGCGACGAAACGCACCGCCCCCGCAACGAGAGCATCCGTGGGGCGAGGTCTTGGCGGTGCGTTTCGCAAAGCCTCAACGCACCCTACGCCAAGTCAGTCCCCGACCACCAACGCCGTCTCGCCCTGCCGCGGCAGCACTTCGCCGATCACCGCCGCAGCCAGCGACCCCGCCTCAGTCAGCCGCCTTACTAGCTCGTCCACCCGGCCCGCCGGCGCACAAATAACTAGCCCGCCGGAGGTCTGCGGGTCGTACAGGAACTCCTCGCGGAACGGGTCCAGCGGCCCGTCCCGCCGGGTCACGGCCTCCGTGTACGCCCGGTTCGATTTCACCGCCCGCGTGCGGAACTTGGTCACGTCCAGCGACTCGATGCCGGGGATGAGCGGTAGCGCGTTCAGCCGCAGGCGAAGGGTCGTCCCGCTGCCTTCGGCCAGCTCCCGACCGTGCCCGGCCAGGCCGAACCCGGTGATGTCCGTGGCCGCTTTCACCCCGACCGCCAGCATCGCCGCAGCGGCCTTGTCGTTCAGCGTGGTCATGCCCCGGCAGGCGGCCTCCAGCACCGCCGGCGGGCACTCCTGCTTCTTGGCGGCCGTGGTGACGAACCCGGTGCCGAGCGGCTTGGTCAGCACCAGCACGTCACCCGGTTTCGCCCCGGCGTTGGTCACGATCCGGCCCGGGTGAACGGTGCCGGTGACGGACAGCCCGAACTTGATCTCCGCGTCCCGGACGGTGTGGCCGCCGACGATGGTACACCCGGCGGCCACGCACCGATCCGCCCCGCCGGCGAGGATCCGGCCGAGCAGGTCCATCGGTAGTTTGTCGTCCGGGAACCCGACCAGGTTCATGGCCGTCACCGGCCTGCCGCCCATCGCGTACACGTCGCTCAGGGCGTTGGCCGCGGCGATCTGGCCGTACACGAACGGGTCGTCCACCACCGGCGGGAAGAAGTCGAGCGTCTGCACGATGGCCAGGTCGGGCGCGAGGCGGTACACCCCCGCGTCGTCGTGGGTTTCGGTGCCCACGAGCAGGTTCGGGTCGCGCGTCTGGGGTAGGAAGCTCAGAACCTGAGCGATGCTGCCGGCCGACAGCTTTCCCGCTCAACCCGCACAGGACGCGAAGTCGGTCAGCCGCCGACCGGTTTCAGACCCGGACATCCCTTCCCCCTTTCCGCAAAAACGACCGTGGGGGCCGTGCTGTTTGTCGCCAGCCCCCACGGTCATGATACGGCCCAGGGTCTGCCTCAGCGCTTCGGAACCCGGGCCTGGACCAGGTCCACGATTGCCAGTTCGTCCGGGAACTCGCCGGTCTGCAGCTTGGAGTAGACCAAGTTGCCGTCGATCGTCACTTCGAAGCAGCCGCCGCCGGACGGAATCAGCCGCAGCCCGGCGATCTTCTGCTTGAACGTGGTCAGGAGTCGGTCCGTCAAACTGACGGCTCGCGGCTCGTACCCTCACTGGCTGCAGTATTTCAGCTCGATATTCATTCCGTACTCCCGTTCCGCAGGTGAGCGAACCCTCACCAGCAGTTTAGGGAGGCGTTGTGCCGGTGGGAAAGGGGCGACCGTCCCCCGATCAGTTGACAGGCGCCGGCGGGGCAAGGAACGGGTCGAGGGTCGGGCTACTGGCTACGTACACGTACACCAACCCGTTGGCCGAATCACGGTCGGCGGTGACGGTGGCGAAGCTGCTCCCGGACGGCCGCACGTCGTCCAGCCGGAACTGGGAGCGGCGGGCGATCAGCACCCGCAAGTCGTCCGTCTGATTCGGGCGGACGGCTGTCAGGTCGATGCACGGGACCATGACCGCACCCACCCGGGCGTACCCGGTCTTCACCCGGCACTTCTGGAAGTCGAACCGCTGGGGCAGTGTGACCGGCAGCCCCTCGGCGGCCAGGAACGCCCGGACGGCCGCCTCCTGGTCCTCGAATTCGCGGCTGCTCTGCTCGGCGATCGCGGCGGTGTCCAGGGCCGGGCGGGATCGCAGGTACACCCCGTACCCGAGCGGGGCCGCAATGAGTACTGCGGCGGCGGCGGCGACGGACCGGGCGAGTGTGCGGCGGAAGCGAACTGCCTGGCGGGCGGCCGCGGTGGCGATCAGCCGGTCGCGCAGGCCGGTCGGCACTGGCACCGCGGACATGGCCGACCGGACGGCCGCGTCCCACCCGGCCAGCCGGGCCGCTTCGGCGGAGCAGTCGGGGCAACCGGCCAGGTGCCGGTCGAGGACGGCCGCGTCTTCGGCCGACAGCTCCGCCGGGCCGACCGCCTGTCGGATGGCGAGCAGTTGGCGGGCCAGGTCACACCCCATCGGTGGCCCTCCGGGGGCCGTCGGCGGCCGGCTCGGCGTGCGGGGCCAGCTTCGCCCGCAGGTACGCCTTCGCCCGGGCCAGCCGGGACATCACCGTTCCGATCGGCAGCTCCATCTGGTCGGCGATGTCCCGATAACTGAATTCCTCGAAGTAGAACAAGATCAACGGCGTCCGGAACCCTTCGTCCAGCTCGTTCAGCGCCTCCTGGAGCCGGGCCGGGTCGATCACCGGCGGCTCGTTCGGCGGCTCGTCGGGCAGATCGCCGATCCCGTCCAGGGACACCGTCTTGTGCCGCCGTTGGTCCCGTAGCCGGTGCAGGTAGGCGTTCCGCAAGATGCGGAACAGCCAGCCTTTAGCCTTCGCCGGGTCGCGGAGCTGGGGGAGCCGGGCGAGCGCCTTGCCGAACGCCTCCTGCGTCAGGTCTTCGGCATCGGCCGCCGCCCCGGACAGCCGGAAGGCGTACCGGTACAGCGAGTCGTAATGGGCGTCGATCAGCTCCCGGACGCCCGCGCCGACATGCCCCATGCGGTGGTCCCTGACAGTCATGAACCCGACCCGCCGTGTTTATTCCCGGGTCGTCGCCGAGGGGGCGGGCCGATTTCTCGCCGTAACCCCGGACCCGGTAGACGGTAGGTAATTCCGCCGTGGGGGCGACGGATTTTTTCGGGAATATCCCGGGCGGGTTCGTATCTATGTGTCCGAGGACGTGGCGCACCTGCGCCTCGCCCCGGCTCTCGGGCCGGTCTTTGTCCTCTCGGGTTTCTGTTGGCCACACCATTCGAGGAGCTGTCCGATGAAGAAGCTGATCACCCTGGCTCTGGTCCTGGCCCTGGGCGTTACCGCCGTCGGCTGCGGCGGCGCCAGCAGCGGCACCACCGTCACCAGCAGCACCGCCAAGAAGTAAGTGACTGGATCGAGCCGGACGGGCCGACCGGTCGCCGGTCGGCCCGTTGCTTTCACCAACATCTTCTTCGACGTGCGTGTATGGCCCGTCTGTTCAGCCTGATCCTACTCCTTGTGCTAATTCTGCCGGCCGCGGTAGGTTGTGCCGGTCGCGGCGAGAAAGGGAAGAATCAGGATCTCGACCGCCCTCGGACCTCCGACACCCGACGGTAGGCGGCTCATCGGGTTCCTGTCAGGGTTGGTAGCATCTCACCCGGACAGACGGGTAACGACCTCTCCGCTTCTTCCAACTTCTCAATCACTCGGCGCACCGTGTCTGCGACTGAAGAATTTGTCTCCTGCTGCACGACGTAGACCACTAGACGGGTTGCCGCACGAACGCCGCACCGGCCCGGGCATCACTCCGAGCTGATAAACTGTGGCTACCCTTTCCTGGTGCCGCCACCTTGTTCGCCGCATTCTCAAACTCTTTGAGCGCCTGAGCAGGCGGCAAGGCTGCCGCACTGGTCGTGGATAACGCCGCCTTCATGTCGGCCGCCTGGTCCGCCACCGCGGCCCAAGACGGCTCGTTGGTCGCACGGTATGCGTTGGCTAACTGTGCGGCCTCGGTCGCCAGTTCCGACCGCCGGCGCCTCTGTCGGGCCGCCTGGATGTCGTACCGGGTCGAGTGCAGTTTCAGGCGGGCCGTCAGTGCGTCCAGACGGTCGGCGAGGGGGCCACATTCCGGGTCTTTGACCGTTCGCAACGTTCGAGCAAGTCGGGCGGCCGCGTCAACGGCCGGCCGGACTGCACCGACCCGCAGCGGGCTAATCGGGTCGACGTCGGGTCGGTCGGCCGGCACGAACCGGGACGCCGAGTGAACGACGGGCTGCAATTCCGCAAGCACGGACGCGAGCGTATCATCCGTCGCCGGTTCGACGCCCCGCAGGCTCGTCGCCGCCACCGCCGCCGTTCCATCCCGGATGGCCCGCTGCCCGTCGGCCAGCCTGCGAAACTCATCCGCTGCGGTGGTCGTCGGCAGGAAGTCGGAGAACTCGGCGAGCGGGTCGGCGACCACGGCCGGGGCCGACGGCCCGACCGGGGCGTCCGCGGTCAGCCCGTCACCGTGGGCCGCCATGTCGTCCGCCAGGTAGCGGAGCGCGTCCGCCGCCGACCGGTGTAACCCGGCCGCGTTGCCCCCGCCCGTCCGCGCCCGGCCGAGCGCGGCCAGGGCCGCCAGCTTGGCGGTCCGGCTCGGGCCGGTTCGTGTCTGCTCGATTTCGTCGATGTCGCCGGCGACGGACCGGTCCGCTTCGCGGACCGTCGCCCCGGTCTCGGGCCGAGCCAGCCGGGCCGCCCAGTCGGCCCGCCGCCGGGCGACCCGCCGCACCCGCTCGACCGCCGGCTCCCCGCCCGTCAGCCGGTTTGCCAGTGTCGCGGCGGCCGATGTGGCTGTGGCGAGGTGGCGCCGGACCTCCCTGGCGGCGTCGGGTCGCCGGACCGACTGCTCGGCCGCGGCGACCGCCTCTCGGACCTGTGCGAGTAAGATTCCGCCCTCGTCCTCCGAGACGGCCCGCACGAGTTTGGTCGCGTCTCGAAGGGCTGCGGTTATCGGCTCGAGATCGGCAGGCATCGGTCGGTCCGGTAAAGTGTCCGCTCGGTCGGTGGCGAGCCTCAGGACACCGGCCAGCTCGACGGCCAGTTCGTCCGCGGTCGGCTTGCCGGCCAGGGCCGTCGCGACTCGGGCCAGGCAGCGACGGACGTCCCGGAGCGAGGCTGGGAAGTCGTGGTCAGCCCCAGCCTTTAGGTCGGCCGCCAGCCGGTCACATGCCTCCGCCGCTGCCCGGGTGGTAGGCTCGGGGCCAGCGAGCCGGCGGACGCCTCCGGCCAGGTCGGTGACCCTGACCGCCAACAGGTCGGCCGGGCCGCGCGACAACCCACCTGGGGCGGTTCGCGTGTACCCCTCGGCCTCCCTGCGGATCGCCTCGAACTGCCGGGTCAGTTCGTCGAGCCGGGCGGCGGTGACTTTCCGCTGTTCGGCCCGGCCGGGCGTCAGGTCCGCGAGTCGAGCCGTCGCCGAAGTGGCCTCCGTCAACCGGGCCGGCAGGTCGGCCGCGGCAGTCCGCATCCCCTCCTCGGCCCGGCTCATCGCCTGTTTCACGGCCCGGAGTTGGGCGGTCCGGGCGGTGTCGTCCGGCCCGGCCGGTAGCAGGGCGACCGCCGCCGCCAGCACGCGTTGCTCGGCCGTGAACCGGCCCCGATCGGCCGGGGTGTGGGCGGGCGCGGCGTCGGCCGCCCGCCGAACAAGGTCGGCCTGCCAGCGGGCCAACTGCCGGGCCGCCTCCTTCGGGTCGGCCCGGGCGTCGGCCGCCCGCCGGAGGGCGTCGGCCAGCCCGGCCGCTTCGTGGGCGGCCTTTTCCTGATCGTTGACCGCGCCGGTCGCGTCCCCGGCCGTGAGCCGGCCGGCTGCACGGCCGGCGGTCAGCGCCACCGGGGGCGGCGCATCGGCCAGCCGGAGCGGGGTGGCGTAGCGGGTGACCAACCCGGCCGCGGCCCGGTCCTGCGCGACCTGTCGACCGGCCGGCCCCGCCGCGGCCGCCCGTCGGGCGGCGGTCGCGGTCGCTTCGGCGGCGTGCGTCAGAGCGGTCACGTCGTGGGCGAACGTCCTGACCCGACCGGCCAGATCGACCGCCTCTTCGGCCGCCGCGGCGTCAACCGCGGCCCGCACCACGGGGCTGCGGTGGGTCAAACCTTCCAGCCGCTGGCGGACACTCGCGGCCGTCGCCTGCAGGTCGCTCGGACCTGCCAGCCGCAACTCCTCAGCCAGACGGCTGATCGCTGCCCGGTCGATCCGGGCCTGTCCCGCGCGGTCGATGGCCGCCGTCAGCCGCCGCAACCGTTCCCCGGCCTCCAGCCAATGCGTGCGGGCGGCCGAGATCGACAGATCGCGAGCCACAGCAGAGTCCGCCTCGACCGCGGCCAGGGCGTACCGGTTGGCCGTCCGCAACGGGCCGGCGGCGACCACCCGAATGGCGTCGGCGAGCGGGCGGAGATCCGGGATCCGAGCCAGGCCGTCCGCCACATCGGCCAGTTCGCTCGCGGCCGTCGTGCCGGCGTCGGCCGTCGCCTGCAACCGGATGGCTTGGTCGTGAGGCAAGGGGCCGTCTGCCCCCGGCCGGAAGCGTTCGCCGCCCGTGGCGTCGAGTCCCTGGAGTACGGTGGCGAGCCGACGCGCCGTCTCCTCACGGTGGGCCTGGAGTATCTGGTCCGCGACTGGCGGGGCTGAGTCCGCCAGTCGGATGACCGCCCACCCCGTCGCCGGATACAGGGCGGCCTGCGGCCCGATCTTCGGGTCTGCCGTGGTCCGGTCGTCCGCGGCTCGTACCCGGAGCCAGATCTCGCGCGCCTCCTGGCCGGGGGTGGACAACGCCAGCCGGACCCGACCGCCGACCCGCCCCGGACCGAGCGGCACTGTCGAAACGGCGTGAGAGGAGACGGCTGCGAGGTCGCCGTTCGCACAGAAGTCCACCCACACACCGGTGACTCGCGAGTCGTCAACGGCCTCCACTTGTAGGTCGAGCTGTTCGCCGGGCCGGGCCGTCACCGGCCGCGGGGGCAGCCCGACGAGGGTGACGAACCGCGGCGGCTCGTCCGGCGCGACGCGGACCTCGGCCGAGTGCCGGCTCGTCAGCCCGTCCTTCTGGGTCACGGTCAGGTGGGCGGTGCCGTCGCGGGTGAGCGGCAGGGTGGCGGTCCCGCGGCCGTCCGGAGACAGGCGGACGGGCAGCCGAACGAACTCCCCTCCGTCGGCCTGAAACTCGAGCCGGGCGTCGGCCGGCGGGGCCGAGAACTCGAACAGCAGGACGGCCGCGCCGAACTGCGGCCCGCGGATGTCGGCGAACCCGGGGGCGGTCAGCGACGGGACCGACCGGTACGCCGGCGGCCGGACTTCCACCCGGGTGCCGGCGGTCAGGCGCACCGGGTCGGCGACGCGGACCTTGAACCACCCGCTCGTGACCGCGCCGGCCCTCACCCGGTAGTCGAAGCCGCGGTCCGGGCGAACGGTCCAGGCGAACACGGCCAACTCGTCCGCCTTGACCTCCACTCCGCCCGACTCGGCCCCGGATTCCGGGTCGCGGAGCAGGACGAGGACGCCGGGGTCTGGCGTCGGCTCGCCCGGCCGCTGCGGTTCGAGGTACGCGGTCAGCGTCACCGTCTCGCCGCGGGCGACGGTCACGTCCCCGGACGGGACGACCACCCGGAACGGGGCGTTGCCTCCGGGCACGTACCACGGCACCGCGAACCGCCGCACCCGCTCCCCGGCCCCGGGCACCAGCAGGGCCGTCGCGAAAAAGACGGCGGTGAGCAGGGCGGCCAGCCCGGTCTCGCCGGCCGCCCGGGCGGCGGCCGCCCACTCGCCCGCCGGGACCGGCCGGCTGAGCGGGGCGACCACCCAGGCGTGGGCCAGCCCGACCGCCAGCACCAGCCAGCCGGCGAACACCAGCCCGCGGGCGGCGGCCGGCAGGTCGAACCGGGCGTCCACGGCGATGGCCGCCGCCGCCGCCCCGAGTACCCCGAGCAGGAACAGCCCGACCCCGCGCGCGGCGGTCGGGCCACGGCCGGCGGAAGTCATCGGACGGGGGACCGGCAGGGGGGGCGGCATGAGTCCCTTCGGCGGAAGTGCTGGTGAATCAACTATAAATGCCCGCAGCCGGCGGGGGCAAGCGCCGGTGTCCGGACGGCGGGGGTACGATGGTTTCGCCTGAGCGGTTAGACCTGCTCCAGCGGCAGTGGGTGCGGCTACTCGACGGGTTCGGGGTGCCGCCGGCCGACGCCTACCCGCCGTTCGACCGGCTGGTCGCCGCGTACTCCGAGCCGCACCGACACTACCACACGCTCGAACACCTGGCCGAGATGTTTCGGGTGGTCGGGCGGCTGGCCGGCGACTGCCGGAACACGGCAGCGGTGCAACTGGCCGTTTGGTACCATGACGCGGTGTACGACCCACGGGCGGCCGACAACGAGGCCCGCAGCGCCACACTGGCTGTCGAAGAACTGACGGCCCTCGGGCTGCCGTCCGCTTTGGTATCACGCACGTCGGAGCTTATCCAGGCGACGGCTCATCTGGCTGGCGAACCCCCGGCCGACGACCCAGACACGGTAGTACTGCTGGATGCCGACCTGGCCATTCTGGGCGCGAGTACGGTCCGGTATCAGCGGTACGCCGCCGACATCCGCCGGGAGTACGCCTACGTGCCGGACGCCGACTACCGCCGTGGTCGGGCCGCCGTGCTGGTGAAGTTCCTGGCCCGGCACCGGATTTTCCTCCATCCGATCCTGCACGCCGAGGGTGAGGAGGCGGCTCGACACAACCTCCGAACGGAGTTGGCCGAATTGCGCAGCTAGTGTGACGGAATCCGGCATCCTTCTTCACACGGGACGCCTCTAACGGGCAACAACGAGTCACGACCGCCAAAGCCGACGGAGAATCCCCACATGGACCTGAACCGCTTCACCGAGAAGGCCCGCGAGGCTTTGGCCGGTGCCCAGAAGATCGCCGCCCGGCAAAACCATCAGCAAATCGACCTCGAACACGTCCTGGCCGCCCTGTTGGAGCAGGATCGTGGGCTGGCCCCAGCCATTCTGGCCAAGGCCGGGGTGCCGGTCGAGCTGTTGCGGGAGAAGGTGTCCCGGGAGCTGGACCGCATCCCGAAAGTCACCGGGCCAAGCGGGGCCGCCGAGAACCAGTACGCCTCCGGCCGGTTCACCAAGCTGGTCGCCCAGGCCGAGGACGAGGCCAAGAAGCTCAAGGACGAATACGTCTCGGTCGAACACCTGCTCCTCGCGCTGACCGAGGACCGCGGGCCGGCCGGGCAAGCCCTCCGCGACGCCGGGCTGACCCGGGAGCGGCTCCTTTCCGCGCTCAAGGACGTTCGCGGCAGCCAGCGGGTGACGACCCAGAACCCGGAGGAGACGTATCAGGCGCTCGAAAAATACGGCCGCGATCTGACCCAGGCCGCGGCCCAGGGGAAGCTAGACCCGGTCATCGGCCGGGACGACGAGATCCGTCGCGTGATCCAGATTCTGTCCCGGCGGACCAAGAACAACCCGGTGCTGATCGGCGAGCCGGGGGTGGGCAAGACCGCAATTGCCGAGGGGCTGGCCCAGCGGATCGTCCGCGGCGACGTGCCGGAGGGGCTGAAGGACAAGAAGATCGTCGCCCTGGACATGGGCGCCCTGATCGCCGGGGCCAAGTACCGCGGTGAGTTCGAGGAGCGGCTGAAGGCGGTGCTGAAGGAAGTCACCGGCTCCGAGGGCCAGATCATCCTGTTCATCGACGAGCTGCACACGGTGGTCGGGGCGGGCAAGGCCGAGGGGGCGATGGACGCCGGCAACCTGCTCAAGCCGCTGCTGGCCCGCGGCGAGCTGCACTGCATCGGGGCGACCACGCTCGACGAGTACCGCCAGCACATCGAGAAGGACGCCGCCCTGGAGCGGCGGTTCCAGCCGGTGCTGGTCGATCAGCCGTCGGTCGAGGACACCATCAGCATCCTCCGCGGGCTGAAGGAGCGGTACGAGGTCCACCACGGCGTCCGCATCAAGGACGGGGCGCTGGTGGCCGCCGCGGTGCTGTCCAACCGGTACATCACCGACCGGTTCCTGCCGGACAAGGCGATCGACCTGGTGGACGAGGCGGCGGCCAAGCTTCGCACCGAGATCGACAGCCTGCCGACCGAGCTGGACGAGATCAGCCGGCGGGTGATGCAACTGGAGATCGAGCGGCAGGCGCTCAAGAAGGAGACGGACAAGGCGTCCAAGGACCGGCTGGCCAAGCTGGAGAAGGAACTCGCGGACCTCAAGGCCGACGCCGACGCACTGAGGGCCAAGTGGCAGGCGGAGAAGGACTCGGTCGGCAAGGTGCGGCAGGTCCGCGAGCAGATCGAGCAGGTGAAGCGGGACATCGACCGGGCCGAGCGGGAGTACGACCTGAACAAAGCCGCCGAGCTGAAGTACGGCAAGCTGCCGGAGCTTCAGAAACAGCTCGCCGCGATCGAACAGCAGACCGCGTCCCAGGCCCAAGGGCACCGGCTCTTGAAAGAAGAAGTCGGCGAGCAGGACGTGGCGGCGGTCGTGTCGCAGTGGACCGGCGTCCCCGTCACCAAGCTGCTCGAAGGGGAGAAGGAGAAGCTGCTGCATCTGGCGGACGAACTGCACAAGCGGGTGATCGGCCAGGACGAGGCGGTGGACGCCGTCGCCGAGGCCGTGGTGCGGGCGCGGGCCGGGCTGAAAGACCCGAACCGGCCGATCGGCAGCTTCCTGTTCCTCGGCCCGACCGGCGTCGGCAAGACGGAACTGGCCCGCGCCCTCGCCGAGTTCCTGTTCGACGACGAGAAGGCGATGGTCCGGATCGACATGTCCGAGTATCAGGAGAAGCACACCGTCTCGCGGCTCGTCGGGGCGCCGCCGGGGTACGTCGGCTATGACGAGGGGGGCCAACTGACGGAGGCGGTCCGCCGGCGGCCGTACTGCGTGGTCCTGTTCGACGAGATCGAGAAGGCCCACCCGGACGTGTTCAACACGCTGCTGCAGGTGCTGGACGACGGCCGGCTGACCGACGGTCAGGGGCGGACGGTGGACTTCAAGAACACCATCGTCATCATGACCTCGAACGTCGGCAGCCAGAAGATCCTCCAGTACCGGGGGAGTACCATCGGCGAGCTGTACGAGCGGATGCGGGACGAGGTGCTGAACGAGCTGCGGAAGCAGTTCCGGCCGGAGTTCCTCAACCGGATCGACGAGATCATCGTCTTCCACGCCCTGCGGCAGGACGAGCTGAAGAAGATCATCGACGTGCAGTTGGCCCGGCTGCGGGACCGGCTGGCCGACCGGAAGATCAATCTCGCCCTGACCGACGCGGCCAAGGCCCACCTGGTCCAGGTCGGGTACGACCCCGCTTACGGGGCGCGGCCGCTCAAGCGGACGCTCCAGAAGGAGGTCGAGACCCGGCTGGCCAAGCTGATGCTGACCGGCGAGGTGCGGGACGGGATGACGGTCGAGGTGGACTACGACCGGGGCCACGACAGGCTGGTGTTCAAGCCGGTCGTGGAGGCGGAGGTGGTCGGGTAAGTATCTACGGCACGACGACGTAGGAGCCGGCACGATTAAAGCAAATACGATTCTTGTTTTAATCGCCGGCTCGCGCGAATCGTGCGGCCACAATCACTCCTTCACTTCCACGATATCCTTTGCCAGCGGGGCGACGATCCCGACCAGTTCGTCGATGTCCGCCTGCGGGACGTTGAACTTCTTCAGCGCCGCGACCAGGTGCCCGGCGGCAGCGTTGAACTCGTCCTCGGTGATCTTCATACCGGCGTGGCTGTTCTTCATGTCCCGGCCGGTGTACTTGAGCGGCCCGCCGGTCACGCTGCTCACCTGCTCGACCACCAGTTGCGTCACCCGCTCGGCCCGCTCCTTGGTGAGCGGGTAGTTGCCGTTGCGGTCGATGTTCGCCTTCGGGTCTTTGGCCGCCGTCGTCAGGAACTCGACCACCACCGCCCGGACGGCCGGCTCCCCGCCGAGCCGGTCCCACAGCGGCTTCTTCTTCACCTCCACGATGTCCCCGGCGGTGCCCGCCACGATCCCGACCAGCTCGTCGATCTCGGCCTGCGGCACCTTGTACTTCTTGAGCGTGGCGACCAGGTGGCCGGCCAGGGCGTTGAACTCGACCTCGGTGATCTTCATCCCCTTGTGGGCGGCTTTCATGTCCTTGCCGGTGTACTTGAGCGGCCCGCCGGAGACGGCGCTGACCAGTTCGACCAACCGCCGCTCCAGCCGCTTCACCCCGGCCTCGTCCAGCGGGAACGCCCCGTCCCGGAAGAAGTTCACCTTCGGGTCCGGGGCGGCGGCGATCACGAAGTCGTGGACGACCGCGGACACCGCCGGCTCGCCGCCGAGCCGGTCCCAGAGCGGCTTCTTGGCCCCGACCGTCATCACCGCGTCCAGCGCCTCCCGTAGCGCGAACGCCTTGCCGGACATGCCGGGGGTGGCCTTCGCCCGGTCGAGCCGGTCCTGGATCAGCTTCATCAGCTCCGGCCGGTGGTCGAGCATCGGCTGCAGCCCCCACAGGGCGCCCTCGTACAGCCGGTAGCACGCCTCCTGGTTGCCGGCGTTGAACAGCTCGGCGCCGGTCTCGACCGCCATCCGGGCGACCGCCTTGGCCCGCTTGTCCACCTCGTCCCGGGGCAGGGGGTCGGCCGCCGAAGCCGAGCCACCGGCCAACACCGTCGCCAGTAAGACCGCGTGCAGTCGCATGGAATACCCTCGTGTTCGGCCGCCCGCCGGGAGTGACGATGATCGGCGGGCTTGCCCCGAGATACGAGCCGACCCGGTCGGCGGATTTCAGCGGCGGGGGAAGTTTCCCTCCCAACCGGGTGCGGCTAGAATTCCGCCAGCGTCAACCGACCCCCCCACGGGCCGACCGATGCCAGGGACCGATCACGACCTGATCCGGCGGGTGGCGGCCGGCGACCGGGAGGCGTTCGCCGCCCTGTACGACCGGTACGCCGCCCGGCTGCTCGGCCTGATCGTCCGGGTTCTCGGAAACCGGACAGAGGCGGAAGACGTACTCCAGGAGGTGTTCCTCCAGGTGTGGAATGCGGCCGACCGCTACGACCCGGACCGGTCCCCGGCCGACGTGTGGCTGCTGCTCCTGGCCCGGTCCCGGGCGTTGGACCGGCTGCGGCGACGAACCGTTCCGACCACGGCCGAACTGCCCGAGCCGGCGGCCCCGGTCGTCGATCCGGCCCGGGAGTTGATCCGGTGCGAAGAGGGGGAACGGGCACGGGCGGCCGTATCCCGGCTCCCCCCGGAGCAGCGGGAGCCGCTCCTTCTGGCGTTCTTCCACGGGCTGACCCATGAGCAGGTGGCCGCCCGGCTGAACCTGCCGCTCGGGACGGTGAAGACCCGCATCCGCCTGGGCCTGGCCCGGCTCCGCGAACTGGTCGCCGGGCCGTCCCGGGAGGGGGCCGCCGTATGACACGCACTGACGACCTCAACGCCGACTGGGACGCCCACCCGGACGCCGTCCGGGCGTTGGCTGCTTCCATCGCCCCGGTCGAGCCATCACCCGAACTCAAAACCCGCCTGCTGGCCGCCCTCCCCCCCGCCGACCGGGTCGTACCCAACCTCCCCGGGATCAAGATCCGCCTGGCCGACGACGCCGACTTCCGCCCGACCCGATTGCCCGGGGTGTCGGTCCGGATGTTGCACGTGGACGCCCGGAACCGGCAGTTCACCTGCCTGGTCCGGATGGCCCCCGGGGCGACCCTGCCCAGTCACCCGCACGACGGACCGGAGGAGTGTATCGTCCTGAACGGGGAGATCGTCGCCCACGGGGTCCGGATGAAGGCGGGGGACTACCAGCGGGTCGAGCCGGGGACCGCCCACGCCGAGCAGCACACGGACACCGGCTGCCTGCTCTACCTGACCGGCCCGGCCTCGTTGCTGGCCGAGTGAGGACGGGCCGCGGTGTTTTCCCCTCTCCCCTTGGGGAGAGGGGCCGGGGGTGGCCCCCCCCCCCCCCCCCCCCCCCAGGCCGTCACCCGTTCGGAGTCGTCGGAAGAGGATGGGGTCGTGACCCCTCACCCCCAGCCCCTCTCCCCCAAGGGGAGAGGGGAGAATGAGGTCGCCGCTCATGTCGTATGACCCCGACCCGTACCCCGTCGCCCGCCGGCCCCGCCGGGCCGAGCCGACCGGCTACGGCACGCTGGTCCTCGCCCTGTTGCTCGGGGCCGGGCTGGCCCTCGGGGCGCTGTATCTGTTCCGCCCGCGGGCCGGGGTCGGGCCAGCCTTGGACCCCACCGTCGTCGAGCGGGAAGCCACCCCGAAGTCCGCCCCGGACGGCGACGAGCAGGAGGCGATCCGGCTGTTCAAGGCGGTCAAGGCGAGCGTGGTGAACGTGGACACGGTGGTCCTCGTCCGCCGCCGGCTGGACATGCGGGTGGAGGCCCAGCAGACGGGCACCGGGTCCGGGTTCTTCTGGGACGACGACGGGCGGATCGTCACCAACTACCACGTGGTTAAGGACGCCATCCAGAACCGGTACAAGGTGCGCGTGGTCTTGGCCGACCGGTCTGCCTACGAGGCCCGGATCGTCGGCGCCTCCCCGGACCACGACCTGGCCGTCGTCCAGGCGACCGTGCCCAAGGACAAGGTCCACAAGATCGCCGTCGGCCGGTCGAACGACCTGGAGGTCGGGCAGAAGGCGTACGCCATCGGCAACCCGTTCGGCCTGAGCCTGACCATGACCAAGGGGATCATCTCCGCCCTGGACCGGCAGATCGACTCGCCGAACGACCACACCATCACCGGGGCGATCCAGACGGACGCCCCGATCAACCCGGGCAACAGCGGCGGCCCGCTGCTGGACAAGGACGGCCGGCTGATCGGGGTGAACACGTCGATCGCCAGCCCGAGCGGGGGGAACGTCGGGATCGGGTTCGCCATCCCGGTGGACACGGTGAACGAGGTCGTCACCGAGCTGATCCGTCAGGGCCGGGTGCGGCGGCCGGACATCGGGGTGACGCTGGTGGACCAGAGGCTCGTCCGGCGGGCCGGGTTTGCCGCCGGGGTGATGATCCGGTCGGTGACGCCGGGCGGGCCGGCGGAGGCCGCCGGGTTGCGGGGCGTCAACTCCGATGCCCAGTCCGGCGAGGTCGAGCCGGGCGACCTGATCGTCGCCATCAACGGGCAGGAGGTGGGCGGGACGCAGGACTACCAGCGGCTGCTCGGCGGGCTGAAGATCGGCGAGAAGGCGAAGCTGACCGTCGAGCGGGGGGAGAAGCGGCTCGACGTGTCGGTGACGGTCGGCGGCGTTTAACCGGGCACCGGAACCAGAATCTCCGCCACCTCGACCGCCGGCTCGCCGTTCACGGTCAGTACCCCGAGCCGGCCGTACAGCGGCACCGGCGCCGCCAGCTCGAGCCACTCGCACATCGTCGGCGTCGGCGTCGCTCGGTAGTACGCCGTCGGCCGGACCGTCCGCAGCACCCCGGCGTTGATGAGCACCCGGCCCAGCGGCGTTCGCTCGGATACGATCTCGTCCTTCACCGCCGGCGGCAGCTTGCCCAGATCGACCCGCACCAGCCCGAACTGCACCACCCGCCCCGACCCCCGTAGGGCCAGCACGATCTTGCGGGCGTAGTCGTCCCCGGCCCGGGCCACCTGCTTCGGCCGCACGTCCACCGCGTCGCCGTAGAACGCCTCGACGGTCACGGTCATGTGGTGGGTGTGGACCAGCAGCCGGTGATATGGCTCCGGCACCTCGCCCGGGGAGAGGAACTCGACCGCCGGCCGATCACTCTGGTCCGGGAACGGGGCGTACAGGTCGTCGAAAGTGGGGGTCGGCAGCACGGAGGCGGGTTCCGAAGGCGGGCGGCGGACGACGGCGGGTGGCGGCATCACAATACCCCTTTTCCGGGGATACCCGCCACCCCGACCCGGCTTACCGGAAACCGCTTGCGTTGGGAGTATGCCACGGTTCGTTAGCCCCGTCCTCTTGCTCCCCTCACCGCTTCGGGGAGGGGGCCGGGGGAGGGGTCAAACCAGCGACCTGCCACCAAGACTTCGAGGGCACCGGGCCGGGTCGGGGTCGTGACCCCACCCCCCGGCCCCCTCCCGAAGCGGAGAGGAGCAAAACCACCGCAAACGCGCACCGCCCTTGCGTCCGACCGGGTTGCGTGGTCTGCTGCCGTCTCGCTCTCCCACCGAGGAAACCATGACCCGCCTCGCTCTCCTCGCCGTCGTCGGCCTGTCGGTGCCGGCGTCCGCCCAAGACTTGGGGTTCGACCCGTTCGACCAGTCGAAGGTGCCGCTGGAGGTCGGGCCGCCGGCTGGGTTCAAGGGGAAGACGGTCCTGCTCATCGCCGGCCGCAAGAGCCACCCGCCGGCCCAGCACGAGTTCTTCGCCGGCACCGCCGTTTTGATGAACCTGCTCAAGCAGACCCCAGGCGTCTGGCCGGTCATGGCCCGGGACGGCTGGCCGAAGGACGAGACGCTGTTCGACAAGGCGGACGCGGTTGTCTTCTACATGGATGGCCGGGACGGGCACCCGGCGGTGCAGGGGGACCGGCTGAAGTTCCTCCAGAAGCACATCGACCGCGGCATCGGCTGGGTGAACCTGCACTACGCGGTGGACTACAAGCCGGAGCACGGGCAAACGGTAGTCGGCTGGATGGGCGGGTACTACGACCCGCGGATCAGCACCAACCCGCACTGGGACGCGGACATCCGGGCGCTGCCGAAGCACCCGATCACGAACGGCGTGAAGCCGTTCACCATCCGCGACGAGTGGTACTTCAACATGCACTGGGTCGGCGACGTGGTGGACGTGAAGGAGGCCCACGGCGTTACCCCAATCTTGCAAGCGGTGCCGCCGGACAAGGTGCGGGGCACCGCGGACGCCAAGAAGTACCCCGGCCGACTGGAGACGATGGCCTGGGCTTACGACCGGCCGAGTGGCGGCCGGGGGTTCGGGTTCACCGGCGGGCACTTCCACCGCAACTGGGCGGACGAGAACTTCCGCCGGCTGGTGGTGAACGCGGTCCTGTGGGCGGCCAAGACGGACGTGCCGGACGGCGGGGCGAAGGTGGACTTCGACCCGGCCGACCTGAACCGCAACCTGGACAACAAGGGCAAGCCGTTCGAGAAGATCGTCCCGCCGCCGGGGAAGTGACCGGCTTTCTGTAGGGCGGGTCCAGCCGGCGCTGCGGCGCCGACCCGCCGGCCGGGCAGGAACCCACCTCTTGGTCGGCGGCACGGGCCGGGGGAGGGCGAGGCTCCTGCCGAGCCGGGCTGCCTGCCCGGCGGGCTGTCACCCATGACCGGATGCCGCCCCCGGTGTGGGTTCAAGCGGCTGCGGACGCGCTCCCCGGCTCGGCAGGGGCCTCGCCCTCCCTCAAGAACCCGCCGGCTTAAGGGGCCGGCGGGTCGGGCCGCAACGCCCGGCTTGATCCGCCCTCGTCCGATCACGATCCCGTCAGCTCCACCCTTTCGGGCAGAATCGGCCCGCACTTAAGCTAAACCGCCCGCAATTCCACCGGAATCCGCTTGATGCTGAACAAGATATCACTTATCCATTGTGCATGAACGGATGGTCACTCACCGCCCACGGGTACTGCCGCCATGTCGCTCCGCTACCTGTTCGTGGACATGAACGCCTACTTCGCCTCGGTGGAGCAGCAGGACGACCCACGGCTGCGGGGCAAGCCGGTGACCGTCACCGCGGTGGACGCCCGCACCACCTGCTGCCTGGCCGCCAGCTACGAGGCGAAGCGGTACGGGGTCAAAACTGGGATGCCGGTGTGGGAGGCGTTGAAGATCTGCCCCGGACTCGTCACCCGGGTCGGCCGGCCCGACCGGTACACCGAGCTGCACCACGAGATCGTCCGGGCGGTCGGCCGGTGCGTGCCGGTGACGCAGGTGTACTCCGTGGACGAGATGGCGTGCAAGCTGATCGGCGACGAGCGGACGCCGGAGAAGGCGACGGCCATCGCCAAGCAGATCAAGCGAGAAATCCTCACCACGGTCGGCGACCAGTTGCGGTGTTCGGTCGGGGCCGGGCCGAACGTCATGCTGGCGAAGGTGGCCGGGGACATGCAGAAGCCGGACGGGCTGACCCTGCTGCCGACCGCCGACCTGGCGACCCGGCTGGTTCAACTCAAGCTGACCGACTTCCCCGGCATCGGCCCGCGGATGGAGAAGCGATTCCACCGGTTCGGCATCACGTCCGTCCGGCAACTGCTCGCCCTCACCCCGGCCCAGTTGTGCCACGTCTGGGGGAGCCGGGTCCACGGGTGGAAGTGGTGGTATCTGCTCCGCGGCGAGGACGTGCCGTCGAAGCCGACCAAGCGGCGGACGGTCGGCCACTCGCACGTCCTGCCTCCGGCCCTGCGGACGGAGGCCGGGGCGCGGGCGGTGATGGTGAAGCTGATCCACAAGGCGGCGGCCCGGCTGCGGGGGATCGGGTTCTGGGCCGGGCACCTGTCGGTCGGGGTGCGGCACGAGGACGGCAGCCGGTGGGAGGCCGGGTGCAAGCTGGCCCGGTGCCAAGACACGCTGAACGTCCTGCGGGCGTTCGGCGACCTGTGGGCGGCCCGCCCGACGGACCGGGAGCCGAAGCAGGTGTACATGGTGCTGACGGACCTGGTGCCGGCCCGGGCGGCGACGCCGTCGCTGTTCGAGTTCGACCGGCAGGTGACGACGCTGTCGCACGCGATGGACAAGGTGAACCGGCTGTTCGGCCGGAACAGCGTGCATTTCGGGACGCTGTGCGGGGCGGCGGAGACGGCCCCGACCCGGATCGCGTTCAACCAGGTGCCGGACTTCAACCCGGCGTTCACGTGAACCTGGCGTCTGACTTACAATAGGGCGGATTCCGCGCAAGGGGGCGAGCATGGTATCAGCCGGTACGCAATCCGTCATTGACCGGGCGAAGCAGGTCTACGCCGAACGGCTTCAGGCCACGCTGGAGGCGAACCACCAGGGTCGGTTTGTTGCCATTGAGCCGGAGTCCGGCGATTACTTCCTGGCAGACACACTCGACGCCGCGGTCCGGGCGGCCCGGGCGCGGCACCCGTCCCGGCTGACGCACACCGTGCGGGTGGGGCACCCCGCGGCCCTCCACCTGGGGAGCGCGGGATGGTGACCGGGCACGTAGACGATCAACTTCGGGCGCTCGTCCGGGTTCCGGTGTCGGCCACCCGGGACGGGCCGCGGCAGGAGGTCGTGGCGTGGGTCGATACGGCGTTCAACGGCGGGCTGACGGTCCCGCGGTCGCTGGTCGCCGGGCTGGGGCTGCCGCAGGAGTCGTCGGCCGAGGCCGTCTTGGCGGACGGCCAGACGGTTGCGTTGGAAACGTTCGGCTGTTATCTCGACTGGTTCGGTCAAACCTACCAGACACAGGTCGTTGCCAGCGACGGGGCGTACCCGCTGCTCGGGACGCTGCTGCTGGCCGGCCGCCGACTGCTGATCGACTACTCAGCGCGGACGGTTGAACTGGCCTAAGGGCCGATCGACCAAGCTCCCCTACCCGCCGGATCAAGTGCAACGCCTGGGTCGGCTTACCTTGAGCGCGGGGCAGCGACGAGCTCGCCGCTCCGGTGCAAGGCGACAACCAACCGTACCTCGCCCTGCTCCGAGTTGGCGGGGGCATCGCCGGTCAGCCGGGTGAACTCGGACTGCACCAGCGGCCACAACGCAGGCGCTGGGCAAACTGGGCCGGCGGCGAGGAGGTCGGCAGCGATGATGGCATACGCGGCGTTCTTGCTCAGCTTGCGATACACCTCGTCCACGGTCCACGCGAGAAGTGGACGCTGCCCACGGCGCAGCCGACCGAGATACCACAGTCCACGAGCAGCCACACGTGGGCAGGGCTTGGTGCCGCTGTTCGCTACTTCGCCATCCAGAGCCACGTACTGTTCGTACCAGCACCGATTCCAGGTCACGGCGTCGTCACGGCCGGTTGGAAGCATTCGCTCGACGGTGCCCAGCACCCATGGGGTGATGGGGATGAGATTGAGCACTTCCGCAGCTTGTGTGATCCCTTTGGTCGTCAACGTCATCGCCATCGGTGCCCCTCCGCTCGCCGAACGTGTTGTGACTATGCTCCGCCGCGCACACCAACGCGGCGGTCAGTCTACCCCTCTACGGCTGGGGGCCAGCCCCCAACGTAGCGACCCCACCCAGCCTAATCAAAGCTCTGTGCCGACCGCCTGGACCATGCTCCGGGACTTTCCGCCGCAGCTCACGGCGTCTCCTTCCCCGGGCCGGGTTCCAGGTACTCGATGAACCCGATCATCATCTCCTCCCACGTCTGCTCGCCCCAGTGCACCTTCTTCGCCGGGTCCGGGTTGAACGGGTTGCCGGCCGAGTTGTCGTACACCGCCGTACACACCAGATTCCCGCCGGCCGGGATCGTCACCGGCTTCGCCAGCACGTACTGCACCTGCCAGTTGAAGTCGTACCGCGGCACGTTCAGCAGCGTCTCGCGGGTGCCGTCCGGGGACACCAGCTCGTACCGGAAGGACTTGCCGCGGAGGTGCATGTGCGGGGTCAGGGCGACCAATGTCACCGGCTTGCGGAACCGCCGCTCGGCCGTCACCTCGTGACTCGCCGCCCCCGGCGGGATGGCGAACCGGTCGTTGGCCAGGGCGTCCGACTCGCACGCCCACTTCGGCGGGGACTTGGCGAACACCAGCCCGATCGCCGACCGGTCCACCCCCGGCTTGCCCATCGGGGTGTAATGCACCTCGAACAGAATCTTGCTCCCCTTCTTGACGAGCTTCGCCGTCCCCTCCGGGTAGACGACCGGGTCGTCCCCGGGGACGTAGGCGGCCAGCATGTGTCGGGCGAACTGCGGGCCGGCGATGTCGTACATGCTCTGTCCCGGCGGGATGACGAACGCGATGATGTGGTGGATGGCCGCCCGGTAGTCCGGCCGGACCTCGACCGCCTGCACCCAGGTGTCCTCGGCGAACGCCTCCCCGACCGGGACGTACTGGTACGGCATCCCGGCCACGCCCCACAGATACTGGGCCGGCACGTTCACCGGCTTGGTCATGGTCAGCACCCGGTCCGGCGTCCGGCCGAGCCGCCAGCCGGTGACGAACGTGCGGGGCGGCGGGGCGTCGGCCGGGTCGCCTTCGGCACACCCCTGATCGACCCAGGCGAGGAGCGTCGCCTTCTCGGCGTCGGTCAGCCGGCGGTCGTTGACGAAGTGGCCCCGCGGGGCGTCGGCGTGCCATGGCGGCATCACCCCGTCGGCCACCACCTCGCGGATCATCCCGGCCCAGCCTTTCGCATTCTTGAAGTCGAGTAGGCTGAACGGGGCCGGCTCCCCGGGCCGGTGGCAGTGCTGGCACTTCGCCTGGAGGATGCGGCTGACCTGCTTGTGGTACGTGACCGGCTCCCCGGCCGCAGCGGTCGCCGGGCGGGCGAGCTTGCACCCGGCGGCGGGGGCGGCGGTCGTCGTCACCTCGCGGCCGTCCACGACGGCGTCGATGGCGGCGAACAGCTCGCGGGTGGTGGCCTTCGCCCGGTGGACGCCGGGGCTGAACTGGTCGTCGATCCGGCCGGCGTACCGCACCGTCCGCCCGGCGTCGAGGACCACCGCCGTCGGCACCCGCTCGACGGCGAACCTGGCCGCCACCGCCCCGTCCGCGTCTTTCAGCACCGGGAACGGGATGGTGTTCACCTTGGCGTGCTCGGCGACGGCCGCCGTGTCGTCTGCCGGGTGGCTGTTCACCCCGACGAACACGACCCCCTCTTTCGCGAACCGCTTGTGGTAGTCGGCAAGCCGCGACAGGTAGGCGTTGCTCACCGGGCAACCGGTGGCCAGGAACACAACCACCGTCCCCTTGGCCGTGCGAGCCTGCTCCGCCAGCGACCAAGGCTTGCCGGCCGGGTCGGGCAGCGTGAAGTCGGCGACCCGGCGGCCGACCGGGGCCGGCGAATCGGCCGCGAAAGTGGAAGATGTAAGCAGGGGAAGGGCAAGCAGAGCTAGAAGCCGGGGCACGGGCTATCTCCGCGGGACGGGGGAATCTCCCGATTGTACCCGCGGACGGCCCGAAAGGTTTTGACCAAGGCTGGGTGTGGGCATCGGCCGGTGGGACCGGCGTCCCGCCGGTCGAGACAGCCTGGGTCGGGACGGAGTGCCCCTGGGCAGAAAGGCTGGACCGGCGGGACGCCGGTACCGGCCGATGGCTGCTCCCAAAGTGGTGTTAGGTGTACCGGCTGGTGCGGTGTTCCGGCTCGAACAGGATCGGCAGGTGGCGGTCGATCTGGAGCAGCCCGTTCGGGGAGACTTCGACGCCGTTCGGGGTGGTCGTCAGCCAGCCGTCGGTCTGGAGCTTGGCGAACCCGTCGCGGAACTCGGTCAGGATGTCCACGCCGAACTTCCGCTGGAAGTACGCTCGGTCCAGCCGGCCGGTCTTGAGTTGTAGGACCGTCTCCCGGATGAGCCGTTGGTGCGGCGTGACGGCTAGCGCCCGGCCGATGGGCAGCTCGCCGGCGTCCAGCCTCTCGACGTACTGCTCCCAGGTGTCGACGTTCTGGATGTGAACCCCGTTCACGTGGCCGAAGCTGGCGACCCCGGTGCCGAACATGTCCGCCCCGTGCCACAGGGCGTCCCGGTAGACGAACTGCGTCTGGGCCGGGTCTTTGCTCACGGTCGTCGCGCTGGTGACGGTGTACCCGGCCTTCTCGAACTCCTCGAAGGCGTACTTCACCCACGCCCGCTTGGTCGGCCAGTCGGCCACCCCGACGGCTGGCTCGTCGTTGCCGATCACCTTCAGTTCCTTGGAGAAGACCGTGTTGTACGGCAGCTCCATCTGGTAGACGGTGACGTAGTCGGGGTCGAGGGCGACGGTCTTGCGGACCACGTCCCGCCAGTTGTCCCAGTCCTCGCCGACCATGCCGGCGATCAGGTCGATGTTGATCTGGTCGAACCCGAGTTCCCGCGCCCAGCCGAACGCCCGGTGGATTTCCTCTTCGAGGTGGGCGCGGCCGTTGTACTGGAGAATCTCCGGCTTGAAGTTCTCGACCCCGAGTGACAGCCGGGTGACACCCATTTCCTTGAGCGTCTCCAGTTTGTGCCGCTGGAGGGTGCCGGGTTCGCACTCGAACGCCACCTCGCGGGCCGCGTCCCACGGCAGGATGGCCTTCAGCCGCTCCATCAGCGACCGCAACTGGGTGGCGCTCAGGTACGACGGGGTGCCGCCGCCGAAGTAGACGAAGTCGAGCTTCCGGCCGCCGACACACGGCGTCTTCGCCAGGAGTTCGACCTCCTTGACGATGGCGTTCAGGTACGTCTCGACGTCCTTGGCGTTCTTGTCGGTGTAGACGCGGAAGTAGCAGAACTTGCACCGCTTCCGGCAGAACGGGATGTGCAGGTACAGGCCGAGCGGGGTGCCCGGGACCGGCGGCCGGTTCAGGGCGGCGAGGGCGTCCGGCAGGTACTCCCGCTTCCACGTCGAGAACGGCGGGTAGTTGGCCACGAAGTAGTTGCCGAGGCCGGTCTTTTCTTGCTGGTCGGCGGTCGGTGTCATGTCGGGAACCGAAGGGCGTCAGGCGGGTAACAGGGATACCGACATCGTACCCGGGTGCTTACGCAGTGGTGTAGGGCCGGGGGGGGGGCGGGGGGGGGGGCGGCCCCCGCGGGGGGGGGGGGGTGGGGGGGGGGGGGGGGCCCACGACCGCCTGCCTCGCACAGCCTCGGCACCGCCCTACGGGTAAATCACTTCTTCGCACCGAGGCAGTAGACCGTCCCCTTCTCGGTGCCGACGATCACGCAGTTCGGGCCGACGGCCACCGACCCGGTGACGGCGCTGTCGAGGGTGAGCTGCTGCACCTGCTTCCCGCTGGCCAGGTCGAGGACGTAGAACTCGCCGGTGGTGGACAGGCAGCCGACGTACACCCGGCCGCCGACCACCACCGGGGACGGGTCCACCATCCCCTCAGTGACGAAGCTCCACTTCTCCTGCCCGGTCGCCCGGTCCAGAGCGTACACCTTGCGGTCCCGGCTGCCGGTGACGATCAGGCCGTCCGTCACCGCGGCCGAGGCGTAGAACGGCTGCTGCCGCCGCTTCGGCTCGAACTCCCACGCCTTCTTGAGCTTCTTCCAGTCCACCGCGACCACCTGGTTGGTCATCGTCCCGGTGACGACCAGGTCGCCGGCGACGGCCGCGGTCGCCGCCGCCTGGCCGCCCAGATCGACGGTGCCGACCGCCTTCCCGGAGGCGGCGTCGATGACGTGCATCAGGCTGTCACACCCGGCCACGAACGTACGGTCCCCGGCCACCGCCGCCGCCCCGTTCACCGGGCCATCGATCTTGTACTCCCACTTTTTCGTCCCGTCCGGGTTCAAGCAGTACAGGGTCGAATCGTGCGACCCGATCAGGATGGTGCCCTTGAAGAAGTTGGCCCCGGCGGTGAACTCGGCCCCGGCCTCGAACGTCCACAGTTTCTTGCCGGTGGCCGCGTCGACGGCGTGGAACTTCCCCTCCACGTCGCCGACGTACACCTTGCCGTCCGCGACCGCCGGCGGGGCTTTAAGCGGGGCGAGCTGGACCTTCCACTTCTCTTTGCCGGTGGCCAGCTCGACGGCGTACAGGAACTTGTCCATTGACGCGACGTACACCACCCCGCCGCTGATCGCCGGGGCGGACTCGACCGCGTCCTTGCACTTGAACGCCCACCGCTCCTGCAACTGGTCCGGCAGCTTGACCGCGGCGACGCCGGTCATCTGCGGGCCGCCGCGGAACACCGGCCAGTCCGCCCAGGCGGGCACGGACAGCACGACGGCTACGAGGAGGGCGGTTCTCATGTCGTTGCCTCCGGCGGTGGTTGCTGCGTAGGGTTCGTGGAGGCTTTGCGGAACGCACCGCTGAGACTCCTGCCAGGGGACGCTGCCATTGCCGGGCCGGTGCGTTCCGCTCCCAAAACCTCGCTCCACGCACCCTACCCGAACGCTTCGGCCCCCGTGTGCTTTACTCCGCGTTCTCCGGGTTGTCCTCGTACTCTCGACAGCCATGGTGCTCGAACGTCAGCAGCCCCGCACGCGGGCTGGCCGGGTTGACACAGACGCCCCAATCGTAGCCGAGATTCCCCTCGACCGCCGCGAACCACTTACACCCGCAGGAGCAGTCCGGCCCCCAGTCGTCCTCCCGACTCCGCTCGCCGTATGGCGTGAAGTCGCTGGGCAGGCAGACCATCAGGCTGAGCATGTGCTGATGGGTCAGTCCCGACCAATTCTTCACAGGATCACCACGCGGCCTGGTAAATGTGAAGGAGGGCGGCTTCGTCCACCGGCCGCGGGTTGAACCGGGCGGTCCACTGCTGGTTCGCTTCCTCGGCCAACAGCGGCAGGATGCCGTCGGACACGCCCACGTCCCGCAGCCGCTTCGGCAACCCGGCGGCGACGGCCAGGTCGGCCAGCCGGTCGGCCAGCTCGGCGGCACCAAACAGCCCGGCGTCCTTCGCCAGCTCATCGTAACACGGGCCGGCCGTTTGGGCGTTGAACCGGACGACGTGCGGCAGCAACAGCCCGATGGCGACCCCGTGGGTCAGCCCGTAGTGGGCGGTCAGCGGGTTGGCGCAGCTGTGACACGCCCCGAGCATGGCGTTCTCGATGGCCATGCCGGCGAAGTGTGCCCCGACCAGCATCGCCGCCCGGGCCGGCAGGTCGGTCGGCTCGGCCAGCACCCGCTCGAAGTTCGGCTCTAACTGCCGCCAGGCGGCCAGCGAACACATCCGGCTGAACGGGTTCGCCTTGGTGCAGACGAAGCTCTCGACCGCGTGGGCGACGGCGTCGATGCCTGTTACCGCGGTCACGCCCCGCGGCTGGCTGACGGTCAACTCCGGGTCGAGCAGGGCCGCCCGGAACGCCGCCTTCTTGTCCCCGCAGGCCATCTTCAGGTGCGTGGACGGGTCGGTGATGAGGGCGTAGCACTGGGCCTCGCTGCCGGTGCCGGCCGTGGTCGGCACCCCGACGGACGGCAGCATCGGCTTGTCCGCCTTGCCGAACCCCTTGTAGTCGGCCATCCGGCCGCCGTTGGTCAGGACGAAGTTGATCCCCTTCGCACAGTCCATGCTCGACCCGCCGCCGACGGCGACGATCAGGTCGATGCGGTGCTCCCGGGCGAACCGCACCCCGGCGGCCACCTCCTTCTCGGTCGGGTTCTCCTTCACCCCGTCGAACGTGTGGACGGACAGCCCGGCGGCGGTGATGGCGGCGGTCGCCCGCTGCGGGTGGCCGGCCGCCTCCAGCCCGGGGTCGGTGACCAGCAGCACCCGCCGGCCGCCGAGGTCGTGGCACACCTCGCCGAGCCTGGCGGACGTGCCCGGGCCGAAGATCACCCGGCCCGGGGACTGGATGTCGAACGGGGTCACGGCCTCACCCGGCCGGCTGGAGTTGGAGCGCCCGCTGCTTGTAGAGGTGGGTGAACAGGTTGCCTTCATGCGGCTGGTCCCAGGTCAACCGGTTGGTGGGCAGCGGGCCGACGTTCAGCCGCTCGATGTGCGGGCAGGCCATCGCGTCGGCGATAAACCCGGCGTCTTCGGAGAGGACGGTCGCCGCCAGGGTGTACCCGATGCGGTGGAGCACGTCCGCCTGCGGGCACTCGATCACGCTGGCGTAGGGGAACAGGAACTCCTTGTTCGCCAGCGGGTGCTCCGGGGTGTCGCACCGGACGACGGTCGGCAACAGATACGACACCCGGCCGATTTTTTCCAGCCGAGGGGTGCCGCGGACCTCCAGCGTTACGTCCCGGGCGCCGGGGGTCTTCAGCCCCTCGTCGATCATGTTGTTGATCGCCTCGGCGACCTCCGGCTTGGCGAACCCGCTGATCTCACACGCCGGGTCGTCCCACGCCCGCGGCTTCATCCCGGCCAGCCGCTTCGCCAGCCCCTCGGCGATCTGGTCCCCGTTGCGGGGCGTCCAGACGGCGGAGGCGTTCACGCACGCCCGGCCGCCGTTGGCCGCGATCCCCTCGACCAGCACGTCCAGGTACTTCTCCCAGCGGTCAGCCTGGTCGTCGCCGAACAGGAACTTGCTGTACCCGGTGCCGTGGATCTCGACCCGGTGATCAGTCTTGTACGGGGCCATCGTCCGGTCGTCGCCGAACGCGAGGCTCCGGCCGCACAGCCGGAGGATGTCGGCCCCGCCGGCGTGGTCGGTCGGCAGGAACCCGAGGCAGGACGCCGGCACCCCGGCCTTGAGGAACGCCTGGATCACCCGGTACGGGGTCCACGGCTCCTCCCGCCCGGGCTTGAGCAGGAGCGGCGTCTTGAGGGCGATCGTCGGCACCCAGAGAGAGTGGACACCGGGCGAGTTGGACGGCAGGACCGCCCCGAGCACGTCGGTGGTCGGGTAGAACGCCTGCATGCGGCCGGACTTGGTCGAGTATCCGCGGTCGAGCGCCTCCGGGTCCAGCCCGCGGGTCAACCCGCCGAGCACTTCCTCGATGTTCGCCAGGACGTAATGCACCTTCCGGGCGTTCCGATCGCAGAACACCATCGGGCTGCCAGTGGTGGCCGACAGGTTGCGGACGTACTGGTCGTAGGTCAGTTCGGCGTCGCCACAAGGCAGGGCGGCGTTCAGGAAGTAGTCCGCCGCCTTCTGGTACAGGGCCAGGAGGTCGCGGACCGGGACGGCGGCCAGCTCCTTCCTGGCCCGGGCCATTCCGCCCAGGTCGCGGGCGATCTGGCTGCCCGTCACCTGGCTCACCTCGGCGACCGGCTCGCCGGTGGCGTGGTGGACCAGGGTGGCTTTGTCCAGGCTGGTGTACGGCTTGCCGAACCGGAGGGCGGGGATGCGGATCATGCGTCGAGGGTGGCGACAGGGGAAGCGATCGGGCCGTTGGTGGACAGTACCGCCGCGGCGGTGACGTCCTACAGCCAGTATAGCCAGCCGGCCGTATCCCGCCTGAAAGAACGTCCCAGCTACCCGGTACAGCAAGTGTGCCCCGCTCGAATCCGGAAAAAAGCCGTGAGCGGTTGTTGAAAATCTGAACCTGGTGGATAGATTTTACGGTGCTTGGATATTGCGCGCCCGGACGACTCCTCGCCACGCCTTTGTCGTCCACGCGCGAGTCCGAGCAACGATCTTCCGTCCGAACGCTGCCCGGATCGGAAGGTAGTCAGGTGAGTGGCGAAGCAATTCGCGCATTCAGTCGCTCGGTGAAGTGCGACTGAACACTTGGGTAGTCGGCACCGGCCGCCTTTCGGGCGGCCGAGCGTTGCCGACCCCGTCCTTGCTACCTCCCTTTGGGCTGTAACGTCGAGCTGCTCCCCTGCGTCCGGGGGATGGCTGTTATTTCTCCTCTATTCTCGGAGAATGATATGGTGAGAGTTCGTGAGAAGGGGTTCACGCTGATCGAGCTGCTGGTGGTGATCGCCATCATCGCCATCCTGATCGGCCTGCTCCTGCCGGCCGTCCAGAAGGTCCGCGAAGCCGCCGCCCGGACGACCTGCACCAACAACCTGAAGCAGATCGGGTTGGCGGTCCACAACTACGAGTCGGCCAACCAGTTGCTGCCGCCGAGCATGAACAACCGGGGGATGACGGCCGACGTCATGCTCCTCCCGTACCTGGAGCAAGACGCCCGCTACAAGATCTGGGAGCCGACCCAGACCGGGGCGGGGTCGTTCTGGTGCTCCAACCTGCAGCCGGTGCTGCGGGGGTACGGCCCGGCCACGGCCACCGTGTTCGCCGACGAGGGGAACATCAAGGCCTACCTGTGCCCGTCGGCCCCCTCGCCGGAATCGGCCAGGAACATGCCCCAGCTCCGGGCGTGGGGGATCCGCGGGACGGACTTCCCGAACACCGGCACCTGGGCCGGGGTCGGGGCTGCCCCGCCGGCGCTGAGCACGACCACCTACACCTTCACCGGCGGGGGCGTCCACATCACCTCGACGGGCAAGAACAACTACGCGCTGAACATCGGCTACGCGTCCGCCCCGGGGTCCGGCCTGGACGGGTACCGGGGGCCGTTCCGGTACAACAACGGGACCGGCCGCGGCCTGGGCATCCTCGGCGTGGCCGACGGGACCAGCAACACGATCGGCTGGGCCGAGACGGCCGGCGGCCTGACGTTCATCGGCTCGGCGAACGAGGGGTGGACCATGAACCCGGTCGGCCACTCGTACTTCGCCAGCAACTTCTGGGCGTGCCCGTCGGCGAGCGGGAACTGCGTGAAGACGCCGGCCTCGGGCAAGGGCCTCGGGAGCGGCACCCCGGGCAGCCTGCACGCGGGCGGGCGGTACAACGCGGTGTTCATGGACGGCTCGGTCCGGTCCATGAACGGCGCGCTGGAGTTCGGCGTGTACGCGGCCATCTGCGGCGCGTCCGACGGCGAGATCATCAACTTCGACAACTGATCGACGACGCGAGGCGATTCTCACGACCGGCGGGTGGCCCCAGAAACGGGGCCGGCCCGCCGGTCGTCGTAAGGCGAGTTGGGATCGACGTCCGGTTTTAACAACTCTGAGGCGAGGCTCTATCCATGAAGCGGATTCTTAGCGTAGCCGTCGTGGTGGCCGGTGTGGCGTTCGCTTCCGGCTGCTCCGACACGAAGAACAGCGACCCGAAGCCGGCCAGCGGTAAGACCAACCCGAAGCTCCAGCCGGCCGGTACCGGCTCCGGGGCGACCCCGCAAGGGGCGGTCAAGGGCGACTGACATCGATCCCGGCCGGCCGAACGCGGCCGGCCGGGGGTCAATCGGTCAGTACACCCCGACCACCGTCGTCCCGGCCAGCTCGCTGAACGGCCGCACCCCGCTCACCCCGTCCCACGGGTACTTGTCGAACGGCCTCTCTCGTTCCCCCTCGTCTCGCTCCGGGAACCGCGGCACGAAGAACTCCTTGGTCAGCGTGGTCAGCAACACCCGGCCGGTTTCCCCGTATCCGACGACCTCGTCGAAGTTCTTCGGGTTCACCACCTGGATGACCGCCCGCGGCTGGGGGGCGTAGTAGCTGATCTTGAACCCGTCGTCCGGGCCGATCGGCTTGGAGCACGCCAGCCCCATCAGGGTGTTGCCGTAGGTCGGGGTCATGTACACGTCCCCGTTGTCGAGCATCTCCTCGTAGGCCTCGCGGGTGAACTGCGGGGTGAACTCGGTCCCGCCGCTGAAGATGCCGGTGATGCCGGCCGCCTTGATCGACCGCAAGCCGCCGGCCGGGACCGGCTTGCCGAGCGACCGGTACTTGTCCTCCAGCTTGCCGGCCCGCAGCGCCTCATCGAGGGCGGCCAGAAGTTTCGGGGTGGTGAACATGCACTTGATGTCGTGCCCGCCGGCCAGGACGGTCAGCGCCTGGTCGATGCAGTGCTCCTTGTAGGCGTTGGCCTCGCCGATCTTGCGGTCCTTGATGCACTTGACCACCCACCGCGGGTCGAGGTCGACGCAGAAGCAGATGCCGCCGCGGTACTGGGCCAGGTGCTCGATGGCCAGCCGCAGCCGGCGGGGGCCGCTCGGCCCGAGCATCAGCCAGTTGCTGCCGCGGGGGAAATACTTGTCCGGCAGGGTGTCGGACATCATCTCGTAGTCGATCTTGAAGTCGTCGATGACGATCCGGGACTTGGGCAGGCCGGTGGTGCCGCCGGTCTCGAACACGTACACGCCGCGGTCGGCGTAGGCCTTCGGCACCCACTTGCGGACCGGCCCGCCGCGGAGCCACTCGTCCTCGAAGATCGGGAACCGCCGGATGTCGTCGAAGCTCTTCACATCCTTGAGCGGGTCGAAGTCGAAGTCGTTCGACTTCTCCAGCCAGAACGGGGTGCCGGTGTCCGGGGAGAAGTGCCACTTCACGATCTCGACGAACTGGGCGTCGAGCTGCTTTCGGGCGTTGGCGATCTTCTCGTCCAGGGTCGCGCCGGTGACGGGCGTCGGCTTGCCGGGGGTGTCTTTCATGGGCACTCCTCAAATCGGTTAACCGGACTTCCGAGCCGGCACGATTCAAAACCCAAATCGATCCGATTTGGGTTTTGAATCGTGCCGGCTCGGCGGAAGTCGTGCGGCAGAAGGCTATTTCTTCGGTTCCAGGGCGTACAGCGTCTTCTCGGTCATCACGTACATCACACCGTCGGCCACCACCGGGGTGCTGCGGACCGGGGCGTCGAACTCGGCTTTCCCGAGCAGGTACTTGGCCTCCACCTGCTTCCGCTTGGCCTTCAGCTTCTGGTTGAAGTCCTTGGCGTCGGTGGCATCCGGGATGTCCAGCTCGTCGATCACCTCGGGCGCCTTGTCGTGCTTGAAGGCGAACACGTCCCCGCCCTCGGTCGCCAGGTACACCTTGCCGTCCACGTAGTAGGTGCTGCCCCAGATGGCGCCCTTGAGGTCGTACTGCCAGAACTTCTTGCCGGTCTTGGCGTCCAGGCAGTGGACGAACCCCTGGAGCTCAGCGATGTACACGACCCCGTCCACGACGGTGGCGGTGCTCATGGTCCGGCCGAACACGAAGTCGCGGGGGACGAACTTCCGCTTGTCCGGCCCGCCGTAGTGCCAGACCAGCCCGCTGTTCGGGTTCGGTTTGCCCGGCTGGCCCCATTCGCCGAGTTCGGGCGAGATGTCCATGCCCGGCTGGGTGGCCTTGGACGGGTCGATGCACCAGAAGTGGCCGACCCCGGAGAAGTGTTCCGGGTCCTGGCCGACGCCGATGTAGATCTTGTCCTCGTACACCACCGGGGTGCCGATGAAGTCGTTGCGGGTGCCGGTGCCGCCCAGCTCGTACTTGGTGTCCTTCGGGTTGCAGTCGAACTGCCAGAGTACCTCCCCGGTCTCCGGCTTGAACCCGCGGAGGACGCCGTCCCCGCCCGGGAAGATGACCTGCTTGACCCCCTTGATCTCGGCGTAGGTGGCGTTCGACCACTGGCCGTGCATGATGTTCTTGCCCGGGTCGTTCCGCTTCCACAGCACCTTGCCCGAGTTCTTGTCGATGGCGACGAAGCTCGGCGCCTGCGGGGCCGGGATGTTGATGTGCCCCTCGTCCACCCCGTTCGCGGTGGTGATGAACAGGACGTCCCCGACCAGGAGCGGGCTGCACGCGGCCATGTTGTGCGGGAACACGCTCAGCTCGCCGATCATGTCCAGTTCCCAGATGATGTCGGCGTCCGTCTTGTCCTTGTACTTCTCGCTCTGCACCCCCTGGTTGCCGTCGGCCAACCCGTTCACGTCGGCGCACACCACGGAACACCGGTTGTTCACGTAGTACACCCGGTCCCCCTGGACCAGCGGGGTGGAGCAGATGCCCTCCTTCGGCCAGTCGTTCACCTGGCCGCTGGGCAGCTTGTCGTGGACCGCCTGCCAGAGCAGGTTGCCGGTCTTTTGGTCGAAGCACATCAGGATGCCCATGTCGGTCGGCTCGACGTCCCCGTCCGCGTTCTTCTTGCTGTCGCGGGGGTTGCGGGGCCGCTCGTTGTTGGTGCCGACGAACACCTTGCCGCCTGCGATGATCGGCCCGCCGTAGGCCCGGCTGCCCAACTCGGCCTGCCACCTGATGACGGTGTCGGCCGGCTTGGTCTCCTTCTCCCCGTCCTTCACGGGCATGAGCTGAACCGCCCCGAACTTGCCGGCCAGGTCGGCCATGTTGCGGGCCGGGGTGCCGCCGAACATGGTGTGTTCGGTCGGGGCGGCGGGCCGGGCCGGGTACAGGGCGGCGACGGCCAGCCCGCCGGCGGCGAGGAGGACGGCACCGGCAGCGAATCGGCGGGTCATATCGGGGTTCCTGGGTGGGTGTGTCAGTTAGTTTAGCCGCGAGGCGGAGGCTCTGCGGAGCCGAGCGCGGCGACCACGTCCATTGAGGTGCGCTCGCTGGGTAAGGACGGAGTCCCCGCGCTCGGCTCCGAGGACTCCGCCTCGCGGCTAAGCAGTGGGATTGGTCACTTCTTCCCGTTCGGGGTGATGGTCACGTTGTCGAAGTAGGCGTTCGAGCCGGGGTTCTTGTCGCTGATGCTCGGGTCGGAGATGTAGGCGTACACCGCCGCCGCCCCCTCCCGGTTCGGGCTGGGGTCGTCCAGCTCGACCGTCCAGCCGGCCGGTTCGGCGTCGTCCCGCTTCCACACCTTGGCCCGCACGGTGGCCGTCTTGTCGCCCGGCTCGACGGTCAGCTTGACCCGGTACCAGACGCCCGGCTGCCAGTCGAACTCGGCCGCCTTGTTGATCCGCGGCCGGGCCTCCCACGACACCACCCGGGCCTGCCGCTTGTTGTTCGCCGAGTCCGACTTGCCGTCGAGGATGAGCGTGTACCGGCTGTTGACGACGCCCAGGTCCGGGAACCGGCCGCGGACCTCGGTGCCCATCACGTCCGCGGTGATGGTGTAGTTGCCGGCCCACGGGCCGGTGATGTACCCGTTCGCCCGGGCGATCGGCGGGCGGGCGTCGGTGTTCACCTTGCTCAGCACGTGGCTGCCGCCGACCTCGGCGATCGTGTACTTGCCGGTCACGTTCACCCACCCGCCCGGCGTGGCCCCGGTCGGCACCTTGTCGAAGTCCTGCCTGTACGGCGTCTGGGCGGCCACCCGCACCCGGGCGCGGCCGGTGAGCTTGCCGTACTTCACCGTCACGACACCCTGCTGGGTGGGCAGCTTGCCGACGATCAGGGTGCCGGTGTCGCCGTCCCCCTTAACCTCGCCGACCAGGGCCGGCGGCTGGGCGCCGGACGGCGCCTTCGGCGGCAGCGGCAGCGACCACTCCCCGGTGGCGGTGTCCTTTTTCGGCAGCTTGCGGCCGTTGGCGTCCAGGAACTCGACGGTGAACTTGACCGTCTGCCCCGGGGTGGCGAGCACGTCCGCCGGGAAGACGCGGATGGCGGCCGGGACGGCGGTCGGGTCGTAGGTGGTCTCCGGTGCCAGCGGCTTGTATCCTCCGCCCGGAGCCGCCCCCTCCTTGCCGACGCAGTACAGGAAGTCTTGCGTGAGGAAGTACAGCCGGCCGTTGACGGCGATCGGGGTGCCGTGCGTCTCGACGAACCCGATGCCGCTCTCCCGGCGGAACGGGACGGCTTCCAGCTCCTCCGGCTCCTCGTCCCCTTTGAGCTTGTAGACCACCATCCGGGCGTTCACGTCGAAGATGTACAGCTTTCCGTCGGCCACCAGCGGGGCGCCGCGGCTGACGGTCCCGTAAGTCACCTCCCACAGGCGCTTGCCGGTCTTAGCGTCGAAGCAGTTCAGCTTGGACGAGTCTTCCGGCAGGTACAGCCGGCCGTCGGCGATGGCCGGGGAGGCGAGGCCGAACCGCTTGCCCAGCCGCTTGTTCTCCCACACCAGCTTCGGCTTCTTGTTCGTCACCTGGGAGGCGTCCAGGCAGACCACCCGGCCGATCGGCCCGCCCTCCGGGTTCTCCTCGCCGTGGCTGATGTACACTAAGTTGCCGCTCACCACCGGGGACGGGTTGACCACCCCGGCGCTGAAGTGGTGGCTCCACACCCGCTCGCCGGTCCGCACCTTCAGGGCGTGGACGCACCCGTCCGCCCCGCCGGTGACGAGCAGCCGCTGGCCGTTGACGACGGCGATCACCGGGTTCGAGTAGTACGTCCCCCGCAGGGTGACGTTGGTCGCCTTGGTCTGGGCGACCAGGTCTTCCGTCGGGGACGACCACCAGACGACCTCGCCGGTCTTGGCGTCACACGCGACGAACCGGTTGTGCCCGCGGGCCTGGTCGCCCCAACTGCCGTTCACCATGCCGACGATCACCAGCCCGTCGTCGAAGATCGGCGAGACGATCCGCCCACCGTACCCCGTGACCCGGCCGAACTCCTCGGTGAGCTGCCGCTTCCACAAGATGTGGCCGTTCTTGTCGAAGCAGAACAGGAACCCGCCGGTGGTGTGGGTGAAGACGTGTTCCGCCTCCGGGTCGGCGGTCAGAGTCGTCCACCCGAGCCGGCTGGACACGATGTCCGTGTGGAACACGTTGAACCGGCTCTCCCAGAGCACCTTGCCGGTGGCCTCGTCGAAGCACATGACCCGCTCGCCCTCGGTGGGCTGGGACATGTCGTACCCGCTGATCGTGTACACCCGGCCCTTGAGCACCAGCGGGGCGGACCGGCCGCCGAACGGCGCCTTCCAGATCAGGTTGTCCTTGCCCGGGGTGTCCACCCCGAAGTACTCGGGCAGCCCGGTCTCGCGGGCGAACCCGGTCTGCTCCGGCCCCCGCCAGTGGACCCAGTCCCCCGCCGAAGCGGCGGAAGGAAAAAGTAGAAAGGCAAAAGTAAAAAGTCCGAACCGGGCGCGGGTCATCGCGGGGTCTCCTGCGGGGTTTCCACGTTTGCCTTTTTACTTGTCACTTTTTACTTGTCGGACCACACGGCGGGCTTTCATCTCGAACCGGGGCAGGGTGTCGGGCGGGACGGCGACGACGGCGGCGCGGAACAGCAACTCGTCCCCGACGGCCTGGGCCACCTGATCGGCCAGGTCCGGCGGGCTGTGCGGGACCGGCTCGACCTCGATCCGCAGGTCGGCCAGCGGGCCGGTCTGGTCGACCACGATCCGGAACTCGGCCACCTGCGGGAACCGGCGGACGATCGCCTCGATGGCCGCCGGGTACAGGTTGTTGCCGCGAACGTGGATCATGTCGTCCGCCCGGCCGAGCACCCCGCCGACCAGCAGCCGCCAGCCGGGCGGCACGTCCGGCGATGCTGGCGGGTACGGGTCTACCCGGACCAGGTCGCCGGTCCGGTAGCGGATCAGCGGGCTGCCGACCCGCCCGAGGGAGGTCAGCACAAGTTCGCCGACCTCGCCGTCCGGAGTCGGGGTGGAGCCGTTCGGCTGGACCACCTCGGCTATCACCTCCGACTCCAACACTAATAGGCTACCGGGCACGGACTGCGGCTCGAACGCGACGGGGCCGATCTCGGTCAGCCCGTAGTGGTCCAGCACCCGGGCGCCCCAGCCGACGGCGATCCGCTGGCGGGTGCCCGGGATGCCGCCGCCCGGCTCCCCGGCCACGACCACTGACCGGACCGCCGACCCGGGCAGGTCGATCCCCTCCTTCTTCGCCAGTTCGGCCAGGTGCAGGGCGTAAGTCGGGGTGGCGCAGACGACCGTCGCGTGGTGCTCGACCAGGAACCGCAGCCGGGCGGTGCTGGACATCCCGCCGCCGGGCAGGCAGAGCAGGCCGAACCGGCTGGCCGCCTCGTAGGCGGTCCAGAACCCGAGGAACGGGCCGAACGAGAACGGGAAGAACGCCCGGTCGGCCGGGGTCAGCCCCATGATCGGGAAGCTGAGCAGCCAGCATCGCACCACCTGCTCCCACCCGGCGTTGTCGTCCAGCCAGCGGAGCGGCCGGCCCGTGCTGGTGCCGGAGGTCTGATGCAGCCGGCAGTAGCGGTCGGTCGGGTAGGTGAGGGCGGTGCCGTAAGGCGGGTGCTCGGCCTGGTCGGCGGCCAGTTCGGCCTTGGTGGTGAACGGCAGGCGGGCCAAGTCGTCGGGTGAGCCGAGGCGGGTCAGGTCGAGGCCGGCGAACTTACGGGCGTAGAATCGGTTGCCCGGCAGCGCCTCGGCGAGGAGCTTCCGGAGGCGGGTCATCTGGTGCCCGCGGAGGGCGTCTCGGTCCGCGGCGAGCGTCAACGGCCGGCTCCCATCAATCGACTCGGCCCGGGCGGTTATACCGCCCGAGCCGGAGAAGGCTTACTTCAGGTCGTACACGAACAGCAGTTCGTAGTCCCGCAGGTACAGCTTCCCGTTGGCGACGACCGGGTGTGGCCAGATTTGGCCACTCGTCCCCTTCCGCAGTTGGCTGGTGGCCGGGATGGTGAACTTGCCCGCCTCTTCCCACCCGTCCGGCGTGGCCTTGATCCGGACCAGCTCGCCCTTGCTCTCGCTGTAGCAGAAGAAGTGCCCGTCGGCGTAGGCGATCGACCCCTTGCCCGGCCCCTTGTTCTTCCACACCGGCTCGTCCGGCCCGGTCTTGTAGTCGAAGCACACCCACCCGTTCGAGTCGCTGTGGCCGTACACCTTGCCGCCCAGCTCGATCACCCCGCCGTGGTGGTTGGCCACCACCTTGTTCTTGCTGTACACCTTCTCGGCCTTCACCCCGCCGCCCGATGAAGACAGCTTGTAATACTCGCACCCGGCCCCGTACCCGGCGGTGTAGAACACGCCTTCGCCGTCCACCACCGGGGTCGGGATGACGGCGACCGACCGGCCGATCTCGCCGACCTTGAACAGCAGCTTGCCGGAGTCGGCGGCGATGCCGACGCCCGACTCCATCGTCTGCTGGACGTACACCCGGACCCCGCCGACGGTCGTCACCACGAACGACGAGTACCCGGCCGGGTCGGTCAGCTCTTTACACCCCCACACCAGTATGCCGGACTCGGCATCCAGGGCGACCACCGCCCCCTGGGACTTGGCGGACGGCTTGGCTGGCTCGCCGCCCCCCTTCTTGCCCTTGCCGGCCGGCCGCCCGCCCGGGGTGACGATCACCTTGTTCCCATCCACCAGCGGGGACTCGCTGTAACCCCATTGGGGGACGCTGCCGCCGAAGTCCCGGACCAAGTTGACCGCCCACAGCTGGGAGCCGTTGGCCGCGTTCAGGCAGACCAGGTCGCCGCTCGCCCCGAGGGCGAACAGCTTGCCGGCGGTCACGGTCGGGGTGCCCCGGGGGCCGCCGCCCCAGCCGTCCAGGAACCGGGCCTCGGCGGTGTCGATCGGGGTCTTCCAGAGCTGCTTGCCGTCGGCCGCGGACACACACAGGACGAACTCCTTGGCCCCGGCCTTCTTCCCCTCGGCCCCGACCAGGTACACGCGGTCGCCGACCACCGCCGGGGTGCCATACCCGGCCCCGACATCGTCCAGCTTCCAGGCCAGCTTCGGCCCGCCCTTCGGCCACTCCTTGAGCAGCCCGGTGTCGGCCGACTTGCCGTCCCGGTTCGGGCCGCGCCACTGCGGCCAGTCGGCGGCGACGGTTGACCCGACCAGCAGCCCGGACAAGGCGACGGCGGGGAGGACGGAACGCAGCGTCATGAAGACCTCGGCGAAAAGTGCGGGAGGGAGGCCGGAGGCAGTATACAGCCGGCGATGTCACGGGGGGAGGCTTCAGCGCGGCGCTAGGCAGGGGTCAGGTGGCGGATCGACTCCGGCCGTAGCACCACCGGCCCTCTTTCCGTTTCCAGTCCGACCCCGCCGAACCCGACCACCTGCGCCCGCCCGGTGACGGACGTCGAGTCGTGCAGGTCGGCCCGGACCGATCGCCCTGTCAGGCCCAGCCGACGGACCCAGGCCGCTTCCAGCGGCATTCGATCGCCGGCCAGTAGGCGGGTGTATTCCTCGTCCAACCGGGTGAGCAGAACTTGTGCCACGGCCAACGGGTCGAACGGGGAGCCGCACAGGGCGAAGAGAGAGGACGCGGTCGGCAGGCCGGCGGCCAGGAAGTCGGCGTCTGCCTGGTTCAGGTTCAGCCCGATGCCGACGATCACCGGCGGGTTCGGCCCGTTGGCCGGCTGCTCGATCAGGATGCCGCACACCTTTTTGCCGCGGACCAGCAGGTCGTTCGGCCACTTCACCTTGGGGCCGACACCGGTCAGCGATTGGACCGTATCGGCGACGGCAACCGCAGCCAGCGCCGTAAGGACCACAGGCCGGCGGACCTCCGGCGGGGGGTAAAGGACGACCGACAGGAGCAACGAGTCGCCCGGCCGGCTGGCCCACGTCCGCCCGTACTGTCCGCGACCGGCGGTCTGCTGACGGGCGAGGACGGTCAGGCCGTCGTCGGACGGGCCGTTCGCTGACCGGGCGGCCAGGTCGTTCGTACTCCCCACCTCGTCGAACACGAGGAGAGGTCCGCCGACCCGGCGGGTGTTCAGCGACACGGTCTCGACCGGCAGGGGGTCCGGCACGTCGGATGCTCCGTTCGGGTGGCCCTCGCCCGTCATCCTAGCCACCCGGAGACGACCGATGTCCGTGACCCGCCGCAACGCCCTGATCGCCGGGGTCGCCGGCCTGCCGGCCGCCACCCTGCTGCTCGGCTCGGCCAAAGGGCAGACCCCGGGCCAGCCCGAGCAGCCGGGCCGTCAGCCGCTCGGCGAAGACCCCCTCCTGGCCGCCTGCCTGCTGAGCGGCGGCCGCCGGCAGATCGAGGTCTGCCGCTTCGCCAAGGAACGCTGTCAGAGTGAGGACGTGAAGGCGTTCGCCCAGGCGGAAATCGACGAACACGAGAAGGTGAAGGCGGACCTGGCCAAGTTCGGCTACCAGCCGCCGACACCGGGCGGCCCCGGCGCCCAGCAGCCGGGCCAGCCGGTCCAGCAGGCCGGGGCGTTCGTCCCGCAGGGGAACACGATCTCCGTCGGCCGGGTGTTCCTCACCCCCGGGGTCAGCCAGTTCGTCACCATCGAGAGTGAGGTGGTGGACACGTGCATCGCCAACGCCAAGCAGCGGCTGACCAAGTGCGAGCAAGAAAAAGGCAAGCACAAGCTGGAGAAGGCGTTCATCGGCGACCAACTGCACGAGCACTACGGGCTGCTTGACAAGGTGACGGTGTTCAAGAAGCACGCCACCCCCGAGATGATGCCGGTGCTGGAGCAGGGCGAACAGATCATCCGCCAGCACATCGCTACTTGTGAGCGGCTGAAGGAGAGGCTGATGGCGATCAAGGACGACCGCGGGGCCGACCGGCGGAACGACGACAAGTGACACCGGCTCAGCCGTCGTAGTCCAGCCCGATGTCCAGGGCCGGGGCGGAGTGGGTCAGCGCCCCGACGCTGATCCGGTCCACCCCGGCCTCGGCGATGGCTCGGATCGTGGACAGGTTCACCCCGCCGGACGCCTCCAGCCGCGTCCCCGGGGACTTCGCGTCCCGCAGGCTCACCGCCTGCCGCAGCACGTCCGGTGGCATGTTGTCCAGCAGCACGATCTCCGGCCGCACGGCTAACGCCTGCTCCAACTGCTCCAGCGTGTCCACCTCGACCTCGACCGGCAGGCCGGCGTTGCCCGGGTAAGCCCGGGCCAACTCGACCGCCCGGCGGACAGAGGTACTCGGGTCGCCGAGGCCGGCCAGGTGGTTGTCTTTGATGAGTACCCCGTCGAACAGCCCGATCCGGTGGTTCACCCCGCCGCCCATCCGCACCGCGTACTTCTCCAACAGCCGCCAGCCAGGGGTAGTCTTGCGGGTGTCGAGCACCTGGACTGGCAGCCCGGCCACCGCGTCCACGTACCGGCGGGTGAGGGACGCCACCCCGCTGAGCCGCTGGAGGAAGTTGAGGGCTGTCCGCTCGGCGACCAGCAGCGACCGCAGCGGCCCGGCGATCACCGCTACCCGGGTGCCAGGGGTGAGCCGGTCGCCGTCGGCCGCCAGGAACTCGACCGACAGCCTGGGATCGACCGCGGCGGCCACCTGGGCGACGGCCGGCAACCCGGCCAACACGCCCTCCGACCGGGCGACGAACGCGGCCCGGCCACTCGCCTCGGCGGGGATCGTGGCCAGGGAGGTGCGGTCGCCGGCGTCGCCGAGGTCTTCGGCCAACGCCAGCTCGACGAGCCGGCCGCAGGCGGCGGCTTCGGAGGGGGAGAAGGTGGACATGCCGTCAGCGTATCCGGGTCAGGGCATCCCGGCCGCCAGTTCCGTCGCCCGGCGGATCGCCAGCTCCAACTGCCGGTCCGGGTCCGGCTCGGTGATGTCCGGCAGCACCCCGTACCCGTCGAGCGGCCGGCCGTGCGGCCCGGCCATCGTCGCCACGGTTAGTACCAGCGTGCCGGACCGGGGAGCAGCCCCGGGGCGGTCGGCGGCGAGCAGCGTAAGCTGCGCCTGCACGGTCCCCTTGCCGAACGTCTGGGTGCCGACCAGGGTGGCCCGTTTGTGGTCCTTCCACGCCCCGGCCAGCGCCTCGGCGGCGGACATCGTCCGGGCGTCCGCCAGCAGCACCACCGGCAGCGTCGAGGCCGTCATCCCGGACGCCGACGAGAACACTCGGCCGGCGAACTCCGGCGCCCGGCCGGCGGTCGTCACGACGATGCCGCCGGTCAGGAACCGCTCGGCCACGTGGACGGCGGACGCCAGTTGGCCGCCCGGGTTGCCCCGCACGTCGATCACCACCGCCCGGACCCCGCGGGCGGTCAGGCTGAGCAGGGCGTCGTCCAGCGCGTCCGGCGTGTCCTCGCGGAACGCCGCCAGGCGGATGTACCCGACCACCCCGGCCATCCCCGTCGCCTCCGCCCCGAACACGGTCGGCGGCGGGACCGGAAGCGTGACCGGGGTCGGCCGGCCGGCCACGGTCAGCCGCACGGCACCCGGGCCTCGCTCGGTGTGGACCACCCGGTCCCCCGGTTTCAGGCGGACGTGAGCCGCCCACGACAGCGGCTCCACCCGGGACACCACACCCCCGGCCAGCGTCAGCCCGTAATCCCCGTAGTCGCCCTTCGGGTCGGTCGCGGCGGTCGGCGGCAGGTAGGCGGTGAACTCGTCCAGCCCGCCACACGCCCCGGCCAGGAACTCCAGCACCACCGCCGCCGGGGCCGTCACACGCAGCCGGGTCTGGGCCTCCCGGCTAACGTCCCGGACGGCTTGTCGGGCGTCGGCCACGGTAGACGGTGGGGCGATCCCTCGGAGCCAGGTGCGGAAGGCCAACAGTTCGGCGTCGGTCAGGCTTCCGAGGAAGGCGGAGCGGAAGGAGGGTGCCGAGAGCGCCCGGTCGAACTCGGTGCGGCCGAGGGCGAACAGACGGCCCGGGGCCGACCGGTCGGCGTCGGGGTACAGGGCGGTCAGCCGGCCAATCGCCTCGGCGTAAAGATTCAACGCCTCGGCCGGGGTCAGCGATTTGGCGAACGCCTGATACGCCGGGTCGGCCAACCGTTTCGCCTGGGCCGACCGGCGGAGGCTGGCGTGCACCCTGGCCCGGAGGGCGGGGTCGGGGCGGCGGCCGGCCAGGTAGGCGGACAGGTACTCGCCCACCTGCCGGTCCAGGCGGGCGGTTTCGTTTCTTTCGTTTCCAACCCCAGGGGGGAGCGGGGCCGGCAACCAATCGCCGTCCGCCGCCCGCAGGGCCGATGACAACCCGAAGGCGACGACCGCCGCCCAACCCGCCCCGCGAATGCCCATGTTGCCAACACCCCCGTCGGTGGCCGGATTGGGGGAGAGGTCCGTCCCCAGGATCGTACCCGCCGGCACAGGCCCGCGTCAAACGGGATGACAAGATGACCCGGTGACACGGTGAGGGGGTGACAAGGTGATAAAACGCCCCGGTGGGCGGTGACGGGCGGCCGACTGGGGCACCTTGTCACCTTGTCTCCTTGTCACCATGTCAGTCCCGCCGATGCCTGACCCTGATCGCACCGACATCCTCAAAGCGGCCGGCACCGTGGTGGTGAAGGTCGGGACGAACGTCCTGGCCGACCCGTCCGGCCGGCTCGACTTCCCCCGCATTCAGGCGCTCGCCGACCAGCTCCAGCGGGTGCGGGCCGGCGGCCGGCGGGTCGCCCTGGTCAGCAGCGGGGCCATCGGGGCCGGGGTCGGCAAGCTGAACCTGGGCAAGCGGCCGACCGACCTGCCGCACCTGCAAGCGTGTGCGGCCGTCGGCCAGACCGCCCTCATGCAGCTGTACCAGGAGGCGCTCGACCCGCACGGCGTCCTGCCCGCCCAGGTGCTGCTCACCGCCGCCGACTTCGACAGCCGGCCCCGATACCTGAACATGCGGCACACCCTGCTGACCCTGTTCGAGTACGGCTGCCTGCCGGTCATCAACGAGAACGACACGGTGAGCGTGGCCGAGATCAAGTTCGGGGACAACGACCACCTGGCGGCGATGGTCGCCAACCTGCTCCAAGCCCCGCTCCTGGTGTTGCTCACCAACGTGGACGGGCTGTACACCGCCGACCCGCGGTCCGACCCCGCGGCGAAGTTGGTGCCGACGGTGCCGCACATCGACCGGGCGGTGAGCGAGATGGCCGGGGCGACCAAGAGCAGCCTGGGCACCGGCGGGATGCGGAGCAAACTGCGGGCGGCCCGGCTGGCGACCGCCGCCGGCGGGGCGGTGGTGATGGCCAACGGGGGCGTGGACGGGGTGCTGGACGCGGTGTTCGCCGGGGAGCCGGTCGGGACGCTGTTCCAGGCCCACGCCGACGCCCTGCCGGCGTGGAAGCGGTGGCTCGGGTTCACCGCCCGGCCGAAGGGGACGCTGCGGGTGGACGCCGGGGCCGTCCGGGCGGTCCGGGAGCAGGGGAAGAGTCTGTTGCCGGTCGGCCTGACGACCGTCGAGGGGGAGTTCGGCAAGGGGGACGTGGTGGCGGTGGTCGGGCCGGACGGGGCGGAGGTCGGGCGCGGGTTGACCAACTACTCGGCCGAGGACGCGGGCCGGATCGCCGGGCGGAAGACGGACCAACTGCCGGGGGTGTTGGGCGAGGTGAGGTACGTCGAACTGATCCACAGGGACAACTTCGCCGCGACGGGGTAATCCGACGCGAGCCGTCACCGCAGGTGACGGGTGACGACCCCACCGGTCCCGGCGACTTCGGCGCCGCAAGCGACGGCGTGCGGCTGTCACCCGCGACCTGCGGTCGCGGCTCGCGTCGAACCGGCGTCGGGACCGGTGCGGGCGAAGGGGGGATGGGTGTCATCGGTCGCCCTCCCCCGGGGTGGGCAACGAAACCATCAAACCGTCTCCCGGGGTGGGGCCGGGTTTCATGGTTTCCCTTCCCACCCCACGTGAGTGGGAGGAAACCAGGGAATCCGACCCCCGCCAGTAGTAGTACGGCGACCCCTTCTTCCCTTCGCCCGATCATCCCCCCTTCGTCCGAACCGGTCCGCGGCGGTTAGAATTCCTCGTCCGAGTCGTCCTCCTGGTGTCGGCAGGCTGGCCAGCGACAATGGGCCGTGAACCGCGGTTGTCCGCCCGGGCGGTGTTCGACGCCCTCCACCGGGACCACGCCCGGGAGGTGTGGGCGGTCGCGTTCGGCCGGCGGATGGACCCGGACCTGGCCCGGGACGTCACCCAGGAGGCGTTCCTGCGGCTGTGGAAGGAACTGGACCGCGGGGCCGGCCCGGACAACCCCCGGGCGTGGCTCCTGCGGGTGGCCCGGAACTTGGCGGACGACGCGGCCAAGAGCGCCTTCCGCCGCCACGGCACCCGGCCGCCTGACCAACTGACCGGGGTGGGCACGCCGGACCGGTCGGCACTGGAAGGGCTGATCCGGGAGGAGACGTTCGCCCGAATTCACGACCTGCTCGGGGAGCTGTCCCCGGCCGACCGCGAGCTACTCGCCCTGCGGTACACCCTGGACCTGGACGCCCTTGCCATCGCCGACCGGCTGGGGATCGGTGTGGACCGCGGTTCACATGCGACTCAGCCGGGGCCAGGCAGTGACTGGCCGACTGGCTCACCGGGCCCTCGGAGTTCAACCCCCGCCACGACCCCGCCCGCCACCCCCGACGACGGGACCGGCTGCCGGCCGCGGCATCAAACCGGCACTCGCCCCGGAGAGCCTACCGCCTGTCACCCTTCCGGCCCCGGCGAGGCGGCCAGCCGGCCGACCCGGGCCGCCGAAGCCAGGCGGGCGAGGGCCGGATCGCTGGGGCTAGGACTTGCGGTGTCCGAGGGCGTCCGCCCGGTCCGGCGGCCCGCCGAACCGTCGGCCGGCCCGAGCCTGCTGGACGCCGCCACGGCAGACGGGGCGAAGCTGCTGCGGAAGCTGCCGACTCCGAGGACGAGCTTGCGATTTCGTGTAGGGCGGGTCAAGCCGGCTTTGCGCGCCGACCCCGCCGGCCCGGGCAGGGGGCGGTTGCTATCCACGGCGAGCCGGGCCGGGGGAGGGCGAGGCTCCTGCCGAGCCGTGGGACTTCACCGGCCGGGGCCATCGGATGCGGGCCGGGGCGTCACCCGGGTTACAGCCCGGCTCGGCAGGAGCCTCGCCCTCCCCTCTCCGGAACCCGCCGGGAGGAGCTGGCGGCCGTAGCCGTTCGTGGCGGCCGCTGCCGCAAAGCCGCTTCGGCCCGATCTACGGTGAATCCGACTCTCGCCACATTAACCGCCTCCTGGACAAGCCCCCGGCCGGTACTTATAAGGGAGTTTGAGTGTGCCCGGCCGCTGGTCGGCCCGTAGGCTTCCAAGCCAAGGTAGCGATGGAGTCTCCGTCCCCACCCCGTCCGAACCCGATCTCACCTCCTCGTCGGTTGACCTGCCGTCTGACGACGCCGACCGCCTGGTCGTCCGACGAGCCGGCCGAGGCCGCCCCGCCGCCGGACGCCGCCCGAGGAGCGGCCGGCCGACGGGCCGAAGGTGGCTTACGCCTACGAAGCTGATCGCCCTGCCGATGGACGCGATCCGGCACGCCAAGTACGAGTACGCCACCCCGGTCCAGGCGTCCGTCATTCCGAAGGCGATGCGGTGGACGTGATCGGCGCCAGGCCTTGCAGACCGGGACCGGCAAGACGGCCGCCTTCCTGATCCCGTTCCTGAACCGCTGGCGGCCGCACAAGCTCAAGGGGCCGATCGGCTGGTCATGTGCCCGACCCGGAACTGGCCCTGCAGGTGGCGACCGAGGCCGAGAAGTTGGCCCCGAGCCGCACTTCCGGACGGTGGCGGTGTACGGCGGCGCCCGCATGGGCAAACAGGATTCGAGGGGCTGGAGTTGCCGGTGACCTGCGGGTCGGCACCCTGGGGCGGATGCTCGACCACATGCGCGCCGCGGGAACATGAACCTGTCGGACGTCCGGTACGTGGTGCTGGACGAGGCCGACCGGATGCTGAAGGACATCGGGTTCCAGCCGGACATCGAGCGGATCCTGCGGAACTGCCCGAGCGAGCGGCAGACGCTGCTCAGCACGGCCACCGTGCCGGACACGATCAAGCGGCTGGTCAACCGGTACATGCACCACCCGGTCCACCTGAACCTGTCCCCGGGCGTGCTGACGGTGGACAAGATCCGGCAGACGCGGTTATCACCGTGGACGAGGACCGGAAGTTCGAGCTGCTGGTGAAGGTGCTGCACCGGGAGAAGCCTCCCGGCAGTGCCTCATCTTCGTCGAGCGGAAGCGGTCGGCGGACCCCGGCTGTACGACAAGCTGAAGGGGCACTTCAAGGGCGTGTCGGTCATCCACGGGGATCTGCTCGCAGAGCCACCGCGAGGCTGACCCGCGGGCGGTTCCGGGCGGAGTATCCACGTGCTGATCGCCACCGACGTGGCCAGCGCCAGGGATCGACGTGACCGGGATCAGCCACGTCATCAACGATGACCTGCCGATGGACATCGAGAACTGCTGTCCACCTGGATCGGCCGACCGCGGATCGGCCGGGACGGGGTGGCCATCTCGTTCGCCACCCCGGAGCAGGGGCACCTGACGGACATCGAGATGACCATCAACCGGCTGATCGACGAGGACCGGATCGAGGGGTTCGAGTCGTACACCCCGCGGAAGTAGACATCGCCCGCCGCAAGCTGGCCTGGCGGGTCAGTGGGGACAAAGCGCCCGCAGCGGCCTTGCTGGAGAAGAAGGCAAGCCCGGCAAGCTCACCTGCAGCAGCCGGTCAGACCGACAGTTCTGCTTGTCATCCCGCCACTCGTTCCCACGCTCTGCGGGAACGAGGGGAGTTGCTGCAGCCGGCTGTGAGCCGGGCGTTTGGTTACCGACCCTGTTGGCCACGGGGTTGGGAACGAAAGAAATGAATCCGCCGGCGCAACTCTCCCAGTTTGCCACATCCCCAGTTTGACCCGGCCCGGTAAGATTGACGGATTACGCCGTCTGTCTGGGTTGACCGGCGGCGGGAGCGGGTATACGGGGGCGGTCATGAACCGGACCGTGCGTGTCGTTGGCCGTGGCGATGGCCGGCATCCTGGCCCTGACCGGGCTGGGCTGCACGCCGTTCCGGGCCGCCCTCGCCGCCGACCCGCCGGTCCTGCCGGCCGCCGACGAGCCGCCGCCGCCGACCGTGCCCGATTCGACCTTTTCCCGCCCCGAACCGTCGGTCGCAGCTCGTGCCGAACACCATCCTGGCCCTGTCCGGCGTTCTACGGGTCGTTCACCCGCCGGGGTGCTCAACGGCTGGACCTGAACGACACCCGGCCGGAGTTCGACGTGGTGACCGGGATCAGCACCGAAGCGCTGATCGCCCCGATGGCGTTCCTGGGGCCGAAGTACGACAACGAGTTGCGGTGCCCTGACCGAAGTCACCCGTTGGCCGTGGCCTCGCCCAGCGGATGTGGGCGACGGTGCCGTTCCGGGACGCGATCGGCACCAGTACCCTCCGCCGGCTGGTCGAGCAGGTGACCGACGAGGTGATGGCCGAGCTGGCGGCCGAACACCGCAAGGGCCGGCGGCTTGCCATCGGCACCACCCGGCTGGAGACGTGGAAGGCGGTCGTCTGGGACGTGGGGCGATCGCCAGCAAGGGCGGGCCGTGCCCGCCGGCTGATCGTGGATGTGATGATCGCCCCGGCCGCGGTCCCGGGGGTTGTTCCTGCCGGTGCCGATCACCGTCGAGGTGGACGAAGAAGCGGACCGAGTTGCACGTGGACGGCGGGGTGATGGCCTCGGTGTTCGTCCCGCCGAGCGTGCTGGACGCGTGCAACAAGGACGCCGACCTGTTCGTCATCCTGGCCGGCAAGTACCTTCCCGGAAGCCGGAGCGGGTGCGCCTGCGGCTGCTGCAGGGTGGTGACGGCGCCCTCGCCGCCGCTCCGATGTGGGGCGTACACCCGGGGCCGACCTGTCGAACATCTACCACATGTCGCAGTTGGCCGGGGTGCGGTTTCACCTGTCGGCCAGCAGGACTTCGAGCCGGGCGAGAGCGGGTTCGACTTCGATCCACAGGTGATGAGCCAGTTGTACGTCGAGGGCGTCAAGGTGGGGGTGGCCGGCCCGGTCTGGGACAACGCCCCGCCGGAGCCGCGGCCCCGGGGAAACGCCGGACATCCGGACCGGCACCCGGATCAAGAAGAAGCCGAGCGCCGCGAGCCGCGACCGCAGGTCGCGCGACGACCCCCGCCGGACCCGACGGCTCTGAAGCCGTACGGGGAGCGGGACGCAGCCGTCACCTGCGACCCGCGGTCGCGGCCTGTCCCCTTCCATTGCCATTGGCCGCTGGGGTACACTCCCCTCCCGTCCCCGCCACGGAGGGCTTCTCGCGTGTTCACCCTCGCCCGTCGCATCCGGCGCCCGGTTGTCCGGGTTGCAGGCCGTTCGCCGGCCGGAGGCTCGCCGACGGCTGGCCGACCAGTTCCTCCGCCGATGATCGGCGAGCTGTTGCCGGCCCGCCGGGTCTGACGTGGTTCCATTCCGCCCCGACCCTGACGGCCGCCGCCGGCTCGCGGGCGAACACCTCCGGACTCCGTTGCGGGAGCAGAAGCTCTGGGAGTGGCGTTTCGACGACGACCGGGACGTTCTTCTAGCGGCGGGTGCTGGACGTCGGAGCCGGGGACGGGTTCTTCAGCGGCGGCGACCCTCCGTGGGGCACGGTCGGTTCACGCGGTCGATCTGGGTCCGCCGGCGAACCCCGGCTTCCCGGCCAATTTGCGGTGGCTGAGCCGTGTGTGGGGTCGTCCTGCCGTCACCGTCGGCGACTTCCTGAGCCTGCCGACGGACCAGCGCGACGACGTGATCCTGCTGTTCGGGGTGGTTATCGACGACCTGTTCGCCGGTATGCGGAAGGTGGCCGACCTCCTGGTTCTCCCGGTGGGCGGGTCTATCTGGAAACGCAGATGACCCGCACGGTGGCCGACGCCCTGCCGGTGTTCGAGCTGGTCAGCGACCCGAGTTCCCGTCCACCGTCCGGCGGAACTGCAACGAGACGGAGCGGGTCGGTCTGGCCAGTGGGCTGGATGCCGAACGAGGCCGGGCTGAAGGCGCGCTGGCCGACCGGTACGGACTGACCGCCGACCCGCCGGGTCGGCACCCTGCATGAGGCGAGCCACGGTGCGGGCACGGCAAACGAAAGGTGTTCGTGCTCACTCCGCCAGGCCGACCGGCCGTTGCCGAAAAGGGCTGACCGGCGGTTCGTGTTCTATTCTTCCGTCAGCTTCAATCCCCACCCGCCTCGCTGACGGGGTTGCCAGAAGTGAACCGCCTGCGTTCGTATTTCAGCCCGGAAGCGGTGCTATTCCTGCTCGTCCTCGGGGCGTGTCAGGTGGTGTTCCGGGAGCGGGGTTCTTCGACCCCTGGTGTTCGTGGCACCCGGAGTCGGGGAGATCATCCTGACCGACGGCGCCCCACACCGACCTGTTCACCTACACCTTCCCCGACCGGACCTGATCCCCCCAGCAGTGGGGGCCGAGGTGCTCGATGGCCCCGGCCCACCGGCTGAGCGGGTTCGACGCCATGCTGCTCGGGTTCAGCGTGATCGTCGCCGCCCTGTCGGCGGTGTTCGGGCGGATGCGGCAGGCCGGGATGAACTCCGCTGCTGGCCGGGATGTTGGCCGGCGGGTTCATCGTCGCGGCGGCGTTCCACTTCTACGTCCGACCGCACATGGCGTCCATCCTGCTGCAAGGCTCGCCTGGACGACGGCCTGTCTGGTCGATTTCGAGCGGAGCCGGGCTGGGGCGTGGCGGCTGGCGTCGCTCATCCCGACGTTCGTGGTCTGGACCAACCTGCACGCCAAGGTGCTGTGCTGCATCCTCAGCCTCGGGTTCGCGGTCGCCGGGTGGGGCGCTGTTCCTACTCGGCCAGGAGTCGCCGGTCCGCAGTTGGCGGCAGGGGTGGCTGCTGATCGGCATCGTCCTGGCTTGTCTACTGACGCCGTTCGTCAACCCGTTCGGACTGGAGATGCTGTCCACCTGGACCCGGCTGATCGGGTCGGACATTCTCAAGGTGGTCAGCCACCGAGCACCGCGCCCGCCGAACTGGAAGATACCGACAGCGCAAGGCCAGGTGCCGGGGCGAGTGGACAAGGCGCTGTTCCTCGGCACCTCGCCGCAACGGCCGCGGGTGATCTGCCGGCTGCTGCTCGGCCTCGGCTGGTCTCGACGCCGGCGATCCGCCAGGGGCCGCTGCGTTCTGCGTGGTGGCGGTGGTGGTCGCCGCCGACCTATGGCCGCACACCCGGGCACCGCCGTCAGCAGGCGCAACAGATCGCTTCGTTCAAGACCTGCCCGGTCTCGACGGCCGGACTGACCCTGCGGGGCGCTGGTCGCCCTGGCGGCCGTCGTCGCGGCGATCCTCGGCATACAGGTGGCCCGGGTGCCGGGCGCGCCGGTAGTCGGGGCCGGGTGGGCACGGCTCGACCCGAAGATGGTGCCATACCCGCTGACCGACGCCATCCGGGAGGCCGCCCGCGCATCCGGACCCGGCACCCGGATTTACAACGACTGCAACCTGGGCGGGTACTTGATCTACCACTTGCCCGAGTTCAAAATCTTCATGGACGACCGGTTCGAGTTGTACCCCGAGGCGTGGACGTCCGACTACGTGGACTGCTTCGGTATCACCCGGAGCGGTTCGACGGGCAGGCCGAGCGGTTCGGGTTCAAGCTGGCCTTGCTCCAGGCGGACGAGACGCCGACCGTTCTCCACCGGTACGTGGCCGTCACCCGACCGCTGGCGGAGGTGGCCCGGGCCGAGCGGGCGGTGCCACGTTCGGGTTCAGGAATCTCAAGTCCTCAAGTCGTCGGAATACCGGTCGATGGCCGTCGGACCTGACGATCAGAAGACTTGAGGACTTGCGACTGTGAACAAGCCTGCCGTCCTCGCCGTCGCCAGCTACTTCAAGGGCAACCGGTTCCTGGAGCAAGTGCAAGCGGGAAGGGTGTCCGACGTACCTGCTCACCGTCGAGAAGGGTTGACGGAGCCGTGGGCACGGCACGCCCTGGACGACGTGTTCGCCGTCCCGGACTTCCACAACCGCCGCAACCTCACGAATGCAGTCGCCTACCTGTGGCGAACCCAGCGGTTCGACCGGATCGTTGCCCTGGATGACTTCGACATCGAGGTGGCGCGTTCCTCCGCGAACACTTCCGACGGACCGACACCGGTCACGGCGACAGTCAGGCCCGGCTGTTCCGCGACAAGTTGGCGATGCGAGTGAAGGCCCGAGAGATCGGCGTCCGCATCCCGGACTTTTGCCCGATCTTCAACCACGAGCGAGGTGCGGCACTTCTTGGCGACCGTTCCCGGACCGTGGCTGGTGAAGCCGCGGTCGGAGGCGTCCGCGGCCGGCATCCGTAAGTGCCAGTCGGCGGACGACGTGTGCGTGCGATCGATTGCAACTCGGGGACGACCAGTCGTTCCACCTGATCGAGCGGATGGTGCCCGGCGACCTGTTCCACGTCGATTCACTGACCCACGCTGGCCGTGTCGTGTTCGCCGAGGTGAACGCTTACTGGCGGCCACTACTCGACGTGTACCAGGGGGGCGGCATCTACGCCACCCGCACGGTTGACCGAAGCCGGACAGAGGTCGCCGAGTTAAAGGCGATCAACGAGAAGCTGCTCGACGGGTTCGGTCTCGGGGCCGGGGCGTCGCACACCGAGTTCATGAAAGCTCACGCGGACGGCCAGTGCTACTTCATCGAGACGAGTGCCCGGGTCGGCGGGGCGGAGACGGCGACCATGGTCGAACACGCCGCCGGGCCGAACCTTTGGGCCGAGTGGGCCAGGCTGGAGATCGCCCGGGGCGGGCCATACGAACTGCCGTCGCTGCGGCAGCGGTACGCCGGGGTGGTCATCTCCCTCGCCCGGCAGGAGCGGCCGGACACCTCCTCGTTCGACGACCCGGAGATCGTCCACCGCATGGACATGAAGAACCACATCGGCCTGGTGGTCGCCGCCGACACCCCGGGCCGGGTGGAGGAATGCTGCAGTACATGGACCGGATCGCCAAGGAGTTTCACGCCGTCCTGCCGGCCGCGGATAAGGTAAGTCGCACTGACCGCCCCGGGTAGCGGGATCGGCGGAAAGACGGTATCATCTGTTAGACCCTTCCCGGGTTCATTGACGCCGAGCCTTCGCCTGGAGAGAGCCATGCCGCGGCCGCTGATCGGGGTTGCCACACGCTCATGCCGGCCGTCGAGGGCGAACGGCCGGCGTGCTGGATCATGGGCCAGCGGTACGTCGAAGCCCTGCGGGCGACCGGTGCCGCCCTGATCCTCCTGCCACTGTTGACGAATGACCCGGACGCCATGGACATCTTCGCCCGGCCGGACGGGGTGTTCCTGACCGGGGGCGTGGACGTGGACCTGTCCCGGTACGGGAGCCGAAGCACCCGCTGTGCGGCACCACCGACCTCGACCGGACGCGGTCGAGTTGATGCTGCTCGAATACGCGATGGCGAACGGCCTGCCGGTGCTGGCCGTCTGCCGGGGCATCCAGATCAACGTGGTGGCCCGAGGCGGGACGCTGTACCAGGACGTGACCGCCCAGGTGCCGGCGGCGATGAAGCACGACTACTTCCCCACCCCGGCCAACCCGAGCCGATGCGGCCTGGCCCTGACGCCCACGACATCACCGTCGCCCCCGGCTCCCGGCTGGCCGCGATTCTCGGCGAAACCGTGGTGTCCGTGAACAGCATGCACCACCGTGCGATCAAAGACCCGGCGGACGGGCTGCGGCCGACGGCGTTCGCCCCGGACGGGATCATCGAGGCGGTCGAGGTGGGACGAACGGCCAGTACCTCGTCGCAGTCCAGTGGCACCCGGAGGAGTTGGCCGACACCCAGCCCGGGATGCGGCGGCTGTTCGCGTCGTTCGTCGAGGGCGGCGCGGCATAGGCGGTACAACCCGACCCGCTTCACTGGACGCCCCATCTCTCCCGCACGCTGGCTGTTGCCGGCCGGGGGCCGGTTTCCGATACTCACGTCCAGACGCCTCCCTGGCCTGTTCCGGTCGCCCATGCACCGTGCGTACCATCACTGGTGGAGTCCCAGCCTGCAGCGGCGGATGGAGCTGCTGGAGTTCGGTCACGGCGGGCGTCTTCGGGTGATCGCCTTTCCGACGTCGCAGGGCAGCTTCCACGAGTGGGAAGACCAGGGGATGGTGCACGCCCTCCGGCATCACCTCGAGAACGGCTGGTTGCACCTGACGTGCGTCGGGAGTGGACCGGGAGAGCTGGTACTCGAACGGTCATCCGCGTACTGGCGGGTCCGCCGTCACGACCAGTACGACCAGTACCTGCTCCACGAAGTTCCGCCGTTCACCTGGACCCGCAGTCCGACGCCGTACCTGATCACGACCGGGGCCAGCTTCGGGCGTACTACGCCCTCGACTTCGGCCTCCGCTACCCGCAGTGGGTGAACCGCGTCATCTCGATGAGCGGGCTGACCGACATCCGCAAGTTCTGCCACGGTTATCACGACGAACTGGTGTACTTTCACAACCCGGTCGAGTCGCCATCCTGAACGAGCACGAGGGTGGCGGCTGACGCCCTCCGCCGGCAGATGTCAACCTGGCGGTCGGCAACGGGGACGGCCTGGTCCACCAGAACCGGGAGCTGTCCGGCAAGCTGTGGGGGAAGGGGATCGGCAACGCCCTGCGGGAGTGGGACGGGTTCGCCCACGACTGGCCGGTCTGGCACAAGATGATCAACCTGTGGGACATCGGCGGGAGCTGGGGTTTGGGGTTTGCCTGGGGTTCGGTCGGCCGGCCACGTGATACGGAACCCCGGGGCATTATTGCCAACCCCAAACCCCAAACCCAAACCCCGAGGCACCCGTGAAAAGTAGGGCTAAGCCAGGCGGCCGCGAGTGGTCCTGGCCGCCGAAGCTCATCGATGAGGTGAACCGCCGGAACGCTGGGGTGGAGGCCGAGTTCGTCATGCTCGGCGGCACCCGCATGGACGAGCCGACCCTGTATGCCGTACTGGTGGACCGCATCTCGCACGAGGTGCCGTACTACCGCAGCTACTTGAAGAAGGCAGTGCTGGACGGGGCGGCGGTCATCAACAACCCGTTCATGGGACGGCCGACGACAAGTTCTTCGGGGCCGCCCTGTGTACCAAGCTCGGGCTGGCCCACCCGAAGACGGTCGCCCTGCCGAACAAGGACTACGTGCTGGGGATCGTCCGCAGCGAGAGCTTGCGGAACCTGATGTACCCGATGGACTGGCAGTGGATTGTCGAGCAGGCGGGGCTGCCGTGCATCCTCAAGACGCCCACGGCGGCGGCTGGCGGGGGTGTACCGTCTGCTACTCGATCGAGGAACTGGTCCGGCACTACGACACCTCTGGCCTCTTGACGATGATCGCCCAGAGTTCGTCGAGTGGGGACCAGTACGTGCGGTGCATGTGCGTCGGCCAGCGGCTGGTGCTGCTCGATGCTGCATGACCTGCACAACCGCCGGTACGTGCCGGACGAGGGCTACCCGTCTCCGAAACTGCGCCAGCGGATCACCGACGACTCGCTGACGCTGGTGCAGGCACTCGGGTACGACATGAACACGGTCGAGTGGGCGGTCAAGACGGGGTGCCTTACGCCATCGACTTCAGCGAACCCGGCCCCGGACATGGAGATCGATCCCTGCTGACGCCGAAGTACTTCGACTGGTGCGTGCAGGAGATGGCGTCGCTGGTCATCGACCTGGCCAAAAACCCGTGGCCGCAGCTTCGCTTCGCCGAGACCCGGTGGGCGAAGCTGTTCTGAGGGTGGCGGTTTTCGTAGGGCGGGTCGAGGAGGCTTGGCGACGAGGCCTGCCGCTGCATTCCGGCAGGCCTCGTCGCCAAGCCTCCTCGACCCGCTCCCTACAACAGTGGGATAGCGTTCCGCCGCCAGGACGCCGCTCATGCCCGTCGACGCCATCGCCCGGTATCACGACCTGCTGGCCACCGGCAACCTGGCCGTGGATTCGCAGGCCCAGCTCGACCTCAACTCCAGCAGGCCCGCGGGTTGTATTTCGGCGACCGGCCAACCTGCTCGGTGTTGCGGCCGCGGTTCCTGACGGTGGATCAGTACCGCTTCCTCCGCGACCGGGTGGCGGTCCTGCTGCCGGCGTTCCAGGCGGCCTACGATCGTGCTCGCCGACCCGGTGTTCCGTCGGCAGGTCCGGCTGAAGGACTGGGAGGAGCACCTCCTCGACGTCGATCCGGGGTTCCCCCACCCCAGCCCGACCAGCCGGTTCGACTCGTTCTTCGTGTCCGAGGGCGAGTTAAAGTTCACCGAGTTCAACACCGAGACCCCGGCCGGGGCCGGGTACTCGGACGCGCTTGCCGACGTGTTCTACGGGCTGCCGGCGTTCCAGGAGTTCCAGCGGCACTACCACTGCTTCCCGATCCCGGCCAAACCCGGCGTCCTGCACGCCTTATTGGACAGCTACCACACCTGGCGGGGGGTCCGCACGGACCCGCCGCGGATCGCCATCCTCGACTGGCGGGAGGTGCCGACGTTCAGCGAGTTCGTCCTCTTCTACGACTACTTCAAGAGCATGGGCGTGGAGGCCCGGAACGTCGACCCGCGGGACGTGGAGTACACCGACGGCCGGCTCATGTCCGGCGACTACCACATCACCCTCATTTATAAGCGGGTGCTCATCTCCGAGCTGGTCGAGCGGGGCGGGCTGGACCACCCGGTCGTCCGGGCGGTGCGGGACGGGAACGTGTGCATGGTGAACTCGTTCCGCTGCAAGGTGCTGTTCAAGAAGGCCAGCTTCGCGGTCGTCACCGACGAGCGGAACGCCGACCTGTTCACCGCCGACCAGCACCGGGCCATCGCCGAGCACATCCCCTGGACCCGCGTGGTCGAAGAGCGAAAAACCAGGTTCGAAGGCCAGGAGATCGACCTGGTGCCGTTCGTCCGCCGGAACAAGGACCGGTTCGTCTTGAAGCCGAACGACGACTACGGCGGGAAGGGGATCGTCCTCGGCTGGACGGTCGATCAGCCGACCTGGGAGGCGGCCGTCCAAACCGCCCTCGCCGACCCCTACGTCGTCCAGCAACGGATCCGGCTGCCGAGCGAGCCGTTCCCGAGCGTCCACGGCGGCCAGTTGCACGTCCTCGGCCGGCTGGTGGACACCAACCCGTATGTCGCCTTCGGGTCGGTCATGCACGGCTGCCTGACCCGGATCAGCACCGAGGAGCTGGTGAACGTCACCGCCGGCGGCGGGTCGACGGTGCCGACGTTCCTGATCGAGAAGCGATGAGCCGTCGGGCTATCTTTCTGGCCGCCGGCCGCCCATAATCGCGGCACCTCTCAGCCCACCGTCCGGAGCGGTCATGCAAGCCCCGTCGCTCACCATCGGCATCGAGGAGGAGTACCAGATCATCGACCCGGCGACCGGGGAGTTGAAGTCGTACATCACGCAGATCCTGGAAGACGGCAAGCTGATCCTGAAGGAGCAGATCAAGGCCGAGCTGCACCAGTCGATGGTCGAGGTCGGCACGGACATCTGCAAGACCCCGGCCGACGCCCGGGCCGAGCTGATCCGCCTCCGCCGCGGGGTGGCCGAGCTGGCCGGCCGGCACGGGCTGGTGATCGCCGCCGCCGGGACGCACCCGTTCAGCAACTGGGAGAAGCAGGAGATCACCCCGTTCGAGCGGTATCTCGGGGTGAAGCAGGACATGGCCGACCTGGCCCAACAACTGCTGATCTTCGGCACCCACGTCCACATCGGGATCGAGGACAAGGACTTCCTGGTCGACGCCATGAACGTCGCCCGGTACTTCGCCCCGCACGTCCTCTGCCTGTCCACCAGCTCGCCGTTCTGGATCGGCCGGAACACCGGGCTGAAGTCGTACCGGTCGATCGTCTTCCGCAACTTCCCGCGGTCCGGCATCCCGCCCCGGTTCGGCTCCTGGGCGGAGTACGACGGCATGGTCGAGACGATGGTCAAGACCCGGTGCCTCCCGGACGGGTCGAAGATCTGGTACGACGTCCGGCCGAACCACCGGTATCCGACGCTCGAGTTCCGCATCTGCGACGTGTGCACCCGGGTGGACGAGGCGGTGTGCATCGCGGCCATCTTCCAGGCGATCATCGCCAAGCTGTGGAAGCTGCGGCGGGACAACCTGACCTTCCGCGTGTACCCGACCGAGCTGGTCGAGGAGAACAAGTGGCGGGCGGTGCGGTACGGGCTGGACGGCAAACTGCTCGACCTGGGCAAGCAGAAAGAGGTGCCGGTCCGCGACCTGATCCACGAGATGATCGACTGGTTCCTGCGGGACGTGATCGACGAGCTGGGCACTCGCAAGGAGGTCGAGTACGCCTACAAGATCATGGACGGCGGGAGCGGGGCCGACCGCCAGCTCAAGACCTACGCCAAGACCGGCAACCTCCGCACCGTGGTCGATCAACTGGTGGCCGAGACGAAGGAAGGCGTCTTCTGAGAGGGGTTTGGGGTTCGGTCGATCACGGCCGGTACAATGCCTGCGTGGGGTGAGTCGCTTTTGACCAGACCCCAGACCCTAGACCCCAGACCCCATGAAGTTGTTCGAGCGATCCGGGGTGCGGTTCCGCTACCCGTCGAACTGGACCCTGGACACGGACGACGCCGGGGACGGCTGGACCGTGACGCTGCAAAGTCCGGACACGGCGTTCGCCCTGGTCAGCCTGCGGCCGGACGCCGACGGCCCGGAACAGGTGGCCGAAGAGGCGCTCGCCGCCCTGAAGGCCGAGTACCCCGGGCTGGAGCCGACCGACACAACGGGCACGGTAGCCGGGGCGCCGGCCGTCGGCCACGACATCGACTTCCTGACCCTGGACACCACAATCACCTGCTGGACCCGGTGCATCGACACGACCGCCGGGCCGCTCCTGGTGATGGGTCAGGTGAGCGACTACGACCGGGACCAGAACGAGCCGGTGCTGCGGGCCGTGTTCGCCTCGGTCGAGCTGGACGAGTGACGTGCGGACCGCCGCCGCGGTGATGGCCGGGTTGGCCGCCTGCGACCTGGTCGCGGTCGGTCTGCTGGCCGCGGTCGTCTGGTCCGAGTCCCGCCGGTTCGGCCGCCCGGCGACACGGCCGGCCCTGGCCCTGGCCGTCGTCGGGCTGCTCGGTCTGGCCCTGTTGTACGGGGCCGTCTGGCTCCTCCTGTCCGGTTGACCCCCATGTCCGACAGCGACCCGTTCGCCGCCAAGCGCGAGGCCATGCGGGCCGAGTTCTTCGACAAGCTGTTCCTGCTCGGCGGGTGGCTCGGCGGCACCGACACGTACAAGCGGACCATGTGGGCCGCCGTCCCGGACATCGCCCTGCTGCCGGCCGGGTACTCGCTCACCTTCCGCAAGCCGCTGCCGGAGCCGGGGGCCGGCAACCAGCTCGTCATGGCCGGCCACGAGGCGATGCTCGCCCAGTGGTTCCGCCGGCCGCTGAATCGCACCGACATCGAACTCGCCCGCCGGTGGTTCGCGGAGCGGGCCAACGTCCGGGTGTTCCCGCACTAGGTCTGGGACGCGGTCCTCGCCGCCCAGCCGGGCGAGAACATCCACCTGCCCATCGACGTGTGGGGCTTCCCCGGCGGGCAGACGTTCCTGGCCGGGGTGCCGTGCCTGGTGTTTGAAGGCATGGGCGGGGTGGTGTCGTACCTGGAGCCGGCCATGTGCCGGTACTTCGCCCCGGTCATCCAGGCGACCAAGGGCCGGCTGATGAAGCTGGCCACCCCGCGGGACGCCGAGTTCGGCCTGCGGTCCGCGCCCACCGAAGTGAGCAACCTGATCCTGCTGCTCGCCCGGTACGTCGGCGGCGGCGGACAGCTCACCTCGAACGACACGGCCGAGTTCCTCTACCCGGACCTGTTCAAGTCGATCGGCACCATCGGCCATGAGATGATGTGCGCCGCCCAGAGCTTCGACCGTACCCTGGCCGACGCCGAGTACGAGATGATGGACCGGTTCGTCACCCGGATGGGCACCGCGTCCCTGTTGTGCGACCTGGTGGATGCCGAGACGGTCGGGCTGGAGAACGCCCTCAAGGTGATCCGCGATCACCCGGAGACGGACCGTGTCGGGGTGCGGGTGGACAGCGGGGACATCAAGGGGCAGTGCGTCCTGTACTTCAAGCAGATGCGCTCGGCCGGGATCGAACCCCGGCTGATCGTGTTCGAGGACGAGGTGAACCCGGAGCAGGTGCGGGAGGTGTACGACGTGTTCCGGCGGTTCACCGGGGCGGAGCCGACCATGCTGTTCCCCGGGGCCGGCGGGTACTGGTGGCGGCTGGTCCACCGGGACACCCTGGCCGCCGCGTTCAAGCGGACCGCCACCGCCGAGCACCCGAACATCAAGTTCAGCAACTCGCCCGGCAAGGAGTCGATCCCCGGCTACCTGCGGGTGTACGCTCGCGGGGACGTGCTGTTGGTGGCCGACGCGTCCGAGCACATCGACGGCGAGCCGCTGTTCGTGAAGCTGGTGGAGCAGGGGCGGGTGGTGTACGACGAGAGTTTCCAGGAGCAGGCAGCGCGGGCTGACCGCACCTGGGGCCGATACAGCCGGTGGGAGTTATCGCCGGTGGTGCAGGGGTATTTGGACCGCTTCCGGACGATGCGAGCGGCCGAGGTGAAGGCGGCGAAACGGCGGCTCGGCGGATAGAATTTGGTGCGGCACCTGGGTGGAAGTCCCACCGGGCCGCCACGGAGTGCGGCCCTACCCGGGCGGCGACTCCGATGGTGTAGGGGCCGCCTCCGTGGCGGCCCGCGGCGACATCGCCCCGATGCAATCCCTTGAGACCGGCTAAGCCGGACCACCTGTTTATGCCCCCTCACGGCTTCCTCCGCGTCGCGGCCTGCTCCCCGGAACTGCGGGTAGCCGACTGCCGGTTCAACGCCGAGCGGACGCTCGACCTGCTCCGACAGGCGGAGGACATCGGGGCCGACCTGGCCGTGTTCCCGGAGATGGGGCTGGCCGGGTACACCTGCCACGACCTGTTCCACGACCACACCCTCCAGCGGGCGGCCGTCGCCGCTCTCGAAACGCTGCTGTCCGCGGCCGACATGTGCTTCGGCGGGGTCGGGGTGGTCGGGCTGCCAGTCGCCGCCGATGGCCGGCTGTTCAACGCCGCGGCCGTGTTCAAGGGCGGCAAGCTGCTCGGTGTCGTGCCGAAGACGTACCTGCCGAACTACAAGGAGTTTTACGACGCCCGGTATTTCGCTCCCGCCACGGCGGCCGTGTCGGACACGATCAGCCTGGCCGGCCAGCGGGTGCCGTTCGGCACCGACGTGCTATTCGAGTGTGAGTCGGCCGACGGGTTCGTCCTGGGCGTAGAGATTTGCGAAGACCTGTGGACGCCAGTTCCGCCAAGCTCGCTGCAAGCCCTCGCCGGGGCGACCGTGGTGGCCAACCTGTCGGCCAGCAACGAGACAATCGGCAAGGCGGCGTACCGCAAGCAGTTGGTCGCCGGGCAGTCGGCCCGGTGTCTGGCCGGGTATGTGTACGCCGGGGCCGGGCCGGGTGAATCGACGCAAGACCTGCTGTTCGGCGGACACTGCCTGATAGCCGAGAACGGCACCCTACTCGCCGACTCGCCGCGGTTCCGCCGGGACGGGCACTTCGTCGCTGCCGACATCGACCTCGACCGGCTGCACCGCGAGCGGGTGATGACGAACAGCTTCCACGGCGGCGGCCGCGACCCCCGGCTGATCGCCCCGTTCCGCCGGGTGCGGTTCAGCCTGCCGGCCCGGACCGATAGACGGCCGACCCTCATGCGGACGGTGGACCCGCACCCGTTTGTCCCGTCCGACCCGGCCACCCTGCGGGAGCGGTGCGAGGACATCTTCCACACCCAGGTCGGCGGGCTGGCCAAGCGGCTCGACCACATCGGCCGGCCGCCGGTCGCCATCGGGGTGTCCGGCGGGCTGGACTCGACGCTCGCCCTACTGGTCGTCTGCAAGACGCTCGACCTGCTCGGCGAGCCGCGGGAGAAGGTGAAGGCGCTGACGCTCCCCGGGTTCGGCACCACCGTCCGGACCAGGGGGAACGCTCACGCCCTGATGCGGGCGCTCGGGTTGTCCGCCCGCGAGGTGGACATCCGACAGATCTGCTTCGACGAGATGCGGGCGCTCGACCACGCCCCGTTCGGTGTCCCGATGGACGGGCTGATGGCCGAGACGCTGGCCGCCAAGCTCCGCGACCTGCCGCCGGACCGCCGCAGCGACCTGACGTTCGAGAACGTCCAGGCTCGGGTCCGCACGTCGCTGCTGATGAACACCGGGTTCGTGGTCGGCACCGGCGACCTGTCCGAGCTGGCCCTCGGCTGGTGTACGTACAACGCCGACCACATGAGCATGTACAACCCGAACGTCGGGGTGCCGAAGACGCTGGTCAAGTTCCTGGTGCGGTGGGCGGCCGAGAACGAGTTCGACGGGCCGGTCCGGGACACCCTGCTGGACGTGGTGGCGACCGAGATCTCGCCGGAGCTGCTGCCGGTCGCCGCGGACGGGGCGGGGCAGGCGACCGAGTCGAGCGTCGGCCCGTACGAGCTGGTGGACTTCTTCCTGTACCACTTCCTGCGGTTCGGTACGCCGCCGGAGAAAATCCTGTTCCTGGCGTCGCACGCCAAGTTCGACCGCGACTACCCGGCGGACGTGGTGCGGAAGTGGCTGCGGGAGTTCCTGCGGCGGTTCTTCGCCAACCAGTTCAAGCGGTCGTGCCTGCCGGACGGGCCTAAGGTCGGGTCGGTGACGCTCTCCCCCCGCGGCGACTGGCGGATGCCGAGCGACGCCTCCGCCCGTGCATGGCTGGAAGGAATGGCCCGCTGGTACGCAGACTTCGACGCAGATGAAAACCGGATCGGAAACACAGTTCTAAATTCTTATCCGGCTTTCATCTGCGTCGAAGTCTGCGTACTCAGCGGGCCATTCCTTATCTCTGGTAGATGGGCAGGTAGTTCGCCGGGACGGACAGGACGAGGACGGCGATGGCCGTCTGGTACGCCGGGCCGACCCCCTCCTCGCGGCGCTCCAGCCAGTACCCGCTGGCCTTCTGGTAGCTGAGCAGCAGCACCCGCATCCGGGTGTAATAGTCCTTCCACGCCTTGCCGCCGAACTGGTGGATGGCGTGGGCGGCGTAGTAGTGGCCGTACCAGAAGTACTGCTCGTCGTCCCGGCGGTTCATCAGGAACTCGACCCCGCGGGCCACCTGCCGGGACTCGTACTGCCCGCCCAACTGCAGCACGCACACCCCGGCTGCCGTGCGAGCGAATCCCGGTCCGCCGTTCCGCGGCTGATAGCGGTAGCCGCCGGACCCGTCGGCACACCGGTCGATGTACCGCAGCGCCTTCTCGATGGTCGAGTCGGGGACGTGTAGCCCGCTGTCCTTGGCCCCGCGGAGGGCCATCACTTGCATGATCGTGACCGAGATGTCGGCGTCGTTGTCCCCCGGCTGATACCGCCACCCGCCCTCCGGGTTCTGGCTGCGGACGATCAGATCCACGGCCTTTTTCAGACCCCGGCGGACTTCCTCGTCCGGGGTCATGCCGTACACCTGGGTGAGCGCGAGCGTCGCCATCCCGTGGTGGTACATCTTGCCGCCGTGCGGGCCGACCAGATACCCGTCGGCCCGCTGGGAGGCGAGCAGGAACCGGACCGCCTTGGCGACCGACTCGCCGAACGGCCCCTGGTTCGGCAGGTGGCCGTTGGCCAGGTAGGCGAGGACGGCGAACGACGTGACGGCCGTGTCCCCCGGGGCGTCGCTGCTGGTCTTCCACGACCCGTCGGCCGACTGCTGCCGCTTTAGCCAGTTGAGGGCGCGGTCGACCGCCGCCTTGGTGCGGTCGTCCATCCGCACCCCCTCGTCCGCCCGGGCGGTGGCGGCAACGACGGCCAGAGCGACGAGGGCGGCAAATGTGAGGCGGATCATCGGCACTCTCCTCGTTCCCACGCTCTGCGTGGGAACGGGCAGGCGTGACGCTCCGCGTCACGAGTCGTCGGTAAGGGGCCATCATCACCGTCGGGATTCACGCGACGCGGAGCGTCGCCCACGTGCATTCCCACGCAGAGCGTGGGAACGAGGGCAGGGGGGTCACTTCTTGGCCGGGGCGGGGGCCGGGGTCGTCGGCTTTACCGCCGACTTGATGTTGATGTAGTACTGCTTAATCAGCTCCCGCAGTTCGGCCGGGAACGCCGCCTCGGCCGCCTGCTGGACCCGGTCCCGCTCCCGCTTCTGCAGGTCGATGAACTTGCCGTCCCCGTCGCCCATCCGGCCGGCGGAATTCGACTCCCGGTTGCGGCCGTTCGGCTTGGCCTTGTCGCCGGTGCCCGGCTGGTTCTCCCCGGACGGGCTTTCCGACTGCCCCGGCTCCTTACCCGGTTGCCCAGGTTTGTCCCCGGGTTGCTTGCCCTTGCCTTGCTGGTCGCCCGGCTGGTCGCCCTCCTGGCCGGGCTGTTGCCCCGGCTGCTGACCGGGCTGGGCGGCCTGGCTCTGACCGGGCTGGGCGGTCGGCTGGCCCATCGCCTCGGCGGCGGCGTTCAGCCCGTCCAGCACCTTCCGCAACTGGTCCGCCGCCCCCGACTGGGACGCCCCAGCCTCGGCCGGCTTGCCCTTGTTGAGCGAGTCATTCGCCTTCGCCAGTTTACCGCCGGCATCGGCCATCCCTTCGTGAGACGTCTGCGGCGCCTGGGCCTGGGCCTGGTTGAGTGCGGCCTGGGCGGAGGCGGTGGCGTCCGCCGACCGGGCCAGCGCCTCGGTCGCATCTAGCAGCGCTTTCTGGGCGTCGGCCAGGTCGGACGGGTTCTTGGCGTCACCCGGGGCGGGGGCAGTGCCGTCGGCCTTGGACGGCTTGCCGGCCGCCTTCTCCAACTGGTTGAGGGCCGCCCGCTGCTTCTCGACCGCGGCTTGCAGGTCGCCCTTGTTGAGCGCGTCGGCGGCAGCGTTGGCGTCGGCCGCCGGGTTGGGCAGCTCCATCGCCGCCGCCTTCTCCCCGACCTTCTGCTGAAGCTCGGCCAACTGCTTCTCGGCGTCCGCCTTCGGGTTGCCGAGCTGCTTGGCCGCCTGCTTGGCCTCGGCGGCGGCGGCCTCCGCCTGCTCGATCGCCTTGGCCACCTGCTGGGCGGCGGCCGACGGGTTGACCGCGTTCGGCTGGGCGGCAGCCTGGTCGGTCGCCTCCTTCACCTTCAACCCGTCCAGCTTCTTCTGCACCTCGGCCTTCGCCTCGTCCAGCTTGTCGGCCGCCTCCTTGGCCTGCTCGGCCGCCTGGGCCGGCTGGTTCTCGCGGAAGTCGTCCGCGGCCATCTTCTCCTTGTCGGCCGCCTCCGCGGCTTTGGCAGCGGCCTCCGGCGCGGTCGGCTTGAGCGTGTCCGCGACCGCCTTGGTCGTTTCGGCCAGAGCGGCTTGCTGCTTGGCCAGTTCGGGGTTGCGGTCTTTCGCCCCGTCCGCCTCTTTTGCGTCGGCGGCAAGTTGTCGTTCGGCCTTCGCCAGCTCGTCGAGCCCCTTGGCTGCGGCCTCAAGTGCCTCGACCTCCTTGCGGCGGGCCTCCATCGCTTCGATGTTCTTCTCCAGCGCGGCCTTGGCGGCTTGCAAATCGGCGAGCGTCTGGTCCTGGCTCTTCTCGGCGGCCGGCTGGTCGTTGCCCCGCAGGGCGTCGGCCGCCTGGTCCGCGTCATTGGCCGCCTGGGCAAGCGCGGCCTTGGCCGCCTGGTTCTGGGGCATCGGCCGGTCCCGGACGGCGGCCGCGTCTTTGGCGATCACCGCCTGCCGGTCGGCCGCCTTCTGCTGCTGGGACGGCTTGCCGGCGTTCGCCGCTTGTTCCTTGACCGCCTGCTGGTCCTGGATCAGCTTGTCCACCAGTTCGGCCGTCTTCTTCGCGGCCAGGATCGGGTCGGCCTTCTCCGCCGCCGCCTCGGCCAACATCTTGTCGAGCATCTCGCGGGCGGCCTTCAGCCGGACGACGGCCGTGTCCTGGTAGTCGGTCGCCTCGTCCGGGCGGACGGCCCGCAGCCGGTCCTCGGCCTTGCGCATCTCCCGCTCGGCCGGGTCCAGCTCGGCGGCCACCGGCCGGGCGATCTCTTCCACCGCTTTGCGGGCCGCCCGCGTGTCGAACTCGACCTGGGACTGGCGGTCGGCCAGCTTGCCGGTCCGCTCCCGCTCCGGGTTCGGCCCACGCGAGGACCGTTTCGGGGCGGGGGCCGCCGCGGTGTCCTTGGCCACCGACTCCTGCGCGGTCAGGGCGGCGTCAACCTTCTCCCGAGCGGCCTTGAGTGCTTCCGCCCGGTCCTTGGTCGGGGACAGGGCAGCGGCCAAGGACTGCAGCTCGCGGGCGGTGGCTCGTTGGGACTCGGCTGCCAGTTGCAGGTCGCCGGCCACCAGCGCCCGTTTGGCCCCCTCCATCTGGTTGATGAGCTGCTTGGCCCGTCCGGGGACGTCTACTTTTTGAAGGCGGTCGCGGTCGGTCGGCTGGAGGGCCGGGCGGAGCTTGTCCATGAGGGCGACACACCCGCTCAACTCGGCGGACAGGTCGGTCTGGGTGTCGGCCTGCTCCTGGATGTCGTCCACCACCTTCCGCGGGTCGCGGGCGGCCGCCTGGTCGGTCCGCAGCGCACGCTGGGACAGTTGCATTTCGCTCTTGGCCAGGGCGCCGATCCGGGTGGACGCCTCGTCCAGCGTGCGGAGGGCGTCGAACCGGCCGAGCATCCCGCGGAGGGTGGCGACGATCTCCCGGTGCTTGGTGTAGGCGGCCCGCTGCTCGGCCGTGGCGGATCCCGGGTCCGGGGCGGCCATCGCTTTGTCCAGGTGGGCAAGGACGGCCGCCATGTCCCGCTTGCTCAGCCGGTTCAGCCCGTTGGCCACCTCCCCGAGCGCGGCCTGCTCGGCGGTCGGTTCCAACTTCTGGTACGCCAGCACCCGCAAGGACGTGACCAGTCGGCGGGCAGTCTGGTCGACGGCCGTGGCCGCCTCCTTCTGCCGGGCCTGCTGAACGGCCGGGGTCGGATCGTCGGCGAGGGCGACGGCTGTTGCCAACGCGACGAACCCGACGACGGGGGCCAGGATGCGGACGGTCATGACAGCACCTCGGTCGGACGACCTCACCGATCCAGTATCCCGCAACCGATGCGGGCGGGCAACGGCCGAACATGCACTTGTCCGGTCTCGCTTCCCCTCCCCGAAGCGGAGAGGGGGAGCGAGAGTAGATCAGGTGCGATCGTTGTCCCCGCTTCCCCACCCATTCACGGGCCGTCAGTCTTCTGCGGGAACACCTGCTTCTGCTTACTCTCCAGTTCGGCCAGCCGGCCGCGGAACGCCTCCTGCCGCTGCCGCCACTCCTCGAACTCGGCGTCGGACACCACCAGCTTGCTCCGCACCGGCGACCAGCCGCCGGCCCGCCGCGGGTCGGGCGGGCCGGTCTGCGGCACGGCGTCGCCGGACACGGGGGCGTCGGCCGGCGGCTGGGTCGGGGAGCGGGCCGCGCCGGGGTGCCGGTCGAACACCGCCACGCGAAAGTCCACCCGATCGCCGGGGGACAGAGGCGCCTCGACCCATTCCCCGCCTTTGCGGACCGACTTGCGGAGCCGGGCCGCCTGGAAGTTGTACCGCCCGCCCGCGGCCAGCCCCGGCGGCTCGGTGTCCGGGTCGGCGGACGGCAACCGGTAGAACTCGACCTGCCCGAACGGCCCCGACTCGCGGAACACCCCGAGGGCCGGCAGGAACGGGCCGACCACATTCTCGTCCGCGGTGGTGTTGGCCAGCGGCAGCGGCACCCACGGCCCGACCTCGTCCCCGGACTGCACCCGGTAGACGACGAACGCCCGGCTCAGCCCGTACGGCGAGCGGGCCGTGTATCCGACCTGCACCTGCCCGCCGACCCGCAGAGGCATCCCGGACACGTCGTAGTCGTCGAGCGGCCCGTCTTCTTTCGGGTCTTTCAGCACCTCGGACAACAGGGTGACGGTCGGGGCCGGGTCGGGCAGGACGATCATCCCGCGGCGGGGCGGGTTGAGGGCGTCGAACCCGTACTCGTCCGTCGCCAGTACCCGATACCCGGCGACCGCCGCCGGCGGCTGGAACCGGACACTGGCCGCGGCTCTGTCGGCAGACAAAGTCATCGGCAGCCGCTGGAACTCTTTGCCGTCCGTCCCGAGCAGCCCGACGGCGGCCGAAGCCACCGGCTTCGACAACGTGGCCCGGACTTCGACCTCGCAGTCCGGTAACGCCTGCACTTCGGCCTGGGACTGGAACCGCCGGTACTCCCGCTTGCCGTCCGGGTCGACCCACTTCGGCAACACCACCCACGCGGCCAGCTCGCCGACCACCGGTCGGGCCTCGAACCGTACGGTGCCCGGGGCGTGGGTCCGGCCGTCACCGACCCGGGCCGAGTAGTGGAACCCGACGGAGGTTGGGGGCAAGGTGGCGGTGAACACCCCGCGGCCATCCGGCAACGTCTCGGCCAGGGCGAGCGGGAACCGCTCGCCCGGCTGGCCGTCCGGCTGGACCGTGACCGTGCCAGCGTCCGGGAACCGGCCGTCGGCCAGCACCCGCAGTGTCACCTCCTCGCCGACCGGCCACACCTCGGCGGTGTCGGCGGTCAGTCGGACGGTCCGGGGTATCTCGACGTTGAGCAGGCACTGGCGGGCGATCAAGGCGGCAGCTAGCGCCGGCCGAACGGCCACGAACCCGCTGCCGAGCATCGCCAGCACCGCCAACACGCCGACCGCTCGGACGATCCGCCTGGCCTGGAAGAACCGTGTGACCGGCTTGGCGGCGGCCAGCTCGCCGGCCTCCTTGGCCACGGCCGCGATCAGCTCGGCGGACATGCCGTCGGTCTTCGCCCCGGGCCGGGTGAGCTGGAGGGCGGTGACGAGCGTGTGCCCGTAGGCCGGGTCGGCGGCCTCGGCCCGGGCGGCGAGCGCGTCCGCCGACGGCACCCGCAGCCGGACGAGCAACATCGCGGCCGTCAGCCCGGCGAGCGCGAGCTGGCTAACGGTGAGCAGCACCCGCAGCCCGAACGGGGTGTCCCGCCGCAGGTCCACCCACCAGTCGATGCCACACGCGACGGCCAGGGCGGTGCCGACGACGACGGTCCAGACGGCGAACCCCCAGCCGGCGGCCCCGGCCGCCTCCCACGCCCGCCACGGTGCCAGTTGTCGCGTCAACGATCGCATCAGGTCCGCTCGGTTCGGTCCGTGTCCGGTACATGTAGGGCAGGTCAAGCCGGCTCTGCGGCGGCCGACCCGCCGCAATTGCAACGACTCCCCATTGGTCTGCGGGCTGAGCCGGTGGAGGGCGAGGCTCCTGCCCTAGCCGGGCTGCCTGCCCGGCGGGCTGTCACCCCTGCTCGGGTGCCGCCCCCGGTGTGGGTTCAAGCGGCTGCGGACGCGGCTCCCCGGCTCGGCGGGAGCCTCGCCCTCCCCTCATGAACCCGCCGGCCCGGGCGGTTGCGGCTTCGACGGGTCGGCCGCAAAGCCGGCTTGACCCGCCCTACTCAAACCGTCTCCCATCAACTCAGGCTGTTCCACTTCCGGGCCACCCACTCCAGCGTCAGCAGCCCCAACACCGCCAGGAACGCCCACCGGTCCCACAGCAGCCGTTCCTCCCGGCGGGCGACCGGCACCGACTGCGGGGCGATCGCACCCGGCAGCACGTGCAGTTCTTCCTCCCGGTAGAACCGCCCGCCGGACCCGGTGGCCAACGCCCGCAGGTCGTCCTCGGCCATCCCGCCGGGGGCCAGCTCGTGGTCCGGGGGGAGCGTCACCCGGTAGTCGAGCGTGGCCGGTTCCGCCCCGGTGTCCATGGTCAGGACGAACCGGCCGACCCGGCTGAACGGCACCGGGCCGACGTAATCCCCCGGCTGCCCCGGCACCGCCCGCAGCTCGACCGGCGTCACCCGGTCCGGGTCGCCGGCCGCCGCGTCGAGGCGGACCAGCTTCGCCTCCACCCGGTCGGTGGTCAGCGGGTCGAGGGCGGCCGAGAACAGCCGGGCGTACACCTGGCCGGTGCCCCCGAGCTGTGGGTCGGTCTTGTCCAGCCCGAGCTGGGCGAACTTAGTGCCGAGCGTCCGCGGCACACCGGCGGCGTACACCATCTGCCCCCAGTACCGGGCGAAGTACTTGTCCGCCTCGTTGAACCGCCACCGCCAGCTCTCGTCGAACCCGGCAAACAGCACGTACCCCTTGCCGTAGTAGTGCCCGGCGAGCAGCGGCACCGGCGACCCGTCACTCGTCCGGTCGGTCGGGTGAACCAGGTACGCTTCCGCCGCCGGCTTGAGCCGGCCGACCGGGGCGGACCAGAGCAGCTCCGGCAGTTCGGCCCACGCCTTCTTGCTCTCGTCCGGCTCGTCGTCCAGCCTCAGCAAGGCGGTGCGGCTACCGACCGCGGACAACTCCGGGCGGAACGGCCGGCCGCGGGTGTCGGCCGCTTGCTGGCCGGGGAGCAGGTCCACCGGCAGCACGTCGGCCAACGGCGTTCCGGCGAAAGACCCGGGCGCGTGCTGCCGGCCCGCGACGGCGATCAGCCCACCCCCCTCGGCGACGAACTCCCGCACCGCACGCTGCTGCTCCGCTGTCAGGGCAGTGGCCGGCAGGTCGCCGAGGATCAGCAGGTCGTAGCCGAACAGCTCGGCCCGGGTGTTCGGGAACCGCGGCACGAACGGCGGGCCGGAGGTCATCGCCCGGCGGTCGCCGTCGAGCAGGAGGAACGAGGCGTCCACCCGCCGGTCACGGCGGAGCGCCCGCTGGATGAACTTGAACTCCCACCGGGGCAGGGTGTCCACGACCAGCACCTTCACCTTGCGGTCGGCCACGCGGACCGGCTTGGACAGCTCGTCCGCCGGCGGGTCGGCCCCGACCAGCAGGCGGACGGTGGTGGTCAGCTCCTGCCGACCGGCCTCGGCGTCCTTCTTGGTCGGGACGAACGGCACCACTTCCCGCACGTCCCCGACGGGGGCATCGACCGTCTTGCGGGCCACCTCCCGGCCGTTCAGCTTGACCGTGATCTCGGCCTTGGCGTCCTTCGTCTCCCGCACCCGGAACCGCACCCCGACGCCGACCGTGTCGTCCACGAACAGAGTGTCCGGCACGCTCACGTCCCGGATGGCCACCTGACCGGCGGTCGAGCCGCCGACGCCGTACACGTGGACCGGCACCCCAAGCCGGCCGCATTCACGAGCCACCTCGTCCGCCCCGAGCCGGCTGGCGTTGTCCCGGCCGTCCGTGACGAGCACGACCGCGGCCGGCAGGTCGGCCGGGTCGCGGCGGAGCAGTTCGTTCAACGAGTCGTAGAGGGCGGTGCGTGGTTCGCTGGCCCTGAGCGCCTGGACCCAGGTGTCGGTCCCGCCGTCCTTGGTCGCCCGGCTGGTGCCGACGGTGGCCGGCTGGAGCGGGCCGACGTCCGCGAGCCGGCTCAGCAGCCTTAACTGCGGGTTGGAGAAGACGGCCCGGACCAGTTCGACCCGGCTCGGCTTCTCCGGCAACCCCGCAGGCAACTCGTCTGTGGACTGCATGGCCGGCAGCGGCCGGTCGGGCGGCGCCTTGCCGGTGGCGATCGCCACCCGCCACTGGTCGAGGAAGGTCGGCCGCGGGTCGCGGCTGGTCATGCTCTGGGACTCGTCTACCAGCACCGCGACCGGCCGCCGCTTGCTCTCCTGGTGCGTCACCACCCAGGTCGGCCGCAGGGCCAGGAACAGCAGCCCGGCAAGCGTGGCACAGCGGATCGACGCCAGCAGCGCCCGCCGCCACAGGGGCAACCGACCGGCCTCCCGTCGGTACAGTAGGCCGATGAGGGCGACGGCGACGATTCCCAATCCGACGGCCGCCCCCACCGGGAACCATCCGCGGACGGTCAGCTCGGCGAATAGGGTCGGGTCCACTCGCATCACACCATCGCCCCTGTGCCCGATCAGAGTTCTTCCGTAGGGTGCGTAGAGGCTCTGCGAAACGCACCGCGGTGACTTCCGCCCTTGGACGCTGTCGTTGCGGGGCCGGTGCGTTTCGTCGCCGAGCCTCCTCAACGCACCCTACAGAATACCGCCTCCACGCGTTACCACGCCTTCCCGCAGGTCCAGGCCCACACCGCTTCTACCAGCCCTACCACGAACACCGCCAGCAGCAGCCAGACGGTCCACTCCCGGCGGTCCCGCTCGGTCGCCATCCGCCCCGGGTCGGCGGCCACCATCACCGGGCGGAAGCCGACCAACTCCTCCACCTCGGCGTCGGTGAACCGGTCGAGCCGGGCCGTCTCCCGCAGGTCCGGGGTGACGGCGAACCGCGGGCCGGTCGGCGGGTCTTCGACGCTCAGCCCCATTTGGTACACCCCGGGGGCGGTCGTGTCTGTCGCGGTCACGGTCAACCGCTGGCCGTCGGCCCCGCCGGTGGCCTTGCCGAGCGGCACCCGCTTGCCGTCCGGGCGGATCAGGTCGAACCCGCGGGGGGCGGCCGGCGGGTGCCAGACCAGCGGTTCCCCGGCCCGGCGGTTCAGCCCTTGCCCGGCCCGGCCGGTCAGGTCGCCGAGGGCGAACCGGGCGAACGCCAGATACGACCCCGCTTTCGCCGGCCAGTTGGTCCACGTTGGGTCGAGCGTGGTCGCCACGAACACCACTTCGCCTTCACCCAAACTCCGGGCGGCGACCAGCGGGCGGGTGTCGGTCAGCGGCAGCAGCACCCGGCTGCCGGGCCGCTCGCCCGGGGTCAGGGCCACTAGCTTCGACACGTCCACGTCCGCGGTGATGGTGCGGAACGGGTCGTCGCGGAACCGCTCCAGGAACGAGCCGGCGGCGGCCGAGTCCGGGGCCGGCTTGAACGGCTTGTCCGCCGGGGCGGCGATCACGTCCTCCAGTGGGAACGGCAGAAGATTCGCCCCCGTTGGCCCGAACACGGCGTTGTACTCGGCCGGCCGGACGTTCTCCCCGGCGGTGACGATCAGCCCACCGCCGTCCCGGACGAACCGGGCCAGCCGGTCGGCGAACGCCCGGTTCAATCCGCGGTCGCCCGGGTTGGCCGCGGCCGGCACGTCGCACAGGACGCACACGTCGGCCGCCCCGAGCAGCCCCGGCCCGGCGTCCGCCACGCCGACCGTGTTGACCGTGACGAAGTACTCGTGCTGCCGGTCCGCTGAGACGGGGACCAAGGCGTTGCGAACGAAGTGGGACGCCGACCGCTTCGGGTCTTCGGCATCCAGCCGGCCGTCGATGACCAGCACCCGCACCCGGTCGCGGACGGTGACGATTCGGTCGAGCCGGTTGTCCCCGGGCAGGTCGTCCGGGCCGACCACGGCGGTCAGTAGCCGGGGGCCGGCGGTGTCGAGCTTCGGGCTGAGGACCGTCACCGGCAAATCCTGGCCGGCCGGCAGTTCCGGCACGGCGACCGCCTCGGCGTCTTGCTTGCGGTCGTCTACGGTGAGAGTGAGGGTCAGTTTGCGGGCCGGGGTCGGGCCGGTGTTCCGCAATACGACCGTCACCGGGAACCGGCCGCCGGCGTGCGGGATGCCGGTCGGGAAGCCGAGGCCGGTGACGGCCACGTTGGTGATCGCCCGGTCCGTGTCGCCGCAGCGGACGAGGATGACCGTCGCCTTCTCTTTCAGCGCCTGGGCCGCCGACCGCACCGCCGCCGGCTGGCCGTCCCACCCGGACTTCTGCAGGTCGGTGAACAGGTACACTTCCTTGTTCGGCGCGGTGCCACGGGTCAGGGCGGCGGACGCCTCGGTTAACCCGGGCAGCACTTCCCCGGCCAGCCCGGCGACCGTCAACCGGTCGATCACCTCGCGGGCCTGCTCCCGGTTCCGCGGGCTGACCGGGCCGAGCGGCGTCACCCGGTCGGCGACGCCGAAGATTTGCACCGTCGATTCCGGCGGCAGGTTCTCCAGGGCGGCCCGGGCCGCCGCCTGCGCCCGGCCGAGTCGAGTCGTCTCGCCGTCGGCCGCGGCCATGCTGTACGAGGTGTCGAACAGGAACACCGCGTCCACCGGCTCGCTCCCGCTGCCGGCCGTCCCGGTGCTGGTCGGCCGGGCCAGGGCGAGTGCCAGCAGCAGCAGCACCAGGCACCGCAGGGCGAGGAGGACGTACTCCATCACCTTGAGCCGGCGGTTGGTCCGCTCCAGGCTCTTGCGGAGGAAGGTCATGGCCGCCCACGGGACCGGCCGGTGCCGGGGCTTGAAGAAGAAGTGCAGCACCACCGGCACGGCGACGGCCAGCGAGCCGAACAACAGGGCAGGGGCCAGGAAGCTCATCGCGCGGTCGCCCCGAGACGGCCCCGCTGCCGGCGGTCGGACAGGAACGCGGAGAGGGCGGCGGCGAGCGATTGGTCCGTCACAAGCTCGACGTACCCGACCCGGCTCCGCTCGCACCCGGATTGCAGCTCGTCCAGGAACTCGCGGACTGCCGCCTGATACGCCGGCCGCAACAGGTGCGGGCGGGCGGACAGGTGATCAGCCCCCTCCAGGTTGACGAAGCGGATGTTGCCGTCGAGCGGCAGGTCGATCTCGTCCCGGTGGAGGACGTGGAACAGCATGACCTCGTGCCCCCGCAGCCGCAGGTGCCGCAGGCCGGTGAGCAGGGCCGGCAGGTCGTCGAAGCAGTCGGATACGAGGAAGATCAGCCCCCGCCGCGTCACCTGGTCGGCGAGCTGTTCGAGCAGCGGGCCGGTGCCGGTCTTGTCCCCCGGCTCCGCCGCTTCGAGCGTCCGGCAAACCGTCTGGATGTGCCCCGCGTGGCTGCCGGCCGGGAGTTCGCCCCGCCAGCCGTCGGCGAACAGCCGAAGCGACACGCTGTCCCGCTGCCGGACGATCAGGTACGCCAGCGACGCGGCCAGCACCTTCGCGTACGCCAGCTTGTTCGCCGGGCCGGTGCCGTACCGCATGGAGTTGCTGACGTCGACGACCAGGTGGCCGACGAAGTTGGTCTCCTGCTCGTACTGCTTGATGGTGTACCGGTCGCTGCGGGCGTAGCTCTTCCAGTCGATGTGCTTGATGTCGTCCCCGGGGACGTACTCCCGGTGCTGGACGAACTCGACCGAGAACCCGCGATAGGGGGACTTGTGGTCCCCGACCCGCAACCCCTCAACGACCTGCTGGGCCGCCAGCCCGAGGGCTTCGGCGCGGGCCAATACGTCGGGCTTTAGGAGAGTCGAGGACATCCACCTTTTCCTCGTTCCCACGCAGAGCGTGGGAACGAGGGGAGGGGGTCAAACAGCAACGGCTCTCGCGGCGGTTTTGACGAGCTGCCGGATCACTTCCTCGACCGTTACCCCGTCGCTCTGGGCGGCGAAGGTGAGGATCAGCCGGTGTCGCAGGACGGGGAGCGCCACTGCGGTCACGTCCTCGGCGGCGACGTGGTTGCGACCGCGGAGGACGGCGTGGGCCTTGGCCGCCAGGACCAGGTTCATGCTCGCCCGCGGGCCGGCCCCCCAGGTCAGCCAACGGCCGGCGAACTCGGCCGCGTCGGCTGTTCCCGGTCGGCTCAGCCGGGTGATCCGTTTGGCGAACCCGAACACCGCGTCCGACACCGGCACCCGGCGGATCATCGACTGTATGTTCAGGATGTCGTCCGCCGACAGCACCGCGGACACCCGGGCTGCCCGGTCGCCGGTTGCCTCCCGCATGATGCGTTCCTCCTCGTCGTCGGTCGGGTAGTCGACCTTGATGAGGAAGAGGAAGCGGTCGAGCTGGGCCTCGGGGAGCGGGTACGTCCCCTCCTGCTCGATCGGGTTCTGCGTGGCCAGCACGAAGAACGGGTTCCGCATCGGGTGCGTCTGCCCGCCGATGGAAACGCTCCGCTCCTGCATGGCTTCCAGGAGCGCGGCCTGAGTCTTGGGCGGGGTGCGGTTGATCTCGTCCGCCAAAATGATGTTGGCGAACAGCGGGCCGGGCAGGAACTTGAACATCCGCTGGCGGGTGGCCGGGTCGTCTTGAATGACCTCACTCCCGGTGATGTCCGACGGCATCAGGTCCGGGGTGAATTGGATCCGCTTGAAGCCCAGGTCGAGCGCCTGGGCTAGCGTGTTTACCATCAGCGTCTTGGCCAGCCCGGGTACGCCCATGAGCAGGGCGTGGCTGCGACAGAAGATGGCGATGAGCAACTGGTCGATGGCCTGATCCTGACCGACGATCACCTTGCCGATCTCCTGGCGGAGTCGCTTGTGAGCGTCGCGGACGTGGGCGATCAGTTCGGTGTCGGTGGCAGCGGGTTGGGGCATGGCAGCGGTCGTCCTGGCCAGGCCGACGAGAGGGGCGGCGCGGCGGGTATGACATCCTACCACGCCTCAGACACCGACACCTAATTTTTTCGGCTTCAGGTGACGGGTTAAGCCCGCACCCACGCGATTCTGCACTCCAGGCGCATCGACTTCTTAACGGACGTGCCCTCCGCCCGTTGACAACGATTAACTCCTTTAGACGACCCGGCGACAGCCGCGAATGCGGCGAACCTGGCACCGGTTCCGGCGTGTCTCGGATAAAGTGAGAGGTGTGGCGATCGACCGGCGGCGAACACCCCTTGCGTTGCGGCTCGCGGTCGGTATATTCGCGGGTAGTGCGGGATTGGTATATCGGCTGTGCCCAGCCTTCCCAAGGCTGTGAGACGGGTTCGACTCCCGTATCCCGCTTCTTCAGCCCTTCCGACAATTCGGTGCCGCCGATCACTGGTGTGGTCCAGGGGGGAGTCCGGCCACCAGTTCGTTCGCCATATTCCCGCGTGACGATCCGGTTGGTTGCCAATGATTGCCATCGCACCTTCGATTCTGGCGGCCGACTTTTCCCGCCTGGGTGAGGCCGTCCGCGAGGTCGAGACCGCCGGGGCGGACCGCATCCACGTGGACGTGATGGACGGCCACTTCGTCCCCAACCTGAGTATGGGGAGCGTGGTGGTCAAAGGGCTGCGGCCGGTCACACGGCTGCCGCTCGAAGTCCATCTGATGGTCGAAGACCCGGCCATGTTCCTGGACGGGTTCGTCCGGGCCGGGGCGGACTCGTTCATCGTGCATCTGGAAGTGCTGCCAGACCCCATCCACCTGCTGCGTCACATCCGGTCGCTCGGCAAACGGGCCGGGCTGGCGTTTAACCCGGACATGCCGGTCGCCCGCATCGCCCCCTTCTTGAAGGACATCGACCTCGCCCTCTGCATGACCGTGTTCCCCGGGTTCGGCGGGCAGGCGTTCGTCGCCGACGGGTACGACCGGGTGCGTGAGTTGCGGGGGCTGATCCGCGATCTGAACCCGGCGTGCGAGCTGGAGGTGGACGGGGGGATCGACCCGGCGACGGTCGGCCCGGTGGTCACGGCCGGGGCGGACGTGTTGGTCGCCGGGACGGCGATCTTCGGGGCCGCGGACGGGCCGGAGGCGGCCACCCGTCGCCTGGTCTCGGTCGCCGACGCCGCCCCGAAGCCCTGGGAGTAGCCGACGACCGGCGGCGTTCCGAAGCGGTCCCGTCCGAGGGGGTCTGATGATTCGGCCCTGGCTGGCTGTCGCTCTGGTCGCGGGCGTCTGCCTGGCCCTCGCTCCGACCTCCCTACCCCCATCACCTCAACCGAAAGCCCCGCTCCGGCCGGAGCCGCCGGCCGAAGCCGGCGGCGACCTGGCGGCGTTGGCCCGGACGGACCCCGTGGCGCTGCTCGACGCCGCCCGCCGCAAGTTCCGGGCCACGGTGCGGACCTACCGCGGCCGGCTGCACAAGCAGGAGCGGATCGGCGGCACCCTGCACCCGCCCGAGGTGGTGCGGGTGGTCTTCCGCGAGGAGCCGTACGCGGTCCTGATGCGGTGGGAGTCCGGCGCCCGGGCCGTGCTCGGCACCCCGGTAGAGGGCACGCTGTTCGCCACCGGGGTGAACGGCGGGAAGATGACCGTCTGGCGGCCGGCCGCCCGGGTCGCGTTCCTGCAGACGATCGACGTCGGTCCGACCGACTCGTCCGCCCGGTCGGCCGCCCGGTACGCGGTGTCCGAGGGCGGGCTGCGGCACGCGGCCGAGCGGACGTATGCGGCCTGGTCCGAAGCGAAGCGGGCCGGCACCCTGCACGCCGAATTCCTCGGCACCAAGCCGATCCCGGAACTCGGCGGGGTGGTGTGCCACGTCGTTCAGCGGACCTGCCCGCAGCCGCAGCTCGACCCGTTCGTGGCCGGCGAACCGCCGGCCGACCCGTCCCGACATCCGGCCGATGCGTTTACCTCCGTCACCATCATGATCGACGTGGACTCGGCCGCCCAGGTCGGGTCGGTCCAGCGGCGGGCGGACGGGGAGTTGGTCGGCGCGTACTACTTCCGCGATCTGGAACTCAATCCCCCGCTCCCGCCGGACCAGTTCACCGTCGCCGCGCTCAAGCGGTGAGCACGGTCAGCCGGGCGTGGTGGCCAGCTTCTCCAACCGGTCGAGCTGGTCCCGGCGGCCGAGCGCCACGATCACGCTGCCCGGTGCGAGGGGCAGATCCCCGGGCGGGGCGAACTCCAGCTCGTGCGAAGCGGGTGGCTGGACGGCTACCACGATCAGCCCGCCCTCCGGGGCCAGCCGGGCCTCCCGGACCGGTCGGTTAGCCAGCCGGCTATTCGGGGCGACCTTGATCTCCTCCAGTTGCAGGGCGGCGAACTCCGGCCGGGTGGCGGTTTCCATCAATTGCAGGACGGTCGGCCGCAGCACGGCCTGCACCGCCCGGTGCCCGCCGGCCAGGTACGGCGAGATCACCTTCGTCGCCCCGACCTTCCGCAGCTTCCCCTCGGCCTGCTCCTCCTCCGCCCGGGCGACGATGCACAGCTTCGGGTTCAGCAGCCGGGAGCTGAGGGTGATGTACAGGTTGTCGGCGTCCGACCCGAGGGCGGTGATCAGCGCCTTGGCCCGCTCGGTCCCCGCCCGGCGGAGCACCTCGTCCTCGGTCGCGTTCCCCTGCAGCCGGACCCCGTGCCGATACCCCCACCCGCCGGCCGCCGGGGCGGTGTCAATGACGACGAACCGCTCCCGTTGGCGGTCCAGTTCGTCGCACACGATCCGGCCCATCCGCCCGAACCCGCACACCACCGTGTGCCCGCTCAGGGCCGCCAGTTCCTCCTCCATCCGCTGCCTCCCGAGCAGGTCTTGAAGTTCCCCGCTGACCACCGCCCGGACCACCTCGGTGGCGAAGTAGCCGAGGGTGAAGATGCCGCCGAACGACAGGAAGATGGTGAACACCCGGCCGGCCGTCGAGAGGGGGTGCGTCTCCCCGTACCCGATGGTGCACAGGGTGATGACGGTCATGTACAGGCCGTCGAACGGGGTCCACGGCGGCCCTTCGATGAGCGGGTAGCCGACCGTGCCGACTAACAGCAGGCCGGCCGGGAACAACAGCGGCCGGACCAGCCGCCGGTGGCCGAAGATTCCGGTCGCCCGCCAGACCCGGCGGGCCTTCGCACGGACGTGCCAGAGGCCGACCCACAATCGCCGTCGCCCAGGACTCACAGGCCGCCCCGGTCACGGGCGAGGACGGCCAGCGCCTGGTCACACAGGTCGATCAGGGCGGCCTTCCGCCGTGGGTCGGCGAACCGGCCGACCGTCGTCACCCACTCGCGAGTGGCATCGACACCACTGCGGAGGGCCGACGCTGCGTCGCTGCTCAGCCCGGACTCTACGGTCGCCCGGAGGTACACCGGGGACGTGTGGGCGAACACGGCCTGGCGTGTTGGCGACCCGGACCCGCCGGCACAGCGGGCGGCGATCCACCCCGACCCGCCGGCCGGGTGGCTGAACTCCAGCTCTGCACTAGTGGTCCCGTCAGACGTCGTCGGCTCGGCTGCCGCGACCACCTGCCCGTCCGCCACGACTTCCAACTTATCGAAGGGCTGCAGGCTTCGGGCGGAGGCGCGAACCGACAGTTGCTCGACACCCCCGACGGGCAGTACGGCGCCGCAACTATGCCCGTTGACCGTCATCGCCAGGAGCGGGCCGGTGGTGACGAAACACCGCCCCGCCCGCACGGCCTCGGCCCACCCGCCGAGGGTCGTCGGCTCGCCGGCGGGGAGGTGGGCGTAGGTCCTCGGGGTGCCGAGCGGGGACGCGTTCGACTCCTTCCCACTCCCGCCCACCAGCGGCACCCGGACGCCGGCGTTCAGGAGCCGATACCACATCGGCAGCAGCGGCTGGCGGCGGGGCCGGCCGTCGTATTCCAGGGCGTCGATCTTGCCGAGCAACGCCGCGACCAGCGCTTCCCCGCCCGGCGCCCCGCAGGCCGCCGTGAACGGGTCCGCCCAGACGGTCAGGCCGCCCTTCCGGTGGCACTGATCGCACCAGGCGCACACCGACCAGTCGTCGGTGTCGTCCGGTCCGCCGAACGTGAGCGGGTAAACGGGGCGGTGGGAGTGGAGCAGCCCGACCCGGCCGAGGACCGGGTGCTCGTTGAGCGTGTTCACCGCGACCAGCGGACCTTCGGCCGTCAGGGCGGGCTGTTGGCCGCTGAACGCGAGCAGGTTGCCGACGGTCGGGTACGCGGTCCCGTCCGGCGAGGGCAACGGCTGGGCGCGGGCGAGCAGGTGGACGACGCTCAGGTCTTCGGCCGCCGCCTCCAGTGCGGCGGCGTGCGGGGGGAGGAAGTGCGCCCGGACGTCGCCCGGAACCCAGCCGTCGGCCCGCACGTCCGACCACCGTTCGATCCCGAACCGCAGGGCCATCTGCCCGGAGCCGAGCGTGACCGTCTGGTCGAGCGGGCGGTACTCCGGCCCCTTCGCCGCCTGAACGCGAAGCGGCACGCCGGCGGGGAGCCGGACCTCACACGCCCCGTCGATGTAGCACCACCGCTCCGGGCCGAGCCGCAGGTGCCCGCCGACGTCCTCGTTCTTGCCGGTGGCGAACTCGGTCAGCCGGCCGAACGGCGCGTAGTGGGTGCCGTCCGGTCCGGTGATCCGCAGGCGGACCGGCGTCGGCTTGCCGGTCGCGGCGTCGTTGACGCGAAGGTGAATAGTCAGCATGGGGTCAGTTGTACGCCCCGCCGGCCCGCTCCACGATCCGCTTGAACGCCTCGACGGCATAGGGAAACAGGTCCGGGCCGGTTACGCCGCCGGTCGGCCCGCCGCCGCGGAGGTGCGGCTCCATGACCGCGAACCCCGTGTACCCCCGCTTCACCGCGTCCGCGATGCTGTACGGGATGCGGCCGTCGCCGGTGCCGGCGATCACCCCGGTGTGCGACTCCTCCCCGGTCCCCTTCCAGTCCTTGATGTGCAGGTGGGCGGTGTACTCCTTGGTCATCTCCCAGCCCTGCACCGGGTCGTACCCGCAGTAGACGTAGTTGGCCGCGTCGTAGGCGCCGCGGAGGGCCGGGCTGTTCACCGACTTCAGCACGTCCAGCACCCGTTCAGGGGAGTCGCCGTAGATGCGGTGCTCGTTCTCGTGGAACAGGGTGACGCCGGCCGCCGCCGCTAGTTCGGCTTTGGCCCGCATCCGGCGAATCACCTCGTCCCGGTACGGCGACCAGTCCCCGCTGAACGGAGTGTCGGCCGGCGGGTAGTAGCTGAACACGCGGACGTTCGGGGTGCCGAACCGGTGGGCCAGGTCGACGGCCCGCTTGAACCGGTCGAGGTGCGACTCGAACGGCGAGTCGATCGCCACCTTGCCGACCGGCGAGCCGATGGCCGACAGCTTGACCCCCTCGCCGTCGAGCAGCGCCTTGAACTCGCGGAGTTGGTCGTCGGACAGGGCGAGGACGTTCGTCTTGTGGATCGACCGGAACTCGACGTGTCGGACGCCGCACGCCTTCAGCACGGCGACCTGCTCGCGGGGGTCGGGGCTGATCTCGTCGGCGAACGCACTGAGCGTGAACATGGGCGGCTCCCGGGGTGAGTCGGGTTGTTCTAGAGACGCGGTGGGCGGCGTGTCACTTCCGTTTCACCACCTTCAGCTTCACCCTGTCCGCGACGAAGGTCTTCTCCCCGGCGGCGGCGAAGCGGATCTTCAGCTTCCGCAGTGCCCCGAACCCGCTCACGTCGCTGATCTGGCCGATGCCGTACTCGTCGTGCTGCACCACCACCCCGACCGCATAGTCGTCGTTCCCGCCGCCGGACCCCCCGACCGGCTTGACCGGCGGCAGCGACGGCCGGGCCGGGTAGCCGACGCTGGCCGCCGGGATGCCGGCCTTCGCCCGCCACTGCTCGATCGCCGCCCGTCCGGTGTTCAGAGCCGCCGCCAGATCGACGTGCTCCACCTCCCGCGGCAGCTCCTCCAGAAACATGCTCGGCACCGCGTACAGCGACTGCCCACGGAACTCCCGCAGCCGGGCGTGGCACAGGTTCAGCTCCTTCATCGCCCGGGTCATGCCGACGAAACAGAGCCGCCGCTCCTCCTCCACGTCCTCCTCTTTGTTCAAGCTGCGTTCGTGCGGCAACAGCCCCTGCTCGCAGGCCAGCATGTACACCACCGGGAACTCCAGCCCCTTGGCCGCGTGCAGGGTCATTACGGACACCCCGTCGGCCGACTCGTCCCAGCCGTCCACGTCGGACGCGAGGGTGATCTGCTCCAGGAAGTCGCTCAGGGTGCGGGTCGTGTCCTCGTCGTAGAACTGCTTGGCCGCCGTCACCAGTTCCTCGATGTTGGCCAGCCGGTCGGCGTCCTCCTCGTCCGCCGAGTCGAGCAGCATCTTGCGATACCCGGTGCGGTCGAGGACGAGGCGGATCAGCTCGTGCGGCGGCTGCTCCAGCTCGGCCCGCAGCTCGATCATCAGTTTGTGGAAGTCCCGCAGCCCGCCGGCCGCCTTCCCCTTGATGTCCGGCACCCGGTGGACCTGTCCGGCGGCCTGGAGTAACGGGATCTCCTGGTCGCCGGCGAACCGCTGGAGCCGGTCGAGCGACACCTTGCCGATGCCCCGCGGCGGCTCGTTCACCACCCGCAGGAAGCTGACCGTGTCCTGCGGGTTGACCAGCAGCCGCAGGTACGCCAGCACGTCCCGGTTCTCCTTCCGCTCGAAGAACGCCAGCCCCTTGACGATCTGGAACGGGACGCCGTGTTTGACGAACGCGGATTCGAGCGACCGGGTGAGGGCATTGATCCGCAGGAAGATGGCGTGGTCCCGGTAGCGGAAGATGCCCCGCTTCACCGCCTCCTTGATCCGCACGACGACGCCTTCGGCCTCGTCCAGCCCGTTGTCGAAGGTGAGTACCCGGACCGGGTCGCCGTCCGGGTTCTCGGTGACGAGCGTCTTCTTCTTCCGCTGCTTGTTGTGGTCGATGAGCACGCTGGCCGCGTGCAGGATCGACTTCGTGCTGCGGTAGTTCTGCTCGAGGGTGATGACGGTCGCGGCCGGAAAGTCGCGCTCGAAATCCAATATATTACGTATGTCAGATCCTCTCCATTTATAGATGGATTGGTCCGGGTCTCCGACCACGCACAGGTTCGGGTGGTGCAGCGACAGCCGGCGGGCGATCTCGTATTGGGCGCTGTTGGTGTCCTGGTACTCGTCGATCAGCACGTACCGGAACCGGGCGTCCAGCTCGGCCCGCAGCTCCTCGTTCTGCCGCAGGAACATGGCCGGCAGGTAGAGCAGGTCGTCGAAGTCCATCCCGTTCGCCGCCCGCAGCCGCTTCTCGTACCCGTGGTACACCCGGGCCACCGTCTGCGAGAAGAAGTCGTGGGCCGTCTCCTCGAACTTCTTCGGGGTGAGGAGCTGGTTCTTCGCCTTGCTGATCGCCCCGGCCACCCGCTCCGGGGTGAACTTCACGTTGTCCAGCCCGAGCGATTCGAGAGCGTCCTTGACCAGCCGGTTGCGGTCGTCCACGTCGTAAATGGTGAAGTTGCGGTCCAGGTTCAGCCGGTCGGCGTACTGCCGCAGCAGCCGGGCGCCGAGGCTGTGGAAGGTGCTCACCCACACCTTGTTCCCGGGGACGAGCTGCTCCACCCGGTTCTTCATCTCCCCGGCGGCCTTGTTGGTGAAGGTGATGGCCAGGATGCTCCACGGCTTGACGCCCGTCTGGAGCAGGTGGGCGACGCGGCGGGTGATGACCCGGGTCTTGCCCGATCCGGCCCCGGCCAGGATGAGGAGCGGCCCCTCGCCGTGGGTGACGGCCGACTGTTGGGCGGGGGTCAGGTCGGACAGCAGGTCCGGCATGCCGATGGACTCCTTCCGGCGGGGTGCGACAATGACAGGGTGATTCTACCGCGGGGCGGGCGGCGGACGAAGTTCAGCCGCGAGGGGGGCCGATGGACATCGCCGGGCTGGGGACGCAGGTCGTGGACTGTCTGCGGGTGCGGAAGCTGATCGACCGGCACGGGGAGGCGTTTCTCAACCAGGTGTACACCCCGCGGGAGCTGGCCTTCTGCCGTGACCGGGCCAAGAGCACTGAGCACTACGCGGCCGTGTGGGCGGCCAAGGAGGCGGTGTTCCGCAGCCTCGGGATGACGTGGAAGAAAGGGGTCGCCTGGACCGACGTCGAGGTGCAGTTGGATAACCCGGTCGAGCCTGTTGTCGTCGTCACAGGCGCGACCCGTGCGGTGCTCGACGCCCGGGCGGTGAAGGGCGTCCGGCTGGCGATGGCCCACTGCCGGACGTTCGCCACGGCCACGGCGTTCGCGGTGAAAGGCTGAGCCGGTCAGACCCCGTTCTCGCCGACCTCCTTGAGCATGGTCCGGGCCAGCTTGTAGGCCATGCGGATCGACAGCGCCCGGGCCTCCATCTGGTCGCTGGTGAACAGCCGGTCGGGGCCGGACTTCGGCAGGCCGGCCAGCTCGATCGTCAGCGGCAACAGTTGCATGAACTCCTTCATCCGGGTCTGCCGCACTTCCGGGGTGACTTCGACGCTCATCGGCCGGCCTCCGTGGGGACGTGTGCCCACAGGGTACACCGGCCGGCGGGCCGGGTAAAGCGGTCGGTTGGCAGCAGCCGGCCGCGCTGGTACAGTCGGCGACACCCGCCACCCCGCCACCTCCGGAGCAAGCCGATGTCCTCCGTCTCCCGTCGCACCTTCCTCGGGGCGACCGCCGCCGCTCTGCCGGCGACCGTCTGGGCCGCCCCGTCGGACAAAGTCGTGGTCGGCGTCATGGGCGCCGGCGGCCGGGGCACGTCCCTGGCGAAGACGTTCGCCGGCCTGCCCAACGTCGAGGTGGCGTACGTCTGCGACCCGGACGAGAAGCGGGTGAACGCGGCGGCCGCGGCGGTGGGGAAGGGGGGCAAGTCCCAGCCGAAGGCGGTCGGCGACTTCCGCCGCATCCTGGACGACAAGGCGGTGGACGCGCTGGTGTGCGCCGCCCCGAACCACTGGCACGGCCCGGCGACCATCCTGGCGTGCGCGGCCGGCAAGCACGTGTACGTCGAGAAGCCGTGCAGCCACACCGCCCGGGAGGCGGAGCTGATGGTCGAGGCTGCCCGTAAGCACGACCGGCGGGTGCAGGTCGGCACCCAGCGACGGAGCTACCCGGGCATCCAGGAGGCGGTCGCCAAGCTGCACGACGGGGTGATCGGCCGGGTCTACTTCGCCCAGGGGTGGTACACCAACGACCGGGCGTCCATCGGGAACGGCAAAGAGGGGCCTCCGCCGGCCGGGCTGGACTACGACCTATGGCAAGGGCCGGTCCCGCGGCGGCCGTTCCGCACCAACACCCTGCACTACACCTGGCACTGGTTCTGGCACTGGGGTAACGGTCTACTCCCTTGAGAACCAGCCAGGGCCGCAAGCACGAACCCCGTCCCCTCCGCCCTCGCACCCGCCAACGCACCCTGCGGGACCACCACCACCCCCTTCGGCGAAGCCAGTAGCCGGCCCCGCCGCGTCGGCCCGTCCTCATAGTAAACCACGATCTCCTGCACCACCCGCTTGATCGCCACCGCCCGATCCCGCAGCGACCGCCCAGCCGTCACCTGCCGCCGCACCTCCTCCATCGTCAACCGAGCCTTCTCCACCGCCTCCCTCGCCGCGGTCAGCTTCTGGTCGAGCGGCACCGCCTTCGCCTCCAGTTCCCGGATCTTCACCTCCTGCATCGCTAGCTGGACCTCCAGCCGCGACCGCAGCAGGTCCGACTTCGCCCGGCTGTAGTTCTCGACCATCGTGTCATAGTCCGACCGGGCCTCCTCAAGCTCGCGGTGCACCTTCGCCAGCCGGCCCCGGTTCCCCTCGGCGTAGAGCTTCGCCATCCGCTTTGCGGTCAGCGGCTCCTTCGAGCGGTTCTGGCTGCGGGTCGCCAGCCAGATCTCGTAGAAGGCCCTCACGTAGTCGGTCATCGCCTTCTCGTGGATCGCCGCCGCGTGGCCGTAGGGGTGATCCGGCAGAAGGTCCGACAGCGAGTGCTCCTCGGCCGCCTCCGCCCAGTCCAGCAGGCGGCCGGCCTCGGCCGCGTCCAGACCTTCGAGCTTCACCAGGGACTCGTCAAGCCAGCGGGTCACGACACTGTCGATCACCGCCGCGTCGATGTAGTTCATACGGCAGGGCTTCGGCCCCTTCGCTCGCCGCTTGTGGAAGTAGCCGGGGCAGGCGTAGCCGAGCCGGGGTGTCCGCCCGCGGCGGGAGTAACCGCGGAGGCAGGCTCCACACTCGCCGCAGCGGAGGACGCCGCTGAGCCAGTAATCGTCCTTCTTCGGGGCCGGCCGCTGTCCCTTCTTGCTGGTGAGCCGGTCCCAGGCTTTCTCCCAGGTCTCCGGGCTGACGATCCGGTTCCCCTCGAAGCGGGAGGGGTCGGCGGGGGTGACCCAGTTGGTGCGAGGGTTGATGATCGACTTGACCTTGGCACCCGGCTTCCGCTCGACGGGCGTGGCCTCGCCGCCGACCGGGCGGAAATGCTTGGCCAGGGAGACGGTCGCCCTCGCCTGGTAACCGTAGCCGTAGAGGGTCGAGCGGAACCAGCCCTGGATGAACCGGTCGTAGAAGCGGCCGATCTCGGTGGGCGGGGCCTTGATCTGCGGGTGATTGTTGAGGCGGTCGGCGATCTCCTGCAGGGTGATCGGCTCGGTGGTCCACCACTGGAAGGCGAGCCGCACCGCCTCAATCCGGTCCTGTCGGACCGACGGCACCAGCACCCAGGAGTCCCCCTCGTCCGGGGACGGGGAGTGGCCGTAGCCGCGGTACTGGTCGGTCTGGCCGTTCCGCCACAGCCGGGTCCGCAGCGGGATCGGGATTCTGTTGCCGCCCCGCTCGGTGAGCCGGTAGCTGCCGTCGGGGTTCCGCTCGTAGGCGAGCCGTCCCTGGGAGTCTCGCTCGTAGCCGTCGAGGATCAGTCGCCACTTTTCCCGGCCGTCACGCCCGATGCTGGCCTTGTCGAAGGCGTAGGGGATGTCGGAGCCGATCGGCCGGCCGACGTGCTCGACGAGTCCGGCGACCGACCGTTTCGACTTCTCGTGAACCTCGGTCACGGACTGCGAGGACTTCATGGCCCCGGTCAGGAGCGGGATTAGCTCGGAACTGGCGAGGTTGCCGAGGGCCTCGTCGGTGACGCTGTAGAGCCGGCAGCCCGCGTACTCAAGCTGGGCCAGGTACCGCATCTGCTGGAGCGGGGTCGAGGCGGCGAAGCGGTCGAGGGCGAAGACGGCGATCCACTGGATTTTGCGGCGGTCCACCAGGGAGAGGAGCCGCTGGAAGGAGGGGCGGGACTCGTCCTCGGTCCGCGACCAGTTGATGTCCTCCAGCCAGTTGGTGGGGGCGATCCGGCCGCCGTGCTTGGCGAGCCAGTCCAGGATCGCGGTCCGCTGATGGCTGGTATCCTGGTCCTGGGTGCTCACGCGAAGGTAGGCGGCACCGGTACCGGTTAGGTCGATCATGGGGGTCTCCTTCGGGAGTGTAGGTCACATACGAAAACGAGGCGAGCGTCCTGCTCGCCCCGGCGGGGACTGGCTGTGGGTTATTCTCACAGTGACTTGATAAAACCCTGAGACCTTAGATTTCGGCTCCACATCGAGCAGAAACGGGCTAGCTCTTTCATCATCTGGGGGCGGACCATGACCTTGCCGTCCTCGCCCGTGTACATGGCCTGGTAGAAGACCCCCATGCCGGGCTGGCTGTACTGGATCGGGGTCCAGGTGTCGTCCTTCACCAGGATCACGACCTCCGGGTCCGCTACGAGGTCGCCATTCTGCTCGTAGTAGTGGGCCACGCTGACGCACAGCCCGCCGTACTCGCAGCCGACGTACTCGATGCACAGGTCCATGAACGGCGGGTTCACAACCTTGATCGGGTTGAACTTGAGCCGGGCTAGCCCGCCGTGCTGCTCGATGATGACCTTCACCGTGTCCATCGCTTAACTCCACGAAAAAAGCCCGGCCAAGGGCCGGGCTGTTGGAGGGGCAGGGGAGGGGGTTACTTGGCCTTCGGGGTGTTCGCCTTGTCCGCGGCCTTGGCCGCCCGCTTGAGGTCCTTCCCGCAGTCCTTGCAGTAGGCACTCGTCAGCCACTGGGCGTCACTGGTGGCGACGATCCGCAGGGTCTCAGTGCCGGCCGCCTCACAGATCGGGCACTTCACGATGAAGGTCTTCTTGTGGCCCCAGCCCTCGCGACCGGCCATCAGGGTGTCGGGCTGGAGGCTGGTCAGGTGCGGGTACTTGGCCATCAACTCTTTCTCTTCCGGCGTGTGGACGAGCCGGGAGCCGTCGCGGCGGGCCGGGGCCTTCTTGCCTTTCTTTTCGGTGGCGGGCTTGCGGCTCTTCTTGGCGGTGGCGGTGGCGGGCATGGTCTCGGTCTCCGGGGTGGTGGCGGTCGGTTGAGGTTTGTGGTCAACGAGCAGGCGGTCCCAGTGGGCACGCTGCTGGCGGGTCATCCGGCGGGCCTCGGCCCTCTCCAGGCCGAGTTGGAAGCGGGGGACGATAGGGTGCCGCTCGTCGGCGGCGGGGATCACCTCGAACTGGCCGTTCGATCGCTCGACGACCAGGACGGGGCCGAAGTCCTGGCCGAAGTGGACGCTGGTCTTGCGGTCGAGGACCAGGGTGCCACCGAGTAGGCCGGCCGGGTCTGCCTGGAGCAGTCGCATGGTCAGCCCTCCCTTACTGGGCGGTGGCGGTGGCGAACTCGTCGGCGGCGAGTTGCTGGTCCCAGTCGCGGCAGAACCGCCGCAGGTAGGCGGGCTGGTTGATGACCCGGTCGCCGATCACCATGCTGACCGGGGTCCAGACCTTGCCGCGGACCTGGAAGTTGACGGCGGGGTCGGCGTGCATCTCGCCGTCCGCGTCGGTGGCGTAGAAGCCGACCGAGATCTCGTTGCCGTCCCGCTCGATGATGAGCGGGTTGTAGCCGGTCACGTGGACGGTGAGGGTCTGGCCGTCCGCGAGGCCGCCGTTCGCGTCGATCAGTTGCTGGATCGTGGTCACTGTCGTCTCCGGTGTCGGGGGGACCGCCGGGATCGGAAGAACCCCGGTAAGATTATTTTATCACTTTGCTCGATCGGACGCAAGATTCTTATTCTATCGAGCGATCGAGAGAGTGACCTTGCCTGTCGATTTTCTCGACACCGGGGCGACAGAGAGGGTCAGGTCGGCTCCACTTTTTCTTGACTCGCCCGGTAGGCTGGTTATTCTTGAGGTGTCTGATGCGGGCGGGCAGCCCGGTCAGGCGAGTCCTTCCGGTCACGGCGGTTGCCGTGTGCACCGGGCGGACAGCCTTCTAGCGATACCGATCCCCTGGTGGCGTCTGGGTGGGTCGGCGGCGGACCTCACGGGTCCCCGGCACCCGCGGGCATTGGCACCCCGCATCTCCTCTGCCCACTCAACCTGTTGGTCATTTGGCTGCGGCTGGTCCCCCTGGGGGTCCTCGTCCGCTCCCGGTTCCGGTCCGTCCTGGTCCGCGTTGCGGCCCTGGTCGGCGGGGGTTCGTTCACAGCCTGGCTCCGTCCCGGACGGGTCATGGCGTGCGTGGAGGCGACGTGAGCATCGCTCAGTGTCTCGACTTTCGGCCGCGTCTGCGATTCGATGTCAAGAACGACTCGGACGAGTTCGCGGTCAAGTTTGCGGCCATCAGATTCAACGTGCGGGGCATTGAGGAGCCAGGTCGGCTGCCGACCCTGAGCGTGTTCTTGCGGCTCGTCTGCGTCGATCGGTACTGCCGGTCCGCCCTGATTGGCCGCCACCAGACGGAGTGGTCGCTGACGGTGCCGCTCGACGATTCGGGCCGACCGCAGATCGACGACTGGATCGACTACTCGGCCGAGGTGGGGCGTCTGCGGCTGGTCAACGCTGACCGCCTCCGGCTCGCGTGCCGGCAGGTGGTCAGGGCCTTCTTTAGCTGAGCGTGCTGTAACCCGAACCCGACACGACCCCCGGCCCACCGGGGTGTCGCGGGCAGCTTCACGCCCGGCGGGCAGTCCGCCGGGCCTTCAACACTGGAGGTCACGTGAGCACCGAGAAGGTGTTCGAGTTCCGGCCGCGTCTTCGAGACGGCATCGACAACCGCTCGATCGAGTACGCGGTCCAGTGGGCCAAGTTCAGTCTCGAAGCCGACGACGTGAAAGGCGTGGAGGAGCCGGGCCGGCTGCCCACGATCACCGTCTGGCTGAAGCTGGTCGGGGTCCATCGGTACACGACGAACACCACCACCGGCCGCCGGGAGCGGCGGATCACCTACCGCTTTCGGCTTGAAGACTCCGGCTACCCGGCTATCGGGTCGCGGCTCCGCTTCTCGCCCCGCGGGCGGCGATACCGGCTGGTCAACTGGAGTCGGCTGCGACTCGCCGGCCGCAAAGCGGTCGAGCAACTGCTCCGCTGACACGACCGCAGACACAACCCGAACCCGACCCGACCCCGGCCCACCGGAGTGTCGCGGGGAGCTTCACGCCCATGCGGCGGGGAGCCTCACGCTCGTGCGGGGTCGGCCGCCGGGCCTTTGTTCACTCAACCCTTTCGAGGTCTGTTATGAAGATCGGTTCGACAGCGAAGGCCGCACCCAGCCCAGGGGGCGGCAAGCGGAAGATGACGGCCCAGGAACTGACCGCCGAGATTGTCCCCGGCGTGCTGGAACTGTGCATGTCCGGCAGCCCCATCACAATGGACTCGATCAAGCAGGTGCGGCCGACCCTCGCGGCAGTGTACGACCAGCGGTACAGCGTGATCCCCACCTATCTGGGCTGTGGACGCTCCGGCGACGGTTTGGGCTTGCACCGGCACCGGGGCGGCGGGGCTTATTCGCCCAGCTTCGATAACGCGGACCTGGCCATTGCGGCGGGTCGTCGGCTGGGGTGGAGCAACGACCAGATCGCGGCCACGGTGGGCCTGCCCTGGGAAGAGTTAGTGGAGGCGGTCGAGACCCTGCCGCCGCACGACTCGTTCCGGGCTGCTCCGCCGCCGGCCGCTCCCAAGGCCGCGGTCGCCCCACCGGCGGCCGAGCGGCGGAAGGCTGAGAAGGAGGTGATGCTGGCCCAGAAGCAGGCCGAGATCGCCGAGGTCATGGCCGGCCACTTCTCGACGCAGCCGACGGAGTCAGTGTCGGACGAACTGCTCGCCATGACGGCGGAGTGACGACCCTTCGCCCCGGCGGACTGTCCGCCGGGGCTTTCGATCTCAACAGCTTCGAGGACTCACCGATGGACAAGACCGAACTGACCGAACGACTCGGCCGCCTCGTAGGCGAGGTGTCGGACTGCGAGACCCTTCTGCGACCGCACGCGGACGATCCGTTCGTGCTGGAAGTCGCCCAGATGGCCGCCCAGAACATGGCCGGTTACGTGAAGACCTTCAAGCGGCTGCGGGGCGACCGCACCGCCCTACAGGTGACGATGCAGGCGACCGTCCGTCGCCTGCTGGGCGAGATCGCCCCAGAGGCGAACGTTGAGGAGGCCCACTCCGACCTGCTGCTGGTGAAGCTGGGCGAACGCCGGCAGGTTCTCGTGATGGTCGGAGCCGGGTCGGTCGTGATTCGACGGGTCGGCGAGGAGAACGACACTGCGGAGATCGGCTACCGGGACTCCTACGCCCGCGAGTTAGTCGCCAACGCCCTCCGCCGCCGCTGCCAACCCATCGACACCGACCAGGGGGCCTGCTGATGTGCCAGATGCTGACCGTCATCAAGGCCCTCGCACCCGACACCGCCACGATCACCCACTACCCCACCCACCAGGCCATCCACGTGACCGGCCGCTGGACCGGATGGGACGGGGAGGTCGTGCTGGGCTTCACCCTGGAGCCGTCGGGCAAGTGGAGCGTCCTGGCCACGGCCGACGGGATCGGGGCCAGGCCCCGCCGGCTCCGCCCCTTCCACCCCAGCGAGGTGGGCCGACTCCAGCGGTTCTTCGCCGACCCGCTCCGCTGGTTCCTACGGCAGAAAGAGGTGGCCCGATGACACTGACCGAATCGATCCACGGGGCCGTCACCGACTTCGTCTGCGAGGTCGTGCCCCGGCTCGACCCGACCGCAGCCGTCTGGGACCTGACCTCTGTGGACATGCTGAGCATCGGCGGGCACCGCGTACTGGAGATCGCCGGACACGATACCCTCACCCGCGGCGAGCGGCCCTGGATCACGAACGTCGAGATCTACGCGGACTGCGTTCGCGTGTACCGACTAATGGAGGCCGCCGGGGACGGCGTCTGCGTGGAACTGGCGGACCCGGCTGCGTTCGACCAGTTGGAGGCGGCCCTCCGGCGGCTGTGCCGGCACTGGCGAGACGACCCGACGCCCCGGAAGTATGGCCGAGTGCAGGCGATCGAGCGGCTCGGCCCAGGCCCGTACCTCGCCAAGGAATACCAGACCTCCATGGAGTCCGCCCGGCTCGTCTAGCGGGACCCCAGGGGACCGGCGGAACCCGAAAGGGTCAAATGTTCGAGCAAAAATACTCCGAACATTTGACCTCCAGGGAGCCAGCCGTGAGCAAGCGACCGTTCGAGAAGGACATCCCCGGCTACGAGGGCCGGTACACGATCGCCAGGGACGGCACCGTCTACTCCCACGTGAACGGCAAGCGGGCCTTAAAGCCCGTCTGGTCCAAGGTCCGCAGGGGAGCCAGGTTCATGCGGGTCTCACTCTACAAGGAGGGGAGCAAGGGGCGGCCGACCGTCCGGTACATCCACCGCCTGGTCGCCGCTGCCTTCTTGCCGCCCCAACCCTCTCAGAAACACGAGGTGGACCACAAGGATGAGGACAGGAGCCACAACGCGGCGACGAACCTGAGGTGGATGACGACGCACGAGAACACGAGGGCCTACCTGGATAAGCACCCGGACCACGGCAGGGGGGAGTTGAACGGGGCGAGCAAGTTGACGGAGCAGGACGTGCGGGCGATCCGGGCGACCACGGGGTTGGTGGGTTGCCGGCGGACGGCGGCGATGTTCGGGATCGCTCGGAGCACGGTGCTGGCGATCCGGTCGGGGAGGATCTGGCGGCACGTGACGTAGGTACGGGTGTGTTGGAAAAGATGAAGGTGGACGGCGGTTTCTGGTTCCTGCCGTCTCCAGTGTTGGTGTCACGGCCACGGGTGCTTCCGGCCCGTGGCCGTGATGTAGATAGAGGGCACGGCACCGTCAT